>CBDAVP010000017.1:0-366563 GCA_965201075.1 Isosphaeraceae bacterium | reverse complement strand
GGTGACGGCGATCCCATATGCGGACGCCAGATTGCTGGAGGTGCGGAATGTGAGCACGAGCAGGATCACCATCGTCATCAGCACCCAGTTGATGACCGGGATGTAGATCTGGCCGAAGGCCGATGCCGACGTGTGGACGATCTTGAGCCGGGGGATGAAGCCGAGGTGCATGGCCTGCTGCGTCACCGAGAAGGCGCCGGAAATGACGGCTTGCGAAGCGATGACCGTTGCGAAGGTCGCTAGGATCACCAACGGCAGGGCGGAACCAGTCGGGTGCCAGCATGAAGAACGGGCTGGTGATCGCCTCTGGTCGCGCGATCAGCAGTGCACCCTGCCCGAGATAATTGAGCATCAGTGCGGGGAGCACGAGATAGATCCAGCCGACCTTGATCGGCGTGCGCCCGAAGTGTCCCATGTCGGCGTAGAGCGCCTCCGCACCGGTGACGGCCAGCACCACCGATCCGAGCGCCAGGAACGCGCGAAGGATGTCCGTGCCAAAAAACCGAACAGCGTAAAAGGGGTTGAGGGCAAGCAGGACGGCCGGATCGCGTGCGATGCTGATTAACCCCAGCACCGCCAGGGTGACGAAGTAAACGCTGACTACAGGTCCGAACAGCGTCCCCACCGCAGCGGTGCCGAAGCGCTGGATCGCGAACAGCCCGACGAGGATCGCCACCGCGATCGGGATGACCAGAGGTTGCAGGCTGGCATGCACGACGGCAAGCCCCTCCGTCGCCGAAAGCACGGAGATCGCCGGCGTGATCATGCTGTCACCGTAGAACAACGCGCAGGCGAACACGCCCAGCATGACGAGCCCGGCCGTGAAGCGCGACCCGCCCAGCTTGCGGGTAATCAGCGCGAGCAAAGCGAGGCTCCCGCCCTCGCCGCGATTGTCCGCCCGCATCAGGATCGTCACGTATTTGAGCGTGACCACGATCATCATTGACCAGAAGATCAGCGACAGCACGCCATAGACGTGGGGCCGATCTACCGGCAGCGTGTGATGCCCGGCGAACGTCTCGCGGAACGCATAGAGCGGCGACGTGCCGATGTCGCCGAACACGATGCCGATCGCGCCCAGCGTCAGGTGTAGCAAGCCGCCTTTAGGGTGTTGGCTGTGCTCCACAGGGCCGTCGCCAGATCCGGTGCGCAGTTCGGTCGCTTGGGTCATGCGGGCTCTTCGCGTTCGAGAAAGTTGGTGTCGCTGCGCCAGCTGCCAGTGCACGCCTACCCGAAAATAGCCAACGCGCAGACTTGAGCTGGTGCCGTCGCCTGTGAGCGATCCTAAGTCACGCGCGCAGCCCCCGCGATTGCCGGCCGCGCTTTCTGCCGGCGGACGCGGTCTTGCTTGGAGATGCGGAACCACCTGCGCCGATCCGGCTGCGAGGCAGCGACGAGAGCAGGCTGATGAAGCCGGAGCAGCAGGTCACCGTCCGCGAGCGCGACGTCCTGCTCGGGGCCGTACACGGTGAACCCACCGCTGGCGGTGAGCACGGCCGTTGGCCATGACGGGTCCTCACCGACCGATGCCGTGCCGTCCTGCGTGAAAGGTTCCAAGACGAAGGCCGCTCCGCCGTCCATGATCTCCGCGAGCCGCTGATTAGTCAGTCTCGTCCGAGACCGCGATCTTGCCACGCCACTCGCGCGACGTGGCATGTCGCTCGCTGATCACTCTCGATCCGGAGCGACCTGATAGACCCGCTCGCGCCCGAGCTCGGATGCGAAGCGCGTGCAGACCAGCGCGTTATATGCGTCGTCGGGAGTCGCGGCGAGCAGGTACTCGAACTCACGCAGATCGATGATCTCCTCGCCGATCGTCGAGAGCACCTCCATGCGCAGCGTCTGCAGCCCGACCAGCCGCGCCGTCTTGAGCGCGAGCGCAGACCGGTCCACCCACGATGACCGGCATGCCAGCATTGCGCAGCGCCTCGCCTAGCCCGACCGACCAGGAAGAGGCGCCGACAATCAGCAGGCCGCCGCGCCCGCCCGATGCAAGCCCCCGCCCAACGCGCGATCGGCGCCAGCGAGAGGCCGTGAAGCAGCACGGTCGACGCGATCACCGCGAACACGAGTGGCAGCACGAGCTTCGCATCCGGGTAGCCCGCCGCTGACAGCCGCTCGCCCGCTACACCGGCGATTGCGGCCGCCACCACGCCGCGCGGACCGATCCAGCCGACCAGCAGCCGTTCCTTCCAGCTGACCTTCGCGCCCAGGGTCGCCAGCACGATCGCAAGCGGCCGCGCGACGAACAGGATCGCAAGCGTCGTCCCCGCAATCGGCCAGCTCAGCATGGCAACCGTCTGTCGGTCGATGTTAGCGGTAAGCAGGATGAACAGGCCTGAGACGAGAAAAATTGTTAGCGCTTCCTTGAACCGCTTGAGCTCCTGCAGCCCGGTCACGTCGATGTTGGCGAGGACAACGCCGAACAGCGTTGCGCCCACCAGCCCGGTTTCAGGCTGGATCGCCTCGCCCGTCGCGTAGACCGCGAGCGCGCCGCCCAGCAGGATGGGCGTCTTCAGATATTCGGGCGCAAGATCGCGGCGAAAGAGGGTACGGATGCCGTAGGGAAGCACGAGGCCAAGCGCCGCGGCGATGCCGCCGCCGAGCGCCGTCTTCCAGGCGAGATGAACGATCGCGTCTCCGCCGCTCATCGTGGTGGCAAGCGTCAGGTAGCTCAACACGAGCAGCGTCAGCGTTGCGCCAATGGGATCATTGACGATCGCTTCCCATTTCAGGAAGGCGGCCGAACGCGGCTCGAGCCGCGCCTGCCGGAGCAGCGGCATGATGACGGTCGGGCCCGTGACGACGAGTATCGCGCCGACGAGGATCGCGACCGGCCACGAGAGGCCCGCGAGCCACCGGGTGGCCAGCGTGCCGAACAGCCAGTTGAGCGGCAGGGCTACGCCGACCAGGCGAAGCACACCCGAACCGGCAGAACGCAACTCGCGCAGGTTGAGGTTGAGACCGCCTTCGAAGACGATGATGGCGACCGCCATACCGATCGCCGGCCGCATGACCTCGCCCAGCGCGTCTGAGGGTTTGATGAAACCCCCGATCGGGCCGAGTAGCGCTCCGACTTAGGAGAAGTGGAATGATCGCGGGGAGCTTCAGCTTCCAGCCAAGCCACTGGCCGAAGACGCCCGCCACGGCGACGCCGACCACCAGCAACAGAATTTCGTCTTCCAACTAGCCCCCCGGGATCAATGCTCAGCGGCGCGGCCAGCAGCTTCGCCGGCCGCGCTGAGAGGCCTCAGCCGCCTACGGCTTCGACGTTTACCGCGGTCTCGGCGAGCTTGCTCATCAGGTCATCACCGCGATGCATGTCCTTCACCGCCTTCTCGAGCTTGCTCGCATGCTCATCCAGCCTGAGCGCCTTGGCGAACGCGGCGACCGTGCCGAAGCCGGTGATGCCGTAGTGCGTCATCCGCTGATATTGGGCGATGATCGCAGCGTCGAGCACTGGTCCCGTCTTCGGCGCCTCGTCGATGGTATGCTTGATCGCCTCGGCGACCAGCCCTTCCATGCCCTTACAATGCTCTTTCTTCACCTTCTCGCCCTGCTCCTCGATCAGGGTCTTGAGGAGCTCGGTGTGCTTGGCGATACCGTCCTGAGAGGAGGTCAGCATCTCCTTCAGCTTGGCGTCGGTCGCTTGCGGCGCGATCTTCTTGAGCGCCTTGGCCATCTGGTCGTTGGCCGACCACAGGTCCTTCATCTCGTCGGCGTAGAGTTCTTCCAGGCTGCTGATTTTCGACATTCATTTTCTCCGTATTTTTCAAACCAGCAGGCACGCGGGTCCGGTGCATCAAACTATCAGGGCGGGCGCTGCGTTGCGTACTGCAGCACGCTTAGGACCTACTCGTCGCCAGGTGCCTCTTGCGCCTCGCGCTGGAGCCAACTCAAGCTAACGGCGACGGCGAGCAGGGCCAGTCCTTGCGTGGCCTTGCCGCGGCGACGCACAAAGCCGAGGCCCACCACGGCCATACTCGAGGAGAGCATACCCGCTCGTTTTGCGCCGATCGCTGCACCCAGGTGCGATCCCGCCCGAGCCGTCATGTACTCGGCGGCAAGCGAGGGCTGAGAGGCTGGCGGTGGCGCGTCCGGGCTCATCGACTTGGTTGGAGCGTCGACCGAGGCGTCCTGCTGCGCTTTGGCCGGCGCGACATGATCGGCGGCCCAGGCGCCGCGATCACCCATTGGCTTGTCGGCACCCCCGGTCGTATCCTCGGCGGTCTGATGCTCGAGCTCCGAGTTCAGCTCGGCCCCGAACAGCAGGATATAGCTGGACAGATACAGCCAGGTCAGCAGCACGACCACCGCGCCGAGTGAACCATACGTAGCGTTGTAGTTGCCGAAGTTTGCGACGTAGATGCCGAACCCCAGCGTTAGTGCGAGCCACAGCACCGCCGCCAGCATTGAGCCAGGCGTCAGCCACACCCAGCGCGGCTTGGTGCGCGACGGCCCGTAGCGGTAGAGGGTCGCCGCCCCAGCCGCACCGGCGAGCGCCAGTGCGACGTAGGACAGCAGCTTGCCCAGAATGACGACGAAGCCGGGCGCGGTCGGCAGCAGCGATTCGAGATGACCAAGCGCCGCAATTGCGACCACCGCCAGGACCGCGACCACCACGCCGGCGGCGGTGATGCCGAGTGCCAGCAGGTTGACGATGATGAAGCTACGCTTCTCTTTTTCCTCATACGCGATGTTGAGTGCGGTCACGATCGAGCCGGCGGCGCTGCGCGCGCCGAACACAGCCAGCGCCAAGGCGAGAAGAAGCCCGAGCCCCTTCTTGCTGCCCGACGTCTTGACCACGTTCATCAGCTGCTCGCCGACGAGCTTGGCGGCGTCGCCCGGCATGACCGAGGTCAGGCCCTGCATGTTGTGGACGACGGTCTTCGGGTCGGCCACGAGCCCATAGCTCAGCACGATCGCACCGAGCAGGGGAACAAGCGCCAGGAAACCATAGAAGGCGACGCCGGCCGCGACGAGGCCGACATTGTCGTCGCCCGCCTCGGCCCAGGTTCGGACGAACACGTCCTTCCAGCCCTTCAGCGGCATCGCCAGAGGGTTGGAGGCCGTACGGCCACGATCGTCCGAAGTTGCCATGGTGGTGCCTTATCCGCGCAGGTCGGCGGGAACCTTGCCGCCGTTCTCGGCGAGCTTCGCCATCACCGCCTTATGCAGCGCGATGTTCTCCTCGGCGCTGCCGTCGGCGCCGACATGGAGGTTGAGCTCGTTCGCGAGCTCCTTCCGCGCCGACAGGCTGGAGTCCATATCGAGCAGCGTCAGCAGATCGACGATCGAGGTCTGCCAGTTGGAGGGCCGGCCTTTCTGCGCCGCTATCTGTGTCAGCACGGCGGCCACGTCGACCGACTGCGGGGCTGCCGCAGCCGCGTGCTGCGGCAGGTGCCGGCGCGGCGGCGGGTGCTGCCGCTGGTGCTGCCGGAGCTGATGCTGTCGCGGCCGGCGAAGCTTGGCCGTGATGGAAGATCTTGTTCATGATCGTGCCGAAGATGCTCATCGTGTTGTCTCCTTCGTGGATAGGTTAGGTACGAGCGCCGCCGCCGAGCAGGCCGCCAAGCAGGCCACCCAGGCCACCACCTGATCCACCCTGGCGAGACGCCATTGCGACAGCGGCGATCGAGGCGAGCTGCGGGAGCAAGGCTTTGATCGTGTCGACGTTCACCCCGGTGCTCGCGCTGGCATCGGCGGCGACGGATCGGCTCGCATCCTTGGAGCCGAAGATCGATCCAAGGATCGAACGACCGTGCTCGTCAGCTTCGGCACTGCCCGGTGCCGGGGCAGCGTCACCTACGGGAACGCCATCAAGGCCACCCGTCGCCGCATGCTCGGCGAGCTTGGGCCCGAGCACCGGTGCCAAGCTGCCGATCACGTTCCGCAGCTGGTCCGGCGAGATGCCGGCGCGTGCTCCGATCTGCTGGAGCGCACCGCTCCCCGCGGCCTGCTCGATCATCTCCATCAGCGACATGGCAACTCCTGTTCCGCCGGCCGAACCGGCAAATGTGTAAGGGCAAGCTCGGGCGCAGCTTGGCTCAAGCGGTGTAGCGACGGACGAGCGCGCGACGGAGCATGCGGTCCTCAAGCGAGAAATAGAGCGCGATGTGGTCGCCTTCGTTCACGGTTGACGCCGCAAACGCGATGTCGGTGGAGGCGCGATGGGTGGGCGGTGGCGGCACGAGCAGCGGCTCGAGCCCGCGTCCAGTCACACGCGTGAAGTCGGCGTCGAAGCTGATCCAGCCGATCCGCCAGCGGGCGTCGTGGGTGGCGCCGTTGTAGAACATGACCGGATCCTGCCCCGCAACCTGAAACATCGGTCCGGTCGACAGGTGCCAATTGTCCCAGCTGTCCTCGCGGATGCCGAACGGATCGGGCAGCACCGTCCAAGGTCCGGTCGGCGACGGACCGCCGGCCATGCCGATGCGGGATGCTTCGTTGGCGGCATATTCGTAGAACAGCCGCCATTCACCAGTGGAGGTCTCGGCGAGCGTCGCCTCCTTGATGTTGCCCTCGCCCGGTGGCGCCTTCAGCACGAGCTCGGTCTTGGTCAGCTCGTGCAGGCTTGGCCCCTCTGCCAGGATCATCGATCCCTGCAATCGGGCCGCGTCCACGCCCGTATAGTAGACCAGGTAGCGGCCATCCGGCAGCAGCTGAACGGTCGGATCTTCGCACCCGCCCAGATCAAAGGGATCCGGACCAGGCGTGATGGCGAGCCCATTGTCCATCGCGAAGGTCAGCCCGTCGCTGCTGCTGCCGCCACCGATCAGCCCGGTCGGGTCGGTCGGCCCCAGCGGCCATGGCACGCCCCGCACCATGATGCGGTAGTTACCTCCGTCCTTCCAGACGAAGGGGCTCATCAGGTCGAGCTTCCGGTCGAGCGGCCCTCCGGTCAGCGTCACGTCGTCAAGCTGCTCCACGGCATAGGCGACCATCGCTCAGGCTCCCTGCGCGACGGTGAGCGACAGCGCGCCATCGATCGTAACGGTTGTGCCGGTGATGTAGTCCGCCGCCGGCGAAAGCAGGAAGTTTACCAGTGCGGCGACCTCGTCCGGCCGGCCGGCACGGCCCCACGGGATTGCTGCCTCCTTGGTCTTGAGCTCTTGCGGATTGTCGAGCGCCGACTGGTTCATCGGCGTCAGGATCATGCCTGGAGCGACCCCGTTGACCGCGATCCCCTTGGGCGCGAGCTCCAGTGCCAGCGTGGCGGTGAGCTGCGACAGGCCACCCTTGGCGGAGTCATAGTCGACGCCGCCGGGACGCGGGGCTTTCTCGTGGATCGAGGAGATGTTGACGATGCGGCCCTTCATTCCCTTGCCTTCGAGCGCGCGCACCAGCCGACGGCAGGTCAGGAACGGTCCATAGAGGTCGGAGCGGATGACCCGGTCAAACAGAGCCAACTCCATGTCGACCAGGTTTACGCCGGTCATGTTGAGCCCGGCCGAGTTCACCAGCAGGCTGGCGGTGCCGAACGCCTGCTCGGCCGCCGTGAACAGCGCCTCGACCTGCCCCTCGTCGCCGACGTTGGTCCGAACGGCAATCGCCCGATCCTCGCCCCCGATCGAGGCGCAGACCGCCTTTGCGGCAGCCTCGTCGCGGAAGTAGGTGATGGCGACGCGCGCACCCGCATCGCCCAGCGCCTTGGCGCAGGCCGCGCCAATACCGGACTCGCCGCCCGTGACGATCGCTACCTGATTCTCAAACATGGTCTTCCTCACTGATGCCGGTTCGCTGGGTTGGACAGGACGGCTAAGACGGGGCGGTGCCCGTGAGCGAGATGCTCATCGACAGCGTTTTGGAGCCACCCGGAGCCACCTCGAAGCTGCCAGGCTTCTCTCGGATGTCGCCCGAGAACCCGACCGGGTCGGAGAAGCCGTGCCACGGCTCGATGCAGATGAACTGCGCGCCCGGCTTGGTCCATACGCCCAACGTTGGGAAGTCGGCAAACCCAACCTCGAGCTGCGGGCCGTCGTTCGCACCGTATCTCACATGCCGGCTGTTGAGCCGATCGAAGATCAGAGCATCGTCCACGAACAGCTCATCACGTAACTTGAGCGTGTCTTCCACGATTGGGCTGGGATGGGGTTCGGGCGTCAGGAACCCGTCGGCATTGATCCGCCGGACGGGCGCGGGTTCGTGGCAGTCGAAGCGAATGCGGTGATCGGCACGCGGCCTGCCGAAGGGTAATGGCCAACGCAGTGCCGGATGAAAGCCGAAGCTCGCTGGCAACGCCACATCACCGTGGTTGGAGATCACCGCTCCGACCGTCAGCATGCTCGCGCTGAGCTCGAAGTCGATGTCGAGCTGGAACTCGAACGGGTAGATCGCCCGGGTGGCCTCGGATGCGGACAGCCGGAACTCGGCCGAGCTGGCGGTGGTCGCGATCACCTCAAAGGTGGAGTGCCTGGCGAAACCGTGCTTCGGCATCGCATAGACCTTGCCGTCGAGCCGGTACCGGCCGCGCTCGAGAAGTCCGATCACGGGAAACAGGATCGGCGCACGTCCGTGCCAGACTGCCGGATCCCCACTCCATTGGAGGTCGGCACCGCTGGTTGTCGTTAGCCGCTGCAGCTCTGCGCCGTAGCAAGAAACTTCGGCAGTCAGGGTGTCGGACGAGATCGTGACCAGCCGAGCCGCGTTGGCGTCATCGGTTTGTGTCATGCCGCGGCTGCCTCTGGTTCGATTGCAGAAGGTTCCGCCCCAAGCTCATTCATGATTGCGGCGACTGCGGCTTTGAGCGACCCGACGTAGGCGTCCGCGCCGATGGTGCGTTGGATGGCGGCGTCGCCCAACGCCGCCTCCCCTTCCGGCCACAGGCCGACGATGATCTTCGCGCCCGGCGCTCGCTGCCGCAGGCGCTTGATGAGGTAGCGAAGCTCGGCGGGCGAGCCTGCCAATTCGAGGTACGATATGGCGATGACCTCGACCCCGCCGAGGTCGAGTTGAGCGATGCCCTCTCGCGAGACCATTGCGTTGCCGATCGAACGCGACGCCGCGCCACGCTGCTTCAGCAGCTGCGCCAGCATCGTCGAGACGGCGTCGTCGAACGGTCCGCGCCCGGACACGCACGCGACCGGTCCTGACGCTGCCGGCGGCGATGCGGTCATATCGTGATCAGGTCCTACGTCGACATGGTCATTCAGATCGTTGATCACCGACAACATTGAGCGCGTCATCGTGATCGCGCGCGCTTTGTCGATCGTGCCCTTGGCCTGGTCCTCGACCGCCAGCTTGAGCCCTTGCAGAACGACGCTATCGTAATAGTCTGCCAGCGGCCGGTCGGCGAGTAGCAGCTCAGCCTGGGCAAGCGCCTCATCGGGATTGTCGGCGAGGATGCGCTGGTAGAAGCTTTCTACCGGTGTCAGCGCCGGTCGATCACCCAGCAGCACATCGAAGAATTCCAGGCTCTTCACGTGCCGGCCCATCACTACCAGGCAGAGAGTGAGCGGGGTAGACATGATCAGCCCGATCGGACCCCACACCCACGTCCAGAAGATGGCGGAGACGATCACCGAGACCGGCGAGAGCCCGGTGGAGTGGCCATAAAGCATGGGTTCGACGACGTAGCCCGTGAACGGCTCGACGATGAAGAACAGCGCGACCACCTCGATCGCCATCGCCCAACCCGGATCGATCGCGGCGCCGAGTGCCGCCGGCGCCACCGCCGCCAGAAGCGAACCGATATAGGGCACGAACCGCAGCAGCCCCGCCATCAGCCCCCACATCGCGGGCGACGGTATGCCAATCGCCCACAGGCCGAGGCCGATGACGATGCCGAAGCAGGTATTTACCGCCAGCTGCGACAGGAAGTACTTGCTCAAGCGCTGTCCGGCATCGTCCATCGCGCGCGTGGTGCGATGAAGGTCGTTCGATCCGAACAGGCGAATGAAGCGGTCGCGCAGATCCTCCTTCTGCATCAGCACGAAGATCGCCACGATCAGAACGAGGATCGTCGTCTCAAGCGGGCTCAGGATTGGGGCAAGCACCGCGCGGGCAATCGTGAACGGCGAGGTCTGGCCTTGCACCACCTCGACCGGCACCGGCCTCCGGCCGCCGACTGCGGGTTGAGCGGCAGGTGCCAGCGTCGGCGCCGGACCTTTCGCACGCCCCGGCGGCGTGTGCGCTCCGCCGAGCTGTTTCGTGACGGCAGCTAGTTTGGCGACCGCAAAACCCTGCACACCCTCGACCTTGGCCTCGATGGTCTTGGCATATTCGGGAGCATTACCGGCCAGCGCCGCGCCCTGGCTGCCGATGATTGTGCCGACCAATCCGAGGAGCGCGAGCGCGGCAAGCACTGTCAGGATGACGGCAGGCGCGCGCCACAGGCGCAGCCGCTGCAGGAAGTTGACCACCGGCGACAGCACGAACGACAGCATCACGGCGAGAGTGATGGGGATCAGTACCTCCTTGCCGAAGTACAGCGCCGCAATCACCAGCGTGCCGACCGCGATGCCGAGCAGGCTTTTCAGCTCGGGCGCGGATGATCCCGCAACTTGCGCGGCGCCATCGTTGGGTGCCGGAGCGTCCTGGCTACCCGTGAGGATGTCTCGATAGCCGGCAACGTTGTCGGGATTGGTCATGTATGTACCTTGTGGCGAGTGGCGCACGACGTCGGCGCTCAATTCGGCAGCGGCGGCCTTGTTCTGATGAAATGACCGCCGCCAAGCGGCGGTCAAACATGATTGCGAGCCGGTCAGCCGCGCTGCTGGTCCGCATTGGGCTTGCTGTCAGCCGCAATATGCGTCTGCGCGCTGTCCTTGCCGGCCTGCAGCGTCTCCTGGGCGACCTGCTTGACGTTGCTGACGAGGTCACCGCTCTTCACGTCGGCGAGCAGCTCGCCCACAGGCTTGCCACTGGTCAGACCGTGTGCCTCGGCGCTGCCCTTGACCGCATCGAGCGTGTCGGTGACGATGTGCCCACCGCGATCGACGACATCCTGTGCCAGATCGCGACCGGCCGTGCGCAGCTTGGTCGCAACCGAGCCGAGTGCTGCTTCTTCCTCGTCGGACGTCGGCAGCAGCGCTCCTGCCACGAGACCGACGAGCGCGGCGATCCCGCCGAGTGCGAACGGGTTGCTGGTGACCGACGCCAACGCATTCCGACCTGATCGAGCCATGTTGTGAGTACCTTCCTGAAGTGAGTTCGCACGCTCGCCCGCGCTGCTGCCGAGGCGGCCGAGCGCATCGCTCGCACCGGAGGTGAGATCGTGCGACGTCTCTCGAACGCTCTGCGCTGCCGAGGCAACGGCATCCTTGATCCGCTGCGCGTAGGACGCAGCCGTGTCGGACGCATCCCGCGCGACGCCGAGAACCTTGCCGCGGGCATCGTCGACCCGGGCCGAGTAGCTGTCGTCGTCGTCATGATCGAACCGCTGCACGTCGCCTTCGGCAAGACGAAGCCTCGCATCCAGGTCTGTATGCGGTGTGGATACCGGCATCGGCGTTCGGCGGTTGGCCGGTTCGGCGGGGGCGGCTTGTGTATGGTTTGAAGCCCACAACCAGGCGATGCCGATACCGACGAGGGCGACCGGCAGCGGGTTGGCCCGTGCCTTGGTCACGAGATCCTTGGTGAAATCGGCACCCTCACCGCCGCGAAAGTAGGCGAACGCGTCGTTGAGCATTTGCTTGGGCGTCAGGTGGTCCTGCAGCTCGTCCAGACGGTGGTCCATACGCGCCCGAGTGGCTGCCAAGTCGCGTTCGATGCGATCCGTCTCGGAAATGTCGACCATCATGTGTGCTCCTTGATCATGTGCGCGTCCTTCTGGACGCTGCTGATGCTGCGCTCGGGCATAATCGCCTTGAGCGACAGCTTGGCGAGGCCACCGCGGCTGATGAGCCCGCCGACCAGCACGATCACCGCGCCGACGATCAGCAACGACGCCCATGCCGGCAGCCAAAAGGCGAGCACCGCGGCACCCCCTTCAAGCACGACGACGAGGCCCGCGAACGCAACCAGCGCGCCACCCACGATCGAGATTGCCGCGATGACGAGACCGTGGAGCTTCTGATCGAACTCGGCGCGCGCGAGCGCGAGCTCCCCCTTGACCAAATCCTGGACGTCGCCGGCGAGGCCGCTGGCGATCTGGCCGATCGAGTGCGGTCCGCCTGGATCAACGGCTGCCATGACCGACCTCCGGCATCGTCGGCAGATCGTCGCGTGAGACGTCGGCCGCAACCAGCTTGCCGACGCGGGCAAGCGCGAAGCCGCCAGCGAGACACGCACCGATGAACAGGGCCGGCTGTTGGCGCGCCAGCGACCTGACCTGACCATAGAGGCTGCCGAGATCATTCTCGCGCAATGCGTTCGCGAGGCTGCTGAGCTCGTTGGCGCCCCGGTCGATCGCGCCAGCGATCCAGTCCTGCTGGCCGGCAAACTGCTCGCCGGACTTGTGGACCGATTGAGCAAGGCTTTCGATCTGATCTGCCAAGCCTTCCTTCTGCTCGTTGGCAGCAGCGACCGCCTTGTCCTGCACCTGCCCGATGAGTGACGATGCCTGGTCCTTGACCTGCGCCTTAGTCTGTTCAGCCGCATCCTTGACCGAAGCGGCCGCACCTGCGGCCCGATCGAGACCTGCGCGTGCTTCGCTCGAGGCGGCGGCATAGGCGCTGCCTGCGGTCGGCTTTGCTGAACCTGTTCGAGAGTCTTCCATCATCATCTCCTTGGTTGATTGTTGAGGCTAAACAGTGAGCAACGTGTCGATTTCCGCTGCGATGGACCTCGCCGTACGGTCACCGCTGCTCAGCCCCTCGAACATGCGGTCGAGGCGATAGCGCACGAAGTGGTCACGCGAGCGGGCCAGCAAGTTCGGGTCCGCCACTGCCGGCCGATACATGTCCACGACCCTGCCGACCGCCTCGGCGCCGAAGGCCCAGAAGCCGAGAAAGTCCTGTGCCGGATCCCCGAGCGCCACGTCGCCGAAATCGATTATGCCGGAGAGCTGCTCGGTCGCGTCGTTCAGCAGGACGTGCTCGACGACCAAATCGCCATGGACGACCACGCGCTGCGGCGGAGCAACATCGCGGTAGCGGTTATAGAACTCGGCAACCCGGCAGGCCTGTACCGGCATCTGCACGTCGATCAGAGGAAGATGCTCAGTCACCCCGCGGTCGGCATACTCGGCAGCTGTCCAGGTAGAAGGCCATTCTTGAAGCGGCGCGATCGAACTAGCTGCGAGTCCGTGCAATTCGGTGAGGAACATCCCCGCTGTTACCAAGACGTCGTTCTGAAGATGCTCTGCGAGGCCAGCGAACCGGGCGGGGGTCAGCGCCGTGCCTTTGATGAACGGGTACCCAGCGAAGCGACCTGATGGATCGACATATTGATATGCGGGTGTAGGCACGGACGAATGACGCTGCAGACGCTCTAATACCGCGATCTCCAGGTTAAGGCTGTGCATGCCGGTCCGGGGAAACCGGAAGGCGAAATACTCATCGACGATCAATAGGAGATGGTCACCGCCGGACCGCTCGAGCCTGCGCTTGCCCAAGCGTAAATCAGGGAAGGCTTTCTCGACGAGTTCGGCGAGCTGATTGCTTTGCTCCGCAACTTCGAGACTAGGTACGTCGTCGGCCAGAAACATTCTCCGCAACCAATCTTTTCGAAGACGGAAGTCCTGGCGTGCAAGCGAGGCTCGCACGCCAGGATCATTTTAGCGGCGGTAAGCCGGATCGGCGGCGCTACCCTTGTCCTCGTCGATCTCGACGTCGGTGCGACGGACGGTCTCGTTGATGTCCTCAACGCGCTCGCCGGCGGTCTTAGAGACGACGACCTCCTCGACGACGCGGGCGGTCTTGCCGATCACCGCCTCTTCACCGGTGGCGGTTACGTCGATCGTGCGCTCGCGGAATGCGTCGTCGGCGTCGGTCAGCGGACGGTCGACCGCGCGGCGCTGCACATTGATCTTCTCGTCACGCAGGCGGACCTGCTCGTGCACCGGGACCTCGGTGACGTAGGAGCGCACGCGCGCACCGCCGCGATCGACCTCGCGCTTGCCGACCACGAGCTGCTCCTCGATGATCGGGATGCTCTGCTCGCCCGCGACATCGCTGGCTGCCGGTCGTCTTGTTCGGACCGTTGCCGTAGCCGGTCGCAGCCGCGCCGGCACCCATCGCCGTCTCGGGGGCGTAGTCCCAGCCGGACGAACGCCACTGGCCGGCGCGCTCGTCGATGTCGACCGTGTCGGCCTCCTCGAGAACACGCACCGCTTCGTCTACATGCTCTTCGCCCACGTCGGCGGTCAGCAGGAAGCCGCCGCGGCGGACACCCTCCTCATAGGTGTGACGATCCTCGTCGGGCAGGAAGGCGTTCTTGATCGAGCCCCAGATGCCGGGCTCCTGCGTGGTCGAGTGACCAGTTGCATGGAAGCCGGTGCTCGACTTGTCGTGGATGTTGATGTGGCTGGCATCGACATTGGCGGCCTTGAGCCGGTTCTCGGCGGCTTCGGCGTCGGCGCGCTTGTCGAACAAGGCGGTAATGGTACGGGTCATCGGTCTTCTCCTTGGGGACGGTGAAACGGGCTACTTGGCGGTGACGACGAGTTCGGTACGGCGGTTCTGGAACTGGCCACCGGCCGTCGCATTGCTAGCGACCGGGTTGCTGTCGCCGCCGCTGGCTGTGCTGATCCGTTTGGCGTCGATGCCGCCGTCGGTGAGCGCTTTGGCTACTGCAGCGGCACGATCTGCGCCGAGCCTGGCATTGGCCGCATCCGTGCCGCGTGCATCGGCATAGCCGACCAGCCGGACGATCGCCTTCGGGTAGGCGGCCAGGATCTGGGACAGTGCGCTCAGCGTCGACTGATCATCGGCGCGGACCTGCGACGACGCCGTATCGAAGTTCAGCCTGTCGAACGTGAACGTCCGCGGCGCCGGAGCCGAAGAGGCGAGAAACGCCTGGAGATTATAGTTCAGCGTCGCGGGTTGAAGATCGACGACCTTGCCGCCGGGCAACGTCACGTGCTGAACGCCGATAGGCGGGGTTGCCGGTTGCGCGGCGGGAGCCGGAGCGACCGCAGCGGTCTCGTGCCGATTGCAACGGCTGAGTGCCAGCAGCGCCGCGAGAATGCCGAGCCCAAGCAGGATCCAGGCAAGCCAGTTCGTCTTCTTCTTCTCGATGTGGACCTCACGCGGCGGTGCGCCGCGGGTGTTCTTCGGATCAGCCATCGCTGTCTCTCCCTATCGATGATGATGGATCGGTTCGCTCGACGGTCGCGTGCATCACGCGCACAATCTCCGGGATGGCGACACGCTCGGTGGTCGAGGTCCGGGTTATGCGAACCTCCTCGATGACGAACAGGCGCTTCTCGACGACCAGCCGCTCTTCCACCACGGATACGATCAGCGTGTCGCCCTCCTGGCGGGGCTGGGGCGCCTCGGTGACGGGACGATCCACCGGGACGCGCTCGACGCGCAGGTCGCCGCGCTCGACGCTATCCTCTATCAGGACAGCCCGTTCCTCGACACTGGTCGTGACCCGGAGCTGATCGGAGACTACGTCACGCTTGGCGACGTGCACCTGCTCTTCGAACAGCGGAATCGTTCGCTCTTCTTCGTCGTGAGGCATGGAGAGCTCCGCCGATCATATCGGCGAGACCACCGGGCGTGGCTTCCTCGCAAGTCTGGCTCGAGGCCTGACGCCGCCCGTGCGGCGCTCCACGGTTCACCGTGTAGAGCGGGACATTAACAAAATCGGTAAATATTGGTTCCGACCTTGCGAAGATTAAAGTTGATAGAGCACCTACGCTATCACCGCCGCTCGCCGCCGACTGCCGCCGATACCCCTACTCCCACTCCATTGTTTCCTGGTCCATTAACCCATTGATTTTCCATGACTTATTGAACCTGATAAAACGGAAATACCGTCGAGGATACCGTCAGGATCCTTCGCTGTTGATTTTACTGGATTTATGGAGTGCGAGTCGCGGAATGCACGCGAGCTAACGCTTGGTCAACGAGCGTACGCAAATCGAGCCAATGAGCAAGCCCTCCGATGGGTTTTCTCACCCAATCGCAGCCACTCAGCGCCGTCTTGCGACTCGGGGCAGTGGACGTTCATTCGGGTTCTGCGTTGCGCCCCGAATCAGCCGTCTGCTCCGAAGCAGGTCGCGTGACGTGAGATCTAAGCGGTTAGCGCTTCAGGCGCGGCATTCCCGCGAAATCTCGCTTGCCGATCGCAATCCCTTCCAGCGTAGGATGTCGTACGCGGTGGTGGCATGGAAGTAGAAATTCGGCTGCGAGAATGAGAGCAGGAACTCCTCCGCCACGAACTCCATCCGACGCTCCCCGAACTCGAAGCGCATGTCGCGGCCGAGAAAGCCGTCAACCTCCGCTGGATCTATCGCCTCAAGGCGGGCAAGCGTCTCGATGAGGCGCACCTTTAGCCCCGCAAAGTCGGATGGCGGCGGCGTCATATCGGGCCCGAACACGCCTTTGCGCACGCCCTCGATCGCGCCGAGCGAATGCACCGCCATCGACTTCACCTGATAGGCGAAAGGCAGCATGTCCTCGGCAAGCCGCGCCTGGATCAGCGTGTCCGGCGAAAGGTTGCGCTCGGCGCAGAACGCTTCGGCCTTGTCGATCAGAGCAGCGGAGGCACGCAGGATTTGCGCCTGGGACGGGATGATCGCGGCATGAAGGGAGAAGGTCATGCCCGTCTGTGCAGCCCTCGGTTCAGCCCCGTCAAGCCGCCTCGACCATGAGCACGCTTTCATCACCCAATCCGCTGGCAGGACGGACCCACATCAGCCTTCAGCGGGGCAGTGGCGCTACCCGGAAGCAGACTCCGTTCATCACCCGCCGCCCAGTAGCTACAGGCAACGCGCCGCCGCCCCGCAGAGGGCGATCCGAGCCGATGGCTCGGCCACCTCACGCCGCGAACATCTCCACCACGCTGGCCGGGGTATTCGCCCCGAAGAACCGCTTTAGGTTCCGCGCACTCTGCTCGGCGACACGAGCACTTCGCGGGAACAGCTCCCGTTCGTACGCCGCCAATGCGCGTTCGCTGTCGCAATGATGCTCGACCAGCGCTCGGGCAAGCTCGGCGCCGTCCTGCATCGCGAGATTGGCACCTTCACCCGCAAATGGCGACATGAGGTGCGCCGCGTCGCCGAGCAGGGTGACGCCGGCCACACGCTGCCACCGATCGCCGACCGGTAGCGCATGGACCGGCCGGAGCACCGGCGCGGTATCGCTTTCAGTGACGAGCGCCCTCAGCGCCGGCGCCCAGTCGTCGAACAACTCCGCCGCCCGGGCAAGCCCGCCACCGGGATCCGTAAGATGCAGCGTGGCAAGCCAGCTCTCGGTCCGGTTGAGTGCGACGTATGTGTGTATGCTGCCGTCAGCGTTGCGGTGCGCCAAGATGCCTTGTCCCGATGCCACCGCCATCAGCGTGCCGCTGCCGATCACCGCCGCTGCCTTCGCGGCGCGCGGATCGCCGGCGGACAGGTGCGTCTCGATGAAGCAGGTGCCGGTGTAGCGGGGCCGCACCTTCGACAGCAGCGGCCGCACCTTGGACCAGGCACCGTCCGCCCCGACGAGCAGCCTAGCCGTGACATGCGTGCCCTTGGCAAAGCCGACGCGGTGCCGGCCCTCATCCGCCGCACCGACGGCGCTCACCTTCTGACCCCAGCGGATCGCGTCGTCGGGGAGCGCATCAATCAGCAATCGCCGCAGCTCGCCACGGTCGACCTCCGGGCGGGTCGAGGTAGGATTGCCCGGCCTGTCCAGCAGGATCGCCCCTCCCTTGTCGACGATCCGCTTGGCGTCCTCCCCCGGCCGGACCAGGCGGAGGAACCCGTCGAACAATCCGGCATCTGCGAGTGCCCGCTGCCCGCTGTGCTCGTGCATGTCCAGCAGCCCACCTTGCGTGCGCGCCTCAGGCGAAGCGTCGCCCTCATAGATGGTGGCGGCAACGCCGTGCCGACGTAGCACGCAGGCCAGCGTAAGGCCGCCAAGACCGGCGCCGATAATGGTGATAGGTTCTTGCATCGATTGCGCTCCTGCTTCCGCAGTCAGCATTGCTCATGCCGACCACGAAGGTGTTTCTGGAGCCGCTGGCCGGTGAAAGACCGGCGTGTGCGCGACAGCAAGCCAAGATCATGCCGTCGTTTTTCGCGACGTCGTCAACCTAGCTAGAGTCGATTGGCGACGCAACGATGCGCGAGGTAAAAGGCCTCCGACTATGAGGATCGAGCAGGAGGCGGCATGTCCGACGACGATTATGTCTATGACGAGAACAGCGGTGAATGGGTTCCGGCAGCCGAGTTGGCTGCCAAGCGCCAGCTCGCCGCGCAGCCGGCGGTGCGCGACGCCGTCGGCAATCTGCTGGCTGACGGGGATCAGGTCACGCTCGTCAAGGACCTCGACGTCAAGGGTGCCGGCCAGACGCTGAAGCGCGGCACGCTCATCAAGTCGATCCGTCTGACCGGGGATCCGCAGGAGATCGACTGCCGTTACGAGGGGATCAAGGGCCTCGTGCTGCGGGCCGAGTTCGTCCGCAAGCGGTGATGGCACGCTCAAAGCTCGCCATGCCGTCCAGGACGGCGATACTGGCGCTGGCCGATGCGGACGGGCGGTTAGAGGTGCGAGTGTCACCTGGCGCCTCAGCTGATGCGATAGCGCTGCCTGCATTGGGAGGCTCGCTTGCCGTGCGGACCACCGCGCCGCCCGAGGACGGCAAGGCCAACGACGCGGCCCTACGGCTGCTCGCCGAAGCGCTCGATCGACCCATATCTACGCTGGAGTTGGTGCGCGGCGCCACCAGCCGAAACAAGCTGATCCGGCTGGCACCTTGGCCCAGAATCCGCCACTCAGAGGCGCTCCGACGCTTCCCATCCTCTGCCGTTCATTCAGTTCCATTTGTGGCTTGGTCCGGCCGTTTGCGGAATGTCCAATTCTGAGCGCGAGAACAGGTGAAGCTGCCATTCGGTCGATAGCCGAACAGGCTTTTGCTGATCGCCATCGATAGGGCGGCCCGACTCAAAATCGGCTCGCATCCTCAGGGTCGGCAGCTTAAGCATCCCCTGCGCTGGGGAGATGAAGCTTGCCGATCGAAATATTAGATCCAAAGAACTCCGTCCTTTTTCTCGGATCGGGTTTCTCGGCAGGCGCCACGAACATTGTGAGCGAGAAACTCCCAGCCGGGCAGCCCTTGTTGGAACGGCTGGCTGAAGCAGTCGGAGAACCTCCCAGAGACCACGATCTGAAATCCGTAGCCGATGCCTTCTCGCATCGGTTCGACGTGAGCCTTTACGACATCCTATACAACACGTTCACGGTGTCGTCTGTTCTGGACTATCAGAGAGAAATCCTATCTCTTCCATGGGCACGAATTTTCACGACGAACTACGACGATATGGTGAGCTCAGTGAAAGGTAGTTCATTTCCGATCTTCACGTTCGAAGATGATAAACCCCGAGCCCTGCCGCAATCGTTCGCGGTATATCTGCACGGCTCGATACGGAAGGCGACGGAGGAGAATGCCGAAAGTCAGTTGGTCCTCAACAGCCTATCCTATGACGTCATCACCCGCGATTACCCGACTTGGTTTTACGAGTTCCAACGAGATCGCCGTACCTTCGACGCCTGCTATTTCATGGGGTTCAGCCTCGGCGATCACCATATCTCAGGGTTGATGGCTGCGGGGGAGACATCCGCACGCCGTACCCACTTCGTCACTCGGAATCCCCCGAGCAAACAGCTTGCCGACAGAGCGCCGCCGTATGGTGAAATCGCGCCGATCGGCTTCGACGGGTTTGCAGCCCTCGCGAAGACGCTTCCGGCGCCATCCAAACCGGCAAATCCGCAATCGCTCGGATCATTCAAATTCCTGAGGCGAGGTATCGATGCGAAGCCGCTCGTCGCGCCAACGCCGGTCGAAATCAGCAACCTCGTGACCTTTGGCAATTTCAGCCAAAGTCGGTTCTTCAACACCGTGAGTGACGATAGCTACGTCACTCGACGCAGCAGAAGTGTCGAGAGCGCCCTCATGCTTCTAAAAGCGAACAAGACGGTGCTGATCCACTCAAGGTTGGGAAATGGGAAGACGATCTTCACGTCGATCCTGGCGCGGGACGCCAGCGAGCAGGGCTATAAGTGCTATCTGTGGCGGCGCGCCGGGAAGCGGCTGGCACAAGACCTTGAGGTCATTCGCGCCGAGGGTCGAGCGCTGATCATTTTCGACGATTATGACGCCGCCATCGATAATATCGAACGTGTCTCGGCGGGTGTTCCCGAAGCAAAGTTCGCGGTAACGATTCGATCGGGGCAGCAGGAGGTGCGCCTGCACGAGGTCGTTAGCAAGCTCCCGCAGCCAATGAAACGGGTCAATCTCGATATTTTTGACGACGATGACAAGAAACAGTTGCGCAACCTTCTAAACCGCGCCGGCGCTCGAAAAGAAGGTTTTGACGACATCATCAGCAACTCCCGTGAGATCCGGGATATCGTCACACAACTCTACAACCACGCACAGATTCGCGAGAAGATTCGCGTATCGATCGAGAAGGCCTCGAACTCGTTGGTCCGAGTCATCGCGCTTGCATCGCTCATCAAATGGGCGGGCGTGGAGCTGGACGACAGCGACCTGCAAGAGCTTGCCGACTGCGACGTATATGCTGAACTGAAGAAATCTGGTGGCTTGGGCGCCGATTTTCTGAGCGGAACCGACGATCGGGTCGAGATGCGTTCAGCGTTGTTGTCGGAGTATCTGATACAGCGGATCCTGCCTCCCAAGGAGGTCCTCGAAACCTGCTATGTAATTACCACAACATCGACGCGGCGCCGGAGCGATCGGGTGCATCGCCGCCTCGCGGGCGAGTTGATGAAAGACTCGACGCTGAAGCGCTTCTTGAAATTCCATGCTGGCGTCGATCAATATTTGGACAAGCACTATACGCGCCTATCCAATGACAAGGACGTAAACGACGAGCCGCTTTTCTGGCTTCAATATGCAATTTTCATGAAAAGAACCGGAGATATTGCAAACGCTCGGATGTTCCTGAACACGGCATACGACCGCGCGCGCGAGATCGAGGGCTTCAAGACCTTCCAGTTGGATACGCAAGCATTGAGCATCTATCTGCTCGAAGAAATCGCGAGTTCCTCTCCCGCTGTTGGGGGCCTCGAGAAAATCCTGTCGTCCATCAAGCTGATTACGGACATGATCTCCGAGCAAAGCCATCGCCAATATGCCATCGAGGTTGTCGGCGAGATTCCGGCGTTCATCGAGGCGCGTCGGCACGCGCTCGAAAATGCGGAGAAGGTCGCGCTAGTTTTTGAGCTCAACCGCACGAGCATCACGTTGGCGGCTCTCCCGGTTGAGGAAAAAGCGTATTCAGGCTCTGAAATTGTGCGCACCCAACTGGAACAGGCGATCGCAAAATTGGTCCAAACGAACTTGTAGAAAAGCTTTCCATTCGGTAGCTCCGAAGACGTCGTCCGGTAACGGATGGCGCTCTGGCGTTGAAGCATGGCCTCATCCCGCCGCGCAGTTCCGGCGATGACGACGCTCGCGCGGACGATGCCGCAACCCGCACCGGCGTCCATCTGACGTGCTCCTCAAAGCTCCTCCAGTCATAACTGGGGCCCGGGGTGTAAATAGGCGTCGAACCGGGACCCCCTATCGGCGTGCAAAAGGGACCCCCCGATCGCGATGGCATACGACGATGACCCTGGGACCGTTCTTGCTGCTTGCGGCGTAGGGCGGGCGTAGCCCGACCGGAGGCGCGAGCAGCAAGAACCGGCCTTCTTCGGTTGGGTCAGCTGCGGTTCTTGAACCGCCAGCTGTCGTTGCCGGTCTCGACGATGTCGCAGTGGTGGGTGATGCGATCGAGCAGCGCGGTGGTCATCTTGGGATCGCCGAACACGCTGGGCCATTCGCCGAACGTGAGGTTGGTGGTGATGATCACCGAGGTGTGCTCGTAGAGTTTGCTGATCAGGTGGAACAGCAGCTGCCCACCCGAGCGGGCGAACGGCAGGTAGCCAAGTTCGTCGAGGACCACGAGCTCATGGCGGCGCAGATGGGCTGCAAGCGTGCCGGCTTTACCGATCCGCGTCTCCTCCTCGAGCTGCGTCACCAGATCGACGGTGTTGAAGTAGCGGCCACGTGCGCCGGCGCGGATGACACTGGCGGCGATCGCGCTGGCGAGATGGGTCTTGCCCGTGCCGGTGCCCCCGACCAGCACGACGTTGCGTCGGCCATGCAGGAACGAGCCTGCATGAAGCGAGCGCACCAGCTCTTCGTTGATGGGCGTGCCCTCGAACACGAACGCGTCGATGTCCTTCACGACCGGCAGCCTGGCGGCCGACATCCGGTAGCGGATCGAGGCGGCATGGCGGTGTGCGCCTTCGGCGCGCAGCAGATCGGTCAGGATCTCCATCGCGGTGCGCTTGCGCTGAACGCCGGTGGTGACTGCTTCGTCGAACGCGCCTGCCATGCCCTTGAGCCCGAGCCCGCGCATGGCGTCGATCATCTCATGCCGCTGCACGGATATCTCGCAGACTGTCGTAGCGGGCGCAGTTGGCGACCGGGGGGTGCATCAGCGCCAGGTCGCCGGGTGTGACGATGGATACAGGCCGGGGCGGCTCTCGCCGTCGCGACAGGATGTTGAGGATCACCTCGTCGCTGGCAGCACCAGTATCGAGCGCTTCGCGGACCGCGCTCTCGACGGCGTCCAGGCCATCGGTGATGACGGCGGCGAGCACGCGAACGAACCGCCGATCGGCATCGTCGTTGCTGCCCAACTTGCGTCGCAGCCGAACGAGCGCAGCCGGCAGGTCCCAGTCTTGGAACGGCGCCCCGTTCCTGAGCGCGCCAGGCTTGTTCATCAGCGCCGGCAGATAATGCCATGGATCGTAGACCGTCCGGTCGCGGCCGAAGAACCGAGGGTGATCGGCGATGACCTCGTCACCCATCCGCACGATGATCCGGTCGGCGTATGCCCGGACCTGCACCGCTCGACGAGCAGCCTTGGCGGCGACTGAGTAGCGGTTCCGGTCGAAGCTGATCAGGCAGGTGCCGGTCACCGCGTGCTGCGTCTCATGGAAGCCGTCGAACGGTGCCAGCATCGGTTGTAGCGCGGGGCGTTCCAGCTCCAGCGCTT
This sequence comes from Isosphaeraceae bacterium, assembly GCA_965201075.1. Classification (GTDB taxonomy): domain Bacteria; phylum Planctomycetota; class Planctomycetia; order Isosphaerales; family Isosphaeraceae; genus CBDAVP01. Next base: position 343,459 of record CBDAVP010000017.1, on the reverse strand, counting down.
GGGCAACCGTCATCTCCTTGTGCTCGGGATGCGCATGCAGGGTAGCCCAGCGCAGGCACTCGGCCTCGAGCCAGCCGTTCAGCTCCTCCAGGCTGGCGAACCGCAGCCTGGGCTTGAAGAACCGACCGCGGATCGTCTGGACCTGATGCTCGACCTGGCCCTTCTCCCAGCCTGCCGCTGGCGAGCATGCGGTCGGCTCGACCATGTAATGGTCCGCCATCACCAGGAAGCGACGGTTGAACACGCGCTCCTTGCCGACGAACACGGTCGTCACCGCAGTCTTCATGTTGTCGTAGATGCCGCGCAGCGGCACCCCTCCGAAGAAGACGAAGCCGCGCGCATGCGCGTCGAACACCATCTCCTGCGTCTCACGCGGGTAAGCCCGAACGTAGACCGCCCGCGATGCACACAGCCGCAGGTGAGCGACCTTCACGCGCATCGGCTTGCCCGCGATCTCTACGTCTTCGTGGCTCCAGTCGAACTGGTATGCCTCGCCCGGCCTGAACAGCAGCGGGATGAACGCCGCCACGCCGGCGCCGGGGTCTTTGCGCCGCGCCTCGGCCCAGCGTGCGGCATAGCGCCGGACCGCATCGTACGATCCTTCGAACCCCTCGCGCAGCAGCAGGTCGTGGATGCGCGTCATCCGCAGCCGATCGCGACGGTGCCGCGCTTCGTTCTCTGCCAGCAGCGCATCGAGCCGCTCCTGGAACGGTCCGATCCGTGGCAGCGGCTGCACGCCACGATGATAATCAAACGCACCTTCCGGCGCGCGGATCGCCTTGCGCACCACCTTGCGCGACAGTCGAAGATCCCGCGCAATCGCCTTGATCGGCTTACCCCCGGCGTACTCGCGCCGAACCCGAACCACAGTCTCCACCACCAACATCCCGATCTCGCCGCCTGAGAATACCCAGGCCGCTGGCTAAACCATCGAAATGAGGGGTCCCTGTTGGACGCCGATCACCCCGCCAAGGGGGTCCCTTTTGCACGCCGATCCACAGCCCGGGGTTGGTATGGTGCCTCTCGGGGCGGTGTTGCACAACCCGCTTGGCAGCATCGGCGGGCGTTAGCCCGCCTATTCCGCTACGCGGTCACACGTGGTTGTAATGGTCACGCCAGAGACGCAGCACCGAGCGGACATCGCCGAGCGACACGAACAGCGTCTCGTTGAGGCACTCGTCGCGCAGACGACCGTTGAAGCTCTCGACGTAGCCGTTCTGCTGCGGCCTGCCGGGCGCGATGTAGTGCCATTCGACAGGGCGTTCCTGCGCCCACCTCAGGATCGCCAGACTCGTCAGCTCGGTGCTCGGTGCCGTTTTCGCTGACGATCATCAGCGGCGGCATGCCCTTGAGCGTAAGCGTGGCCTGCAGCCACGCTTACGCGTGAAGTCGTCGACCACCGCAGGATCGTCGTCGCGTTGGTCTGCGGATCGAGGTCGATGACGAGGACGCGTTTGCCAAACTGCGACGCGAGCGTCTCGGCGAGCGCTACAGTGGTCGTCTTGGCGACCCCGCCCTTGGCTTATTCGGGGCACTGCCCGGTGAATTATGCAGCTGAGTGAAACGGGGACTCGAGCCGGGTGGGGCACGAACTGTGGCAAAGGCAGCCCGCGGTGCTCGCGACAAACCGCTTCGCAGGTTGCGGGTCCTACTAACGGCTTCGTACGGCCGAAAAGTCGTGCTCGTTGGCGTCTCTTGCCAGGTAGCGGCCAAAGGCCGCCAGCAAGGACGTGGCTGAGGGTTCCCGGACGCGACCATACCGTCGGACCTTGTAGGCAAACTTTCCTGTCGCATAGCTGCCGTGCCTGCGAAGCTTCGCTGCGGGGGCGAGCGGTGGCAGCAAATACTTGGCAACATCGGCGGCGTCTCCGTCGCCCTTCGTTTTCCTGACTTCCTCAACTCTAGTGGCAGTCTTTTTGAACGCCTTCTTCAGCCGTGCGGCACGTTCGTCCCAAGCGATGCTGGCGAAACCGCCGATATGTTCCGTGGCGATCGCGTCCATTTCGCAAGCGCCGTCTGAACGGAGCACAGCTAGGTCGAGGACGTTCAGGTCGACCGGGGTAGCGTCGGCGAAGCTAACGAAAGCGGATTGCTGCCCTTTGTGGTCGAAGTGTTCCAGTGTGAAGCCGAGTCCTTGCTTGACGCGCGGAAGCTCCCCCAAGGCCCCTCGGCAAACGGGCGCAAGCACTGCGACCTTGAAGTTGTCCTCATGAGACCGCCTGCCGTCGGAGCGCACCATAAGGTCGCACGGCTGGGCGATCAGAACCCACAGGCCCGCAGTCGATCCGCCCCCCACTTCAAATAGATCGCCGTTGCGCAGCGGGTCGCGAAAGCGATTGATCAACTGCCCGGCCTCGTAGAGTTCATCGAAACGCATTTGCGCAAGGCGTTTGCCCGACTCTTCAGGCAGCGCGCGACCAACATCGACGATCTTCTTGACGGTTCTGGCGGCACCGAGGAAAGCGGCGAGCCGCTCTGTCTGAAGCAGTTCCGATTTCACGTGGTCACGCTGCACGATTGAATAGAGCCTGAGCAGTGTCTCCAATTCGCTAACGCCCTCGTCTTCCGAAGACTTGACGATCATGTGCTCAAAGTCGATCGGGTCGATGGCCGTGAACTTCTCTAATGAGTCTGTTACGGCCTTCTCAAACGCTTCGCGGGCGACGCTCTTCATCTTCTCGGTGTAGATGTTGATCACCGTGCGATACACCGCGCTGTAAAAGGCGTTCCCGTCTCGCAGGTTCTGCTTCGATATCGGCATAAATAGTTCGAGGCTCAAGCCCTCGCTATTCGAGAGTTGGCGCCAAGTTGGTACCTCGGCGCCGCGGTCGAGGGTGTGAGACAGGATACCGCAGAACCACCGTGTTCCGAACGCCGCCTGATCCTCGTTGGCTAGCGAGGCGATGATTTGCGTGCCCCTCGTAAAACCGTGGGTGCCCGCCTCATCCAGGTCCTGGTCGAAAAAGAAGAGCGTGCGCGCCTCTTCGGTGCAGGCGCCGAGCAGGCCCTGCCGCTTTGCCACCCAATCGGCTGGGGTGAGAAAGTCGATCTCGAAGTCCGCGGGTGCGAGGTCCCGGACGGCCTGCGCGACGTCGACGTCTGCGGCCTCAGGGCTGAAATCAGCCAGCTCCGCCCCGAGAGCCTCGCGCTCGTTCGCCCCCATGTGCGCCAGCGCCGCGTCCACCTGCTCGAAGAGGACGGGGTTTGCTTCGCTTAGGTCAACGTTGGGGAAGTGATGTGCTACGGCTCCGCCCGCCGCCGGCTGGTCCGCTAGAACGCGCGTCACCAGGGCCGCATCGAGCGGCTTCCGCAGTTCGTCGTCCACCACGACTATCTTCCTGATGCGAAGCTCTTCGAAGAGGGCACTGAAGCGTTCGCCGACGGTAGGTGTCGACACCGCGGACCCTTCGCCCGGCTGGTCCTCAGGCGGCGCTGCCGCCGACGCCGATGCTGATGTCGGTCCGGCTAGCTCAGCCATGAGCAACACTTGTGAGGTCGATCTCGAAGACGAACCGCCTGCCTTGATCATTGCGGTCGGGCAAGAGCACCGCCTGGCCCCCAATAGATTCCAGAATCTGCGCGTTGATGAAGAGGCCGAGACCCCTTCCCTGCGCCTTAGGCTTCAAGGTAACGAACGGCTCAAACAGGGCGTCTTCGACGGAACGGTCCACCCCCGCGCCATTGTCCCACACCCGCACCCGATATGGTTCGTAGTCAACGTGAATCTCCGGCTTGAACAGCGGATCGCGAGCCAGCGCCTGCTTAAGCCAGTATTCGGAGTTGATGAATAGGTTGTCCAATACCTGCAGCATCCGGCCCCTGTTTGTCTCGATTTCGAAATCAGAGCCGCTGATCTTGAACGAGCACTCGAAGCCGTAGCCCTCCCAGCGTACTTTAAAATGATCTTTGAGGTCCCTGACGAGGGAGCTCATCTCGATGACCTCGACCTTGTCGCGCTGGTAGCGCAGAGAGGGCCCTAGGTGTCCGACTAATCGCCGCAGTGCTGATGCTGCAGAAGTGACCTCCTGGCCGAATTGGACGAGGTCGCGGTTCGGCGGACGGGCGGACTGTGCTTTTTTGATTGCGCCTGAAGCTTGCTGCATCAGGCGATCCGTCTGGTTCTGCACCTCGTGCGATAGAGTCTCGGCCACCAAACCGAGCCCGGCGAGTTCCGAGAAGTCCGACAGCTGGTCTGACATCACGTCCAGCCTGGGCGCGAGCGTCGCGACGATGTCCGCCAGCGCTTTCGCCTGCTCTCCGTATTCTTCCATCTCTCCGAACAGCACGTTGGAGGCCGTTAGGGCGGCATTCGCCTCAGAGAGTAGGTCGGCGAGCTCGCGTTCGCCCGCCGAAGACAGCACCGGGGTGGCACCGACGCGGTCGGTTACCTTCTGGATACGCTCGCGCGCTATAGCGGCGGCGCCTCGGAGCCCAACCGCTCGCGATGAGTAGGAGGCGAGTCTCTCGGCGACGCTGGCCGCGTCGCTGACGACCTGCCTGCTGGAGCCAAGCGGCCGAACCCTCTCAGCCATCTCCCGACGGTAATCGTTGAAGGTGCGGCGAATGGTCTCGTAGAGGTCCCCGATGGTAGACGCCACGTGCGATACCAGTCGCTGAAAGTTCTGCGACCAGGGATTAGCGACGAATCCTTCGCGATCAGTCTTCTCTTTCAGATGCGAGTTGCTTGCCTCGGATATGAGCACGAAGCCGAGCACGTTCTGTGGGCGTAGGCCGTAGAAGGAGCCTGCACTCGTCCAGCCGGCGGCGAGCCTCAGCCAGTCCTGCCCGTTAATACCGTACGGTTTAATGCCGAACCCGTCGCGGAAGACCTTGATCCCGGCTTGCCGCTTGACGACCTGCTGGACCTCGTTGGCGTTGGCGAGTCCCGCCAGCTTCACCGCGGCCTGGTCGCCGCGGAGGAGGAAGTCGTCGATCTCGCCCGTGAATGGGCCGGGGTCGGCGGGGATACGACGACCGGGCTCGTCTAGCGACGCGATTGTGTCCACGTCGCCGAGCGTAGCGAGTTCCACCGAGTAGCTGAACGTCGCGAAGTGGGCGCCGTCAGGGCCGTAGCGCAGGTCTATCGGGAGCGGGCGTTTGCAAAGATGCTCGAAGAATGCCTTGCCGTTGTCCGGCGCCAGCAACGTATCGTATGCGTTCGCGTCGTTGCCCCGTAACTTAGCAAGGCGGATCGCGCCATCAATGGTGAGGCGTCCGTCGACGAAGGCGAAGGAGAATCGGCCGACCGCGGCGTTGCGGACGCGCTCCGATACTTGGCCAAGGTCGATCGGCCGTCCGTCGATCTTGAGCGTGACGCGGAACGGCCTGGCCTCTGGGAATGGAGATATGATCTGGGACAGGTCAACGACCAGCTGCTCGGCGGCGGCTCCGCGCCACACCTCCGGGTTGCGCAGCCCGGTCATCGCCAGAACCGTGCCCTTCAAGCGTTCGGGCTCCTGTGCGGTCGAGATCGAGACCGGCACCTCGCTGAGGCTGCGGTCGTCCCTGAACGCCGACCAGGAGAAGGAAACGCGCGATGATGACGGGCTGCCGTCCTTGCGCGTGACCATCTCCAGGTTCTCGCCCAGCTTCTGCGTGCTTAGCCGGCCCAGTCCTTTGTCACCGAGCGGGGTCCGACCCTTTGGCGTCCGCCCACCGCCTGACTTCATCGTGCGCTTTGAGGATAGCGAGATCACCAGCCAGCCGCTGGTGATCTCGTCTTCGCTCATACCGAAGCCGTCGTCCTCGATTGTGATAAAGCCTTGCGCGTCCGGATATGCCGGCCACTCCTTCGGCGGCGCGTCCACAGTGTTGACTACTACGTTGGCGTAGGTCGCGTCGGCGTCGTAGGCGTTCTTGACCAGCTCGACGATTGCGGTGACCTCGTCGGATACAAGCTCCTCGCCGAGCTGGCGCACGACGGCGGCGCTGACGTCAAAATGTGGGTTTCTCGCCACTTTTATCTCACGCGCTTGCGGGCGACGAGAATTTTTTCTTCGCGCATCGTCGCCGAACTGGCGTTCCGGTCGGGCATGCGCTTGTGGTGGATCGTCCTGGTCAACACCTTCAGGACCGTGCATCCCTCGTTGTTGAGCAATTCCTCGAGGACGGCGTGGGTCGGGACCTGCCTGTTGCCGATGCTTCGGTTCCCTACTGTCCAGACCATGTAGGCATCGCCGCTCGCGGCCTTGGAGATCTTCGCCAGACTCGCCGCGAAATCGGAGTAGAAGCGCGTCAGTCGTGCGCGTCCGTCCGCTGGCGTCGCGGGAAGCAGGTCTGCGAACGCCTTTAGGGTAGGAGAGGACGACCACAGCCGGTCCTCGGCCCAGCGCGCCTCGTGCTTGGCGCCACCGAGACTGCGGCGGTCGATCTCTTGAGTGGTTCTGAGCGTCTCAGGGTCGGCCGCGGGGTCAATGTCGGCGTAATCGATCCATCGCAATGGCAGGTAGGAGTGCTGGCCGTAGGTCACGGTGGTCATGTTGTCACCGTAGGGTGGCGAGGTCATGATCAGGTCTTGAGAGCCAAGCCCGCAGAAGTCCGATGCGTCTCGCGTGTCTCCTGCGCGGATGTCGGTCTGCGCCCTATATACGCTGCCATTGAGGCAGCCTCGGCGTAGCAGCTCAGCTCTGAACTCGGCAAAGCTCGCGGCGCTCGTCCTGCCGATCTCCCTGAACGCGGCGATAGGGGACGGAACCCTCTTCGCGATCTCGGCGGTGGCTCTTGCGTGCAACTTGTAGGTCGAGGTCCGATCGTTACTTGTCAGCCTTACAGTCTCCGCGAGCGTGACCCAGAGGAAGCGCCGCACCCAAAGGTCTCCCTGCCGCCGAATCGCTCTCCGCAGTCGCGACAGCTCGACGCTCACCTCGGCGTGGAACCACTTATTAAGATTGCCGAAGTCGCACTCAATCGCCACGTTGCCGTCGGTCTCGGCTTCACGCGCGACCTCAGCGACGACGGCTCCGATGAGAGGTTCGACGGCGCGCGCCGTCCGCACCCGGCTGATCAGCACCGCGAGCGGGTTGATGTCGTTGCCGTTGACATCAAGCGCGAAGTGCATCCCCGAGACGAGTGAGGTACCCGAACCGACGAATGGGTCGTACATCGTTTTGATCGATGGGCGGGCCTCGAGGATGAGCTTCAGCAGACGCCTTTGGACGAGCGGCACCATCATCGCGGGATACTGGAAAAGGCAGTGAGCGCTGTCGCGCCGATCGCGCGACTTAGAGGACCAGAAATCCTCATCTGCGTCGCTTTCCTCGATAAGCTGCAGCAGTCGCCTATCGGCTTGCGTGTCCGCTCCGATGGCTGGAGGCCGGGCCTCTATCGACGTGGCAAAATTCATGCGGCGGCGCCCCTCAAATCCCGTCGGGCGTTTCGCAATCGTCGCCGCAGCCGCACACCTCGCGGCAACCATACCCGCCCTTATAGCCCTTTTAGCGTCAACGCCATCATAGTGAAGGGCGTTTTCTGCGGCTTCGTGGTCGGGCAGTACGGGACCGATGTGGCGTCCCGGCGTTCAGCGGGGCGGCGGCCGCTGGACCCTTGAGCTCTTCTGGTAGCTGAGATGCGCTCAAGGCCAACAGAGCGGCCGAGATTGAGACGCACAGATGTCTTCGTGCTCCTAATGAACAAGCGGCCGGGAACGCCATGCGGCGCCCTAAAGCGGTCAGGCCGTAATCCACCATGTTTTGCCCAGATGAAGCCCCTCCGATTTCACCAGAATTACCAGGGAAGCAGCCAGTCCGCCCATCACGCTTTCCACTACGGCGCGCCCAGAAAGGGGAGCGGCTCAACGGCAGCGCTCATCCCGCTGGCCTGAACGTACCCGGCATTGTTGGACGACCGATCAGCGCGACCGGCTCCGCAGCGTCGCAGGCCAAGATCGCCGAGCGTTCAAGTCGAACCGACCTGCCGTCCGCTTGATGTTGATGCAATCGGCATCGTCCTACGCTCGTTTGCCGCGCGGCAGGTAGACGATCTTAATGGCGCCTCCTGTTCGCATCGCTATTCAACGCGCAGCCCCGAACCGGGCACCCGCACGGTCGTAGCGGACGCACGCACGATTACTCCATCGTAGGCCCTTGGCGTCCTCGGCCAATCGTCCAGCTAATCCCGTCACCGCGCAGCACCCCGGCTACCGGCTTGCCGACCTGCCGTTCGAGCACCGGGCGCCAGGGCACGAGCGTGAACTCGCGGGCCTTCTCGACCAGCGCGTACCGGCCGCCGATGAGATCGATGCGGCGGCGCAAAACGCCATCGATGCGGTCGCCCGAGGCGGCCTCGCTGAACTCCTTGCCGAGCTCGTCGGCGAGCTGTCCCGCGACCCGCAACAGCTCGCGCCGCTGCAGCATAGCGAGCAGGCCGGCGCGGTAGCGCATCGTGCCATCGCTCTCCTCCGCCAGGCCCTGCTGCACCAGCCATTGCCGGCGGCGCGCCTGCGCGTCGCGGACGTCCGCGCCGAACCCGGCTTCCCGGACCGCCATCGGCGCCGCCGCGACGAGATCGCGATCGATCCAGGTCGCCGCGTCTACATCGACGAGTTTCGCCGGCGCCTGCGCAGCGAGCATGTCTATCGACACCGGCCGGTCGCGGACCAGACGCGCCTCGTGCGCCGCGGCGCGGGCGAGATGGTCGTCACCGACGATCCATTCACCCGTCGGGTCGCGGCTCGCCGATCCGCTCTGCCGACGCATCGCCTCAAGGCGGCGCACGTGCGTTTCGGCGAAGGCCTCGGTCGCGCTCGGGTCGTGACGCAGATGGGCGTCCACATCGTAGCGACCTTGGTTGGCGGCGGCGACCGCGGCGATGGTCCGGTCGACCGAGCGAACCTCCACCCGGCGCGGCTCGATCCGCACCGTCGCGCCCTCAGGGACGAGATCCAAGTCCGCCCCCTTCCCCACGTCGACGAAATGCGTGCGCCCGTCGACGCCGTCGACGATCAGATAATGGCGGTCGGCATGCTCGTCGGCGAGCCCGCGCAGGGCCACGCGGCCGACCAGCGGTCGCGCGGTCGCGGCGGCCGGATCGTAGACCTGTTGGTCGACGGCCGCGCCAGCGAGACCGCGACCGGCGATCGCCCGCTGCATCGTGCGGACAACGTCGCCGCGTTCGCCCATCGCGCGCAGCACCTCCTCCAGCCTGCCGTCGAGCCGCCAGCGTGATCCCCCCACCGGCTCGGCCAAGCCCAGCTGCCTGAGCTTGGCGAGGCGTCCGGCGCGGAGCGCCTGGTCGAACGCGGTCCGACCGAGACCGTCGACGACGCCATCGCCACCGGCATCGCGAAGCAGGGCGCGGTCCAGCGAGGTCAGCCGCTCCTGCTCGACCTCGGCGCGTAGCCCCGCCTCGATCTCGCGCGACGAGCGTGGCCCCAGGTCGAGGTCGACCAGCTCGCACGCGCGCTCGCGCATGCCGCTCGTCAGATAGTCGCGCGCGATCACGAGGTCGGCGCCGCGATGATCCTTGCCGCGGACCACGATATGGGTGTGTGGATGGCCGGTGTTGACGTGATCGACCGCGACCCAGTCGAGCTTGGTGCCGAGGTCTTCTTCGACCCGCGTCATCAGCCGTCGCGTCAGCGGCTTGAGGTCCTCGTATTCAGTGCCGTCTTCGGCCGAGACGATGAAGCGGAACTGGTGCCGGTCGCCCTGCCCACGCTCGCGGAACGCCTTGCCGTCCGCGTCGTCCGTGGTCGCACCGTAGAGCCGCCCGGTATCGCCCTCGCGCGTGGCGCCGTCGCGCTGCAAATAGCGCAGGTGCGCCGCAGCGCCCGCAGCGCCCTTGCCGGCGAGCTTCACCAGGCTCGCCTTGACGATGACACGGCGCATGCCAAACGCCGACCGGTCGCCGCGCGCGGCGAGCACCGTGCCGACGCCGGCGCCGCGCCCGATCCGGCTGCCCGTGAACGCCTTGCGGCTGCCCGAAGCGGTCGCGCCGGCGCGCGCGAGGTTGGTCGCGGCGAGCACGCGTCCAAGATACGTGCGCGCCTTGCGCCCGCCGCCGCTGCGCATCCGCCCGAGGTACGGTTCGAACTCGGTGTCATCGGCCATCAACGGTGGTCCGCTAGAGGGTTGCACCCCAACATGGCCGTGCCATTAGGACATGAAAACCGGTGCCGCCGAAAGCCGCGGAAAACCGCCGATCCCGCCCGTCTTGGCACTGGTGCGATACGGACAGTGCCGAGCAAGATAACGTAAAACGATGTGCAGACAGCTACTTAGCGGCACACCGGTGCCGCAGCTTTATCTTGCCTTACGCCCCCTCCCATCTCCCGCACGCCTCTCCCTGCATTTAGACCCTGCACCCTCGCCGCGACCACCAACGAGCCGAGGCAAAGAGGAGACCGGGACACGATGCTGTTCGCACCGCATCCCGGTCGCTTCCCGATCATTTCAACGCGCGGCTGCCATCGCCATTCGCGCTGCACCCTGGCCCATGAAGCTGCGGCATCCGAGCATCCCGTGCGCCTGACCGTCGCCATCCACGATCATCGTCGCCGCGAACCATTTCCCGTCGAGCCGCCCGCAGATTGCCACTCGATCGAGCACCAGATCATCCTCCTCGCTCCCTTCGTAGCTCCCCAGCCAGCGTTCCGACTGCCGTGCATCCCAGCGATAATCCGCGTCCTCCGCGCCCAGAAAATGCTGTGCCAGCCCTTCGCCAGCGCCGCGGCCAAACTCGATTTCGAGCCCTGCGATCAACGCCGCCATCACGCGATCCGACGCTACCGCAATGGGTTGAACCATGGTCATGAGAACCTCCATCCGCTTGAAGTCCCCATCATCGAGGACAGCCCTCGTCCGGCGGTCGGCGCGGCGGCTGTCAGGGCTGCCGGAGCGTCAGCGGAGGCACCGCGGAGCGGCGGCGGAGGAACCGATTTTGTTGCGCTGCTACAAACAGACTCGGCTGCGCAGCAGCCTCCGGTCCGCAGCAAAATTGGAGGGGCCGCCGGCCTTGCACAGCCGCCGCGCCGGCCGCCATGCTCGGACGACCCGAGACGAGCCCCTCCACCACCGTTTGGGTCGAGCCGATCGCCCAATGGTTGCTCGACACGGGCCGCTTTACGTCATTGGCGCGGCAGCACGGCAAACAAGGCCGATGGCGATTGTGCCGGAGCGGACGTCACGGAAGCAGCGTGCGCCGACCCGATCGCAGCGCTCCCGATTGTGACGAACAGTCTGTCGCGCGGCGGCAGCGGCGGCGCTGACGCACCCGGGCCAGCGCTGCCCGCGACCTTGGCGAGATAGGCACGCGTCTCGGCTGGCAGCGCCCTTCCGCCGAGATGGTCGGCGAACCGGCCCGGCCCGGCATTATAGGCGGCGAACAGGCCGGGATAGCCGAACCGATCGTACATCAGCCGCAGATAGGCGGTGCCGGCAAGGATGTTGTCGTGTGGGTCGTCGGGATCATCTCCCAGACGATAGCGTGCCCGCATCTCGGCCCAGGTCGCCGGCATCAACTGCATCAGCCCGATCGCCCCCGCGCGCGACCGGATCGGCCTGCCCTGCCACGTCGTGCTGCCACCGCTCTCGGCCTCGATCACCCGCTCGATCCACGCGACCGGCACCCCGAACCGCAGCGACGCTTCGGTCACCAACGGCCGCCAGTCCGCGACCGATTGCGCGCCGCAGGGCGCCGCGAGGATCGTCGTCAGCGCGATTCCGCAGCAGATATGGTGGGTCACCGCACCCACAGCGCGCTTGCCTTTCCGATCACATCGGACGCCTCGGTCGCCCCGAAGTACCGCCCGTCGAACGAGTCCGGCGTTTCCGTCATGAGCAACAGCAGCGCGCCGTTCCTGAGGGTCCGGCAGCCGGTCCACCACGGCAGCGGACGCCCCATGGTGTCGAGCGCAAGCCGGGTCACGACACGGCGCCCCTCGACGAACACGCTGTTCCCGGACGCGCAAATTCGATCGCCCGGCACGCCCGCGACACGCTTCACCAGCGGCACGTTCGCGGGGATGTAGTGGCGTCTCGCCGCCATCTCCCGAACCGCGGCCGGCGTGCGCGCGATGACCATGTCGCCGCGCTGGAGCGACGCGCCCGGCGTAACCGCATAGAGGCCGATCGGCGCGCTCGCGCTCGCGTTCCACACCAGGCGGGGGAGCGGCGGGAACGCGATCGTCAGCGCCACGCACGCGGTGCCGATGCCGATGACGACGCCCCGTCGGACGATCGTCCGGCGTCGACGTCGGCCTAAGCGCAGCGCGTCGCCGAAGGCGAACAGCGGCAGGTCGCGGGCCTCAACCATGATGGCCGCCCTTCGCGGTGGCGGCGGACCACGCCTCGATATCGTCGATGTGATAATACCAGGCGCGGCCATGAAGTCGGCACACCGGTCCCCGCCCCTCGGCGCGCATGTCCTTGAGCGAGCTCGCCGCCAGCCCGAGATGGAATGCGGTCTGCTTGGTGGTGAGGAACGGGCAGGTCTCGCGCGCCCGCTGGGCGCGCCTCGCGGTATCGTCTGGATCGGTCATGTTGGCGTCTCGTCCATGCTCGGCGGGTCGCCGGATCGCGCCGCCCCGCTCGCCAACTGGACGCTGCGCCCCCCACCCGGCAGGGTCGCAATCGGGTGGTGCCGTTTCCGACCCCCTTCGGGTTGACCGCGACGCGGTCGGCTCCCGCGCCGAGTGGCGCGGGAGCCATTGCCGGTGTCAGTCGGCAGGGTTCCAGATGATCGCGAAGGCGTCCTCGTCGTCCTGCCCGGCGGCACGGCCGAGGTTGGCGTAGAGGCGGCGCGGCCCGAACTCCGGTGCCGCCAGGCTCAGCGACACATATTCGTTGCCGGAGCTTTCGCCGACCCGGTTCCATCCGGCGCCGACCTCGACCCCGCCCGCCATGACGCGGTAGTCGGGCTGCCGGTCGTTGCTCTTGCGGGCGGTGGGCTGGACCTCGATTTCGGTGCGGATCGAGAGCGTCTTGAGCTGGCCCTTGAAGCCGTTTCCGTCGCGGGTGACATATCCGAAGCGAGATTCTCACGTCTCGGCGTGCCAGGATCGACGCGCGGACACAGCCTAAACCGCTATGCGGAAGATGCAACGGTTCTCCGGCGTGTTCGACGGCCGAACGCGCGGTATCGGGTGAGAGATCTGCGCGCGACGTTGTTCGCTACGACACTCGGCCAGCAAGTAGTTCTAGTGCGACGCGCCTCTGCTGCAGTCGTCGAGCGGCATTTCCTGACGATCTCGCGCACACCTGCAGCGGAATCGCCCAGTTTGTTGACGGACGCCCGATGTCAGTAGGCGCCGGATCGTGAACTACCCCAGATCAACACCGTGTGATGCGGCCAGCCTCGTCACTACGTGCTCAGCGATGTTCCGCGCAACGTCGCGATCGCGTCAAGCCGGCACACTGTACGGATCATGCCTATGTCGTCTTTACGCATCCTCCGCAAACCTGCTGAATGCGAGTATGCTCTATTGGAAGCAGCGATCGCGAACGGAAGTCCGCGTGATGTGGCTCCAGACCGAGATGAACAATGCTGCGGCTAACGGACCGATCAGAAGCCCGTTGAAACCGAAGGCGGCAAGGCCGCGGAGGGTCACGAGGGTGCTGTCAGTCTAACGCGAACCGCTCTCCGCACGATGCATGTCGGCCTTTGGGTGCATCGGCTTAGCTCGCGAGGACCTGCCACTCCGACAGCGCGGCGGAGCGGCGTTCCTTGTAGGTCCGGCGATCGACGAGGTGGCGTTCGAGGGCGAAGTGGTTGTGGACGTTGGCGTGGACCGAGGCGAACTTTTGTAGCGTCTTCATTCGCCTGAACCGCTGCATCGCCCGCTCGCGTCGCCGGAACGGCAGGTGCGAGTTCTCCACCCGGTTATTGGCCCGGCGTCCCACCTCCTGCTTCGCGCCATTACCGAGCTCGTTCATCGCTGCCCGGTAGCTGCGCAGGCCGTCGGTGGTAATCGCCTCAGGCGAGCCGTGGCGCTTTAGCGCCTTCTTCATGAACGCAAGCGCCGCGTCCTTGTCCCGGCTCTTCGCGATGTAGCTCTCGAGGATCTCGCCCTCGTGATCGACCGCTCGCCAGAGGTAGACCACCTCGCAGTTCAGGTTGGCTACGCCGCCCTTTGGGTGACGTACATCTCGTCCAGGTGCCAGCGCCGGTGCCGGAACCCTCGCATCCGGCTCACCCGCTGACGACGGATGTCGCGGCAAACATCGGACCGAACCGGATCCACCACAGCCTCACCGTCTCATGGCAGATGTCGATCCCGCGCTCGAACAGCAGGTCCTCGACGTTCCGCAGCGACAGCGGAAAGCGCACGTACATCAGCACCACCAGACGGATCACCTCGGGTGACGAGTTGAAGTAGCGGTACGGGCTGGCGGGCTTGCGAGGACGAGGCATGCCCGCCCCCTACCCTGCCCCGCTTACCAGCCGGTGCACTTGGTTTGACAGGGCCCTCTGAACCGCCCCGGGTTTGTCGGAGGCCCCAACATCTGAGAGGAAGGGGCTATGACGAGCAAGACGACGAACAAGTTTTCGCCTGAGGTGCGCGCCCGGGCGGTGCGGATGGTACTGGACCACGAGAAGGATCATCCGTCGCGCTGGGCGACCGTGGTTTCGATCGCGGCGAAGATCGGGTGCGCGGGTCAGACGCTGCACGAGTGGGTAAAGAAGGCCGAGGTCGACAGCGGCATGCGCGCCGGTGTGCCGAGCGACGTTGCCGACCGGATGAAGGCGCTGGAGCGGGAGAACCGCGAGCTGCGCCAGGCCAACGAGATCCTGCGCAAGGCGTCGGCGTATTTTGCGATGGCGGAGCTCGACCGCCCACTGAAGCGATGATCGCCTTCATCGACGTGCATCGCGAGGCTTACGGGGTCGAGCCGATCAGCAAGGTTCTGCCGATCGCCCCGTCGACCTACTACGAGCACGTCGCCCAGAGGGTTGAGCCGACCAGGCGGTCGGCTCGGGCTCGGCGCGATGCTGCGTTCCAGCCGGAGGTGCGCCGCATCTTCGAGGAGAACTTCCGCGTCTACGGCGTGCGCAAGGTCTGGCACCAGCTGCGGCGCGAGGGGTTCGACGTCGCCCGATGCACCGTTGCCCGCCTGATGCGCGCGATGGGTCTTGCCGGCGTGATCCGCGGCAAGCCGGTGCGCACCACCGTCAGCGACAAGGCGGCACCATGCCCGCTCGACCGGGTGAACCGGCAGTTCCGTGCACCGGCACCGAACATGCTGTGGGTGTCGGATTTCACCTACGTCGCCACCTGGGCGGGATTTGTCTACGTGGCCTTCGTCATCGACACCTATGCTCGCCGGATCGTCGGTTGGCGAGCCAGCCGGTCCGCGCACGCTGGCTTCGTGCTCGACGCGCTGGAACAGGCACTACACGACCGACGACCGATGCGGGGTGGCGGCCTCGTTCACCACTCCGACCGCGGCAGCCAGTACGTGTCGATCAAGTACACCGAACGCCTCGCCGAAGCCGGGATCGAGCCATCGGTCGGCAGTGTCGGCGACAGCTACGACAACGCTTTGGCCGAGACGATCAACGGCCTCTACAGGGCCGAGGTGATCCACCGGCGCGGCCCGTGGCGCAGCTTCGAGGCGGTCGAGTACGCCACCCTCGAATGGGTCGACTGGTTCAACCATCGCCGGCTGCTCGAACCCATCGGCAACATCCCGCCTGCCGAAGCCGAAGACCAGTTCTATGCTGCCGCGGACGTCATCGATATGGCCGCATGACTCACATCCAACGGCCTCCGGCAAACCCGGGGCGGTTCAAACACCCCTCCCGCGCAGCGGGTTCGTGCATCCACCAATCGTGTCGATCGAGGGCTTTGGACGAACGGCACCACGTGGATCATCCTGGCCATCAGAACGGTCGCGGCGAAATTCGCCACTGTCACCCGCGATGTGGCTCAACTTGTGCCGTTGCCCGTTGTTACCCGGTGCTGTCTATACTACGTATTCGTTGAAAAATCGATAGACACGAATGCAGCTAAGTGATTGATAATTAAGATAGAATGACGCACTCTTAATCAGCGGGTCCTTGGTTCGAGCCCAAGTGCGTCCACCACCTTCCTTCAGGCCGTTTGCCCGCAGCCCGGCGACCTGCGCGTGCTTCCGGGCGCAGATCGCTCGACGCCTCGCCGCGTCAACGCTGCGTCAACCGGATCCTTTGAGAGTTTGTCCACGGGTCGAGAGCGTGTCTCCCCGTCGGCACAGGAGGTATCGTAATGGCCAGGATCGTCCGGGTGCTGAGCGTACTGTTGCCGTTGCTTGCAGGGTGCTCGCACCTCGCCACAACGCAGACGTCGCGGGTGACGGCGGCGGCCCCTGCCCCCGTCGCCGGACCCGAGTGGCTGGGCATCGCGACGCCGGCGGACCGGGTGCTGATCGCCGCGCTGCCGCAAAGCTGGGCGCGGGCGACGTCGCGGGCGGGACGGCGCACGCTGGCCGCGCGGCAGGCAGAAGGCGCGATCCTCGATCCCGCCGTCGCGCTCGAGTCGCCGGCGCTGCCGCCCGGCTCGTATTATTGCCGGCTGCTGCGTTTCGGCGCGCGCGCCACATTCCGGACGTTCAAGCCCGACTTCTGCTATGTCGAAATCAGGGACGGCAAGCTGGGCTTTACCAAGCAGACCGGGTCGACCCTGCCGACCGGCTGGATCCTGCCCGACACCGCCACCCGACAGATCTTTCTCGGCACGTTGAAGGGTGCGAGCACGCCCGGTGAGGCGCCGGTCTACGGCCATTCGGCCGCGGACGTCGCGGGTATCGTCGAGCGGGTCAGCCCGTTTCGCTGGCGGCTGACGCTGACCCGAGCAGGCGCGGGCAGCCTGCTCGACCTTTATGAACTCGTCCCGATCACGCCCGCGGTGCCGGGCGCGACGCCGACACTGCCCCCGCCCGAGTGACGCGCTGCCGGATTTGGCGGCGGCGGATTGTTTCCTTGCGTCTCTGATGGTTCCGCGCGACGGAATGTAAGTAGGCCAGGCCTGGTTAGCCCTGCGCGCGTTGTCTGGGAGGGCACAGGTGAAGATCGTCGTGTTCGGGCTGACGGTGAGTTCGTCCTGGGGCAACGGTCATGCGACGCTGTGGCGCGGCCTGATCAAGGCACTCGCGCGCGACGGTCACGACGTGACGTTCGTCGAGCGCGACGTCCCCTGGTACGCCCCGCACCGCGACCTGACGGCGCTGCCCGACGCACGGCTGCTGCTGTACCGCGACTGGGCCGAGGTGACCGCCGCCTGGCCGGCGCTGCGCGATGCCGATGCGGTGTTCGTCACCTCCTACTGCCCCGATGCGGAGGCAGCGACCCGGCTGGCGCAGAATGCGCGTGGCGCGGCGGTGTTCTATGACATGGACACACCGGTCACGCTGGCGCGGTTGGCGGCGGGCGAGACGATCGATTATCTGCCAACGGCCGGACTGGGCGGGTTCGACCTGGTGCTGAGCTATACCGGCGGTCCGGCGCTGGCGGCGTTGGAGCAGCGGCTGGGCGCGCGGCGGACGGCGGCGCTGTACGGCCATGTCGATCCCGACGCGCATCGCCCGATGGCGCCGCAGCCGGCGTTCGCGGGCGACCTGTCGTATCTCGGCACCTTTGCCGCCGATCGCCAGCCGGCGCTCGACCGATTGTTCCTCGCGCCTGCGCGGTGGATGCCGGAGCGGCGCTTCGTGCTCGGCGGATCGAGCTATCCGGCCGATTTCGCTTGGGCGGACAATCTGTTCTTCGTCGGGCACGTAGCGCCGCCCGATCACCCGGCATTTTTCAGCTCGTCGCGGCTGACGCTCAACGTCACGCGCGGCGACATGGCGGCAATGGGATGGTGCCCGTCGGGGCGGCTGTTCGAGGCGGCCGCGTGCGGTGTGCCGATCGTGTCCGACGACTGGGACGGGCTCGATCGTTTTTTCGTGCCCGGTGAGGAGATCCTGCTGGTCGACGGCACCGACGACGTCCTGGCCGCGCTTGCGCTGTCCGAGGCCGAGCTCGAACGGATTGCCGCGCGCGCGCGCGAACGCGTGCTGACCGAGCACAGCTCGGCGGTCCGCGCACGCGAGCTGATCGCGCTGGTCGAGAGCGCGATCGCCGGTTCCGTCGCGACCGTCGCCTGATGTGGGGGATCATTCCCGCCGCCGGCAACGGCACGCGTATTCAGCCGCTCGCCTTTTCCAAGGAGCTGCTGCCGGTCGGCAGCCGCGTCGAAGCGGACGGCACCGAACGTCCCAA
Source organism: Isosphaeraceae bacterium (assembly GCA_965201075.1). Classification (GTDB taxonomy): domain Bacteria; phylum Planctomycetota; class Planctomycetia; order Isosphaerales; family Isosphaeraceae; genus CBDAVP01. The sequence continues at coordinate 325,285 of CBDAVP010000017.1, read as the reverse complement.
GGCGGTCAGCGAGTATTTGGTCGAGCGGATGGTAGCGGGCGGCGCGACCAAGATCTGTTTCGTCATCTCGCCGACCAAGTCGGACATCGTGCGCTATTACGGCGGCGGGATCGGGCAGGTCGACACCGCCTTCGTCGTGCAGCCGCAGGCAGCGGGGCTGTGCGACGCCATCTTTCGTGCATGTCCGCTGGTCGGCGACGACGAGCCGGTGTTGGTCGGCCTGCCCGACACGATCTGGTTCCCGAGCGACGCGCTGGCGCGGCTGCCGGACGACACGCTCGCCTCAAAAACGTAGGTGGCCAGCTTCAGGCCAAAGACCGGCAAGAGCAACAGATTCGCCATCACGACCGACCCGGTGCTTCCCGTCGAGGCCGAGTGGAAGCCGACGAACGGCAGGCTGCCGCCCCCCAGGAACAGCACGGTCCCCAGGCAACTGACGCCGAAGACGTTCATGTACTCGGCCAGGAAGAACAGGCCGAACCGCATGCCGGAATACTCGGTGTGGAAGCCAGCGATGATCTCGGACTCGGCCTCGGGGATGTCAAACGGGGCGCGGTTGACCTCGGCGATGCTGCTGATCGTCAGCAGCGCGAACGCCAGCAATCCCGGGGGCGAGGCCGAGTACCACCCGTGGGCGAATTGCTCGCTAACGATCACGCCCAGGTTCAGGCTCCCGGCCCACAGAACAATGGGCACTGTCGCCAACACCTGGGGAACCTCATACGACACCAGTTGAGCCACCGCCCGCATGCCGCCCATCAAGGCGAACTTGTTGCGGCTCGACCAGCCGGCCAGGAAGATCCCCAGGGTCGAGAGGCCCGCGGCGGCGACCAGCAGCAAGAGGTTCGAGGGGAGCCCCACCGCCGCCAGGGCCGGATAATGGCCCGAGACGTCGGGGCCGCCCACGATGCCGAAGGGGATCATTGCCAGGACCAGGAACGCCGAGACGATCAGGATCAACGGGGCCAGCAGGTGGGCCAGGCGGTCGGCCGAGGCAGGAACGAGGGCTTCCTTGGTGATGAGCTTGATCGCGTCGGCGATCGGCACCAGCAGGCCGAAAGGGCCGACGCGGTTGGGACCAATGCGGTCCTGAAACCGCGCCGCGACCTTGCGCTCGCCCCAGACCATGTACGCGACGATGCCGGGAAAGACGCCGAAGAAGCCGACGCCCCAGCCACAGCAGCCACCCAAGCCACCGCGTCGCGGGTTGGCCGAGGATCACCGTCGGCCCCCTTCGCGGCGCGTCGTCGTCGTCATCAGGTCCACTTCAGCACGCCCCCGGCCCAGGCATAGGCCAGTCCCACGGCCAGGACGATCAGGAAGGCCGCCATCTCAACCAGGGCGAACGTCCCCAGGCCGCCATAGGCCGCGGCCCAGGGGTAAAGAAACGCCGTCTCGACGTCAAAGACCACGAACAGCAAGGCGTAAACGTAATACTGAATGCGGAACCGGACCCAGGTTTCCCCGGTGGTCAGCACGCCGCACTCATAGGTCTGCCCCTTGGTCTTCGACCGCTTGCGAGGGGCCACCAGGGCGACCAGGACCAAAGGGGCCAGCCCAAAGGTGACGGCCGCCAGTAGCAGCAGCCCGACGAAGGCGAATTGGGTCAGGATCATCGCGTGGCGGGCGCTTCCGGTTCAGGTCGGATCAAGTTCAGGGGGTGGCGGGCAACGCGGCGTCGACGGGGTGGACCTCGGTGTTCTCGTCCAGGGCGACCACAATGATCTCGCCATCATCGCGTCGCAGGCGTAGGGTCGGCTGGTGACAGTAAAGCGCCTTGCCGCCCATCTCCATGCCGCCGACGGGGCCGAATGCCCTCGCGCTCGACGATGCCGCCGGTCTCGGTGGTCCAGCGGCGGTGGCCAACCCGCACGTGCTGGATCACCCGCACACGCGTGCCGGCCTCGAACCTGGGCTTCGGTGGGGTGGGGATCATCGCGGTCAGGACCCTCAAGGACGCGGGAGCGGCCATTCTAGTGGGCATCGCCGCCCCCCACAAGGCCCGAGCCCTCGGCCACTCGGCCCCCGACGGCCTTGGCCAGCCGCTGGGCCTTTTTCCGGGCCACCTTGCCACGCTCGGCCACCTCTTCGGCGTCGGACCAGGCCTCCGGATGCGAACGCTCATAGTAGGCGCTGGAGACCAGCAAGTCTTGCAAACCGTAAATGTGCGTGCGGTGGCGCTCGTAATTGGCCAGCTCGAAGTTGTGATCCATTTTGATCGCGTCGAACGGGCAATACTCCGCGCAAAGTCCGCAGTTCATGCAGACGTCCATGTCGATGGTGAACTCGGCCGGCAGCGAGGCGACCTTGCCCGAGGGCCCATGCGCCTGCTCGATCCAGATGCACTGCGGAGGGCAAACCTTGGCGCAAATGTCGCAGGCGGTGCAGCGGACGTTGCCGTCCTCCTCGTCATAGAGCAGCACCGGCAGGTAGCGAAATCGCTCGTGGACGGGCAGGCGTTCGTCGGGATATTCGACCGTGAACAGGCCCTCGGTCGTGTCGTCCTGAACCACCGTCGGCTGTTGCCCCCGAGTCTTGCGACCCCACCAAAGATCCACCGGCAGGTAGCCCCCGCCCCGGCGCTTCCAGGTCCGCCCCTGACCCACCAGGAACGTGCGGACGAACCGCCGCAGCGTCACCAGGTGGCCGACGATGATCCCCTTGCCGAAACTCATCGCAGCCCAATCCCCCTTGAACAACACAGTTCAACAGCGGCTAGGAACATCGGAACGCCTAAATGCTCCCACTGTTTGCTGCCACGCCTGATTCGAGGCCAGTAGCCCCATCCGTGCCCTCCACACCTAATTGCAGCACGGCATTACACACTGCCGTAACGGATCGGTGGGCTCACAAACACGGGGTTGCTGCTCATCGACTGACAGTTCCGGTTTCAATAAGGACGCCAGTCCAGCTCCAGCCAACTCCAACGACGTGCAGTGCCTCAGCGGTCGCAGGATAGAACTTCCGATAGACTGATCAAAACTAACTCGACATCCGGAACAGGCATCATAGCACGAACGGCTCCAATGCAGAGCGAGTTTGGGTGGGTCAATCGACTCCTTATGGCAACGACGGTATAGAAAATACCACACGAACTGTCACGAGTTAGACACAGGGCTTTACGAAACGTCTGCGGAACGGAACCTTATCGCGGGATAGCAATTTTGATCCCAGGCAAATAGGCATGAACAGGATTATCATCCCCAGGGATGTCGGATCGGCTTTCAACGATGGCCTTCATTTGCTCGAGTAACTCGCGGCGTGCGGACTCTACACGGTCTATTACTGTATATATGTCTGAGGTGTCAATAACAATCGTTCTGCCTAGCGAAACATCAAACGGGATCGGATCGCCTTTACGGATGACCTGGATTGTCGGGCGCATAAATACATGCCGAACCCCAAGTTCGTAGAATGCATTTGGGTTAGTGAAGGATAGATCGGCAACACATATTCTCGACCGCATTAAGTGCTCGAAAATTTGTTGAGTGATAATTCCGGCTCGCTCGATCTTATCTGCTCGGACGACCTTGAGACCTAGTTGTTGAGCCACCGGCTCGAGAAGGTGCCGAAGCATCATATCGGCGTGCCTGCGATGCTCGCTAGCGTCTTCACCAATAGGTGTAATGTAAAAGCAGACCCGGTCCCAATCCCCATCGGCCACTAGCGACGACAGCTCACGCGGCTCAGGCCCTCCAGTCTCTGGCAAACGCTCTTCCAAAAGCACTGACGACCCCCCTGGGTCGCCGGTGATCGAGAGGTTGATTCTAGGCTGTTCACCCAGGCTTGCCTCACGGAGAATACCAACAAAGCGAGCGTTATCTAACAGAAGTTGTATCGCTTCTTCAACACGGTCTCGGGGAACGCCAAATCGATTTTCAAGAACATTTGGAAAATGAGCTGCACCAGGGATTTGATGACCGTTGTAATCCGTGTAGAACTTGCTAAGGATTGACGGTGTAAGGACTGCTTTCAGTCGAGCTTCTTTTTCCTCACCATCATACGTCGGCGCGACAATTTTGCGGCCGGTTTCCAAGAGGCTAAATTGCTCAACCTCTCTGACCACCAACCCATACGATTGAGCTGATGCGAACAGATAGTGTGTATTGGCTGAGCGTACTCCGATACCCAGGGTCCGAGTGATCTCAGTTCTAGTCGCCGGTTTTCCCGCAAATGTTAAGTGAAGAATTTCTGGCACACGGACTGCCTGCTCGAGAGTACGGCGTGGAAGTGCCTCGCCCGAGAATGTATTTCGTTCCTTGGGCGAGTCATCGGTTTTGCTTGTAGCCCGCGCTTGGGCTGGCCTTTTGGGGTTTGAAGAGTTTTTTGCTGCCATTTGCTTTAGGTCTACGCGGTGTCAAAGAGGTCCGGCGTCGAATGGGTGATGAGGCGTATACGAGGATATGGTAGGAAACACCTGACTGCAATAGGTTGGTGTACCCATTACCACGATGATTTTGGAGCTTGCCCCTTGAGTACAACCTGCGGCGACGCGAGATGACCGACCTCAAGTGAATAACTTTTGGTCGTCCGGTTGCCTGCAAGCAAAGACCTGCACAAATCCGGGTTCAAACATAGAATTTAAACATTTGGGATTCGATAACAAATTTGCGTTTAGTCTTCCTGTCTGATACAGCTTTTCGGGACACAGCCCTATGGAACCTGGGTCTCGCGAACAGCCTTCAACTACCCATAGCCGAACTGACCAAGTCAACGATCCACCTCGCCCAGCACGATGTCCAGGCCCCCGAGGATGCCCACCACATCGGCCACGGTATGCCCCAGGCACATCGGCTCCAGGGCGTGAAGGTTCAGGAAGCTCGGGCTGCGAATGTGGTACCGATACGGCCCGGCCGAGCCATCGGCCACCAGATAGAAACCCAGCTCCCCCTTGGGCGACTCGGTCCGCGAATACGCCTCGCCAGCCGGGACCTTGATCTGATACGCCTTCTTGCCCGCCAAAATCGGCCCACCGGGCAAGCCTCGTAGCGCCTGCTTCAGGATGGCCACGCTCTGACGCATCTCCTGAAGGCGAACGAAGTAGCGGTCGTAAAGGTCGCCCGCGGTTCCCGTCACCACGTCGAACGCGAAGCGGTCGTAAATGCTGTAGGGGGCGGCCCGTCGCAGGTCATACGCGACACCCGAAGCCCTCAGGACCGGCCCCGAGGTCGACAGGGCGATCGCTTGCTGGGCCGACAGGACGCCCACCCCCTTGGTGCGGTCCAGGAGGATCTCATTCGCCGAGAGCAGCCGGTCCAGTTCGTCGATTTTGCGATCAAGTCGGGTCTCGACGATCTTGCGGCAGCGCTCGGCCCAGCCCGGCGGTAGGTCAAACGCCACGCCGCCAAACCGGAAGTAGTTGCACATCATCCGACTACCGGCGACCCACTCAAACAGGTCGAGGATCAGCTCGCGTTCCTCGATCGCGTACAGCGCCGGAGTGAAGAACGCCCCCAGGTCGTTCAGCAAGAACCCGATCGACCACATGTGGCTGGCGATGCGGGTCAACTCGGCCATGATGACGCGCAGGTACTCGGCGCGCTCGGGAACTCGCGCGTCGTCGCCCATCAACTGCTCGACGGCCAGGGCATAGGCGAAGTTGTTCGCCATGCTGGTGAGGTAGTCGAGCCGGTCGGTGAACGGCATGTTCATCAAGAACGTGTTGCGCTCGCCAATCTTCTCATGGTTGCGGTGCATGTAGCCCATCACCGGCTTCAAGCCCACCACGGTCTCGCCGTCGAGCCGCAGGTTCATGCGGAAGACGCCGTGGGTGCTCGGGTGCTGGGGTCCCATGCTCAGGACGAACTGGTCCGAGCCCAGATCCTGGACCTCGACGCCGCCGGGGATCAGGGTCTTTCCCTTGACGTCATCGCCCGAATCAAGCCCGACCCAGCCTTTGAAGTCGCGCGGAATCTTGGTGTTCGAGCCAAACGGGTTCAGCTCCTCGGCCCGTTTGTGACGCCCCTGACCATCGTCGACGCGGCTTTCGTAGACCTTGCGGGGTTCCTCGTAATAGGGTTCAAGGAAATCCTTGCGGAGTGGGTAATAGGGGTAGCCTTCCCACATCAAAATGCGCTGAAGGTCGGGATGCCCGGCGAAACGGACGCCGAACATGTCGTACGCCTCGCGCTCCTGGAAGTCGGCCCCCGGCCAGATGCCCGTCAACGAGGGAACAACCCCTTGGCCCTCGGCCTCGGCGGCGCGGACTCTCAGTTGGATCAAGGAGCCAGGAGCGGCGGTGCTGTCGAGTTGAACGCTGACCTCGATGCCGTCCTCAAAGTGAGTCGCCTGGAGGCTGGCGAGGTAGTCGAAGCGGACCGGATCGTCGTCGCGGAGGTACTGGGCCACGGGAAGGAGGTCGCTCGGCTCGACCAGCAAGGCCGCATGGGCAGGCTTGACGATCTCGGCCCCAAAGCGTTTGTGAATTCTCAAGACCAGGTCGCTCAGGCCCTCGTCTCCCAGCCACCGAAGACTCGGACGGGCCTCGGCGAGCCTGGCCTTCTTGACCGGCCGGGGCGTCGAGGCCGCGGGCGCCGCCGCAACCTCGCCGACGGACGTGCCCGCCGGCGAGTGGGCCCGAACCCTCGCCGCCTTGCTCGACGTCCGGGCCGCCGCGGCGACCGTCCTCGCATCGGCCGGCGCTGCCTCCGGGGCAACGGAGTCGACAGCCGGGGCGGGGATCAACGTCGGCCGGGGGAGCTTGGCCTCCTGGGCGTCCAGCAGGCCGGCGGCGGCTCGCTCTGCGGTCACTTCCACCAGTCGCAGGTCAATCAGGTCGGGCCCCAGCACCGGGACCGGCACCTCGCGCTCGACCCCTTCCTGATACCAGGGCAACCGCCCGATCCGCTGTCCGTCAATCTTGGCCTGAAGCGCCATCAGGCCGTTGAGCAAAGCCTGGGGAGTCGGCGGGCAGCCAGGGACGTAGACGTCGACCGGCAGGTACTTGTCGATCCCCGAAACGACGTTGTACCCCTCCTTGAACGGACCGCCGCCGGTGGCGCAGGCCCCCATCGCGATCACGTACTTGGGCTCAGGCATCTGGTCGTACAGCCGCGCGATCATCGGCATCATCGTCTTGGTGACGGTGCCGGCCACGATCATGACGTCGGCCTGCCGGGGCGAGCCGCGAAACACCTCGGCGCCGAACCGGGCGATGTCGAACCGGCTGGAGGCCGTGCAAATCATCTCAATCGCGCAGCAGGCCAGTCCAAACCCCAGCGGCCAGAGGCTCGACCGTCGTCCCCAGTTGTAGACAACGTCGACCATGCCCATGAGCTTTTCCCAGTCCGTGACCAGGACGTGGCGCTCCAGCTCCTGGCGCAGGACCGGGTCGATGACGACGCTCCACTCCGGCCGGCTGACATCCGGAGCGGCCCCGGGATCGGACGTGGTGGGCATGGGGAGGTTCGGGGGGCTCGGGCTCGGGGCGAGGAACCAGCCGCGGACGCCAATCGGACTCGCGAGCAGGCGGGACTGGCTCTCACTATAGGGCGAAACGACCCCCCACCGCCAGGGTCGACCCCACGCCAGCGAGGCCGTTGATTTCTCCATTGGCCTCGCAATCGGGGACTGGCTCCGGCGGTACCCCGCCGGTGCCTGTCCCTCATTCCGGGGTCCGGTGGGCGGCGTGGCAGGGACACCCGTCGGCGAAAGGGGGACTGGCACAGGCGGAGCACCGGCGGAGCCAATCCCCTTTGGTCCACTCAAAGTGAGAACGAAATGGCCCTGGCGCGCCGGCTAGCGACCCGGGGCCACGATCGCCGCCGCCGCCCCGACGGGTTCTCTCGGCCCCGACGGGTCGCCTTCCATCCCACCGGCTAGGGCCATCAGGGCGAAGCCAGCCAGCAAGGCCGCGGACAGGGGCAGACGGTCGTGGGCGTGGAACTGGAGCTCCGGCAGCAAATCGCTCAGGGCGATGCACAAAAAGGTTCCAGCCGAGAACGCCAGGGCCGCGGCGCTCACGGCCGCCGCCGCCTCGGGTCTCAGAGTCCCCACACCGGCCACGAACAGCAGGGCGCCCGTCGGGATCATCAACGCGAACAGGAGGTTGACCGCGTGGGCGCGGGCACGGGGCACGCCGGCGCGGAGCATCAGGCTGACGATCGTCAGGGCGTCGGCCGGCTTGTGGATCAAGGTGGCCAGGAAAACTCCCCAGGCCGCGCCTCCCAGGCCCGACCAGTGAGACCCGCCGTGGGGGCCGGCGGCCAGGGCACTGGCCAGCGCCACCCCTCCGGCGACGGAGTGGATCGCCAGGCCAAACGCCGCGGCCCCCCAATGCAGCGAGGTCCCCTTGGTCTCGCCCCGCCCCGTTCGCCCCGGCGCCGCCGCGTCGACCACCCCGGCCGCGTGCCCTTTGCCGTGAGCGTGCTCGTGAGGGTGCCCCGGGCAGGGCTCCCCCGGTATCGCCGGGGCCTCGTGATGGTGAAAGGCGAAGAAGCGTTCCAGGAAGAACAGGGCGAGCAAGCCCGCCGCCGCCCATTTCAGCGTGCCCGGCGAGCCCGCCTCCACGGCTTCGGGCAGCATGTGGAAGAACGCCGCTCCCAGCATGGCGCCGGCGGCGAAGCTGAGATAGATCTGCAAACGGGTATGGGTCAGCACCGTGGCCAGGGGCAGGGCCCCGCCCAGCAGGCTCGATGCCACGATCGCCAGGCAGAAACCCAACAACGGCGACGTCATGACCGGACCCCGAAATCCCGACGAGGCTGGGTCGTCGCACCTTGTCTGGCCGGCGTCCGGCGGGGATAATCGCGCCGGAGAACGCCCCGTCGACCGTCCCCAAACCCCGGGGGCCGCTCATGCCCAAGTTCAGCGACGGCGAGGTCCAGGACCAACTCCCGGCAGCCCCGGGTTGGGACCGCGTCGGCGATATGCTGGTCCGCGCCTGGCAATTCCCCTCGGCCCGCCGCGCTTTGGAATTTCTCAACGCCGCCGCGGCGGTAGCCGAGCGGGCCGACCATCACCCCGACCTCGTCCTGAGCTATCGGACCGTCCGCATCGAACTGTTGACCCACGCCGACGGCGGCCTGACGGCCAGCGACTTCGCCCTGGCCAACGATCTCAACGCCCTGCCAACCGACCGCTGAGGACGAACCCGGGGGCACGCGAAGTCGCCCCCGCCCGGTCCGGTCGCTCAGTTCTCGGCGCCTTCGCGCTTCGGGCCCGACTGACCGGGGGCCAATCGTCGGTACTTGGTCTTGGGCAGGTTGTAGACCCCCTGCTTGGGCGTCCACTTCTCGTCTTCCTGGAGCAGGGCCAGCCGCTCGGGACGGGTCAAGACGTTGCGCGACCGGCTCAGGCCGCCGCCTTTTTTGAGGCTCTTATCCATCGACATCGGACGTCATCCCTCGCCACGATCCAACCGGCCGACTCGCCCCGCGGACCCAATTGGGCATTGCCACGGCGCCGAAGCGGACAATCCTAGCCGCCGAGTCACCGCGATTCAAGCCCGAGCCCAACCCCAGCAGGGCCGCAGGCCGTGGATTTCTCCATTGGCCTCGCAATCGGGGACTGGCTCCGCCGGTACTCCGCCGGAGCCTGTCCCCCATTCCGGGGACCGGTGGGCGGCGTGGCAGGGACATCCGTCGGCGAAAGGGCGATAGGCACTGGCGGAGTACCGCCGGAGCCAGTCCCCTTTGATCCACCCAAAGTGAGGACGAAATGGTCCTGCGAACCTCAGAACCGCTCGATCCACGCCCGTTCGCCGAACCGCTCGGCCACCAGGCGGGCAATCGTCTCGGTCGGGACCGCCGCCTCGACAACCGTCCCCCTTTCCTGAAGGAAGGCCCGACGAGCAGCCTCGGCCACGGCCGAGCGGGGTAGGCCCAGATTCGTCACGAAGTCCTCATGCGGCCGCCCCTCCCGATAAGACGGCTGTCGCCCCGGCGTCGCCAGATAGCGGGCGATCCGATCGAGAGGGAAGTCATACAGAACCGTCGCATGGACCAGAAAATGGTTCCGCAGGCGTCGCTGGGCGCTGCCGGAAAATTTATGAATCCCTAGAGTTAGGTCGCCCGAACCCAGAACCTCCGCCGGCACGCCAAACGATTCTCGGATCGTCGCGGCCAGGCGTGCCAAGACCGACCGCTGGGCCGTGTCGACGGCGCGATACTCCGGCGACGCGGCCACCGGTAGGACCACCGCCACGTTCAACGCTCCGGGCCCAACCACCACCGTCCCGCCGCCGCTGGACCGCCTCGCCAGGTCCACCCCATCGGCCCGGCAGGCGTCGGCGCGCACCTCGTCCCGCCAGCGACCCGAGGCCCCCAGCACCACGGCGTATCTCGCCGGTTCCCAGAGTCGCAAAACTCCGCCAAGGCCGGCCTCGGCCTCCAGGAGTAGGGCCTCGTCCAGCGCGAGATCCTCGGCGATCGTCGCCAACGTCCGGTCCAGGAATCGCGACACGCGCCGAGGATCGGCTACGGCGTCGGCTTGCCCCGGCGGCCACTCGCCACTATCGTCGACGGGCGACATCCCCGGGAGACCCTGACTCATGCCCGCGTCCATCCCCGAAATCTATCGGCAAGAAACCTTTGTGGCCACCCGGCAGCTTTTCAAGCTCCTGGGCGCGGCATTCCGGCTGGAGACCACCGACGGCCGATTGCTGGCCTATTCCCGGCAGAAGGCGTTCAAACTCCGCGAGGACATCCGGGTCTACTCCGACGAGGCCCAGACCGAGGAACTGCTGTTCATCCAGGCCGATCGCATGGTCGACTGGTCGGCCTCGTACCGAGTGACCGACACCCAGGCCGGCGAGGTCGTCGGCGCCCTGAGGCGCAAGGGCTGGTCGTCGATGCTCCGCGACTCCTGGGAAATCCTCGACGAACACGGGACCGTGCGTGGCCGTGTGGTCGAGGAAAGCAGTTGGAAGGCCCTGGTGCGCCGGGTCGTCGAACTGGCGACCCTTCTTTTGCCCCAGACATTCCTGATCGAGATTGACGGCCAGGTCGTCGGCACGATGAAGCAGAATTTCCTGGGCATCCCCCCCAAGTTCACCGTGGACCTGTCCGACGACGCCGACGGCCGGTTGCCTCGCCCCCTGGCCGTGGCAACCGTGGTGCTCTTGCTGGCGATCGAGGGGCGGCAAAGCTAGCGGACGGCGACGATCGTTCGGGCAGGATCGGCCGCGGGGGCCGACCCTCCCCGAGCGGCCAGAAGACTCACTCGTCCTCGACGCGGAAGACCTTGTGGCAGTCGGCGCAGACCTTCTTGACCGACTCAAACGACGTCTTGGCCTCGTCCTGCTTGCCCGGCTTGCCGGCGATTTCGGCGAAGTCTTCCAGGACCTTGATCTGCTCGTCGTTGAGCTTGACCCAATCCTCGTAGGGCTTTTTCTGCTTCTCGGCGGCGTCCTTGATCTCCTTGGCTTCCTTGAACAGCTTGACGAGTTCGTCGGCGTCGTCCTTGGCCTTCTTGCTCCCCTTGGCCCAGGCCGGGGCGGTTCGGACGGCCTTGGCGATGGCGCCGTTCTTGGACCCAACCTTCTCCATGATCCCTTCCAGGGCCGACTTCTCTTTCTCGTCCTCGGCCAGCGAGAGGCCGGCCACCGCCAGCAAGGTGGCGGCCAGGCAGGCCCCCAGGGTGGTCCACTTGCGCGTCATCGTTGTCCCTCGGTGAGTGGTGCGGGGGGGCATTCTGGCATGCGGACCCAGGATAAACCGCCTCCCCGGCCCGATCAAGCATCCGACCCCGGGCCCCTCGGCCGTTCCGCCGGCCCCCCCTTTTACGCTAGAATCCGCCCCCAAGTCGGGCGCCAAGGCCCGAACCCAAATCCCGATCACCTCCCGCGAAACGACCGCCGCCATGCCCGAGCCGATCGACTACAAGTCCGCCGGAGTCGACCTCGACACCTACGAACGGACGATGGCCCAGCTCCCCCCCTTGCTGGCACGCACCTTCACGCCTCGGGTCATCCAGTGGAAGGACGGTTTCGCGGGCCTGTTCCGCCTCGACGACGGCGGCTCTCTGCTGACCCGCAAGTATCGAGACCCCGTCCTCGTCGCCTCCACCGACGGAGTCGGCACCAAGCTGAAACTGGCCTTCGCCACCGGGCGTCACCAGACCGTCGGCATCGACCTGGTGGCCATGTCGGTCAATGACTGCCTCTGCGCCGGCGCCGAGCCCTTGCTGTTCCTGGACTACGTCGCCATGAGTCGCGACGACCCCGATTTGACCCGCCAGGTCGTCAAGGGAATCAGCGACGGCTGCGTCGAGGCCGAATGCGCCCTGCTGGGTGGAGAAACGGCGATCCTGCCCGACTTCTACCACCCCGGAGAGTACGACCTGGCCGGCTTCTGCCTGGGCGTCGTCGAGCGCAAGCACCGCCTCTCCGGCGCCGAGATTCGCGAAGGGGACAAGGTCGTCGGTCTGGCCAGTTCCGGGCTCCACTCCAACGGCTACAGTCTGGCCCGCAAGATCGCGATCGAACACGCCGGGATCGCCCCCGACGCCTTCGTCCCCGAACTGGGCCGGACCCTGGCCGACGAGTTCCTGGAACCCACCCGCATCTACGTCCGCCCCTTGAAGGGGATCTACCGCCACTACCGCGTCAAGCGAATCATCCACGGAATCGCCCACATCACCGGCGGTGGCCTGATCGACAACCCCCCGCGCATCCTTCCCGAAGGCCTGGGCCTGCGTCTGGAGCGAACCTGGGAGGTTCCCAAGGTCTTCCCCTGGCTCCAGTCGCTGGGACAGGTCCCCGACGAGGAGATGTTCCGCGTCTTCAACATGGGAATCGGCCTGGTCCTGATCGTCTCGGACTACTACGCCGAGTCAATCGCCAGGACCCTCCGAGAAGAACTCGACACCCCCGCTTGGGTCATCGGCCAGGTCGTCGAGGGGGACCGAACCGTCCAGTGGGCGTGAGCGGACGAAATCCGAGGCGGGGGATGGGGAGAGGGGTTCTCCGCGCGGTCGGCAAGTTCAAGCCCTGCAAAGGTGGCGGCGTGGCGCGTTAGCTCCAGAACGGCTATTCCCTCGCCTCCGGATCAGCCACCGGCCCCGGCAACAACAACTGCTCGGCGATACCTGGCTTGGCCGGCATTCGACCGCGGATGTCGGCCACCAGCCTTTTGAAATCCCGGCTCTTCGTGTACCACTGGACGAGGGAGATCATCCCTTGCACCAGAAAGACCCAGAAGGCGATCAGGTAGCCGTAGTAGAGCCGATTCTGAACGATCAACACCGTCTGGATCGTAATCAGAACGGTCACCGCCACCGGAAGCAAGGCGAGCGCGAAGCTGAGGTGGATCTGGCCCGGCGGGCCCGCCTCCAGCTTCTCCAGTTCGGCCTCCGAGATTTCGTAAATCTTTAACTCCCCCACGGGAGTGTAGACGACCACGGGAGGGGGCCGGTGTTCACCGGCCTTGCGCTGAGGCACTCGAACCTCTAGGCATGGGTTTCCTGGATCACCCGTACGCCAGCGCGGACCGTCCCCGCGAACCCACCGAGGTTGACGACCACGTGCCAGTTCCCGCGATACGGGACCGCGAGTCGGACAGGCGAGAGTTTGGCAAGTCCGCCGTAGTATCGATAAGCCTCGCCCTTCCGATACTTGTCGAAGTTCGGCGTATCCATGAGCAATACGTTCGCCTGGCCATTGAGGCTGACCTCGATCTTGTCATGCGGCCCCGCGGCAACCTCGCTGTGGAGAAACTGCATGGAAACCACCCGTACACAAACGGGGTTTGATCGAGCGTTCGCTAGTACGCGAACTCAGGATACCGGCGGGGAGTGGGGATCGCCGGGTGACTCCCCAGGCGGTCCTTTGTCGAATCCTCCCAAGAGCCACTTTACCCTGGATTCCCCCTCTTGAATACCACGCCAATGGTCCACGCGCATCACGGCACCAATCCTCGACCGCCCCGCCAATCCGACTCCCACACCCCAGCCTCGCGCCCCCGGTCCTCAACCCCAACCCCGCAAGCCAATCCTCCCCGACACATCCGCCTTGACACACCCCCCGCCAACCCGTAGTCACCACCCTCAAGATGGGAGACTACCGCCAGCACATCACCTTCGCCGGCTCGCTCGGGGCGGTCTACGCCTGGGGGGCTTACGTCGCGGGCGGGGTCCACTGGCTGTATGGATCGGTCGCGGCGATGCTGACGACGCTCAGCGGCCTCCTTCCCGACCTCGACCACCCCATCGGCGTCGAGCTCAAGGGCTTCACCGGCATCCTCGGCGTCCTCGCCGCGCTCTTGGCCTGGCTGCACGTCGCCCCCGACGAGCCCTTCGAGGTCCGCCTCTGGGCCGTCGTCCTGGCCTACATCGCCATCCGCCACGGCCTCCGCCGGGCCCTCGCCCGCCTGATGGTCCACCGCGGCATCAGCCACAGCCTCCCCTGCTGCGCCGTCTGGGGAGCCCTCACTTACCTCTATTACCCCACCGCCAACCAGACCCTCCGCCTGGTCATGGCCGCCGCGGTCCTCCTCGGCTTCCTGTCCCACCTGATCCTCGACGAGATGTTCAGCGTCAACCTCCGGGGCGCCAAGATCAAACGCTCCTTCGGCACGGCGTTGAAGTTCTGGGCCCCCTCCCCCTGGGCGACCCTGGGAATGTACGCCCTGCTGGCCTTCCTGTCCTACCGGGTCCTCCAGCACTGGCCCGACGGCCCCTTCCGGCTCGATCCGCCCCCCTCCCCCAACATCCGCTGGCCCGACCTCCCCCGCCCCGACCTCCCCCCACTGAGACCCGGCCCCGACCGCTGAGCAAACGCCCCCGCCGCGGGACCGTGGATTTCTCCATTGGCCTTGCAATCGGGGACTGGCTCCGCGGTACTCCGCCGGTGCCTGTCCCTCATTCCGGGGCCCGGTGGGCGGCGCGGGAGGGACTTCTTCCGGGGCCCGGTGGGCGGCGCGGGAGGAACATCAGTCGGCGAAAGGGGGGCCCTTTGGTCCACCCAAAGTGAGAACGAAATGGCCCTGCCCCCCGCCGAAATCCCCGTGGCACCTCCCGGCTCTGCCCGTATAATCGGGCCGTCGCCGCCGGCCCCCGAGTTCAAGCACCGCCCGGCGGCCCGGGATCGTCCGTGACCACCGCAGGGAGGAGCGTCCGATGCGTCTGCCCATCCGAGGGGCCCTCACCGCCCTCTCGCTGATCGTCCCCAACGCCGCCATCCTGGCCCAGCAACCCCCCGCCACCACCCCAAAAGCCGCCACTCCCAAGGCCGCCACCGTCGCCCCTCGCCGAGACCCCCGTCTCGAAGCCCCCCTGGCCATCGCCAACGGCGAAAAGGTCACCCGCCGCGAAGTCCTCGACTTCCTCACCACCCAGGGCGTCCCCCCCGGCCAGGAGGCGATGGCCTACGACCTCGCCCTCAACAGCCTGATTAACACCCGCCTCCTCAACGCCTTCCTCATCGCCCAGAAAGTCCCCGTCCCCCCCCGAGAGGTCGACGCCGAGCTCGACCGAACCCTCAAGCAACTCCAGCAACAGCAGGGGACCGACCTGGAATCGGCCATGAACCAGCTCGGAATCACCAAGGCCGAGATCCGCGACGAGATCGAGCAGACCCTCCGCTGGAAAACCTACCTGCTGGGCCGGGCCACCGACGCCGTACTTACCAAATACATCCTGGCCAACAAGGACGCCTACAGCGGAGCCGAGGTCACCGCCAGCCACATCCTCATCAAGGTCGACCCCGACGCCCCCACCGCCCAGAAAGACGCCGCCCGACAAAAGCTCCTGGACCTCAAAAAAGACATCGAATCCGGCAAGACCACCTTCGCCGACGCCGCGAACAAGATCTCCGAGGACGACATGGTCAAGGCCAACCAGAACGGCGGCGACCTCGGAACCTTCCAGCGCAAACGACCCTACGACGAACGCTTCTCCGCCGCCGCCTTCGCCCAGAAAACCGGAGTTCTCTCCGATCCCGTCGAAACCGACTACGGCGAACACCTGATCCTGGTCACCAAGCGCAAGGACGGCAAACCGGTCGACCCCGCCAAGCTCCTCCAGCAATACAAGGGCGAAATCATCAACCAGTACGGCCTCGACACCCAGACCCAGATCGTCGCCGACCAGCGCAAGACCGCCAAGATCGAGATGAAGCCCATGCCCAAAGACCTCTTCCCCCCCAGCCCCCGCCCCAACCCCCGCCGCTGCCCCGGCCCCCGCCAACCCCAACGCCCCCAAGCCCAAGGCCGCCACCCCCCCCCGCTAACGCCGTTGGATCGAACCGAAAGCGGCCGAGGAAAAAGGGACGGGCGCTCGCGACCCACCAGCGAGGCTTGATCGCGACCCGCGGCCGCGACAGCCCCTACCCTGTTTCCTCGGCCACCTTGCCCAACGAGACCACAGGGCCGTTGATCTTTCCATTGGCCTTGAAATCGGGGACTGGCTCCGGCGGTACCCCGCCAGTGCCTGTCCCCCCATTCCGGGGCCGGTGGGCGGCGTGGGAGGGACATCCGTCGGCGGAAGGGGCACCCCCTTTGGTCCACCCAAAGTGAGAACGAAATGCCCCTGAACGAGACCACGAGGCGCTTGACGCCCCCACCGCTTTATGCGCGTATTGGGAAAACGCGCACACGCCGCGGAAGGCCCGCCATGCACATCCCCGACCGCATCCTCTCCCCCCCCGTGGCCGCCGCCACCGCCGCCCTCGCCGCGGCGGGACTGGCCGTGGCCCTCAAGAAGATCCGAGCCCGCGACGACGACCGCGCCACGGTCCTCATGGGCATGACCGCCGCCTTCGTCTTCGCGGCCCAGATGGTCAACTACCACCTCCTCGTCCTGCCCGCCTCCGGCCACCTCCTCGGAGGCGTCCTCGCCGCGGTCATCCTCGGCCCCTGGGCCGGCGCCGTGGTCGTCGCCGCGGTCCTCCTGGTCCAGTGCCTTCTCTTCCAGGACGGGGGATTGACCGCCCTGGGCGCCAACTTCCTGAACATGGGACTGGTCGGCTCCATCGGCGGCTACGCCATCTATGCTCCGATCCGCCGAGCCGTCGGCGGGCGCGGCGGCGTCGTCCTGGGAGCGATGATCGCCGCCTGGTTCTCGGTGCTCCTGGCCGCCGGAGCCTTTTCCCTGGAACTCGCCGCCTCGGGAACTCGCGGCGGCTTCTTCCGCATCCTCGGCTGGATGAGTCTGGTCCACGCCGCGATTGGCCTGGGAGAAGCCCTCATCACCGGCCTGGTCCTGCGAACCCTCCTCCAGGTCCGCCCCAACCTCATCGACGACCCCGACCTCGACCTCGGCCCTCCCTCCACGACTCAGCGACGAGGTCAGGTCGCGCTGGCCGGCCTGACCGTGGCCCTGGCCGTCGCCGTCTTCCTCGCCCCGCTCGCCTCCGAAGTCGACGACGGGCTCGAAGCCGTCGGCCATCGCCTCGGCTTCCTCTCGCTGGGCTCCGAACCGCCCCCCGTCCTCCCGGCCCCGTTGGCCGACTACGCCCTGCCGCTCCCCGGCCTCCCCTCCCTCGGCCTGGCCACCGCCGCCGCCGGAGCCCTCGGCACCCTCGTCGTCTTCGCCGTCGGCCTGAGCCTCTCCAGGGCCCTGAGCCGCCGCCCGCCCGAAAGGCTCGCGGATGCCGCCTGACGACCGGGCCCCTCGTCCTGCTCACCCTCGCCTTCGTCATCGCCACCGTCGCCATCCCCCTGCCCTGGTGGGCCGCGACCGCTTCCCTCGGTCTCCTCCTCGCCTTCGCCATCGGCCTTGCCGCGCTTCCCCCATCCCGCCTCTCCCGCCGCGCCGTCGCCCTGCTCCCCCTCCTGGGCTTCCTCGCCTGGGTCGTCGCCCCCAACCACCCCGACCGTCCCCAACTCGGCCTCCTCGGGGTCCTTGCCGCCATTCTCGCCCGCAACGCCCTGGCCCTCGGCGCCGTCATGACCCTGGCCCACGTCCTGCCAGTTCCCCGACTCCTCAACGCCCTCGGACGCCTCGGCCTCCCCTCGGCCATCCTCCTGACGCTCCACTTCATGCAGCGCTACCTCGCCGTCCTGGCCGACGAGCTCGCCCGCATGACCCGAGCCCGCCGGGCCCGCCACTTCCGCCGCTCCGGACAGCTCGACTGGGGCCTCCTCACCGGCCTCCTCGGCGTCCTCCTCCTCCGAGCCCTCGAACGAGGAGAGCGCGTCCACTCGGCCATGCTCGCCCGAGGTTGGGACGGTTCCTTCCGAACCCTCGACGGACCCGAAGGCCGATGACCGACGGCCCAACCCCCGCCCTCCTCGTCCAGAACCTCCACTACCGCTACCCCGACGGCCGCGAAGCCCTCCGAGGCGTGAATCTGTCCCTCGCCCCCGGAGAAACCCTCGCTCTCGTCGGACCCAACGGCGCTGGCAAAAGCACCCTCCTCCTCCACCTCAACGGCCTCCTCCCCGGCCGAGACCGCCGCCCCTCGCACCACGACCACAACCTCCCAACTCCCAACCCGCCAAACGCCCAAAAACCCGCCATCTGGATCGACGGCCTCCCGGTCAACGCCCGCAACGCCCCCGAAATCCGCCGAAGGGTCGGCCTCCTCTTCCAGGACCCCGACGACCAGCTCTTCAGCGCCACGGTCCTGGAAGACGTCGCCTTCGGCCCCCTGAACCTGAAACACACGAGAGCCGAAGCCCGCCGAATCGCCCTCGAAACCCTCGCCAGGGTCGGCCTCGCCGAAGCCGCCGACCGCCCCCCCCACCACCTCAGTTTCGGAGAACGTAAGCGAGTCTGTCTCGCTGGAATCCTCGCCTGCAACCCCTCGCTCCTGGTCCTCGACGAACCCACAGCCAACCTCGACCCCCGAGCCCGCCGCAACCTCCTGGCCACCCTCGCCGCGCTCCCCGCCACCAAGCTCATCGCCACCCACGACCTCGAAATGGTCCTCGACCTCTGCCCCCGAACCGCCCTCCTCGACCACGGCCAGATCATCGCCGAGGGCCCCACCCAGACCCTCCTCGCCGATCAAGAACTCCTCGAAGCCCACGGCCTCGAAGTCCCCCCCAGCCTCCAACCCCCCCGCCGCTGAACGACGCCCTAACGGTTTGGGCGGAAATCACCCGGTGAAGGGATTGGCCTGGGTGGCTGGGGTCTCGTCTTCGAGACCCCGGTCCGGGCCGCAACCACCGGAGTCTCGAAGATGAGATCCCAGCCGCCCGAGCATGTGATTCTTCCTGGAATTGGGCAAGTGATTCTTGCCTACTCCCTAACTCCCCGGCGCCAGATACGGCGGGATCGCATCCATCCCCGGCCCGGTGATCTCGAACAGATGCCCCCGAGCATCCTGCCGAAGGTGGAACCCGCCATTTCGGGTGGTCAAGGTGATATGCATGTTCCAATCCGCCCCGCGTCCCCCACCCCCAAACCCGCCCACATGAGGCCCCGCCGCCAACCGCCAGGAGCCCTGGGCCAGCACCTCCAGCAGCCGATTCGCATTGCGACGGATCGCCGGATGACGCCCCGGCTGGGCACCCCCCACCAGCAAATCCACCACCCGATCCACGTTGATCCCCTGCCCAAAACTCACCACCCGCTCCCCATTCTTCCGCGCCAGGAAAATCGCTTGAGCATCCGCCACGGCAAGACCCTCCTCAAGAAACCTCTCCCCCTCGCGCGACCCCACGCCCGCCAGGACTGGCGTGGCCTCGGCAACGCCACCCGTCCCAGCCCCGACCCAACCAACCCCACGAGGATCACGACCCTTATCGCTTCAAACTCCCTCGATCCGACCAGTCTGTCCAGCAAGGTCCATCCGGTCAACCCACCACGCGGGAACCCCCCGATTCCTCGTTTCCCCGGTCCACAGGGGAAGGCCCTCCCCGGCCCTTCACCTTAACCCCCCGAAACAATCTTGAGAAAATTCCCAGATTCCCGTCACCAATCCCAACCTCGGTCACGATAGTGATCCACGAGGGGATCTCTCTCCCCAGCAAAGCCCAGCACCAAAAGAGCCAACTCCCATGTCCCAACCTCAAAACCAGTCCGATGTTCACACGACTCCACGTCCCCTCCTCCACGGCCTGACCATCATCTCACCCGAAAACGAGGCCGACGCACTCAACGACCGCATCGACTTCTGGACCTCCAGCCTCAAACCCTTCGACATCTACGAAACCTGGCTCGTTCACGAAGTCGCCCGAAATACGCTCGAAATCGAACGCCTCCACCAAACCCAGATCGTCCTCCGTCACGACCACGCCCAGCGCATCGCCGTCGTCTTCGAGCAACAACAACGCGACCACGCCGAACTCCTTGCCTCCGGACTCTCCCGACACCCCGCCAGGGCCCTCGCCTCCCTCCGCAAATTCGCCCAGGGTTGCCTGGTCATCGTCCGCCGCTGGGAAATGCTCCTGAAATCCCTCGAAAAGCGAGGAAGCTGGACCGAGTCCCAACGCCTCCAGGCTATGAACCTCCTCAACGTCCCTCCTGACTTCCGAGACGGCGTTACGCCCCTCGATCCGCCCGATGACGACCCCGAAACCCTCCCGGAACACCTCCGCCAGCTGGCCGAAACCGAGATTCAGCGCCACAAGGACCTCGCCGCCCTCCTGCAACCACTCGACGAACGAATGCGCCACGCGCAGTCCCTCGGCCTCGGCCCCGAACCTCCCGAAGTCGCCGCCGTGCGCAAGGTCCAGCGCCAGGCCGAACGTCGACTGGCCTGGACTCGCTCCCAGTTCAAAACCTCCCGCCCCGATCCCCGCCCGGTCGACCGAAACGACCTGCCGGCCTACATTCCCGACGAGTGGAAGAACAACATTCCGTACCAACCCAACCGCACCAGTTCGGCCGAACCGCCGACGCCCCGCGAGCCCAACCCCCCGGCCGTGGCCGCGACCCCATCCTGGTCATCGCCAGCCCGATCGCCGATCGCGCCGACTCCCCAATCCAACCCCAGCCCCCAGGAGCCACCCAACGCTCCTCCAAAGCGCAATCCCAAACGCCGACGAGCCTGAACCAACCTATCCCGCCCCGCTCTTTCCCAATCCGGCTGGCTCCGCAGGTCCCAGGCCAGGGGCCTCCCCGCTCGAATTCCTGGACCCAACCGACGAACCGCCCGGAACCCAGGGACTCGGACCTCGTCCCACGTCCCACGGGCCTGAGCGCGCGGAGTTTTCGCTCTCGCGCCTCCAATGATCCGCGGCGGGCAAACTGGCGATCGGCAACTCCTTCGCCAGACCGGACCGTTCTGGTAAAGAGGGGTGAACCCAACCTCGCCTCCACCGAGGCACGGGACAGGCCCCGGCGCGTCGCACCTAATCGCGACACCAGGCCAGACCAGACCAGACCGAACCCAACCGCGAAGTGACGACCCGTCCCCGAAACGCCGAGACGAGTCGAGAGAGACACCGGAGCATCCCGCATGAGTCAGCCCGTCCGCATCGCCGTCACCGGGGCCGGCGGCCAGATCGGCTACGCCCTGATCTTCCGCATCGCCTCCGGAGGCCTCTTCGGCCCCGAAACCCCCGTCTCCCTCCGCCTCCTGGAGATCACCCCCGCCCTCCCCTCCCTCAAGGGAACCCTGATGGAGCTGGAGGACTGCGCCTTCCCCCTCCTGGCCGACGTCAAGGCCTCCGACAAGGCCGAGGAAGCCTTCGAGGGGGCCGACTGGGTCGTCCTGGTCGGCGGCCTACCGCGCAAGGAAGGCATGAGCCGCGCCGACCTGATCCGCGCCAACGGCCCGATCTTCACCGGCCAGGGGCAGGCCATCAACGCCGCCGCCGCCCCTGGCGTCCGCGTCCTGACCGTCGCCAACCCCTGTAATACCAACGCGTTGATCGCCCAGTCCCACGCCCCCAAGGTCCCGCCACAGAACTGGTTCGCCATGACCCGGCTCGACCAGAACCGAGCCGCCGGTCAACTCGCCGCCAAGGCCGGTGTTCCCGTCGGCCAGGTCAGCCGCATGACCATCTGGGGCAACCACAGCGACACCCAGTACCCCGACTACAAGAACGCCCTCATCCAGGGCAAACCCGCCACCGAGGTCATCAACGACCCCACCTGGTTCACCAACGAGTTCATCCCCGTCGTCGCCAAGCGAGGAACCGCCGTCATCAAGGCAAGAGGAGCCTCCTCGGCCGCCTCCGCCGCCAACGCCGCCCTCGACGGAGTCCGAGCCGCCGCCATCCCCACCGCCAAAAACGACTGGTTCAGCGCCGGGGTCGTCTCCGACGGAAGCTACGGAATCCCCGCCGGCCTCATCTACAGCTTCCCCCTCCGCTCCGAGGACGGGAAGTCCTACGCAATCGTCAAGGATCTCTCCATCGACGAAGACGCCCGAAAGCGCCTCGACGCCTCGGCCCAGGAACTCACCGCCGAAAGAGACGCCGTCAAGGACCTCCTCGGCCCCGGAGCCTGAACCCCCGCGTCAAAGCTCAAATCGACTGGAGTTCGCCAAGCCCTCGTCCCTCCGCTCCCGCGGAGGGACGCCCCCGCTCGCCGCTCTAGCGACAACAATTGGGCGGGATCAATGTCATGACCGGGTCGGAAAGCCAGTCAGGGTGTCAGAGTGGGGGCGGGGGTTGAATAGATATCGGGCCCCGGAGGCTGCTCAAACTCGGCGGGCAGACTTCCGACAGTTTTCCAATCGCCGTCGGGGTCCAGATAGCTGTATGTTGCGGTGCCGGACTTCATTGTTTCTCCTAGAGTCATCGTGACACGGAGGTTGTTCGGACCGTCGGGAGCTTGTTGATTCGTCTGTCCATAGAAAATGGGTAGGTGGCCGTTGATGGCGAATGTAAAACCGTGCCCGTGTCCGGGGATGAACACAGGATCGAAGTGCCCGACGACGGCTGAATTGAAAGGATTGGTCGGGTAGTCAGTGTACATCTCGGCCGTGCCAATGATTAGCCGGTTCGTTGTGCCCACTGTGAGGTGAAGCGAGAGCGCCTGGGCTCCAGGCTGCCGTTCACCGATTCGCCAAGATCCTGCAAACACACTCATAGCATCCTCCCTACTCATCGGCGTAGTTGATTGAATGGTTCATCCCGTCACCAACCTCTAGTATGATATGAGATTTCTGTACAGAAGTCAATCCATGTATAGTACGACAATTTTGTACACAATGTCAGATTCAATTTCCTGAACTAGACATACCCTTCCGATACCGCTCCGCGGTTTCGCAATAGCTACAGCGAGCAATTCGCCTCGGCCAGTCGCGGCCTACCCATGACCTCACGCCAACGGTTGACATCCTAGATCGTTCTCGGCGATGGATTAGGATCTGACTTCGCGTTGCTTGTGAAGGTGACGGCCTTCCGTTCCGCCAGGGCACGCCGCCGGCACCTCGTCGGCTAGCGAATCGCCCTATTTCGAGAACCACAGTCCCGGCAGCGTCAGCCCCAAATACAATCCAGACCCGGGATCGGGGATCAGGTTGAGTGGATCATCCCCAACCCCAGACCCCAACCTTATGACCCACTCGATCCGCGCCGGATTGACCCCCCGGCCGGTCCTTGATAAGGTTCCGCCAGTCCCCAGGAAGGGGGCACCCCGGGCGAGCCAGGACGGCTCGTCCCTCTCGGCAAGTGCGAGCGGCCGACGCCAGGCCCAGGCCCTTCTCAAGGAGGAGAAGACCATGCCCAACCCCGACCGCCGTACCGCCGCTCGCCGACGAGCCTGGGGCCGTGGCCCCGCCACCCTCCGTTTCGAGTCCCTGGAAGGCCGACAACTCCTCACCACCGGCCCCGACCTGGTCGCCTCCTCCTTCAGCACTGTCCATAACCTCGACTGGGGAGCCAACTTCCACGCCTCCGGCACCATCACCAACCAGGGCGACACCGCCGCCCCCAACGCCTTCCTGGTCGACGTCTACGCGGTCCCCTCGGCCGACATCGCCACCGCCCCCAACGCCGACGCCAACGCCGTGAAGGTCGGCACCGTCGCCATGACCGGCGGGCTAGCCCCGGGCGCTTCCCAGGCGTTCTCCCAGGACTTCACCCTGCCGACCACCGCCATCCCCAACGTCGGCAACGCCATCGACCTCCGACTGGTCGTTGACCCCACCAACACCGAGGGCGAGGCCTCCACCACCGACAAGGCCAACCTCGGCCCCGGCGTCGACACCTCGGCCGTCTACATCGTTCCCGGGGCCACCGACCCCACCTCCATCGCCAACGCCCTGCTCGGCAACACCACCCCGGCCGCCGCGACCTCAGCCTCCTCGACAACTTCGACGGACGCCACGACCACCCCAACCACGACGACCACCGTCAAGGCCGACGCCAGCCACCCGGCGGTCCTGGTCGGCAGCGGCTTCACCATCGGCTCCAACTCGACCCTCTCCTGGGGCGGACAGATCAACATCCAGGCCCAGATCACCGACGCCTCCGCCGTCGACGCCCCGGCCACCCGAGCCCGGATCGTCCTGACCCCCCAGGGCGCCACCCCGGGCGGCGACGCCGACGTTTCCCTGGCCAGCCTGGTCGTCCCGGCCGTCGCCGCCGGCCAGACCGTCGATGTCTCCGGCGCCATCCCCCTGCCCGCCAAGCCCACCTCCACCCTGGGCAACATCTCCTCGTTCACCGTCTCGATGGTCCAGGACTCCGACTACGTCGCCAACCCCCTGGGCATCCACACCCCCGACCAGGGCGACGGCCTCGACTCGGCCCCGGTGACGATCACCTCGGCCCCCTACACCGTGGTCCACCGCCCCGACCTCGCCGCCAAGTCCGTCACCGCGCCCGACACCCTCCAGTGGGGCCAGACCTTCCAGGTCTCCACCACCGTCACCAACACGGGCAAGGCCGACGCCAACGACGTCCGCGTCCGCTTCTGGCTGGCCAGCACCGCCTCCCCGGCCACCAACGCCCTGTTCCTCGGCGACGCGGTCGTCCCCACCCTCGCCTCGCAGGTCTCCCAGGGCATCACCCAAACCGTCACGCTCCCCGACCAGCCCCCGCCGGGCCTCGATCTCAAGGCCGGAAGCCCCGCCCACATCATCGCCCAGGTCGACCCCGAGCAGATCATCGACATGGTCGACCGCTCCACCACCGTGGCCACCTCCAGCCCCATCACGCTCAAGCTGATCAAGGTCAACGGCACCACCGTCGTGCCCGGAACCACCGCCAACACCACCCTGGCCCCGCCGGTCACCCTGACAACCACCGTCGCCCCATCCACAACCACGACCCCAACCCCGCAAACCCCTCAGCAAATCCGCGCCGCCAAGCTCGCCGCCGCCAAGGAAGCCCGAGCCGCCGCCGTGGCGAATCGCACCACCCACCTCGCCCAGGCCCAGACCGCCGGCCATCTCGAGGCCACCGTCTCGGCTCGAAAAGCCGCCGCCGAGGCTCGCGCCGTCGCGGCTAAACTCAAGGCCTCGGGTCGAAAACTGCGAGTCGTCTCCGAATCCTGACCCCCCCCTCAATTCGTGGTACAGGCAGGACGGAAAGTCAACGTGATCGCGACCAAAGCCCTCAGATTGCCCAGAGTTACGCCTGTTTCGGCCGTACCGGGCGGAAACTTGAGGGGAAATCGCCGGACATTGGGCAATTTGTTGAAAAGCGGCGCTTTCGTGGATATGCTTGCCCAGACGAGCCTCAGGGACGACGGGCCGGTGGCCGGGTCCAACCCGAGCCCTCCGGCGGGGATGCGACACCTCGACGAGTGTGCAGGAGTCCGGGATGTCTGACGAGCGACGGACGACCTTCCCGTACGAAGCCTCGGCGACGACCGCCCCCCTGGTCGAGGCCCGGTTCGTGCCACAGCGGTACGAGCCGAACTACGCCTACCCTCTGCTGGTCCTGCTCCACGGTCGGGGAGGCGACGAGCAGCAGATGCTCCGATCGATGCCGGCGATGAGCTGGCGCAACTACGTCGGCCTGGGCCTACGAGGTCCCGACGCCGTCAACCGCCGAGACGGCGAGACCGGCTTCGGCTGGGGCCCCGCCTTCGCTCGTCCTCGACGAGGCGTCGCCCGCCTGGCCCCCGAGTCCTACCACGCCGAGACCTTCGCCCGCCGCCTCCGCCAGGGGGCCGCCGGCCCGGTCGACCAGATCGAGGACGGCATCTTCGACGCGGTCCGACGAGCCCGCCGCAGCCTGCACATCCACTCCGAACGCATCTACCTGGTGGGCGTCGGCGAAGGGGCCGCGGTCGCCTACCGCCTGGGCCTCACCTACCCCGAGCGATTCGCCGGAGTGGTAGCCATCAACGGCTGGATTCCCGCCGGTTTTCGCCCGCTCGCGCAACTGAAGGCAGTGAGGGACCTGAAGATCCTGGTGGTTCACGGCGAATGGAACGGGCGAGCCCCCGTGGCCGTCGCCCGCCGGGACGTCGCGACCCTTCGAGCCGGCGGCCTGGCGGTCTCGTTCCAGTCTTATCCCTGCGCCCACCGGCTGGCCCCGCCGATGTTGGCCGACGTCGACACCTGGATCATCAACCAATGTACCGCCGGGCTCTGACCCGCAACGCACTCAAACGCCATCCATGACGATCACCCACCGCGCCGCCGCCCTCCTCATCTGCCTGATCGCTCAAACGGCCAGTCCGGTCTTGGCCGACAACCTCGTCCCGATCTCTCCTCCGTCGGAGTGGTTCCGGCCGCCGGAAACCCGTCCGGCCGAGGGGTTCTCGGCCGAGGGGCTGGAAGCGGTCTTCTTCGACGCCGCCCCCTGGAATGGGAAGCCGACCAGGACGTTCGCCTGGATCGGCATGCCAAAGGTCGAACCCGGGCGCAAGGTCCCCGGGATCGTCCTGGTCCACGGAGGCGGGGGGACAGCTTTCGCCGACTGGGTCAAGCTCTGGAACCGGCGGGGCTACGCGGCGATCGCGATGGACACCTGCGGCACGGTACCCAGGGGGACCTATGCCCACTGGGATCGCCACCCCGAGGGCGGCCCACCGGGCAACGACTTTCGGGGCGCCGACGGTCCGGTCCAGGACCAGTGGCCCTATCATGCCGTGGCGGACGTCGTGCGGGCCCACTCCCTGCTCAGGGAACGCCCCGGAGTCGACCCCGAGCGGATCGGCCTGACGGGCATCTCCTGGGGGGGCTACCTGACCTGCCTCGTTTCGGGCCTCGACACCCGGTTCAAATTCGCGGCGCCGGTGTATGGCTGCGGGTTCCTGGGCGAGGCGTCGGCCTGGAAGGGTGAGCTCGATGGCCTCGGCGAGACGGGCCGTCGTTGGCTGTCGCTCTGGGACCCGTCGCACTACCTGCCCTCCGGGGCGATGCCCAAGCTCTGGGTGTCGGGAACCAACGACTTCGCCTATCCTCTGGATTCCCTGAGGAAGTCGGCGAGAATCGCGGGAGGTCGTTCAACGTACTGCATCCGCCTGAGGATGCCCCACGGCCACGGCGCCGCGGGCGAGAACCCCGAAGAGATCCACGCCTTCGCCAACTCGGTCGTCAACGGCGGCCCGCCCCTCGTCGAGGTGGAGGCGACCGAGCGTCAAGGCGACCTGGTGCGAGTCCATTATCGAAGTTCGCAACCCCTGGCCAGGGCGGAATTGCTTTGGACCAGGGATCAAGGATCGTGGACCGGTCGCCTCTGGGAGTCCTCTGAAATGAGGCTGGACGACCTGCGGGTGCCCCGGGCGGCCAAGGCATACTTCGTCAACCTGGTCGATGACCAGGGAAGAGTCATCAGTACCGAGGTGGAGTCGGCCGCGGACTCCGCTCCCTGAACGCCCGAAGGAACTTGGAGGGCGGAGCGAGTCAGGAATGGAATGCGACGCGAGTAGGGGAGTTGGCAATTCGAGCTTCGGCAACCGTTCGACGGGGGATTCCGCGCGTTGGCTTCGGCCGCGTAAGATCAGGTCGGGCTTGAGATGGCAGCCCGGGGCCCCAACCCTGCGTATTGTCGAAGGCGGAGCGGCCGGGACTTCAGGGAGGAGGGCCCTGGTCTCGGGCTTGTCCAAGCGCCTGGCCGAGTCGCGGATGGTCCAGGGGCTTTGTCGAACGGTGTGGGGTGGATCATGAGCGAGACCTGGGATTTCGTAGGATCTTCCATCACCATGATCATTCTCTTCGGATGCGGTGTTTATCTCCTCAGTTCCCCCACTCGCGCAGTCGAACAGCTCATGAGAAGCCAGTCAGACTCTCAACAAACGTTGTGGACCTATGAATCCTATTTCTGGTCGAAAATCACCGCCGTGGTGGTCGGGATCGCGTTCGTGTCGATCGGCGGTGTTTTCATCCTGGCTCTGATCGTGGCCGGTCTGAGCTGGGTTACCAGGTCGCTGGGTTGAGCATGAATCGGAGGTCGCCAACTTCTCGGAGAAATCGAGGTCAAGAACGGGAGTTACGCAGCGTCGATCCCATTTTGATTCGAGGTCGCGTAGTCACGGCCATCAACAAGTCGATCGAGGCGCGTCCGCCCACTCGCGGCCTTTCCGCTCCGGAGCCGAACTGAGGGGGGTTCGGGAACGTCTGTCAACGCGCGACGGGCGTCAATCGGGCCGCGAAACCACCGGCTCGGGGCATGTTGATGTGAAGCGCTTCATCGGCCGCGACCCTCTGCTCCCGCTTCGTGATCGCATTGGGGCCGCTCTCGGGGTGATCGAGGTACACCTCGGCCTTGAACTTGCCCTCAACGAGGAAACCCAGGGGTAGGTCCAGCTCCCGCCCCTCGTCGGCCGTCATCCCGCCGAGGTACCAGGCGTTTCCCTTTCGGCGGGCGATCACCACGCAGCGGCCGATTTCGGCGCGCAAGACTCGCGTTTCGTCCCAGGTGGTCGGGACGTCGACCAGGAAGTCCAGACCCGCCTGGCCACGGTAGGCGGAGGGGGAGTCGGCCAGCATCGGCAGGTGGTTCTGGTAGACGACGTACATCGCCATCTGATGCCCACGAGTCCCCTGCACGGGTGGGGCCTTGTCTCGCCAGTGGAAGTCTTCCGGCAAGACGCTCCGCATCCCGCCCTGGTGGTAGTCCAGCGGGCCGGCGAGCATCCTCAGGAAGGCGACATCAAGGTTGTGCCCCGGCGGTGTCCCCTTCCCCTGGGGCGGCTGCCACTTGTTGTATTCCTGGTTGAGCACGGCCTCATAATTCAGCACATTAGGCCAGGTCCGCTCCATTCCCGTGGGCTTGTAGGCTCCGTGAAGCGTCAGCGTCAGGTGGTGCTGGGCGGCCTTGCGGGCCATCTCGTGATAGAACTGAACCATCTCCTGGTCGTCGCGGTCCATGAAGTCGACCATCACCCCCTCGATTCCCCAAGACTCATAAGTCCGGAACGCCTCGTCGATCTGGGGCTTCAGCGCCTTCCAGTGGAGCCAGAGCCGGAGCCGGACCCCCTTGGCCTTCGCATGTCGCAGAAGCTCGGGCATGTCGATCGAGGGGGCCGCCGTGGTCACGTCGGTCGGGCCCTCGGGCTGAATCGGTCCGCCGTACCAGGCGATATCGAGGCCGTCGAGCGAGTGGTAGGGGATGCCATGCTCGGCGCAGAAGTCGATGTAATGCGTCATGGTCGCGGTGTTGACGCCCGGCTGGAAGTCGACGCCGTCGAGCACATAGCCATTCCACCAGGGGAAGGTCGTCTTGCCGGGGTGGATCCAGGACGGATCGGCAATCGCCGACGGGGCGTTGAGGTGGAACACCAGGTTTGATTCGATCAGGCGGCCCGGGTCATCGGCGATCATCAGGACCCGCCAGGGCGAGGAGTGCGGGGCATGGCCGACGACCTTCGCGCCGTCGTGTCGGCCTGGCAACGGGGAGAGCCTGGCGACCAGCGACCCCGGTTCGCCCTCCACGGCGGCGAGGTACATCCCGGCGTAGTCGGTCAGGTCGGCCTCGGTCAACGAGAGCCAGACCCGCCGAGAGTCATCGGCCTTCCGCTCCAGCACCAGCGGCATCGCGAGCAGTTGCCCCGGCTTGATCTGGGAGAGCGGCGCGGACTGGTAGTACGCCTCGTAGGACGTGGTGTAATCCTTCAACGGCAGGAGCCTGGCGAGGGGATCGCCAGGGAAGGAGAGCCGGGTCCGCTCGTCGGTCAGGACGAAGTCGGCGAGCGGCGTTTGCTCGGGGACCTGGTAGCGGAAAGCGACGCCGTCGTCGAAGGCTCGAAAGGCGAGGTCGAGCCGCCGTCCGGCCGGGGCCGATTCCACCAGGGAAACGATCAACTCGTTGTGGTGGTCGTGCGCCGAGGACGCTTTGCCGACGGGGATCTTGTAGAACTCGTCGAGGCTCGCCCGGCGGTCGCCCACGACCGCCATGCCCTCGATGAGCGGTCCGGAGCCGGCGAACTCCAGCCCGAGCGACCCGGCGGCGACGGGCAGGTCACGGTAGGCCACGTCGAAGGAGGGACGCCCCCGCTCGTCGAGCCGAAACGTCAGCCGCGTCTGGCCGTTGGGGGAGACCAAGGAGCGCGGCCCCGGTGCCTCGTCCGCCGCGGGGAGTGGCCTGGTGCCGCACGCCAGGGAAAGGACGAGGGCGAACCAAAATCGGCAGTGGCGGGTCATGGCGGCCTCGCGAGAGATGGGCTTCGGCCTCCGACGTTACCGTCGCCCGCCCTGCCCATCAACCGGGGCGTTGATTGAGAAGTCTCGCCAGACGTTCCAGCGTTAGCGCGAGGGTGGGAGCAGGCCCTCGGCAACCGGATCGTCGATCCTCTCGATCCCGCCAAGGGCGAGACGCAAGGCCCGAATCCGCGCGATCCCCAGGGAATCCCAGGAGCTTCCGCCTTCGGACTGACCCAGGAACTCATCGTTCCGCGGACTACAGACGCCCTCCCCTCGTCGCCGATAGATCTTTCCTGGGGACGATTCCCCCCCTCGATCGGGACAACTTCGCGCCCGCCGATTCGCGACCTTTGCCAGCGTGCCTGTTTCGGTCGGGGAGCGGGCCGTGACCGAGATGGAGAGTCGGCTCCATCGCGGAGGCGGAGGGAGACCTTGATGATCGCGCGAAGGACGATTCGACGAGCGGTCCTCCTCGGTGTCGCCGCTTCGTTGCTGGCCGTCTGGTTCCATCACGATTGGTCGAAGGTGCCGAGAGACGTCTTCGCCAAGCGGTCGGAGTCGCGGAAACTGGGTCAGCGAATCCAGGATGTTTCGCTTCTCGACCCGTTGACCGAGACTTCGGTCTCGATGCGACGTTTGCAAGGTCAACGAGCCACCGTCATCGTGTTCACGGGGGTTGACTGCCCGGTCAGCAACCTTTACCTGGCTCGCCTGAATGAATTGGTCCAGGAGTACCGCGATCGGGGCGTGGCGTTTCTGGCGGTGAATTCGAACGCGGGGGAGTCGGCGGCACGGGTGGCGTCTCATGCCCGAGAGTACGGGCTTCGGTTTCCGATGGTGAAGGATCCCGAGAACGCCTTCGCCGATGGTGTCCTGTCCGAGCGGACCTGTGAAGCCCTGGTGCTAGATGCGGATTCGCGATTGCGTTATCGAGGCGCCATTGACGATCAGCACGGTCGTGGCAATAGCAAACCTGGCTTGATCCGCCGCTATCTGGCCGATGCCCTGGACGCGTTGCTGGCGGGGCAACCTCTCGCGATCACGACGACCCCGGTCATCGGCTGCCCGATCGAACGGGTCGAGTTGAGGGTAAGCGTTGGTCAAGGGCCCCGTATCCGGCCGGCTCATCCGGTCATCGCGAAGGCGTTGCTGACGAACGAGTCTCCCGTGGTGGGTCTTCCGGCCACTTATGCCGGCGAGGTCGCCCAGATCCTCCAATCCAAATGCCAGCCGTGCCATCGTCCTGGGCTGAGCGCCCCCTTCTCGCTGCTCTCCTATGAGGACGTACGCCGCCACGCCTCGGCGATCCGCGAGGCGGTCAGCGACCTCCGGATGCCCCCCTGGCACGCCGACCCTCGCTACGGCCAGTTCGAGAATGATCGTAGCCTGACCCCCGGTCAGCGGGAGACGATTTTGTCCTGGCTGGAACAGGGAGCGCCGATGGGCGATCCGCGGGCGATCCCCCCGCCCCGAGCGTTCGCCGAGGGATGGACCATCGGCAAGCCCGATGTCATTTTCGAGATCCCGGCGCCCTTCGTGGTTCCCGCCTCGGGCGTCATCCCCTACCAACGATTCCGGGTGGTGACGGGGTTCCGGGAGGACACCTGGATTCAGGCGGCCGAGGCTCGACCCGGAGATCGCTCCGTGGTCCATCACCTGAATATCTTCGTTCATCATCACGACCCCAGCACATCCAAACTCAAGCGGAATGGGCCTCTGGTCGTGAGCTATGCCCCCGGCGACATGCCCGAGGTGTATCCCGCGGGAATCGCCTCGCTGATTCCCGCGGGGGCCGACCTCCTCTTTGAAGTCCATTACAGCCCAACCGGCAAGACGCGGGTCGATCGCTCCAGGTGCGGGTTGATCTTCGCGAAAAGTCCCGTGAGACGCCGGGCCATTTCGCAGGGTATTCCCCAGAAGAACCTTCACATCCCCCCACGGGACCCGAGTTATGAGGCTCGGTCGTCTCACACGTTCGCGCGGGATTCGTTCCTGATGGGAATGATTCCGCACATGCACCTTCGAGGCAAGGATTTTCAGTACACGGCGATCTACCCCGACGGTCGAAGCGAGATTTTGCTCTCCGTCCCAGCCTTCGACTTCGCCTGGCAGAGCCTCTACCGGTTTCGAGACCCTTTGCCCATGCCGCGCGGGACGCGGATCGACTGCGTGGCCCACTTCGACAACTCCTCCGCGAATCCCGCCAATCCCAGCCCGGACGAATGGGTCACATGGGGCTCGCAATCCTGGGAAGAGATGATGACTGGCTATATCGACTATTATGAAGACGTGGCCATCGGGTCCGGGTCGGTGCCGATCGATTCGTTCGAGGATTGATCTCAAGAGAAGTTCGAGGGCCGCCGGGGCGGTCTCGCCTCATCCACTGATTGGTTTGTCGCGGAAGCTCTCGAAACCGGTGATTCCGGTCGCGATCGATTCGACTTGAGGTTCTTGAAATTCGCCAGCGGCGAAATGTGATATCCTCGCCTCTCGGCACCATCTACTCTGACACACATCCTTTCTCGGCGACTTCTGGCGAGTTTCGAGCCTCTCGCGACGCCTCGTCTCTCGGCCGCGTTCGTCCCATTGGGCCGTCTCCGCCGGCCGGCTTTCCGAGTCAATCGATCGCCCGAGGTTCGCCGAGGGAGGCCCTGTCGACGTTGACAGATTCGGGCCGAGGCCCCGAGCCCCGACGGTTCGCGATCCCTCCGCGCCTCGTAGCGACCCCGCGATTAGGAAAGGGGGAGAGGAAGTCAATGGAGACTGAGATTCCGCAAGCCGCCCCGATTGCAAGGAACGGGTTTCTCGTCCTACCCACCCGGTTCACCCGGCGGCTCATGGCCACGTCGGTTTTGGCTCTGCTGACCCTGGCCGGCTGCGGCAAGGGCGGTCCCGAATTCTCCCCGCCCAAGGATGGCCTTTCGCCCGACGAGCGGATGAAGTCCTCCCGGGACTACTCCCGGGCCCAACATATGAAGAAGGGCAACCCTCGGGCCAAAGCCAACCCGCGCTGAGTCTCCCTTGACCAGCGATCCGCGGTCTCCGCCTCCGCCGAGGACGCCCGGCCCTCCCGGCGGTTGGAGCCCCGAAATCCTCAAGTCCCGGCCCAACCGACGCAACCGCAACCCGAAAGGGGCGCACCATGACCCTCGACCCGTCCCCTGCTTCTGTTCCGAACCCCAAGCGTGGGTTCACCCTGATTGAGCTTCTGGTTGTGATCGCCATCATCGGGGTTCTGATTGGCCTGCTGCTGCCCGCCGTCCAGGCGGCCCGCGAGGCGGCTCGACGCGCGCAGTGCACCAACAATCTGAAGCAGATTGGCCTGGCGATGCACAACTATCACTCGGCGCTCGACTCCTTCCCCTTGGGAGTTTCGGCCACCAACAACCCCGTCAACGGCGGGCTCGTCGCCTGGACCGGCTGGAGCTGTCACGCCTTGATGCTCGGCTACCTTGAGCAAACCGCCATCTACAACTCGATCAATTTCTCGCTCGACCCGACCACCGGTCCCACCTACATCGCCAACACGACGGCCATGTACACGACCATCAACGCCTTCCTGTGCCCGTCCGACCCCCTCTCCGGCCCAGGCACGACCTCGAGCGGGAATTTTAACGTCAATTACCTGGGCAGCGAGGGGACGACCACCAATGTCGAGGTCCCCAGCGGACCCACCACTGGGGCGTTCGCCTCGCAACTAGCCTATGGGGTACGCAACTTCACCGACGGCACCTCTAATACCATCGCCTTCGGCGAGAGCCTCGTCGGTTCCGGCAACCCCGGCAGCAATTTCGGCTATCGGGGCAACACCGTGACCGGCATCTCCGACGGGCTGAATCTCGTCGATGCCAACACCAACGTCGCCGGCATCCTGAACAACCTCCAGGAATGCAACACGATGTGGCAGAATGGCCTGGTCTCCGGCACCAACATTGGCGTCAACGGCGGCCAGCACTGGGTTGAGGGGGCCGAAACCTTTACCTTGCTGAACACCATCGCCCCACCTAGTTCCACGCAGTACCCCTGGAACGCCTGCCGTTGGGGGTGCGGAGGATGCACCGGGGGTTACATCTCCGACCATTCCAACGTCACCAAGGCCAGCAGCTTCCACCCCGGCGGCTGCAACATGCTGATGACCGACGGCTCGGTCCGGTTCATCAAGAGCAGCGTGGCCCTCAAGACCTACTGGGCGATCGGCACCCGCGCCAATGGCGAAGTCGTCAGCGCCACCGATTACTGACCCAACCCCCCGGCCCGGGACCTTTCAAGGCCCCGGGCCGGCGGTGAACTTGCTTTCCTTGCCTTCAACGACCCGACCCGCCCGCCGAAAGTTCGAGGGCGTCTGGCCCGAAATCCGTCGGAACACCAGACCGAAGTGAGAGCTTGTCCCAAATCCCAGCGAAACGGCGACCTCGGTGACGGGCCGATCGGTCTCCCTCAAGAGGCGCTTGGCCCGCTCTACCCGCAACCGGGTCACGCAGGCCGAGGGGCTTTCCCCCAGCTCCTCGACGAATCGCCGACGAAGGCTGCTGACGCAGAGACCGGCGGCACTGGCCACCTGCCCCACCTCCTCGATCTCGGTCAAGTTCGCCTCGATCCACTGCAAGGCCCGCCGCACCTGATCCGAAGGTTCGCGGCGGCCGTCCTCGACGCCATCGGCGGCCAATCCCCGCACGATCCCGATCAGCATTTCATGCAAATACGCCCGAGCCATTGCAAAGGAGAAGGGGCTCCGATCCCGCTGTTCCCCCAGCAAGCCATCCCAGGCCGCCGCGACTCCCTCCGGGACGGCAAAACTCCTTGACCCCGCCCCCTCCAACCCCCGGCGCACCTCACGAGTCACCGCCAACGAAAGACCCGGCAAGGCGCGACCCGTGGGAACCTCGACCCGCAACCAGCACCAATCGCCCGGCCCCGCCAGTCCGCCCGCCGCCTCGACCTCGGTCCCTGGTCGGACCACCAACCCCATCCCCCGTCGGATCACGACCCGTTCCCCGGTCACCTCAACCGCCAGCGACCCGCGACGGACCCAGAGGACCGCGAACCCGCGAGGCTCGGGCCCAGCCAAGGGTCTCGACAACCGAGCCTCCCGAAGCCGAGTTCGGCCCACTCCGACCAGTTCGGGGATCAAAGGAGCACCGCCTCTGTCTGAACCGCAAAAGGAATCCTGACTTCCCGGCATTCTACCCAGCCGGCCGAGTTGCCTGAACGCGGCCCCGGACTCGGGAAGGTCTCCCGTTGGTTTGACGTCGCGGAGTGGGTTCGAACGTGGTTCAAGACCAGGGCATTGTCGTCGGAACGGTCGTCGATTAGAGTCATGCCGATCCCTTAGTCTGGCTCTGGTATTCCAGTCGTCTCGGTTGTCGGCAAGGACGACCGGGCCTCCCCGTTCCTCGGGAGTTTCGACCCATGGACGATGTTCCGGCGGCCGCGGGTGAGCCGCGTCCTCGACGACGCGGGCGGGTGCATCCGGCCTGGGTTGCGGCGTTGGTTCTGGTGATACTGGTCACGGCCTCCTTGCTGGTGGGGTCTCAGTTTCCTGGGTTGATGCTGCGACTGATGCCCCGAGAGGATCCGGCTCGGCGGTACGGAGTGACTCGGCCGCTGATGGCGTCATTGTCGGCCAAGGTCGCGGTGGGGCCTTCGGATGATCCGAGCCGCCATTGCTCGTTGACGATTGGTTCCGGTCCGGGCGAATCCGGGTCGTTCGTGACGTTGGGGATGCCAGGGGCCGTGCATCACTTGCAAGACGTGACCGAGACCACGGAAGACCCTCAGGGGCACGTGGTTTCGTTTCAAGGAGGGCTGACTCGCGAGATTTGTCGGCAGGCGGTGCTTCTTGCCGCTCGCGAGGAGTTGGGCGCCTGGACCCGCGACGCGATCCTGGGCGAAGGGGGCCCGGAGGCTCGCTCGGGGGCGTCGCTGGACCTCGGTGGTCCCCTGGAGGTCGGCGTTGGGGTGGTTCTGAAACTGTCCCGAGACGCGAAACCCGGGTCGACCCCCTTGCTGACCCGCGAATTGGTGAAGTTGCGACCGGGGACTCATGACCGGATCGATCTCCTTGGGTTGGTAATTGGGGCCGAGGCCGCGTCTCGCGACGAGATTCCCAAAGCGCTTCGGGCGGCCGGATTGGCTGGTAAGAAGCCGACCGGGTCGACGGAGAAGGTGCCGGGGGAGCTTCCCGAGGGGGTGGAGCGGGCTCTCCGGAAGATGGGGTTCGTGGACCAGTTTGGCGCGGTGAGGGCGGTTCATGAGGCGATTCGGGTCGGGGGTGCCTCAGAAGCGCGGTTGGGCGCGCTGGCCCGGGGGTATGCTCACCTGGGGTTGCTGACCGCTCACCAGTGGGATGCGATGCACAAGGCGTTTCATGCCCGCTCGTTGCTGTATGCCCAACGGTTGGTCAGCTCCACGGGCGGCTCGGCCGACGCCTTGAGACATCGGTCGTTCGCCCTGGCCTTGGCGGGTTTGCAGAAAGCGGCCATGGCCGACCTGGCCGCGGCGGAGGCGTTGCCCGGAGGTTCGGGCGAGGTTTCGGGTTGGGCGAAGCTGGTCGGACCGGCTTGCCGATATGACTTCGCCAGCCTGGGCGGTGCGAACGGTCCGGATTCGGAGTTGGCCAAGCTGCTGGCGGCGGTGGCGTTGGAGGGGGCGAGTGGCTCGGCGGCGCTCCACGACGCGGCGCTGGCGACGGTGAAGGCCAACCCGGAGTGCTTTCGGGCGATTGACCTGTTATGCAAGGCCGGCGGCGTTTCCAACCTCCATCGGGCCACGGTGATCGGCCCACGGGTGCTGGAGGAGGTGGTTCCGCTGAAGCTTTCGGCCTTGCCTCAGGCACCCAAGGGCCTGACTCAACAGGGGCTGGGCAGCGACCTGGTGACGACCCTGGCCGAGGCGGGACGGTTGGGCTCGGACCGAGGGGAGCCCTCATGGCAGGTCGCGTCGCGGTTCGTTCGCGAGTCGCGGTTCATGCAGACCTGGAGGCGTCTTGCGTTCATGAGGGACGCGTGGTCGGTCCCCACCGGCGAGTACTGGGAGGGGGTGGAGGGCTCGTTGGTGGACCACCCCTGGCGGCCCTTCCTGCTATCGTTCGTCGTCCCGGCGAACGCCCCCGGTTCGGACTTTCCCGCCTTCGCCAAAGGCTTGAACGTCGTGGAGCTGGACCGAGGCTCCGCCCCTCTTCAACAAGCCTGTTTGCCCGTGATGAACCCCGAAGCCTCATTCTTGATGGCGGCGCTGACTTACCTCCATGCCGACGGAGTGGCCCATGACCTGACCGACGCGATTCGATCTCGGGGGGAGCCAGTCAAGTCGGCCCGTCGACTGCTGGAGTCTTGCCCGAACTCGCCGGTGGCGATGGGCCTGCTGGTGGAGGCTGACTGGGGCTTTGCTCAGTCGCGAATGGCCGACTGGGAGAAGGTGGTGGGGCGTCACCCCGACTGGCTATCCGGCTTGATCCGACACGTGGAACGGGGTGGGGACAAGGTCGAACTGACGAAGGTTCTGGAACGCTACATCGCCTGCTCGCCCGATCAGTGGGCGTTTCAGAAGCTGGCCGACAGTTATCGGGCCAATGGCGACCCCAAACGCTGGCGGGAGACTCTGGACCGTTACCTGGCCGATGTGGAGGATTTCGGGCTGGGGCATGCCCAGGTCCAGGTCACGATCGCCGACGACCTGATGGACCGCGGTGAGTTCGACGAGGCCCGACCCTATGC
Source organism: Isosphaeraceae bacterium (assembly GCA_965201075.1). Classification (GTDB taxonomy): domain Bacteria; phylum Planctomycetota; class Planctomycetia; order Isosphaerales; family Isosphaeraceae; genus CBDAVP01. The sequence continues at coordinate 287,251 of CBDAVP010000017.1, read as the reverse complement.
CGAGAGCGCGGCGGAGACCGCGGCGGCGTGGGCGATGGATTGCCTTCAGCGCTGCGCCGAGGGACAGCAAGACTGGTCGACGGCCGAGACCCAGGCCAGGGAGCGGGCCGAGCGGTACTCAAACAGTAGCTGGACCGCCTGGTTGAGCTTCTGCGTGCAGACCGGCCACGGCGACTTGCCGGGCGCGATCGGCTGGTCCCGCCGGTTCGCCGAACTCAACGGCGCGGACTGGACCGGCGCGGACTTGCTACCGCTCGGCTATCTGGCCTGGCTGGAGGAGGATTCCCCGGCCGCGTTCGCGACGTTCCAGAAGGCGACCCAGACCGGCGCGAAGGACAACCTTTCGGAACTGCTGCTGGCCTTGACCGCCGACGCCTGCGGTGAGTCGGCCACCCGCGACGCCGCCCTGGACCGGGCCCGGGCGCTGGAGGGACCCAAGACGACTGTGGGGCCGAAGCTCGCCGGCCTGTTCCGCGAGGCGTTGAAGGCCGGCCCCGAGGGGCGGGTTTCCCTGTCCGCGGCGGAGGAAGTGCTCAAGATGGCCAGCAACAAGGGACGACCCAACTGGGCGTTCGTGCTGGCCCGCTTCCTGGCGAACCGGGGCCGCCACGAGGAGGCCCAGCCTTACTGGGAACTGGTCACCAGGTGTTCGGAAGCCAATCTCTGGGTCCGGGGCCTGGCGATTCAGGCGTTGAAGGAGCATCCTCCGGCGCACCCGCCGGAGGTGCCCGAGCCGATCCATGATGCTCCCAAGGCGGCTCCGTGAGGCTTTTAGGATCAGTAGCGGCCTCGGGCCAGGCGTAGTCCGGAGAATTGCCAGCGGGATTCCGGTGGGAAGAAGTTTCGATAGGTGGACCGGATGTGGGTTTGAGAGGTGACGCAGGAGCCTCCCCTCAAGACGTACTGGCCGTTCATGAACTTGCCGTTGTACTCGCCGATGGCCCCCGCGGGGGGGGCGAAGCCAGGGTAGGCGGTGTAGGGGCTACGGGTCCATTCCCAGACGTCGCCGAAGAGGGCCGTGGGGTGGACGGGGGTTCCTGCTGGTGAGGGGGTGGGGTGGAGGTTTCCGATTTCGAGGAGGTTCCCCTCAATCGGAGCGCCCTCGGCGGCGATCTCCCATTCGGCCTCGGTGGGCAGGCGGGCTCCGGACCAGCGGGCGAAGGCGTCGGCCTCGAAGTAGCTGAGATGGCACGCCGGCTCGTCGAGGTTCAGGAGGCGAGGACCGGCCAGGGTCATGGTCCACCAGTGGTCTTCGCGCTGCTCCCAGTAGAGCGGGGCTTTCCAGCGACCGGCGTTGACCTTGGCCCAGCCGTCGGAGAGCCAGAACTCGGGGCGTTGGTAGCCATCGTCGGCCAGGAAGGCGAGGTATTCGCGGTTGGTCGAGGGGCGGGAGGCGAGCTGGAACGGTTCGAGGAAGACCCGGTGGCGGGGCCGTTCGTTGTCGAAGCCGAAGGCGGAGCCTTCCAGGCCGATCTCTTGAATCCCCTCGGGGTAGGTGAGCCAGTGGAGTGGGGACGCGGTGGTCCTGCCGTTGACGAGGGAGGAAGGCGATTCGGGGAGGTCGTCGCGGTAGGCCGGGCGGAGCGGGTTGGAAGCGAAGGCGTGCAGGATGTCGGTCAGGAGGAGTTCCTGGTGCTGCTGCTCGTGGTGAAGGCCCAGGGTGATCGCGGGGGCGATGCGGTTGAGGTCGTCGGGGTCGGCGGTGGTCAAAACGTCGCGGATCTGGTCGTCGACGGCTCGACGGTACTGGCGAATCTCCTCGACGGTGGGGCGGGAGAGGATGCCCCTTTGGTGACGGGCGACCCGCTCGCCGATGGCGTTGTAATAGGAGTTGAACAGGTAGCCGAAGCCAGGGTGAAACGGGGGGTGGTCGGGGCGGACCTGGGCGAGGATGAAGGTCTCGAAGAACCAGGTGGAATGCGCCAGGTGCCAGCGGGCCGGGCTGGCGTCGGGCATTGACTGGACGACCATGTCCTCGGGCGTCAAGGGCTCGACGAGGGATTCGGTCGTGGCGCGAACCTCGTCAAACGCGGCGATGAGTGGGCGGGGGTCCGCGTCGAGGGCGTCCGGACAGGGGCCGATTTCGGTTTCGGTGGCGGAGAGTCGCGGCATGGGGGGAAATCCCTCGGGCTCCGAGCCGGTCGTGGCGCCCGGTCGGTCCCCTACTATAGTCGCGATCGGCTGGGCGGCCACTGGCGGAGGGGATTTGCCCGGGGGCGGACGCTGGTGGACGCCCGCCCCCGAGGGTTGAAAGGGGAGGGATTACTTGCCGCTCTCGCGACGAACTTGCCAGATCGTGCCCGAAGCGTCGTCGGTGACGAGCAGGGCGCCGTCCTTGGCGAAGGCGATGCCGACGGGCCGGCCCCAGACGTCTCCCTCGGGGGTGACGAAGCCGGTCAGGAAGTCTTCGTACTCGCCGGTGGCCTTGCCGTCCTCGATCGGGACGTGGATGACCTTGTAACCGGTGCGGCGGGCGCGGTTCCAGGAACCGTGCTCGGCGGCGAAGAGATCACCGGCGCAGGGCTTGTCGAAGGATTCGGGGGCGAAGGCCAGGTCGAGCGAGGCGGAGTGCGATTGGAGCAGAACGTCGGGGACAATCACCTTGTCCTTCAACTCGGGATGCTTGCCAGGGTGACGGGGGTCCTGGTGGGCTCCCAGGTAGTACCAGGGCCAGCCGTAGAAGCCACCTTCCTGGACGTGGGTGATGTAGTCGGGGACCAGATGGTCTCCCAGGCCGTCGCGCTCGTTGACCGAGGTCCACAAGGTTCCGGTCCCCGGCTGGACGGCCAGGCCGACGGGGTTGCGGATGCCGGTGGCGTAGAGGCGTTCGTTCTTGCCGTCGGGATCGAAGGCCAGGATGTCGGCGCGACGGGTTTCGGCGTCGTTGTCATCGACGTTGGACTTTGATCCCACCGAGACGTACATCGTCTTGCCGTCGGGGGAGAAGTCGACGTCGCGGGTCCAGTGGCCGCCTCCCTGAAGCCGACCGCCGCCGGGGACGTTGGCGACGATCGTCTCGGGCTCGGCCGAGGCGTTCGTGTCGCCCGCCTTGTAAGGGAAGCGAACCACGGCGTCGGTGTTGGCGACGTAGACGTGGGTCGGCGAATCGCCGGGAGGGTAGAAGGCGATGCCGAAGGGCTGGTGGAGGCCCTTGGCGAAGACCTCGTTGATTTCGGGCTTGCCATCGCCGTCGGCGTCTCGGAGGACCCGGACGCGTCCGGGGTCGCTTTCGGCGACGAACTGGTCACCGTTGGGGGCGGTGACGATGACCCGGGGGTTTTCGAGCTTGGTGACGTATTCGGTGACCTTGAACCCCTCGGGGGCCTGGGGCCAGGCACCGTCGGGCCGGGGGACGACGTGGGATTGGTTGTTGGCCGAGGGGGTGTCGAACGGCTTGGGCAGGTCGTCGAGAGTGACCTTGCGGCGGACGCCTGGCTTGTCGGTGGTCCAGTCGCCCAGGGCATCCTGGCCGGTGCGGGTTTCGACGGGCTTGGGGTCGGCGGCCAGGACATGGCCGGCGGCGAACAGGGCCGCGAGGGCGGCGAGGTGAGGGGTGCGTCGGGTCACAAGTCTCATGGGGACATCATCCTCGGTGGGAAGGAAATCGTGGGGCGGCGGTTTCGCCTCGATCGGTCGGGATGCGGATTTCGTGCCGAGATGGACCAATTGGTCAGAGGATGTTGTCGAAGATGTCGTCCACGGCCAGAAGACCCTGGGGGGTTTCCACCGACTCACCCTTAACATAGACGCGGGAGGAACGGTAACGACCGGTGGTGGAATCAGGATCCCAAAAGCTCAGGACGATCCGTCTTTCGACGTCAGCCACCAGGTATCGAGGGATTCCCGCCTCGGCGTATCCGGCCAGCTTGTTGCCCAGATCGATCCGTTGGCTCGTGGACGCAACCTCGGCGAGAAGTTCGACCTCGTCGAGACGGGGGTGGCGGCCCCGGAAATGGGCGTGAGGGCCTCGGAGAACCTGCACATCAGGGATCGGCTCGGAGTCGTCGGACAGCGGCAGCGGCTTCTCCTCGCGAACGGTCCACCCCGTTCTCGGATAAAGGTCTCGAAGGCCGTTGGCCAGGTCCGTGACGACGCCGACGTGGGGGGGCTTCTGGGTCATGACCTCAACGATTTCCCCCCGCCAGAGGTAGTCCTTGGAGTCGGGGCGCAGAAGTCCCTTGTCGGCCATCTCGTGGTAGGCGTCGAGGGTGATCCGCGGCGTCGCCGTGCTCATGAGACCTCCTCGCCTTCGTGGGATCTCGACAAAAGGGCTATTTGAGTCAGCGGAGGTGGGCGAAGATGAGGTCCACCGAGAGGGGGCCCCGCGGTGTCTCAACCCATTCTCCTCCGACGTGGACTCGGGAGCAGCGATAGCGCTCGGCGGCGGGCTCGGGGTCCCAGAAACCAAGGACGACCCGGCTCTCGACGTCGGCAACCAGGTAGAGAGGAATTCCGGCGGCGGCGTACCCGGCCAGCTTGTCTCCCAGATCCTTGCGGTGGGTGGAGTGGGTCACTTCGGCGAGGAGGACGACGTCCGCCAATGCCGGATATCTCCCGTAATACGCGGTCCAGGGACCACGCAGCACCGTGATGTCGGGGATCGGCTCGGAGTCGTCGGACAGCGGCAAGGGTTTCTCCTCGCGGACCGTCCACTCGGCCTTCGGGTAGATGTCTCGAAGGGCATCGGCGAGATTTTCGAGGGTGGAGATGTGGGGGGGCTTCTGGGTCATGACCTCGACGATTTCCCCCCGCCAGAGGTAGTCCTTGGAGTCGGGGCGCAGGAGTCCTTTGTCGGCCATCTCGTGGTAGGCGTCGAGGGTGATCCGCCGCGTCGCCGTGCTCATGAGACCTCCTCGCGGTTGGGGTATCGTATGGGGCGGGGGGGATGCGGTCAACGCGGACCGATTCGCGTCATTCCCCGTCCAGGGGCCGTTCGAAGTAGAGCTTCAGGTAGCTTTCGTAGCGGCCGGGGTGGATCTGGTCCCAGTGGACGGCGTCCTTGACGGCGCAGGCCGATTCGTGAGTGTGCGAGCAGTCGGGGAACCGGCAATTGGGGACATACGCCCGAAATTCGGGAAAATAGCCCTCGACCTCGGCCGGCTCGACGCCCCAAAGCTCGAACTGACGGAGGCCGGGGGTGTCGACGACGTAGCCGCCCCGCTCCAGACGGATCAACTCGGCGTAGGTCGTGGTGTGCTTGCCCTTGGAGGTCCAGCCGGAAACCTCGCGAACCCTGAGGTTCAGGCCGGGCTGGATCGCGTTGAGTAACGAGCTTTTGCCGACTCCGCTCTGGCCCGAAAAGGCGGATGTCCCCCGGGCCAGGACTCTTCGGAGGCGGGCCAGGCCCCGGCCGTCGGCGGCGGAGGTCGGAATGGTCTCGTAGCCGAGCTGACTGTACAGGCCGATGACCCATTGATACTGAGCCAGGTCCACAAGGTCCGCCTTGTTCAGCACGATGATCGGCCGGACGCCCCCCTTTTCGGCCGAGATGAGGTAGCGGTCGATCAACGGGAGTTTGAGGCCGGGAGCTTCCAGGGCCGAGACGATGAGGACCTGGTCGACGTTGGCGACGATGACGTGCTCTCGGTGGCGATAGCTGCGAGTGACGGTGCCCCGGCGGCTCTCGACCTTCTCGATGAGGCCCTGGCCGGGTCCGGCGGGGCGGAACCAGACGCGGTCTCCCACGGCCACGACGTTGCGGCCGTCGATGGCCAGGGTTTTCAGGATGCGGCGAACCCCGCAGCGGACCTCGGCGTGGTCGTCCTCGGCGCGGACGACCGACTCCAGGCCGTGGACCCTCAGGACCCGGCCGGGCTTGCAGCGGGACAGGTCAACGGACAGCGAGGCGGCGGGGTCGCCAGCGTCGTTGTTGGGGGGGGCGCCGGGTTCGGCGACGTCCTGGACGATTGTCCGATGGCGGGACAGGTCGCCCTTGGCGCGGACGCGTTCGTTGGGGGCCGAGGCATCGTTGCCGGGGTTGTCGCCGCCCTGGTATCCCAGGGTCATGTTGTTGGCGCGAGTGCGTTTCAGGCGATTCTTCTTGAACGCGACCCGCACCTTCTTCTTCTTCGCCACGGTGACCCGGCCCCCTTGCTCGCAAACGTGGTTAATCGGTGGTTCCGGGGCGAGTGTTGCCAAATCGCCGGGCGATCCACACGCCGAGAGCGCCCGAGATGGCCCATTGTACGACCTCGATGTCTCGGTTTGAGACGGCCCTCTCGATGGCCCAACGGACGACCCTGAGGCTCGGGCTTGTGCCGTCGTGGAAGATCATCAAGTTCCCTTGGAAGATGAGGCCCACGCGGAGGATCAGAAGGAGGCAGGCCAGGAGGATTCCGGACCATCCCACCCAGGACCAGCTCCGTTGCCTCCCTCGCCGCCACTGGGCGAGCGCCCCCACGATGGGCACGGCAAAGACCAGGCTTTCCGGCAGGCCCGCCAGCCCGAGGGCGAGATTCGAGAGGAAGCCAGGCGAGACCTCCGCGTGCCCCGCCCACCAGTGGAACGTCCGCCCGAGCAGGGCTTCAAGCTGGACGGCTAACCCCTCTTGCCAGATGAGGATCGCCCCCAGGAGGAACGCCGTCTGGATCCAGTCCGGGAGCTTCCTCCGGGTGATCCCCAGGGCCATCAGGACGCCCAACAGGAGGATCGCGGCGAAGCCTCCCCAGATGCGGTGCTCGTCCCCCGCCGTGAAGTCGACGGGGAACCCCCAATAGCCACCAGGAAACCAGCGGTTGTCGTTGGGCCACTCCTGGTGCATGAGCCGCGGGACGGGATCGCCGAGGCGGGGCCGCAACACGACCAGGTACCACCTCGCGAACCCTTTCGCCCACCCGGCCCCGTCGATGAGTTCGTGCAGGTTCGGAAGCCCCACGAGGAGGGCCAGCCATTCCGCGGGCTGAGGCCACCCCCCGTAGCGTGCTCGACGGGCCAGGATGACGGGGATCAGGATCAGGCCGCTTTTTTGGATTGCTATGTAGGCGTAGACAAGCCAGGTGAAGACCGAAGGTAGCCAAAACTCCGTGGAATTCCAATCATCGGGCAGAAGGGGCATCGCGAAGACGATGGCGAATCCGACGACCAGCATCGAAAGGTCGATGAGTGTGAAACCCCTGGGCTCGGGACTCGTTCCGGCCCCAAGGGAGGAAGGGGCATCCTGCATCGGCCCTTCCTTTCGGTCGGGGCGGATCGACAACAACGAATCGAGACCGCTCGGCCCACCCCGCGTACCCGGGGACGAGCCGCGGAGGTCCGCCACCTTCCCTGAAACTCCGTATGCTGGCTGGGTGACGGTTCGCGATCCAGGCTACGGGGGGCGCGTGATCGCGTCAAATCATTCCGGATCGGGCTCGCCTCCCGGTTGCCCCGGTCCCTCCCGGGAATTACGATCCGAGGAATCTCATCGTCTCATTCGGCCGAGTCTCCGGCCGCGCTCCTCCGCCGGTCCCCGAGAGGACGTTCTCATGAGTCTTGCCCGCCCTGACCCTGACCCTGGCCGTCGGTCGCCCTGGCCCCTTCGCGCGTCGTCCTTGCTTTTGAGTTTAATCATCGTGGCGGTGATCGCGGGCCGTTCGCCTGCCCAGAGGCCGGCGGGCAAGGCGACTCGCCCCCCTCAGGGCAAGAAGCCCGCCGCCAAGGCTCCGGCCTCGCCGACGACGAAGGCCAAGACGGCGCCCCCGGCCAAGGTCGCTGCGGAGGGACCGGCGTCGGATACCTCCGGCGATGGCCTGGCCCGCTATGCCCCCGGCGAGAACCTGGTGTTCTACCTGGAGTTCGCCGGGCTGGGCGAACATGAGCAAGGCTGGCGGAAGACGGCGGCCTATCGCCTGCTCAATGAGACGTCCGTCGGCCGTTTGCTGGAAGATTGCGTCGTCGACATGCTCCGGTCGAGCCTCTCCGACAGCGGAGAGCTGCCGATCGGCACGGCCGACACCCGGTCGATCTTCGAGCATATCGCCCGTCATGGGTTCGTGGTCGCGGTCGCCGGCAAGATGGGGGCGAAGCCGACGGTCGTCGCCGCGGTGCGCGACGCGGGACGGGTTGAGACGCGACCGAGGTTTGACCGCCTGTTCGGAAGGGCCGACGGCAAGCCCCAGCCGACCACGGTTCACCAGGGGAGGAAGATCGCCGTGGCCCACCGGGGTGGGGCGGCGTGGTCGTGGTGGTATGAGGGGAACGACCTGGTCCTGTTACCGTCGGGGGTTGATCTCGATCCGTTGCTGGCGATGATCGACGGGAAACGTCCCAATGCCTCGACCCACCCTTTGCGGAGCGAAGTGGCGGAGCCCGAGGGCGGAGGGTTCGAGTCGACCGGCCTGGCGTTTCTGGACCTGAAAGCCCTGGGGCCCCTGCCGCCCCAGGCCGCGGCTCTGGGCTTGGCCGATTTGAAGCACGTTGATTACCGCTGGGGCTTTCAGGACGAGGCGTTGGTGGGAATCTTGCGGGTCGTCGCGCCCGCCCCCCGCAAGGGCCTGCTTTCGCTCTTTGATGGACCGGTCTTCGACGCCAAGAGTATCCCGGCGCTTCCCTCGGGAATCACGGGGTTTGCCACGGCGACCCTGGACCTGGGCAAGATGTACGATCAGGTGATGGCGATGGCCAAGGCGGTCAATCCCGCGGCGGCCAACCAGATCGCCACCGCCGAGACGGCCCTGCGAGACGCCCTGGGAGGGACCCGACTGCGGGAGGACGTGCTGGCCCACCTCGGGCCGAAAATGACCCTGTACAGCCGCAAGGCCGAGGGGGATCGCGGCAACGCCAACCGCTTCGGGGGCGGGGGGCCCGGTGGGATGATGATGCCGGGAATGAGTGGGGGCAGTGGTGCGAACGAGGCTCCGGGGTTCATCTTCGCATCGCAGGTCAGCAGCCCTGGTCCGTTCGGCCGGGCCCTGGACAAGCTGATTGGCGCCGCCAACAAGGCATTGGAAAGCGCGGGGGGTACTGGGCGACCTCGCGCTGGGGGCGATCCCGAAGGGGGATTTCCTCGACCGGTCGGCGGCGAGGGAACCTTGAAGTTCGAGAAGGCGGCGGGTCGGGGAACGAGTTATAGCCTGGACGGTCCGACCAATGGCTCGGCCCTGGGTCCACTTGTCCCTCCCAAGCTGACGGTGACGTTGGGTCGCAACCACCTGGTCGTCGCGTCGAGTCCCGAGGACGCCCAGTTGGCTCTGAGTGTCGAGTCCCGGGGCGCCTGGGTTCCGGGGAAGGAGTTCCGCTCGCTGGTCGATCGGCTGCCCAAGCGGATGGCGTTGCTGGTGGTCAGCGACCCTCGAGAGTCGATCCCCTCGCTGGTGGCGAGCCTGCCGGCGGTGGCCCAACTGCTGAACCAGCCGCCGGACACCCAGGGCCGCCGGGCCTGGCCAGGGCCGGAGGGGGGCCAGGACAACATGGCCTCACGGATGCCGTCAATGGGACCGAACGGGGCGATGCGTGCGGGAGGGCCAATGCTGCCGCCGATGACCGGGTTCTCGCCGCCAACCTCCCCCGGCAGCCGGCCGCCGACGACGATGGTGAACCCCGACGCGATGATGACCATGCCCGGCGGGCCGGGGCGTCTTGGCGGGCGTCCCGGACCCGGCGGCAGTCCGGGGAAAGCGGATGGTGAGGGCGCTCCGGAGGACGAGCCCCCGCCGCCGGCCGTCCGCGAGCCGATTCAGGTGGATGCGGCGAAACTGCCCCACGCCGAGGCCTTGCGAGGTATGTTGTCACCGGGGACGATCGCCCTCACGGTCGACAACAAGGAACTGCGCGTCACGACAAGGGTTACGATTCCCACGCTGCCTGGGGGAGCCTCGACCGCCGGCGCGAGCCTGGGTTTACTCTTGCCGGCCATGCAAGCGGCCCGGGAAGCGGCCCGACGCGCCGTCTGCACCAACAACCTCAAGCAGATCGGCCTGGCCTTCCACAACTTCGCCGCCGACAACCCGAGACTGCCGCCGGCCGCCATCGCTGGGTCCGACGGCAAGCCCTTGCTCAGTTGGCGGGTGGCCCTCTTGCCCTACCTCGGCGAAACGGCGCTCTATCGTCAATTCAAGCAGGACGAGTCATGGGACAGCCCAACCAACGCGAAGTTGGTCGCGGCCATGCCCCGGGTCTTCGCCTGCCAGTCGGGTCCCAAGCCCCCCGTCGGTTCGACCTTCTACCGGGCGATCGTCGGCAAACGGGCGGCCTTCGAGGGGACCAAGGGGCTGACCTTGAAGGATTTCGCCGATGGCGCGGACAAGACCTTGCTGGTGGTTGAGTCGGCCGACGCGGTTCCCTGGACCAAGCCCGACGAACTGGCCCTGAGTGACGACCCAAGCCATCCCATCGCCGGTCTGGCCGCCCCGCACAACGGCGACGGGGGCGGACCCCCGGGGATGGTCGCCCTGTTCGCCGACGGCTCGGTCCGGTTCCTGCCCGGCAAGCTCGACGCCCGGACCCTGAACGCCCTGGCCACCCGGAACGGCGGCGAGTCCGTCGACCCGTCGTCCTTCTGAGACCCCGGCCCCCGAGTTGCGGGGCTGGAGGAGTTGGCCCGCGAGGGGCGCCGCCGCGGCGGCCTTGCGGGCTTCTGGTAACGCCCAGTCGATTGGCCTCAGCCCCGTGGAGGCGCAGGATGGAAATCGTCCGAGAAGTGACCGCTCAACTCGAAAACAAGCCCGGCCGCCTGGCCAAGATCTGCTCGGCCCTCGCGCACGAGAAGATCAACATCCAGGCCCTCTCCGTGATGGACACGGGCGACCGCAGCGTCCTGCGCCTGGTGACCGACCAGGAGGAGGCGACCCGTCGCATTCTGACCTCGCTGGGGACCGAGTCGCGAATCTCCGAGGTCGTCGCCGTCATGACCGAGCACAAGCCCGGCGCGGTGGCCAAGATCCTGGAACGCCTGGCCGAGGAACACATCAACGTCGAGTATGCCTACGCGGCCTATGGCGACAACACCGGCAAGACCCTGGCGATCTTTCATACCGACAACATCAAGAAGACGACACAAGTCCTGAACGAGTCGGCCAACACCAATGGCAACGCCCAGCAAGGGCGACGGCCGCTGCACTCTCGCTGAGGACCGCATGAACGGTCCGGCCGAATCCCCGAAGGGGTTGCCGCCACGCCGCCTGCATGTCGTGCTGGTCGAGCCGGAGATCGCCGGCAACGTCGGCGCGATCGGCCGGACGTGCGTCGCCGCCGGGGCGACGTTGTGGCTGATCCGCCCCTTGGGGTTTCGCATCGACGCGAGGCAGATTCGTCGCGCTGGGCTCGACTACTGGCCGCACCTTGACTACCGGGTCGTCGACGACCTTGACGAGGTGAGGGCCGAAGTCGGGCCCGGCCGTCTTTGGTTCTTTTCCACCAAGGCCGCCGCGCCCCATGCCACCGCCACCTATCGCGAAGGCGACGCCCTGGTCTTCGGCCCCGAAAGCCGCGGCTTGCCCCCGTCCTGGCTGGTGGAACACGCTGACCACTGCGTTCGCATTCCCATCCGGCCCGAGGCACGGTCGTTGAATCTGGGGACGGCCGTCGCGGTCGGAGTGTTCGAGGTGTTGCGTCAGGTCGATGCCGGATGGGGCTTGGGGCAATCGTGAACGGGCCCGCCCCCGCTGAAGTGTCTCGCCGAATCAAGACGTTTTGCCGGCCTCACGGTTCCTTTTACGGGTCTCGGCGGCCTTTTTGGCCGAGGCGGAACGCTGCTCGGGCGTCCTAGAGGCGGAGGCGGCGCCCCCTTTGGTTCCGCCCTTCTTGCTGGAAACCTTGGTGTCGGCGTGGCCCCGACCGGAGCCCGACTTGTTGCCGCCACCGGATTCCTTGTTCACCGTCGCCCAGGCCCGACCCTCGGCCTCGGATTCCGGGACCCCACGAGACTCGTAGCTTTCGGCGATGTGCTCGGCCTTGCGCTTCTGCTTGTCGGTGTACTTCGACTTGTCACCGCGAGGCATCGGTTCATCCCCCGTCCGGACCCTTTGGTTTGGGAACCTCTCGCCGAGATCCCCAAAACCTGCAAGCGAGGTGCCATTTCCGCGTTGACGACTCCGAGGAGCCCGGCGGACCATTTGCTTCTCTCGGGCGGGTTCCGCCGTTATCCTGGCTGTCGAGGTAGGTCCGCCGCGGGCGAGCCCGAGGGCAAGTCCGTGGGCAAGCCCATTTGGCCGGTTGCCACCCCGTTCGCGAGGCCCAGTCATGCGTCGAGCGTTGATCGCTTCCTTGGTCGTGTCGACGGTCGCGGCCCTGGCCAGTGGCCCTTCGAGGGCCGAGGTGCCGGCCGATGCGCTGGCGATCCTCGACAAGGGGATTCAGGCGTTGGGTGGCGAGGAGGTGCTGGCCAAGGCGAAGGGCCTCTCTTGGAAGAGCAAGGGGACGATCACCTTCGGCGGCGATGACCATGAGTTCTCCGGAACGACGCTGACGGAGGGGCTGAAGCACTATCGGGTTGACTTCGAGGGAGAGTTCAACGGCAACGATTTCAAGGGGGTCACGGTCCTCGACGGCGACAAGGGTTGGCGGAAGATGGGGGAGTTCTCGACGAACCTTGACGGCGACCTGCTGACTCGAGAGCGCCGGTCGGTTTATCTCCAGGTCGTGCCGATGTTGCTCCTGCCGCTGAAGGGGGAGGGGTTTCGAGTGGAAACGGCCGGCGAGGAGGCCGTGGGTGGCCATCCGGCGGCGAAGCTCAAGGTGACGGGCCCCGATGGCAAGCCCTTCACCCTCTTCCTCGACAAGGAGAGCGGGTTGCCGGTGAGGGCCGTGGCCACCGTTCCGGGGTTTCAGGGAGATGAGTTCGAGATGGTCTCGACCTACTCCGACTTCAAGAGCTTCGACGGCATCAAGAAGGCCACCCGGGTCGAGAGCCTGCGCGATGGCGAGCGGTTCCTCGCGTCGGAGTTCACCGAGTTCCACGTACTGGAATCGGTGCCGGCCGGGAGTTTCACCGAGCCGAAGTGAGGGTTCGCTCAGATTAACGACTCGGTTGGTCGTCGCTCAGGGGGCGGGGATCGACCGGGCGCAGCGGAACCCGACGTGGGCGGCGCCGCTGTCGGGTGCCCCTTTGCCCCGGGCTCCCGGCAGGTAGCGGGTGCAATACAGGTCACTGCACAGGAACGAGCCGCCCCTCTGAACCCGCTTGGGGACGCCGGGCTCACTGGGGTCGTCGCTGGAGGGCGGGCCGGAGGGGTCAGTCGCCGGACCGGGAGCGTATCCGGGTCGGTACCAGTCGGCGCACCACTCCCAGACGTTGCCGGCCATGTCCACCAGTCCGTAGCCGTTGGTTGGGAACGAGCCGACCGGCGCCGTCCCTCGGAAGCCGTCGGCCCGGGTGTTCTCGGCCGGAAACCGCCCCTGCCAGTTGTTGAGCTGCCACTTTCCGCCGGGGTTGAGGGTTTCTCCCCAGGTGTAGCGCTTGCGGTCGAGCCCGCCCCGGGCGGCGTATTCCCACTCGGCCTCGGTCGGTAGACGCTTGCCGGCCCACTTCGCGAAGGCGACCGCGTCGTCCCAGGAAACGTGAACAACCGGGTGGTCCAGCCGACCATCCAGTTTGCTGTCAGGCCCCTCGGGATGCCGCCAATCAGCGCCCGGGACATAGCTCCACCAGGAATAGGGTTGATCGAGGTCAACCGGACCCCTGGGTGGGGCAAACACAAAGGACGAGGGGACGAGGAGTTCCTTCGGGGCTCCCGGGAAGTCCTTGGGGTCGACCGGCCGCTCGGCGACGGTGACATAACCGGTGGCGCGGACGAAGCGGTCGAACTCTCGGTTGGTGACCTCGGCGCGGTCGATCCAGAAGGGGCGGAGGGTGACCTCTCGGGAAGGCTGGGCGTCGGCCATCGCGGGGTCGTTGCCGCCCATCCAGAATCGGCCTCCCGGGATGCGGACCATCCCTGGGGGCGCCGGCTCATCGGCGGCCTGGGAATTCGACCGGGAGGACGCCGTCAGGCCGAGGGCCAGCAGGGCCACGGCCCAGGAGGCGCGAGGGTTCCGCGATCCGTCAGGGAATCGGGCCATCGGGAAGGTTCCTCGGTAGGCGGGATGCGAGGCAACGTCAGGCTCATCATCAACGGGCCCGAGACGCCCGTCAACGCAAGCCGCCCCGGACTCGCGAGGGGCGAGTCCGGGGCGGGGGTGTCATCGAGGAACCGAAACTCAGCTCTGAAAACTCAGAGGCCGCCCAGATCGGCACCGACGGCGCGGGCCCCGTCCTTGAGACCGAGCTTGTTGACGACCTCGGCCGAGACCGGCAGGGTGGTGGCTCGTCGGGGGGAGAGGCTCAGCTTGGACATGCTCAGGGACGAGTCGGCCGGGGCCTTCTCGCCCGAGCCGGCGACGGCCAGGCCATTGAGGATCAGCGGGGAGGCGTTGTCGATGCGGACGCGGTAGGGGGTGATCCCCTTGGTCGTCGCCGAGCGGGTGGCCCGGGTCACCTGGACGCGGACGAGCCGACCCAGCAACCCTTCGGCCAGGGCATTGGCCAGGGCGTCGGCCTTGACGTTGCCGGCGTCGTCGCGGGTCACCGGGAGGGTGAACTTACCCTTGGGCTCCCAGGCACTGCCCGCCTCGTCGGAGGCCAGGACGGCGACCGAGGCATCGCCCCGGGTGCCGGAGGCCAATTTGACTCGGCAGGCCAGGGCCGGACCTTGGGGCGCTTCCGGAACACCTTGGCGAGCCTTGAGGCCCAGGACTGTCTGGTCGCCCAGAACCTTGGTCAAGGCGTCAGCGTCGGGGCCAGTGACCTCGACAAAGAGGACGGCCGAGTCGTCGGCGGGCTTGTCGGCCTGGAGCCGACCGTCCAGTTGGGCGACGAACCGCTTGGCCAGGGCCAATTCATGGGGGTTGGCCCAGCCGGCGGAGGACTTGGCGATTGTGTCCCAGCCGAGGCCGTCGGCCACGCTCCAGAGAACAAGCTGGGAGACGTTGGCCGGGGCGTGCTCGGTGGCCAGGCGGGACAGGGCCAGGCGGAGCCGTTTGTCGGTCGAGGCCTGATCGACCCCGGTCAATTTGAGCTTTTCGCCCTTGGCGGGCATGGCGATCTGGTTGTCCTCCTGGGGGGCGTCCAGAGCGACCAACGGGGAGACCATGATCCGCGAGTGACCGGGCTTGAAGAACTCCTCGGGAGCCCCCGCCGCGGGAACCGAGCGGAACCCGCCGCCACCCATTCCACCCATACCGCCGCCACCCATGCCGCCGCCCATACCGCCACCGCCCATGCCGCCGCCCATGCCGCCACCCATGCCGCCGCCCATGAATCGCATGGCGACCATGGGGGAGGAGAGGTCCCAGGTGCCGGGCTCGACGAGGTCATGATCGTGAAGCTGAGCGACATCATGCCCATTGTCGGGGGCAGGGTGAGTTGCTGGCCGCCACCGCCGGCCATGCCGCCCATGCCACCGCCACCGCCGCCGCCCATGCCGCCGCCGCCCATACCGCCGCCGCCGCCCATACCGCCACCGCCCATGCCGCCGCCGCCCATACCGCCACCGCCCATGCCGCCGCCGCCGAATTGGCCGGTTGCGCCGGAGGCGATCAGGCCCGGAGGCAGGACAACCCGCAGGGGCTTCTTGGTGCGGTTGGTGATGGCCACGGCCATGCGGCCGTCGCCAGTGCCCTCGGCGTCGGCCTTGAGGTCGCCGTTGCGCAGACCTTCCAGCAGGTCGATCGCGGGAGCCTTGGCCTCAATCTCCGCGGCCCGCTCCTTGGCGGTGGGGGTCTTGGCCTTGGCCTTGACCTTGACCTTGGCCTCGGGGGCCGGAGCCGGGGTGATGGTGTCGTCGGCGCGAGCGCCGTGAGTGAGGGCGAGAGCCAGGCCGCCGAGCAGGGCGGCGGGCAAGAGGAGGCCGCGGGGCGCCGGTCGCATGGAAGACCACCTTTCAGGACAGGTGCCGGTCTGGAAGTCGGGCCGAGGGTTCGGCTCAAGCCACCCGGGGCCTGGGAAATTCAAAGGAAGAATGTCTCACCGAGCATACCGCGCCCGGCCGGGGCAAGGCCCGGAAACACCCGCCCCGAGAATCATCACGGGCCGGGCGTGGCGTTCACGAAGACTTAGACGTCGCGCTAGCTCCCCTCATTCGATCGCTGAAGAACTTATTGGCCAACTCGGTGGGGCCGTCCCGACCAGGCGCGGGAGACGTGAATGGTCGGGGCCGATGGGTCAAGCTAGCGAGGGAGTCGGAGAAGATTGGCGATGGCCAGGGGTGCCGGGAATCTCGTTGAGGCTGCCGAGGAGGTTGGATCTCCAGGTTTCACGGCGGCTTTTGACGGGGATTTCTTGTGGGCCGGGGGCGGGTTCATCGGGGTTTTTCGAGAGGGGGCCGGGAGATGGTCGAGGTCCATTGCGAGGCGACGAGTCGGGGGCGGGACTGGCGTTCCCTGGCCCTTTCGTTGCTCCTTTTCTTGGGGGGTGTTCCCCCGATGGCTTCGGGACTGGTGGCCGCCCTGGTCCCGGAGGTGTATTTTCGCTTCGCTGGGGACGTCCGGCGACTGGATGGGGCAACCTATCCCTTGCTTCTCTGCTTGCTCCGTCTTCAGGGCGGGGATGCGTTCGTGGGTGGGGCCGCTCGGGTTGCGGTGGCGGTTTTTGGAGACCTTCGGCTCAAGCGGCTGTTGGCGGTTCCGGCCGTGGCTCATAGCGGCTTCGAGCTTTGGCTGCTTCCCACGAAATTGCTGGGGTGGTGCCGGTCACATCCGGAGGCGGGTTGCAGCGATTGGCTGTTCGCGGAGGTTGGGGCCTTCATGCTCCTGCACGCGATTCTGGTCGTCGGGTTCTCTGGGGTCTTGATCGCTCCGACGTCGAAACGCTGAGTTCGAGAGGTCAGGAGACGTTGGGAGGCGCTGAGGTGTCCGACGGGTGGAGGAAACCGTCGCGGTCGAGCCTGGCACGTGGGTGGAGGTTGATCCAGTCAGGCCGGTTGGGCAGGAGGGCCTGGAGCTGGCCCTCGGTGTCGGCGGGGAGGGGGTGGCCAGCTTCGTCGACCGCTCGGAGGGCGACTCCGGGGATCGCCTGGCCGAGCGTTCCGGGCTTCTGGCCGGTTTGCTTGACCCCGTCCTTGTCGTAGTCGGCCGTGGAGCCCGCCAGTAGGCCGAGTTCGGGGTGCCGAAGTTCAGGGAGCGAGGGGTCGAGGGTTTCGGGCGGGGCCGTGAGGCCGGTTCGGAGCGCGAAGGCGCGGACCCCGGCCTCGATGACCCCCTGGCGGACGGTGAAGGTGTCGATCGGTGGGGGGATTGGTGGGCCGAAGGCGATCCCGACCCGCCGGCGGGTCCAGCGTTGGCGTTTTTGGGTGGTTGGGGCAAAGCTGAAGGTGCTTCCCCAGAGGTTGTCGAAGTAAACCGGGATGACCGGCACGGGTTGGTTGGGGGGGAGCATCAACTCCAGGCCGCGGAGGAATTTGCCGGTCAGGCCGTTGCGGGAAAGCTGGGCCTCGGGGAAGAGGCCAACGACCTCGCCCTGGGAGAGCGCCTCGCGGGTCAGGGTGATGGCGGCTCGTTGGGCCTTGGGGCCGGTCGAGGGAATGGGGATCAGGCCGACCCAGCGGGCCAGGTGGCGGAAGACCGGCCAATTGATATAGGTGGCATTGACCAGCGCCCGGCCCCTTCGGGGGATCGCCGCGGCGAGGAAGAAGCCGTCGAGCCAGGTGACGTGGTTGACCGCCAGCAAGGCCGGGCCATCGCGGGGGACGTTGTCTCGGCCGGTGTACTTGATGTCGTAAAACGGCCAGAGGAGCGCCCTCAGGATTGGCTGGATCAGCCAGGGGAGCGCCGCCAGGAAGACCGCCGCGGCGAGGAGGAGGAGGACCAGCAACCAGGTGAGCGGCGTCATCCGGCGACCTCGTCGATGGGCTGGGTGGGGACCTCGGATTCGGGGTGGAGGCCACCCAGGGCGGGCATCTTCCCTTGCTGGAGGCACTCCGCGTAGAGACGCTTGGCGTCGTCGGGCCAGTTGGTGGCGTCGACCCGGGCGAGGGTCTCGGCGATCGGGTAGTTGATGCGCTTGAACTCGATCCGGCCGTCGTCGATCACCGCGTAAGAGGCGCGGGGGTCGCCGTCCCGTGGCTGGCCGACGCTGCCGGGGTTCAGGACCGTGGTGTCGCCGGCTCGGAGGTGGAACGGCTTGTGGGTGTGGCCGACACAGACAACGTCGGCCTCGGAGTCTCCCAGGCGGTTGGCCCAGGCGGCGGGGTCGGCGCCGAGATATTCGTCCAGGGGGTCTTTGGGGGTCGCGTGGACGAGAAGGAAGCGGCGGCCGTCGATGGTCACGCGGGCCGTCAGGGGGAGCCTTAGCAGGTAGCGGCGCTCCGAACCGTTGAGCGACGGCCAGGCGAGGGGTCGGCTGACGCGGGTCAGGTAGCGATACCCAGCGCCCTCGGCGGCGCGGACGTCCTGGGCGACGCCGTGGTCGTGGTTGCCCCGGATCGCGTGATGGGCGTGTTGCATCGCCCAGCGGACGCAGGGGGCGGGGTCGGGGCCGTAGTCGACCAGGTCGCCCAGGCAGAGGCAAAGGTCGTGCGGCTCGTCGATCGCCGCCAACGCCGGCCAGTTGGCGTGGATGTCCGACACGACCAGGATTCGCATCGCGGAGGGAAAGAGGCTCGCGGGGGGCGTTTGGCGGTGATCCGACCCCGGCAGCCTACCCGTCGCGGGGGACGCCCGCAATCGGCCGGTCGTCGCGAGGGGCGTCGGCCGGTCGTTGCTTTCGGGGGCCCATCGTCCTAGGCTTTTCGGGGGGATTCCGGCTCGCCGAGACCCCGCCCGCCGCGCCTCCGACCGCTTACGCAAGTCCTCCGCCCGTCCGACCGCCCGCAACCGGAGCCGACCGCCGATGGCGTCCTTTGAACCGATCGACTTCGACCCGCTGGCCCCTCCGCCTAGGCCGACGACGCCCCCGGTGCGGCGAGGGTTCCTGGTGCTGCTGGCGGGCCTGAGCCTGGCGGCCCTGGCGGTCTATGGCATCCCCTACGCCGCTTACCGGACCGGCTACGCCTACGAGGCCGGTCGGTCGCGAGCCGCGAGCGAGTCCTTGGCGAAGTTGGATGATGCGGGGATCATCAAGAAGGCGTCGCTCCTGTTCCGTCAGGCATCGACGGCCGTGGCCCCAGCGGTGGTCAACGTCACCAGTTGGAAGGCGATCCCGGCCGGACCGGGGCATCCGGGGGGCCTGGCGAGGGTCGGTTCGGGCTCGGGGGTGGTGATGAACAAGGCCAAGGGCTTTGTGATCACCAACAACCACGTGATCCAGGGGGCCGACCGTATCGGCGTGAGGCTGGGGCGCGGGGAGGAGGCGACGGCTCGCAAGGTCGGCGTCGACCCCAAGACCGACCTGGCCGTCCTCCAGGTGAACATCTCGCTGCCGGTGGAGGCGCGTTGGGGGGATTCCGACAAGCTGGACATTGGCGACTGGGTGCTGGCCATCGGCAGCCCCTTCGACCTGGACCGGACCGTCACCGAGGGGATAGTCTCGGCCACCGGGCGGAACAACCTGCGAGTGCTGGGTGAGGCGACCTACCAGGACTTCATCCAGACCGATGCGCCGATCAACCCGGGGAACTCCGGAGGGCCGCTGATCAACCTGGCCGGGGAGGTCGTGGGAATCAACACGGCGATCCTGTCGGGCCGGGAGGGGGGCGAGGAGATGGGGGGCAACGTCGGGATTGGGTTCGCGATCTCCTCGACTTTGGCCCGGAAGGTGGTCGACCAGCTCATCCAGTCGGGGAGGGTGGCCCGGGGGTATCTGGGGGTCATCATCGACGACCTGGGAGGGGAGCGGGCCCGGCAGTTGAAGATTCCCTCGGCCGACGGGGCGTTGGTGGTCGAGGTCCAGCCGGGCGGCCCCGCGGACCTGGCCGGCCTGAAGTCCGGCGACGCGATCGTGGCGCTGGGGGGGAAGCCCGTGGTCGACCGGACCGCGCTGCGAAGCCTGACCGCGTCGTTGCCGATCGGGGTGAAGGCCCCTTTGAAGTACTTCCGCAATGGGAAGGCCGCGACCACCGAGGTGACGATCGTCGAGATTCCCGTGCTGATGGACCTGGGCCTGCGACTGCGGGAGATTGGCGCCGAGGAGGCCAAGACCTTGCCCGGCTCGCCCCCAACGGCCCTGATCGTCGACCAGATCCTCTCGAGGGCGGTCGCCAAGTCTGGCCTGATCCCGGGACTTCAGGTCGTGGCCGTCGGCGAGGTGCCGGTGAACACCCTGGCCGAGGTCAACGCCGCCGCCGCGGCGATCGACCCGGGCCAGGGGATTCCCCTGCATGTCCGGTCTCGGGACGGCCAGAACGAGGCGACCGTGTTGCTGGGAGGTCAGCCGACGCCCCGCGGACGCTGAACCCTCGGGACAAGGTCGTGGCCCATCCCGGCCTCTCGGCATCGCGAGATTCCTCACCATGCTCGACGACCTCGAGCGGATCGACTGGTCCCGCCTGACCCACGCCTACGGTTCGGCCGACGCGGTTCCGGGAATGATTCGCGCCCTGCGATCGCCCGACGAGCGGACGAGGGTCAAGGCCGGACGCGGGCTGTCGGCGACGATCTTCCACCAGGGGACCCGCTTCCGGACCAGCGCCCCGGCCTTGCCGTTGTCGTTTCGGCCCTCTGCCGGGGCGTGGAGACCCTCGACTCGCCCGACCGCGCCCAACTCATCCACGCCCTGCTGAAAGTCGTCTTCCCCAACCCCAGGCCCGCCGCAACTGTCAACGATCCGGCGACCGGTCTCGCACGGCTCGCGACCCTCGACCCCGCCACCCTCAACCCAGCCCAAATCTGCGCCGTGCGATCCCTGGGCCGCAATCCGTTCTGGGAGCAAGTTCCGTTCGTCTCAGGCGACCTCAGGGGCGTCTTGCTGGAATTCCACCTACCGTTTCGGCCCGAGTCGTTCCGCGAACTCATCGAGGCCCTGCCAGCATGAGGCCTGACGCCGGGACGGGGGTGACCTTGACTTGGACACCTGGGTTGTGGGACGCATGGCGGCGGTCAGAGGGTCCGCCGAGATTGTGCAGAATGCGTGATCGGCGTGAGAGAGGGGCGGGCGTCGGTGTCAAGGGGTTGCTCCCCATCGACAAGCCCTCGTGCGACTTGCGGACGGAAAGCTGGTGCGGGGCGTCGGTGTAAACGCTAAAAGGATGCCACCTTAGAAGATTTCACAGACTCCGGCGCGGCGTCGAGAAAACTTGACGAATTTCTGGGGAGAGCTATACTTCCTTGCGAGACGTAGCCAGAGGGGAAGGTATGTAACCCCGCGACGGGCACCATGATGGGCGCGTCGACGGGGTTGTCATCACCAGGGACCCGGGCCTGAGACCTCGTTCCAGGAGCCCCCCGGTGCCTCGCCAATCGGAAACGACTCTCACCGCGATCAAACACGCCGTCGATATTGTCGCCCTGGTGGGCGACTACCTCACCCTGCATCGGGCCGGGCCGAAGTTCAAGGCGCTCTGCCCTTTCCATGACGACCACAACCCGTCGCTCGAATTGAACCCGGAACGCCAGTCCTACAAGTGCTGGAGTTGCGGGGCCGGGGGCGACATCTTCGACTTTGTCCAAAACATCGAGCGGGTGGAATTTTCCGAGGCCCTGCGCATGCTGGCCGAGCGGGCCGGCGTGGCCCTGGAAACCCTTGATGGTCGCCGACCCGCGTCCGAACCCTCCGGGGCGTCGAAGGCCGAGTTGCTTGCGGCCTCGTCGTGGGCGGCGTCGCAGTTCGCCGAGGCGCTCGGCAGTTCGACCGAGGCTCGCGATTATGCCGATGGTCGGGGGATCTCGGCCGAGTCGATCGAGCGGTTCGGCCTGGGGTTCGCCCCGGACTCCCGGGACTGGCTGACCTTGCGAGCCCGACGCGCCGGGATTGCCGTCGCCGCTCTGGAAGGGGCCGGGCTGATCGCTCGGAATCCCGAGAATCCCAAGCTGACCCGTGACCGCTTCCGGGGCCGGTTGATTTTCCCGATCCGCGACGGCCGGGGTCGACCGATCGCCTTTGGCGGACGGATCTTGCCGGGGGCCGAGGCCAAGCTCAAGGAGGCCGGGCACAAGGCGGCCAAGTATCTGAACTCCCCCGAGACGCTTCTCTTCCAGAAGCGCCGGACCTTGTACGCCGCCGACCTCGCCCGAGAGGCATCCCGTCGGGAGAACTGGGTCGCGGTGGTGGAAGGGTATACCGACGTCATCGCCGCTCATCAGGTGGGTCTGCGGAACGTGGTGGGGACCCTGGGGACGGCCCTGGGGGATGACCATGTCGTTTCCTTGCGGCGCCTGGCCGACCGCGTCGTCTTGATCTTCGATGGGGACGAGGCTGGGCAGAAGGCCGCCGACCGGGCCCTGGAAATCTTCCTTGGGCATGAACTGGATGTGCGCGTGCTGAGCCTGCCCGACCGGCTGGACCCCTGTGACTTCCTCCTGGAGCGGGGGGCCGAGCCGTTTCGGGAGTTGGTGGCCCGCGCCGTCGACCCGTTGCGGTTCGCCCTGGGGCGCGTGGCGGCCCGTTACGACTTCGCCCAGATTGACGAGGCCCGCCAGGCGGCCGACTCGCTGCTGGAAGTGATGGCCCGCGTGCCCGCCGGTGATCGCGGCGCGATGTCGATCAAGGTCGACAAGACGCTGGACACGCTGTCGACGGGGTTGGGGGTTCCGAAACCGGAGCTTCGACGCCTACTCAAGCAGAAACAGCGAGGGCGGTTGGCCAAGGTGGCTCCTCGGGGCGAACCCGTGGGGGCGGTTTCGGCGTCCACGGAACGGGTGACGCCGATTCGCCTGGCGACGCTCGACCCCCTGGACCGCGAACTCGTACAGGTGGTGCTGCATGAGCCGACAGCCGCCGGGATCTTGATTTCTCGACTGGCGGCGGCGTCGTTGCGAGATGCCCCACTTCGGACGCTGCTGGACGTTTGCTACGACATTCATTCCGAAGGGAAGGTTCCCACCTTCGAACAAGTCATCCTGCGGCTGGACGACCCCACCTTGCGGTCGCTGGCCGCGGGTCTGATGCAGCCGATTGAGCCAGCGCCCTTGGCTGGCAACGCTCGGCCCGCCCCCTGGCCCGATCGCCTTTTGGCGGTCCTGCCTCGCTTGCAAGAGCGGGAGCAGGAGGACCGCCTCCGCGACCTCCAGGCGGCCCTGAGTGAGACGGATCCCAAGCAGGACCCGGAAGGACATCGGGCCCTGATGAACGAGTATTTCAAGGTGAAGAGTCAGAGGCCGGGTTCGAGGAAGAAGACGGCCTCCTGAGCGGACGGGTCCCCAACCGGGATCTGCCCGGTCCCTCCGAAATCATCAACGAGTCATCGCCAGCCTTGGTCACGAGCGAGGAGAGACTTCCGATGGAAAAGATGGACGAAGGTTTGAAAACGCTCCTCGACTTGGGGAAGCGACGCGGCTTCCTGACCTTCGACCAGGTCAACGATTACCTGCCCGACGAGGCCAGCAGCCCCGACAAGATCTCCGGACTGCTGGAATCGCTGGATGAGCTAGGCATCGAGCTGGTCAA
This sequence comes from Isosphaeraceae bacterium, assembly GCA_965201075.1. GTDB lineage: Bacteria > Planctomycetota > Planctomycetia > Isosphaerales > Isosphaeraceae > CBDAVP01. Next base: position 263,823 of record CBDAVP010000017.1, on the reverse strand, counting down.
TGAGGAAGAGGCCGAGGCCCGACTGGTCGCCACCGGCGAGTCGGACGACGAGCCCGAGGACGCCCTGGACGAGCCGGACGACGACGACGAGGGGGAACTGACCCCTGAAGACCTCGACGAAATCTCCCGGCGCATCGACGACCCGGTCCGCATGTACCTGACGCAGATGGGCGAAATCCCCCTGCTGACGCGCGACCAGGAAATCGGCCTGGCCAAGAAGATCGAGATCACCCGCAAGCGGTTCCGTCGCAAGGTCCTGGAATGCGATTGGGCGCTCCGCCTGGTGGTGGACGTCTTGAAGAAGGTGGATTCCGGCGAATTGCCGTTTGACCGGACCGTCAAGGTTTCGGTGACGGAGAATCTGGAGAAGGACCAGATCCTCAACCGGATGAAGCCGAACCTGGCGACGCTCGACCACCTGATGAACTGCAACGTGCAGGACTTCCGGTCGGCCGTCCGCGCCCGGGGCAACCGCGAGGCCCGTCGGGGCTATCGCCAGTCGCTCAAGGCTCGCCGTCATAAGGCCGTGACGCTGGTTGAGGAACTGTCGATCCGGACCCAGAAGGTCCAGCCGTTGATGAAGCGGCTGGAGCAGGTCGCCGCCCGGATGCGCGAGCTTCGCACGGAGCTGGAAGACTACCGGCTGGGCCGGGGCGGCAAGGAGGATCGGGCCAATCTCCAGAAGGAGATGAAGGACCTGATGCTCATGACCCTGGAAACCCCCACCAGCCTGGGGAACCGGGTCGAGTTGATGAACGCCCGCTACAAGGAGTACGAACAGGCCAAGCGCGAACTCTCCGGCGGTAACTTGCGGTTGGTCGTCTCGATCGCCAAGAAGTACCGCAACCGCGGCCTGTCCTTCCTGGACCTGATCCAGGAGGGGAACACCGGATTGATGAGGGCGGTGGACAAGTACGAGTACCGCCGGGGCTACAAGTTCAGCACCTATGCAACCTGGTGGATTCGCCAGGCGATCACCCGGGCCATCGCCGACCAGGCCCGGACGATCCGCATCCCGGTGCACATGATCGAGACGATGTCGAAGCTCCGCAACGTCTCGAAGAAACTGCTGCAAGAGAAGGGACGCGAGCCGACCATCGAGGAGACGGCCAAGGCGGCGAACATCTCAGTGGAGGAAACTCGCCGGGTGATGAAGATCAGCCGGCACCCGATCTCGCTGGATCGACCGGTCGGCGAGAGCGAGGACAGCTACTTCGGCGACTTCATCGAGGACGAGGCCGCCGAGAGCCCCATCAGCGCCGCGACCCAGGAGATGCTCAAGGACAAGATCGACAGCGTCCTGAAGACCCTGACCTACCGAGAGCGTGAAATCATCAAGCTCCGCTACGGCCTGGGCGACGGCTACACCTATACCCTGGAAGAGGTGGGCCGGATCTTCAAGGTGACGCGGGAACGGGTGCGGCAAATCGAGGCCAAGGCCGTCCGCAAGTTGCAACATCCGGTGAGGAGTCGCCAACTGGAAGGCTTCCTCGAAAGTACCGGTTGACCCCGGTGAAACCAACCGCCGGCCGCCCCCCTGGGCTGCCGGCGGTTTTTTGTTGGCAGCGGGAGGACGCCAGGTGACCGACCTCAATGAACGCGTCAAGGCCCGCTGGAGCGCCGAGGGGGCGGTGCCCCGGCCCGGGGTCGGCGACCGCCAAATCGACGCGTTCGAGACGAAACATGGCGTCCGGCTCACGAGGGATGTCGCGGACTACTTCCGGGTCGTCGACGGCATGGAGGAATCGGGCTGCGATGCCGGATGGAACGAGTTCTTCCCGCTGGAACAATTGACGCCTGCCGCGGAGGAGGTCGGAACCTGGGTCCGCGAATCCCCCAACGTTTCGGAGTGGGCGGACCCTCTGGGCGATCTCTCCGGCTGGTTCATTTTCGGTCAATATCTGGCATGGTCGCATGTTTACGCCGTCCAGCTAGAAGTCGAGCCGGACGACGCGGGCCGAGTCAATTGGATCGCGAGGGGGGGATGGGTGAACTTGCCCCGTCGTTCCGCGAGTTTCTCGGCCTCTACGTGAGCAACCCCCTCGACCTACTGCCTCGTTGAGTTCATCCTGGCCATCATCAATCCAATATCTTCCAAGGAGGCCCCCTCGATGCCCGCGACCGCCTCGAATCTCCGAGACCTCCACGCCCTGCACCAGCGAGCCAAGGCCCTGAAGGACCGCCTCGCCTCGGCGCCCAAGACGCTGGCGACCCGCAAAGCGGTGCTGGCCAAACGCCAGGGCGAAGTGGAGGCGGCGTCGAAGGCACTGAAGGACGCCAAGGCCCGCTCCAAGGCCAAGGAGACCCAGGTCCAGTCGATGCAGGCCAAGACCGAGGATCTACGGGTCAAGTTGAACTCGGTCAAGAAGCAGGTGGAGTACGACGCGATCCGCAACCAGTTGGCCCACGACAACCTGTCGATCTCCAAGATCGAGGACGAGATCCTGGAGGCGATGACCAAGGCCGACGAGCAGGCCGCGGCCCTGGCGGCCCAGGAGGCCGAGGTCAAGAAGCTGGCCGGCGAGGTCGACGCCCTCGCCGCCGACATCTCCGCCAAGGCCGAGGGGCAGAAAGCTCAACTCCAGGAAATGGAGGTTGCCCTCGTCGAGGCCGAGGCGTTTATCTCCGAGGATCAAAGAGAGCAATACCGCCGCAACGTCAAGCAAAGGGGCGCCGACGCCCTCGCCCCGATCGAGCACGGCGCCTGCACCGGCTGCTTCGTCTCGACCACCCCGCAGATGCTCAACGAACTCATCAACGGCGGGCATCTGGTCTTCTGTAAGACCTGCGGGCGCATCCTCTACCTGGAGGAAGAGACCCTGTCGACGACACGTCGGGGCGGTTAAGCGGCGGATCGTCTGCCAGGGCCGAGTGACCGGAATCAAGTTCCGGAGGGGTTCGCGACCGCCGCTGGAGCGTGCCCCTCGGCGGGTTTACGAGGGGTCGGCAGGAAGAAGAAGGCGCAGGCGAGGATTGCGTAGATCATCAGCAGCATCGCCCCTTCGATCCAATTGGATTCGCCATCCTCGGCCACCATCCAGGCGACCAGGACGGCCAGGATCACCGCCACGATTTCGAAGGTTGAGAAGACCAGATCCATCGGGCCGCTCGGCCGCAGGCGACTGGCCAGGATCAGAACCGGGGCGACGAACATCGCGATCTGCTGGGCCGAGCCCATCGCGATCCCCACGGCCAGGTCCATCTGGTTCTTCAACGCCATCAGGATCGCCGTGGAATGCTCGGCCGCGTTGCCGATGATCGCCACCACGATCACACCGACGAAGACCTCGGTCAGCCCGAGGGCCTGGCTGGTCTGCTCGACGGCCCCGACCAGGATCTCGCTCATCGCCGCGACCGCCACCGTCGCCGCGATCAGCACGCCGGTCGAGCGCCTCACGCCCCACACACCGCCGGTCTCCAGCGCGTGGGCCGTTTCCTCCTGGTTGGTGGGGTTGTACAGGTCCTTGTGAGTCCGCAGGCTGAACAGCAGGTTGAGCGAATAGGTGAAGATCAGCAGGAACGACACGGCGACGCTGAGCTTGTGCTCCAGGCCCGGAGCGCCTCCCTCCTTCATGACGAGGTAGTGGAAGATCGCCGGGACGAGCATGCCGACCGACGCCAGAACCATCAACGTGCCGCCGACCCCCGCGGCCGTGCGGTTGAACCGCTGGACCCGATGCTTGAGGCCGCCCGAAAAGAGGCTCGCACCCAGGACCAGCAGCAGGTTGCCAACGATGCTGCCGGTCAAGGAAGCCTTGACCACGTCGTCCAGGCCGCGAGACAGGGCGAACAGGGCGATGATGAGTTCCGCGGCGTTGCCGAAGGTCGCGTTGAGCAGCCCGCCGACGCCCGGCCCGAGCTTGTGCGCCAATTGCTCGGTCGCCTCGCCCATCATTCCGGCCAGGGGAACAATGGCCAGACCCGAGGCCAGGAACTGCCAGGTGGCGTCAGCGCCGATGACCCTCAAGACAATCGCCACGGGGACGAAGACCAGCAGTAAGTGCAACTTGCCAAGGCGTTTCGGGTCGATCCAGCCCCAGCCGACCGCGGCCGGTCTTGCCACCTGGGCGTCTTGCGGTCGGTTGACTCGATGATGGGGCACCCTATAATGACTCCACGATTCGAGATGGCCCGGCCCCGGGGCTGTCGATCGCAATCGGTGCGGGGCCGGAGTCGCGGCCCGTTCGGAACCGCTTGGGGCGAGGCACAAAGCCATGGCCGGGAACGTGCTGGAGTTTACCGATAATAACTTCGAGTCGGAAGTCCTTGGCGCGCAAACGCCCGTCCTGGTCGACTTCTGGGCCCCCTGGTGCGGCCCCTGTCGACGCCTGGCACCGACCATCGAGAAGCTGGCCGGCGACTACCAGGGCAAGGTCAAGGTCGGCAAGATGGACACCGACCAGAACGTCAACACCCCCGGCAGCCTGCGAATCTCGTCGATTCCCACCGTGATCCTGTTTCAGGGCGGCAAGGAAGTCAGCCGTCTGGTGGGCCTCAACGACGAGTCGAAATTCCGCGAGGCTCTCGACAAGCTGGGTTGATCTCGCTCGAAGGGCCGGGCTCTCGAAAGGTTGCGTCGCCGTGACCCAAGAACCCGGCCGTCGCTGCCTCGTCAAGGTGTGTGGCCTGACGACCGTCACCGACGCGCTGGCGACGGCCCGGGCCGGCGCCGACTGGATCGGCCTGAACTTCCATCCCGGCTCGAAGCGGTTCGTCACGTTCGAGCGAGCCGCAGTGATCGTCGCTGCCCTTCCCGCGTCGGTCGAGCCGGTCGGGCTGTTCGTCGGCCGCCCGCCGGCCGAGGTCGCCGCCGTCGCCGACCGCCTGGGCCTGCGGGTCGTCCAACTTCACGGCGACGAGCCACCCGAAGACCTGCTGGCCCTCCGCCGATTCCAGGTCGTCCGCGCCTTCCGGCTGGCCGATGCCAAGTCGGTCGCCTCGATGCTGGCTTACCTCGATCGTGTTGAAACCCTCGGAGCCCCGACCCCCGCCGTCCTGGTGGACGCCTTCGTCCCCGGGCAGCACGGCGGGACCGGCCAAGTTGTCCTTGGCGACGCCCTGGACCTTCTGCCCCCGATCGCCCGCCTGATCCTCGCCGGAGGCCTCACACCCGAGAACGTCGCCGAGCGGGTCGCCCGCGTCCGCCCCTGGATGGTCGACGTGGCCGGAGGCGTCGAGTCGTCGCCGGGGCGGAAAGACCCCTCACGGGTCGCGTCGTTCCTCCATGCCGCTCGAACTGGCCCATGAATCTTTCCAGGGACCCGCGCACCCGAATGGAAAAGGCGGGCCCTCGTCAACCGGTGTTGTCAGAGCATCGGCAGGTCGAGTTTTTCCTCGTTGGCGATCCGCCGGAGCTTGTCCTGGGCCCTTGACTCGATCTGCCGGACGCGTTCCTTGGTGATCCCCAGTTCCCGGCCCAACTGTTCGAGGGTTTGTTCGCTGGCGCCTCCCAAACCGAAACGGCTCACGATGATCCGGCGTTCGCGGTCGTCCAGCGTGCCCAACATTCCCTTGACGGCCTCTTGCATCCGTTTTTGAAGATGTTCGGCTTCGTGCTCATCGGCTCGGGTGTCGGCGGCGGCCTCGAACATCTCCTCGTGGCCAGTGACGAAGCGGTCTCGTCGGTACTTTTCCTCGGGAATCGTCCTGGCGAAGTTCTTTATGATCGCCCATGAGGCGTAGGTGCTGAACTTGTTGCCCCGGGCGAAGTCAAACTTCTCGACGGCGCGGATCAGCGACATGTTTCCGTCGGAAACCAGTTCAAAAAAGTTGTTCGAGGGTCCGACGTGGCGCTTGGCGATCGAGACGACCAGTCGCAGGTTGGCGCGGATGATCTGGTTCTTGACGGCAAGGGCATCGGCCTGGAGGCTCTCGACCTGGTCGAGGTCGGCGGCTCGGGCCCTCGTCGGATCGACGGAATCGCGTAATCGGGCAGCCTGGTACTTCAGGAAGTTCATCTTGCGGAACAGGTGGGCCTCCTGCTCCCGGGCCAGCAGCGGCACCTCGTAGAGGCTCGATAGGTAAGGGGGCAACCCCTTGGGGGCCTTGGTCCGCCGGGGAGGCTTGCCGTCGGCCGGCTCGGGCATCGGGCCCAGGATGACGGCGTGCTGGGAAGGCTCGCCGAAGCTGGGGTGAGCCATCGCCTCGATCTTGACTTCCAGCATCCTCACGGCGCGAATCTCGTTGATGACCCGGTAAACGCTGGACCGCGTTCGCCCATGCTGGGCGGCCAGCGCCTCGGCCGAAACGCCCCGGCGGTGCTGTCGGTAGATGAGGGCCTTGGCCGAGTCATCCAGCGGGGGGACGCTGTTCGGGAAAATCGCCCGGTCGGGGTGGTCGCGGTCGTAGGCCTTCAGGGTCACGCGGACCGTCTCGGCGGCGCGTCCCAGCTTGCGGGCGATCCGCCTCGAAATTTCGGCCAAACTGGCCTGGCCGACCCCGGCCATCCGGCGGGCCCGGCGGATAATGTCGTCCCGCTCCTCGTCGGACAGTTGGCGGAACCGGCCGCCGCGCTCCACCTGCTCCTGATGGTCGGCCACGAACCGAGAGACGCTCGACTCCAGAAATCCCACCTTCGCCTTGCCATCGATCAGAAACCGTCGGGCCACTAGCCCCTGTCGACGCCACCGAGCGATGGTCCGGGACGAGACGTTGAACCGCTGGCTGACGGACTCCACCGTCAGGACCGGCTCCGGCATTTGTTCAGCGGCCTGCTCCAGCGTCCCTGAAAGGTCCTCGATGAACACCCGCAGGTCGTGACGCAAGGTCTCGCCGTCGAGGACCAGTTCGGGCGACGTCTCGGGGCGGAACCCCTTGATCCGGAACCACAGATACTCGTAAGGGTAGCGTCGAGTCGGATCGATCTCGGCAAGGAGTGCCTCGGCCCGGTTGATCTGGGCGAGGCGATCCTCCAGGGGGGCGAAGCGGGCCTGTTGCTCTTTCAACTGACGCAAGGCCGCGTGCCGATACCCGCTTCCCATCCCTTGGCACTCCTCGACGCGCAAGGCTCTAAGCCGTGGACTTCGAAGTAACCCGAGACTCAATCTCAGTCTACAACGTCGAAACCGCCGCCGATGCGCGATGGCGGGGGGATCGGGTCGAATTCCGTGGGAATGGACCTGGAACAGCCCGAGGAAGAGAGACGAAACCCGTTGCCGCCAGGAGTAGAGGGAACGCCCGGTAGGAGGTCCCTCCATCTCTAATACGTGGCCCGCGCGGTTTCGCCACTCGGGAGCTACGGAAAATTCAGGCATCCGTGTCAATCTTTCCAACAGCCAAGTCGGTTTCGTCCCCCGCGATCGCCTTTCCCCACGCCTCGGAGGGCGTTAGATTGGCGGTCAGCTCGACCCGTCGAGACCAAATGGACTGGGGCGGGGCGAGGGAGGGGTCTCCTCATGATTTCCAGGATGGTCCGCGGGTTCGCTCGGCGAGTCGCGACGCTGGCCTCGGCCTCGGCACTCACAAGCGTCGCCGTCGCGGCCGATCCCGTCTCACTGCGGGAGTCAATTCGGCCCGGGGCCCTTGGCCGGGTGGTGATGGAACTCAAGGCCGACGGAACGCTCCGGCCCTCGGCCCCCGCCGGCCGCGATCGCGGGAAAGATCCCTCAAAGCCCCTGGCCGTGCGAGTCGAGGCGCGATTCGCCTTCGTCCAGCGCGACCTGGAACCAGCGTCCGGCCAGACCTCGCCCCGCGCGCTCCGGTGGACCGTTCAGGCGGCGGGGGCCCGCAATGGCGAGGTGATCCCGGAGGACTCGGCCCTCCGCCCCGAGGTCCGCCTCCTGGTGGCCGAACCCCGAGACGGTTCCACCTTCAGTTATAGCCCCGGCGGACCGCTGACTCGCGGCGAGTTGGACCTGGTCCAGGGCCCGGCCGACCCGCTCCTCCTGCCCGGCATTCTGCCCGAAAAGTCGGTCGTCGTCGGCGATCGGTGGACGGTCGGCCCGGACGTGGCCAGGTCGCTCAGCGGTTACGACGCCCTGGCCGCCAACGGCCTGGAGGTTGCCCTGGATGCCCTGGACGACGCCACGGCGAAACTCCGAATCCACGGCGAGGTCCGGGGCGCGGTCCTCGGGGGAGAAGGCGCGATCTCCTGCGACGGCTCGGCCACCTTCGACCGCAAGGACGAACGGATCGTCCGACTCGACCTTCGACGCTCCGAGTCCCGCAAACCTGGTCCCGTGGAGGCGGGCCTGGATATCAAAAGCACGCTGACACTGGAACGCTCGGCAACGACCGAGGCGCCCCCCGAGTTGAACGACGAGGTGGTCGCGGCGCTGCCCGCTCGGGCTCCAGACGCCGCGCAGTTGCTCCGCTTCCTGCCCGTCGGCGGGGGATACACGTTCCTGCATGACCGGAACTGGCACATCTTCTCGGAGTCGCCCCGGCAGGCGGTCCTTCGCCGGCTCGACCACGGAGAGGTCGTCGCCCAATTCAACCTGGCCCGAGGGCCCAACGCGGGCAAGGGGCGTCATCAGGACCTGAACCAGTTCCGCGACGACATCCGCACCGCCCTGGGACGCGCCTTTGGCAAGTTCGTCGCCGAGGGGGACGTCGAGGGCGGCGTCGAGTCCGGCGGCTATCGCCACAAGGTCGCCGTCGGCGGTCGAGTGGGCGAGGTTGACGTCCTTTGGCTCTACTACCTGCTATCCAACGCCCAGGGCGAACAGCTTCTGGGAACCTTCACCCTCTCGGGCGCCCAGAATCGCCGGTTCGCCGATCAAGACGTCCAGATCATCGGCTCGCTCAACTGGACACCCGTGCCATCGGTCCCGCCTCCGAGTCCGAGCCCGGCCCCGGCCCCGGCCCCGGCCAAGCCGTGAATGGAACAACGTCCCGGACGACTCTCGAGACCCGCGCTCATGAAACCCCGGATCTGGCTCTCCTCGACACTCGTCACGGCGTGGGCCTTCGTCGCCAGCCTCCTCGGCCCGGCCGTGGCCCAGGAGGCCGCTCCGAAGGCCGAAACTCCTGCCGACGCCCCGTATGCCCTGCGGTTCAACGAGCGTTATATCTTCCCCAAGGATGGTCGGCCCATCCCAGGGGCGATCGGGACCTACCGGGTGGCGTTCAAGCAAACCATCGAGATTGTCACCGACAAGCCCCGCGCTGCCCCAACCCGCGAGACCCTGGTCCGCCAGGCGGTCTACGCCGAGCGGCCGGCCAGGGCCAGCGTGATCGAGTCGGGCAAGGTACTCGCCCTGGTCCGTCGCTACGAAACGGTCCGCCTCACCCCCGATCCCCGGTCCAAACCTTCCGACCCCTGGCCGATGGACGGCCTGGTCGTCTGGTTCCAGGAGGAGCCTGGCACCTTGCCCAAAATCCTGAGCCTTTCCCCCGGCCGAAGCCTCCGCGACCAGGATTATCGGTTCGCCGCCGACCAGGTCGCCGTCCCGGACCTCGCCGCGTGCCTCCCCTACCCCCTGGCCGTCCGCGTCGGCGACACCTACCGGCTGACTCCCGAGGGGGTAACGGCGCTGGTCAACGGGCCGGTCGCTGGCGGTGGGCTTGAGGGGAAAGTCCTCGATCTGTCCAACGACCCGAAAACCGGCAAACGGATCGCCCGTCTGGAAATCAGCGGGCGACTTGTCCCGGCGACCGGCGGCACCCTGGCCCTGCGCGCCCAGGTCGACTACGCCTTCGCCCCTCCGGTCATAGCCGCCTCGGCCGCCGCCGACACCTCGGCGAGAAAAGCGGCCCAGGCTATCGACGTCTTCGGCGGCATCGTGAAGGTGAGTATGGCCCAGACGGAACTCGGCGAGCCCGGAACCGCCCAACGCCCTCGTCGAACCGTCAAGCGTCAACTCCTGCTGGAACGTCAGATCGACCCCGACCTACCTCCCCTGGAGATTCCCAACCCGATTCCGGCGGAAACCCCCGAAAACTCCTGGCTAAGTTACGCCGAGCCCAAGAGCCGCTTCCACTTCCGCCATCCCCAACAGTACGAGATTCAGCGAAACGCCCCCGCCGGCGCTCTCTTCCTGACCAATCAGCCCGCTGAAGGAGAGCCCTCCGAGGTCAAACTGTTTTTCGCCGACAAGTTTTCCAAAACTCCCGAGGAAGTCTTCCGCCAGATGTTCGAGGGGGTCAAGAACGCAAGGGGCTCGGGGCTCGTCCCGGGGGGCAACGAAAACCTCAACTGGCCCGGGGTCCGCGTACTGCGCCGAGAGGCTCTCCTGAAGCCTAGCGAACGCGGAGACGCCGACGCGGGCGGGAAGCCGACCCAGCTCGACGGCTACGTCCTCCAATTCTCCGGCGGCGCCACGCTGATCGTCGAAGCCACCGCCCCAAAGGACCAGGCCGCCGCCGCTCGCAAGGAGGTCGAGGCTTTCCTCAAAACCTTCCAGCTCGGCCCTCCCAAGCGTGGTTGACCCCCTTCCCTCGCGTTCAATCCCGCCGCGGAACCCCCGCCGCCAGCACCCGGGCAATCTCCCCGGCAAGCCCCGCGTTGGCCACGATCAACGCTCGATTGGCCACCAGACTTCGCCCACCCGTGGCCTCGCGGATTCGCCCCAAGAGGAACGGGGTCAAGGCTTTGCCGACAATCCCCTGACTCCGGGCCTCGTCCAGCGCTTTCGCCAGCACCGTCTCCGACTCTTCTCGACCAAGAGCGACCGCCGCGGGCACTTCCTGACCAATCACCAGGGCGCCGGGCAGTCCTAACCGACGATGAGTCCGGGCGAGAGCCGCGGCCTCGTCCGGGGTTTCCACCCGAACCTCCAGCGGCAGGCCACTCGACCGCACGGTGAAGCCCGGCAGGTGGTCGGTCCGGTAGCCCACGACCAAAACCCCTCGGGTCTCCAGCGACTCCAGGGTTGCCGGGACGTCCAGGATCGACTTGACACCGGAGCAAACCAGGACCGAACCGTCGGAGTGGGCCAGTTCGTCCAGGTCGTTCGACACGTCAAACGACCGGCCGGCGTCCCGGTGGACTCCGCCCAGACCCCCGGTCGCCATCACTCCAATGCCGACGGCGCGGGCGATCCATAAAGTCGCCGCGACGGTGGTGGCCGCATCGGTACCCCGAGCGACCGCCGTGGCCAGGTCCCGTCGGTTCGCCTTGGCGAAGCGTCCTGACCGGGCCAGATCCTCCAGCCCCGCCGCGTCCAGGCCGACGACCACCCGCCCGCCCACCACCGCGATCGTCGCCGGCATCGCCCCCGCCTGCTCAACGCTCGCCTCGGCGGCCCGGGCTGTCTCCAGGTTCTCCGGCCAGGGGAGGCCCTGGGCCACCAGCGTTGATTCCAGCGCGACCAACCCCGCTCCGGCGTGCAAATTCTCGGCGACCCGGGGCGCGATCGTCCAAAATTCTTGGCTCAAAGCAGGGAATTTCATATCGAATCCTTCCCAAACGGAACATTTCCAATGCCAGTTGCGAGAACATTCACTCGACGGATGCATGGAATCATGAAAAGTTTCGCAACCAGTACCCAATCGGCGCGACGCCCAATCTCTATATACTATCGAGGCATGAGAGAGGATTGAGCGAGCGAACCACGCTCGTCCTCCACATCAAGGAACAATCGACTTCCACGCATTCGCGACCGCAAGGGGACTTGTCTCCGAGACTCAATGCCGACATGCGAGTGATCCTGGACGTCATACAGGGGCCCAAACGGGGCCGTGCGTTTGTATTCGATCGCCACGACACCTTCATCGTGGGCCGTTCGCGGTTCGTCCATTGCCCGCTGCCCGAAGACTCGGCGTTGTCGCGCGACCATTTTCTGATCGAGATCAACCCTCCCCGCTGCGAGCTTCGCGACCTCAATAGCACGAACGGGACATTCGTCAACGGCCGGAGGGTCGACCGGGCGCGGCTGGACTCTCGCGACCGGATCGCGGCGGGGCAGAGCGTCTTCGAGGTCCGGGTCGAGGGGATGCCCTCGGTCTCGGTGGCCGAGATCGCCACCATGCCCGGCTCCCCCGCCGAGTCGGTCGCGCTGGGGCTCAACGGCGAGCCGATCCACTGCATCGGCTGCGGCGCGTTCGCGCCCCCGGAAACCGACATCGCCCGCGGATCGCACATGGTCGTGGCCAACGAGGCGGTCGACTGGCTTTGCGAACTCTGCCGGGCCGAGGTCGATATGAGCCCCCAGGCCATCCCCCAGTACGCGATCCTCCGCGAACTGGGACGAGGGGCGATGGGGGTGGTTTACCTCGCCCAGCACCAGGAGACCGGTCGCAAGGTGGCCCTCAAGCAGATCGTCCCCGAGTCGGCCGCCGCCCGTTCGGCCGTCGACCGCTTCCTCCGAGAGATGGAAGTCATCAGCCAGTTGAAGCACCCCAACATCGTCGAGTGGCTGGAGCAGGGCACCACTCGGGGCCTCTTCTGGTTCGCGATGGAGTTCGTTTCGGGGCTCAACCTTGAGGCTTTGGCGGTCTCGCAACCGGGGACTTATCCCATCTACCAGGCGTGTCGGATGGCCTGCCAGGTTCTGAAGGGGCTGGAACACGCTCACGCCCAGGGCTACGTCCACCGCGATATCAAGCCCGAGAACATCCTGATCGGCCGGACCCAGGCCGGCCTGGTCGCCAAACTCTCCGATTTTGGCCTGGCCAAGAGCTACCGGGGCATCGGGCTGGCCGGCCTGACCTTCTCCGGAGAGATGCGCGGGACGATCCCGTTCATGCCACCGGAACAGGTGCTCGACTTCAAAACGGTTCTCCCCTCCGGTGACCTCTACGCGATGGCCGCCACGCTGTACTACCTGATCACCGGGACGTTCATCTTCGATGCGGTCGAGGAAGGCGGAGATTTGATCCGCAAGCTGCTGGAAGAGCAGCCGGTTCCCATCCGCGACCGTCGCCCCGAGGTTCCCGAGGGCCTGGCCAAGGTTCTGGAACGCTGCCTGGCGACCACTCCCGCCGACCGCTATCCCGACGCCGCCTCCATGCGACAGGCGCTCCGCCCGTTCTGTTGAGCGGGTCCCCGGACCGGTCCGGATCTAAACCACGGGGGTTTCCGGGACGACGACCCGCACCGCCGAGGGGACGACGTGGATCTCCACCGGCGTTTCCCCGATCACCTCGCCGTCGGCCTGCACGGGCATCGGCCGGGAGCAGTGAACCAGCACCGACTCCCGGGAATCGAGGTAGCGGACGTTCGGGTCCTGTTTGTGCTTGTGGCGGACGACGTGCCAGACCAACCGGGCGTAGTCGGGGAGCGTCCGGGCCCGGACCAGGCAGACGTTGACCCGGCCGTCATCAGGCTCGATGTCCGGCCCCCAGCGAAACGGCGGCTGACCCAACGTCCCGACGTTGGCCACCACGATTTGCATCACCTTGGGACGCGATTTCTGGCCATCGACCACCAGGTTGAACCGTCGAGGCTGAAATCCGATCAGGCTCCTCGCGGCGGTGACCAGGTAGGCGATCCGTCCGAATCGGCGCTTGTGCTCGGTCTTGGTGTCCCGAATCATCATCGCGTCGATGCCAATCCCGACCTGGGTGAAGTAATGTTTGCCGGCGACCCGCATCACGTCGACACCCCGCAAGGCGTAGGGCCCGGCCAGCAGGGCGCAGGCGCCTTCCAACTCGACGGGGATGCCCAGTTCGCGAGCCAGGACGTTGGCGGTCCCCAGGGGAATGATCCCCAGGGGGGTTTCCGTCCCGACCAGGCCATGAGCCACGGCCGAGACCGTCCCGTCGCCCCCGGCGGCGATCACCAGGTCTCGCCCTTCGTCGCTCCCTTGGCGTGCCACCTCGGCCAGGTCCACGCCCTCGCCGGTCTCGACGATCGAGCAGACCCCTTGCTCGCCGGGGAAATGCCGGGCGAGGGCCTCGCGGACGTCATCGGCCGTGCAACTGCCCGACTGGGGGTTAAGCACCACCAGGACTCTCTGGGCCCGTTCCGCTTCGGTCTGGACCGCCATTGGCTAGCTCTCCTCCAAGGCCCTGGCGTCGGAGAATCCGAACGCCCGAGCGGCCGAGGCCGGCTCGATCCAGTGCAAATGGGTTGCCGGATTCGGTAATCTCAACTGCCGAACCGCGGACCGACGGATTATCCAAAATCCCGCAGCCAGGCCGCCCCCTCGGCGGCGTGGCAGACGTGAACGTCGGGCACAATGCCGGCGCGGCTCGCATAGCCGGTCCGCACCGCGTCGGCAAACGCCTCGGCCGACCCGGATTCGACCAGATTCACGGTGCAGCCGGCCCAACCCGCGCCAGAAAGCTTTCCGCCGAGGAAGCCGGGCGCCTCCTCGGCCGCGGCAATCAAATGGTCCAGGGCCGGCGAACTGTTCTCGAAGTCGTCACGGCTGGAAACATGCGAGGTCGACATCAAGGCGCCAAAGGTCACCACGTCTCCAGCCCTCAACGCCGAAGCGCCCCGGACAACCCGATCATTCTCGGTCAGAATGTGCCGGGCCCGTCGCCGACCCGTCGGGTCGAGGTCGCCCCAGTCACGGGTCAGTTCGGCCAGCGAGACATCCCGCAAGGAACGGACCGCCTCGGTCCCACGTCGATCGCGGAAGTGGTCGACGACCCGGAGGCACTCGGCCACCCGCCGGTCGTACATCCCATCGGCCAGTCGCCTCGAGGTCTTGGAGTCGCAAACGATGATCGCCGGGGCCGGGCGGCCCAGGGGAAGTCGCTCATAGTCCAGCGATCGGCAGTCCAGCATCAGGACGTGGTCGGCCCGACCGAAGAGGACCGAGAACTGGTCGAGCAGTCCCGAGGCCACCCCGACGAACTCGTTCTCCGACCGCCTCAGCGTCCGGGCCAGCTCCATCCGGGCGGGATCGTCCAGGTGACTGGCGAGATTGGGGACCAGGCCCGCCCCCACCAGGAAAAGCGCCGTGGCGGCCTGGAGACTCGCGGAGCTGGAAAGGCCCGCCCCCAGCGGAACGTCCCCGGCGATCAGGGCCTCGAACCCCTCGCCGGCCCGCCCGTGGGCCTCTCGCAGCGCCCAGGCCACTCCCCGGACATATCGCCCCCAACTGCCTGGCTCGCCGCGATCCTCGCTCCCGATGCCGAAGGTCTCGACCCCGTCGAGGTTGGCCGACACGACGCGGGCCTCGCCACCGGCAACGGGCCGGCCGGCCACCACGGTGAAACGATCAATCGCCGCGGCCAGGACCAACCCGCCGTTGTAGTCGGTGTGATTGCCCAGAAGTTCGACCCGAGCGGGGGCCCGGGCCGCGACCGCCGGGACCGCTCCGAACGCCCTCCGGAACGCCGAGAGCGCCGAGGCTTCGAGAGTCGAGGACATGGGGCCGGACACTCCGTTGACGGGGGCAGCGGTCGGGAGTCAGACCGAGGGGCCGTCGTTCAGGCTAACGACTGGTCACGCTTCCGGCCAGTCGGACCGCCCATCCCCCCGAGTCTTCAATGCGCGACCTCGTAGCGATAATTCGCCCGGCGGTCGGGAGCGCTATCCCCCTGCAATCCCAAGGCCGACGGGTCCGCCAATTCCCTGTTGTTATCCGCCCAGTGAAAGTCAAAGGCCGGCAAGGCCCCCGCCTGGCCGATCAACCCGCGGGGGATCGCCATTTCCAACCCGTTACCGTCAACCCGGTATCGAGCACGCCCGACCGCGACCCATTGTCCATCCTTCCAGGCATGGACGGCGGTCTCCTGCTCCCCCAGGACTTCCAGGTTGACCAGGAAGTCGTACCCCAAAGGCCCGGTCTTGGTGTCGCGATCCGCGTCGACGAACAGAAGCATCCAACGCGGGTCGGTCCGTGGAGAGATCGGTCCCCGGGTCTGGACGAAGAAGGTCACGTCCCGGTCGTCAAAGGCAGCCTTGGCGATCACGAAGTCGTTCCGGCCGCTGGACTCTTGATAAGGAGTGTCGCCATAGCCCAGGTGGTCGCGGTGAGTCACGTCGCCAATGGTGTCGCGATACTCGGGCGTGACGGCCGCCCAGTCGTCGAAGGCGCCGTCGATTTGGATCGGGCTGGGTCCGGCGGCCCGGGGGCGCGGCCGGACCCCCTTGTAACGACGGATGTTCGCCACCAGTTGATAGTAATAGTTGTCGCCGTGGCCACCGCGCATTGGCTCGATGTCGCGGCTGTACTCGTGGTCGTATTCGTCGACGAACAGCCCGCCGGGGTGGTAGCACTCGTCGGCCGAGAATTTACTCCAGCCCTCGGGGAATCGGCCGGCGACCCACTCGTTCCAGCCGGTCACGAACAGGAACCGGGGGTCAACAGCGAGGGCCCGATCCCACTGCTCCTGAAAGTTCAGGCCGAGGCCCACGGCGCCCGGTCGCTCATCCTTCTTCCCGCCGTGCCAGCTTCGGCCCATCGCCCCGGCCTTGTGGCTCATCATGGCTGGCCCGGGGATGCCCTCGACGGCGTTCTGGGACACGCCGACGGTCACCTCCTCGGCCCCCCCCTTGGCGTCTCGGAAGACATGCTGGGGAAAAACCTCCAGCCAGCCCCACTGTTCAGGCCCGCTCGGCCCGTCTCGGTAGTCGGGCATCGGCTTGCGGAAGGTGAAGAAGTCAAGGATCTGGGGGTCCTTGATGAACGCCTTATCGGCCAGCAGGAGCGGCTTCCCCTCCCAGCGAAACCAAAGGTCCTTCCACTTCCCCGGCCCATACAGATGGTTCCAAAGCTGATCCGTCACCGGCCGAGGGTCGCCGAACGGTCCGATGAAGGCAATGGCCGGCGTCCGCGCTCCCTCGGCCCGCATCGCCGTGTATTCCCGGCAAAGCGCCTCGTACTCGTCGCGGAAGGTCAGCGGCGGGTTGGTCGTGTCGAAGATGACCACGTCGACCCCGGCGTCGGCCAGCAGGGTCGCATGTTTGCGGATGACAAACGGGTCGGTCATCCGGTAATAGCCCAGTTCGGGTTCTCCCCAGTGATAGGCTTCCGGAGCCGGCGGCCACTTCACCTCGCCCCCGCGAGCCGCGGCCTCGGCCAGGATCTTGGTGACGTCGAACGGCCCCTTGCGGCTGGCGATGTGCCAGGTCCAGTAAAAGAGTCCAACAGTCCGGTCCGGTCGCGGAGGCCCGCACTCAGCCTCACCGGGCAAGGTCCGACCGGCCCCGTCGGTGGCCACCCAGGTGTCGGCGAAGACGTCGCCATCGGTGAAGGGCTTACCCTGGAAGGGTTCGGTGGCGGGTGCCGAATTTCCCAGGGCGATGATCACCAGGATTGACCAAATCTCACCGGACCTTCGAGACTGCCTCATGATCGTCGGACCCTTCCGTTGAGAATCACCAAGCACGACCCCGGACCGCCTGGACCCGGGCCCAAACCGCTTCGGTCATGCTGGACTTCCACTCTCCGCCGAGCAAGTCACGAAACACCGTGTCGGACCTGGCGAGCGACTCGACCCTCGCGATATAGGCAGGCCCGAACTTCGAAAGCAAGTCTTCCAGCGGTCCGGCGGCGAGATACGCCACCTCGTTCGGGCGGGTCAACCGTGGGTAAGCTGCTTGGAGAAACCGCCAGAGATCGTCATGCCGTCCGTCGATCGCCCAGGAACTAAGCATTTGATTTGTGGAATAGGTCGAGGAAGCTTCCGCTTCCCCAACATAGCATGACCAATCGATTTCCGGTAAAGCGACAGAGCTTCGCCGCTGTTGTTCGGCGAGCCAGTGGACGCCCAGTGTATCGAGTTCCTCGTCAGTCACGACGATTCTAGCTTCCGCTCCATATGCTGTCTCAATACATCTCGAACATGTGCTGACCGCCGTGCGCCGGGTTGCCAATCAATTGGCGGCCCTTGGGATCGACGACGAAGTCGAGAAGTTCCAATGGGACTTGCCCAATCAACACCGGGACACCGTCGGGGACCTCCAGGACGTCGATTGTGCAGTGACGGCCCTGGACCGTGAGGCGCACGGCCTCATACTGAAAAGTCTGCCGAGGACCACCGGCGGTCAGGGTTTCACGAGTGATGAACGAGGACAATCCGAGCTGTTGAATAGACTCGTCGGTAGGGAGAGGGCCATCGCACCCGTGTCCACAAGCGCGGATTCGACGTCAATCCGGCGTGCCTCGCTTACGGGTCGCGCGCCCGTCTCCACCTCCCAAAGATCCTTGAGATTCTCGATCCTCGCGGCGGTCGTCACTCGGCCCGCAATCTCGGTCTCCATGACGATGCCCTTCCCTCGACCGTGCCGGGCCCCCAGAAACCCCCGGGGGCCCGGCCTTCGCATTTGCTTTGCGGAACTCAGACCGCGGCGCCGGCCAGGGTGTCGGCGGCTTCCTTCAGGGCGTGGGCGTCCTCGGTCCGCTCCCAGGTGAATTCGGGCTCGCTGCGACCGAAGTGCCCGCCACTGGCGGTCTTGCGATAGATCGGTCGGCGCAGGTCGAGATGCTTGATGATCCCGGCCGGGGTCAGCGGGAAGACCTTGCCGATGAGTTCGGCGATCAGGGTATCGGCGATCTTGCCGGTCCCCTCGGTGTCCACGAAGATGCTCACCGGCGCCGAGACGCCGATGGCGTAGGCCAGTTGAACCTCGCAACGGTCGGCCAGGCCGCTGGCCACCACGTTCTTGGCGACGTGACGGGCCATGTACGCGGCCGAGCGGTCGACCTTCGTGGGGTCCTTGCCGCTGAAGGCGCCGCCGCCGTGGCGGGCCCGGCCGCCGTAGGTGTCGACGATGATCTTGCGGCCCGTCACCCCCGCGTCGCCGTGAGGGCCGCCCACCACGAAGTTGCCCGTCGGATTGATGTGGAAGACCAGGTTCTTGTCCACCAGTTCCGGCGGCAGGACCGGCAAGATCACCTGGTTCTTGATCGTGTCCTGGATCTCCTTGAGTGTCACGTCGGGGGCGTGCTGCGTCGAGACGACCACCGTGTGAACCCGCAGCGGCGTCGCGCCGTCATATTCGACGGTGACCTGGCTCTTGCTATCGGGGCGAAGCCACTTGATGGTTCCGTTCTGCCGCAACTCGGTGATCCGGTTAATGATCCGGTGCGACAGGGCGATCGGCAGAGGCATCAGCTCGGGCGTTTCATTGCTGGCGTAGCCAAACATCAGGCCCTGGTCGCCGGCGCCGATCTCCTTGTTCTTCGAGGCGTCCTCGTTGACGCCCATGGCGATGTCGGGGGACTGCTTGCCCAGGGCGACCATCACGGCGCAGGTCGTGCCGTCGAAACCCATGTCGCTGGAAGTGTAGCCAATCTCCTTCACGATCTGGCGGACCACCGACGGGTAATCCACGTGAGCCTTGGTGGTGATCTCTCCCGCCAGGCAGACCAACCCCGTGGTCAGCAAGGTCTCGCAGGCGACGCGGGCATTGGGGTCCTGCGCCAAGATGGCGTCGAGAATGCCGTCGGAGATCTGGTCGGCCATCTTGTCGGGATGGCCCATTGAGACCGATTCGCTGGTGAACAGGTAGCGGCTGTCTTGCGACACGGGTGGGCGTCTCCTGGGGATTTGGTGGAGGGAGGGCCGAGGCAGGTGGGGCGAGGCT
Organism: Isosphaeraceae bacterium; assembly: GCA_965201075.1. Classification (GTDB taxonomy): domain Bacteria; phylum Planctomycetota; class Planctomycetia; order Isosphaerales; family Isosphaeraceae; genus CBDAVP01. The sequence goes on along the minus strand of CBDAVP010000017.1, from coordinate 244,454 downwards.
TGCGTCGAGGGTTCGCCTCAGGCCATCGCCTTTGCGGACGAGTTTAGCAGGATCGCCCCCCCAGGCGAAAGACAAGGCCCCGGCCGTCGTTGTCGAGAGGCCTCACGGATAACCCGCCCGGCGCGGGTCCGACCTCGGGCCATAGAAGTAAAATCCCGCCCGCCAACCGATCGGAATGTAATGCCGCTTCGCCGCCTCGACCAGAACCGGCGGTAGCCCGAAGGGGTAGCGAGCGTAACGCGGGTCGTCCAGCGGGGCGGCGACGACAATCAGGTCATACTCCTCGTCGCTGAGGGCTCGTGCCATCCGGGTCGGGCGGATTCGGCCGGCCTCCACCAGCATCCGGAACAGGAACGGGTCGACAAACTCGGCGCGAGGCCCCCGATGGAGTTCAAAGAGGGCCTGATCGGTCAGGAGGCGGACGGCCGGGTCGCGAGCCAGGGTAATCACCCGGTCCGAAACCTTCGTGACCTGGCGACCCGGAGGCGACTCGACCGACTCGGCCAATCCTCGAGCCTCCCAAGCTTCTCGGGCCGCGTCCAGGGCGCCCGGAGCCAGCGACGCCGCTGCCACGACCACCGCCGCAAGCTGGACCATTCGTGGCCGGGGCTGCCGCAAACCGGAACGGGCCCAGCGCCAAAGAGTGCCGCCGGCCAGCCCTTCGACGAGTCGGAGGTCCAGGAAATAGTTCAGGTCCGATCCCCGTTTGACGGCCAACGCGAGGCCCGCCACCACAATCACGGACGCCAGCGACGCGGGGGACGCCTCTCGGGGCCGAAGTCCCGCCCAAAGGCCCAGCCCGAGCGCCCAGAAAACCCAAAGGTCCGGGGCTCGGGTGGTGAGGTTCCGCAGGACGTAGGCCCAGTTGGTCAGGTCGGGCGGATTCCCCCCCTCCCCCAGCAACGACTCGGCCAGACGGGGCTCGACCGTCGCCGTCGCTACCCCGACTACGACCGCGACCGACGCCACCACCGACAACAGCAACATCGTCCCGATTCGCCAACGGCCGAGGACCAGCCAGTTCAGGGACGCGGCCAGGGCAAAGGTCGCCGAGGTCTGCTTCGTCAGGATCGCCAGGGCCAGGACCGCCGTGCCCGCGACCCGAGACTTTCTCGACGAGCCGACCGCCAGGACGAAGCCCAGAAACCCCAACGCCTCGGCCATGACATCCGGGCGGACCATGGTCGAGAACCCGAACATCGGCGCCGACCCCAAGGTCAGCAGGGCACCGACCGCGCCGGCCTCAAGACCCGCTCGCCTCCCGAGGAAGACGCCGACGATCCCGGTCGCCGCGAGGCCGCTGACGAACGTGACGATCCGCCCGATCCGGGTCAACTCGGCAAGGTCGGCCCGGAGGAGTCGGCCCAGCCCACCGACCACCAGGGAGTAGCCAGGACCGAAGAAGTTCGAGACGTGGGGCCCGTCTCGCCACTCGGGATAAAGTTCCTCCCCCGCCTGGACCCGCCAGGCGAGGTGGACCATCTTCTCCTCCAGGTGCCAGACCTCTCCACGGGGGCAGGGAATTCGCCAGGCGGCGTAGGCCAGGTAGCCCGTGGCGCGAACCGCTCCCAGAAGCAGGATCAGGCCCAGGGCCAGCCGAAGGGCCGCGTGCCTCATGGGAGTCGCCTCGCTCGGAGGGTTCCCCCGCGGCGGGCTGGGGCGAAACCCTCAGACATCATCGGCCATCTGGGCGTCGCGGTCTCGACGGTACCAGCTCCACAGGAGACGGTGGGTGGTGTAATCCAGCAACGCATGGGACGAGGGGAATTCCCAGCATTCGGGGGGCTCGCCGCGGAGAAGGGCGGCGGTGGGGGGCGTGACGAACGCCCGGTCGGCGGCGGAGCAAAGGTCGGCGACAAGTCGAGGGAAATTCGCGGCGGCCGAGGGCTGGAGACGGTCCCCCAGATAGGCGTAGGACATCTGGTTCTCGACGGCTCGGAAGGCGATCCGGGGGTCTCGGCGGACGATCAGAACCTCGCCGACGGGGTCGCGGAGAATCCGTTGGGCCCGGGATCGTCGAGCCGGGAGGTCGGGACGCCGCAAGGCCGCCCGAAAACCGTTAGCCATCCCGGTGAGCCAACCTTGTGGCAGGACCGACCGGAACTCGTCGTCCTGGGGAATTCTCCCGGCGCTGAGGATCTCGATCCGGTCCCAGGGAACCCAGTGGGTCGGTTCCCCTCGCAGCCCTTTGATGCGGAACCCTTCGGCCAGGCACGCCGCGTCGTGGATGGTTCGCGGCGGCGCCAGTTCGGGCATCCGGTCGACCCGGCGGGCCTCGGCCGGCACGCCCAGTTCGTAGAGCCCATCGAGCAGCTCGCGAACCTCGCCCTCGGCCAGCGGCTGGGGCCAGATCCCCGGCGTCCGGTTGATCCACACCATCGCGTCAGTGGGGTGGATGCCCGTGACCGCGCACAGAAGATCGCGCACCGCCCGGGGTTCCTCGGGCGCCTCGAACACGATCAAACGGTAGGAGTTGTCGACCATGCCGCCTCTCGCGCGCTCGGGCCTTGCCTTGACGCCCCCCATCATACGTCCCCAGGCCGAGCGGCCCTAGCTCGCCCCGCCGACGCTTTGCTACCTTGGAGGCTCGAGACCCAGGGGCGCCGCCGGGGCAGCCCAGACCCCGCCCGAAACCCCGGACTCGCGAGGCGGCCACTATGCGCGAATTCCTGCTCTGGTGGATCTGGACCGTCGGCTCGGCGGCCGGCGGACCTTCGGGCCTGGACGACGCCCGGCAACTCTGGCAGGCCGGCAAGTACGCCGAGGCCCTGGAAGCCTACGACGCCCTGAGGTTCGACCCGGCCAACTGGACCCTCCCCGGCCAGGCCCGCCTGGCGTTGGGCCGGGCCGACTGTCTCGATAGTCAGGGGCAGGGCGACCAGGCCCGTCGGGTCCTGCGCGTCGCCCTCGCCTGGCAGCGCGCCCGGCCCGATCTCCGCGCCCGTCTGGCGGAACTGGAACTGGCTCGAGGTCGTCGAGACCGCGCCGAGGCCGACGCTCGCCAGGCGCTTCGGCTCGACCCCGACCACCTCGCCGCCCGCTGGGTGCTCGCCCGCCTTGACGATGCCCGAGGACGGACCAAGGAGGCCGTCGACGCCTGCCGATGGTTCATCGACTACCGCAACGCCCACAAGGCCGAACTCGATAAGGACGCCGCGGCCCTCTTGATCGTCGGCCAGGCCGCCGAGCGCTATTATCGTGCCTCGGCCCGGGGTGAGGAGTTGAAGGAGGGGCTGGAGGACGTCATCAACGACCTCTACGAAGGTGCCCTGCGCACCGATCCGAAGTGCTGGCAGGCTCACTGGTTGGAAGGGCGGCTGTTCCTCTCGGGATATCAGGAGGGGGACGCCCTCAAGGAACTCAACAAGGCGATCGTCATCAACCCCAGGGCCGCCGAGGTGGTCGTGACGCTGGGCCAGGCCGACCTTCAGGGGTACAAGCTCGCCGTCGGACGGGCCCGGGTTGACGAGGCGTTGGAGATCAACCCGCATTACGCCCCGGCCCTGGTCCTGCTGGCCGACCTGAACATCTCCGACGAACGATTTCCCGAGGCTCTGGAGGCGGCCAGAAAGGCCGTCGCCGAAGATCCCCAGGACGAGGAGGCGTTGGCGAGGCTGGCCGCGGCTTATCGACTGCTGGTCGACCCGATTGGCGCCTCGGCGGCCGAGGCGGTCGCCCTGGCGGCCAATCCCCGACCCTCGGCCTTTTACGCGGCCCTTGGGGAACGCCTGGCCGACCGCCGCAAGTACCACTCGGCCGAGCGAGCGTTCCTGCTGAGCATCGCCGCCGACCCCGACCGTGCCGCCGCCCGGATCGGCCTGGGGATGCTCTACATGCAGATCGGCCGCGAAGCCGAGGCCCGCGACCTGTTCGCCGCCGCCTTCAACGCCGACCCCTTCAACGTCCGCGCCGACAACATGATGAAGGTGCTCAAACACCTCACCGGCTACACCCCGATCACCTCTGACCATTACCAGGTTCTGGTCATGCCCGCCCAGGACGCGCTATTGGGCAAATACATGGCCCGCTACCTGGAGTCGATCCACGGAGAACTCACCAGCAAGTTCGGCTACACCCCGCCCGGCCTGACCCAGATCGAGATCCTTCAGAACCACCAGTGGTTCAGCGGTCGGACGGTGGCCCTGCCGTTCATCCCGACGGTGGGGGCCTGCACCGGCAAGGTCGTGGCCCTGGCCAGCACCGCCAAGATGCCCAAACCGTTCAACTGGTCGCGGGTCCTGAAGCACGAGTTGGTCCACGTCATCACCTTGCAGCAAACCGACTTCAACATCCCTCACTGGTACACCGAGGCCCTGGCCGTCGACAGCGAGGGATTCCCCCGCCCCCAGCCCTGGAATAAATTGCTCCTGGATCGGGTCCCCAAGCGGAACCTCCTGAACCTAGACACGATCAACCTCGGCTTCATCCGTCCCAAGGAGCCCGACGAGCGGCAACTCGCCTACTGCCAGGCCCAGCTTTACGAACAGTACATGCTCAAGCGCTACGGCCCCACCGCTCCCATCAAGCTGCTGAACGCCTACCGACGCGGCCTGACCACCGACCGGGCCCTCGCCGAATGCTTCGGCGCCGACAAGGCCGACTTCGAGAAGCAGTACCTCGACTTCCTCGACGGAGTGGTGAAGACGATCCGCACGAGAGTTAGCGAGGAAGCGCCGGTCAAGTTCTCCCAGTTGGAAAAGATGACCAAGGCCAAGCCCGACGACCCGGACCTCAACGCCCGAATGGCCTACGAGCACTTTGCCCGCCGAGACCTCAAGGCCGCGCGGCCGTTCGCGGACAAGGCGTTGAAGCTCAAACCCAACCAACCCCTCGCCAGTTACGTGAAGGCCCGGCTCCTTCAGGCGATCGGCGACGACTCCGGCGCTCTCGACCTGCTGGAGCCGGCGCTCGACCCCGACAAGCCCGACGAGCGGGTCGTCGACCTCCTGGCCGAGTTGCGGATGAAGGCCGGCAAACTCGATGAAGCGGAGAAGCTTTACGAACTCGCCCGCAAGGACGACCCGTTCCACTCCAAATGGGTCGCCGGGCTGGCCCGGGTCCACTTGCGTCAGAAGGCCAACGACAAGTTCTTGACCGACCTGGCCACCATCGCCGACAACGACGCCGACGACCTGGAAGTTCGCAAGGTCCTGGCCGCCCGCCACCTGGAGCGGGGCGACGCCGAAAAGGCCGAACACTGGGCGTATGAGTGTCTGTACATCAACGTCAACGACCCTGACGGTCACTCCGTCCTGGCCGACGCCCTGGCCCTCCGCAAGCAATACGCCTCGGCCGAGGAAGAGTACCAGGTCGCCCTGAGCCTCAAGCCCAAGAAGCCCAACGACTTGAAGGTCCGCCTGGCGAAGGCCCAGGCCAGCGCCGGTCAGGCGGAAGCCGCGAAAGCCACCCTGGACGCGATCCTCAAGGCCGACCCCGAGCATCCCGCCGCCAAGGCGTACCGCGAGGAACTGGGCAAGGCCGGGTGAAGCATGCCGGACGATTGTCGAGGGGCCGCCGACGCCGTAAGATGGTCCTCCACATGGATCAACCCTCCCCAGGTTCCGGCGTGACCCTTGGCGCCCTCCAGCGGCAAATCCGGGACCTGTATGGTTCCAAGGATGCCGCCCGAGGCGACGCGGCGACGTTCCTTTGGCTGGCCGAGGAGTTTGGCGAACTCGCCACGGCCTTGCGGTCGGGGACTCCCGAGGAACTCGCCCTCGAAATGGCCGACGTCCTGGCCTGGCTGGCGACCCTGGCCAACCTCCGAGACGTCGACCTGGACGCCGCGGTCCGCCGCAAGTACATGGGCGGCTGCCCCGGTTGCGATGCGGTCCCCTGCTCGTGCGATCCGGCCGAGAAACCTTGAACCCCGCGTCGCAACGAGCCACGTCATCCTGTGTTGCGGCGAAATGACCCGTGACTTAAAAATCATCGCCCTCGGGCCTGACACCCCCCCGAGATCCCGACTCCGAGGTACCCGCGATGCGACCCCGAGGCCGATGGCGACTTCTCCTCCTGATCTGGTCGCTGGGCGCGTGGCTGGTCGCGACCCCTGGGCCGGCGTCCGCGGCCACGCCCCCGGTGACGATCGAGAACGTCCGCGTCGGCTTCCCGGCCCCGGGCAACCAGGACGAGTTCGAGGTCGGCTCGTGGACACCGGTCTGGGTCGACCTGAAGGCGGGCTCGTCCGGGTTCCAGGGGATGATGGAAGTCCTGGTGCCGGACAGCGATGGCACCCCGACGGCGGTCCGTCGGTCGGCCTCGGTCCCCGCCGGCCGGATGGGAACCATCGCCACCTACGTCCGGCCCGGCCGTCGCGATGCCGAGTTCGGTGTCCGGGTTTACGCCGAGGGCAACCCCCGGCCTGTGGCCAGCCTGAACATGGCCCCCTCGGGCCAGGCCCTTGGTCCCGGCCAGGCGCTGTTGTTGAGCTTCGGCAAGGCGTCCGGAATCGAGGATGTCCCCACCGCCGCCGGGCTCGGCGCCGACCCCAACGCCCCGGCCCTCGGCCAGAATTCGACCATCGCCGTCGCCTCGGTCCGCATCCCCAACGGCGTCCCCGGCCGCTGGTACGGCTACTCAGCTGCGCAGACGATCGTCCTGAACGCCAATGACCACGCCGCGGTCGACGCCCTGGATGGCCTGAAGGGAGAGGCCCTCAAGGAATGGGTCCACCAGGGGGGACATCTGGTTGTCGCCCTGGGTGAAGGGTGGCAATCGCTGGCCGACGGTCCACTGGCGAGTCTCTTGCCAGCGACGCCCAAGGGACGATTCTTGCTCAACGACCCGGGGGCCCTGGAGGCGTTCGCCAGTTCCAAGGTGCCGCTGATGACCGCCGGGGTCAAGATGACGGTGACCCAGCTGGAACCGGTCGAGGCCCTGGGCGGCCGGGCCCTGGATGTTTCGGTCCCCTCGCCGCTGGTGGTCCGCGGCTTCTACGGTTTTGGACGGGTGACGGTGGTCGGCCTGGACGTCGATCGCAAGCCGTTCGCCGACTGGGCCGATCGCAAGGACTTCTGGGTCCGCGTGCTGGATCTCCGCCGCCAGGCGTCGGACACCACCAACGTCGGCCTCGCCAACGGGACGATGCCAGGGGGCTTCTACCAATCGGCCATTATCGACCTGTCCGGCGACCTTCACTCCAAGCTCGAACAGTTCGCCGGGGTCCGGCTGGTCCCCTTCGCCTATGTCGCTGGATTCGTCTTCCTGTACATCCTGCTGATCGGGCCAGGAGATTACTTCTTCCTCAAGAAGGTCCTCCGGCGGATGGAATGGACCTGGCTGACCTTTCCGTTGATCGTCGCCGCAGTCAGCCTGCTCGCCTACTACGCGGCCTACCGGATCAAGGGGACCGAACTACGGGTCAACAAGGTCGACGCGATCGACATCGACCAGTCGGGCAAGCGGCTCCAGGCAAGAGGGTCGACCTGGTTGACCCTGTTCAGCCCCCGCCACCGCGACTACAACCTGGCCATCACCCCAGTCCCCCTGGACTCCGACCCGGCCACCTCCACGCCGACAACGTCTCGATCCGAAATCTTGATGAGTTACTTTGGCGCCCCCGAGGGCCCGTTCAGCATGAACTCGGGAGGGGGCCTGGCCCTGGCGAGCCGTCCGTATGTGTACGGTCCGGCCGACTCGTTGAGGGCGCTGGAAGGGGTCCGGGTGCCGATCTGGTCGACCAAGGCGTTTCTCGGCCGCTGGTCGGGCGACGCCTCGCCAGCCGTCGCCGCCGACTTGCAGCAGGCGGGGCCGGACCGCTTGTCCGGCAATGTCACCAACCTCCTGCCCGGTCGGACGTTGCGCGGAGTCGTCCCGGGCCACGGGGCGTTGCTGGTGGTGGGCAAGCAGTTTTACGACCTTGGCGAACTGAAGCCCAACCAGGTCAAGCCGGTCGGAGACCTGCTCCCCCTGATCCTGTCCACAGAGGTCGACCGGGTCCGCGACAAGCTGCCCGGTTACTTGCCCGGCTATCAGCCGCCGGGCGAGACGATGGGGCAGGTCACGGCGACGGAGCTGGTGTTCGAGGCGATGTTCGCCGACTCGGCGGGGACCAGCGGCGCCCGGGTCGTCAACTTGCCGCTACGTTACCTTGACCTGACCAGCCAACTGGCCCTGGACCGTCCGATGCTGGTGGCGGCCATCGACGGGCCGGCCGCGTCCCTGGACCTGGGACCCGAAGACCCCGTCTCGCAATCGACCCAGGCGACCGTCCTGCGAGTCATCCTGCCCCCGCCGGCCCCTTGACGAATTGAGCCGTCCGGGACGATCGACCCGCGACCGCTCAGACATCCACCATCCCCCGAAGCCGCGGAGAGGACCGGACCGGCCATGATCGAGACGCACGAACTCACCAAGATGTACGGCGACCTCTACGCCCTGAACCGCCTGAACCTCAAGCTCGACCAGGGGGACGTTTACGGCTTCATCGGCCCCAACGGCGCGGGCAAAACCACGACCATGCGCATCCTGGCCACCCTCCTGAACCCGACCTGGGGCGAGGCCACCGTCTGCGGTTACTCGATCTACACCGGCGCCAAGGACATCCGCCGCACCATCGGCTACATGCCCGACTTCTTCGGCGTCTACGACGACATGAAAGTCATCGAGTACCTGGAGTTCTTCGCCGCCGCCTACCGGATCCAGGGGGCCGCTCGCAAGAAAATCTGCGAGGAAGTCCTCGAACTGGTGGACCTGACCTACAAGCGCGATGCCCTGGTGACTAGCCTCTCTCGCGGCATGACTCAGCGTCTAGGTCTGGCGAGAGTCCTCCTGCACGATCCGCAGGTCCTCTTGCTGGACGAGCCGGCCTCGGGTCTCGACCCTCGTGCCCGCATCGAAATTCGCGCGTTGCTGAAGGAACTGCGTGCCATGGGCAAGACAATCCTGGTGTCGAGCCACATCCTGCCCGAGCTTGCCGACATCTGCAACAAGATCGGGATCATCGAGCAGGGCGTGCTGCATATCAACGACACGGTCGCCAACGTGATGAAACAGGTGCGCAGCGACATCGTCCTGAACATCGCGGTGTCCGACCGACCGACCGACGCCGCCAACTTCCTGGAGGCTCAACCGGAAGTCGAGGACGTCCAGGACAAGGCCGGAGTTCTCCTGGTGAAGCTCAACCCGGGCGTCAACCAGTATGGGTTTCTCGCCAGCCGGCTGATCCAGGAAGGGTTTGATCTCACCCTCTTCAAGGAGGATGAGATCAACCTGGAGACAGCGTTCATGCACCTGACGAAGGGGATCACCAGTTGAGGTGATCGAGAGGACCGGGCCGGTGAGGAGACGCCGACCCATTTCCTCCGGTCGCGGCTCAGGTGGTCGTGGTCGATGTGGTGGTGCCAGAGTTGGTGGTCGTCGTGGTATTCGTGCCACTGGAGCTATTTGAGGTATTGACAATCGCCGTGGTGCTCACTGCCAGCGGCGACTGGCCGGGGAAGATCAACGTGCCGTTCTGGGTCACGCCGCCCTCGATGAGGATCGTGCCAGTCCCCTGCGAGTAGAACAGCGCTGGATTAGTCGCCGAGGTCCCCGTGCCCGGGACCTGGAAGAGGATAAACTGCATCAGGCCAGGGAGCCCCTGGACGCCGTTGGCGGAGAGTGTCCCACCATTGAGGTTGATCGCCCCGTGGATCAGGAGTTGATTCTGCGGGCGGCGGCCAATGCTGAACAATCCGCCGGGGCTGACGGTCAGGTTCCCACCGAGAACGTTGGTGATGAACAACGTCGTGGAACTGAGGGACCCCACGGCCTGGGTCAGGGCGACTGGGGAGGGGAAGGCCGGCTCAGAGCCTTTCAAGGGTTGAACGACCCCCCCGGTGTCCCGCCCAATCGTGAACTGACCGCCATTGGCGACGTTGATGTTGCCGTTGATTTGCGAGGCGTTCAGGTCGCGGCCAATGTGGATGTAGTCGCCGGCGCCGAGGTTGATGTCCGTCACGACGTCGAGAGTGTTAAGGTCCCCGGCGATTGAGACGCGGGCCCCGGGTTGAATGCTGTTGAAGGCGATCCGGTCAACGGCCGAAGCGCTGGTGACGTTGATCGCCCCGGAAAGGTTGGCTGAGTGGTAGCCGAGGATCTGGCCGATCATCGTCGGCTGGTTGCGCCGCGACGTGATGTTGATGTTGCGGATGTTGAGCATCGGCGGTTGGCCGCCGGTCAGGTCATTGAAGGTGTGGGCCGAGGACCTGAAGAACCCCTGGCTGCGGGTGTCGATGGTCAGCACGGTCTGCGAGGACGAGTTGCTGACATAGAGATCAACCCGGTGCAGGGGATCGCCAGGGACGGCCCGAGCGTGAATAGCGCCAGCGCCGGCGATCGTGCCGGCGAGGTTGGTGAGGCTGGCGACGAAGACGCCGCCATCGGGCGTGCGGATCTGGACGGCCTGCCCGCCATAAGCCGTCTGAAAGTGGAACTGACCCTGAAAGGTTCCGCCGCTGTACTGCTTGGCATAAGCGCCGGAGAGCACCATACGTGGTTCCAACCGGCCATCCAGCGTCGGCCGGTAGTCCCGGCGTCCCTTCGCGCGATCTCGCAACATCCGAGCGTCCTCCCATGGCCGACGCGGGCCGCCGACATCCTGGTCTCCACCGACTTTTGTTATCGACCCAACCCCGGCCCCGGTCCCCCCAAACCCACCCAGGGCCTGGTCCGTTGGATCGTTCTGTGACGCTGGCGCCGGTCGTTGGGGCCATGCCGTCATGAATTCCCCGGTTGCGAAGTCGCCTCCCCTGGTTCAAAATCGTCCCCGGCCCTGGACCTTGGAGGCGATTGGACCGCCGTGGCGAAACCGTTCGACGCGACGACCAAGTCCCTGCTGACGACCGAACCCTCGCAGCTTTTGGCCTACCTGGGGTTGGGCGAGGGGCACCTCGTCGAGGTGTTGAACGTCGACCTCTCGACCGTGACGGCCGAGGCGGACGCGGTCCTGGGAGTCGCCGACCCCGAACCCTGGATCGCCCACGTCGAATTCCAGGCCAGCCCCGACCGGGACCTCGGCCGGCGACTGCTTCGATACAACGTGCTGATCGGGCACGACCGCGCGATCCCGGTGCGCAGCGTGGCCCTGCTGCTCAGGCCCGAGGCCGACGGACCGAGCGTGACCGGCCGCGTCGAGCGGTTCTGGCCTGGTGGCGAGCGTTACCTCGACTTTCGCTACGATGTGGTGCGCGCCTGGCAACAGCCGGTGGAAGCGATCCTCAACGGTGGACTGGGAATGCTGCCGCTGGCCCCGATCGCGGCCGTTTCCCGGGCCGACCTGCCGGCGGTCATCCACCGCCTGCGAGACCGCCTGGCCAACGAGGCGACCCCGAACCAGGCCCGGACGCTCTGGGCTTCAACCTATGTCCTGATGGGGTTACTCTACAACTCCGAGGAGTCGGCTCAACTCTTGAAAGGGGTGCGTGACATGGAAGAGTCCTCGACGTACCAGGCCATCCTGAAACGCGGCATCGAACAGGGCCGGGCCGAAGGTCGGAATGAGGGCCGGGCCGAAGGTCGGAATGAGGGCCGGGCCGAGGGCCGGGCCGAGGCTTTGAGCGAGTCCGGCCGATTGGCGCTGCTGCTGGTGGGGCGTTCCCGACTGGGCGACCCGGATCCGGAAACTCGCTTGGCGATCGACGCCGTGACCGACCCCGCCGAGATTGAACGGCTGGTGACTCGGGTCCTCTCCGTGGTCAGTTGGAAAGAACTGTTCGCGGGTTCCTGAACTCGAAGCGTCGACCTTCGCGGGGCGGCCGGCCAGTTCCAGCCCGAACCGAGGTTCGATGCCTCGCCGATCCTCAAGAGGAGTCGCCCCGGAGATGGCCGAGGCTGGAAGAAAGCTGCCCGTGATCTACTGGGTGGTGCTGAGCCTGTCAGGACTGGTGGCGCTGGCCGCCGCGTTGGCGTTCCTGAAGGATCGTCGCGTTGTCGGCGAACGTCTCGCCCTGGCGGCGCTGGGGTTGGTGATTGTCGCGACCATGGTCCAGAATTGGGCGAGCCGGATGGTCCGAGAGCGGCGGCACTGACGCGTCGGTTCAGCGGCCCAGGGCGGGGGCGGCTTCTGGGGGGTGTCCCAGCTCGATCCAGATTTCGTCGCCGATGGCGATCCTTCGCGGCGGCTTCAGCACCCCGGCCGGGTCGCGCTCGGGGGACAGGGGATCGAACTCAACTTCCAGGCTCTCGCGAGACCGGTCCCAGGTCAGGCCGGTGATGGTCCCGATCTTCTCGTTGCCACGATGGACGGCATCGCCCAGGGCCACGTCTGGGCGTTTCTCTCCCAAACCGCCGCCGCGTCCGAGGTGCCCGGGCGTATCTCCCAGGTATTTGGCGTCGAAGCTTTGCACGACCTGGAAGGTGAACCGCGACGGGCCCCGCCGAGGGGGCTCGGCCGAGGTCGCCCAGGGCCTCAAAGTCAGCGTCGCCAGCAAGGCCAAGCCCAGAATCGCCGATCCGCGTCGAACCCAGAGCATCCAACCGCCCTCGAGGGATTTCTGGTGAGAACGCTCGCGATCCTCGTCCCGGGGCCGAGTCTGCCGCATCGCTTCTCATGGTTCAACCCGTCGCCCCGCTTCTCGCCGCCTGGGAGTCGAGTTCCGGAGAATCGCCAACGGGCTCGTGGGTCGGGAAGCGGATCTCGAACCGAGAGCCTTGGCCCGGTTTGCTCCGGACGTGAGCGGTCCCCCCGAACGCGTGGGCGATCCGCTCGACCATCGCCAGGCCCAGGCCGACCCCGGGCGTCCCTTGACGTCGAGCGAGGTCGGAGCGGAAAAACGGCTCGAAGAGGCGGGGAAGGTCTTCGGGGGCGATCCCCGGCCCTCGGTCCTCGACGGCGAGAACCGCCTCCTCTCCCGAATTTGTGACCTCGACCAAAATTGAGGTTCCGGGAGTGCCGTGCTTGGCGGCGTTGTCCAGCAGGTTTTCCAGCAACTGAGCCAGCAGCGCGGGTTGGACGAAGACGCAGGGTCCGGGGCCCGGAGGAGTGCGGTGGATGACCCGCGGGTCGGACGGGGCCGATGCCCGGTCGGCGAGGTATCCGTCCAACCAGAAACCCAGGTCGAGCGGCTCGCCGGTAGGCAGTCGCGATTCTCCCTCGGAACGGGCCAGGAAAAGGAGGGCCTCGACGATCTGGCGGAGGTGGATCGCGCCTCCCAGGGCCGAGCGGAGGGCCCTACGGTACTCCTCGGCGGGCCGATCTTGGCGGAGGGCCACTTCGATCTGGCCGAGCAGGACCGTCAAGGGGGTCCGCAACTGGTGGGACGCGTCGCCTCCGAAGCGTCTTTGACGTTCGTAGGCCAGGTTTAAACGCCCAAGCAGGTCGTTGAAGGCGTCACCGAGTTCGTCCAACTCGTCGCCGGTGCCGGCCCGTTCCAGGCTCCAACCTCGGTCGGTCGCGTCCAGCCCGCGGGCCGAGGCGACCATCCGAGTCAGAGGGGCCAGGGCCCCGCGCGACATTCGCCGGCAGATCAGAGCCGCGCCCAGCCAGATCGCCAGGCTGAGGACCACCAGCCAACCGCCCAACGTGGCCAGTGTCGCGTTGGCATTGCCGAGCGGGGCTCCGACGACGATCACCAGCGACGGATGCCGCTCCTCCGGCGAACCCACTGGGCGCACCTCGACGTCGCGGGTCGCGACCCGAACGCTCGACCCCGGGAGAGAGGTTGGGCCGATGCGTTGCTGGGCGATCCTCCAACCCTTCCCCCAGCGGTCCGGGACGCGGTCAGGGCCGTTGAGGGTCTCGGGCATCGGCGTCCAGGACAGGTCGAGATCGGCGTCCCCCAGGTTGCGGGAGTGGTCCAGCCGTCGGCCCCGCTCGTCGAAGACCAGCCAGCGGAGTTGGTCGGGCCCGGAGTCTTGACCCAGCGGGAGGATGCGCTCCTGAGGCTCCCACTCCACGCCATCGTCGCCCACCTCCGCCGCCGCGGCCAGCACCGCCAGGGCGGAGTTCAGCCGATCGCCGACCTGTTGGTCGAGGTAACGCCCCGCCCCCAGGTAGAGCGCCGCCGAGTAGGCCATCAAAACGGCGGCCAGGGTCGTCAGGACCAGCCACGAGAACCGACCGGTCAGGCTCATGGCGTTTCCGAGGTCGGGGCGATGGGGTCGAAACGGTACCCCCGGCCTCTCAAGGTCTGGATCAGCCGTGGTCCGTGGGCCTCCAACTTCCGCCGCAACTCCATGATGTGGACTTCCAGGGTGTTGGACGAGCCGTCGAAATTCTCGTCCCACACGTGGTCGTAAATCCGCGTCCGCGAGAGCACCTGGCCGGGGTGACGGAGGAAAAAGCTCAGGAGGGCGAACTCCTTGGCCGTCAGGTCGAGGGGTTTGCCGTCTCGGCGGCCCCGCTGGGCGCCAAGGTCCACGGCGACGTCACCGCCGGTCAGGACCAACTCGGGTCCACGGTCCCGACGCCTCAACAGTGCGCGGACGCGGGCCAATAACTCGTCGAAGGCGAAGGGCTTGCACAGGTAGTCGTCGGCCCCGCCGTCAAGCCCCCGAACCCGGTCGGCCACGCCGTCTCGGGCCGTCAGAAACAGCACCGGCGCCAATCCGCCGGACTGCCGATAGGCGCGTAACAGCGCCAGGCCGTCCTCTCCCGGAAGCCACCAGTCCAGGAGGATGAGGTCCCAGTCGCCGGACCGGAGCGCCTCGCGGGCAAGGTCTCCGTCGGCGCGATGCTCGACGAGAAACCCTTCCTCGCGAAGTCCCCGGACCACGAAATCGGCCAGCTCCGACTCGTCCTCGACGACCAGGATCCGGTAGCCCATGCGACGCTCCTCGACAGCCACCCTCAATGTGGTTCAGTCCTTGTGGTCTTCGTCCGAATCGATCACCTTTCCTTCGGGGGTGAACACGACTTCCTTCTCCTTCCCCTCAATCATCATCGCGACCTCGTAGGTCTTCGTCTCGTCCCGGGTCACCTCCTCGGCCGTCTTCGGGGTGAGCCCGGGGTAGCGGGCCTGGAGCGCCTCGGCAACGGCCTTTGGCAGTTTGGCGACAGGGATTTCCTTCTCAATCTCCAGGATCTTGCCCGACTCCGAAACGCCGAATTCCAGGGAGTCGTCGCCGTCCTCGACGGCGATCTCGTAGGTTGTCTCTCCGTCCTCGACCTCCCTCTCGGCCTCGACGAACTTGGCATGAGGATACTTGGCCAGGATCGCCTGTTTGACGGCCTCGGGGACCTGATTCATGGGGATCGTCTGTTCCTCGGCGAAGGCAGGCACGGTCGCGACGGCCACGATCCCGACCATTCGGCTGAACAAGGTCATCAACGTCATCCTTTCGAGAAAAGCCTTCGAGGCGTGATGCGGATCATTCTTGCCGAGGGAGACGGCGGGTCGGAAGGGGGCGAGAGCTCAGGGAGACGAGGCGCCGACCGGGGCTCGACAAGCGGCGGCGCGAGGCGGAGCCATCCGCGAAGCCGTTCGACCCGGAGGAGGAGCCTGGCGGGAAATGCGACGATCCACGACGCCGGCCGCGAGGTGCTGCACCAGGTTGTACAGGATGATCGGCAGCATGACCCGGGGATGGTCGGGCAGTGCCATCGAGGCCAGGACCAACCCGGTGCCGTTATTGTTCATGCCCAGCCCGAACATCAAGGAGGTTCGCCGCGAAGGCGACGCGCCCAGGGCTCGGGACAGGACCGATCCGGCGGTGAACGCCAGAACGCACAGGCCGACGACGATCGCCAAGGTGATCGCCAAAAAATCGAAGTCGGGGTGGCGGATCGCTTGAGGCAGAGAAACCGAGGCGTTGGAGTAGTTCAGCACCAGCAGGATCGCCGAGTTCAGCAGCTTCAACCCCGGCCGGGCGTGTTGATAATGGCGGTCCCCCAGCGCCACTCGCCCGCCCATCCCCAGCAGCGATGGCAGCAAGACGCACAGGACCAGGAATAGCCCCGTCCCGCCGCGGGCGAGTTCTTGGAGGTCCTCGGCGTAGTCGCCGGTGGCCATCAGACCGATCGACCGTAGCGCGAGCGGGGTCGTCAGGGGGCTGAGGAACGTGGAGAAGAGGATCAGGCCGAGGCTCAGGGTCAGGTCGCCGTCGGCATTCTGAGACCAGGCCGTCGACGAGCCAGCGATCGGCATCGAGGCGACCAGGGCGAGACCGACGAGGATATTCTGCACCTCGTCGGCGTTGTGCCAGGCCCCCAGCATCGTCGTGACGGCGAGGATGTAGGCGATCGGCAGCAAAAGGTTCGTGAGGAGCCCGGCGGCCAGAAGGCTCGGCCGTCGCAGGAGGTCGCGAATCGTCCCCGCGCGAATCCCCAGACCGGCGTTCAGCAGCAGGGTCGAAAGCAGGAACATCGACAGGCTGACCCGGGTCGAGGCCCCGAACAGGCCCACGTGACCGAGCGAGATGTCGCGGATGCGGAGGCCAGGCCCGGGGAAGGCCGCGGCGACCGCATACGAACCGACGAGCAGTTTCAGGAAATGGGCGTGCACGAAGTGGCCGCACGCCTCAAGGACTTTCCGGTTTTCGTCCATGACCAACCTCCGAGGTCCTCAACGGGCCCGTTCGCCGCGTCGGGCCACCTCGGTAAGTTAGCTGGCCTTGATAAACCCACCCTGAACCTCGGATAAATTCCCGTTCAGGGAAAACCGCGGCGCGATCGAGCCGTTCAATCGGCCAGGTCGCCGGGACGAATTCCTTTCTGGAACCGACCGAATCCGAAGGGGGTCGGGTCGTACTTGCCGACGATCTCGACCGAGGAGTCGGGGTCGATGGCCGCCTCCAGCCCCACGGCCCAGTAGGCGGCGTTGACCAGCAGGCGGCGGAGGCTGGCGCTCTTCAGGTCGGTGGCCGCTCCCATCGTGGTCGCGAAGACGCGAGCCGGCTTGCCCGACTCGCCGGTGAAGGTGTGGGTCCAGGCCACGGGCATCATCGGGTGATTCTTGGGCCCATCAACGGGTGAGGAGTCCGGCTCCATCCCCGAGAGGACTTCCCCCAGGATCAACGGCTTGCAGTCGTCGGGCAGGGGAAGCCGGACCTCGTAAACGTCGGTCGGCCCCCAGATCGCCCCGGAGCGGATCCCCTTGACGATCGGGTCATCCGAGGCGCCCGGAGCAATCAGACCGCGAGTGCTCTGATGGCCGTGGTCGCCGTGGTGGTTGACCCAGGTCTCCCCTAGAATCACCCGGCCGAACCCGCCGTCCCAGCCCCGAGCCTTGCTGTTGAAACTGTAACGGGCGTAGGGGTGCTGGGGTTCGAGGATGTTGAACGCGTGGGTCGCGGTGCGCATGCCGATGATGGGCCGGCCGGACTCGGCATACTCCACGATCTCCTTCATCTGCTTGTTGGGCAGGTTGCGGAACCTGGTGGCAATGACCATCAGGTCGGCGGTGTGCAAGGCGTCCAGCCCTGGGATGTTGTCGTTGATGTTGGGGTCGATCGTGCCGTCGTTGGGGTTGATGGCGAAGAGGACCGTGCAGGAGAACCCGTGGTGACGGGCCAGGATCTTGGCGAGTTGGGGAAGGCCCTCCTCGGAGCGATATTCCTCGTCGCCGCTGATCAGGACGACCCGCTTCCCGTGGCCCGGGCCGTCGGCGGGTTCGATTGTCAGCCATGCGTCCTCCCCGGCGAGGGCCGCGGCGGGGGCGAGCCACCCGGCCAGTGTGAGGGACCAGAGGACCATTCGGCGGCGGGAGTGGGTCGGTCGAGTCACGGCGGCGCCTCTACGGCCAACGGTCGGGTTGGGGGTGGATGGGATCGGCATCCTATCGCGCCGAGGTGGGCGAAGGAACCGGCCGACGCCCTCGACCGGGGGAGCCGGCCGGCGTAAGTTGGGGCGATTCGGTCCCACAACCCGGCGACCCTCGTGGAGGACGGCCTCGTGAGCACCTTGAGGAACGGTCGGCTCAAGCAATCGCTGGTCTACTGGTGCTACGAGCCGTTCTGGGAGCTTCCCCGATTCTGCGAGGTCGCCAAGCAATTGGGTTGCTCCAGCATTGAACTCGTCGGCCCCGAGCATTACCCCCTGCTCCAAAAGCACGGCCTCGACTGCGCCATCGGGCCGATCGACATGGGCGGCGAACCTCCGTTCCTCAAGGGGTTCAACAATCCCAAGAATCACGAACGAGTGCTAAACGCGACGCGGGAGGCGGTCGACGCCGCCGCGGCTCATGGCGTGTCCCGGGTCATCTGCTTCACCGGGTACGCCGAGGGGATGCCGGCCGACAAGGGGGCCGACCACTGTGTCGAGGGGCTGAAGCGGGCCGTGGAGCATGCGTCGAAGGCGGGAGTGACCCTTTGCCTGGAGATGCTCAACACCCGCGAAGACTCACATCCGATGAAGGGACACCCTGGCTACCAGGGGAACCACACCGACTATTGCATCGACATCATCAAGAGGGTCGGTTCGCCGAATCTCAAGCTACTGTTCGACTTCTATCACGTCCAGATTCAGGACGGCGACCTGATCCGCCGCCTCCGCCAGCATCACGAGCACATCGGGCACATCCACACCGCCGGCTGTCCGGGCCGTGGCGAGCTGGATCACACTCAGGAGATTCAGTATGAACCCCTGTTCGAGATGCTGGTGGAACTCGGGTATGACGGTTACGTCGGCCACGAATTCATTCCAACCCGCGACGCCCTGATCGGGCTGAAGGAGGCCGTGAGCCTTTGCCACGGTTGAGGGCCGGGTATCGGCCTGGGATGGCGTGGTTTGGGCGAAAGTCCCAAGGATTGGAGGAAGCTTGCCGATAAGGGTTGTGCGGGTTGCGCCGATCGGCCACCGCAGTCCCGGGAATTCGGCTCATGCTTCGTCCCCCACCGACCCGTTCCTCGGGGAGCTTTCGCCGGGCCTTCGCGCTCGGTTGGACGGCGACCCTACTGATTGGGTGGGTTGGGGAAGACGCCGCGTGGGGCCAGGAAGTAAATGGGCCTCCAGGAGTTGGGGCTTCGTCGCCGACCCTCAATGGGTTCGAGCCCAGACTCCCGCTCCCTCCGCCGCCCTTCCGCGCGGACCCGTCTGGGTCGACCGCGGCGATCGAGATCAAGGTGGGCCAGGGGCGGTTCTTGACGCTGAAGGAAGACCTGACCGCGCTGGGTGGGCCGGCTCCGTTCGTGGCGGTCGGCGACCCGTCCGTGGCCGACTTCTTTCAGGTTGGCCCTCGACAGCTTCGCCTCCTGGGGAAGCGGTTGGGGACGACCGACCTGACCTTGACCACTGGCACCGGAAAGACTTACGACTTTGAGGTCCAGGTCGTCGCCGATCTCGACGTCCTGCGCGCCCAGCTTCGCCAAATCTTCCCCGACGCCAGCCTCCAGGTCGCCCAGTTGCGGGAGAAGCTGATCGTCGAGGGGCAGGCGCGAGATGCGTCGCAGGTCGTCCGAATCGTGGCGACGATTGAGAGTTACATCCGCGCCGTGCAGCGAGTACAGGTGACCGGGCAGGTGGGCGACGCGCAGAACCAGGTCACGGGGGAGGACCCGAACACCCCGCCAGGCCCGCCCCAACCCCCGGGAGCGGGGGCCAATCCCGTCGCGGCCAGTGCACCCCCGATGGGGATTGGCTCGGGGACGACAGGTTTCGGGCCGGCGACGGGCATCCCCGTGGGAGCGAGCGCGGCCACGACGTCTCCCGGGGCATTTACCGCCGGCCAGATCGCCGCCAACCAGTTACAGGTCATCAACCTGATCCGCGTTCCGACCTCCCAGCAAGTGCTGTTGAAAGTGCGGATCGCGGAACTCAACCGCACGGCGTTCCGCCAGATCGGAGCGGACTTCGTGGCGTCGTTCGCGTCGTCCCGCAACCTCTTCGGCACTCAGATCGCTGGCAACGGCTTCACTCCGGGGCGGGTGGGATACTCGAACTTCCCATACACCAACGGCGGCACGCTCACCAGCGACCTGCGTGGCCTGAACCTCGGATCACAGGCGACGGCGTTCGCCACGTTCAACGATGGGCAACTCGCGCCGGTCCTCAACGCCCTGCGGCGCAACAATGTGCTGAAGGTCCTGGCCGAGCCGAACCTGGTCGCCCTGAATGGCCACCAGGCGAGCTTCCTCGCCGGCGGCGAATTTCCCGTTCCCTCGTTCTCGGGCGTCGGCTCGGGCTCGGGCGTCGGGGGGACCTCGAGCACCCAGTTCAAGAAGTTCGGGGTGCAGCTTTCGTTCATCCCGATTGTCCAGGACAACGAGGTGATTCGCCTGACGGTCGACCCCGAAGTGAGCTCGATCGACTATTCGATCGCGACGACCCTGGTGCCGGGCGGCTCACCCGTGCCGGGCTTGAACGTCCGCAACGCCCATACCACGGTCGAGTTGCGGCAGGGTGACACGCTGGCGATCGCCGGTTTGTTGCAACTGGAACTGGACGGCAACACCCAGCGACTGCCAGGGTTGGGAGACTTGCCCTACATCGGCGCCTTCTTCAGCAACACCACCAGCAACCGGGTCGAGAAGGAACTCGTGGTGCTGGTGACGCCCTATGTCGTCGAGCCAATCCCGCCGGGTCAGGTGCCGCCGACGCCCGGTGACGAGGTCAACCAGCCCAACGACCTGGAGTTCTTCTTCCAGAACCGGATCGAGGGGCGCACGGGAGTCGACTCCCGCGCCACGACGATGTACGACGATCCGTTGCGGCTGATCCGCAATGTGTCGGTGGAACGCAAGTATCTGGTTGGGCCCGGCGGCTATTCGCATTGATCGAGGATCTGGGGAGGAGGGCGGCGATGGCGAACGTGATTCCCGGCCGCCGAGTGCGACCGAACTGGTCCGCGTGGTTGGTGGCGGGCGTGGCGATGCCGGCGGTTGCGGTCGCTGGGGACGAGACCTTGCCGCCAGCCCTGCCACCGTTGCCGCCGGGAGTGGTCGCCGAGCGGGTCTCACCGGTTTCGCCCGTGGTGGTGCCCCGGCCCAATGTCATTGAGGTCCCGCCGACCGGCCCGTTGTCGACGTGGGCCCCCGGCCCCACCGATCCGGCGGCCCGGGCGCATCACCGGCCGAAGTTCCTGGAACACAAGATCGGGTCGTGGCACTGGCGAAGGCTCCAGGGTCGGTTCTTCGGCTACCCGGAAGAATTCGTCCCCCGGCCTCTGGGCGCTTCGGTTTATGACATGGGTCGGTCGATGACCGCCCGGGGGGCCGCGGCTCGCCTGATCCTTTATCGGTACGACTTCGTTGATGGGACCGACCGCCTCAACGACCGAGGGCGCGACCAACTGGTCAAGGCTGCCGCGCAGCTTTCGGCCAGCCCCTATCCCCTGCTGATCGAGCGGGTTCCGAACGACCCGTCGCTGGGCGAGGCGAGGCGGCTCGCGGTGGTGGCCGAATTGGCCTCGGGTCCCTGTCCGGTCCCCAACGACCGGGTGCTCGTCGGGGCGCCGGTGGCTTACGGGCTCTCGGGGGCGGATGCCCAGATCATTGGGGCCAACGAGTTGCATCGGACCCAACTCTACGGGCCACCGATCCCGATCAATAGCAACGGCGTGAACAGCCCGACCGGCGTCACCAACCCGGTTTCCGGCTCGTTGCCCAACCAGTAAGTCGGCTGGCCCGACCGGACGGACGGAGCCCCGGATCATGACCCGTGCCTCGACGTTGGCCCTGGCGTTGCCCTTGCTCGCCTTCCTGAACGGGATGGTCGGCTGCGGCCACCTCCGGGAGGCGAAAACGCCCAAGGCGCATGCGTCGACCCAGCTCCTGAACGGGGGGGCGGCGAAACGGCTTTCGGCGAAGGAACGGGCCGACGTTCAGTTCACCCTGGCCAGGTCGATGGAAGGGCAGAAGGATCTGGGCCCCGCCCGTGAGGCTTACCTGGAAGTCTTGCGAAACGACCCCCGGCGGGCCGACGCCCATGCCCGGCTGGCCATGTTGCTGGACCAGGAGGGGGACGCCAAGGGGGCCGACCGCCACTTCTCTCAGGCGGTCCGTTACGCCCCCAAGAACCCGGATGTCCTTTGCGACCAAGGCTATTACCTGTATCTGCACCGACGTTGGGGAGACGCGGAATCGAGCTTGCGGAAAGCCCTGAAGGTCGACCCCCGGCACGCCCGGAGCCACAACAACCTCGGGTTGGTCCTGGCCCGTCGGGGTGAGGAGTCCGCGGCGCTGGCGGAGTTCGGAAGGGCCGGTTGCGACGAGGCCGACTCGCGGGCGAATTTGGCGCTGGCCCTGGCCGAGGAGGGCCGATTCGAGGACGCCAAGGCGTCGTACGCGGTGGCGCTGGCGGCCAAGCCCGGGTTGAAGTCGGCCAGTGACGGGTTGCGGGCGTCGAGCGTGGCCCTCTCGGCGAGCGGGCGAAGCGCCGACCCTCAAGTGCAACGCGCCGGCTTCGACCTGCCGGCCCTGCCCTCGGCCTCGCCCTCGGGTCGATAATCCGCAGCATTGGGGGCGAAAGACCCCAGGCGACCTAGGCTTCCTCCGGGCGAAATCCCTTGAGGAGGGTTGGGTCATGCGAAAACGACCTCGCCGTTCGAGGCGACGCGGGATGGCGGCGACGGAACTGGCGTTGATGGCGCCAGTGCTGGGCGTCCTTTGCCTGGCGGTGATCGACTTCGCCCGCGTGTTCGTCGCCCGCACGACGCTCGCCGACTGTGCCCGCAACGGGGCCCTTTACCAGGCGTACAAGGTGAACGCCGGCAGCACGCCCGACCCCTCGTGCGCGTGGCTGGCGAATTACAGCGATTACAAGGCCGCGGCCCTGGCGGACGCCACGAACCTGAAATCCCCGGCGCCCGTTGTTCAAGCACTCGCCCAGGGGACGGACACGGCCGGCAACAGTTATGTCCAGGTCACGGTGACCTACTCCTTCCAGCCCTTGTTGAGCTACCCGGGCATCCCGAATCCGGTCCCGCTGTCGAGAACGGCGCGGATGATGGTCACTCCCAACTAACGGATCGAGGGCCCCGCTGGGGGCACACCGATGAAGATCGCCAAGGTTCCCGGCCGGCGTCGCCGGGGCGTCACGCTGGTGGAATGTGGCCTGGCCTATTCGGCCGTGATGATCCTGTGCCTGGGAACGATCGTCCTGGGCCTGGGTGTGTTCCGATCTCAACAACTCGCCTGGCTGGCCCGGCAGGGAGCGCGCTGGGCGTCGGTTCACGGGCCGACTTACCAGAGCGAACAGGGTGGCGCCGCCGCCACGGGACCGTCGGTGATGACCCACGTCATCACGCCGAGGATGGTTGCCCTCGACCCGGCCGCCTTGACGTGCACGCTGACGATGACTTCCAACACGGCGACGGTGACCCTCAGTTACAGGTGGGTGCCCGAGGCGTTCGGCAGCGTCTTCCCCACGAGGACCCTGACCAGCACCTCGGCCGCGCCCATCACCTACTGAACGAGGGGGAAGCAGCGATGAGAATGCCCAGGACGAGGAATCGCGGCAGCCGGCGACGGGGCATGGTCGCGCCTCTGGTTGGCCTGTGTCTGTTGCCGATCCTCGGCGTGATGGCCTTCGCGATGGACGGCGGCATGATGATGAGCGAGCGCCGGCACGCGCAGGCGGTCGCCGATGCCTCGGCTCATGCGGCGGCCTGCTCGTTGTACACCAATGACGCGACCAACCAGGGGACCGACTCCCAGGGCAAGGCCAGGACCGCGGCCCTGGCGATCGCCTTGGGCAACGGGTATGCCAACGATGGGACGACCTCGACGGTCGTCATCAACATCCCGCCAAAGTCGGGGGCGTTTTCGGGACAGGCCGGTTACGCCGAGGCCGTGGTGTCGTACAACCAGCCCCGCTACTTCGCGGCGATCTGGGGGGCGGGGACCACCGTCATCGGCGCCCGAGCCGTGGCCCGCGGCAAAACCGGGGATTCCTCGGGCGGGGTCGCGTCCAACGCCTCGATCCTGCTGCTCGACCCCTCGGCCGCCGGTGCCCTGACGGCCACCGGCAGCGCGAAGCTGAACGCCTACTGGGGCATTCAGGTCAACTCCAACAATGCCGCGGCGGTGAACATCAACAACAGCGGTTATGTCTCCGCCGCCCAGGGGCCATCCGGGACGAGTCCCCCATCGGGCAAGACTTCGGCGGCGACCAGCATCGTCGGCGGGTACAGCATCCCGAACTGGCAAACGCAGAGCCAGGCATTCGGCGGCACCGTCCTGACGAATCAGGCCAGCGTGGCCGACCCCCTGGCCAGCCTGGCGGCGCCCACCGCGACGGGGATGCCCTCGGGCAGCACCGTCCCCCCCTATGGCAGTGGCTCGATTTCCCCGGGGGTTTATAACGGCCTGAGCTTCGGTGGCGGGGCCAGCGTCACCATGAACCCGGGCACCTATTACATCAAGGGGAGCTTCAACGTCGGCAACGGTGTGTCGCTCACGGGGACGGGGGTGACGATCTACCTCGACGGCACGAGCGGAGGCTCGGCCTCGATCGGCGGCGGTGGGGTCATCAGCCTCAGCGCTCCGTCCTCGGGCACCTACGCGGGGATCGTGCTGTACCAGGACCGGGCCAACGCGAATGCGATCTCGATCAACAACGGCTCGAACACCACGATCACCGGCACGGTTTACGCCCCGGCCGCGGCGGTCAACGTGGCGGGGGGTTCGTCGACGGCCCAGTACGGCTCGCAGTTCATCGCCAAGACCATGAACCTGTCCAACAACGCGACCATCAACGTGAAGTCGACCCCCACCAACGTCGCCCCCTCGAACGTCAAGACTCGGCTGCTGGGCCTGGTGGAGTGAGTGACCGGGGCGGATCGGTTCACTTCAACCCGCCCTCTCCCAGCACGGCCAGGATCTGGAAGGCGGCGGGGGCCAGCAGAATCACGAACACCGCCGGGAAGATGAACAGGATGGTCGGGACGAGGATCTTGGTGGCGGCCTTCTGCGCCTTCTCCTCGGCTTTCTGCTTGCGCTGAATTCGCAAAGTCTCGGAGTGAGACCTAAGGCTCTTGGCCAGGCTGGCGCCAAAGCGTTCCGACTGGGTGACGACCGAGGCGAGACTGAGGGCCTCTTCCAGGTCGGTCCGCTGGGCGAAGTGCTGTAACGCTTCACCAGGGGCGCGGCCCAGCTGGACCTCCCGGTCAACGATGCGTAGTTCGGCACCGAGAATCGGGTGGGCGCTTCGCAGCTCGTCGGCGACGCGCTTCACGGCCGCCTGGATGCCGAGCCCCCCTTCGAGGCAGATAATCAGGACGTCCAGGGCATCGGGCAATGCGCGGCGAAGCTGTTGCTGGCGGGCGGCCTTGCGGTTATCAAGCCAGAAGCTCGGGCCAATCATCCCCACCACGAACAGACCCAGCGACACGGGAAGCGCGTGTGTGACCGGGACGACCTTGCCAATCGTCAGGCCCGCCCCCACGACCGTCGCCACCAACAGCAGCGTGAGCTTCACTCCGAGGAAAATGTGCATCGCCTGCCGATGATAAAGACCGGCATGCACCATTCGGGCCCGCAGTCGGGTGCGCTCGGCCTCATTCTCGGGCACGATCACCTTGCCCATCTTGGGCAGAGCCGCACGGGCCAGTTGGACGACGCCTTCGGGCCTTGCCTCGGCCCGAGACCGGCCGGCCAGGGCGTCGATACGGGCCTCCACCTTGGCTTTCCTCCCGGTGAAGAGCAGGCCGACGATCAGCGCCAGGGCGCCGATCATCACGAAGGCGACCAGGGCCAGGGTCATGTCCTTGGGCATTAGCGGAGGCCCTCCACCCTTAGAAGTCGAAGTTGACGATCTTGCGAATCCAAAGCACGCCGAGGAATTCGAACCCGAAGGTGCCCATCAGCAGGTTGGGATGCTGGAAGTGGGCGCCGGCGTAGTTGGGATTCATCATCAGGAGCATCAAGAACATCAAGGGCGGAAGCGCGGCGAGAACCCAGCCCTGGAGACGGCCCTCGGCGGTCAGGGCGCGAATGGTGCCGCGGATGATGTAGCGCTCACGCACCACCGCGGCGAGCTTGGTGAGGAGGTCGGCGAGGTTGCCGCCGGTCTGTTGCTGGACCAGGACGGCCAGGACGAAGATTTTCAACTCGATCACCCCGTTGCGGCGGGCGAGGTCGCGGAAGGTGACTTCGGGCGGGAGGCCCAGGTTCTGCTGCTCGTAGCAGAAGGCGAACTCCATCGCGATCGGCTGCGGGAACTCGTCGGCGACGGCCAGCAATGACTGGCCCAGGGTCTGCCCGGCACGGATGACGCGGGCCATCAGGTCGAAGGCGTCGGGCAACTGACTGCGGAGCTTCTCAACTCGCTTATCCCGCCGACGCTTGACGACCCAGATCGGGGCCAGGCCGCCCACCAACGCCCCGACCGCCGCGTGGGCGACACCGTGCCTCGGCAGGAACGCCAGGACCCCCAGCACCAGGGCCGCCACCGCCGAGGTGCCCAGCACCCGGCCCGGCGTCACGTCCATGCCCGACTGGTCAATCATCGCCACGAACCGCTGACGCATCGTCGGCTTCAGTTCGTCCTGGCCCAGCACTTCGGCGGCCGTCAAAGCCAGGTTTTTGAACAGGGGGGACTTCTTGGCCTGGTCGCGGCGCTTGCGGAGGAACTCGTGATCGACCCGGTCGTTGACCCGTGAGCGATCGCGCAGGAACAGGTCACTGGCGACCTGATAGGCGGCGAAAACCCCCGTCGCCCCGGTGGCGGCGACCAGCAACGTGACCAGCGTGGGGGTCATGGTCATCGGGGCGACTCCCCGGCTCGCTGTCCGGAAAGGATGCGCCTCTCGAACAGCTCGACCGGCAGCGTGACGCCGGCCGACTCCAGGGCGTCGAGGCACTTGGGCCGGATGCCGGTGCAGAAGAAATAGCCCTGGGCCACGCGGTCCTCATCCACGCCGGTCTGCTTGAAGGCGAAGATGTCCTGCATGCTGACGACGTCCCCTTCCATGCCGACGATCTCGGAGATTTTGATGATCTTGCGGGCACCGCCGGAGAGGCGGGCGGCCTGGACGATCAGTTGCACGGCCGAGGCGATCTGGCGGCGGATGATCCAGATCGGCAGGTCGAACCCCGCCATGCCGACCATCATCTCGATGCGGCCGATGGCGTCGCGGGTGTCGTTCGCGTGGATGGTGGTCATCGACCCGTCGTGGCCGGTATTCATCGCCTGAAGCATGTCCAGGGTCTCGCCGCCCCGGCACTCGCCGACGATGATCCGGTCGGGTCTCATACGTAACGCGTTCTTGACGAGGTCGCGGGTGTCGATCGCCCCGTTCCCCTCAATGTTGGGTGGGCGGGTCTCCATGCGGACGACGTGAGGCTGCTGAAGGCGCAGCTCGGCGGCGTCCTCGATGGTGGCGACACGCTCGTCCTCGGGGATGAAGGCCGAGAGGGCGTTCATCAATGTTGTCTTGCCCGAACCGGTGCCGCCGGATACCACCATGTTGACCCGCGCACGGATGCAGCCGGAAAGGAAGTCGACCATCTCGGGGGTGATCGCTCGCTTCTCGACCAGATCCTTGAACTGGAGCGGCGTCTTGCTGGCACGACGGATCGACAACAGCGTCCCATCCAGCGCCAACGGTGGGATGACCGCGTTGACGCGAGAACCGTCCGGCAGACGGGCATCGACCAGCGGCGAGGTCTCGTCGACGCGACGGCCAACGCGGCTGACGATCCTTCGGACGATCTCGATGAGGTGCTTCTCGTCGTGGAAAACGACTTCCGAGCGACTGAGGCGTCCGCGCTTCTCGACGTAGACCGTCTTGGGCCCGTTCACCAGGATGTCGGAGACCGCCGGATCGCGCATCAGGGTTTCGAGCGGGCCAATGCCAAAGGTCTCGTCCAGAACCTCGCCGATGAGTCGCTCTCGCTCGGCGTGGCTGAGCAGGTCATTGGTCTGGCGGCAGAGGAGTTCGGCCCCCCGACGGACCTCCTCACGCATCTCGTCCTCGCTGAGGGTCCCCATCGCCGAAAGGTCGAGTTCGGCGATGAGCCGGTGATGCAGCTCCTTCTTGAGCCCCATCAGGCGGTCGTCGGTCGAGGAGGGGGCGACGAGGGTGGCGGCGGCTCCCTGGTTCGGTCGGGCGGTCATCGTCGCGGGTTCCTGGTTCGGGCGGCTCGGGTCGGGGTTGACGCCTTGTTTTTGCGAGAACTCAGCCGGGGTTAGTTCGCGCGGGCCGCCCGGCGATCGAAGGTCTGGGCGACCTGGGTGAACGCCTTGGACGAGCGGGCCGATGGGGCTTCCAG
Organism: Isosphaeraceae bacterium; assembly: GCA_965201075.1. Taxonomy (GTDB): domain Bacteria; phylum Planctomycetota; class Planctomycetia; order Isosphaerales; family Isosphaeraceae; genus CBDAVP01. Next base: position 216,386 of record CBDAVP010000017.1, on the reverse strand, counting down.
CACCACCGGGACGCCGTGGTTGTTGGCACGATTGATCGCCTTGGCGTCCTCGGGAATGAAATGGCCAATCTTGAGACCGAGGGCTTCTTCCACCTTGCCGTGGGGGACCTCCTGCGGCTGGCCGTGACGGCTGACCACGAGACAAACCTTGTCCTTGGCGATCTCGCAGCGTTCCAGATGTTCCAGGGTGCGCCGGGCGTTGCGCAGGGAGGTGAAGTCGAGGCGGATGGTCAGGAGGATTGTGCCGGCTTGTTTCAGAACAATGAGTTGCTCGGGGCCGAAGGTGTGGTCAAGGTCGGCGACGACCAGGGAAAAGCTGGCTCGGGCAAGGGTGACGGCGAGTTCGACGCCGTCGGGCCGGACCCGAGAGACGTCGGCCAGATGTTGCGGTGGGGCCAGCAGGTGGACGCCGCAGTCGTGCTTGACCAGCGATCGCTCGAACATCACCCGGTCCAGCCTCGCCGCGTTCTGGCAGAGGTCGGCCAGGGTGAACGTCGGTTGGAGGTCGAGCAGGGCGGCGAGGTCGCCGGCCGCCAGCTTCAGGTCGAGCAGTCCGACATCCTTGTGGACCTTGGTCAGCGCGACGGCGAGGTTGACCGCCAGGGTGCTCGCCCCGCAACCGCCGCTGGGCCCGAGCACCACGATGAGTCGGCCGGGCTCGGCGGGTCCGGCGGCGGCGGCGGCCAGGCGGCCCACGGCGGCTTCCAGCTCGATTTCCAGGTCGGCCACGTCAAGGTAGTCGTCGGCTCCGGCGCGGAGGGCCTTCAGGACGAGTTTGGCGTCGCCGGTCGGCCCGACGGCCAGTACCTTGCCCGGGGCCATCCTCGACAGCGTGGGCAGCAAGGCCAACCCTCGCTCCCGGTCGGCCGGGAGGTTGACGACGATCAGGTCGACCGCCGTCTCACGGCCGATCCGCCGGGGCGCCTCGTCGACGGCCACGATGTTGGCCAAGGGGCATTCGAGGCCGCCGAAGCTCAGAACGTCGCGAATCCGCGTCCCGGTGGGTTCGTGGTCGGTGGCGATGAAGGCCGGCATCGAGATCCCTGATTCCGGGGCGCACCCGCGGCGTCCGGTCGACCCCCCGGCCGACCCGCCGCGAAACTCGCCCGTCCCTTGAGTGGACCCTAGGTCACGTTCCGGTCGGAACGGTTCCGCCCCTCGCCTTTAAGGTCCGGCCACGTTCACCGGCGCGGGGGCCGTGTGCTGGTGGGGACGGCGGACCGTGAGCCGGTCGGCGCCAACGGTCGAGCCTCGGAGGGTTCGCACCGTGTAAACGACCTCGGGAGGAAGGGGAGGCGCAATCGGCACGGATGGCTCAACGGGGGCACTCGGCGCGGGGGATGGGGCGGGTTTGGGGCGTTGCTGCCAGGGGAAGCGGAAGTCGGCCACCGTCGCCGAGCGGGGCTTGGCGTCGAGGTCTTGGTCCTTGGGGTTGCGTAGCGAGAGGTGGAGCGTCCCCTTGTTCTGGCCAAGGTCCAGGAGTGAGGCGTCCTCGGGGGTGACCAGGAGCGTGACCGAACGGGCCGCCTCCGGGTCGATCTTGTTGGTCGCGGGGGTATCAACCGTGGTGTGAACGGCCAGAATCTCGACATTCTGTAGCAGGGTGGTGGTCGCGGCGCCGCCGGCCTCGTTGTCCGGGCCGCCCTGGCTGGAAACGGTCAGGAGCACGTCGACCCGGTTGCCCGGCAGCAGGAAGCCGGCCAGCGATGAGGAAAGCGTCGGAGTCTGGATGGTAAAGGCCCGCATCCCAGGGCGGATCAAGGCCGCCATCCCGGCGCCCGAGCCCTTGGGCGCGAGCTTCCCCTCGACCACCGCGTCTCCCTTGAGCATGGGGATATGGACGACGCGGTCGGTGGTCTCCGTCAGCTTCTCCACGGCCCCGGCGGGCACCTGGTCGAGGGGTACCGGCCGCACCTCCAGCGAGGCGTCCTTGAGAGCCTCGCCTCGACGCAGGTCGGCCGTGGCGAAAACGACCGGCCGAGTCTCCACCTTCGGAGCGCCCGAGGACGAATTCATGGCCTGGATGCCCACCGCCGCGGCCAGTCCGCAGGCAAGGGCCAGGCCGACGACCAGCAGCGTGCGACCGCTCATCGCGTCCCTCCGATCTCGGATACCACATAAGGTGGCCACACCGCGACGAGGTCGGCTCGCCAGGAGTGGTGGAACAGCACGGCGAAGAACCCGAGGCAGGTCATCGCGGCGAACGGGATGAGCCGACGGCGGCGGTCGGGCCGGCGGACTTCCTCGGCGAGGCTGACCTCGGTCGGAGCCCATCCCCCCGGCGTCAGCAGCCGGCGGCCCAGGGTCATCGCCTCGAACCCGGCGCGGGCGACGCCCCCGGAAAGGGCCAGCAGCCCCAGCGCATACGCCCCGCCGGCCAGTGCCGAAGCCACGAAGACCTGAACCGTCAAGGCTGGCCCCAACCACGCCCCCAACCCCGTCAGCAACTTCACGTCGCCCGCCCCAACACCCCCCAGGGCGAAGCAGACGACCAGCACGGCGAAACCCAAAGCGGCGCCGGCCAGACTCGCCTGGAGGCCTGTCCAACCGCCCAAAACCAGCGACACGAGCGGTCCGCCGAGGATCAAAGGGAACGTCAGGGCGTTGTAGACCTTGAATGAGCGCAGATCGGTCGCCGCGGCGATCACGGTCGCGCCTGCCGCGACGAGTAGGGGGATCGACTCCGGGCCGGTCATGGGATCGGGTCCTCGTCGGCGTCGGTCTGGAGGGATTGGGATCGGTTCAGAAGGTCGTGGTCGGTCGTTCGCCGGGCCGGCGCGCCGAGCCGCCCCGCCCGGCGGAACCGGGAGGGGCGAGCCACGCGGCGGAGGCGACCAGCAAGGCCGCCCCCGCCGCGGCGAATTCGATCGACACGCCGGAGGCCACCGCGATCAGGATGGCGGCCAGGGACGCGGCCAGCGGGAGCATGGTCGGGAACCTCGATCGGGGGGAACACGCGGAGTCCAGTCGGCAGGCGGGTCGAGCGAGTGGTTGCGTGGCACCCCATCGGTACGAGGGGGGTGCGTCGTTCACGGCAAGGCCGCGATTGTCCGTCGATAAAGGCCGGAAACCACCTGGCCCCACCAGGGCAGGCCGACGACGGTGGTCATCGCGACGAGCAGCAACAAGGCGTATTCCACGGTGGCCGCGGCGTCCTCGTCGGCGGCCAGCGAGCGGAGGCGATCCGAAGTCCTGGACAACGATCACCCCCCCTCCGGCCCGCCGGCCGCGACACCACGCCGGCTTACGATCAGGTGCCAACGGTGGTCGCGACGTTGCCGAACTTGGTGTTGAGGTTGGTCCCCAGGGTCGTGACACCAACAGCCACGACCACCCCGATCAGGGCGACGATCAGGCCGTATTCGACCATCGTCGCACCCTCTTCGCCCGCGACCAGCTTCTTGATGAACGCTTTCATGGGTCCACACGCTCCTCGATTGAGACCACCCGAGCCGGGCCGGTTCGCCGCCCCACGATGGGAGGCGATCCCGTTCCGCGGCCGAGGATGGGCCTCGGTGATTCCGACGGTCTTGCGAATCGTGGTCAACCACGACAGTCGGGCGGGGCCGACCGACGGTCATTGGCGGGCGGAGGTGGCAACGTCGCCCCTCCGTGAACGGCCCAGGCCCTTGGCGAACATTACGATGGCCCGGTGAAGGGGTTCCCGGGCCCGGCGAGTCACGTCCCGACTTTGCTCGCGACGGTGGTGAACTTGCTGTTGAGGTTGGTCCCCAGGGTCGTGACACCAACAGCCACGACCACCCCGATCAGGGCGACGATCAGACCGTACTCCACCATCGTCGCACCCTCTTCCCCCGCGACGAGCCGCTTCAAGAACGTTTTCATTTGCGAGACTCCCGTGATCCGTGCCGCCCCGTGAACCCGCCCATTCCGCGTCGTCCTCATGATCCTCATCTTCGGTGCGACGCGTCCGACATCCCAAACTTGTGTCACGTTCGGGTGGTTGTCAAAAGCGGCCCAGACTGAATCCGAGTGGCGAGCCTGGCGATTCGGGTGTGGACGCCTCAACCCAACGCGAATCGCCCGCGACGCGACCTGGGAGGCCGCGGTACGGGCGAAAAACGACACGGCGAGGATGTGCAGGGGCGGAGAAACCTTCCGACGACGACGGGGGGGGGGATCGAGCAGGCCGTCATTTGGGGCGGAAAAGCTCAGGCCGATTGCGACCGACGGCGCACGCGGGCTCTCCGCAGGCACCAGGCCCCGGTCCACCCAAACCCACCGAGGCACCCCAGGGCGAGCGCGGAAGGTTCGGGGACCGGCGAAACCGAGAATTTGAGCCCCGTGACCTGGTCGAGGTAGTCAACCCGGCTGGAAATGTCGGTGACCCAGGAAGACAGGGGCACCGGGTCCGCTCGGTCGAGGCCGAGGACCCGGCCGCCGTTGATCGAATAGCCGCGGGCGTCGTAGAGGACTTCGGAGAGGTTCGGCGAGGTGGGCGTCAGGCGGGGAGCATCCACCCCATAGATCACACCCAGAAGCTTGTAACGCCCGTCGGTCGGGTCGAGGATGAACGACCCCCCGCCCGAGTCTCCGGTCGAGGCGATCGCCTGGTCAGGGTTGAGCAGATTTCCCGACGCATCGACCTTCTTGACGAAATCGAAGGAGATCACGTGCCCCAGGGTGTCGAAACCGGTAGAACCCGAGACGGTGCTGGAACCCCAGGAATAGGCGGCGGGATTGGTCCCACCGAGCTCCCATCCCGCGCCGGAGATTTCCGAGCCTCGCAGAGTTCCCCGGCCCAGGACGACCAGATCCTGACCCGTCGAGATCGCCCCGGTGTACAAGGGGGCCCAGTAGGAGAAGGCCGGGCCCGAGTCGGGGATCTTCCAGATGGCCAGGTCGTTGTCGGTCCCGACGAGTGTCGCACCTTTGTAAGTGGTGGGGGTGGACGTTCCGTTGTCGAAGACGAACGCCCCCTGGTCGCCGATGTGGGCCGCGGTGACGAAGTAATTGGAAGCGATCGGCGTCCCCAGGAACCCTCCAAACCGGCCCTCGTAGGAGCCCAGGTCGAAGGGGGCGGGATTCGCGTTGGTCCCGGAGCCGTTCAGAGTCCCGCTGGCATCGCGGCCGCCCAGGACGATGACGGCTTGGGCGGGGGGGGTGATCGTCAGCAGGCCAGCGAGCAGGGCGCAGGGAGCGAACAGCGACAAACGAAGAAGCGGCATCGGATGCGACCTCTGGTGGTGGGGGACGTCGGCGTCCGGGCTCCCGGGGCGCGATGGGCCGCCCTCGGCGTGACCACTCCCTGGCGGTCGGCATCCGTGCTCAAGAAGGCAAGGCATCTCCGCCACGAACATACAACAATGAGAACCCGACTGGGAATTGCGACTCGGGGCGAAGCCGTCAATGTTGCGTTTTTGCAACATTCAGCGGGGCCAAGATCCTTCGACATGGGCGACCTCGATCAAGCCCGAACTCTTGGTTGAGTAAAGGCTTGCGTGCGTGGGTCGCTGTTGGGAGGCGAGCGGGCTGGGAGAGTTTGCGTGTTCGAGACATTTCCGCTATCAGATGTTTCAGGGGTTTATCTTTTGGAGGTCCCATTGGCGTCGGGGTCCGGCGACGCACGTTCCCGTCGGGACGTGCCCTCGGCCAGGGTCGCCCGGTGCTGGAGGCGGTGGCGACGGGCATAGGCGTTGGTCGCGGCCCAATCGAACAGAGCGAGGCTCAGCAGCGAGAGCAACGCCACGCAAAAGCCTAGCCAGCCGCCAACCAGGAGGCGGACCGATGGGCGGTCGCGGGCGGGCCCCATGCCCATGAGCACCGCCAGGCCCACGCCCAGAGCGATCATCAGGACGACCCCGGCACCCCGGCGGAGGTCCTGCCGGGTAAAGTGGCGGGCGTCGCGGTCGGGGAGGTTGGGCGATCGTCGGCGACGGTCGGCCCCTTGCCGGACGGTGAGCCAGACGGCCGCGATCAGGGTCAGCGCCGCGAGAAGGTAGCCGATTGGAGCGCCGGGGCTGGCGGCGGGCATGGCGGGGTCTCGGCGGAATGGGGCATGGTGGGCGGATTTCGTGGTGCCGAGGCTAACCGGGAGGTCGGTCGGCGGCCAGTGAGCGAAGGATTGGGACCAGACCGTTCAGAACAGATCGGCGCGGGTCAGTTGCTGTTCGACCCGGTCACTGCGCAGGGCAATCTCTTGCACCGCGGCGCGAACCTCGTCGGCGGTGGCCCGGCCTCCGGGGTAGGCGCGGGTCATCACGAACATCGGCCGGCCGTTGACATCCCGCACCGAGAGACTGCCGTGAGTCAGTTCGGCGTTGAGCCTGAGGGCAAACTCAAAGTGAGTGGGCTCGGCCGGGCAGCAGACCGAATAGATCGTCAGGCGACGGTGGCCCATGCGGTCGGCGTCGGCCTCGACGTAGACTTCCTGGAGACGCCCGCCGGGCAGTTGCAGCAGCAGCCGGTAATGGCCGTGGCTGCCCATCAGGAGGCCGGCGACCCCTTCCAGCGCCTCGCGAATCAGGTCGTCGGGGTCGCTGAGTTCGTGGAGGGCGAGTTCCAGGTCGTCGGCCAGCTCGTCGGCGACGGCGTAGCGGATGGCCGGCTCCTTGGCCAGGCAACGGGTCAGAATGGTCGCCATGTCGTCGGCGACCGTCGGCACGAGGGCCCGCACGTCGGGGACCGGGGCCCTTCGGTGCAGCGCGATCAAACGGACGAGGCCGTCGGCGGCGAATGGGAGGCGGGCCGAGAGCAGATAGTAGTACATCACACCCACGGCATAGAGGTCGGTCCCCGGACCGGCGGGGGCGCCCGAGAACAGCTCCGGGGCCATGTACGAAGGCGTGCCGGCCAGGGGGACGCCTCCTCCGATTCCGGCGGGGGCGCGGACCTCGACCAGTCGCCTCACCAGGCCGAAGTCGGCGAGCTTGGCGTGCCCCTCGGCCGTCAGCAACACGTTGGAGGGCTTGACGTCGCGATGGACCAGACCCGACCGATGAGCCGCCCCGAGCGCCTGGACCACCTGGGCGACCAGCGACGTGGCCCGGATCGGCTCCAGAGGCCCTTCACGCACGAGGATTCTCCTCAGGCTGACGCCGCCGGGGACGTACTCCATCTCGATGTAGTGGTAGCCCCGGTCGCTGCCGAGGTTATGCACGGTCACGACGTGGGGATGGACCAGGCCCGCCACGGCTCGGGCCTCGGCCCAGAATCGTCCCAGGATTTGCGGCTGACGGGTCACCAACCCCGGGTTCATGACCTTCAATGCGCAGGGGCGGCCCAGGCCGGTGTGCTCAGCCCGATAGACGCGACCCATCGAGCCCCGGCCGATTACCGGCCCCATTCGGTACTGACCCAACTCTCGGCCCACGAGGTCGTCCACCTCGGGGAAGCCGTCGGGCTCGGCAGCGGCCTCGCCGGCGGCGAAGGCGTTGACCTCGATGGTCGTCTCGGCCGAGCCAACGCCGCTGGAGCCGCCTCCCAGGGGGCAACGGCCGTCGCCCACGAAGGGGCAGTCGCGCGGGAGCCGATCTTGCTGGACCGGGCCGTCGCAGAACGGGCAGTGCCCTGCCTCGATCGCCATGAGCCTTCCGCCCCAACGGGCCGGCCCCTGACCCCTGGACCTCGACGGATCGACTCCGAGTCGCCGGCCTCGCGAACAACCATCCGTCGATACCGGCGCCCCACGCAAGTCGGCCGTTGTTGGGAACAGGAAAACTGCCCGCCGCGTCGGTAGAAACTCCAGTCGCGGCGGGCGAAATCCGTCTCAGTGAGCCTTGTCCTTGACGTGCTGGCCGGCGTCCTTGATGTGCTGGCCGGCGTCCTTGACCGTGTCCTTGACGTGCTGACCCGCCTTGCCGGCGGCGTCCTTCACGTTCTCGCCAGCGTCCTTGAGATGCTCGCCAGCCTCGTGAGCGGCGTGGCCCGCCTTGTCGGCGGCATGCTTGGCGGCGTGGGCGGCGTCGTCAACTCCGGCCTTGGCCTTGTCCTTGAGGTCCGACATGAGTGCGTTCTCCCTCGATCTGATGACTTTGCGTGGCGATTCGGTCCGCGACGTGGGGGACCCGACCCTCGACGAGCAAGCCGCGTACCGAATCGGGCGTCTTCCCGTCAGGCGTTGTAGGTCGTTGAGGCGGTAGTGCCGCCACGACCTGTCCAGTTGGTGTGGAACGCCTCGCCCCGGGGGCGGTCGACCCGCTCGTAAGTGTGAGCCCCGAAGAAGTCACGCTGGGCCTGGAGGAGGTTGGCCGGAAGGCGGGCGGTCCGGTAGCCGTCGAAATAGGCCAGGGCCGAGGCCATCGCCGGAACGGGAACGCCGTGAGTGACCGCCGCGGCGATGGCCTTGCGCCAGCCTTCCTGGGCGCGGGCAATCTCTCCAGAGAAGTAGGGGTCGAGAAGGAGGTTGGCGAGCTTCGGGTCGCGGTCGAACGCCTCCTTGATCTTGCCAAGGAAGGCGCTTCGGATGATGCAGCCGCCTCGCCACATCAGGGCGACGCCGCCGTTGTTGATCTCCCAGGAGGACTCTTTCGCCATCGCCGCCAGCAGGGCGTACCCCTGGGCATAGGAGATGATCTTGCTGGCGTAGAGCGCGTGCTCCACGGCGTCGATGAACGCCTGGGTGTCTCCCGTGAACTTCGTCTTGGGTCCGGGAAGGGTCTTTGAGGCGGTCTCGCGCTCGTCCTTCTGCGCCGAGAGGCAGCGGGCGAAGACGGCCTCGCCGATCAAAGTCAGCGGGACGCCCAGGTCGAGGGCCGAGGTGACCGTCCACTTGCCGGTCCCCTTTTGCCCGGCCTTGTCGAGGATCAGGTCCACGGTGAACTGGCCGGTCTCCTCGTCCTTGTGGGCGAAGATGTCGCGGGTGATCTCGATGAGGTAGCTATCCAGCGGCCCGCGGTTCCAGCGGTCGAACACCTGGTGAAGGGCCTGGGCGTCGAGGCCGGGCAGGTCCTTGAGGAGCTGGTACGCCTCGCAGATCAACTGCATGTCGCCGTATTCGATGCCGTTGTGAACCATCTTGACGTAGTGGCCGGCGCCTTCGGGTCCGACCCAGTCGCAGCAGGGAGTGCCGTCGTCGACCTTGGCGGCGATCGCCTGGAAGATCGGCTTGACCGCCGGCCACGCCTCGGGGTCGCCGCCGGGCATGATCGACGGGCCCTTCAACGCCCCTTCCTCGCCTCCGGAAACGCCCGTCCCGACGAACAGGATGCCCTTCTCCTTCAACGAACGGGCGCGACGGGTCGTGTCGGGGTAGTGGGTGTTGCCGCCGTCGATGACGATGTCGCCGGCCTCCAGCAGCGGGGCGACCTCCTCGATGACCTTGTCGACCGGCGCCCCGGCCTTGACCATGATCATGACCTTGCGAGGCCGTTTCAGCGACGCCACGAGGTCCTTGACGGTGTGCGCGCCGACCAGCTTCTTTCCCTTGCCCCGACCGCCGAGGAAGTCGTCGACCTTGGAGGTGGTCCGGTTATGGACGGCCACGGTGAAGCCGCGGCTTTCCATGTTGAGGACGAGATTCTCGCCCATCACGGCCAGGCCGATCAGGCCAATGTCGGCGGTCGGTTCGTGCGTTGCCATCGTCTTCAAGGTTCCGGGGTCGTAGGATGCCAGGGGGCCAGCGACGGTCGGGAGAGGCCGGCGATTGTACCAGGATCGCCCCAGGCTTCCACCTTCGCGAAGGCGGACGCCCCGAGCCAGGGGAAAGGGGAGGGTCACGGCTCCTGGCGTCGAGAGCCGGCCCGGGTTCCCGCGGCCGCGACACCCCTGGTCAACCGCTCAAGGCCAGGTAACTCGAAGACCCTCGACATCGAGCGGAAGAAGAACGACGATCGCGAGTCGACCCTCGGCAAGGCTCGGCTCCCTTGAGGCCATCCGCCATGCGACTCCTGCCAATGCTCGCCCTCGGCCTGGTGTTGACCCGCGACTCGCAGGCCGACGAAGTCCCGGAGGTGCTCGTCGGGGCGGCTCGCGTCGACATCACGCCGGACGGCCCCATCCGCCTCAGCGGTTACCTTGTCCGGGAGGTCGAGTCCCGGGGGGTCGCTCAGCGGATCGGGGCGAAGGCGCTGGCCATCGGCGACGGCCCGGGGGCGGCTTTGATCATCTCGGTCGACAACGTGGGCGTGCCCGGGTCGATCGTCTCGACTCTCGCCGAGAGGCTCATGGACCGCGCCGGAATCTCCCGAGAGCGGATCGCCGTCGGCTCGTCGCATACCCACAGCGCCCCCTGCCTGACCGGGGCCATCCCGAACCTCTTCGGCAAACCGATCCCGGCCGATCAGCAGTCAAGGATCGACATCTACAGTCGTGGCCTCGTCGACAAGCTCGAACGGGTTTGCCTCGATGCCCTGGCCAACCGCAAGCCCGCGAGGCTCGCCTGGGCCCGGGGCTCGCTCGGCTTCGCCGCCAACCGGCGGACCCCCGGGGGACCGGTCGACCATGACCTGCCCGTGCTCAAGGCGACCGCGCCAGACGGGACGCTCCGGGCCGTCGTCACCAATTACGCCTGCCATTGCGTGACGCTCCCGCCCAACGAGAACCTGGTCGACGGCGACTGGGCTGGGTATGCCCAGGCGGCCATCGAGGCCGACCACCCGGGCTGCGTTGCCTTGACGCTGATCGGCTGCGGGGCCGACGCCAACCCGGCAAGGCGGTTAGCCCCCGGCGCGGCCGTGGATCACGGGAGGGCCCTCGCCGACGAGGTCAATCGCCTACTCATGGGCGCCTGGACGGATTTGCCGGCACCGACCGAATTCGACCTGGAACGCCTCTCGCTGCCGTTCGACACGCTCCCGACTCGCGAGAAACTTGAGGCGCTGGCAAAGGCTGGAGGACCATCGGGTTACAACGCCTCGACCTGGCTCGCCCGGCTCGACAAGGGGGAGTCGCTCCCGTCCAGCCTGCCCTACTCGGCCCAGGCCTGGCGATTCGGCGACCGCTTGCTGATGACCTTCCTCCCCGGCGAAGTCGTGGTCGATTACGCACTCCGACTCAAGAAGGAGTTCGACTCCTCGCGCCTCTGGGTCACGGCCTATGCCAATGACGTCCCCTGCTACATTCCCTCGGAGCGAGTGCTTCGCGAGGGGGGCTACGAGGCCGGCGACGCGATGGCCTACTACGGCCATCCGATACGGCTGAAACCAGGGGTTGAGGGGCTCATCATCAACGCGGTTCACAAGGCCGCCGGCCCCGGCTTCGAGCGACCGGTCCCCAAGGATGCCGACGACGCCACACCCGCCCCCCTGTCGCCGGCCGAGGGGGTTCAGGCGTTTCGCGCCAAGCCGGGCCTGAGGGTCGAGTTGGTTGCCTGCGAGCCCCTCGTCGAGAGCCCCGTCGCCGTTGACTTCGGCGCGGACGGTCGGCTCTGGGTCTGCGAGATGCGTGACTACCCCATGGGACTCGACAACCACTGGAAGCCGGGCGGAGCCATCAAGGTCCTGGAGGACCGCGACCGCGACGGCCGTTACGAGACGGCGACCACGTTTCTCGACGGCCTCCCGTTCCCCACCGGCGTCATGGCCTGGCGCGAGGGCGTGCTCATCTGCGCCGCCCCCGAGCTCCTCTACGCCGAGGATACCGACGGCGATGGCAAGGCCGACCTCCGCCGCGTCCTCTATCAGGGGTTCGCGACGGAGAACTACCAGGCACGGGTCAACGGGTTGAGTTACGGACTCGACAACTGGGTTTACGGGGCCAACGGCTTGATCGGGGGCAAGATTCGCGGCACGGCCAATGGTCGAGAGGTCGACATCGGCGGGCGTGACTTTCGCTTCCGGCCCGACACCGGAGAGTTCGAGCCGGCCTCGGGCCTGACGCAGCAGGGCCGCGTCCGTGACGACTGGGGCGACTCGTTCGGCGGCAACAACGGCATCCTGATCCAGCACTACCCACTCCCCGACCACGACGCCCGCCGCAACCCTCGCGTCGCCGCCCCGTCCCCGGCCGTGGTTCTGGCTCAGGGCGACGACTCCTCTCGCGTCTTCCCGGCGAGCCGGACCCTCGCCCGCTACAACCAGCCGGAGAGCGCCAACCACGTCACCTCGGCATGCAGCCCGGTGATCTACCGAGACACGTTCCTCGGCCCCGAGTTCGTCGGCAACGCCTTCATCTGCGAGCCCGTTCACAACCTCATCAGCCGGCTCGTGCTCGAACCCTCGGGCGCGACCTTCGCCGGTCGACGCGCCGGGGACGAGCGCGACCGCGAGTTCCTCGCCTCGACCGACCCGTGGTGCCGCCCCGTCCAGGTTCGGACCGGGCCCGACGGGGCGCTCTGGGTCGTGGATCTGTACCGCTTCGTGATCGAGCACCCGCGCTGGATCAGCCCCGAGCGGCTCGCCGGTCTCGACGTCCGCGCCGGGGCCGACAAGGGGAGGATCTACCGGATCGTCCCCGTGGATAGTCCGGTCCGCCCGGTCCCGCGGCTTGACCAACTCTCGACCCGCGACCTCGCCGCCGCCCTCGACAGTCCGAACGGGACGCTGCGCGACAACGTCCACCGCCTGCTCACGCACCGGGGCGAACGCTCGGCCGCGCCGACGCTGGTGGAGGTCGCCAGGGCAAGCCAGCACCCCGCGGCCCGCGCCCAGGCGCTCGGGGCTCTTGACGGGCTCGGGGCCCTGGAGACGGCCTCACTACTGGCCGCGCTGTCCGACCCGCACCCCGGAGTCCGTCGAGAGGCGGCCCGCCTGGCGGCCCCGCGCCTGGCCTCGGACGCCGCGATCCGACCGGCGCTTCTGACCCTGGCCGACGATCCGGAGATCACCGTACGCTTCGAGGTCGCGCTGACCCTCGGAGACTGGCCCGCGCCGGAAGCCGGTCAGGCCCTCGGCCGAATCGCCGTCCGCGACGGCGAGGACCCCTGGGTCCGCGCCGCGGTGCTCAGCTCGGCCACTCCGCACGCCGGGGCGATCCTCACCAAGGTCCTTGCCGCGGCCGGCCCCGGAGGGCCATCGTCTTCGCTGGTCGAGCCCCTCATCGCGACGGCCACCGCCTCGGGAGACCGTCGGGCGCTGGCGGGGCTCCTCGACGGGGCGGCGCTGGCGAGACCAGAGCCCTGGCGGCTCGGGGCGATCGCCGCCTTGCTCGACGGCCCGCTCGCCGGGGTCCTGGACGACGACCCGTCCATCCGCTCGGCGATCGCCTCCGCGAGGGTCATGGCCGCCGACGCCTCGGCCGAGCCAGGCGGCCGGATCGCGGCGATCCGCCTCCTCGGGCGGTCCCGGGGCAATCAAGAGGCCGATCGCGACGTCCTTTCCGCTCGCCTGGCTCCGGCCGAACCGGTCGAGGTCCAGCTCTCGGCGATCGGGGGGTTGATGAGGCTGGGCGACTCCGGCTCCGCCTCGGCCCTCGTCGCCCGTTGGGCCCGTCTGGGTCCTGCGGCCCGCGCCGTGGCCCTCGACGCCCTCCTCGCCCGCGAGGAAACGACCGAGACGCTTCTCAAGGCCCTGGAGCAGGGGACGATTCCCCTGGCTCAGATCGACGCGGCTCACCGAGAACAGTTGCTGAGGCACGGCCCGGACGCCCGACGACAACGCGCCTCGGCCGTCTTCGGACCGCTCGCGATCGGTCCGCGCAAGGCCGTTCTCGACGCCTACGCCGGAGCCAAAACGCTTCCCGGCGAACCATCGAGGGGTCGGGTGATCTTCGAGAAAGCCTGCGCCTCCTGCCACAAACTCGGCGGGATCGGCCACGAGATTGGACCCGACCTCGCCGCCCTGACCGACACCTCGGCCGACGCTCTCCTGACAGCCATCCTGGACCCCAACCGCGAGGTCGACGCCCGCTATGCGGTGTACTCCGCCGCAACCAAGGACGGCCGCGTCCTCACCGGTTTGATCGCCGCGGAGACGGCCAGCGCCCTGACGCTCAAGCGGCAGGAGGGACAGACGGATTCGATCCTCCGCGCCGACCTCGAAGAGGTGACGACCTCGGGCCATTCCCTGATGCCCGAGGGGCTGGAGAACGACCTGAAGCCGGCCGATCTGGCCGACGTGATCGCCTTCGTGGCACGCTCGCCCAAGGTTCTGCCGGGAAATCAGCCCCGGACCGTCGCCCCAAGCCCGGACGGGACGATCCGCATGGAGGCCTCGACGGCGGAAATCCTCGGCCCGAGCCTGACCTATGAGACGGAGTTCGGCAACCTCGGTTACTGGCGCTCCAACACCGATCAGGCCACCTGGACCTTCCACGTCGACCAGCCCTTGACGTATACGGTCTCACTGGATTGGGCCTGCGACGATTCGGTCGCCGGAAACAGCTTCCGGCTCCGGATCGACGACCAGGAGGAGAGGGGTACGGTCGCCGGCACGGGAGGCTGGTCGGTCTACCGAACGGTCACTCTACGCGAAATCCCCCTGGAACCCGGGGACCACCGCCTCGAACTCCGCCCGGCGGGCCCAATCCGCGGGGCCCTGGCCGATGTCCGCTCCATTAGTTTGAGGCCCCCGAACGCACAACCCAGGCCATGACGATAACCCAGGTCTCGGCGCTTCGATTCTGAGCGTCCGCGTGCCGGCGGCTCAGAGATCGGCGAAGGGCATCGGCATCAAAAACGCGTGCTGCTCATAGAAACTCCCCAGGCCACTCCAGGAGGTGAACTGGGCCAGGACCACGATCAGCAGGTACGCAACGACGGCGGGAAGTACCCCCAACCGCCCCAGCCAGCGGAACGTCCAGTGGCGGGGCAACTCGCGGCGTTCGGACCGCGCGTACGCCCAGCCGCAGAGGAGTCGGGCGGGAAACAGGAAGACCACGAACGCCAGGGCCGGCAGCCACGCGGCGTCTCGGGGGACCAGTTCAATCTTTAAAAGGTAGAGGGGGACCGCCGCGAGCAAGGTGGCCGAGGAGGCCAGCGCGAACGCCCAGGGGGCCCGGGCGAACCGGAGCCGCAGGCAACGCCACTCAAAGAGGGCTCGGAAGCGCCGCTCGGCCGCGTAACGGGCCTGAAGCAACGGCAGCGACGGCGCCACCACCCCCAGGATCAGCGACCCCAGGACGGCGGCCAGAGGGAACTTTCCCCCCAGGGCCATCAAGGTCGCCGGCACGACCAGCCAGACGAACGAGCCGAGTAGCCCCACCAGACCGAGGCGGAAGTACGACGGCAGGTGCAAACACGTCACAAAATCCCAGGTGGCATCTCGGCAACCGGCGTAGAGCCCCCTCCGCCTCAGCCGTCGAACCAACCACAGCGGATGTCCCCAGGGCCAGAGGAAGTGCCGCAGGGCTCCGCCCCGGGCGCAGGCGACGACGATGAGCCCACCGGTTAACCCCGCCAGGATCGCCAGCCCGATCCTCCAGCGGCGTCCGATCGGTCCGCCGGGGTCGATCAACTCGGCCCTCGCCGCCAGGCCCGCCACCGCCCTGGCCGGCCAGAGCACCAGCCACGTCCCCAGCACGAGTCCTCCCACCCTCGCGGCTCGCCGGACCCCGATGATCCCGTCCCGGATCCGTCCCGTCCGCGCCACCCTCCCGGACGCCTCGAGCAGGTAGCCGAAACTGAGAAACTGGGCCAGGGGCACGGTCGCCAGCAATGCCAGGCCCCCGACCAGCGACGCGACCCCAAAGGTCCAGACGCACGCCGACCCGACCACCCGAACCACGCGGATCGCCCGGCCTCGGAGGCGTTGGCGGAGTCGGGGTCGAGTTGGGGGCTCGATGGCGAGGGCGGTCGACATCCCAGGGCCTTTCCGGAGAACGGGGCGTGGCCGGATGGGTGACGCGGACGATCGGGTTGGGAGGTATTCGCGACAAAACCAGGAAAATTCCGGACGAACTTCCAAGAATAGCGACCGCGGTCCGAATGCTCGACAAAGAGGCGAGATTCGGTCTCGACGGGGAGGTCGGTGACCATGGGCAAGCGAGACCTGCTGTTCCTGGCCGTGCTCCTGGGTGGGGGCCTGACCTTCTTCGCGGCGTTACGCCCCTCGAAGGCCGACCGCCGGCGGGTCGACCCGGGCCTCCCCGCGGCGACCCCGGCGGTCGTCCAGCAGGTCGACAAGGAATTCCGCAAAGTCTGGGAGGCCAAGGGGCTAACCCCCGCTCCCTTGGCCCCGGACCTGGCGGTGATGAGGCGGATCTCGCTGGCCCTGACCGGGACGATTCCCTCCCTCCAGGAGATTCGCCGGTTCGAGTCGCGACCTCCGGGCGAGCGGGTGTCTTGGTGGCTGGAACTGACCCTGGCCGATCGCCGATCGGCCGACTACCTGGCCGAGCGACTGGCGAGGGCCCTGGTCGGGGTCGAGGACGGCCCGTTCCTCCTGTTCCGCCGCCGCAGATTCGTCACCTGGCTGGGAGACGCGATCCACCAGGACCGCCCCTACGACCAGGTCGTTCGGTCTTTACTGACCGACGAGGGGCTTTGGACCGACCACCCGGCCACCAACTACGTCACGGTCACGTTCGACCAGGCCACGCAGTTGCCCGACCCCGAGCGCCTGGCCGGACGGACAGCCCGGGCCTTGCTGGGCGTGCGGCTGGACTGTGCCCAGTGCCACGACCATCCGTTTCAGCCCTGGACCCGCAAGGACTTCCAGGGCCTGGCCGCATTCTTCGGCCAGGTCAAGGTCGGGACCCGCGGCGTCCGCGACTTTCCCGGCGAATATCACCCCACGAGCAAGAAGCCCGGGACGACCGAGCCGCCGGTTGAGCCCCGAGTCCCGTTCGCCACCCACCTTTTGCCGGAATCCGGGTCCCGACGCGCCCGGCTGGCGGCGTGGATCACGGACCGCGGCAACCCTAACCTCGCGCGGGCGACGGTCAACCGGGCCTGGGCCTTGATGTTCGGCCGGCCCTTGGTCGAGCCGATCGACGACCTGGCCGCTTCGGGCGATCCTCCCCGCGTCTTGACCATGCTGGCCGACGACTTCGCCGCGAACGGATACGGATTTCGGCGATTGCTGCGAACCTTCGCGACCCTGGAGACGTTCCGCCTCGACAGCCGCGCCGAGGGTTCGACCGACGCCCTCGAACCCGCCTGGGCGGCGTTCCCGCTGACCCGATTGCGGCCCGAGCAGGTCGCCGGCTCGCTGATCCAGTCGGCCTCATTGGTGCCGATCAACTACGGCTCGCCCCTGCTGGTCCGCCTGACCACCCTGGGGGGGATCAACGACTTCATCCGTCGCCACGGCGACGCGGGGATCGAGGAACTCGACGAGCGTGGAGGGACGATCCCTCAGCGGCTCTTGATGATGAACGGGAAGCTCGTCGAGGAGAAGACTCGCGACGACTTCCTCACCGCCCCGGCCCAGATTGCCCTGCTGGCCCCCGACGATCCGACGGCCGTGGAGACCGCTTACCTCGCCGCCCTGACCCGTCGCCCCGATCCCGAGGAACTTGCCCACTTTCGGAAACAACTGGCCGCACCGGGCGCCAGCCGCAAGGAACGGCTGTGCGACCTGGCGTGGACCCTCCTGAACGCGACGGAGTTCTCATGGAACCACTGAACTCGCTGAATCGTCGGGGGTTCGGTCGCGCCGCCATTGGCACGGTCGGGCTCGGTTGGCTGGCACCCCTCGGCCAGATTCTCGCGGATCAGGCGGAGCGTCGCGACGGACCGGCTCGCTCGGTCATTGTCCTCTGCCTCGAAGGCGGCCCCAGCCAACTGGAAACGTTCGACCCCCACGAGGGGACCAAAATCGCCGGGGGGACTCAGGCGATCGGCACCGCCGCGAAGGGTGTACAATTGGCCTCGGGATTCGCCCACCTGGCCGCGGAGATGGCCGACGTCTCGTTGGTCCGGTCGCTCGTCAGCAAGGAGGGGGACCACGAGCGCGGGACTTACCTATTGAAAACCGGGTACCGCCCCGACCCAACCGTCGAACACCCGTCCTTGGGGGCAATCTGCTGCCACGAACTTCCCACGGCGGGCGCGGAGATTCCCCGCCATGTCTCGATCCTGGCCGGTAACTGGCCGGCCCGCGGCGGCTTTTTCGGCGGGGAATTCGACGCGTTCCTGGCGGATGACCCCCTGGGAAAACTTCCCGACGTGTCCGCCAACGTCCCGGACGCTCGACAGACGCTCCGCTCCGCCAATCTGGACGTCGTGGAGCGGCATTTTCATCGAGGGCGGGCTGTAAGGGCGGCGGCCACCGGCCATCGCGAGGCCCTTTCCCGGGCGCGACGGATGATGACCTCCGAACAGCTCGCCGCGTTCGACGTGACTAGGGAACCCGCCTCGGTCCGCGACGAGTATGGCGACACTCCCTTCGGACGCGCCTGCCTGGCGGCCCGTCGCCTGACCGAGGTGGGTGTTCGCTGCGTCGAGGTGACGCTGGTCGGGTGGGACAGCCACGTCAATAACCACCAGGTCCACTCCAAACTCGTGGCCACGCTCGACCCGGCGTTCGCCGCTTTGATCCGCGACCTGCGTCGAAGGGGAACCCTGGGCCGGACGGTGGTCGTCTGCGGCGGCGAGTTCGGCCGAACGCCCAAGCTCAATGTCGGCGGGGGCCGCGATCACTGGGTCCAGGGCTACAGCGTCGCCGTGGCCGGAGGCGGTCTGCGAGGCGGTCAAGTCGTGGGGGAGACCGATCCCGAGGGAGTCCAGAAGCCGGCCCGGCCGTTGGGCATTGCCGACGTCCACGCCACGGTTCTCAAAACCCTGGGGATCGACCCGACTCGCGAGGAGATCGCCCCCATCGGTCGTCCGATCAAGCTCAGTGAGGGGAAGCCGATCGACGAACTGCTCGGTTGATCCATGTCCGCGACGCCCGGCGGGCGAGCGTGGGCG
This sequence comes from Isosphaeraceae bacterium, assembly GCA_965201075.1. GTDB lineage: Bacteria > Planctomycetota > Planctomycetia > Isosphaerales > Isosphaeraceae > CBDAVP01. Next base: position 197,698 of record CBDAVP010000017.1, on the reverse strand, counting down.
TCGCGGATCGGCCCGGTCAAACCTGGTCGGGCATCGCGAACGGCTTGCGGTACTCGCGGGTCAGGTAGGCGTTGGCCTCGCTGTCGCCGATGAACGTCTCGGCCAACGGGTCGAACCGGAGTTGCCGGCCAACCCGGTAGGCGATGTTCCCCAGGTGGGCGAGTCCAGCGCTGGTATGGGCCGTCTCGACCGGGCCATTCAGCCGCTTCGGATCCCGGGCCCGGACCGCGTCGATGAAGTTGGCGAAATGCCGGCTAACCGGTTCCCCCCCCTTCCCCTTCTTCAACAGCTTGCCATCGCGACCGAACGCCTCGAACGTGTTGTAACCGTCGACGACCAGATGCCCTTCCGAGCCGTAGAAAAGGTTGCCGATCTTGACGCCCCCCTCGGCGTTCGTGGCCCAGGGGCGGACCTCCACCTCGATCATCTGGTTGGTGGCGGGGAACTGGTAGCTGCTGGTGAGGACCTCGGGCGTCTCCTTGTCGTCGTCCCAAAGGTACTTGCCCCCCTGCGACACGATGGCCGAGGGCAACGTCTCCAGTCCCAGGCCCCACAGGGCGAGGTCGGTCTCGTGAATCCCCTGGTTGCCGATGTCGCCGTTGCCGAAGTCCCAGTGCCAGTGCCAGTTATAGTGGACGTACCGCTTCGAGAACGGTCGGGCCTTGGCCGGCCCTTGCCAGATGTCCCAATCCAGAGTCTCGGGAGCGGTGTCCGGGTCCTTGGCGTGGCCGATCGACGGACGGGTCTTGAAGATCAGCGCCCGGCCCAGGTAGACCTTGCCGATCAGGCCATCCCTCATCAGCCCGACGGCTTCCTGGATCGCCTCGGAGCTACGTAGCTGGACGCCGTGCTGGACGATCCGGCCGTACTTCTGGGCGGCGTCGATCATCTTGCGCCCCTCGGCCAACTCGTGGCTGCCGGGCTTTTCGACGTAAACATCCTTGCCGGCCTGGCAGGCCCAGACGGTCGCCAGGGCGTGCCAGTGGTTGGGCGTGGCCACGCTGACGACGTCGATGTCCTTGCGGTCGAAGACCTTGCGCAGGTCGGTCTCGGTGTCGGGGCGGTAGCCGTATTTGGACTCGAACTCGCCGGCGCGCTTGTCGAGGATGGCGCGGTCGGGGTCGCACAGGACGGCGACCTTGACGCCGTCGGTCCCCATGAATCCCTTGATGTGGTCCTGACCTCGGCCGTTGAGGCCCAGGACCGCGGCGCGAATCGTCGCGTTGGGCCCATCGGCCGAGGCCCGAGCAGCCAGGCTGGCGGTGGCCGCGGCTCCGGCGGCCGAGGCGAGGAATGTCCTGCGATTGACGCCGGTCATGGTACGAATTCTCCAGGCCCACCGACCCAACTCCGGCAGCGCTCCCGCGTCGCCGCGCCCCTTACCAATAGTGTCATGACACGCCCGGGAGCCTCGACATGCAAGAGGATGCCCCCGCGAATCCGGGCCGGTCTGGGCGGGGACGACGCTGATCTGATAGGATTCGACCCGGGATTTCGGCACCCGAACCGCCCGCCGAGGAGGCCTCCGCTCATGTCTTGCGACGACCCGACTCTGGACCCCGCCTGCAACGACCGCCGCGCGTTCCTCCAGGCCGGAGCGCTCGCCGCGACGACCGTGGGCCTGACCGCCAACGGCCTCCGTGCCCAGGACAACGCTCCGGCCCCGGCCAAGGCCCCCACTCTGCCCCGCCGCAAGCTGGGCAAGACCGGCGTCGAGATCACGATGCTCGACTACGGCAGCGGCGGCAAGCCCCCGGGCCTCGACCGCCTCCTGAGGCTCGGCTTCGCCAACGGTGTGCGCACCTTCGACACCGCCAAGGCCTACGGCACCGAGCCGACCTATCGCGCCTGGTTCGAGGCGGATTCCTCCATCCGCAAGCAAATCTTTCTCATCACCAAGGACGGGCCCAAGACCCCCGGCCAGATGGTCAAGATGCTCGACGAGCGCCTTGAGGCCCTGGGCTGCGACTCGGTCGACCTGTTTTTCGTTCACGGCCTGGGCGACGAGCACCCCCTCGACGAGGCCATGAACTTCGTCAAGTGTCGGGAGTTCAAGGAGGCCGCCGAGACGATCAAGAAGTCCGGCAAGGCCAAGTTCCTCGGCTTCTCGACCCACCACAAGGACCGCGCCCAGATCATTCAGGCCGCGGCCGACGGCGGCCTGGTCGACGCGATCATGCTTCAGTACACCCCCTGGCTCGACAAGGACGCCCCGCTGAACCGGGCCCTCGACGCCTGCTGGAACAAGGGGATCGGCCTGATCTCGATGAAGCAGGTCGCCGGCAAGTTTCCTCCCAACCAGCCCAAGAAGAACATCCTTGAAGAGGTGGCCAAACGGGCCCCGATGCTGATCGAGAAGGGGCTGACCCCTTACCAGGCCCTCCTGCACGCGATCTGGACCGACGAGCGAATTTCGGCCAGTTGCGTTTCGATGCGCAACACCGACCAGATCCGCCAGAACGCCGAGGCGGCCCAGAAGTACGAGCCGCTGAAGCAGGCCGAGCTTCACCAACTGCGAGACGCGGTCCTCGCCGCCGGCCCGACGCTTTGCGGCGACTGCGACGGCCGTTGCTCGAAGGCTGCCGGCACCGGGGCGGAACTCGGCAACCTGACCCGGTTCCTGACCTATCACCAGCACCTGGGCGACCGCCGAGACGCCCGCCGCCAGTACGCCGCGCTTTCACACGAGGCCCGCGACTGGTCTGGCGCCGACCTCGAAGCCGCCCGAGCAGCCTGCCCCAGCGGGCTCGACTTCGCCGCCCTGCTGCCCGAGGTGGACCGCCACCTGGCCTGAGTTCCATCCCATCCCGACGCAACGCCCCGGCCGCCCTGCCCAACCCTCGGGCAGGGCGTCCGGATCGGTTTCTGGGCGACGCATGACCATCATTCAGAGACATCGGAATTGAGTCTTGACCCATTCGGGGTTGATCGGTCATAGTGGAGGTTGCCTCCGGACGAACGACAGCCCCATCACGGGGATGGGACGTCGTGGGCGTCCGGGTTCCGTCCCGAGGTGGCCGGGACCCAGTGAGAGGCCTTCGCACCCCCATTCGTCCCGGGGAGGACGCTATCGGCCCTACTGACCGCACGGCCCCCAACGTCGACCGCGGACAACGCGTCAACGAGCAGATCCGCATCTCGCCGGTCCGCGTCATCAACGCCGAGAACGTGATGCTCGGCGTGATGCCCACGGGCAAGGCCATGGAACTGGCCCGAGAGGCGGGCATGGACCTCGTCGAGGTCGCGCCCAACGAACGCCCGCCCGTCTGCAAGATCATGGATTTTGGCAAGCACAAGTACCAGCAGAAGAAGCGGATCTCCAAGCAGAAGCAGCACCAGGTGCAGGTCAAGGAGATCCGCGTCCGCCCCAAGACCGGCGACCACGACATCGAGGTCAAGGTCAAGCGGGCCCGCGAGTTCCTGGAACACAAGGACAAGGTCCTGGTCAACGTCCTGTTCCGCGGCCGCGAGATGGCGCACATCGACGAAGGCCGCAAGGTCATGAACGAGGTCCTCCAGGCCCTGGAAGACGTCGCCAAGGTCGAGAAGAACCCGTCAATGGAAGGCAAGCGGATGACGGCCATAGTCGCCCCGCGAGCCTGACCGGCCGCCAGCTTCCGGGTTGCTCTCCTCGAATGAGCCGTCGGTTCGCCCCCCAGCCTCAATGTCGTGGGGGGCGGACCGACCCTCTCCATTTACCCACAAGCCCCCAATTCTCGAGCTTCGCGGTCCCATGCGACATGGAGCGACCCAAGTTGAGGTCGGCCCGATGCGATCTCGACTTCGAGTCTTCGAACCGATCCTCATCATCGCCTTACTCGCGATCCCGGCCGTCTCGCTGATTTGGATCGTCCGAGGAACTCAGGGCGAGGCTCGTCAAACGGCCCACACGGACGCAAATCCGGTGGTCCTGATCCCTTTCCAACAACTGGGAACCTAGTACCAAATCACGGGAATTCTGGGGAAACCCCTCGGGCAGATTTTCACGGCGGTGGGACATTGGGATCTGGGTGAGGGGAACTCCGACGTCCCGTCCGCGAAGTTGGACACTCCACCCTTCATCATCGAGGAGGTCGACGGCCAGAAACGCTCTTCTCCGATCAAGATTGATACATATCGCGATTTTTTTTCGGAAAAGTCCATCGACGCCTTCGACCAAGCTCCCTGGAAAATCTCGGGCTACGAAACTGGCGGAGATTTCGGTGAGCCCAAGAATGTGATCGACCGATGGTTCAAACGGAATTCCGACCGGGGGCGCATACCACCCGTGCCCCAGGCGCCCCAAGGTTCTCCGTCGGGTTACAACTTTTGGTGCCGATTCATCTACACCGAGGGCAAACCGCTGCCACCTTGATGGATTTCTCAGGTAGAGTTCTCAGTCAAATACCACGAAAATTCAATTCTGGCGGAAACTTTCCTGGAACATGGCCTGGCCTACATGGATCGTTATTAGTGAGTGAACTTCTTGCCCAAATCACGATCGACCCGGCCATTTGCCACGGAAAGCCTTGCGTTCGGGTGGCTTCGCTACCCCGTCGAGAATTTGCTTGAACTACTGTGTTAGGGCATGACGATCGAGGAAATCCTCGACGACTACGAAGACCTCGAGCGTGACGACCTCCTGGCGGTACTGGCGTTCGCCGCCCGACAGGCCCAGACTCGCCGCCTTCAATCCACCGAGCGATGACGTTCCTCGTCGATGCGCAATTCCCCCGAAAAATGGTGCCCTGGTTGACCGTCGAAGGGTGTGACGCCCTCCACACATTGGACCTACCCAGTGGCAACCAGACGACCGACAAGCAGATCATCGAAGCAGCCGAGCGCGGGCATTGGATGCAGCCGAGCGCGGGCACTGGATCGTGATTACCAAGGATGCCGACTTCGTGGACGCTCATCTTCTCCACGGCCGTCCGTCACAACTGATGCTGATCTCGACCGGCAACATTAGCAATCGGAAACTGGAAGCGTTTTTCCTGCCTAACATTCCGGAATTGATCCGGGGCTTTGGGGCGCACACTTTCCTCGAACTTGGGCGGAACGGGATTACGATTCGGGGCTGATCCAGAAGGTGACGGCCTGCGAGGGTTGACTCAGTTCGCGTCGAGCGGGCGAGGGAATTTGATTCCTACGAGCAGAATTCTGGTTGGCTCTGGGCCCGCCGGAGGTTACACTCTTTGGCTCGGCCGACCTCGGGGCGCCTCGATGCGCCGGCTTTCGGCCCGGTTGCTTGGTTACTGGCTCCTTGAGAAGGTCGGTCCGTCATGCCGAAGATGAAGACTCACAAGGGGTTGAAGAAGCGGTTCAAGGTCACCGCCACCGGCAAGGTGATGCACAAGCCTTGCGGCTCTTCGCACCTCAATAGCCACAAGAACGGCAAGAAGATCCGCAACCTTCGCCGCAAGAAGGCCCTCAAGGTCTCGGCCGAGTCGGCGCGGATTCGCAAGGCCATTCGCGAACGCGAGTCGACCTCGCCGGCCGCCGCCGAGGCCGAGGCTGAACTTCGCCTGCGGGCCGATGACGCCGAATTGGCCGTCGAAGAGGTCACGCCCGTCCCGGACTCGGCCCCTAGGGCTTGAGACCTGGCCCGCCACCGGTCATCCCTACCCAAAACACCCCGCTCCGGCGGGACCCTGAGCGATTTTTCGCGGACCTGAGAGACTTCGATGCGCGCACCCAAGGGATCGGCCCGCAACCGGAAAAAGAAACGGATCTTCAAGAGGGCCAAAGGGTTCGTCGGCGGTCGCCGTCGCCTCCTGAAGTCGGTCAAGGAGACCCTGCTGCGGGCCGGCATGTTCGCCTTCCGCGACCGCCGGGCCAAGAAGCGAGAGTTCCGCAAGCTCTGGATCATCCGCCTGGGCGCCGCCGCCGAGATGCGTGGGCTCCGCTACAGCCGGTTCATCTTCGGTCTGCACCAGGCGGGCATCCGCCTCGACCGCAAGAGCCTCTCGGAACTGGCGATCCACGACCCCGAGACCTTCGACGCGATCACCGCCCGGGTCCGCGCCGAGATCGAAAAGGCCGACGCCGCGCTCGCCGCCCGTCCCAAGGCCGTCAAGACCGCCTGAGCCCGAGCCCACGCACGGACTGGACCGGATCGGATTCGACGCCCTCGATGAGCAGCAGTCGCGACACCTCCCCGGTCGGGCCCGATGCGTCCGGCCCGGTCGCCGAGCTTGACGACCTGGAAGCCGCCGGCCGGGAGGCCTTCGCCCGGGCCAGCGACGCCTCGGCCATTGAGGCGGCTCGTGTCGAGTTCCTGGGACAGAAACAGGGGCGCGTCAGGGCGGCCCAGGAACGCCTCAAGTCCCTGCCAACGGCCGAAAAACGCGTCTATGGACAGCGGTTCAATGCCGTCAAGCAGGCGTTGGAAGCCGCCTGGGACGTCGCCAAACGCCGCATCGATCGCCCCGAAGCGGTCGCCGGTGGGCTGGACGTGACCCTACCGGGAACTCCGCGGCCCCGACTTGGACATCGGCACCCCCTGACCCAGACGGCCGAGGAACTGGTCGACCTGTTCGGCCGCTTCGGCTTCGGCGTCGTGCGTGGTCCCGAGGTTGAGGATACGTTCCATAACTTCGAGGCTCTGAATATCCCGGCGGTCCACCCCGCCCGCGACCCCCTGGACAACTTTTACCTGTCGGAGGACACCCTCCTCCGTAGCCAGACCAGCACCGTGCAGATCCGGGTGATGCAATCGCAGCCGCCTCCAGTGCGGGTCATCGCCATCGGCCGGGTCTATCGCCCCGATGAGGTGGACCGAACGCATTCGTTCATGTTCCACCAGGTCGAGGGGTTGATGGTCGACCGGGGCGTGACCATGGCCGACCTGAAGACCGTGTTGAAGCTGTTCGCCGAAAGTTACCTGGGCGAGGACGTGGCGATCCGGTTCCGCCCGTCGTTCTTCCCATTCACCGAGCCCAGCGTCGAGGTCGACATGCTCTGGCACGGCGGGGACCGCTGGGTCGAGATGGGCGGCGCGGGGATGGTCGACCCAGCCGTCTTCCGGGCTGTTGGCTACGACCCCGAGGCGGTCACTGGCTTCGCCTTCGGCCTGGGTATCGAGCGGCTGTGCATGCGCCGCCACGGCATCGATGACATCCGCCTGCTGTACCAGAACGACGCCCGATTTCTGAATCAGTTCTGAGTCAGCCGGCCGACGCCTGGAAAACCGTCCTCCGACGGATAAGATGGGGGTCCTCGACCCCTCTTCGTCCGCCGCAACCGAGTCCGAGGCCCGCACATGGCAACCGCCGGAGAGAGCAAGATCGTCGTGGCCACGGGCGCCACTGCCCAGTCGACCCAGATCCACCACAAGGATTTCCCCGAGATCCGCGCCGACGGGGCGAATCCGGTCGAGGCCGCCCATCAACTGACCAATCAACTGATGAGGGTTCGCGACTCGGCCCTGACCCCTTCAAGGCTGGAGCAAGTTGACGGCGCCCTGGCCGACGTCAAGGCGTTCGCCTCACAGGCCGGCTGAGCCCGAGGCCGGCCCACCGGGATACCCCATGATCGTCAGTTGGAACTGGCTCTCGCAGTACGTCCGCCTCGACATGCCGGTCCAGGAGCTGACCGACCGCCTGATGCTCTCGGGCCTCAACCACGAGGCCACCGAGGAACTCGGCGGCGACCTGGCCATCGACCTGGAAGTCACCAGCAACCGGCCCGACTGCCTCGGCCACCTCGGGGTCGCTCGCGAGGTGGCCGTCCTGTTCGGCAAGCCGCTGGCGATTCCCAACCCCCGGCCGCCCACCTCCGGCGAGGCGGTCGAAACTCGCGCCGCCGTCGCCATCGAGGCCCCAGACCTCTGCCCCCGGTTCACCGCCCGGGTGATCTCCGGCGTTCGTGTCGGCGAGAGTCCCTGGTGGATGCGCAAACGGTTGGAGACCCTGGGCATCCGGCCGATCAGCAACGTCGTCGACGTCACCAACTACGTGATGATGGAGTGTGGCCAGCCGCTACACGCCTATGACCTCGCCCGCCTGGCCGGTCCCCGGATCGTCGTCCGCCGCGCCCGTTCCGGCGAGACCCTGCGGGCGATCAACAACCTCGACTACAGGCTGACGCCCGAGATGTTGGTCATTGCCGACGCCGAACGGCCCGTCGGTCTCGCGGGGGTGATGGGCGGTCTGGATACGGAGATTGGTCCGCGATCCGCCGACGTCCTGATCGAGTCGGCTCAGTTCGACGCCCTGTCCGTCCGCCGGACCGCCCGCGCTCTGGGCCTTCACAGCGGCGCGAGTTACCGGTTTGAACGGCCGATCGACCCCGAAGGCACCGAGTGGGCCAGCCGCCGCTGCTCGGAGCTGATCCTTGAGGTTGCCGGGGGGACGCTGCAGCCGGGGCTCCTCGATGCCGGCACCCGGCCGGGACCTCGCGAGGCGGTGACGCTCCGGCTTTCCCAGATCGCTCGCGTCCTGGGGATCACGATCGACCGGGAACAAGTCGTGGCGATCCTGAAGGCCCTGGGGCTGGAGGAACTCGGCGATCTGACGTTCCGGCCGCCCAGTTGGCGGAGCGACCTGACACGGGAGATCGACCTGATCGAGGAGGTTGCCCGCGTCCACGGCTACGAGCACATTCCGGACAACCGACCGGTCCCGCTGGCGAGGTCGGCCCGAGGCCGCCGAGAGCGGGTCGAAGGGCTCATTCGCGACACCCTGACCGGCCTGGGGTTCGACGAGGCGGTGACCTACAGCCTGGTGGCCGAGTCGTGGATCGCCCCGGTCCAGCCCAATCCGCCATCGCCGCCGATCCGCGTCGAGCATTCCACCCGGAAGCTGGAAACGGCCCTGAGGCAAAGCCTGATCCCCAGCCTTCTCGCCGCACGCGCTCACAACGTGGCTCACGGGACGCTCGACGCCGAACTCTTCGAGATCGCTCACGTCTACCTTCCCCGCCCCGGCGAGGCCAGGCCCGCCGAGCCGCCCAGGCTGGCCCTTCTGTACACCTGCGGAGCTCTGGAGACCAAGGGGATCGTCGAGACACTGCTGTCCCGCCTCCACGCCCAGGCCGGCCTGGAAGCGAGGCCGAGCACGATTCCGCTGTTCTCGGCCGGAGAGCAGGGACAACTCCTCCTCGACGGGACGCACCTGGGCTATTTCGGGGAAGTGGCGCCGAGCTGGATCGCCTCGATGGGCCTTCGTGGCAGATGCTCGGCGGCGGAACTCGACCTGGCCGTCCTCATCGAGCGAGCCGACCTGGTTCCCCGCCATCGACCGATCTCCCCGTTCCCGACAGTCGCCCGAGACCTGTCGCTGGTGGTGCCGGACACCCTGTCCTGGGCGGAACTGGCCCAAACGGCGAGCGAGGCGGGTGGGTCGTTGCTGGAGGGGGTGCAGTACCTCGACACCTTCCGGGGCGGCAACGTCCCGCCCGGCCAGCAGAGCCTTCACTTCGGCCTGCGGTTCCGCCACCCCGAGCGGACCTTGACCGGCGAGGAGGTCGAAAAGGCCGTCGCCAGGGTCGTCGAAATGGCCCGGTCGCGATTCGGGGCCACCTTGCGGAGCTAATCCCCGATGAGTGCCTTCGACAATCGCTGGGACAACTGGGCGGGCGACTTCGCCGAGTCCTACGCCGCCACGCAACTGCCGGCGGTCGTGCGAGAGGGCATCGGCGCGATCCTGACAGCCTTCGGCGAGGCGATGCGCCGGGAGTCGCCCGAGTTCCCCGACGTCGTGACGCCCGGCGCCTTCGCCAAGGTCTTGAAGGGAGGGATGCCCCGGCTGGACCTTCCCGACGAGGCCCGGCCGCTGGTTCCCGAGGTCATCGCCGCGTTCCTGGACGACCTTCAAGACACGGGCCGCCTCGGCGACGGCGCCGCCTGGGCCGAGCAGATCCGGACGCTGGCCGGCTCCTATCGAGAGCGTCAAAAGCCGGGCGGCGGAGCGCTTGGGGTGACGATCCGCAACCCTTCGGGAACCTCGACAACCGGCCGCAATGATCCTTGTCCTTGCGGCTCGGGCAAGAAGTTCAAGAAGTGCTGCCTGGCCAAGCCCTGAGTCCTCCGAACGACGGCCGACCGCTCAAGGCTGGCGGAGGAAGGCCAGGAGGTCGGCCAGACCCTGGACGCCCAGGGATTGTTCCAGCCCCTCGGGCATCAAGGACCGGCCGGTGGATCGCGTTTCCTCGACCTGGGAGTGGAGGACCGTCGACTCCAAACCCTCGGCCTGACGGAGCTTGAGGCTCGCGCCGGTCTCTTCCACGAGCAGGCCCGAAAGGACCTGGCCCTGCTTGGTCGAGACCAGGTACATCACCGAATCCGGCGAGACGACGCGGTTGGGGTCGAGAATGTCGCCCAGTACGACCGGCATCGGCCGGCCGCCGATGCCGGTCAGGTCGGGGCCGACGCGGTGTCCATTCCCCCGGTACTGGTGGCAAGTCTGGCAGTTCTTGGCGAACAACTCCGACCCGCGCTGGGGGTCTCCGGGAAGTTCCAGGGCGGTCTGGAACTGGCGGATCACTTCCGAGCGATCGGGCGGAGCCGACTTGGCGAGCAGAGTGTGAATGCGCCCGCGGAGCGCCTCATCGGGGTGGTGGGCGAGGCGATCTCGGGTGATGGCATCGAATTCCAGGGGGTCGATCGAACCGGCCTCGATCGCGTCGAGCAACGGCGGCAACAGCGCCGGGGTTTCCAGGACCGCCGCGATCAGTCCTCGACGGGCGACGCTGCCGAGGCCGCCCCACTGGGCGAGGACCTTGGCGGCGAGGTCGGGGGCGGCGAGGTCGGCGGTGGCCTGGGCGGCGGCCCGCTGAACCTCGGCCGGCGACCCGGCGGCCAGGCTCGGCGGGATCAGCGTCGCGGCGATCGACGGCCGGAGCCTCGCGAGCAATCGCAACGCCTGCGCCCGGGTCCCCTCCGGGGCCGTCGACGATTCGGCCGCCTCTCGCGCCCGAATCAATAACGCGTCCACCCCGTCGGCGAGCGATTTCCAGCCTTCCGAGGGATGTTCCAAAATCTCTCGGGACGACTTCCCGGCGCGGGTCAATCCATCGGTCAGGCCCGTCAGCAGCGCAACCCGGCCTCGTCCCGGCCCTTCGCCCGCGGTTGGGACGAGAAATCGTGCGAGGGATCGCAGGTCTTCGGGCTGGTCGCGGGCGGCCACGATCGCGGCGGCCTCCCTCAACAGGTCGTCGGCGCCGGCGGGCGGTTCGTCGAGCCAGCCGGGGTGGGTGTCGACCAGCGCCGAGAGGAACGGGGCGGCCGTGTCTTTCAACCCGCTGAGCACGGCCAGACGGACCCACGAATCGTCAACATCGCTCGCGGCGATCTTCGCCAAAGCCCCGGCCGCGCGGTCGCCCGGCAGGTCGCCCAGGGAGATCGCGGCCTGGAACCGGACACGGATCTCGGGGTCGCCAGCCAGGGCCGCCAGGCCGTCGGCGAGACCCGGGCGGCCCGAGGCCAGTCGCGCCGCCGCCTCGCGAACTCCGGCGTGACCGTCTCGCAGGGCGGCCCCCAGTGTCTCGTCATCCAGGGCCCCCACGCCGTCGAGGACCGCCAGGGCGTGCAGACGGCCCAGGGGGCTTGGAGAATTGCGGGAGACGACGACCAGCTTGGGAACCGAGGAAGGATCTCGGCGTTCGACCAGAAGGCGCTGGGCGGTGTCGCGGACCCAGCCGTTGGGGTGGTCCAGCATGGCCAGCAAGCCGTCGAGGTCGGCAAGGACCGGCTTCACGACGGCCAGTGGACCGTCGGCGGTGGGGCCCGAGTTGGGTCGAATCCGCCAGATACGCCCGCGATCTTCCCAGCGGCGGAAGTCGACCGACTTGCGGAGGTCAGGCGTGACGAACTCGGGGTGCTCGACCATCTCCCGGTAGAAGTCGACGACGTAAAGGGCGCCATCGGGACCGGTGGTGGTGTTGACCGGCCGGAAGGCGGAATCGGTCGACGCCAGGAATTCCTTCCCCTCCTCGACCCGGTTGGCGACGAAGGTCGGGCCGACGGCTCGCAGGGCTCGGCGGTGGACCAGGTTCGTCAGCGACTCGCACATGAAGGCGTTGCCCTGGTAGGCAGGGTCCAGGAGGTCGCCTCGGTAGATCGTCAGGCCGCAGTTGGCGTTGAAGGTGCTGACCGACTCGCGGTTGAACGTGGTCTGGGCCGGGCCGATCGGGAACAGGCGGTTGCCGTCGGAGGCGTCCAGGATGTCGGCGACGGTGGACGACTCGGCCAGGTAGGGGTTGCGGGCCAGGGTTCGGCCTTCCAGGACGACGTGGCGGATCGGCACAGTGTTCCACGACGGGAAGCGGTTGCCCCAGTCGTCGCGGGGAAAGCCGAACTGGCTGAACCCGGAGACCGCCTCGACCTGTCCGGTGTCGGGGCGGAAGCGGAAGTTGTTGGTGGCGATCGAGACCGCCTGGTCGGCCGGGTCGTCGGGCCGGCGGATGGCCCCACCGCTTCGGCCGTTGGCTCCGTAGACCCAGTTGTCCAGGCCCCAGGTCAGGCCATTGGCTCGCAACTGGGTGTTCCCCTCGGCGAACCCGGTCACGACAACCCGTCGCTCATCGGCCTTGCCGTCGCCGTCGGTGTCCCGGAAATACCAGAGGTTGGGGGCGGCGGTCACGAAAACGCCACCTTGATAAGGGAGGACTCCGTTGGGGAACGGCAATCCGTCGGCGTAGACGGTGGCGTGTTCGTAGAGGCCGTCGCCGTCGCGATCTTCCAGCAGGCGAATGCGGCCACGGGTGGGGCTGGCGGGGTAGTCGGTCATCTCGGCGACAAACATCCGGCCGGTTTCGTCCCAGGCGGCGGCGACGGGGCTCAACAGGTTTGGCTCGGCGGCCACCAGTTCGACCTTGAGGCCGGGGTCGGCCAGTCGGATCGTTTGGGCTTCCTCGGCGGGCGAGCGGGGGACGACTCGACGGTCCTCGGCCGGGGCCGTTGCCGCCGGGATCAGCGTTCCCAGGAGGATCAGGAGTGGAACCGGTCGTCGGCGTGTGTGGTGAAGCATGGTTTCTGGAATCGAGGGGTGAGGCCCGCCGGGCGAGACGGGACGGTCGGTGGGATCAGGGTGTGTCGGAGTCGTCGTGAAGGCGTTCCAGCAAACGGACGGCCTCGGCCACCATCGCCTCGCCGGTCCCAGGCTCCAGGAAGCTGTGCAGGCCGGTCCAGGTCTGGTAGCCGCCCAGTTCCTGCCCCTTCTTGTCGGGGATATAACCGACGTAGTCGTTGGCCAGTTCAAAAACGTAGGTGTAGCGGAAGGGAGACCGGCGTTTGATCTCCTGGCCCAGCGCGGTGAAGCACTCGCCGGGGATGCCGACGACGGCGGTGTCGCCGATGCGCAGGGCCTGGATCCAGGTCTTGCGTTGCTCTCCCTGGTGGCTCGCCAACTCCCGGCGCATCCCCCGGAAGACCTCGATGATCGACGCGACGGTTGGAGCGTCCTTGATTCGCTTCTGGCAATAGTCGACCACGGCCTTGTCGTCGGCGGCCTCGTCGAAGTGGCGGACCTTGTAGGGGAACTCGCTACGCAGGGCGGCGACCGAGCGGACCGGGTGGGGCGTGGCGGCGTCGAGGGCCGTAGTCACCGCCGACTCGATCCTCGTCGTCGCCTCGGCGGTCGGCAACTCGTTATGGGTGGAGCCGGAGGCCCCCTCGAAGAACAGGAAGGTGCCGCCTCGGGCCTTCTCCAGGTCCTGCGCCGCCAGTCCATAGAACGACGGCGAGCGGACATTGGGCTTGAGGGTGCCGATGGTATGGGTGGAGTGGTTGAACAGCACCGCCTCCAGCCCCCCGCTGGGCTTGCGGAAGGCCCACACCGGCAACTCGGGGTCGAATGGGCCGGTCGGACGGACCGCGTCCTCGTGAACGCCTCCCCAGGAGATCATCCCGTCTCCCAGGAGAATCCGGCTGTTGTGTCCCACCGACGATTCCTCGCCGAGGCGGAACTCCATCGTGACGGGGGTCAGGCGCTTCGAGGCGGCGATGGCGGCCTCCACCGCCTTGTCGCACACCTGCCGGGTGAACGCCTCCTCGCGGGTGTAGCCGTGGATCGAGCAGGTTGTCGGGGCATGGTGAGTGTGGGTCGCGTTGATGAGGATGTTGTCGAAGGGGACGCCGGTTTCTCGCTCGATGCGCTTGGCGGCGTCGTCGAGGAGGTCGCGGTTGATCATCAGGACGTCGCATTCGACCAGGGCGACCCGTTGGCCCCGAGGGTCCTGGATGACCACGGCCGAGGCCCGCAGTTCCCCTTCCTGGCCCACGACCTTGCGAGGGCCGATCCAGCCACCGATGACCAGGCTGTCATCGGCGACGAGATTCGTGGCGGCGGCCCCCGCGAGGAGTTCCCCCCCCCGAGCCGCTGGGTCCAGGGACAGCACCAGAAGGACCGCCAGGAGATTCAGAAACGGTCGCGTCATCGGCTCGAAATCCCCCGGGAAGTGGCCACGGCGGGGCTCAGCGGTTCGGCGCGTTGGCGTTGGATTCGTCGTGGAGCCGGTCCAGCAAACGGACGGCCTCGGCCACCATCGCCTCGCCGGTCCCAGGCTCCAGGAAGCTGTGCAGGCCGGTCCAGGTCTGGTAGCCGCCCAGTTCCTGCCCCTTCTTGTCGGGGATATAACCGACGTAGTCGTTGGCCAGTTCAAAAACGTAGGTGTAGCGGAAGGGAGACCGGCGTTTGATCTCCTGGCCCAGCGCGGTGAAGCACTCGCCGGGGATGCCGACGACGGCGGTGTCGCCGATGCGCAGGGCCTGGATCCAGGTCTTGCGTTGCTCTCCCTGGTGGCTCGCCAACTCCCGGCGCATCGCCCGGAAGACGCCGATGGTGAAATCGGCGTAGGTGGCGCCCCCCGAGCGTTTTTGGCAATAGTCGACCACGGCCTTGTCGTCGGCGGCCTCGTCGAAGTGGCGGACCTTGTAGGGGAACTCGCTACGCAGGGCGGCGACCGAGCGGACCGGGTGGGGCGTGGCGGCGTCCAGGGCCGCGGTCACCGCCGACTCGATCCTCGTCGTCGCCTCGGGGGCCTTGAGCGTCAGGTTATGGGTGGAGCCGGAGGCCCCCTCGAAGAACAGGAAGGTGCCGCCTCGGGCCTTTTCCAAATCCTGGGCGGCGAGCCCGTAGAACGAGGGGGAGCGGACGTTGGGCTTGAGGGTGCCGATGGTGTGGGTCGAGTGGTTGAACAGCACCGCCTCCAGCGCCCCGCCCGGCTTGCGAAAGGCCCACACCGGAAGCTCGGGGTCGAAAGGGCCGGTCGGACGGACCGCGTCGTCCATCTTGCCGACCCAGTAGATCGTCCCATCCGCCAGGAGGAGGCGGCTGTTCTGACCTACCGAGGATTCCTCGCCGAGGCGGAACTCCATCGTAACGGGGGTCAGTCGCTTCGAGGCGGCGACGGCGGCTTCCACCGCCTTGTCGCACACCTGCCGGGTGAACGCCTCCTCGCGGGTGTATCCGTGGATCGAGCAGGTCGTCGGAGCACTATGAGTGTGCGTGGCGTTGATGAGGATATTGTCGAAGGGGACGCCGGTTTCTCGTTCGATCCGTCTCGCGGCGTCGTCGAGGAGGTCGCGGTTGATCATCAGGACGTCGCACTCGACCAGGGCGACCCGTTGGCCCTGGGGGTCCTGGATCACCACGGCCGAGGCCCGCAGTTCCCCTTCCTGGCCGACAACCTTGTGAGGGCCGATGCCGCCGCCGATGACCAGGTTGTCATCGGCGACGAGGTTGACCGCCGAAGCGCCGGCCTGGAGTTCGCCGCCCCGGACGGATTCGCCAACCACCGGCGTGCTCGCGAGGGCGGCCAGTAACACCGGTCCCCATGTCTTGTTTGTCAACGGAGGTGCTCCAGCGAGGGTGCTTGCGTCGTCGAGCCGAGGCCGGAATGGCGATCAAGGGCTCGGGGGGTTGTCGGTCGCAAGGGTGCGAATCTCGACGTCGCGAAACCAAAGTTCGGCCGCCTCGATCTCCAGGGCGACCCGTCCCCGGGTGATCGGCCGGGGCGGCCCCGGTTGGGACGGGTCGGCCAGGCGGACATGCTCGGCGCGGTTGACGACCGTCCCGTTCAGGACATGCGTGACTGAATCTCCCTTGGCGATGACCTCGGCGGTGTTCCAGCCGTCGCGTTCGTGATCACCGGCCAGGTGGCTCTGATAGGCGACCCCCTTGGTCCCAAGCACCAGCGGGGCGCCTCCCTGGGCGGGGTCCTGGAACCTCGGGCAACCGACATCCTTGGTCTGGATGCTGTCCACCGTCGAGGGCTCGGCCCAGGAGTCAGCCAGCAGGAAGTCCAGGGTGATAAGGTCGCCGACGTCGGTCTGCTGGATCTGGTACTGGAGGGCCCTGGGCCAAACGCGGTCGGCCCCCTGGATGTGGTAATAGAAGCCGGCGTCGCGCTTCAGGGCCATCCTCGGGGCGAACTTCTTGGAGCCCCAGCGGTACTGGAAACGGAGGTGGTAGTCGCCGAATTCCTTCTCGGTGGCGATGTAGCCCATCACCACGTTGGACCCCTCGGGCGTGTCCTTGTAGAGATGGATCGCGCCGTCCTCAATGGTGATGACGTGATCGGGGTCAGCGTCCTTGCCGTGCTTTTGGAGGAAGGTGTACCAGCCGTCGAGGTCCCGGCCGTTGAACAGGGGGGTGAACGGCGGGGAACCCGGGGAAGGCTCGTCGCCAAGGGAGGGGGTCGGGAGGGCCGCCAGCAGGAGGGCCACCAACGACGGGGCGAGGGCGGGTCGAGGTCGCACGCGTTGAGGCTCCAGGTTTGGGAGAGAGGGACCCGGGGTGAAATGTGGGGCCGGGACGCACGACCCCGGCCCCGCGCACTTTACCAGGACGGAAGGCCCGAATCATCGGGTGACGTCCGCATCGGGGGCGTGAGAGGATCGTCAGGGATGCCGGACGCCAGCGACGCCACCCCTCGACTTGTTGAGGACCCCCGACTTGGCCAGATCCTTGGGCGACCAGTCGAGCGGCGGAGCCTGGCGGACGAAGCCGGGGGGTATGTCCTTGGCCGTCCCCGTCAGCTTGTCCTCCCCGTTGCAACCGGCCAGCGTCCCGGCGGCGAACAGGGCGACGAGGGCAGCGATCTTATAGCTCATGATGCGGTCTCGCCTTGAAGATCGGAGATCCGGACCGGGATCGGCCGAAGCGTGCGACCGCCACCGCCCCGTCCCGGCCGTTGGGGAAGGGATTAGTAGGAATCCGCGCTGATCGTCTCGCCGGTGCCGCGGCTGCCCAGGGCCCACCAGGTCGTGAGGTTGATCGAGTCGCGGATAAACTTCACCGAGCCGTCGGTGAAGGCGACATTCACCCCGCCGGGGTGGTTGCTGCTGGACGACGCGGCACCAATTGGGCTGATGAACTGCTCGAATCCGGCCGCGGGGCTGCTGGCGTTCCCACAGTGGATGGAATTGGGCGCCAGAACGTGCATGTAATTCATCAGGGCGACGTGGCCCGGGTGGGCGTCGAACGCATAGAAGCCCAGGTATCCCGAGGCGGTGACGTTGTTGGTGGTCGTCGGCGGCAGGGCCTTGCACGCGGTCACCAGGGCGAGGGCGCCAGCGGCGCCCGAGTTGGCCAACGAACTGCTCGGCCCATCGAAGATGACTCGCTTGGCCTGCGGAGAGTTGATTGTCACCGAGGGGGCGGGGGCGCCTAGCCCGAGGAGGTGCTCACTGAACAATGCGGTGTTGGACGTCCCGTCGGTCACCGACTGGAGCCCGACCACCCCGAAGCCGGGGCCGAAGATCACGTATTCCATCGGTGGCACGATCGTCCCACTGTAGAGCTGAATCTGGCCGGGGCCGCCGAAGTTGCCCACGTAGTTCTGGGTGGCCCAGGGATAGCCCGGTCTCTGGGTGATGCTCTCGGAAGGGCATAGCATCGTCGAAATCTGGCTGTAGCCGGCGGTCGTCGCCTCGGCCGAATCGGTCGGCCTCTGGAAGTTCAGGGAGTTGTACATCGCCTGCTGCTCCATTTGCGGCAGGAGCTCGACATTCCATCCCCACGAAAAGCCGCTAATCGGACCGGTGGCCTGCAAGCCGGTGGGATGATTGCACTGCATCGGCAGACAATTGTTGCTGGAGATGTAGTTGTGGACAGCCAGGCCCAACTGCTTGAGGTTGTTGACGCACTGGGCGCGGCGGGCGGCCTCGCGAGCGGCCTGAACCGCCGGGAGCAAGAGTCCGATCAAAACTCCGATGATGGCGATGACGACCAGCAATTCAATGAGCGTGAAACCCTTGGTCTTGCGCATCGAGGCCTCTCGGGGATCAGAGCGGAGGGATGAACTCGGGTCGACGGAAAGCCGGCAGGCGGAGTGGCTCGACCGTGACGCTAATGGTGGGCCCCTCGTCCGGAGCCTGGCGGGGAGAGCCTGGCGGGGACGGGCGAGGGTGGGTTCTCGGCAAGGCCGAAATGCCCCGTGGATGAACTTAACCTCTGGCCGAATGGCCACGCCATGCAATTACGCGGCGTTTTCCTTCGATTTTGGGTCGATCGACCCGGGCCGACTCCCCACGTCCCTCCCCCCTACGCTACCTTCGGGATCTGAGAGGCCATCGTCGCGAATCTGGCGAATGTCTCGGTGGCCCCCTGCGAACGAAATTGGTCTGGGATGCCTCACCACCGCATGAAACGATCCGATCGCCGGACGGACCCCCCCCGCGTGGCCCTGTTAGTCGAGACGTCGATGGCCTACGGCCGCGGCATCCTCCACGGCGTCGCGCAATACCTTCGCGTCAACGGGCCCTGGGCCGTCTTCTTCGAACCTCGGTCGCTCCAGGACCCCTTGCCCCCCTGGCTGCCCGAGTGGGACGGCGATGGGATCATCACGACCCTGCTGCCCCGATTCGCCGACCTGATCCAGGAGACCGGCATCCCCACGATCGACCTGGACGACCAGGAGCCGAGTTCCGGCCTGCCGACCGTGCAGAGCGACCAGGAGGGGATTGGCACCCTCGGCGCTCGCCACCTTCTGGAACGCGGCTTTACCCGGTTCGCGTATCTGGGCTATCCGGAGTTCGAGTGGTCACGACGGCGACAGGTCGGCTTTTCCGGGGCGGTGGTCGCCGCGGGACACGCCTGCGAGTTCGCGCCACGGTCATTTCCGGTCACCTGGGGCCACCAACTGCCCGAATGGGAGGCCGAGGTCGCCGGTATTGCCCGCTGGGTAGCGAGTCTTCCGCGCCCGGTGGGCCTGATGGCCTGCAACGACTACCGAGGCAACCAGGCGCTGGACGCCTGCCGACGCATCGGCGTCGCCGTGCCCGAGGAGGTGGCCGTGATCGGGGTGGACAACGAGGTTTTGGCGTGCGAACTGGCCCGTCCACCGCTATCCAGCGTCGTGCCCGACTGCCCACGCATCGGCTACGAGGCGGCCGAGATGCTCGACCGGATCATGAGGCGAGAGTCCGTCGGTTCGCTGCGGAGGGTCGTCCCCCCCTCCGGTGTCGTGACCCGCCAGTCGACCGAGGTGATGGCGATCTCCGACCCGGTGCTGGCCGAGGCGATGCGGTTCATCCGCGAACACGCCTGCGAGGGGATTGGGGTCGATGATGTCGCGGAGGCGGCCGGAACCTCTCGCAGCGTCCTCCAGCGACGGTTTCGCGCCGGCTTCGGCCACACGGTCCACGACGCGATCGCCGCGGTCCGTCTCCAGAGGGCCCGCCAACTCCTGGCCGAGACGACCTTACCCCTGGCCGAGATCGCCGAGCGCGCCGGCTATTCCCAGGCCGAATACCTCAGCACCTTTTTCAAGAAAGCGACCGGGCTGTCCCCGGCGGCCTACCGTCGCGAGCATCGTTCTTGAGTCCGATCAGGACGGACTCGAAGTGTCGACCGGGTTCCGCAGGATCGGCCGGATGACGTGGCCGTGGACGTCGGTGAGGCGGCGGTCGATGCCCCCGGATCGGACGATTAGCCGCTGGTGGTCGATGCCCATCAGGTGCAGGATCGTCGCGTGGAGGTCGTAGCAATAGGTCGGTGACTCGACGGCTCGAAAGCCCAGTTCGTCGCTCGCGCCGATCGACACCCCTGGCTCGACCCCCGCGCCGGCCAGCCAGGTGACGAACGTCCCGCCGTTGTGGTCGCGTCCGGTGCCGTTGCCCGAGTAGGGAGTCCGGCCGAACTCGCTGGTCCAGACGACCAGGGTGTCGTCCAACAGGCCACGCAGTTGCAAATCCTGGAGCAGCGCCGCGATGGGCTTGTCGATGCTGGCGGCCATCGGGACCATTTGATTGCGAATATGTCCGTGGTTGTCCCAGTTGTTCTCGGCCCCTCCCGGTCCACTCCAGACCTGGACGAACCGCACGCCCCGTTCCACCAGCCGACGGGCGAGGAGGCAGCGGCGGCCGAAGTCCTCGGTCACGGGGCTGTCCAGTCCGTACGCCTGGCGAGCGGCCGAGCTCTCTCCGGCCAGATCGAACGCCTCGGGGGCGCTCAGTTGCAGCTTGGCTGCGAGTTCGTAGCTGCCGATCCGGGCCTCCAGGCGGGAGTCGCCGGGATGCTCGGCGGCGTGGTCCTGGTTCAACTGGCGCAGAACGTCCAGGCCGTCGCGGTCGGCCTCGCGAGTGGCGAAGGGGAACGTCTCTCGGGCCTTGAGGTCGGGGACCGGCTGGGGCGACGCCGCCTGGATGACCGTGCCTTGATGCCCGGCTGGCAAAAACCCCGAGGTGAACGGCCCCTTCTGGTTGTAGGGCAGGCCCCTCGCGTCGGGCAGCACGACAAACGTGGGCAGGTTGTCGACGAGGTTCCCCAGCGCGTACGAGATCCACGCCCCCATCGACGGGAACCCGGGCAGGAGGAACCCGGTGTTCATCATGTAGGTGCCGGGACCGTGGACGTTGGTCTTGGTCGTCATCCCCATCAGGAACGTCAACCGATCGACCATCGCCGCCTGGTACGGAAAAACTTCGCTGACCCATTGGCCGGTCTGCCCGTGCCTCTGGAACGCGAAGGGGCTCTTCATCGCGGCGGCCTTGACCCGGCTAAACCCCTCGGGCGGGTCCTTCGCCTCGATCAACTGGCCGTGGCGGCGGTCGAGCTCGGGCTTGTGGTCGTAGGTGTCGACGTGGCTGACACCGCCGGTCATGAACAACTGAATGATCCGCCGCACCTTCGCCGGGTGGTGGATTCCCCCGTTGAACTCGGCGCGGGGGACAAGTCCGCCGTCAGCCAATCCTTGACGCGCCAGCATCTCCGCCAGGGCAATTCCGCCGAACCCCCCGCCGATTCCCCGGAGGAAGTCGCGGCGGCTGGGGGTCGTCTGGTTTGCGCTGGGGTCGTGGCTCGGCGGCATGTCTGGTTTCCCCACGGTTGGGTCGCGGGTCAGTCCACGAACAGGAACGCGTTGCTGTTGAGCAGGACCCGGCAGGCGTCGGCCAGGCCGTGGCGGGCGGCCAGGGCGTTGAGGGCTCGAAGCTCCTCGCTCCTGGGAGTTCTCCCGAGAACCTGCCGGACGACCCAGGCCACCCGGGCTTCGGGATCGGGGGCGGCAAGGGCGGCGCGGGCGGCAAGGTGCTCGCTCTGCCGGAGGACGAAGTCGTTGTTATAGAGCGTCAATGCCTGGAGGGCCGACGACGAGGATGAGGCGCGGGTTGGGCTCAATAGCGACAGGTCGGGAAAGTCCAGGGCGTCCATGAACGGGTCGGCCAGGGTGCGGTAGACGAAGCGATAAAGACTGCGGCGGCCACCGTCGGGGCTGTCCCAGTTGAATCCGTCATAGGACAGGATCGGGGTGACCTGCGGCCCCGGCTTCGACCCGTAGTGCTTGATTCCCGGCCCTCCCGGCTTGCGGTCAAGTCTTCCGGCGACTTGCAAAACGATGTCGCGATACGCCTCGGCGTCGAGTCGTCGGCGAGCGGCCCTCCAGAGCAGGCGGTCGTCGGGGTCGGCCGCCGAGGCGTCGGGCCGGTTGTCACTGGCTTGCCGATAGGTCGCGCTGGTGACGATCAGGCGATGCAAGGCCTTGAGCCGCCCGCCCCCATCGCGGAACCGGGCGGACAGCCAGTCGAGCAATTCCGGGTGAGATGGAACGCCTCCCATCCGGCCCAGATCGCCGGGGGAGTCGCACAGGCCGCGGCCCAGGTGGTCTTGCCAGGTCCGGTTGACCACGGCCCTCCAGGTCAGCGGGTTGCGATCGTCGGCGATCCAGTCGGCGAGCGCGGCTCGGCGAGACCCTTCATCGGCGGGATTGGCCAGGGGGAAGCGTCCGGGCAAGGCGTCGAGCGCCGCCAGGGCGCCCGACTCGGCGACGGCTTCGGGCTTGTGGAAGTCGCCCCGGGCCAGAACATGGACCACCTTGGGCGTCGCCAGCGAGACGGTCCCGGTCTTGTGGCCCCGGTCCACGGTCGCCGCCGCCGCGAAAACATGGGCTTGGGCGGGTAGCCTCGCCAACTCCTCCTCGGCGTGCCGCTTCAAGGCGTGAGCGGCCAGCGTCAGCCGATCCTCGGGGGTCCGCTGGTCGGTCGGTTTTGCCTGCGAGTCCGTCACCGTCGCGGGCAAGGCCGCCGCGTCCGCTGGGGGCGAGGCCGTTACCGAGAGCCGCATCCCTCCGACCAGGTGGCCGGGCATCAGTTGCTTCACCGTCAGGGCGAGCCGGGTTCCCGCCTCGACTGTCAGGGGCGTTTCGAGCTCGAAGACCGCGTGATGAGAACGGCCGACGTTGGGAAAAATCCCCCAGGAAGTGTCGTCCTTGCCGTCAATCGCGCTGGTGGCGAGAAACCTTCCCCCCTCCTCGACGTCGGCCGTCGCCCTCCGGAACTTCAGAAGATCGCCCTGCGCAGCGCCCGCCTTGAACGCGAGGACATGGAACTCCGAGACGTGGAGGTTGCCATTGCCCGCGCGACCGGGGCCGCCCATCGGCAGGTCGGGCCGGGCCAGCACTTCCAGCCGCAGCGCCGTGACGACCCCAGCCACCGGCAACGCCGTGACGACGTAAGCATCCTTCTCCGGTACGGCCCCGTGAGCTTCGATCGACGCCTCGGGCCCGCGTTTGAGGATCGAGCCTCCGGTGGCGAAAAACGCTTCCGGCTCCAGGGCGGTCCAGGTCGCCGGGTGGTCTCGCTGGCGGTCCTCCCAGGCCCGGACGACCGATTCATGGGCCGGGGCGAGCAGGACATTCCCGTCTCGGCGGTCGGCCGCGGCGATCAGCGACTGCCAGGCCCGTCGGTGGTTCCCCAGCGCGTCGTTCTCGTCGAAGGCGACATCCCCCTTGTTGATCCCGGCGAATACGGCCTGGAGCCCGTAATAATCGGCCTGCGAGAACGGGTCGAACTTGTGGTCGTGGCAGCGGGCGCAATGGATCGTCGCGCCGCAGAAGGCGACCATCGTCTGGGTGACCAGGTCGTCGCGGTCCACGTACTCGAAGACCAAAGGCTCGACGGCCAGGGTGCTCAGGTCCAGCGTCCCGGCGCCAAGGAACCCGAGGCCGGCGGCCAGGTGCGATTCCTCGGGATAGAACCGGTCGGCGGCCAGTTGCTCGCGGACGAACCGGGGCCAGGGGGTGTCGCGGTTGAGCCGTTCCACGACGTAATCGCGATACCGCCAGGCATTGGGCCGAGGGCCGTCGTGCTCGCAACCGTGGGTATCAGCGAAATGGACGGTGTCGAGCCAGTGCCGGGCCCAGCGCTCTCCCAGCGATGGCGAGGCCAGCAGGCGGTCGACCAGCCGCTCATAGGCCAGGGGGTCCGGGTCGACCGCGAAGGCGTCGGCCTCCTCGGGCGTTGGGGCCAGGCCGTGCAGATCGAGGTAAAGCCGACGAATCAAGGTCCGGCGGTCCGCCTCGGGCGAGGGGGCCAGGCCACGAGCCCTCAGCGACGCGGACACGAAGGCGTCGATCGGGTTGCGGGCCCAGGCGGCGTCCTCGAGCGCAACCGGCGGGATCGGCGGCTCCCTCAAGGGCTTCAATGACCACCAATCCCCCGACGCGGCCGACTTCTCGGGGCTGGACACCCGAGGGTCGGGAGCGCCCCGGCGCACCCAATCCACCAGGATCGCCACCTCGGCCTCGGGCAACGCCTGATCCGGGGGCATCTCAACCCCCTGCCGGCGAACGGCCTCGATCAAAGGGCTTTCGTCGGGCTGGCCGGGAACCACCGCCGGCCCCCCCTGCCCGCCCTTCTCCCAGCCGCTGCGAAAGTCCAGCGCCAGGCCCCCTTTGATCTTCCCCGAGGCGTGCGAATGGCAGGAGTAACAACGCTGGCGGAGGATCGGCTCGACCTTCTCGACGAAGTCATCCGCCCCCGCTGCCGCCTCGTCCGCCCGGGTCCACTCCGGTCGCGGGCCGACCACCAGGGCCAGGGCCGCGAGGATGAGTTTGGCTCGGTCGATTCGGCGTGTCTGGCTCGACAAGGACGTCCCTCCACCGGTGTCCACGGCCTGATCCTATAGAATACGATCATCCGCCGCAATCCGGACGCCCTCCCGCGCCTCGGGGCCCTCGGGATCGAGCCGCGAAGCCTCCCCTCCCTCCGGGCTCGACAACCGGGCCGCCTCGGCGGACTGGCGAGACTCTCGTCGGCGTTCGGTCAGGGCGGTTCGGGCGTCGAGAATGTGGGCCATCAGCAGTGTCGCGAGCACCTCGCTCTCGACCAAGGTCCCTGAGATCTGCCCAAGCGCCCGGTCCTTCAACATGCTCAATTCCCGGTCCAACCCCTCGATCACCACCCCATCCAGGTCCGAGGCCAGGCCCAGGCGTTCCAGCTCGGAGACCTTCTCGAAGTAGCGGTCAAAGCGACGCTCACGGCCCGCCGCCGCCCGGTCCTTCAGCCAACCTCTCAGGAACCAGAGTCCTCCGACGAATGGAATGACGATCTGGAGGGCGTTGGACAGCAGGCTGACCGTGTCTCCGGTAACGATCGGCTGGTCGCGGTCTCGGAACTCGATCGCGCCCGGGTGCCAGGGGGCTTCCGGGGGCATCCGCAAGACGTCGGCGTCCAGGGGCGGCTGGACGGCCTTCGCCCAGCGGCTCGACAGCAAGGTTTCCAGCACCCGCACCACCACCCGGGGCCGGGTCCGTCGGTGGGTGACCAAAAGCAGGCGAGAGCCGATCGTCGCCACGTCGTGGGGTGGCACCGGCGGACTGACTCCGTAGGCGAAGGCGGGGATCGTCGCGTTGGGGACGTGCTCCTTGGCCACCACCATCCGTTCTCCCGGAGACTCGGGAACCCCCGAAAGCGCGATCCCCCGGAACGCCTCGCCATAAGGCAACGGCACCAGTTGGTAATGCATCTGGAACGCCAGGTGACGCACCAGGGCCGACGACGGGCCGGTCACGGTGAAGACCGCGTCGGGCAGCTTCGACGGATCCGACTCCGCCTTGAGTTGATCGACCGTCCGAGCCGTGGCGTGGTAGGCCTCGGGGGGTAGGCCAGTGAACGCCAGCAACTCGCGACTGAGCCAGTACGTCCCCGTGCGAGACCCGCTGCCCAGGTTCACCGTCCTCGACCGCAAGGCTCCCAGGTCGGCCACGACCGCGTCATAGAGGGTTTTCCTCACCAGGAGGTTCAGTGGGACGATTGACAGCCCGGCGACCTGGCGGACGTTGGGAAACCGCTCCAGGGCGAACCCTCCCTGAACGAACGCGAAGTCCAGGGTTCCCCGGTCAACCTTCTCCAGCATGTCATAGGTGCCGTCGGTCACCAACGGCACCGAGCGGAGCCGGCCATCGGGACTCGGGCCCACCAGCGACATCCACCGGAGGTCCTGGACCGACCCTTGAAGCCCCGCCGAGACGGTAATCGTCGCCGTCGACTCCCTCAGAACCTGACGGGCGACGACCCCACCCAGCGCCAGGAAGGCCATCGCCGCTAGCCCGGCGAAGACCTGAGCCCGTCGGCCGGCTCTCCCCCGCCTCGGGCCCCCGGTCGCGGCGGACCTCCGCCATCCACCGCCCTCTGGTCGACGCTCGGCCACGACGTTGCCCCCGACAACCCGAATCGCCCCCTTTCCCCGCAACGGCTCCCGAGAGCCGCATTCCATCCTCACCCCGCGGAATGTTGGCGACAAGACTCCGTTCCTCCCCTATCGGCCCGCCTCCTCGCGTCCGAGCGGGAAGATCCGCCGGGGGCGAATCCTCAACCTCTGGCAAGCTTGGGGGAATTCTTGCACTTTTCCGTTTGGTTTCGTCCGGGTTGTCCTATAGAATCGCTCCGAGTCGGATCGAAGCGGAGCCGATTCCTGGAGGCCACGCCATGCCGCCGACCGAACGCTCGGCCACGCCCCCCCCGGGCGTGGGCTCGGTCACGGACTGGATCGACGACATCAAGGCCGGCGACACGCTGGCCTTCTACAAGCTCCATCAGCGGTATTTCGCCCGCCTGGCCCGCCTGGCCCGCCGCAAGGCCGAGCGGGCGCGAACGGCCTCGGCCGACGCCGATGAGGAAGACGTCGCCAACAGCGCCTTGAACAGCTTTTTCGAGGGCGTGGGCCTCGGCCGCTTCCCGAAGCTGGACGACCGCGACAACTTGTGGCAACTGCTGGTCGTCATCACCGAACGCAAGGCCACCAAGCAGGTGTTGCGGCAAAGCCGACAAAAGCGCGGGGGTGGACGGGTCCAGAACGAGGTCGACCTGGTCCACGACGCCGGAGCCGAGGCCGCCGGGCCGCTGGTGCAGGCCGTCGGCCGCGAACCGTCGCCCGAGTTCACCGCGATGATGGCCGAGCAATGCGCCCGACTGCTGGGCCTGTTGCGCGACGACACCCTGCGGTCGGTGGCGAGCCTGAAGATGGAAGGGTTCACCAACGACGAGATCGCCGAGCAACTGGGCTGCGTCCGCCAGACGGTGGCCCGCAAGCTCGACCTGATTCGGCGGACCTGGGGCGCCGAAGTGAACTGAGGCCATGCCCCAACCCCCGACCACCATCGGACCGGCCCCCGCCACGCCCCTGTCCCGCCTGGGACGGGTCGATCTGGCCTGCGATGCCTTCGAGGCCGCCTGGGAGCGGGCGCCCCGGCCCCAGATCGAGGCGTTCCTCGCCACCGCCCCGGAGAGCGACCGGCCCGAACTCTTCGCCAGGCTCCTGGACCTGGAGCTGGCTCTCCGACGGGGTCTCGGCGAGTCTCCGACCCCCAGCCCCTACCTGTCACGATTCCCCAACGAAGCCCAGCGCATCGCCCGGGGATTCTCCGACGAGTCGACGGGGCCCGATTTCCAGGTCGCGGAAGTCTCCACCTCACTGGACGGCCTCGACGCTCAGGACGAGACCTCCCCGCCGACGACGATCGGCCCCGCCGGGGAGATCTCGGAGTCGGGTCAGGCGCCGGAACTCCCACTGCCGATCGGAAAGGTTCTGGGGGAGTACGAACTCCTGGAAGAACTGGGCAAGGGGGGAATGGGGGTTGTCCACAAGGCCTGGCAGCGAGGAGCCGGCCGGGTGGTGGCCCTGAAGCTGATCCGGCCGTCCTGGCTGGCTCGGCTCGGGGTGGAGCACTCGCAGACGGCCATCGCCCTGTTCCTGAACGAGGCCCGCGCCGCCGCCAGCCTGCACCACGACAACATCGTGACCGTTTTCAACGTCGGCATGGTCGACGGCCGGCCGTATTACTCGATGAGGCTCGTCAAGGGGTTCAGTTTGGCCCGTCGGCTGAAGACCGGCTCGCTGACCAACGCCGAGGCCATCAAACTGATGGAGCCGGTGGCCCGTGGCGTCGACCACGCCCACAAGGAAGGTGTGCTTCACCGCGACCTGAAGCCCGACAACATCCTGATCGACGGCGACGGCACCCCGTTCGTCGCCGACTTTGGCCTGGCCAAGTTGATGGCCGGGCCGACCGGACCGGGCCAGGGGCGCGGCAAGCTGGGCACCCCGCCCTATATGTCGCCGGAGCAGGCCGACGGACACAGGAAACTCGGCCCAACCAGCGACGTCTATAACCTGGGCGCCACGCTTTACGAAATGCTGACCGGTCGCCCGCCGTTCCAGGCCCCCACGAATGAGGAGGTCTTTGAGCGAATCCAGAATGAATTGCCGGTCTGGCCCCGCCAGCTCAATCGGGCGATTCACCGGGACCTCGAAGCGATCTGCCTGAAGTGCCTGGAGAAGGACCCAGAGCGCCGCTACCCCAGCGCCGGTGACCTGGCCGCCGACCTGCGACGCTGCCGGGATGGGTTGCCGACCGTGGCCCGACCGGTCTGGTTCCCCGTCCGAGCCGTCCGGAGGGCCCGTCGCAGTCCGGTCGCGAGCCTCGCCGCCGCGGCGGTCGTTCTGCTGGTCGCCGGGCTGGTGGTCCGCGACTTCGGCAAGACCGCGACGCTCCGTCAGGTCGCGACGCTCGCCCAGCCGATTCCCAGCGGCACGACGCCCCGCCGCCTCGACGTCATCCTGGCCGAGAAGTCCGACGCCGCGATCGCTTTGGCCAGGAGCGGGCATTCCACCCTCGCCCGCGACCTCCTGTCCCGCCGTTGCCTTCGCCAGGTCGACGCGGTCCTCAGAGCCCGGCTCCTCGCGAGCGCACCCGAGGAGGCCCCGCGGCTCCTACGAGAACTCATCCTTCCCGAACCCCCGCCAATCGCCCAGAACACCGATCGCCCGCGGTCGCCCTGGCGATTCACTCACCCCTGACCGGCTCAGCAAGGTTGAGGGCGGATCGGCCGCATAATCGGAAGTGTGAGCAGTTTCGGTTCAAGCGGACCGGAATTTTAGTCCGATACCCTTCGCATACGGCACGATCCGCGCGGCCTCCATTCGCCGGGCGTTCCGCCCTCTCCAATCTTCGCTTTCATCAAAACTCTTGATTGAGAAACGTGTTAGGCCCATTTCCTCACCATTGAGGTCAAGGGCGGGGATGAAGTCAGAGTGCCAGGGAGGGCACACGGATGACGGGAGCGGTCTGGGTGCTTCGGTCGGTGGTCGGGCTGGGCGTTGCCCTGGCCTGCGCCGGCGTTGCGCCGACCGCCCGGGCCGCCGGAGACCGTCCCAAGACGATTTACTACAAGTGGAAATCGTTCCGCGTCCCGTTCAACGTCGACCCCGCGGACCGTCCCCGCCTGAAGGAGATCCAGCTCTGGGTCTCGCAAGACAAGGGCCTCGTGTGGGAGTTCTACGGCCACGTTCCGCCGGACCAGCCGAACTTCCCTTACAAGGCTCCTCGTGACGGGGAGTACTGGTTCACCGTCCGCACCAAGGACAACCAAGGGGTCCTCCATCCCTCGAACGACAAGGACGTGACCCCCGGCCTGGCTGTGATTGTCGACACGACGCCGCCGACGATCGAGTTGAGGTCCAGGACGCGACGGGGGACGAAGGCGACGGTCGGCTGGGAGATCAAGGACAAGAATCTCGACCCGACCACGCTGGTGTTGGAGGTCCAGGAGCAAGGCGCCTCAAGCTGGCGACGAGTGCCGATCGAGCGGACAGCGCTGATCGGCAGTGCCAGCCTGGATACCGGCACCCTCGACGCGGTTCAGGTTCGGGCCACGGTGGCCGATCGGGCGGGCAACGAGGCTCGGGAGGAACTGACCCTCCCGCAAGGAACCGAGGGGGGGCCCTCGCTGGCCTCCAACCGCGACCCTTCGGACTTCGCCGAGCCGCCGCCGATTCGCCCCGCCTCCACCAACCCCCGCCGCGTCGAGAGTTCCGCCCCCGACCCGATCGTCGAGGAGTCGTCGGATCCCGCCCCGGCCGACGACCGGCCGGTTCGCGCCTCGGCTCCCGAGAGTTCGGGCGACGGGACGACACTGCTCGTCGGCAGCCCGCGATTTCCGCTGCAATATGCCGTGGATGACGCGGGAGACACTGGACCGGAGACCGTGGAACTCTGGATGACGGCCGACCGGGGCCAGAACTGGACGTCCCTGGGACGCGACCCCGACCGTCGCAGCCCGTTCCTGGTGGAACTCGGGGCCGACGGCGTCTACGGGCTGAAACTCGTGGCCAAAGGTACATCGGGGCTGGGCGATCCGCCACCGGTGCCCGGCGAGGCGCCCCAGACGTTCGTCGAGCTCGATACCACCGAGCCGGAGGTCAAGCTGAACCCGCCTCAACTCGCCCCCGGATCGGGACGGTTGGCGATCACCTGGCGGGCCAATGACCTCCACCTCAAGGCCCAGCCGGTGGTCATCTCTTACCGGCCGGATCGGCCCGACCGGCCCGACGCCCTCTGGCAGGAGATCGCCGGGCCGCTGCCCAACAACGGCCGGTTTGAGTGGCCCCTGCCGGCCAACGTCGCCCCCCGTTTCCAGATCAAGGTCGATGTCCTGGACGAAGTCGGCAACGCCGGCAAGGCCATCTCGGCGCCCGTCACGATCAATCGCGCCCGACCCAAGAGTCGGATCATCGGCCTCGACCCCAGCGCCAGGGCCAACGGTCGGGCCCTCCGCTAATCTCAACCGCCATGACGACGAAAGTGGGGCATGGTCGGCATCTGATGATGGGGCATCTGGGGCATCTGGGGCGGCTGGAAATGAGGTTGCTGGAACTGCGGCATCGCTGGTGGCTGGAACTGCGGTGGTTCTGGTCGCTGGAAGACGGGGGGTTGCGGCGGTGGGGGCATCGTGAAGTGCGGCATCGGCGGGGGCTGGATCGAAGCGAACCCGAACCCTTGCGAGCCAATCATCGGTTGGGCCGCGAACTGACCGAAGAGGGACCGGAACTCCGCGGGGGCATCCTGGATGGCCAGGATTCGGTCCCGCTCGCGGACGAGACGATTGAAGGCGGCGTCGAACTTGGGCTTGTACTCGGCCTCCGCCCCTTCCTCGAACCCCTTGCTGACCTTCAAGCCGATGTAGGACTTCATCTTGCCATCGAATTCCATGAGCTTTGGCAGGAACTGGTGGACCTTGGGGATGATCCGACTGACCCCCCCGGCGTCGCGGGCCCCCGCCAGGTCGTCGCCAAACCCCTTGAGATAGGTAATCGTCTCGTTCAAGGTCGCCCGAACCTTGGACTCGTTCGAAGCAAACGGGCTGCTGCTAAACAGGGTGGTGCTAATCGCGATCTTGGTCATGACGCCAACGACCGTGAGTAAGATCGAGCCGACCCCACCTCCGATGGCCAGGCCACGCCCGGTCGACCGGGAACTCGTCGATTTGGCCCGGGACGGCCCAATTCTTCGAGGCAAGACCAGCGGCTCCATGACCGGCGCCAATCCGTCCTCGTCATGGTCGCGCGGGCCCGGCTTCGGCCGGACCGAGATCGGTTCGTCCAGGAACGCCAGCGGCGCCGTGGGGGGCGGCGATGGGGCGGCGGGGTTTCTCGGGGGGGCCGGGCTGTACGCGACCGCCAGGGGCGCCTCTTCGGGCATGACCGGCGGAGGAGGAGACGGCGGGCGATAAACGCCGTGCGACGGGGACGCTCCCGACAAATGCGACGTCCCGGGTGCCTGCATGGACTCGGGGATTTGGGAAGCTCGGGGAGACTCGATCGGTCCAGATGACCGAGAGGCCCCGGGGAGCCTGGAGGCCGTGGCCGGATGAACGATCGGGGCCGGGATCACCGGAGCGACGGCGCCGGGCACGATCAGGGTCGCCCCGCATTTGCGGCAGTTGAAGCGACGGCCGACCCGCTCGATCGAGACCTCATAACGCTGGTTGCAGAAGTCGCAGGGGAATTTGACGTTGCCCGGTTTGGGAGGCGAACTGGCGAGGTGGCGAGGCACCGGCACCTGAAATGCGGTCTCGCAGGCTTCGCAGAAGACCCAGGTTCCCGCTAATTCGGTCTCGAAGTCGTGGCGACGGCCGCATTGCGTGCATGGAAAGGAGATCTGCGACATCGAAGCCTCCCCGGACCAAAACCATGGATTGGGGGACGGGCCGAGCCTCCCGTCGTCCTGATTGGACTGGTGTCGTCGGCTATGATGACATGCGTCCCACAAGGATTCCAGGCGTGCCGCGACGGAACTCTCGGAGACAGCGGCGCGTCCACGACATTCGTGGAGTTTTCGGCCAATCCGGCCGGATATTTCGGTGGCGCTGAGGAGCGAATCTTGAGGGTGTCAGAATCTCACCTCGTCCCGAAGGGGACACCTCCCGGGTGGCTGACCCCCAATGGTTGAGCTCAGGAATCGAGCGTCTCGTCTTGCTCCTTGAGGGCGGGAGTGCCCTTGAACAGTCGGCGGCCCATCGACTGTTGATAGGGGGTCCAGGCCGATTCCCGACAGGTGTCGTCGCGAATCTCCCGCTCGACGGCGTGGAGCTTGGCGTCGAGGCTGTCGAGGTAGTGCAGCGCAACGGCCTCGGGGGTCATGGGAACCTTGGCGCTGCCGAATTCCAAAGTCCCGTGGTGGCTGACGATCATGTGCTTGAGCCGCAATAGCGTCTCGGCCGGGAACGGCTCTCCGGTCAGGTTGCTCGCCTGCGAGACCTTGTCGCGGAGCATCTCGACGCCCATGACGAGGTGGCCGACGAGTTGCCCTTCGTCGGTGTAGGAGAAGGAGCGGTCGTAGCTCAACTCGGCGACCTTGCCGATGTCGTGCAGGAAGATGCCAGTCAGGAGGAGGTCGCGGTCAACGCCGGGATACAGGTCGACGATCCGAATCGCCACGGTCATCAGGTTGACGACGTGTTCCAGCAGGCCGCCGGGGTAAGCGTGGTGGTTTTTGACGCCGGCCGGCGCGGTGGTGAAGCGAGTGAGGAACTCGTCGTCCATCAGGAAGCATTCGGCCAGGGCCCGCAGGTTCGGGTCTCCCAGGCTCATCAAAGTCGACCGCAGCCGCTGAGTCAGGACGGCGACGTCCTGCGAACCGCGAGGTAGGAACTCGGCGGGGTCGACTCGTGAGGGGTCGATGGTCTCCAGGTGAGCCAGGATCATCTGCAACGAACCCTGGAAGACCTGAACCTTGCCGCGAACGTGCAGGTAGTCGCCCGGATCAAAGGAGCGAGCCAGCGCCTCGGTGGTGTTCCAGAGCCTCGCTCCGATAACGCCGGATTTGTCCCGCAAGTCGAGGTGCAGGTAGAGGTTACCCTGGCGATTGGCCCGAAGTTGCTTGTCGACGACGAGGAAAATCTCGTCGACATTTTCGGCGTTGCCCAACTCGTTGACGTACCTGCGCATCGTTGCGGAGCCTGGCCTGGGTCGGGGGAGGCCGCCACTCGCGCGACCCCGCGCGGTCCGGCCGGCTTCGGTCGGCGAACGGGCCCAAGAACCCAAACGCCGGCTGAGGTCTCGCGGTCGGGAAGCGGGAGAGCGTGATGGGAGAGAGGCGGCGAATGGCAAGAGTGCGAGGCGAAGGTCGGGAATCCAACCCCCGGGCCCGCGGACGGGTTGCGATTGTAGGGACAGGTGCGATGAGGGGTCAAGAGATCGCGACGGCCGGCAATCGGTCTGAGGAACACATTCCCGGGAAGATAGGACGGCAGCGATCGATCACGCCACCATCCCATCTACCCAGATCGCCGGAGGTCACTCGTCCGAGGAGTCGGTGGTCGTGGTGCTCGTGGTGGTCGTGGTTGTCTGGTTGATCGCGCCATAGGGCGGAATCGGGAACTGGTTGGCCTCGGGGGCTGGGTCGGTCAACACTCCAGCCTGCGGCAGCCCGGGGACGACCGCCGCGGTGTAGACCTGGGACAGCGACGTCCCGTTGGACGAGCCTTCGATGACCAGGCCCACGAAGTAGCGACGCGGGGTGCTGGGCAAGGTGACGGGGGCCGCGTAGATGGTGAAGATGTTGTTCTGGGTGGTCGTGGTGTCGAAGTAAGAAACGGTGTTGAGACTGGTGGTGGTGCCGGGTACCAGGTTGTTTCCCGGGGGATTGAGGTTCACGTCGCCCGGGACGTAGCGGTAAGAGGTGGTTTCGGCCAGGGCCGGGACGCTGGGAACCTGAAACCGGCCGACGACCCGAGACGCCGAAGTCAAGCGACGGGTCGGTGAGGTGACGAGGTCAACGACGATCGGGCCCGAGGCGACCGACCCGAAATTTTCGACCCGGATGTTGGGCTGGACGGTGTCGCCCGGCTGGATCGTCGAGGGCAGTTCCAGCGCCACCGGGACAACCCCGGCGCCGGGGTTGCCAGTCAGTTTGACCGGCTGACGGACGACGAACGCATTGTTGGTGCGATCAAGGTCCTGGACCTGGGCGGCCGGATCGACCTGGAAGGCCACGAAGAACCGACCGGCGGGGAACCCGGCGGGGCGGTCGGGCAGGGTGAGCGTGGCCGTTTGCTCGACCAGGCTGTTCTGGGAAACGCCGTCGGGGAACGTGACGGTGCCGATCAGGACGGCCGAGGTGTTCAACCGGCGAGTCCGGGTGATGAAGACGTTGACGTCAACGGGCCCTTGGGCGTCGGCGTGGGCCGTCGAACCTGGTTCCTGAGCCAGGGGGTCGGTCAGGGTGGTCGCGGCAATGTTGCGGACGTCGATGGTGACGGCCAGATTCCCACCGTAGGTGGCCGAGGGCGCGGCCTTGCCCGAGACGGTCAGGTCTGGCAGCGAGAAGCCCAGGGACGTATAGGCCATCAACTCTCGACCTTCCAGGCGCTCGGCGCGGGCCTGAAATGGGCGGGAGCGGCCAGCGCGTCGACGGCGAGAGTTCCAGGATTCGAGTGGCAGCACCTCTCACCTCCCCGCGGACCCCGGGGCCAGACTCGCGGCCACCCATGAGGGCGACCCGTCGAGGAACCGGCACCCAACCTCGAACCTCGGACCCCGTGGAAGTCGGGCCCGAACCGTTTGCCTTGTTGGGATCGTCCCCGGGCCGGGGCGGGATCGCCAAAATCGCCGAGCTTTTCGTCTCTTGGGTCTTGTTGTGCAACAGGTTAGGAAAACACTCAAGAGATGGGTCGCCGGGGCCGTGGCGGTTGTCGCGAATCCGCCGAGGGCGCCTTCTGACCTCGTCGGTGGGTGTGGTAAACTCATGCCCGAAGGTCAACCCCGCGCGATCGGGCCCGAAACGCGGGTCGTCGGCGAGGCCCCAGGAGTGGTGCCGTGCTCTGGTCGCAGACGCTGATTCCGACGATGAAGGAGACCCCCGCCGACGCCGTGGCTCCGAGCCATGTGCTGCTCCTGAGAGCCGGGATGATTCGGGCGCTGGGGGCCGGGGCCTATACGTTCCTGCCCCTGGGACTTCGGGCCCTCAACAAGGCCATCGCCATCGTCCGGGAGGAGATGGACGTCTCGGGCGCCGTGGAAGTCTTGATGCCGTCGCTGCATCCGGTGGAACTCTGGCAGCAGTCGGGCCGGTTCGACTCCATGGGCGGCATCTTGATGGGGCTGCAACTCGGGGCGGCGGCCAGCCATCCGACCGACCGCACCCCCTCGCACGTCCTGGGGCCGACCCACGAGGAGCCCGTCACCGACCTGGCGCGAGACTTCCTGAAGTCGTACAAGCAACTGCCGCTGACCCTCTACCAAATCCAGACGAAGTTCCGCAACGAGCCAAGGCCCCGCTCGGGCCTGATGCGGACCCGCGAATTCCTGATGAAGGACGCCTACAGTTTCGCGGCGACGGTTGAGCAGCTCAACGCCAGTTACGCGGCAATGTACGGGGCCTACGAGCGGATCTTCACCCGTTGCGGACTGCCGTTTGTCGCCGTCGAGGCCGAGAGCGGGCCGATCGGTGGCGACGCCTCCCACGAGTTCATGGTCCCCTCGCCGTCGACGGGCGAGGACGCGGTGATCCAGTGCCCGTCCTGCGGCTATGCGGCCAACCGCGAGCGGGCCGAGGTCGGTCCGGTCCCTCGCGGTGAGATTCCGGCCGACGCCCCCCCCTTCTCCACCGTCGCCACGCCTGGCCAGCGGACCATCGAGGACGTGACGCGATTCCTCAAGGTCGACCCGTCCGTCTCGGCCAAGTTCCTGGTCTATTGGGCCGACGGCAAGCCCGTCGCGGCATTGTTGAGGGGCGACCACGAACTGAACGAACCGAAACTGCGGCGGGCCTTCGGGGCCAAGATGCTGGAACCGGCCGACGCCAAGCAGGTGGAGGCCGCCACCGGAGCGCCTCTGGGGTTCCTCGGGCCGGTGGGGTCGAGAATTCCGGTCGCCGTGGACCACGCGGTCGCGGCGTTGACGAGTGTGGTGGTCGGAGCGAACGCAGCTGACCAGCATCTGACGGGGGTGGTCCCTGGACGGGATTTCCCTCTGGAACGGGTGCTCGACCTACGCTCGGCCGGGGAGGGCGACCCCTGCCCCCGCTGCGGGAGGCCCCTGACGTTGACTCAGGGGATCGAGATCGGCCACGTCTTCAAGCTGGGGACGAAGTATTCCGAAGCGATGGGGGCGACGTTCCTCGACGTAAATGGACAGGCCACTCCGCTTATCATGGGATGCTACGGCATCGGTGTCAGCCGCATCCTGGCCGCGGCGGTTGACTCCAGTCACGACAAGGACGGCATCATCTGGCCGCTCGGTCTGGCGCCTTATCAGGTGTTGTTCGTGCCGATGCAGGTGCAATCCGAGGACGTGATGCGGACGACGCGGGGGCTGGCGCAGTTGCTGGAGGCGGCGGGCGTGGACGTGTTGATCGACGACCGCGACCAGCGGGCCGGGGTGAAATTCAAGGACGCCGACCTGATTGGCATTCCCCTGCGGGTGGTGGTCGGCGAGCGTGGCTTGAAGGACGGCCAGGTGGAATTGAAGTGGCGGACCGAGAGCGAAGTTCGCAAGATTGACGCGATGGGAGCGGCCCCGCTGATCCTGGCGGAGTTGGAGGCGGCCCGCGCGACGGGCAGCCCGAAGCGGTCGTGAGTTTGAGCCTCGCCGGCCTCGGGCTGACCCTGGTCGCCTTCCTTGTGAGTGTCGCGCTGGGCTGGGTGGTCCGTGGGGTGGCGCCTCGGGTCGGGCTGATCGACCGGCCAGGGGGACGGAAGGCCCATGACCGGCCGACCCCGCTCGGTGGCGGCGTGGCGATCTGGCTGACGATGGCGATCATCCTGGGAGTCTCGGCGGCCTGGGTCGGCTCGGGTGTGGGCAGGCTACCAACGGGGTTGGCTGTCCACCTGGGGGGCCTCCGAGAGCGTGCGCCGGTGATGGCCGTCGTCTTCGGCCTGGCGACGGCGATCCTGGTCATGGGGCTGGTGGATGATCGCTTCGGACTGGACTGGAAGCCGAGGCTGCTGGTCCAGTTGGGGCTGGCCTCCGCCCTGCCTTTCGTTGGTGTCCGAATTACCCTGTTCCCCCCCTTTTCCAATCACCCCTGGATCACCGACCTGTTGACGGTCCTCTGGGTGGTGGGGCTGACCAACGCCTTCAACTTCCTGGACAACATGGACGGGCTGGCGGCGGGTGTGGGGTTGATCGCCGCGTCGCTGTTCGCCGGGGCGTTAGCGGACCTGGGTGGACTGTTCGTCACAGGCGTGTTGTTGGTCTTGATCGGCGCCCTGGGGGGATTTCTGGTCCACAACGCGACGCCGGCCCGGTTGTTCATGGGGGATGCCGGGAGCAACTTCCTGGGGTTTCTGCTGGGAGCCCTGACGATACTGGGGACGTTCGCCAAGGGACCTTCGACGCGGTTCGGGGTCTTGACGCCGCTACTGGTCATGGCCGTTCCGCTGTACGACACGTTCTCGGTGATTTTGATCCGCATCCGTGAGGGACGTAGCCCGTTCCAGGCCGACCGGAGCCACTTCTCTCATCGGCTGGTCGATCGGGGTTTGACTCGGCGACGCGCGGTGGGGACGATTTACCTGGTGACCCTGGCCGGGGGTCTTGGGGCGCTGCTGCTCCACCGACCTGGCCTGAGTGCACGCGAGGCGGCGGTGATCGTCGCCCAGTCGGCCTGCCTGCTCGGGGTGGTGGCCGTGCTGGAGGTCTCGACGCCCCGGCCGGAACGACGCGATGCCCCCCAGCCAACCCCGACCCCGACCTCGACCCAGGACCGCGACCTCGACCGACCCACGGCCGTTTGACCCGATTTATGACACGGCCGACGACGAGCTGGCGACGGCGGGGGAATGGCTGCGGAAGGCGGCTCTGGGGCTGACCGGGGCGTTGGTTGTGGCGAGGGCCTACTGGCCCGGTGAAGGGATTCGCACCGAGGAAGATTCGGGGATGGGGCTGCGGTGGACCCTGGCGGTGCTGATCGCCGCGGTCCTGGCCGGGGTCGCGGGCGTGGTCGGCGGCCGAGTTCGGTTTCGCTGGTCGTGGACCGACGCGGCGGTTTATGCGTTCATGGCTCTGGTCGGCCTGTCGGCCAGCCACGGCGCCGAGCGACGGCTGGCGGTCAACCTTGCCTGGGACTGGATCGGCGTGGGGGTAGCCTATGCCCTGCTGCGGCTGCTGCCCCGAGGGCGGAATGAGGTGGCGACGCTGGCCGGGGTGTTGATGGCGACGGCGGTGGCCGTGGCGGCCTATGGGCTCTATCAATCCGTCGTCGAGTGGCCCGCGACCCGGGAATTCTACCTGGCCCATCGCGAGGAGTTCCTGCGAGCCCAGAACATCGAACCGGGTTCGCCTGCCCAGGCGTTGTTTGAAAACCGCCTGTTGCAGTCCAACGAGCCGACCGCGACCTTTGCCCTGGCGAACTCGCTGGCCGGGTTTCTGGTCGGTCCCGCCGTTTTGGGCCTGGCGGTGGGGCTGGAATCGCTTCGTCGTCGGGAAACGCGGATGTCGCTAGCCCTGATCCTGGGGGCCCTGCCCTGGCTGTTGATCGTGGCCTGCCTCGTCCTGACCAAGAGCCGTAGCGCTTACCTTGGCCTGGCGCTGGCCACTCTGGTGTTGGCGTGGCGGGCGCGACGAGCCCTCCCGCCGCGAACCCTGGCGATGGCGGGGCTGGCCGGGGCGGTCGTCCTGGCAGGGATGGTCTTCGCGGGCATCCAAACCGGGCGACTGGATCGACAGGTTCTGTCCGAGTCGACCAAGTCGTTGCGGTATCGCTGGGAATACTGGCAGGGGGCCTGGGACGTGATCCGGCGGGAGCCGGGGGCGTGGTGGTCGGGGGTCGGGCCGGGCAATTTCGGCGACGCCTACCTCCGTCACAAGCGCGCCTGGGCCAGTGAAGAAGTCGCCGACCCGCATAATTTCGTCCTGGAAGCCTGGGCCGTCGCGGGGATTGGCGCGGCGGTCGCCTTGATCCTGGCATTGGGTTTTGGGCTACGCGACGCGTTCGGTCCGTCACGCGGGGTCGAGGCGCAGCCCGTCGATGAGGAGGGGCCGCGGGGCAAGCCATTGCGGGGACTGGTCGCCTGCGCGGGGGGTGGTTGGTTGCTGGCGGGGCCTCTGGGGGGACTGGACCCGTTTCAGCCGGGCCTGGAGGCGCGTTGGCTGATCCTGGGTGTGGCCTGGGGAGCGACCGTTTTGCTGGGCCTGCCGATCTGGCGGCGGGTGCCGATTCCGGCGGCCGGGCTAGGCGCGGCGGCGCTGGCCATCATGGTCAACCTGCTGGCGGCCGGTGGGTTGGGGTTCGCTCCGGTGTCCCTGGGGCTTTGGGCGTGCCTGGCGCTGGCGCAGAATCTTCGGACCGACCGCCCTTGTGGTCATGTACGCCAGTCTCGCGGACGCGCCGGCGCCTTCGGGTTGGCGGCAGTCGCGGTGGCCCTGGTGGGTGGGTTCGTCGGCGCGATCGGGCCGTTCTGGGAGGCTGAATCCCTGCTGGACTCGACCCAGCTGCCGGCGCGAATGGCGGGCGACTCCGCCGAGCGATTGCGGGCGATCGACCAGGCCGTGGCCGGCGCGGAGAAGGCGAATGAGGCTGATCGGCTATCGGTGCGTCCGTATCTGCAACTGGCCGAGTTGGAATACCGGGGCTGGCAGGCCCGCGGGCACCTGGCTCAGGACCAGGTCTGGTATCGCATCGACACTGCATTCCTCAAGGCGATGCAACCGCCCAGGAATCCGCATTCATTGACCGTCCGCCGTCGGGAGGCGGTGTACGCTCGGGCGATCCTGGAAAGTTATGGCGGGGGTTTGCCACTTCGCCAACGAGATTGGCTGCGGAACCGGATCGCCGACGCCTTGAAGCACGCCGTCCCCCTGTCACCGACCAACGCCGCCCTGCGAGCCGAGTACGCCGAAGCCCTGGCCGATATCGACCAGAAGCGGACCGCGGCGACCGAGGCTCGCGAGGCTTTGAGGCTCGACGCTGTCGCAAGACAGGCGCGTCACCCGGACAAACAGCTTCCCAAGGCCGTCCGCGAACGGCTGAAAGCCGCCCTGCCCCGCTGGGACGCCGCGAGCGTCCCAGGGCCGGTTCGTTGAGGGTGCCGCCCCGAGCCGGCCGACCTCAGCCACGCTGGCGGAGGAGGTGACGGCGGGCGGTAATCCCAATAAAGCCGGTCAGCAGGAGCAGAATCGAGGCTGGCTCAGGCGTCCGAAGATCCTTGAGGGTCGGGGGCGCCAGGCTGATACGCTCGGGAGCGGGGGCCGGCGGCTCCTGGGCGAGCCCAGCCGCGGTCGGTCCCTCGTAAGCCGGGCCGGGCTTGAAGGTCGCGACCGTGGTGCCGGACTCGCTATTCGAGTCGGTCGATGCGATGACCCCGGGGAGCAGGTCGGTTCGGCTGGGGTCGGCGGGGAGGTCGGCGAGGGGGCGGGCCCAAAACTCGCCTCGGGACGGCGGGGCGAGGAAGTCATGCAGGTCGTCGGTGACGGTCGAGGGGGGGTGAGATCGACCGACGGGCTCGAATGGGGCAGGCTTGCCGTGGGGTGGGTTGAGGTGGGTCACCAGGGGTTCGGCCGAGGCTACGTTGGGCAGCAGCGCGGCGAGCGTGGCCACGAGAAGCCATGGCGTCGGGGTTCCTCTCATCAGGCATCCTCCATCCCGTCTCGCATCCGTTCGAGTCGGACAGGTGGTCGTGTCGCCGAACCCGGACGGGGTCGGTGCGGGGAGGAAGGCCCTCCTCGATCCCTCGGCATTACGCCAAAGGATTCACGCTCGATCATTCTCCTCACCCGACCGAGGCTTTCAATCGCAATCCCGGACGACGTTGCATCCGGGAAACATCGCGCGTCCTCCCCAAAGCTTGAAACATCTGATGAAGTGGAGATGTTGCGATTTCATGGACCGCAGCGATCGGTCGATCTGGGGGCGAATCGGTTTCGGTCGGCGCGCATGCACGCTCGGATGTCAGCGGTCCGCCGGAAGCGGTTCGGGCAGGGACGCGGCGAGGAAGGCGGCGAGGGATGCGTCGACCCGTCGGTCGGAGAGGCGGAGGAACACGTCGGCGGCCTTGCGCGATCGTCCGGAGAGGAACCAGTTGGCCCCCAGGACGAACCAGGCGTCGCGATCGCCGGGATGGGTTTGGAGGTAGCTCTCGAGTTTGGCGACTTCGCGGCCGAAATCCTCGGGTTCGGCGTAGAGCGCCTGGATGTCCTTCGCCGTTTCCAGCCACCCGGGATGAACGGCCTCGGCGGCGCGGAATGCGTCGGCCGCTTCGCCGTAGCGACCTCGGACCACGGCCACCTGCGCCAGCCGGGCGTGGGCCGTCGCCGAGTGGGGGTCGGCCTTCAGGGCTTGTTGGTAACGTTCGTTGGCGCGACTGAGGTTGTGGGAGCGGAAAAGGTGGTCTCCCAACTCGACGAGCTTCTCAGCGCGAGACGGGGAGCCTTTGCGTTGCGGAGAAGGGTTGCCGCTGCCTTCCAGTGACGAGGGGCCGGGCGGCAGCTCTACCGGACCGGGCCACGGGGGAAGTAGTGGGCCCGTGGTGATGAAAATCGGCGGAGGGGTGATGACATACGGGGTGTACCTGAACCCGAAGTAGGAGTAGCCGACCACCGGGCCATAGCCGAACCCTCCCCCCTGACCGCCTTGATGATGGTGATGATGGTGTCCACTTCCGCCTGGACCCGCCTGGCGAGCCCAGGATGAGGAGGCGAGCCACGCGAGAAGGACCATGCTCCCGAGACCCGTCCGTGTCACCATGACCTCCTCCCGGTGTCCGTCAGCAATCCCTTGGGAAGTGTCCTCGATTGGGATCAAAGCGAGTTGGCCTGCTTCGACTGGAGACCTCAACGCGGAGGGGTCTCGGGGGACTCTGGGATGAACAGGGAATCGTCGGGTCGCGGCTCGGGCTTGGGCTCCGGCATTGGGAGCGGCTCGGACGATTCGACGGGGGTGTCGATTGGGGTGGCCGGGGCCGTGTCGGTCTTCTTCGGGGCTGGCGAGGTCGAGGTTCGGGAGACCAGGCGAGCGACCTGGGTCGTGGCAAGGCCAACCACGGCGATCGCCAGCCCAACCACGATGCCTCGAATGATGTAATCCTGGACCGAGGGTTCCGACCCCCGACGCAGCCCCAGGGTTGTCGAGGGGAGGTGAGGGGCCTCCTCCTCATCCAGAATCTCTCGAAGCAGAGGTGCCGCGTCGGTGTAAGCGTGGGCGGGCGGAACGGGCGGTTTCGCCGGCCCCGGTCGCGACACGGGGGAGCCCGCGGCCGGCGTGGGTCCGTACCGAGAGCCGGCGGGCGAGGGACAGGTCATCGACGAACCGGTCCGCGGCTCGGCGGGAGCCTGAAGTCCCACCAGGCCGACCGCCTCGGTTCGGGCGGTCGAGGAGTCGACCGTCCCGACCCTTTTGGTCGTTGAAGAGTCTGGGCTCGCCTCTTCGTCGTCGAGCGGCACGAGTTGCGGGTCGCCGTCGGGGTCCAGGTCGGAGACCGGCAGAGCGTCGAGGGCTTCCATCAGGTGGGCGTAGTCGGGGAACCGGGCTCCCGGCGATTTGGCCAACATCTTCTGGATCAACCGCGAGAGGGCCAACGAGAGGTCGGGTCGGACTCGGCGGATGTCGGGAGGAGCCTCCAGGGCATG
This sequence comes from Isosphaeraceae bacterium, assembly GCA_965201075.1. GTDB lineage: Bacteria > Planctomycetota > Planctomycetia > Isosphaerales > Isosphaeraceae > CBDAVP01. The sequence continues at coordinate 155,156 of CBDAVP010000017.1, read as the reverse complement.
CCTCCGTAGCTTGGTCGGCAGGTCACCTCCGGCGAACGGGGCCGCGCCGGTGAGGAGGAAGTACAGAGTGCAGCCCAGGGAATAAATGTCGCTGCGGATGCTGGTGGCCCGGCTGTCGCGGGCCTGCTCGGGGGACATGTAGTCGACGGTGCCCACGGTCGTCCCGTCTCGGGTGACGCGCTCATCCTCGTCGTCGAGCTGAAGGGCGAGGCCCAGATCGGTGATCTTCACCTTTCCCTGGCGATCGATCAGGATGTTGGCCGGCTTGACGTCGCGATGGATCACCCCTCGAGAGGCGGCATAGCCAAGCCCCTCGGCCGTGGCACGGACCAGGCGGATGGCCTCGACCCCCTTCAGGAGGCCCTCGCCGCGGACCCGCTCGTGAAGGTCGCCGCCGTCCACGAATTCGAGCGCGAGGTAGTGACGTCCCTGGTCCTCGCCACGATCGTAAATCTCGACAATGTTGGGATGCTGAAGCGCCTCGGCGCTACGAGCCTCGCGCAAGAAGCGTTGGAGGAGCGTGGTTTTCTGGGCCAGGGCTCGCGGAAGAACCTTGAGGGCGACTTCCAGCCCACTCTCGGTGTGAACGGCGTGGAAGACCGAACTCATCCCACCATTGCCCAATGGGCGGAGGAGGCGATAACTGCCGATGTAGACTTCGGGCATGATCCCGACGGTGGGGTCCGGGACCGTATTGACGTCGGCCATCGACGATCCCCTTTCCATCCAGTGCGCTGGGGCATCCATCCAGTCGCGGATGCAACTTGTCTCTCCGCGGGAACGGGACGCCCTTCGCAAGCCAGGCGTTGCCAATTCCTGGTTCCATTGTACGACAAACGCCCGGGGTCGGAACAATCCCCACGATCGGATTCCAGGATGCCGATCCGAGGCCGAGTCGACCCGGAGATTGGCCCTGGGCGACCGTGAGCGGGGGATCGAAGGCGTTGACAGGCATTGTCTTGCCCGCCCAGAATCGGGAAGACCTTACCCGAGGCGCCCGTAGCTCAGGTGGATAGAGCGGCGGTTTCCTAAACCGCAGGCCGCAGGTTCGAATCCTGCCGGGCGCACTCCCGACCCGCCCGGGCCAAGTCCGGAACCCTCCCGCGTCCCTGGCGCCCGTAGCTCAGCTGGATAGAGCAACGGTCTTCTAAACCGTTTGTCGGTGGTTCGAATCCACCCGGGCGCAGTAAGCGAACAGGCGGAGCGTCGATCAGCGGTTTGTGGTCGGGGTCGCGGAACCGCCGGCGACGATTCCCATTTTTTTGAGCATGGCCGTCAAGCGAGCGACCAGGGTTTCCAGGCTCATCGAACCCTTCTGCACGATTTCGTTGATCCGCCCATTGAGTCGACGGATGTCCTCGGTGGTGAGATCCTTGGCCGTCAGGACCAGGATCGGAATGTTCCGGGAGCGGTCGGAGTCGCGATTCAGTTCGGCGGCGACCTCGAAGCCGTCCATGTCGGGCATCATCAGGTCAAGAATCACCGCCGAGGGGGGCTCCAGCCGTGCCAGTCTCAGCCCCTCGGCGCCGCTGGGGGCCAGGCGGACCGCGTATCCACCGGCCTGCAACTGGGTGCCGAGCAAGGTCAGGATGTCGGGATCGTCATCGATGACCAGGACGGGGCCGCCGGTGCCCAGAGCCCCGACCCGTCTCAGGGCACGGGCCAGGCGGTCGGGGTCCAGGGGCTTGGTGAGGTAATCGGCGGCCCCCAGCATCAGGCCCAGGCCGCGACGCTGGAGCACCGTCAGCATGATGACGGGAATTTCGGCGGTCGCGGCGTTGGCCTTCAAGGCGTTCAGCACCGTCCAGCCGTCCATGTCAGGCATCTGAACGTCCAGCAAGATCGCGTCAGGGCGGAGCGACTCCGCCAGTCCGAGGCCCTCCTTCCCCGAGCCGGCTACTCGCAGTTCGGCGGGAAAACCCTTGATCGCCGCGGCAAGCAGGGCCTGGAACTCCCGGTCGTCGTCGATGGCGAGGACCAATCCGGATCGCGCCGTGGCTTCTCCCGGGGACTCGCGAAAATCAATCTTCAGAGCCCCGTTTGCGGGGGTATCGGGCAGATTGACGAAAAAGGAAGTGCCGGACCCAACCTCACTCTGAACGTCCAAACTCCCTCCCAGCAGCGAGACCAGCCTGCGCACAATCGAAAGGCCGAGACCGGTCCCCCCGGCGCGACGGGTGGTCCGGCCGTCGAGCTGGCGGAATTGCTCGAAGATCTTGGGAATGTCCTCGGTGGCGATCCCCTGTCCGGTGTCGCGGACCTCGAATCGACACCCCCCCTGCCCCTCCAGGCCACGGCGGAGGAAAAGGACAACCTCGCCGCGCTCGGTGAACTTGATCGCGTTGGCGATCAGGTTGACGAGCACCTGTCGCAGCCGAGCCTCGTCGGTCACGAGTTCCACTGGCACGCTTGGGCCGACCTCGACCCGCAACTCCAAACCCTTGGTCCTGGCGAGGCCGTGAAAGTTTTCGACGACGGTCTCGGCCAGACCTCGGAGGTTGATTGCCGACGGGTCGATTTCCATCTGGCCCGCCTCGATCTTCGACAAGTCGAGGATGTCATTGATAAGGTCGAGCAGGTGCCGGCCATTGTCGTAGACCCGCTTGAGGCTCGCGGCTTGCTCGGGGTTCAGTTCGCCCTGGGTACCCCTCAGAACGGTGTTGGTGAACCCCAGAATAATGGTCAAGGGGGTGCGAAGTTCGTGACTCATGTTGGCCAGAAATTCGCTCTTGAGCCGGGACGCGACGATCAGTTCGCGATTGCGGTCCTCGATCTCAACGCGTTGGTGGTCGAGACGGGCATTGCGGGCCTCAAGCTCGACGGTCTGGCGACGCAATGTCTGATGGGAGAGGGCGTTCTGGATGGCTGGCCCGAACTGCCCGGCGATGATCCGCAGCAGATTCCGCGTTCGGTCAGGCAATGGCGAGGTGGCGGCGAGGGTGAGTACCCCCACCAATTCCGGTCCGGAATGCAGCGGCTGATAGGCCATCTCCACCGGGCGTTGCGGGCCGCTCCACTGGCCGATTGCCAACCGCGTGGGTGACGCGCTCTCGTCCGGATTGGCTTGCGCCTCGTCCGCGGTCCGAACGAAGAGGGTGGTCGAACCTCGGGCGGCTCGACCGATGATTCCCTCTCCGGGTCGGACGACGACCTCGGTCTCGGTCGACTCGAGTCCCGAGGCCACCATCATCCGCAACGACTCGTCAGCACCGGCGCGGAGGAAGAGAGCCCCGGCCGGGCAATTCGTTACATCGAGGATTCGCTCCAACGCCGAGTCGAGCAAGTGGGCGGGGTCGTTGGTGGAGGACAGGATCTCCGAAACCTTCAACACTCCGGCCTGGACGTCGCGTTTCTCCAGGTCACGGGTGTTTTTCAGGAGGGTCGCGGCCATCGTGTTGAACGCCAGGCCAAGCCGGCCGAGCTCATCCTTGCCCAGGTCGGGGACACGCGTCTCCAAGTCGCCGTCGTGCAATTTTCGGACGGCGTCGGTGAGCATCTGGACGGGTCGGATCAGTGAGGCCAGCAACCAGAACGCGGCGACCAGGTTGGCCAGCACCGCCAACAAGGCGCCCGCACGAGTGACCGTGGTATTCCAAAGGATCGCCGACTCATTGGCGGCCCGACGCGTCTCCAGCAACCGGCGTTCCTCGCGGGTGAAGCCCAGCAGGAGACGCTCCGCCTCTCCGTTGGGAGAAACGCCCCGTGTCCCGAGGATAAGGTCGGCAATCGGCTGGGCCGGCGGCATGTTCGGTTTGAGCGAAGCCTCGAGCATCGCGAGCCAGGAGTGAACCTGGGCGTGGACCTCTCCGATCCGCTCTTGCTGGCCGCGATTATCCGCGGTCAGGGTCCGAATGTCGGCGAGATCGCGGTCAAAGGATTCGACGGCCCTGCCCCAGGCTTCCTCAATACGAGGGTCGGGCTGGACTCTCCGACCGACCGCCAGAGTCTGAAGTCGTCGAATATCGGCGAGGATCGACTCGGAATGCTGCAAGACTTCGTACGTATGGTTGACCCAGTGAGCCGCGTCGGATTGCCGTTGCGACGTCCGGGAAAAAATCACGGGAAGCGCGATCAAAGTCGCGCTGGTGAGAACCACTCCGGCGAAGACCTTGGTACGCAAGCTAAAGTCACCCCATCTCATCAAGTCAACGCCTTCCCGGTTCGCGGGCCCCATTCCCATCCCTCAGGCGTGCGGCGTCTCGTGATTCAACAATCCACTGGCCCCGCCCTCCCGCCGAGAAACCGAGTTGGTTTTCCATCGCGGCGTGAGTTCTGCGAGCCACGCGGTTCATCGCGAATTTTCGAGGGGGTCAAAACCGTTGTCATGAGCTCACGAGCGAGGAAATTCGAAGACGGCCTCTCCCACGTTCGTCTCCCTCTAGACTAGGCCAGAACCGTCGGAGACTCGTCGAAACAAAATGGAACCATCGCTCCTCGATTTTCAGGAGGCGCGAGGTGGAGTCTCAAGCCTTACCGGCAAGCGTGCGCAGAAGGTGCTTCCTTGTCCCAGTTCGCTCCGCACGGTCAAGCCTCCCCCCAGTCGCTCGGACAGGCGACGGCTGATGGCGAGGCCGAGTCCGGTGCCCGGAATATCCGAGGGACGGCCAATCCTCGCCTGGCCGAATTCCTCAAAGATCCCCTCGAGGTCCTCGGGAGCGATTCCGACGCCGGTGTCGGTCACCTCGACAGCCCAGGATCCATCTCCATCGGGCCGGGCCCGGAAGGTCACGCCTCCCTGTCGAGTGAACTTTAGAGCGTTCGACCCGAGGTTGAAAACCACCTGGCGACATTTGGCATAGTCGGAGATCACCTCGTTGGGCAAGCCCGGATCAATGGTCCCAACCACCTCCAGCCCTTGATGCACGGCGGTCGCGGCGAGGCTATCGCGGACGTCATGGACCAGAGACCTCGGATCAAACGGAGCAAGGTTCAAGGGCTGCTCCCCCGCGACCAGCTGCGAGTAGTCCAAAAGACCCTTGAGCAGATCCGCCATTCGCTGGATGTTTTGAGCAAGGACGGTTAGCGAGGCTTCATGTTCCTCGGGACTCAGGGGGACCATGCGAATCATTTCCACGGTCAATCCCATCGCGTTGAGCGGGGTTCGCAGGTCGTGAGCGACCGTGGCGATGAATCGCTCCTTGACCTTTTCGGACCTGCGCAGCTCCTCGGCCTGCCGGCGTCCTTCCAGAATTGCGTCCCGTAATCTGAGGAGACTGCGGACTTTCGCGATGAGTTCGGCCGCCTCGACTGGTTTGCCGAGAAAGTCGTCGGCTCCGGATTCGAGACCGCGCTGCCGGTCGGGAGTTCCAGCCGTCACCAGCACGACGGGCAAGAACGGCGCAGCGGGCCGGCCCTTGATCCGAGCGGTCACTTCGTACCCATCGATCCCGGGAAGCATCACGTCACAGACGACCAATTCGGGGCCCATCTGCTCGACCATCTCCAAGGCCGTTGGTCCGTCGAGTGCACCCACCGCGGCAAAACCCGACCGGACCAGGTGCTGTTCCAGCAGGTACAACACGTCGGGGTTGTCATCGACGACCAGGATTCGCCGCCCATTCCCGCCGATCACGGGGCGGACCCCGTTGGCGGACAGGGGCTGGGTTGGGGTTTCGACCCGAATCGCCGGAGTTCGAGTCGCCGGAACCGGAATGGAACTCGACCGGCCTTCCAGAGTGAGATGCCGCGCGATGGTGGCCTCGAACCGCTCGTCGTCGATCGGTTTAGGCAGAAACCCGTCGAACCCAGCGGCGATGGCTCGCTCGCGGTCCCCCTTCATGGCGTGCGCCGAGAGGGCCAATGTCGGGACCTCCGCCAACTCGGGATGGGCCTTCAAGCCTTCCAGGACGTCCCAGCCGGACACCCTCGGCATCGCGAGGTCGGTGAGGATCAGGTCGGGTCGTTGGTCCTTGGCGAGGCGGAGCCCCTGGCCACCGTCTACGGCCTCAATGACCCGATGTCCCCCCTGCTCCAGCAGGAGACGGGCGAGGGCACGAAAGTCAGCGGTGTCATCGATGAGCAGGATCGTGGCCATGAAGGATTCATTTCGAGATCGGGGCCAACCCTCTGCCCGAGCGCGGGTCTATCATGGCGAATGGCTCGGAACGGGTCAATCGGCGAGGATGCCTCGCGCGCGGGTCTTGACAGAGCCTCGCTCGTCGATTGGGATGTGATTCTCGCCGGACCTGGTACCGCGGTGGCGAGGTTGGGCGTTCCACGTGGAACTCTCTGAATCTCATGCCCCCTGGCGAGGGTGTCGACTGTCTGGCCCCCTCGGTGGGCCGGGTTGGTTCGCAGGTTGCCTGATTCCCGAGGCCACGCGGGACCATGACCACCTCTACCCAAGACCCTGGCACCCCGCTGCCCGAAGACCACCTCACCGACCTGGATACCTGCTGGACCACGATCCGCAACGCGCACACGCCGGGTCCCGTCGGCCAGGCCGCGATGAGGGAATTGATCGGTCGCTACCATGATGCCGTCGAACGCTATCTTCGGCTGAAACTTCGCGACCGGAATCTCGCAGACGAAGTTTTTCAGGAGTTCTGGACCAAGCTCCTGACGCATAAACTCGCGGGCGCCGACCACAACAAGGGACGGTTTCGCGACTATCTCCGAACTGTCCTCCACCGACTCATCGTCGACCACTTCCGGGCTCGAAAACTCCAGCCGTTGCCACCCGGGGACCTGCTGGACCCTGCCGCGGGAGACGCCGACTATGATCGAGTCTGGCGAGAGGCCGTGATCAAACGAGTTTGGACCCGACTGGAAACCTACGAGGCCAGTACTCCCAAGAATCGTTACGCCACGGTGTTGCATCTGAGAGTCGCCGAGCCCAAGGCGTCCATCGAGGAGATTGCCGAACGTCTGAGCGAGCAAACTGGTAACCGAGTCAGCCCCGAAGCGTTTCGAAAGATTCTCCAGCGGGCTCGTGGGAAATTTCTGGAGTTACTCATCCAGGAATTACGGGAAACGATCCATCCCGCCACCCCGGAAGATATTGAGGCGGAGATTCAAGATTTGGGGCTTGGGCACCTTTATCGTCGCTACTCAGAAAACCTCGGCTGAGTCAACGATGACGCCTCGTGCGTGCAGACCGCGCGCCAAATTCCCCACGACACCTTGACCGGGTAAGCCTCCGCGCTAGATTATAAGAAGGCGGGCCGCAAGGTTCGTCTGGCCGGTGATCGTCCTGGGCGGGTTTGCGAGCGTTCGCACCCGATCCGGAGCGATGTCGTCGTGCCCGATTGACGGGACACTCGGCCACCCGAGGGACCGACGATGCTAGTTCTTTCGCGGAAGAAGGACGAGAGCATCATCATCAACGATCACATCACGGTGACCGTGGTGGAGATTCGTGGCGACAAGGTGCGTCTGGGGATCGAGGCTCCCAAGGAGATCAGTGTCCACCGTCAAGAGGTCCATGAGGCCATCCAGAATGGTCTCAAACCCAAGACGGTAACACGAACTCCGGAGAACGGCCACACCCCCTGACCTCCCCTGCCCGCCTAGGTTCTCGACGTCTCGTTGGATTTGGCTTTCAATAGGCGGACAAACTCTCGCATCCAATGACCATTGTCCGGCCAGCCTCGCACGGTGACCAGCGGCCCGTCAACCACTACTTCGCGGTCGACGAAGGCGATTCCTGACGATCGCAGGTCAAGCTCCAGATCCGGGTAGGCTGTCATCGTTCGTCCTCGAGCGCAACCCGAGGCAATCAGCAGGAGCGGCCCGTGGCAATTGGCCGCGATCGGCTTGCCTGCCTCCACGAAATGGCGAACCGCCAGCACCGCCGCCTGACGGTTCCGGAGATATTCCGGTGCTCGGCCTCCGGGAAGCACGAGCGCGTCGTAGACCGAGGGGTCGAGTCCATCCAGGCTGACGTCGACAGCCACTCGGTATCCAGGCTTTTCGGTGTAGGTGTCAAAGCCGGGCTCAAAATCGTGGACGACCGATTGAACGGGCCGAATCTGGGGAGCGGCGACGTGCACCGTCCAGCCCTCTTCCTCCAGGCGAAACTTGGGATACAGGATCTCCAGGGCTTCGCCGGCATCACCGGTCAAAATCAAGATCTTCAGGGGTCGGCCCACGGAGAATCACTCCGGTGAGTATTGGATTAGCGGCGGAACGCTCAGGCTAGCCAGAGGGACAACCCTTCGCAAGCCTGCCTTGACCGGCCGTGAGCTCACCCCTTAAAGTAGGAGACGCTTTGACGGGCCCCATCGTCTAGCCTGGTCTAGGACACAGGATTTTCATTCCTGCAACACGGGTTCAAATCCCGTTGGGGTCATGGCCTTCCCGAGTGGGAATTTAGGGCCTTGAGATGCTCGGCGACGCAGCCGGCCAGGATAGAGACGTTATAGCCCCCTTCCAGAATACTCACGAGTCGACCCCCCGCGTGGGTCTCGGCGATCCTCGTGACAATGGCGGTCATCTCAACGAAGTCCTCGACCTCCAGGCCAAGGTCCCCCACGGGGTCCTCGGCATGGGCGTCGAAACCCGCGCTAATGAGGATGAGTTCCGGCCGGATCCGATCGGCGAATTCCTCGACAGAGGTCCGAAACGCTTCCAGGAACGCCTGGCGACGGATGCCGTAGGCCAGCGGCAGATTCCGGGTTGTACCGAGCCCGGCCCCGGTGCCCGTCTCGTCGCGGTTTCCTGTCCCGGGATAAAACGGCGATCGGTGGATGGAGAAGAAGGCGGCCGCCGGGTCGTTATAGAAGATCTCCTGAGTGCCGTTCCCGTGATGGACGTCCCAGTCGACGATCAGCACCCGTTGCAGACCGAACCGCTGAATCGCCTCGGCCGCGCCGACCGCGATGTTGTTGAACAGACAAAAGCCCATCGGTGCGGCGGGCCTCGCGTGATGCCCAGGGGGTCGGACAAGGCAAAGAGCCCGGGAGGCTCGGCCCTCCACGACGGCATCGACGGCTTCGACGACCGCCCCCGCGCCCAGGAGGGCTGCGGTCAGCGACCCTTCCGAAACCCACGTATCCGCCTCGATCAGGCCGCCACCCGACCGACCAAACTGGTGGATCGCTTCGAGCAAGGACGGGTCATGAACGCGACCGAGTTCCTCGGCGGTCGCCGCCCGAACCCCACCCTCGACACATGACTTCGTCAGCCCGGTCCGGTCGAGGTGCCGAAGAATCGCCGCGAGCCGCTCGGGCTTTTCGGGATGACGCGGCGGCGGGACGTGGTCGAGCATCGTTCGGTCGCTGAAGAGATGAACCACGCTCGGACCTCCGGTGCGAGGGCAACAGCCGTCAAGCTCTTGAGCTTAATCAACTCGTCCATTCCCCGCGACGAGTTCGACGCTTACGATCGCCTGCCAGGGACGCGAAACCTCCAGGGCGTTCCACGTGAAACCGGGAGTTCGCCGATCCGATGAGGGAATCTCCATACCGACAACATTGGGAGGCGATCGTTGTCGTGTTGCTCACTCTGGTCGGGGCGGCCCTCCGACTCCAGGGATTGGGGTCGCTCGGTCTGACGCATTTCGACGAGGGGATTTACGCGACGGCCGCCCTCTGGATCTACTCGCCGACCGGACTCGCCGCTTACCCGCCCTCGGCGATCGCCTACGCACCGCCCGGTTACTCGATCCTCGTCGGGATTTTCGATTTCCTGACCGGCGGTCCATCCGACGTTTCGGCCCTCGCCGTCTCGGTGATCGCGGGGACACTGACGATCCCGGTCGTCGCCTGGTTAGGCCGAAGAACGTTCGGACCGGGGGCGGGATGGACCTCCGCGGCCTTCGCCACCTTTTCGGGTCCTCATCTCGCGTTCTCGAGAATGGGCCTGACCGACGCGACCTTCTTACTCGCGTGGCTGCTGGCGATCGGCCTCGGCGGGCGTTTTGCCGAACAGCCGAGAGCGGGTCGCGCGATCGCGTTCGGGTTGGCCGTCGGGCTCGCCCAACTTTTGAAATACAACGGATGGTTGGCCGGGGTGGTCGTGGTTGCCGGCGCGAGCCTTCACGCAGTCCGTCTCGGGGACGATCGTCGACGGTTCTTTTCATGGGGAACTCTGGCCGTCGGCGTGGCTGCCCTGGTTTACCTTCCGTGGTATCGATTCATCGAGGCCCACGGGGGATACTCGCAACTGCTGGCCCATCAAAAATCGTATATCCTCGGCTGGAGAGCCTGGCCCTCGGACGTGAGAACTCAGGTCGCTCAAAGCTTCGCACTCTCCCCCCTGGCGCTTGGTTGCACGGCATGGATCGTGGCGGGACTGGGCGGAATTATTGGCGTGGGTCGAGTGGCGAATTCCGGTAAATTCTCCGGTTCCGGCCGAAGCTGGGCCATTCCGGGCTTGATAGGTTTGGCGGGCCTCTCGTTGGCCGTGCCAGGGGTCGTCTGGTTGTTCGGCCTCGCAAGCCTTCCTGGGCTTTTCCCTTCAGGCCCACCCTCGCGTCGAATCCTTGGTGCATGGCTCCTGGTTCTTGCCGTCCTCACTCCGCTTTATCATCCCTACGCGCGGTTGTGGCTGCCCATTGAAGCGGCGGGTTGGATTTGGCTCGGAGGAATTCTCCAATGGCGAGAGACTGGAGCGGAATGGTTTCGTTCTCGAACTTCCAAGGTGTGGGCGGGGGTTGTGGTGATCGCGGGCGTGGGATGGGTCGGGACGATCACCTCGCGGACAATCCCTGGACTCCTCGGGCCCACCGACGACCTCCGTTTGGTGATCCAGCAGAGGATTCTGCCCAAGCTTCAATCGGCTGAGGTTTCGAGAGTCCTCGGGTTGGTGCGTCCCCCCGTGACCTACTACCTCGGTGGTCGGGTGCCGTTCAGCCCCATGCCCGACCTTTCGACCTTGCGCAAAAATCGACGACCCGGAGATTGGATTCTGCTGGATGAAGGTCAAATCGATCTCCGTTCGCACCGGGATGGAAGCCTACCCATCCCGATGGGACCGGCATCGGTATTCGAGTTCCGCCCCGCGGGGCCGACCCTGCTGGACGAGGACCTCGAAGCTACTCGTAGGGGAATGGGCCGAGTCTTCCGCCTCTGGTTGATCCCGCCGGCATTGCATGGGGATCGTGGGGCTTGAGCTTTACAGGCGGAACCACCCCAGTTACGATCCCGCCGCCCTTGAGCCCACGGAGGGACGAACGGGCCAAGCGACAGGGAGGTCGGCGGGATGGCCAAGATCATCAGCGTGGCCAACCAAAAGGGGGGCGTAGGTAAGACCACGACCGCGATCAACATCGCGGCTGGGCTTGCCAAGGCGGGTCGCCGGACCCTGGTCGTCGACTTCGACCCCCAATGCAATGCCACTAGCGGCCTTGGCGTCGAGCCTGCGCATCGTCACCCACTACTCTCGGGGAAACCCTTGGCCGAGAGTGTCGCCGAGACCAGTCAACCCGGTCTCCATGTCCTGCCTGGGTCGCAAAGTCTGGCCGATGCCGACGCTCTTTCGGCCTCGAACCGACAACGCGCCTCGGCCCTCCGCCAACAACTGGCCGGTGACCTCGGGCAGTTCGATTTCGTGTTCCTCGACTGCCCGCCGTCGCTCGGCCAGTTGACCAGGGCCGCCCTTGGAGCCTCGGCCGAAATCTATATCCCGATCCAGTGCGAATATTTCGCGATGGAAGGGCTCTCGCAGATTATTGAGCTCGCCCGGCAGACCAAGGCCCGCGACAACAATCGCCTGGAGGTTGGCGGGATCGTCCTGACGATGCACGACCCGTCCCTGGAGCTGGCCAACGAGGTCGCCCAGGAGGTAAGAGGATATTTCGAGGACACGGTCTTCGAGACGATGATTCCCCGGGACGTCAGCATCAGCGAGTCACCCAGCCACGGCCAAAGCGTCCTGGACTACTCACCCCGGGCCCGAGGGGCTCGGGCCTACGCGGAACTGGTCATGGAGGTCCTGGACCGTGAACGCGAATAAGAAGCGATTGGGGCGGGGCCTGGCCTCGCTCCTCGGGACCGAGGAGGGGGGATTCGAACCCAGTTCCCTCGAAGCCGCCGAGCTTAGCCATATCCCGGTGGACCAAATCGACGCCAACCCGTTCCAGCCCCGCCGGGAGTTCGACCCGGCCGAGATCGCGGCGCTCGCCGACTCGCTCCGCCAGCATGGCATGCTTCAGCCAATCCTGGTCCGACCTGTCGGCGACCGCTATCAGGTCATCGCTGGAGAGCGTCGTCTCCGGGCCTGCATCGAGGCCCGCTTGCACGAGGTTCATGCCAGGGTCATGGACCTCGACGACCAGCGCGTCAGCGAGCTGGCCATCGTCGAGAACCTTCAGCGGGAGGACCTCAACGCCGTCGAAAAGGCCAATGCCTTCCGTCGCTACCTGGATACTTACGGAGGCACCCAGGAGGAACTGGCCGGTCGCCTGGGTGTGGATCGGTCCACGCTCACCAACCTACTCAGACTCCTGGACCTGCCCGCCGAGGTTCTCGAAGCCGTCCGCAACAAGAAGATCAGCCAGGGGCACGCTCGTACGCTGCTGGGCCTGGAGAGCGCTGACGAGCGGGTCGCGGCTTGCCAGCGAATCATCGCCGAAAGTCTGTCGGTCCGTCAGACCGAGGCGCTGGTCGCCACGGGTGAGCCGACATCGCCACGGATTCGTAAGGATTCGTCCCACGCGGAAATCGAAAAAGGTGGAAGCCTCCGGGCTCCGCACCTGGTCGACCTGGAATCTCGACTATCGGCGCGATTCCAGGCTCCGGTTCTCATTCGCTATCGGGGGAAATCGCGGGGGCAAATTGTGATCGACTTCCACGACCAGACGGAGTTTGACCGCATCACTGCCTTGATCCACGGCGAGTCGCTGGAGGCTAAGGGTTAACCCACATGACGTGTAACCCGGCCTCTCGACTTCCCATTTCTGTCCAACGGCAAGGAAGTTGGGAACCAACCTCGCCGGAGGCTGGGCGAGTTGGGGGGCCGGATCGACTCACGGGGTAGGTGGGTCGAGACTCGGAACACAAGTTTCGTTGCCGGCACCCAGCTTGCCTGAGACTCTTTCCGGCCAGTCCCTTTACCACGCCGTTACCCTGTCTGGACCGACTTTCGTCAGGATCGTACCGCCATGACGTTGACTCCCGCGGGACTTGATCCGTTCCTCCGCAACCTCGCGGCGATCTCGGCCGACGCCAACCGAATGTTGGACCTGCACGAACTCTTCGGCGAGCTTTGTCACACCTTGAGAAATCGGCTTCAGACCTTCAGTCTGGCAATTTACATGGCACGCAAGGTGGGGACTCTCGGCGTCGTCAACACCGCCCAGGTGGACGCACACTACCAGCATCTAGAGCGGCTGATCGACCAGCTGCAATGGATCTGCCGTCCCGCCGAGGTTCACGCCCTCGAACTTCCTTTAAGTCTGCTAATGGACGAGCGTCGACCCATTTGGCAGGAACTCTACGCGGCGAAGGATTGTCGCATCATCGTTGTTGACGCGGTCGAGGACCGTCCCGCCCGGTTCGACCCGTGCCGGCTTGGGACCGCGTTCGATGCTCTCGCCGCATGGCGGTTGGAGGAACTCTCCCCGGGTTCCCTTGTTGAACTCAGCTGGCGGAATGTCGACGGGGTCATTCGTTGGGATTGGGTGGAGTTTCAAGAAGGCCAGATCACCACGAAAGGCTTCGGCGACGATACCGGCTCGCTCGCTCTGGGTCTTCTTGGTCGTGCCGTGGCAGAGCAGGGAGGGACCTTGACCCTCGCCGAGTCACCAGGCTTTTCGGTCTCACTCCACTGGAACGCCCCCGGTCACCTTCAACCGGCGACCCCATGCGGTGAATTGGCCGTTACCTTGACCGCCGCGTCCGCGGAGGTTTAGGATGTGGCCAGGACGCGTATTCGGGGTGTAGCGCAGCCTGGTTAGCGCGCCTGCCTTGGGAGCAGGAGGTCACCAGTTCGAATCTGGTCACCCCGATTTTCCCCGTCCACCTTTCGCAGCCCGTATTCGTTTCACGTGAAACATGTGCGGCACAATCAACGAAACGCCTGGGCCTCCTGCCGAGGGGATATGGCGGCGCGCATTGCCGGACGTTTGTTGGCCAGGTTGGGGCGGAACATCATGAGCAAGACCAGGGGTAAATAAAGGACAACCAAGGTGCCGCCTGCTCCCAGATACCAGAATTGGCTGGCAACCAGGAGAGCGGCGGAGAGGGCGATTAGAGTTCCCAGGTCTTTCTCGGCCGGCCAGAAACCGGCCACCAGGACCAGGGCGAAGTAGGCGATCAGTACCGGCAAGCGATAGCTGGGGTCGATCCCCGCCCAGAAGCCCGAGACCGCCGGTTCGTCGAGGTTCGGGACCAGACCAACCTCGGCCAGTGAACGAGCATCGAGCGCCCGTGCCCATCCGGCCAGGGCGGGGACGAGCATCCCCGTGGCCCCACAAGCTAGGGATGCGGCCAGCACGGGGATGAGAAATTGGCGAGCGCCCCGGCCCCGGTAGAATCCGACCCACAAGGGGAGCAGACCCAGGCAGGTGGGCATCCATCCCGCCGCGAGACCGATGAGCAGACCCGCCCAACCCGGTCGGGAGTACATCGTCAGGGCTCCCACGATCAAAGCCGCGGGGACAAGTTGCCCACCGTCAACCAGGGCGATCCGGGTATAGGGCATCAACAGGTAGCAGGTGGCCACCGCCAGACCCGCCATCGGTCGGCCGAAGTGCCGCCAACCGACGACCAGCAGACCAGCCACCAGAGCCAGGTGGGCCAAACTCGCCAGGATTCGGGCGACGATCACCTGGGGCGGACTGCGGCGAAGCGAGGCGGGCAGGGGGGATTGTTTCAGCGCTGATTCCAGCGATGGGTCCAGTGGCAGGTGAACATCCGCCGTCGCGGGTTGCTTGCCCCGATGTCGTCCCGCCGTGTCCGCAGGATTGCGCGACGGCCCATCCTCGACCGGCAGGCTCACTGTCTCGGTGATCATCAAGCCCAGGATGCCGATGCCCAAACAGAGCAACCCCGCGGCATTGAGGTTGGGTTCTAGCAAGGGGCGGCGAGTCAGGCCCAGGTCCACCAGGCAACGGACCAACCACAAACCCGAACCCAACAACAGCCAGACGAAGGCGCTCCAGGGCTCGGCGCCACTATTGGTGACCAGGGACATCATCCCCGGTGCTAGCGCGAAGAGCAGCAGCAAATCGAGGTTGCGGATGCTCCAGATCCGGCCGAACTTGAAAAACAAGGTCAGGCAGGACAGCAGGGCCAGGAACATCCAAGTCCCGGGTCCAATCCCCAGGTTGGCGACTAACGAACCGTCCACGGCGACCTCCCGCAACGGGTTCGCGACCTCGACCCGGGCGGTCGGTTTTCGTCCTGGTTTCCCCTACCGCGCGCGATTTTACGGGAGTCTGGGCGACCCTCGCAAGGGGAAGCGTTTTCGATCCTCGACAACGTCTCAGTCGGCCAGATAGGGCAGGGGCTCGCCGGCAAGTTCGCTGAGGGCGTTCAAGGCGGCCCGCTGTTCCGCATCCTTCTTGTTTGCTCCCCAGGCCGGCCCGTACCGATTGGAACCGACCTGTGCGGCGATCTTGAAGCACTTCAGGTGGTCGGGGCCTTTTTCGTCAAGCAAGATGTAGGTGGGAGTCGCGCCGAACTGCCGCTGAGCGATCTGCTGAAGATGGCTCTTGTAGTTGAGGCCCAGTTCACCCCCGACGGTGGCCTCGATTTCCGGCCCGAGTTGGTGGGTGATGAATTCCCGAGCCGCTTCCATGCCCCCGTCCAGGTAGATTGCGCCCACGAGGCTCTCAAAGACGTCGGCCATGACCGAGGCTGGGGTCTGGTCTTGTGAGCCCATCCCCTTGCCCAGGGTCAAGAATTCCTGAAGTCCAAGCCGTTGCGAAACCGTCGCGCCGGTTCTTCGGGAGACGACCACGGATTTGATGCGGGTCAAATCGCCTTCGAGATATTCGGGGTAGCGGCGAAACAAAAACTCGCAGACGACCGCCCCGAGGATGGCGTCTCCCAGGAACTCCAAACGTTCGTTGGAGGCAAGACGATGGTCGGCGCCCGAGGCATGCGTCAGGGCCGAGCGGAGCAGGGCGGGGTCTTGGAACTGGTAGCCCAGGGCACGCTGGCAGGATTCCAGAATTCGGGCCTCGTCGCGAGGGCTGGCGTCGGACATGTGGGCCACCGTCGCGAGGGAAGAGACTCGCCGCGGGACACCCTAATGCCGGACCCCGGGCTTGTCAATCACCGCCGGCTTTGACCACTCGCGGACTCCCGGTTACGATTCGCCTTGCCGACTGATCCGACACTCCCGATTCCCAACCGATGAGGAACGCTCCCCGTGGTTCCCGCCAAGGATTTCAAGCGCCGGATGGTCGTCGAGATCGACGCGGCCCCTCACATGATCGAGCATATTCAGGTCCAAACCCCCTCGGCCCGGGGGGCGGCCACCTTGTACAAGATTAAAGCGCGCAACCTCAAGACGCGGAATCGCGTCGAAAAAACCTACAAGGGGACCGACAGTCTGGCCGAGTCCAGCTTCGAGCGTCGCCCGGTCCAGTACCTCTACCGAGATCCCGACGGCTTCCACTTCATGGACGCCGAGGACTTCAATCAATTCTCGATCGCCACCGAGGACCTGGAAGATCAATCCCCGTACATGACCGAGAACATGGCAGGGGTGGAGTCGCTCGTCGTCGACGATGAGGTCATCGGCATCGAGATTCCCGACACGGTGGACCTCAAGATCGTCGAGTCGGCCCCCGGAGTCCGCGGCAACTCGGCCACCGGCCGGACCAAGCCGGCGAAGCTCTCCACTGGCCACATGATCCAGGTCCCCGAACACCTCGACGAGGGCGTCGTCGTACGGGTCGACACCCGAACCGGCGAATACCTGGGCCGGGCCTCCGAAAAGTAAGGTCGCGGAATTTCCAAATGCGTAATTCAGTTCGGCGTGGCGAGGCATGTCGCGGCGGAGGCAACGGAGCAGAGGTACTGGCCAGCCATCGTCTTGGCGTTGCGGCCGAGGACTCCGGTCGCGAGAGCCCGTCACCCTTTTCCTCCGACGACGAACCGAGCGGGGTTTGATCGGCAGTACTGCCGAATTGGCAGAGACCCCATCCTTCCTCTCCCGACCCGGCAGAAGTTCCCGGCCCGTGCCCAAGACGGTGATTTGACAGAACTCTCGCAAGAGTCGGGAACTGCGTCAATTCCTAGGTCAGGGCATGGCGGTTGCTGATTCCATCGGATCGTCCTTCGTCCGGGAGGCCACCGTGTAGGGGGCCTGCCGCCGACGTTGCAGGTTGCTTCGGCAATTCCAGAGATAGCCCCACCAGGGCCCGGCAACCGCCGTGGGCCGAGGAGGTTGAGTCGATGAACGTGAAGCCGCTGGGCGATCGCGTGGTGGTTGAGCGAGAAGAGGCCAAAGGGACCACCGCCGGCGGGATCGTCCTTCCCGACACCGCCAAGGACAAGCCTCAGCGCGGCAAGGTCGTCTCGGTGGGCGAAGGCCGCATCACCAAGGACGGCAAGCGCCGGGAACTTCAGGTCAAGGCCGGCGATAGCGTCCTGTTCACCTCCTATGCCGGTGATGAGTTCAAACTCGACGGCGACAAGAAGGTGCTTCTGCTACGCGAGGACGACATCCTCGCCGTCGTCGAATAAACCACGAGACGCCCGACGACCGCCGGGGCAGGGGCCCTGGGCCAGAGGCTGATCGACCCGCACACGCATCGACTTCGCACACCAAACGAATCGCACAGCCCGCGACTTTTCCAGGGGTGACCATGGCCGCCAAGATGATCGCGTTCGACCAGGAAGCCCGTCAGGCGATGCAAAGGGGCGTCGCCAAACTCGCCCGCGCCGTCAAGGTGACGCTCGGCCCGAAGGGGCGCAACGTCATCATTCAGAAGTCGTTCGGCTCTCCCACCGTGACCAAGGACGGCGTCACGGTCGCCAAGGAAATCGAGCTGGAAGACAAGTACGAGGACATGGGGGCGAAGATGGTCAAGGAGGTGGCTTCCAAGACCTCCGACGTCGCCGGTGACGGCACGACCACCGCCACCGTGATGGCCGAGGCGATCTATAACGAGGGTCTCCGCGCCGTCGTCGCCGGGGTCAATCCCAGCCTCCTCAAGCGAGGCATGGACAAGGCCGTCGAGGAAATCGTCGCGGTCCTTCACTCGCTGAGCACCAAGATCAGCGACAAGAAGGAAACCGAGCAGGTCGCCACCGTCGCGTCGAACTTCGACCGTGAGGTCGGCAAGATGATCGCCGACGCCTTCGAGAAGGTCGGCAAGGACGGCGTTGTCACCGTCGAGGAAGGCAAGACCCTCAAAACCGAGGTCGAGTGGGTCGAGGGGATGCAGTTCGACCGAGGCTACCTTAGCCCCTACTTTGTCACCAACCCAGCCTCGATGGAAGCGGTCCTGGAAGACGCCTACATCCTGATCTACGAGAAGAAAATCTCGTCGGTGAAGGATCTGGTTCCGGTCCTGGAGAAGGTCGCCCAGACCGGCAAGCCGCTGGTCATCATCGCCGAGGATATTGAAGGCGAGGCCCTGGCGACCCTGGTCATCAACAAGCTGCGAGGCACCTTCCGCAGCGCCGCGGTCAAGGCCCCCGGCTACGGCGACCGCCGCAAGGCGATGCTCGAGGACATCGCCGTCCTGACCGGCGGCAAGCCGATCTTCGAGGCCCTGGGCATCGACCTCGAAAACGTCGCCCTGACCGACCTGGGCACGGCCAAGAAGGTGATCATCGACAAGGACAACACGACGATCATCGAGGGCTCGGGTCAGTCCGACGGCATCAAGGGCCGCATCGAGGCGATCCGCCGCGAAGTCGCCGACACTAAGAGCGACTACGACCGCGAGAAGCTTCAGGAACGCCTGGCCAAGCTCGCCGGCGGCGTCGCCAAGATCAATGTCGGCGCGGCGACCGAGAGTGAGATGAAGGAGAAGAAGGCCCGCGTCGAGGACGCCCTTCACGCCACCCGCGCGGCGCTCGAGGAAGGCATCCTGCCCGGCGGCGGCGTCGCCCTGCTAAGGGCGGCCCACACCGTCAAGGACAAGGCCAAGGACCTCTCGGCCGACGAGCAGGCCGGCTTCGCCATCATCGTCCGCGCCTGTTCGGCACCGATCCACCAGATCGCCGAGAACGCCGGTCAGGACGGCGGAGTGGTCGTCAGCAAGGTCGCCGAAGGCACCGGCAACCACGGCTACGACGCTTTGAATGATAAGTACACCGACATGGTCAAGGACGGCATCATCGACCCGACCAAGGTCACACGCTCGGCCCTGCAGAACTCGGCCAGCGTCGCGACCCTGCTGTTGACCTCCGACGCCCTGATCGCCGACATGCCCGAGGACAAGAAGGGCGGCGGAGCCGGAGCGGGCGGTCACGGCGGCTACGACGATATGTATTGAGAGCGGCTTGTTCCATTCGACCAAAGGCTGAGTCATCGGAAATCCCGATGCCTCGGCCTTTTTCGTTGACAGAGGCAAACTCGCAGTTAAAGTTTCATAAATCAGATATTCGGAATTTCCTGAATCTCTACTGAGAATGCGTGCCATGTCAGCCCTAAAAGACAGTGGTGGGCGTAATTTTTCGCGCACCTGTCAACTTCGTGGCCAGGAAGCGGAGGGACGCATGGCGATTCTCATCATGAAGCGTGATCACGCTCGGGTGGCGAGAATCGGCAAGGACGGTTTGACTGAGGACGGAGCGAAACTTGTCCCGGTCAGCGACGTCCTGGATATCCAACCCATCGAGCGGCCACGGGCTGACCCCGACGCTCCCATTGACGCGGAGGTTGGCGCCAAAGGAGTCTTGACGATCCCCGTGGCGCAACGACGTCGATATGGGATGCAGGACGGCTCAAGGGTCTTGATCGAACCTCGGCCTGATGGCTTGTTCATTCGCCCCGCCGAGGTGCGCCCCCGCCCCGTTGGCCCAATTCCCAACCTCGAGGACTTTCTGGACGGCGTGACGGTTGAGAATCTTCACGCCGAGGTTGATACCGGGCCAGCGGTTGGTCGGGAGTTGGCCTGATGCCAATCAGTTATATTCCCGAGCGGGGGGATGTGATCTGGATCAGTCTGGATCCACGCGCCGGCCACGAACAGGCGGGACGGCGGCCGGCCGTCGTCCTCTCACCCGCGTCCTATAATCGCAAGGTCGGCCTTGCGATCCTCTGCCCGGTGACGAGCCAGGTCAAGGAATATCCCTTCGAGGTCCGCATCCCATCCGGATTGCCAGTCAGCGGCGTCGTGCTGGCCGACCAGTTAAAAAGCCTCGATTGGAAGATCCGTCGCGCGGAATTCCTCGGGCGTCTCCCCGAGGTGGTCATTAATCATGTGCGAGACGTGGCCAGAACGTTGATCTAAAGGGGATCGACCGCGCATGGGGACCAATGGCGAGTCCAAGCACCCTTCACCGGGCGATCCCTGGCCCGAGCTGCCTTTGCTGGGCGCTGACGATTTCGACAACGACGACGATCTGGAAGAGGCGGGGCAGGGGGGGGACTCCGACTCCGACACCCGGCTCGTCCTGATCACCGGGGCCTGCGGCAACATCGGCCGCAAGCTCCGCCGGGCCTGGGCTGGGGTCTATGACCTCGTCCTGATCGACCTGGCGGCCGACGGCTCCGAGCCCGAAGTGGATCGGGCCGACCTCGCCGATTTTGACGAGGAATGGGCCGACCTGTTCGAGGGAGTCGACGCAGTGGTCCACCTCGCCGCCAACGCCAGCGAGCTCGCCTCCTGGGCCGATCTTCAGGGCCCCAACCTCGACGCCACCGCCAACGTCCTCCATGCCGCCGCCCTGGCGGGGGTCGACCGCTTCATCTTCGCCAGCTCCAACCATGCGATGGGCGGCTACCGAGACGTCGGCAACGGCCCGATCGCCGAGGACCTCCCGCCTCGTCCCGGCAACCCCTACGGCGCGAGCAAGCTCGCCGGGGAACGCCTGGGTCGGGCCTGCTCCGTCGCGTTCGATCTCGACTTCGTTGGGCTGCGGATCGGTTGGGTTCAGTCCGGCGAGAACCGGCCCGAAACCCTCCCCGACGACTGGGCCCGCGGCTTGTGGCTCTCCGACGGCGACTGCGCCCGCCTGTTCACCCGCGCCGTGGAGGCCGACCTGGAGGCCGAATCGTTCGTGGTCGTCAACGGCACCTCGCGAAACGCCGGCTCCCGCTGGCCCCTGGAACGCGCCGAATCGCTGCTGGGGTACGTCCCCCGAGACGGTTGGATCCGTTGATCGGCCCGGTCCGCCGCGATGGGCGACGCCTCGGGACCGCCCTTCCGTGGCCCGATCGGGGTTCGTACCATGACGCCTCCCGACCACCACCAGAGGAGGCCCGTCCATGATGCCGCAATTTTGGGTCGCCCTGCTTCCGTTGATCCTGGGCGGCCCCGCGGCGAAGGGGGACGTGGCCTTGCGTTTCGAGGTGTCCGTCGCCAAGTCCCTGCACGCCGAGCCGATCGACGGCCGGCTGCTCATCGTCCTCGACCCCAAACTCCGCGGGGAGCCAAGACGCTCCATCGGCCGAACCGGCATGGACGCCCCGCCGCTCCTGGGCCGCGATGTCGATCACCACGACCTGGGAGACGCCCCGCTCATCGTCGACGCCCACGCCGCGGCCTTCCCGATCGCCGACCTCGCCCACTTGCCAACCGCTGAATACACGGTTCAGGCCGTCCTGGACCGCTCCCGAGACCTTCTCGGCGCCAACATGCCGGGCAACCTCGTCAGCGAGCCGAAACGACTGCGCCTTGACCCGAAGACGTCCGGCTCGGTCTCCCTGGAATTGACCACGACCGTTCCTCTCCAGAACATCCCGCCCGAAACGGCATGGGTGCGCTACGTCACCCTCCCCTCGCCTCGCCTGACCGCCTTTTACGGACGGCCCATCTCGGTGAGGGCCGGGGTGATCTTGCCTCGCGACTTCCACCGAGACCCCGACCGCCGCTACCCTCTGAGGGTTCACATCGGTGGTTTCGGCTCTCGATCCTTCGACGTGGCCTCGATGATGGCCGAGGGGTCCGACTTCCGCGCCCACTGGCTCGCCCCTGAAACGCCGCAAATGATCTTGCTGCACCTCGACGGCGCCGGCCCCCTGGGCGACCCGAACCAGGTCGACTCCGACAACCACGGGCCGTTCGGCGCCTCGCTGTCCCAGGAGTTGATTCCCCACGTCGAGGCCCGATTCCGAGGCATCGGCGAGGGCCGCGCTCGGTTCCTCGACGGCTGCTCCACCGGTGGCTGGGTCTCCCTCGCCCTCCAGGTCTTCTACCCCGAGACCTTTGCCGGCGCCTGGTCGTCCAGCCCCGACCCGGTCGATTTTCGAGACCTCGAACTCATCAACCTCTACAACGCCCGCAACGCCTACCTCAACGCCCAGGGGTTCGAGCGACCCGCCCAGCGCACCCTCGGCGGCGACGTGCAATTCACCGTCCGCCACGAATGCCAGCTGGAAAACGTCCTGGGTCGCGGCGACGCATTCACCCGCTCCGGGGGACAGTGGGGCTCTTGGGCGGCCACCTTCGGCCCCCGAGGCGCCGACGGCCATCCCGTTCCGCCCTGGGACCCGCGCACCGGCGCCATCGATCGCGACGTGGCTGAGTCCTGGCGACGGTACGACCTCCGTCACATCCTGGAAAGCCGCTGGCCCGACCTCGGCCCCAAGCTCCGCGGCAAGCTCCACATTTCCGCTGGCGATTCCGACGAATACTTCCTGAACAACGCCATCCACCGCCTCGACGACTTCCTCCGCCGCGCCGACCCGCCCGCCGAGGCCACCGTCGCCTTCGGTCCGGGGCAGGGCCACTGCGCTCTGATGCTCTCCGAACCCGAACTGATGAAGCAAATGGCCGCCGCCCTGCGACCGGCGGGGGATTCCCGCTAGTGGTCGAGCCCCTGGTCCGTGCGGCGTTGCTCCTGTGGGCGCTCGCCGGCCTGGCATCGCTGGTCGCCGTCACCGCGTTCTGGAGATCGGTCGGCCACCGGTTGCCGGACTCGGCCGGCGGGATCGCCATCGCCCTGGCCCGCGCCGCCGCGGCCTTCTCGGCCATCCAGACCCGCGCCGCGACGCCCGCCCACGGCTGGGACTTCACCCAGCGGCTGGCCATCCTGAGCTGGTTGCTCTGGGAAACCACCGGCATCTGGGCGGCCCGCATGGCCCGCCGCCAGAAGGGGGCCGACGAGGCCAGCCTCCTGGCCCTGGTGGAGCAGGTCCACGAGCTGAAGCGGGATGTCGGCAACGTGGAGCAGTTCAGTCTTTTCCGCGCCCGACTGCTCGCCTCGCTGCGGTTTTCGGTCCTGGACAAACGGGCCCGGGTCGAGAACGCCCTGATTGACGCCCCGGCGGGAGGGCGGGCTTCCCTTTCCCGGGTCCGCGAGGGGCTCGCCCCGGATTCCCAGGCGTATCTCTTGCTCATGCAGATGGGCGCGTTCCTCAGGGAATTGCTGCCCAACACCCCTCGCTCGGTCTCCCAGAATTTCCGGATCGGTCTGTATGTGAACCAGGACGGCATCCTCTGGCCGGTCTTTTCCGCCGATATCCTGAAACGCACCCGCGCCAGCTTCCGTTCGTTCCGCGACCATCCCAACCGCTTCCGGCTCGACAACCTTACCGATCCCTGCTACGCCGTCCGTTGCCTCCAACGACGAGAACTTCTGGTTGTGCCGGACTGCGCGGCGGTCCCGGGGTTCTATCTTCATGAGACCCAACACCTTTACTTGAAATCCCTGATCGCGGCCCCCATAATCCCTTATGCGCTGGAAGATTCCGGCGAGGTCGCCGCGGTTGTGATCGACACCAACGTCGCGGATCACTTCCTCGAGGACGACCGAGAATCCTGGCAGGCGATGATCGAGGAATTCTCCGCCCGGCTGAATCTGGAGAGTGTCTTCCAAAAACTCCTCGGATAGGACCTGGTGCCTCATGTCCCATATCCCCACGATCACGGAAGAGCAAAAACGTCGAATCGACGCGACGTTCGAGACCCGCTATCAGGTCTATGTCGAGATGGTGAATCGCGAAAAAGAGCGATTCCGGAAAACCCTGGGCAACAAAAATTACCAGGGCAACCTACTGCGTCGTTCGGAACCCTTGGACCTTGACCCCAAAGCCTGAAGCGTTTCCCAAGCCCCGCTTGCGGATGGAGCGGATCACCAAGCGATTCGGCGGCGTGCACGCTCTGGAAGGCGTGGCGTTCCAGGCCGAGGCGGGGCAGGTCCATGCCCTTTGTGGGGAAAACGGCGCCGGAAAAAGCACCTTGATGAAGATCCTCGCCGGCGCGCTCCTCGCCGAC
This sequence comes from Isosphaeraceae bacterium, assembly GCA_965201075.1. GTDB lineage: Bacteria > Planctomycetota > Planctomycetia > Isosphaerales > Isosphaeraceae > CBDAVP01. The sequence goes on along the minus strand of CBDAVP010000017.1, from coordinate 130,927 downwards.
GAGGGGCAGGTCCTTCTGGAAGGGGCACCGATCGCCTTCAATGGCCCCAAGGAGGCCGAAGACGCCGGCATCCGCATCATCCACCAGGAGTTGAACCTCGTCCCGGGCCTCACCGCCGCGGCCAACGTCTTCCTCGGCCGTGAACGCACCAATCGCCTCGGCCTGCTCGATGACCGAGCGATGGAGACCCAGGCCGCCCGCCTGTTCCAACGCCTGGGCGCGGCGATCCACCCCCGATCCACCGTCGGCGACCTCCGAGTCGGCGATCAGCAGATGATTGAGATTGCCAAGGCGTTGATGTTCGACGCCTCGATCCTGATCATGGACGAGCCCACCTCGGCCCTCTCCGACGCCGAGGTCTCCCGCCTCTTCCGCGCCATCGCCGACCTGAAGCGGGCCGGGACGACCATCCTCTACATCTCCCACAAGATGAACGAGGTCTTCACCCTGGCCGACGCCGTCACCGTCTTGAGAGACGGACGGCTCGTCAACTCCGCCCCCCGCGACCAGGTCGACCCAGCGCAGGTCGTCCGCTGGATGGTGGGCCGGGAACTCGCCAAGGCCAGCTTCCCCGCCGACTCAACGAGGGGCGACGTCGTCCTCGACGTGGAACACCTGTCCCGACCGAGCCCACCCCACGACGGACGGCCCTCGTTGGTTGACGTCTCATTCCAACTCCATCGCGGCGAAGTCCTCGGGGTGGCGGGCCTCCTTGGGGCCGGGCGGACCGAATTGCTCGAATGCCTGTTCGGGGCCCACCCCGCTGGCCCGCCGACCGGCTCGATTCGTCTCCAAGGAACGTCGGTCCGGTTCCACACTCCGGCCCAGGCGATTTCCGCCGGCCTGGCCCTGGTGACCGAGGACCGGAAGCGGCTAGGCCTCTTCCCCGAGATGACCGTGGGCGAGAACATCACCGTCGCCCATCTGGCCAACCTCGCCAAGGGCGGCGTGGTCAACCCTCGCGCCGAGCGTGACGCTGTGCGCGACGCATTCGGCCGCCTGGCGATCAAGGCCGCCGGCCCGGACGCGGCGATCACCGGCCTTTCCGGCGGCAACCAGCAGAAGTGCGTCCTGGCCCGTTGGCTGCTGACCGGTCCCCGCGTCCTGCTGCTCGACGAACCGACCCGAGGCATCGACGTCGGCGCCAAGGCCGAGATTTACGCCCTCCTGCGGCGGCTGGCGGGGCAGGGGATGGCCCTGTTGTTGACCTCCAGCGAACTGCCCGAGTTGCTGGCCGTATGTGACCGGATTTTGGTCTTCTGCGACGGACGCCTCACGGCCGACCTCCCGCGGTCCGAGGCGACCGAGGAGCGGATCATGAGCGCCGCGACCCAGTTCCTCGACCGCACTTTGACCCCGGTGGTCTGACCCTCGCGAGTCCACCATTCGCTCCGTTCGGCGGATCCGGAAGAAATTCTTGGGCTTGACCGGGTCCAACGGCCGATCCTTCCCATGTCAAGCGGCCGGATGCACGCCCCGAGCGGGAGACCGCCGGTCGCCTCGAAAGGATTTCGCCCGGCGAGGGCCGAGCCCCGCCGTGAGGACCAGCCAAGGAGGGTGGATAGTATGCGGTCTCCCCGCAAGGGTACGCCGACCCGCCGCAAAGCGGCCTGGTCGTCGGCGTTGGTGGTCGGCGGCCTGCTGGCGACGACGACCGGTTGCCAGGTCGAGTACGCCGGCATGACCTTGCCCAGCGGCAAGTACATGTACGACGACGTTCAGTACTTCCCGCCCGGCCCGCGGTTCCCCTGGTCCAACACCCAGGCCGCCCAGCAACGGGCCCGGATGCAGGCGATGGGCCTCGACGTGGCCGATCTCCCCCAGCCCGGCCTGGAAACCACGCCGGTCGTGGGCGCTCCGCCCGCGGCGGGCTCCGAGGAGCCGCAACAGAACCGCGACGGCCGCCCCGAGAACCTCAATCAAAGCATCCTCCGGCCCCCCGCGGGTATCGCCGACCCGGGCGCTGGCGGAGGCGCCGCCTCCCCGGCCCCCGCGGCTCCCGCCGGCGGCTGAGCCTGGCCAACCTCCCCCGTATTCGTTCCGCCACGACCCTAAAGCCAATCCCCGGCCCAGGGTCGTGGCCGCGCGCGCTGGCCAATGAGTTGGTTGACCCCCCGGCTAACCACGCCTACCATCCCTCCGCCCGCTCTCAATGGCGGGGCAGGATCGCGAGGAGTGGCCCGGAGATTCTCCGTTGAAGTCGCATCCGGCCTTCCGGGCCTTCGCTTACCCAAACTATCGCCTCTTCTTCGCCGGGCAACTGGTCTCGCTGGTCGGGACCTGGATGCAGACCGTCGCCCAGGCCTGGCTGATCTACCGCCTGACCGGGTCGGAGGTCCGCCTTGGACTGGTCGGGTTCGCCGGCCAAATCCCCGTCTTCCTCCTCTCGCCCCTGGGGGGGAGCCTGGCCGACCGCCTCGACAAACGGCGGGTCATCGTCGTCGCCCAAATTGCCGCGCTCATCCAGGCGACGGTCTTGGCGGGGTTGACCCTCTCCGGCCACGTCCAGATCGCCCATGTCTTCGCCCTGGCGGCGCTGCTGGGGGTAATTAACGCCTTCGACATCCCCGCTCGGCAGGCGTTTCAGGCGGAACTGGTCGGCAAGGCGGATCTGATCAACGCCATCGCCCTGAACTCCTCGATGTTCAACGGCGCCCGGATCATCGGGCCCGCCCTGGCCGGAATTCTCGTCGCGGCGGTCGGCGAGGGGTGGTGCTTCGCCCTGAACGCCCTCAGTTACCTGGCGGTCCTGGTCAATCTGCTGAGGATGAAACTCCCGGCCCGCGGGATTCGCCCCCGGGTCGGCTCGGGCCTGGCCCACCTCACCGAGGGATTCCGTTTCGTCGCGACCCGCGCCCCGGTGCGTATCCTGCTCGGTCTGATTGGAATGGCCAGCCTGCTGGGGATGCCCTACGCGGTCCTCATGCCGGTCTTCGCCGGGCGAATCCTGAATGGGGGCGCTCAGGACCTCGCCAACTGGCTCCACATCCCCAACGCCGGGGCGCTGCGACTGGGAATCTTGATGGGGGCCTCGGGAATCGGGGCGCTGGCCGCGGCGCTGTTGCTAGCCTCTCGCTCGGGAGTGCGCGGTCTGGGACGCTGGGTCCGCTGGTCCTCGGTCGCCTTCGGACTGGCGTTGGTGGCGTTCTCGGCGTCGCGGTCGTTCTGGCTTTCGGTCCTCCTGCTGATCCCCGTCGGCTTCGCGATGATGACCCAGATGGCCGCGTCCAACACCCTTTTGCAGTCGATGACCCCCGACGCCCTCCGGGGCCGGGTGATCGCCGTCTACTCGATGATGTTCATGGGGATGGCACCCGTGGGTTCGCTGCTGGCCGGCGCTTTGGCCGAGCGTCTGGGGGCTCCTCGGACGATCGCCCTGGGGGGAGTCGCCTGCGTGCTCGTCTCGATCGTCCTGGGATTGCGGCTCAAGACGGTCCGCGACGAGGGCCGTCGCCTGATCGTCGCCCAGGAAGCCGTCGGCGGCGACCCCGCCGAGGAGCGGACCAACGTCGCCGCGACCTGAATATCCCCCACGGCTCAACCGAGTCGCGGTTTCGACCGGTTGAACCCTGGCGCCGCAAGGAGCCTGATCCGTGCACCTGGAGATGCTGTTTACCCTGGGCAATCGCGTGGCGCTGCTCGGCTGGATCGTTCTGGTGATCGCTCCCCGTTGGCGACCGGCGTCAAGGGCCATTTGCGGAGGGGCGATCCCCTTGCTCCTGGCGGTCGCCTACATCGTTTTGATCGTCACCCGCTGGCCCGGCCAGGGCGGCGGTTTCGGCTCTTTGGCGGGCGTGGCCCAGTTGTTCTCCGATCGGGGCCTGCTGCTGGCCGGGTGGCTGCACTATCTGGCCTTCGACCTGTTCATTGGCGCCTGGGAAGTGCGCGACGCCACCCGCCGGCAAGTACCTCACGCCTTGGTCGTCCCCTGCCTGGCCCTGACGTTCCTCTTCGGGCCCGCTGGTCTGCTTCTGTACTTCAGCGTCCGCTCGCTCGCCGGACGCCGGGAACCCACGACGGCCCTCGCCCCCGCCCCGGCCGCGTTCCCTTGAGGAGGATGGTATCGGGTTTGCCGGAAAGCTCCCCTCATCCGCCCGGCAAACCGCTCTTGAGGAGCCTCCTCTTGTCCGGCAAAACGCTCGGTTACGCCTTGATGGGTGTGGCGATGGTGCTGGTCGTCCTGGGCCAGACCTTGATCTCGCAGGGGATGAAGCGCGTCGGCAACGGGTCGATTGGCTGGACCCACCTCCCCGCGATCGCCACCAACCCGCACATTCTCGCGGGGCTGGCGTTGATGCTCGCCTACATCGGTGTCTTCGCGGCGGTCCTGGGGCTGGGAGATCTGAGCCTGATGGTGCCCTTGACCGCGGCCTCCTACCCGCTGGGCACGGCGATGGCCCGGTTCTACCTGGGCGAGCAAGTCGGCCCCTGGCGATGGGCGGGAACCGCGGTCATCACCGTGGGAGTTCTGATCGCCGGCCTGGGCGACCACTTCGGCGATTAAATTCGCCCTTAGCGCCGGCCGGCAAGGTCCCCGAGGCTCACAGGGACCGGTTAGTCACCGTCTCCAGAATCCATTGCTCACGGGCCTGGAGTCGCTCGCCCAGCCGGTTCAACGCGAATCGGTAGAGGACGCAAATCGCCACGCATTCCGCCAGGGCCAGCAAGAGGCAGACCGGGACATCCCGGCCCCATCCGTGGGCACGCAACCCCGCCTCGATGGCCAGGGGGAGCAGGGTCACGCCCTGACTGAGCGGGAACAGCAGCAGGACCATCGCCATTTGCAGCAGGATCGTGCTCAACTTCGGGTTGGCGGGCTTGAGCGTGCCACCCGCGGTGAAGACCGGCGCATGGATCGAGATGAGGTTCGCCACCAGGCAAATCAGCAGGTACATCGAGACAAACTGGGGGACCATGGACAGAACATGGTCGAGCCGCATCGGGTAGACGAACTGCAAGGCGGTCAGCAGAACGACCGAGAGGACCACCGCCAGCGGGGCGTGAACCAGGTTCTTGCCCAGCAAGATGTCCCGTCGGGGCGCGGCACAGAGTACGAAGACCCGGAAGCCGCTCCCATCGGTGCCGAACATGTTGCTCATGAGTTGCAGCAATCCGAACAGGACCAAGACGATCGCCCCGATCCCATAAAGGGTCCGGAGCGATTCCGGCACGTCGTGATGTCCTCGGAACAGCATCGAACCAAAGATGCCCCCCATGAATAACGGAGAAAGCAGGGCCATCTTCGCCTCGGGTGAGCGCGACAGGGACCGGAAGCCGGCCAGGGCGATCGCCGAGACCGGCTCCGAAAGGCCGGGCAGGCGTAATTCGAGCAGCCGGCCCCCGGTCCCGCGGCGGTCTTCCACTCGCGGGGCCGGGAGTCGGCCTTGGCGGTTCGTGGCCTGTCCCTGATAGAGCGCGAGCGTCGTGCGGTAAGCCCTCCAAAGGCTGGCCGCCCCAATCAGGGTCATTCCCGCCAGACCCAGCAGCGACGGCGCGACACGCCCCTCCGCGGCGAAACGGACGCCCAGCGGCAGCCAGCCTGGCGGGAGGACGGTGTTGGCCAGGCGAGCGGTCCGGGCCATGCGGGCGGAATCCTCAAGGGTGGCTCGCTGGTCCTCTGCGACATTTCGCTCCTGCAACTCCTTGAGCCTCCTCACCACTTCCTCGGGGGCCATCTGACCGGCCTGAAGGGCATGCTGCAACTTGTTCGACTCTTCCAACTGGATCATCAGCCGGGCCGACCGCTGCTGTGTCAGTCGAGGGGCGTAGTAAACGCTCAGCAAGTTCGGGAGCTGGAAGATCAGGACGAAGACCGCCGTCGTCGCCACGACCACCGTCCGGCGGCGACGGGGGTTACTCATCAGCGAGGCCAGCCAACCCTGAAATTGATAGGTTGGGCCCGTGACCATCAGCAGGAATGCCGCCAGCGACGGCAAGACGGGCCACATCACCGCTCCCTTGACGAAGACCAACGCCAGGGCGAAGGCCAGCATCAACGGGCCGAAGACCAGCAGGCTCAGGCGGGCGAGCGAACTGATGTAGTTGATCAGGAACGCGCCCTGGACGGAAACGGGCAGGTGCAGGAACTTCGAGAGCGAAAGCGGGTCGTTCCGTTGCAGGTCGGTGATCAGTCCAACCCCCCAGAAGAGGAGGAAGGCGCAGATCAAGGCGTCCCAGGCGTACATCAACTGCGCTGGCGTTGCCTTGGGGATCGCGTACAGGCCGAGGACGAAGGCGCCGAGGAAGAGCGGGACCACCAGCCACAAGGCGACCAGGGTCACCACCAGCATCAGCAACGAATTGAGCGCCCCCGCGCGTCGCCAGTGATTCCTCAACAGACGCCACCGCAGCCAGACGAAGGCGGTGAAGTGTCGCCAATTCACGAGGCCGCCTCCTCCAACCAGTTGAGGTTGCGGGGCGTCCCGTGATCGGCCCCCGCGACCCTCAGGAAACAGTCCTCCAGCGACGCGCCCCGTCGCAGGCTCTCCAGCGAGCCTTGCTCGACCAGTTGCCCCTTGACGATGATGCCCACGTGCGTGCAAAGCCGCTCGACGATCTCCAGGACGTGCGACGTCAGAAACACCGTCGAGCCACGCGCCACGAATCCGGAGAGCAGGTCCCGGATGACGCGGGAAGTCACCGCGTCGACCCCCTCAAAGGGCTCGTCGAGGAACAGCAGGTCGGGGTTGGGCAGGAGGGCCGCGGCCATCGCGAGCTTCTTCTTCATGCCATGAGAGTATTCCAGCGTGAGCTTCTTCTCCTCGCCCTCCAGGTCCAGGACCGAGAGGAGTTCCTCGCTACGGGCGCGGATGGTGTCGCGAGGCATCAGGTGGATGCGCCCCACGAACGTGAGATATTCGCGAGCCGTCAAATTGTCGAAGAGCGCCAGATCCTCCGGGATGACCCCGATGTGGCGTTTCGCCTCCAGAGCCTCCCGCGAGTTGAGCATGTCCCGGCCCAGGACGACCATCCGGCCGCCGGAGGGGGCCAGCAGTCCCGTCAGCATCTTGATCGTCGTCGACTTCCCGGCGCCGTTGGGGCCCAGGAAGCCGTAAAAGGTCCCGCGCTCGACGGCCAGGTCAATGCCGCCCACCGCGCAGGCGTCCTGAAAATACCGGGTCAACTGGTGTGTTTCGATCGCCAGGGGCATCGGCGTCTCGGCCCGGGGGGAGTTGTTCGGAGTTCGGGGCGACAGTAGCAAACCCGGACGGCCCGGGCCATCTTCGGAAGAGGACGGATGAAGGCTTATCGCCCGTCGGTCATCGCAAGAGAGATCGCCCCTCGACCTGATTTATTAGGATCGAGAGCCGCTTCGATGCCGACCGTGGCCCATCCGAATGGCCTGGCCCGAGGTCGGGGCTTCCGCCGAGGTCCGCGTCTCAGGGCCGTTCCACGAAGCCCGCGTGAATCCAGTCGGTCAAATCCCAACTATGACCATCGCCGCCGTCCCCCACGACCAGCCGGACTTGAGCACCGGTTCCGTCGTCCGGGGGCAAGGGGACGTCAAGGTTCCAGGGCACGTCTCCGCCCCGAAGAACCGGCGATTCGTGCAACCGGCGATCGCCCAGGAAGACCGTCGCCGTTACCGTCCCATGCCAATCTTGCTTGGCGTCGATCCCCACCCTCGCGACGAACCGCCGGTATCCGGGCCGTCGTTGATAGACGAGTTCCGAAGGGGCATGAACGCCAACCCCCTGCGGATCAACTTCGCCGTCCAGGTCGATCACCCCCCCAGCGGCGTTCTTTCCGACCTCGACATGCCCGAAACCCGTGGTGGCCCGGACTGGCCTCAGTCGACCCAGCGGCACGTCGGGGCGGGGCGGGACCGGGCCGTTGCCGGGCAGGTTCGGCCGTTCGTCGAGCACGGCTTCGCCTCGGTGGAACCTCGTGGCCAGGAAGTGCGTCACCTTCCCCAGGGCCGCGCCGGCGTCGTGCCCGCCGACGTTGGTGACGACCGACACGGCGTATCCCTCGTCCAGCAAAACATGGCACAGCGACTCGTTCCGCCCGTTCGACCCATTGTGAGCCAGAACCCGCCCTTCGGCCCAGGGGACGGTCGTCACCTCCCAACCCGGACCCCAACCGTGGATCACGGCCGTATGGAGGAATCGGAACGTCTCGGGCGACAGCAAGGGGTCGTCCCCCCGGTCGCCCCGCAGGTGGGCCGCGGCGAAAGCCCCCAGGTCAATCACCGAGCTATGCCCGTTCTTGCCCACCGGGGCGCGGGCGTCGTGAGCGTAGGATGCCGGCATCTCGACCGGCACCGCCACCCCTTCCCTCAAGGTGTGTTCCCACGGGGCGTCCACGCGGTCGCGATGTTCGGTGTTGCCGTAGCCATAAGTCCGCATCCGCAGAGGGTCGAAGACGAACTCACGCATCAGTTGTTCGTAGCTCCGCCCGGTGATCCGCTCGGCGGCGCAGGCGGCGATCACCGGCCCGCCCCCGTAGATCATTTTTGCGCCGGGAGGGGCCTCGGGCGGGTCAACCACGGCGAATTCGACGTACTGGTAGCGGCGGGCTTGCTCTTCTCGAACGTCGGAAGCCCCGGCGGTTTCGTGCCTTCGCGGCGTGTACGGCATTCCGCTGGTGTGACTGAGCAATTGCGTGACCGTTACCCCCCGATAGAGCGGCTGCATGTTCGGCAGCAATTCGGGGAACAACTCACCCAGGGTCATGTCCCAGCGCATCCGGCCGCGATCGACCAGCGCGCCAATCATCGTCGCGGTCATCGTCTTGGTGATCGACCCGATGTGGAACGCATCGTCCCGGGTCGCCCGCTCCGGAGAGCCGACCTTCCGGACCCCGACCGCCGAGGCGACCGCGACCCGCCCCTCCACCACCAGCGACGCCGCCAACGCCGGCAGGTGATCGCGGCCGCGCAGACGCTCCAGCTCGATTCGGAGCCAGGCCGGATCGCGAGGAGGTTCCGTCTCGGGCCCGGCCCCAAAGGCTTGCACATCAGCGTTCAAAACCAAGAGCAGCGCGGCCCAGGTCGGGCGGGGTCGCATCCGGATTCTCCGACAAGGGCAGGGGGGAGTCTCGGGCGGTCGACCGGCCCCCAGTCTCGTCGGTGGCATCGGCCTGGGCAACCGTTAAACTGGGTGGGAACCGTCGCCGACGCCGAAGACCGCCCGGAGCCCACGCCGTTGACCCGCACCACGATGCTTTCCCTGGCCTGCCTGTTGACGATCTCTCTCCCGGCCCCCGCTCAAGAACCGGCGAAACCTTCCTTCATCAAGGCCGGGCGCCTCTTCGACGGCACCGGCGACTCTTATCAGACCGACCGCACCCTGACGATCCGCGACGGCCGGATTGAATCCGTCGGCGCCTCGAAGGACGTGACAATCCCCGAGGGGGCCGAGGTCATCGACCTGTCCGACGCCACGGTCCTGCCCGGCCTGATCGACTGCCACACCCACCTGGCCAACCGCGCCGACCGGTTCGACGAGATCGACCGATTCAAGTTCACGCCGTTCAACAGCGCCTTCGCCGCGGTCAAGCACGCCGAGATTACCTTGAAGGCCGGATTCACCTCCGTCCGAGACCTCGGCTCCCGACCGTTCCTGGCCGTCGACCTGCGCGACGCCATCGACGACGGCTTCCTTGTCGGCCCCCGCGTCGTCGCCAGCGGGCCGGGGTTGTCGATCACTGGAGGTCATGGCGATTTGAACAAGTACGCCCCGCAGGTCCGCGTCTCGATGTTCCCCGAGGAGCGTGACTTTCGACTGGCCGACGGCGTTGACCAGGTTCGCCACGTCGTCCGGGCTCAGTTGAAGTACAACGTCGACGTCATCAAGATCTTCGCCACCGGAGGCGTCATGTCCCGGGGCGACCAGCCGGGCGCTCCGCAGTTCACCGTCGAGGAGTTAAAGGCGGCGGTGCACGAGGCCCACGCCGCCGGCCGCAAGGTCGCCGCGCACGCCCACGGAGCCCAGGGCATCCGCAACGCCCTGGACGCCGGCGTCGACTCGATCGAGCACGGCAGCCTCATCGACGACGCCGGCATCGCCCAGATGGTCCGCCAGGGCACGTGGCTCGTCGCCGACATCTACAACGACGATTATCTGCTGGGCCAGGCCGTCGAGCTTCACCTGCCCGCCGAGTCGATCGAGAAAGAGCGAGCCCTCGGCCAGACCCAGCGCGACAACTTCGCCAAGATGGTCAAGGCCGGGGTCAAAATCGCCTTCGGCACCGACGCCGGCATCTATCCCCACGGCGACAACGCCCGTCAGTTCGCCTACATGGTCAAGTACGGCCTGACCCCCGCCAAGGCCATCCGCTCGGCCACCAGCGACGCCGCCGACCTCCTCGGTCGAGCCGACTCGGTCGGCACCCTGGCCCCGGGCCACTTCGCCGACCTGATCGCCGTCGCCGCCGACCCCCTGGCCGACGTCCGAGTCCTGGAACACATCCCGTTCGTCATGAAGGGGGGCCGCGTCATCAAGGACGAACTCGCCCGGGAAGCCCACGCCCATCCGTGATGTTCGCCCTGGGACAAAATCGCCCCCAGGTTACCAGGATGCGGGAACCGTCGCGGTGAAGGCCGGACGAAGCCCCGTCCCGTCCCCTCACCAGCCTCGCCCGGCCCTCAAGATCGAGGGTCGTCTCCCATTCTTCCCTTTCGAGAAGACCACGCCGGCGGGTCCCTCGGCCGGCGTGGTCGCTCATGGCCTCAGGCCCGAATTCGCCGACGACTGCGGAGCCACGCCCGGCCTCCGACCAGGCCCGACAGGCCCAACCCCGCCAGGCCCAGCGACCCGGGTTCCGGCACCGCCGCGACGTTCGGCGAGGTGGTCCCCGAGGCGAATGTCAGGGAGAATCCCCGAGATTCCGGCGTCGTCCCGTCCACGAACGTGATCGACTCCAACCCCATCGTGTCCATGAAGTGGGCGTGAGAATTCCCCCCGTTGGTCTTCAGGGAGAATCCGAACCCGTATTCGGCCGACTGGAAGTCCTTACCCGATTGGGTCGTCGGCACCGTGAACGACAGGCTGGGGCTGATGCTCGAAAAGCCGGCGTCGGTCAGGTCATAGCCGAAGAGGCCAACCCGGTTGGCCGCGACGGAGGCCCCCACCGAGATTGTGGCCGACGACCGCCCCTGGAAGTCGGCCGACAGTTCGCCGTGGACATAGGGCTTGTAAATCAGCCCCTTGCCCGCAAGATCACGCAGCGACTCGGGCAGGTCGCCTTCCTTGGTGTAGCTCAGGTTCACCTGGTCGGCCATGTTGACCGAGACCGAACTCCTCGGGGCGAAGAGGTTCAGGCGGCCGAAGTCCGGGTCGCTCGACTTGAGGATGGTGGTCGTCTGGTCGAGCGAGAGTCCCAGGGTGCCGTTGGTGCTGCGATAGGAGACTTCGGCGTGGGTCTGGTACGTGGCCGTCCGGGTGATCGTCGGGGTGAGGGGCATGGTGACCGTGCCGGTCGAATCCTTGAACTTCGTCCCGCCGACGACAGCCTTCTGGTCCAGGGAGACGTCCAGGTCGTCGTTGTTCCAGGAGAACAGGTGGAACGACCCGGTCGCCCCCGGCTTCTGAAGAGTGAACGGTTCGGCCCGGCCGTCTCGGGCCAGGGCCATCAGCAACGTCAGCAACACGAGGCTCGACCCTCGGCCAAACATGGGCCGGCGGTCCTGGGTGGGGGGAACATTCATGGCAGCCATTCCGTGGGGGGGGAAAAGGTGGCCCGCCTGCGGCGGCGGGCGTCTAGGCCGGGGCGGAGTCTCCGGCTCGTCGAGTTCCGAGTGCGGACGGATGAGCGACTCGCAAGGTCCGAACCCTCCCGGGCGCGATGGCGACTTCGCCCCGTGCCGGTCGGCGATTGTATCTTCGAGGTCGCCACGGGGCATCCCTAGTTCCGGGTGGGTGGAGGCCGTCCCGGGACGAGACTCAGCGGCGGGACACCCGCCTCGCGCCGAACCCGAGGCTGGCGGTCGGGGGACCGGCGGCTTATCCTGAGCCGTCCCCCTCACCCTGGGACCTCCCCCGCGAGCCTTCGGCCCCGAACCTCGAGGCGACACCATGAACCCGGCCTTTCACGGTCGATCCGTAGGGATCGTTGGGATGCTGCTGCTCTCAACGGCCTGGGTCGCCGCCGCCGCCGAGCCTCGCCTGTCGAATAACTTCCCCCCGACCGAGGAGAAGGGCGGTTGGCCCTCGCTGCTACCCGAATCCGGCATTCCCGATGAGGCTGGCAAGGCGAAAATCCGCCAGGAGGCCGGCATCGACTGGGACCGCCTCGCCGCCGCCTGGACCCAGAACCTCCGCGCCCCCGGCGGCACTGGCCTGCTGGTCATCCGTCACGGGAAGGTCGTGGGAGAGTGGTATCGTGGGGGCGACCGCTCCTCTCGCTACAATATCTTCTCCAGCTCCAAGTCGTACCTGAGCACCGCCTACGGCCTGAGCCTGGCCGACTTCAATCCGACCTCTCCCGGCAACGGCCGCCCGCTTCGCCTCGACGACAAGGTCTGTAACAAGGAATGGCTCCCCGCGGCCCTGCCGCTGCCCGACCCCCGCAAGGCCGACATCACCGTCCGCAACTTCCTCCAGATGGCCTCCGGCCTGGGCGAGGACGCCTTGCCCAAGGAACGCCCTTTTGAATGGGCCCTGGGCCACGTCGACGGTTCCCCCTTCGTCCACTTGAAGGCCGACCCCGGCTCCCAGTTCCACTACAGCAACGCTGGTGACGCTCACCTCGTCCTCGTCTTTCAAAACGCGGTGGGGATGGACCTGCTGCCCTTCCTCAAGGAGCGTCTCCTCGACCCCATCGGCGAGATTGGCGTCGAGTGGCAGGCCATCGGGGGCAACGGCGGGATTGGCCCGTTCAGCCAGGGGTTCAGCGGGCTCCACGCCAACCCTCGTCAGCACGCCCGGTTCTGCTACCTGTCCCTCCACCGGGGCGTCTGGCAAGACAAGCGTCTGGTCCCCGACGCGTACTATGACTTCGCCTGGGCCCCCTCGCCCGCCGAGCCGAAGTATGCCGCTCAGTGGTGGACCAGCCAAAAGTTCGACGGCCTGCCCCCCGACGCCGTGATGACCCTGGGCCGCAACTGCAACGACGGTCTGGTCGTCCCCTCGCTTGACCTGGTCGCCGTCCGCCTGGGCGAAGGGGACAAGTTTCCCGAACATTTCGAGCGCGACCTGTTCCGCGAGGTCGTCGCCTCCGTGGTGGAATCGCCCTGATTCCGCATGCGACGGGGCATTGTGGCGTGGGGGGGGCTCCGGTAAGGTTTGACGGCCGTGGCGGACATTCCGGCCGAGCCCGCCCAGAACCCGGGTGTAGGGGGATAGATTTCGTGGCGACGGGCGACAACGGCGGCGAGCAGTTGGCGGCACTCTTCGAGAGCGAGGAGGCCGGCCTGCTGGAAGAATGGAGTCAGGAACTGCTGGGAACCCCCAACGCGGCCGGCGCCGGCAAGTTCCGCGAGGCCGAAGTTCGCGACTCCTGCGCCGAGTTCCTCCGCCTGAGCCGCGAGGCGCTCAGGCAAACCGGGGCCGACACCAACGTCCAGGTTCCGGCCTGGGCCGGGACGCGGCGGATGCTCGCCGAACTGTCCCGCCTCCGCGGCCAGCGGGGGTTCAGCCCTTCGGAAACCGCCAGCTTCGTCTTCAGCCTCAAGCGTCCCCTGTTCCGCCGCCTCAGCGCTCGGTTCGGCAAGGACGCCGAGGGGCTCTCCCAGGAAATCTGGATCGCCACCGAACTGCTCGACGCCCTGGGACTCTACACCACTGAGGTCCACCAGAAGACCCGTGAGGAAGTCATCGCCCGACAGCAGCAGGAGATGCTGGAGCTTTCCACCCCGGTGGTCAAGCTCTGGGACGGCATCCTCGCCCTGCCGATGATCGGCACGCTGGATAGCAGTCGCTCTCAGGTGGTGATGGAAAGCCTGCTCCAGAAGATCGTCGAGACCGGTTGCACCGTGGCGATCATCGACATCACCGGCGTCCCCACTGTCGACACGCTGACGGCCCAGCACCTTTTGAAGACCGTCACCGCCGCGAAACTGATGGGAGCCGAGTGCATCATTAGCGGCATTCGCCCCCAGATCGCCCAGACCATCGTCCACCTTGGCGTCGACCTAGGCGCCGTCGTCACCAAGGCGAACATGGCCGACGCCTTCGCCCTGGCCCTGAAGCGGACCGCCCGTCTTCGACCGTCCTCGCCGTCACGCCCCGAGCCGGGAGCTTGAACCCGTGGACCGCATCCCGATCCTGCGGATGGGCGACCTCCTGCTGGTGACGATCCAGGTCGACATGCACGACCGCCTGGCGATGACGCTCCAGGACGACCTGACCGAGCGGATCGCCCTGGTCGGTTCGCGGGGGGTGCTGATCGACATCTCGGCACTCGACATGGTCGACTCGTTCATCGGCCGGACCCTGGCCAACATCGCCGCGATGGCCCGCGTCCTGGGAGCGAGTACCGTGGTCGTGGGCATGCAGCCCGCGGTGGCGATCACTCTGGTGGAACTCGGCCTGTCCCTGCCGGGAATCCTCACGGCGCTGGACGTGGAACGAGGAATGGCCCTGCTTCGCGACGCCGCCGGCCCAGCCGGGGACGGGGGCGCCGATGAATCCGACGCCGGCTGATTCCCCCCTGGAGATCCGCACCGAGGCCGACGTCGTGCGGGTCCGCCAGGCCGTACGCGCCGCCTGCCTTTCGGTGGGATTCAGCCTGGTCGATCAGACCAAGATGGTCACCGCCGCCAGCGAGCTGGCGCGCAACACCCTCGACTATGGCGGCGGCGGCACGGTACGATTGGACCCGCTCCAGGAGGGATCCCGGCGCGGCCTGCGGCTGACCTTCGAGGACCACGGACCCGGCATCCCCGACCTGGATCTCGCCCTGACCGACGGCTACTCCTCCGGCAAGGGACTGGGCATGGGCCTCAGCGGCGCCCGCCGGCTCTCTCAGGAGTTCGAGCTCGACTCCCAGGTCGGCGAGGGAACACGGGTCATGATCGCGAGGTGGAAGTAAGTGGCCCGCTCCACTGCCTTGAGCCTCGCCTTGCCCATGGACGAGGCCACCCAGCCCGGAGAGGCCCGCCGCCTGGCCATCGCCCTGGCCGAGGAGATCGGACTCGACGAGGCCGACCGAGGCCGCGTCGCCCTGGTCGTCACCGAGGTCGCCACCAACCTCATCAAGCACGCCCGCGACGGCGAATTGCTCCTGAGAACCATCCCCGGCCCCCCGCCGGCCCTGGAAGTCCTCGCCCTGGACCGTGGGCCCGGCATGGCCGACCTCGCCCGCTGCCAGGCCGACGGCTATTCCACCGCGGGAAGCTCGGGCAACGGCCTGGGGGCCATCGCCAGGCACTCCCGAACCTTCGAGGTCCACACCACGCCCCATTCCGGGACCGCCCTTCTGGCCAGGGTCGGACCCTCCGGGAAACTCCCCGCGGACGATTCGGGGCAGGTCGACTTCGGCGCGGTCAATCGCCCCTACCCCGGCGAGACTGAATGTGGCGACTCCTGGGCGATCCTCTCTCGGCCCGATGGCCGCGTCTCGGTCCTGGTGGTCGATGGTCTCGGCCACGGACCGCTCGCCGCCCAGGCCGCCGCCGAGGCCGTGCGCGCCTTCCTCGAATCCACCGACAGGAGGCCGGCCGCCGCGATCGAGGCCATCCACCCCCGGCTCAAGCCGACCCGAGGCGCGGCCCTGGCCCTGGCCGACCTCGACCCTCGAAGCCAGAGCCTCAGCTACGCCGGCATCGGCAACATCGCCGGCGCCATCCTGCCCGCCGATGGCAGCCGAGCCCGCAGCCTCGTCACCCATAACGGCATCGTCGGCCACGAAATGCGCAAGGTTCAGGAGTTCCCCTACCCCTGGCCTCTCGGGTCCACCCTGGTGATGAGTTCCGACGGGCTGGCGACCCACTGGCGGCCCGAGTCCTACCCGGGCCTGGGGCGCCACCACCCGGCCCTGATCGCCGGACTCCTCTACCGAGACCATCGCCGCACTCGCGACGACGTGACCGTGCTGGCGGTCCGGGCCAGGAGTTCGTCATGAGCCTCGAGACACCGACGATTCTGACCCTGGAGGTCCGTCACGAGTCGGACCTCGTCGCCGCTCGCCAGCGGGTTCGCCGGGTCGCGGCCCTGCTCGGATTCGACGCCACCGAGCAAACCCGCGTCGCCACGGCTGCCTCGGAGGTGGTCCGCGACATCAACCACCTGGGCGCCGTCGCCTGTACGGTTTCTTGCCGAGTCGACCCCGGCCCCCCCCCTTCGCTGGCGGTCGGCATCGGCAGCCCGTCCCTGACCCGCTCGGACCTCCAGGATCTTGCCGACGGCCGCGCCGGGCCGGTCCATGGTCCCGGGCTCGACGCCGCCCGTCGCCTGATGGAACACTTCG
The DNA here is from genome assembly GCA_965201075.1 of Isosphaeraceae bacterium. Lineage (GTDB taxonomy): Bacteria > Planctomycetota > Planctomycetia > Isosphaerales > Isosphaeraceae > CBDAVP01. Next base: position 114,577 of record CBDAVP010000017.1, on the reverse strand, counting down.
CCGTCGAGGCCAACCCCAAGGGCCCCGGCGCGGCCATCATCCTCGCCAAGCCGCTCCCCCGACGAACGCCCCCCCCGGGTCCGGCCGAACTGGAACGGATCGCCGAGGAACTGAGACGCCAGGCCCCCGCCGGGCCCCTGGAAGAGGTCCGCCAGCAAAACAGCGAACTCCTCCGGACGCTGGGAGAACTGCGAGACCTCCAGACCCAGACCGCCCAGCTCAACCTCGAACTCGAGGAGACCAACCGCGGCGTCCTGGCCCTTCATACGGAACTCGACGACAAGGCCAACGCCTTGCAGCGGGCCTCGGAGTTGAAGACACGGTTCCTCTCGGAGATTAGCCACGAGTTCCGCTCGCCGCTCAACACCATCGGCAGCCTCGCCAGGTTCCTGCTGGACCGCGCCGATGGCCCCTTGACGGCCGAGCAGGAAAAACAGGTCCGCTTCATCGGCAAGGCCGCCGCTGGTCTGTCCGAACTGGTGGACGACCTGCTGGACCTGGCCAAGGTCGAGGCGGGCAAGACCGTGGTCCGGCCCGAGGCGTTCGCCGTCGCCGAACTGTTCAGCACCCTCCGAGGCATGGTCCGCCCCCTCCTCAGCGGCGACGCGGTGGTCCTGATCTTCGACGAGACCGAGGCGTTGCCGCCGCTCTACACCGATCCGCGCAAGCTCTCGCAGATCTTGCGCAACTTCCTCACCAACGCCCTGAAGTTCACCGAGTGGGGGGAGATTCGCGTTTCCGCCACCGCCGGACCCGAGGACTCGGTGGTCTTCGCCGTGGCCGACACCGGCATCGGCATCGCCCCGGCCGACCAGGGGCGCATCTTCGAGGAATTCTCCCAGGTCGAAGGGCCCATCCAGTCCCGGGTCAAGGGGACCGGCCTGGGCCTGTCCCTTTCCCGACGACTCGCCGAGATCCTCGGCGGTGGCGTCTCGCTGCGAAGCACCCCGGGCGTCGGTTCCACCTTCCTGGCGACGGTCCCCCGCCTGTTTCGCCCCGACCCCCTTGAGTGCGACGGCCACCCCGACGGAACCGCCGAGGGCGTTCGCATCGTCCCCCAACCCGACCCATCGCGCGCCCCCGTCCTCATCGTCGAGGACGACCTGGCCACGCTCTACCTTTACGAGCGTTACCTGGAGGGCACCGGCTTCCAGGTCCTGCCGGCGATCTCGATCGCCGAGGCCCGCCGCCTGCTCGACGAGGTCACTCCGGCCGCGGTGATCCTCGACATCGTGCTCGAAGCCGAGAGCGGTTGGACCCTGCTGGAGGAGTTGCGGCGTCGCCAAAACACGCGATCCACCCCGATCTTCGTCCTCACCGTCGTCGACGGCATGGAAAAGGCATTGGCACTGGGCGCCGACGAATTTGTCCTCAAGCCGGTCGACCGCGCCTGGCTGGTCGAGAAGCTCGGGGCTTTGCGGGGTCGGGGCGGGGGGGACCGGATCTTGATCGTCGACGACGACCCGGCCGACCGATACATGCTGGTTCGCTTGCTCGCGGGGCTCGGCTATAGTGTGCTGGAAGCGACCAACGGCGTCGACGGCCTCGCTCGGGCAAGGGCGGACCGTCCCGAGGCGATCCTGCTGGATCTGGTCATGCCCGACCTGACCGGCTTCCAGGTGCTGGATCTGCTGAAGTCGGATCCGGCCACGGAGTCGATACCGGTGTTGATCCACAGTTCCCGGACGCTGGATCAGGCCGAGCGGCGGCGACTGGCCCTCTCAACCTCGGCGATCCTCAGCAAGGGCGGACCCTCTCGCGAGGCCGGGTTGGAACGGCTTCGCGAGGCGCTGGAGCTGGCGGGACTTCGGCCGGGCCCAGCCCCGGAGGCCGTCGGTGAGTGAACCGACCCCTCGACCCCCCGACGCGGAACCGGCCCCCGCGGCCATTCTGATCGTGGATGACGACGAGGCGAAGCGTTACACCATCGCCCACATCATTGGCAAGGCGGGGTTCGCCGTCGCCGAAGCCCGCGACGGCAACGAGGCCCTCCGCCTGGCCGCCGAGGGCCCCGACCTCATCATCCTCGACGTCAACCTCCCCGACCTCAGCGGCTTCGAGGTTTGCCGGCGCCTCAAGGTCGACCCCGCGACCGCGCCTATCCCTATCCTGCACCTTTCGGCCACCCGGGTCGACGCCTCGGCCAAGGTCCAGGGGCTCGATGGCGGAGCCGACGCCTACCTCAACCAATCCGTCGAGCCGTCAGTCCTCCTGGCCACGGTCCGCGCCCTGCTGCGCATGAGGCGCGCCGAGGACGCCGCCCGCCGAGCCGCCCAGGGTTGGCAGGCCACCTTCGACGCCATCGGCGACGGCGTCGTGCTACTCAACGCCCAGGGCCAGATCCTTCGCTGCAACCAGGCCGCGGGCGAACTCCTCGGCCACCCCGGCCTCGACCTGATCGGCCATCCCCTGGCCGAATTCCTCCCCCTGAAGCCCGAAACGCCCCTGCTGCGTGCCCTGGAAACCCGCCGCCGGGAGTCGTTCGACCTCGGAGCCGGCGACCGCTGGCTTCGCGTCACCGTCGACCCCATGCGTCCAGGCGACCTCGACCTCCTCACCGGCGCCGTTTGCATCCTGGCCGACATCACCGAGCGCAAGCACGCCATCCACGCCCTCAGGGAAAGCGAGGAACGCTTCCGCCTGCTGATCGATGGAGTCAAGGACTTCGCCATCTTCATGACCGATGTGAAGGGAAGGATCACCAGTTGGAATGACGGAGCCGAACGCATCCTGGGTTACGCCGAGGACGAGATCCTCGGGCGTGAGATCGCCGTCATCTTCACGCCCGAGGACCGCGAGGCCGGGGTTCACGAGATCGAGATGAAAACCGCCGCCACCGAGGGGCGGGCCCTCGACGAGCGCTGGCACCAACGAAAGGACGGGTCGCGATTCTGGGCCTCGGGCATCGTTTCGCCGGTCCAGGACGACGCCGGACATCTCAGCGGTTTCGCCAAGATCATGCGCGACGCCACCGAGCGTCGCCGGATGGAGGAAGAACTCCGCCGCCGGGCCGACGAACTTGCCGAGGCCGACCGCCGCAAGGACGAGTTCCTGGCGATGCTGGCCCACGAGCTGCGCAACCCCCTGGCCCCAATCCGCAACTCCCTGGAGTTGATTCGCCTGGCCAGCACCGACCCCTCGACGGTTGAATCGGCCCGCGACCTCGCCTCGCGTCAGGTGGGCCACATGGCCCGCTTGATCGACGACCTTCTGGACGTCTCGCGGATCACCCGAGGCAAGATTCACCTACGCAAGGAACCGGTCGACCTGGCCACGGCGATGAACCAGGCCGTCGCCGCCGCCCGTCCCCCGAATCGAGGCCAGGGGGCACCGCTTCGAGCTAACCCTGCCTCGCAAGCCGGTCCTCGTCGAGTGGGACCCGACTCGCCTGGAACAGATCCTGGTCAACCTGCTCAACAACGCGGCCAAGTACACCGAGCCCGGCGGCTGGATCGGCCTGACCGCCGAAGTCGAGCCGGGCGTCGCGATCGTCAGAATCCGCGACACCGGCATCGGCATTGCTCCCATCATGCTCACCCGGGTCTTCGACCTCTTCGCCCAGGACGACCAGTCCTTGGTCCGCAGTCAGGGGGGGCTGGGGATCGGCCTCACCTTGGTCCGCAACCTCGTCGAGGACCACGGAGGCAGTGTCGAGGCCCGCAGCGACGGCCTCGGCCTCGGCAGCGAGTTCACCGTCCGCCTCCCCACCCTGGAAACCTCCACCTCGGAGCCGCCACCTGAAACGCCAAAGCCTCCCGCCCGACAGGTCCGCGACATCCTGGTTGTCGACGACCATTCCGACTCGGCACACACCCTTTCCCGGGTCCTGGCCCTCTGGGGACACAACGTCCGGGTCGCCGCTGACGGGGTCCACGGGCTGGCTCTGGCCCAGGAACGGGTTCCCGACCTGGCCCTGGTGGACATCGGCCTGCCGATCATGGACGGGTACGAGGTCGCCCGTCGCCTCCGTCCCCTCGTCCTGCCCAATGCCCTCACCCTCATCGCCCTGACCGGCTATGGTCAGGACGACGACCGCCGCCGCGCCCGTGAGGCCGGGTTTGACCACCACCTGGTCAAACCTGTTGACCTGGGCGAATTGAAATCCCTCCTCAGCCGCCCCTGAATCCCCGCCTCCCCCGAATTCTCCAAAAGGGACTTGGCAAACCTTCGTCCCGTGTGCAGAATTTACAGGGCCGACTCGCCCCGTTTTCGGGAAACCGTCGAGACGGTCGGGAAATCCAGAGGGGGAATCACGAAAGCCCCCCACTGTCGGAACCTTCGGGGCGGTGCCGCCGAAACACGCCTTTCGCTCTCCGGATAGTGGAGCAGGCCCATGCAACCAGAGCCGGCCGACTCGACCTCCACCGACTTTGTCCCAACTCCCTGGGACGAGGCTTTGCGCAAGGGCTGGCCTTCCCCGGAAGACGACGACCCCGGCGCCTTCGAGGTGATCCCGCGTCTCGGGCCCGCGGATCTGGAGGCGATGGGCCGGGAAATGGTCCGACTGGGCGTCCCCACCGTCGAGGAAAGCCGCCCCCAGGGACGTCTCGGCGCCGCCCACCCCAACGAGCAGATCGAACCAGGGGGCGAGCCAGTCCCCGGCTATCGGTTGGTCGAGCGCCTCGGCGCCGGCGCTTCGGGTGAGGTCTGGAAGGCCATCGGGCCCGGCGGGATCGCGGTCGCCCTGAAGGTCATCCGGCTCGGCGAAGAAGAGGACCGCCGCCCCGATAGCTCGATCCGCCGGGCCCGCCGCGACGGTCTGCGGTCCCTGGAACTGATGCGCGACGTCCGCCACGCGAACCTCCTGACCCTCTTCGGCGCCTGGTACTCGCGGGGCCGGCTGATCATCGGGATGGAACTGGCCGACGGCACCCTGATGGATCGCGCCCTGGAAGCCAACGCCGAAGGTCTTCCCGGCATCCCTCTGCCCGAACTGCTCGATGCCATGAGGCAGGCGGCCCGGGGGATCGACTTCCTCAACGAGTCCCGGCACGCCCTGCCAGGCGCCTCCCCCGCCGGCATCCAGCACCGCGACATCAAGCCTCAGAACCTCCTCAAGGTCGGCGATGGCGTCAAGGTGGGCGATTTTGGCCAGGCCCGGCTTCTCGAGGAAGCGATCCTCAACACAGGATGCCTGACCCCAGCCTACGCGGCCCCGGAATTCTTCCAGGGCCGCCCCTCGAATCGCTCCGACCAGTATTCGCTGGCGGTCACCTACTGCCGACTCCGCGGAGGCGGCCTGCCGTTCACCGGCACTCGTTGGGAAGTGATGAAGGGCCATTGCCTGGGACTGCCCGACCTGTCGATGCTCCCCGAGGCCGAACGCCCGCCGATCGCCCGTTCCCTGGAAAAAGACCCCGCCCGACGCTGGCCCGACTGCCGGTCGTTGGTCGAGGCCCTCGCCTCGGCCGCCGCACCCTCGGAAGTCCCCGTCGAGGTCAAGACGACCCCTCCCGACGTTTCCCGCTCGCCAAATCTGGTGCGCGGCCTGCCCAACTGGGCGGCGGCCTCGCTGTTGCTGGCCGTGGTCCTCACGGGCCTGGCCGCTCTGCAAGACCCAGCCCCAGTCCACACCACGATTCCGACGCCTCGGCCGGCCGTCGTCTCGACCCAGCCAGAATCTCCACCCGCGACCGAACCGCTCACCCCTCTCCGGCCGCCGGTCGCCCGGTTCCGGACCGTTGCGAGACCGCTCAAGGTCGATCCCGAGCCCGAAATCGCCCTGATGGTTCCCGCGGGCCTCCCACTCCTCGGCGCCTGGGACGTCTCGCCGTCAACGGACCCACCCAGGCTCGAAGACGCCCTCCGCGCCGTGAGCCTCCGAGCCTCGGCCCCATCCCCACCAACAACCGAGGTCGTCAACACCCCACCCCCGCCACCGGCCTCCCCGCGGACGGCCACGATTCATGTGCTGATGCCGATAGAGAAGGCGGTCCTGTACATTCCCAACGACAAGGTCCACATGGTCGGCCTGGGCAACCCCGACGACTGGTACGGACCCCACCGGGTCATCCACACGAAACCCCTGGCCGAGGCGATCGACTTCGAGGCCGGCGCTTTCTGGACCGACGCCCGGGGCCGCCAACTCTCCCGGATCCGCCAGGGGCAAATTGTCCCCGGCCGGATCTACCAGCTTGACCTCCGCTCCCAGGAGGCAAGTTGGACGGAACTCGGCCGCACTCTCCCTGCCCACTCTCAACCGCCAGCGAGTTCCCACCCATGAGACATCTTCTCGCCCTCGCGTTGCTTCTCTGCCTGAGCGCGACCCAGGCCCAGGCTTTTGGCCACCGGGGTCGTCGCGCACGAGCCTGTCCCCCGCCGCCCTGCTCCTCCTACGCACCCCCAATCGCCTACTCCGTCCCGCCCCCCGCCGCCTCGTTCGCCCCGGCGGCTCCCGTGGCGATGGCGACCACGCCAACGCCAATGACCGCCGCCCTGCCGGTTGCCCCATCCCCCTACGAGTACACCGCCGACGGCCAGACGACTCCCGCCTATTTCATGACCACCGACGAGGCCGGCAAACCGATCCCCGTCCAGTGGCGAGACTGGCTGTTCCGGGGCGGCAAGGAAGCCGGCATGCCCCGCCCGCCAATGCCAATCCTCGGCCGCCTTCGCAACGATTGATCTCACTGATCCCAGGGCCGTTGATTTCTCCATTGGCCTTGCAATCGGGGATTGGCTCCGAGGTACTCCGCCGGTGCCTGTCCCCCATTCCGCACTGATCCCAGGGCCGTTGATTTCTCCATTGGCCTTGCAATCGGGGACTGGCTCTGGCGGTACTCCGCCGGTCGCTGTCCCCCATTCCAGGGCTCGGTGGGCGGCGTGGGAGGGACCTTAGTCGGCGGAAGGGGAACAGTCACCGGCGGAGTATCGCCCGAGCCAGTCCCCCTTTGGTCCACCCAAAGTAAAAACCAAATGGCCCTGCCACCGATCGCCCCGGGGATTGCTTCGGCGACCACCCTCGCTATCATTCGCCAGGGTCGGGCGGTCGCGGACCGTCCTCTCAGGGAAATTGGGGAAACCGACGCATGGACTACCGGCAACTCGGCGCCTCGGGATTTCAGGTGCCGGTCCTCAGCTTTGGCACGGGAACCTTCGGCGGCAGTGGCGAGTTGTTTCGGGCCTGGGGCTCGACCGACGTGGCCGAGGCCACCCGTCTGGTCGACATCTGCCTCGACGCCGGCTTGACCCTCTTCGACTCCGCCGACATCTACTCCCACGGCCGGGCCGAGGAGATTCTGGGCCAAGCCATCAAGGGACGCCGCGACAAGGTCCTGATCTCCACCAAGGGCACCTTCCGCTTCGGCGAAGGCCCCAACGACGTCGGCTCGTCCCGGTCCCACCTGATCCGCTCCGTCGAAGGAAGTTTAAAGCGGCTCGGGACCGACGTCATCGACCTGTACCAGCTTCACGCCTTCGACGCCCTGACGCCCATTGAGGAGACCCTCGGAACGCTGGACGACCTCGTCAAGGCCGGCAAAATCCGCTACATCGGCTGTTCGAACTTCTCGGGCTGGCACTTGATGAAGTCACTGGCCGCCTCCGAGCGGTACGGCCTGGCCCGCTACGTCGCCCACCAGGCGTACTACTCGCTGATCGGCCGCGACTACGAGTGGGAGTTAATGCCGCTGGCCCTCGACCAGAAAGTCGGAGCGGTCGTCTGGAGCCCGCTGGGTTGGGGACGCCTGACCGGCAAGATCCGCCGAGGCCAGCCCAGGCCCGAGGTCAGCCGCCTCCAGAACCAAACGGTCGTCGACATCGGCCCCCAGGTCGCCGATGAGTACGTCTACCAGGTCGTCGACGCACTCGACGTCGTCGCCCAGGAGACCGGCAAGAGCGTCCCCCAGGTCGCCCTGAACTGGCTATTGCGTCGGCCCAGCGTTGCCACTGTCATCATCGGCGCCCGCAACGAGGAGCAACTCCGACAGAACCTGGGAGCCGTCGGCTGGGAGCTGACCCTCGAACAGGTCAAAACCCTCGACGATGCCAGCGCTCTCATCCCCGCCTATCCCTACTGGCACCAGCGGGGCTTCGCCGAGCGCAATCCGCCGCCAGTCTGACCGGACAGGGAAGGGGGGGGGGAGAACCCTCGACGGGGAAGGATGGAAGGCGGAAGTTGAACTCCTCGGGGGATGATGCCTGGATGAGGTGCGTGTTTACGTGAACGACGTTGCGCGAGTCAGCCACCTCTCGATACTCTAGGATTGGATACCGGCTCACCCGAGCGTCGTCCGAGCGGAGAGAGGCGATCCCTACGGACGAAGATCGCGGCAACGACGAGATCAGCGTCGCCGCCTCGATTCGCGCATCGCGATGTTCCTCCCACCTCCGCCAATCCCCATCTCAAGTCTCAACGGCGTACCGGTTTCACCGCCCGGCCGCTGTAAACAATAACCGTCTTCACCCAGGACAGGTTCCGGGTCAATTCGTCTCGGGATCGTCGGAAGCTGGTGAAGCTATGACCGAGTCCCTTGATCGCCAGCAAGGCCATCACGCCCGCAATGACCAGCGAGGTGAGACCCGTCAGCACGAACGCCCATCCTCGGGGGACGCCGGCCGTGGCGATCAGTTCGGCCACTCCCAATAGGACCACGGGAACCCCGGCCACGACCAGCAAGGCACCCACCCCCAGGAGAACCGACGGGGTGGTGGCCCGTCCGGTCGCTTCCTTCAGGTCGAGCATGCCGAGCTTGAACTGGAGTTCGCCCAGAGTCGAGATGTCGTTGACGAACTCAGCGATATTGCCGACGACCCCGTCGGCCGGGGCGTTGATCTCGCTGGCGTTGTGATTGTTTAGCGTCGTTTGATCAGCCATCCCAGGAAGATCCCCATGCCGAAGGCGATGCCCAGGGCCATCGCCGGTTTCTCGGAAATAAACTCGCGGGCGCGCCCGGTCCCCTCACTGAACCGTTCGCGAGCCACGGCCGCGACATCCAGGGCCCGTTCCTTGAACTCGCCGGCCTGCGGACCCAGGGTCGATTGCAGATCCTTGATTCGATCAATCATCGCGAAGGCTCCGCGGCGGCGTGTGCGTTGGGGTTACGACCCGCGACGAGGCATCGGGCCTGCGCCAAACGGTGGTTGGCCGGGACCAAACGGCGGCTGACCCGGACCGGCGGGGTAGGACGGCGGCACTGGCGGCGGCGGGGCGGCGCCAGGGATCAGCGACGCGGCCAGGTCCGGCATTCCCGGAATCTTGTCCAGGAACGCCAGAGGGTTCTGACCGGCGGCGACCTTCTGCGCCAGCCATTGCTCGGCGAAGCTCAAGGCATACCCCTTGGCCGACCGCAGCAGAATCGGCCCAACCAGTCCGGCGACCATGCCGAACAGCCCGGCCTTTTCCTCTTTCTTGGCTTCCTTGGTCGTGACTGGGCTCAGCGATTGGACCTCGGCCTTGACCTGTTCCTTGGCCTCGCGAACGGCTTCATGGACCTCGTCCGGCAGCAACGCCACGACCTTCGGCGCTTCAATCTCCTTGCGACCGCGACGACGAGGCGCCAGCAGGTACCCGACGGTGAGGGCACCAACGACACAGGCCCAGGGGTAGAGCCGCACATACCGCTTCCAGTCGGTGACGGCCTCGGCGCCGGCGACGACGCCCTGGACGTCCTCGTGCAACTCCCGGCGGATTTGCGCCATGTGGCGACGGATGCCGTCAATCTCGCTGGGCACGCTCGCACTGGACAAGGTCGTTTCCCCTTTCCCAACCCCGGACTGGCCGATGATGACTCAGGGGTGGCAAGCAATTCGAGTGCCGCGTCCTCCGCCCATCGACCCTCAACCGGCCGTCGCCGCGTCCCCTTTCCCGCGTCCCCACCACAATCGTCGGCCTTGCTGGCCAACCTGGGACATGAATCGCGATGCCTTGGAACGGGCCCGCTGATCCTGAATATGGCGCAACAGGTGGGCCCGATCGGCGCGGGGCAAAATCGCGACAAGTGCCGGCAAAACCTCCTCGGCCACTCCGAACGCGGCTGCGGATTCCGTCGGCAGGCCGGTGGTCACGAGATCCGCCGGGCCGGCTGGCAGGGCCGCCTTCAGCGCTTCCAGTTTGGACCGAACGGCCAACTCCCGCGACGAGCGTCCCGTCTTCCATTGATACGGCGGCGACCACCCATCCCCCAGGCTCGGCGCATCGACCCGGGTCAAGACGACCAGGACCGGGGGACGCTCTCTCCCCGGATGTTCGCGGAACCATTCCTGCCAGGCTTTGAGAAATTCCGCGTCGGTCCCGCGTTCGTCCCCCTCGGCATCGACGACCAGGAGCAGGAAATCCGCCTCGGCCGCGGTCTCCACCGCCGCCTTGCGGGTTGACCGTTCCCGGGCCGATTCCCCGCCCGGCCGGCGGACGTAACGGACCTCGACAAACCGAACCCCCTTGCGCAATCGCTCGGCCAGGACCTCATCCAACCCCGACGCCGCCAGCCTTGTCTTCAAGGGGCCCAGGTCACCATTCCGGGCGGCGTCCAGCGCCGCGACAAGCCGCGACTTGCCCGAGTGCCGACCCCCCGCCACCGCGATGACCAACGGCCCCAACTCTCCGCCGTCGTCGCCCCGGCCCACAAATCCCCCCTTGCGGTGGAGTCGCCGGTACTTGTCCGAGCCAATCGACAGCCTACCGCTGTACAGCTCGATCAGATGCGTCCCCAGCCGGTTGATGAACGCGGTGTAGAACCATCGCAAGACATTCTGCTGCATGTTCTTCCACGACGGCTGCACCATCAGCTTCTGCGCCGCCAGACGGGGCAACCCGGTGATCGGCTGGAAGACTGGCAGCAAGTATGAATAGATCGTGTTGGCCTTCTGGATGTAGCCGCTGACCTGCACGGCGCGTTTCCAGTGAGAGGCCGTCAGCAGGTCGCCGCCGGGAATTTGCCGGCAAAGCTGGGTGAGGTCCTCGGTCGCCAGTTCCAGCGCCGTCAACAGTTCGACGACCGGGACGTGCTCCAGGGGGTCGACGGCCAGTGGCTCGTAATGAGCGGCGAGACGTCGGGCCAGGCGACGGCCAATCTCGATGTAGGTATCCAGCTCGGAAAGCTGCTCCATCGTCAGGCGGTCACCCTGGGTCGCCTCGTCGGCCACCAATTCCAGGGCCTTGCGGTCGTGGTCGGAGAAGGTCTGAGGCGCCTCCCAGTCGATCGGCGGCAAGATCTGGCGCTTCGACTTGGTCCAGCGGGTCGCCAGGTATTGCCAGACGACGCCCGAGACCACCCACAGCAAGCTTGCGATCAGGGGCCACTGCCAGCCCCGCTCGGTGAGCCACAGGAAGCCCAGCCCGATGTAGATCAGGAACGGCCCGAAGAACAGGATCAACAGTAACCACGGTCGCCACAGCTTCCACACGCCTGGAGCCCCCCGGCCGGGACTTTGCTCGATCTCGGGCCCTATCAAACCACGCCAACCCTTAAGCCTCAACATACCGCCGCGCCGCGGCAGGCACCCGGACGGATCGCGTCGGGCACGCAGTTTGCCCGACCGGCAATCTCCACGTCTCTTCCTGGCCAATGGCCCGGTGGACGGAAATTCCCCTCAGGACACTGGAGATTCGACGCATGAGATTTCGCCCCACGTTCCTGGCCACGGCGGTTCTGCTCGCCTCGGGACTTTCCACGGCCTCGGCCCAATCCGGCGGTTGCGGCTGTTCGGGCGGCGGTTCCTACACGGCCAGCGGCCCAAGCCAGGCCGTTGCCACCCAGGGCTACTTCGTCAACGGTGCCACCGCCCCAGCCCCGGCAATGGCCGCTCAGGTCGCGGCTCCCCGGATGATGAACGCCCCGGCCACCACCGCGGGCTACGGCTACGAGCAGGCGCAATATGCCCCGGCCCTCGGTGCGAACTCGCCGTCGAGCTACCCGGGCTACGTGGCGTCTCCAACCTACTCCAGATCCATGACTTACCCCTCCTACACCCGAGGGTATGGCCGGCTCTTCCGTCGGCGTTGAAAAGTCGAAAACGCCGCAAAATGGACCGACGTAAACACCAACGCCCCGGGGAAACCTCCCCGGGGCGTTGGCATGAACGGTCTCGGCGCGGGGTCAACCGCGAAGCGAGTCGGGCAGGCGACGGGACACCTCGTCGATGCCGTGACGAACCGACTTCTGAGCACTTTGCAGCTGTTCGCGGGCGTAGTCGGGCAGGCCGCGAAGGCGGTCGCTGTAGCGGTCGTACCAGGGTCGCTCTTCCTCGCGGGTGACCAGGGTAGCCAGCAGGATGCCCAACCCCACCCCCAGGCCGAAGCCCAGCAACATCGACTGCGAGGGGTTGCGGGCAACCATCCCCTCGGCCTGCCGATACCCGTGGGCAGCTTGATCCCGGGCGGCGCCCAGATGTTCCTGAACCTTCTGACCCGCCTGAGCGGCCCCCTCCTGCACTTTCTGACCCGCGTCGCGGGCCGCCTGCTGGGCTCCAGCAACCACGCCGCTATTGGACTTGGGCTGACCCTGGCCTTGCTGGTGCGACTGATTTGGCATCGCGGTCTCCCTTTCGAACAAACCGGGTAAAGGATGGGCCCTCGCGACAAGTCATCGCGAGAGAACGTCACGGAAGAGGTCTGGTTGCAAGGCCCATGCCGTCGTAGATGACCTTGCCGAGCACCCCGATGCCCATCGGCGACCCTTACGATGCCCGACAGGCTTCCCCAGAATATTGCCAGACTCCGGGCGAAGCACTTGGCACCAGGGTTGCCACTTTGGTAACAGGTAGGATTGTCGAGCGGTAAGAGTCGACCCCGCGGGGCCGATCTCGATTCCGATGACATCCCTGACCCGATAGGACCCACGCATGCGCCGCTTCTTCACCACCGCCGCGTTCCTCGGACTGTTCTCCGCCTCGGCCATCGGCCTCACGGGCTGCGGCGAGGAGAACGGCACCAAGACCACCACCGAGACCACGACACCGACCGGGACCGTCAAGGTCGAGGACAAGACCACCGAGACCAAGACCGGCGACATGAAGGACGGCGCCGCCGGTACCGCCCCGGCCCCGGCGCCGGCCCCCGCTCCGTGATTTCGATCACGAACCGAGCCTGAAAACCACAAACGCCCTCGGTTCGACCGGGGGCGTTTTCTTTTTGCGCACATCATTGCTCCTGGGAAATGATCTTTTCGTATTGGCACTACGATTGCTTCCTGTTTCTGTCTCTCAAGAGCTTCCCGAAAGCGGGATGGCACGGATCGTGAGACCGGGGAGGACTCAAACCATGGCGATTAATGCTCAGGTGTTGCAGGGGCAGTGGAATCAGCTCAAGGGTCAGGTCCGCGAGAAGTGGGGCCAGTTGACCGATGAGGATCTCCAGATCCACGGCGGCAACATCGATCAACTCGTCGGCAAGATCCAGCAGAAGACCGGCGAGGGGCGTGAAGCCGTCGAGAAATTCCTGACCGAGCTTTCCTCCAAAGGCGGTTCCGCCGTCTCCAAGGCGACTGAAGCCGCCGGTCAGTTCGCCCAGAACGCTGGGGACCGCCTGAAGGATCAGTACGATCAGCTCAAGGACAAGTACGGCGACCTTGCCGACGACGCCCGAGAGCGCTATTCCGACGCCCAGGATCTGGTCCGCCAGAACCCTGGTCAGTCGGTGGCGGTGGCGCTGGGACTCGGCGTGGTGGTCGGGCTGGTCCTCGGCGTGGCGTTGAAGTCTCGCTGATCTCAACGCGTTCGGATCATGCGTCGTCGGTCGAAGACGCGTGATAGACTCTCGGTGAATCACCCCCTTTCGAGGAGTCAATATCATGCTTCGCTGGGCCGTTACTTTCTTCATCATCGCCCTGATCGCCGGCGTCCTCGGACTCTCGGGCGTCGCGGGCGCCTCGTCGACCATCGCCTACTACCTGGCCGCGGCCTTCCTGGTCCTGTTCGTGATCTCCCTGGTCATGGGCCGAGGCGCCGCCCCGCCCGTCTGACTCGCTGACACGAGCTCGCCAAGATTCGCCAAAGCAAAGGGGTCGACATCCTGCCGGGTGTCGGCCCCTTTCGATTTCCGGGTCGCCTCATCCCCCCGCGAGGTCCAGCAGTTCCCGAAGGCGGTCACTCGCCGGATACGGATGGCCAAGGTACTGCCGAAACCCTTCGGCGTGGGCCACGCCAATCTCGGCGCCTCGGGCGCGTGCCCAGGCATCCTGAACATCGAGATACTCATCGGTCCCATGCTGGGCCCGGAGCCAACCGCGCTGGCTGGCATGACGAGCGAGCATTTCCCGCTTGATCGTGAAGACCTCCGAGATATCGACGACAAAATCCGCCGACACGGCTTGGCCGTTCCGGTCGACCCCGCCGATGGGGTCGACGAAGTAGAGGTGCGGAATGGCCCTCAACGGCGGGGCCGGGTCGCGCAGGCCGGTGGCGTAGTTGGGCATCGGGGCGCAGAAGCAGGCGTCGCGGACCAGCCGACTGGTGACCTCATGGTCGACCAGGTAGTCCACCGGAGGGGCCGTCAGGACGAGGTCAGGGCGAGCCTTCCGCAGACACTCGACGACTCGTCGGCGGGAAAGGTCGTCCTCGAAGATCGCCAGGTCTCGAAATTCCAGACAAACGCATTCCGCGCCCAGGAGCGACGCCGCCGAAAGGGCTTCCACGCGTCGAATCGCGGCGATCGCCTCGGGTCCATGCTCGACCGACCCGCAATCCCCAGGCGTCATCGTCGCGATCGTCAAATGACAGCCCGCCCTGGCCAGCAAGGCGAGCGTCCCCGCGCACTGGAATTCCACGTCGTCGGGGTGGGCATGAATCGCCAGCACCCGGGGCGAATCGGTCACGGCCGGGTTCCTCCTGGGGTCAGTTCATGTCGGGGACCAGCGGTTCGGCCAGTTCCCGGATGTAGAACAGCCGGCCGGGCAGGGTGGGCATGAACGAGCTAGGGACCCACGGGTCGGGTCCATAGCGCAAGGTCATCCTCAGGCTCATCCCTTGCCACTGCATCCCCCGACCGAAAATGCCATCCGCCCCACCAATGATCCGGTCGGCCTGAAGGAACAGCCCCGGCCCGATCGTGTTGGCGAAGGCCGGCACCAGGGTCGACCGGCTGCGAAAACTCGTCAGGGCGTTCTGCTCGATCGTCAGAGGGTGCAATTTTGCCCCAAGCCGATGAGTCTGGGCCTTCCAGTCGTCGACGCTGGCGAACTCGGCGGCGAAGTGCGGCTCCCAGAAAGCAATGTGGCAGACCCGCCCGATTCCGAAGACCACGGCCAACTCGGCCCCTTGAGCCTTCAAGGCGGCGATCTCCTCGGCATAGCCGGGCAGGCGGTCGGGGGTGGCGAACCGTCGCTGAACGGGAGGAACGGTCAACTCACCGAGCGGCCCATAGAACGCCCCCTGCATGGCATTCTGAAAGGCGCCGGGGTCGCCCGCCGGCAGGGTGCCTCCGTCTCGATCGCTCCACTCGTCCATGTTGAAGCCGTGGACGTGATCGCAGGAAACACGCCACTCACGGAGGAAATAGACCGCCCAGCGATACATCCCCATCGGCCCGACCGGCAGGATCATCGCCAAAGGGCGGCCCTGGTCGCGGGCCCGGCGGATCGTCAAGGCGATCTCGTGGCCAAGCATCACGTCGAAGTCGGCCAGGGTGGCGCAGGACACGGGCGTAAACCCCTCGTGCCACCAGGGTTGACGCATCTCGACCTCTCCGGCCGGCACTTCACAACACGCGTCGATGCGGGCGAGGTCCCAGCCCGCTGGGAGAAATCCCTCCATCAACGATCCGGCCAACGTCGTCAGGAGGTTCATCGGCAAGTGGTCCCGGGTCTGGTCCCAATCCTCGTCGGCTGGGCGGGGTCAAGGCGGCCGGATCGAGTCTCGCCGATCCGGCCGACCTTGTCCAATCTCCGGCCTCGCGGACCGGAGATTGGAGGCAAGGCAAATCGGTTGGTTGCCCCTGGGTTCTCGATCCGATACCCTGCGGGCTCTGGTTCAGTGAGCGATATTGACAAACGGGCCCGGGGCAGCGGCAACGATGGCCTACACCGATTTCACGCTCGACTCGGTGGAGTCGGATCTCGGCATCGGCCAGAGGCCCGGTCCGATCTTCGCGGCCTTGCCCGATGTCGAGCCGCCCCCCAGGCTGTCCAGTCACCTTACCCGGGGGATGGAACTGGCCCTGGTCAGCGAGAAGGCTCGCAGCAAGTTCATCGTGGCCCCCACCCTGCTAGCCGTTCGCGAACTCTCGGGCGGCCGGGTCTCGATCCTCTCGGGCCCGCGCCTCGACGTCGACCCGCTGCGTCGGCTCTCGGGGGAGTGCGATTTCCTCCTGTCCCTCACCGAGCCGCTGCCGCGCATCCGCCCCCCACTCCTGACGGTCCTGGAGGCGAAGCGGAATGACATCGAGGCGGGCCTGGGCGAGTGTGCCGCCCAGATGGTGGCCGCCCAAATCTTCAACGAACGGGCCGGGCTCGCGGGGCGCGCGGTTCAGGGGTGCGTGACGACCGGCGCGGAGTGGCAATTCCTGCGGCTCGACGCCCAGGATCTTGTGATCGACCCGTCTCGGCCGTACATCAACCGCGTCGGCTCGGTGCTGGCGGCGGTCGGGATGCTGGGAGCCGCCTGATCCCGCATGGTCATGGCCCGGTCACGGCCCAGCATCTCGCCAGCCGGGCCGTTTCCGCCTGCCGAGCCTCTCCGGTAAACCGCCCCGGACGTTCCTCGCGACATGCCCCAAAGGTTTCCGCCCATGCCCTCCGCCCTTGCTGAATCCCCGTGGCCCAGCGTCGAACTCCCCGCGCCTCTGGAGCCCCGGCCCGAGATCACCCACGTCCTGTTCGACTTCGACGGGACGTTGTCCTTGATCCGTCAGGGGTGGCCGGAGGTCATGGTGCCGATGTTCGTCGAGGCCCTACCGCCTCAGGCTGGCGACACTGACGAGGCCCTTCGCCAGCTTGTCACCGACGACATCATGAGACTCAACGGCAAGCAAACCATCTACCAGATGATGCAACTGGCCGACCGCGTCCGCGAGCGTGGCGGCGAGCCCCAGGAACCGCTCTGGTACAAGCACGAATACCTCAGAAGGCTCGATGCCCATGTCGGCAACCGCGCCCACGGCCTGGCGGACGGCTCGATCACGCCCGAAAGCCTTCTGGTCCACGGCGGTCGGGCGTTCCTGGAACACCTTCGCAATCTCGGCTTGAACCTTTACCTGGCCAGCGGCACCGACGAGCCGGCCGTCAAGCGCGAGGCGTCGCTCCTGGGCCTGGACGAGTTCTTCGGCCCAAACATCTTCGGCGCCCAGGACGACTTCAAGACGTTCTCGAAGAAGCTCATCATCGACAAGATTCTCAAGGACCACGACATCCCCGGTCGCGGCCTGCTGGCCTTCGGCGATGGCTATGTCGAGATCGAGGACACCAAGCGCGTCGGCGGCCTGGCGGTGGCCGTGGCCAGCGACGAGGCCCACAATGGCTCGGGACGGGTCGACCCCTGGAAGCGTACTCGTCTGCTCGGCGTAGGCGCCGATGCGGTCATTCCCGACTTCCGAGACGCTATCCCCCTGGTCGAGTTCCTACTGGGACGACGCTCCTGATCGCGGGGCAAAGGGGGGATTCTTGACCATGAACGCCCAACCGCTCGACCATGCCCGCCTCCGCGTGCGTCCCTTGGTCGAGCGCCGCAGTCTCACCCGCGCCGACGCGATCCTGATCGACCCCGACTCCCCACCCCCACCTTGCGACGAGGCCACCGCCGCCGCCGCCCGAGATTGCGCCGAGAAGATTCAAGAAGCCCGACAGCGCAACGCCGCCGTCGTCCTGATCTACGGCGCCCACCTGCTGCGTAACGGCGCCGCGGCGATCCTCGGACGGTTGATGGCCGACGACCGCCTGACCCACCTGGCCACCAATGGCGCCGGGTCGATCCACGACTGGGAGTATGCCTGGCTCGGCGCGTCGACCGAGGGGGTCGAGGCCAACGTCGCCAACGGGACCTTTGGCGCCTGGGACGAAACCTCCGCGAACATTCACCTCGCCCTGGCCGCCGGCGCTCTCGACGGGTTGGGCTACGGCCGGGCCCTCGGCCGGTTCATGGCCGACGACGGCGTCACCCTCCCTGACCCCGATGGCTTGGCCAAGGAGATCGCCGACGACCCCAGGCACCCCCTCGCGCCCGCGCGCGCTTCCTTATTATGCGCGATGGTCCGCAACGGCTGGCCGGGCGGCAAGCTCGCGGTCGAACATCGCTGGAAGCACGCCTCGATTTTCACCCAGGCGTACCGGCACGGCGTCCCTCTGACAGTTCACCCGGGGATCGGTTACGACATCATCGCCAATCACCCGGCCTTCGATGGCGCGATCCTGGGCCGCGCCGCCGAGTTGGACTTCAAGCTGTTCGCCGGATCGCTCGACCGGCTGGACGGCGGGGTCGTGCTGTCGATCGGCTCGGCGATCATGGGCCCGCAGGTCTTCGAAAAGGCCCTCAGTTGCGTTCACAACCTCCGGCTCCAGGACGACCGGCCAATCGTGGCGGGGCATTCCCTCTACGTGGTCGACCTCCAGGACGGCGGAAACTGGGACTGGACCCAGGGAGAGCCGCCCAGGTCGAACCCGGCCTATTACCTGCGATTCTGCAAGAGTTACTCACGGATGGGTGGCGACCTGCACTACGTCCAGGCCGACAACGCCGCGTTTCTCCACCACCTCTACCAGGCGTTGGGCCAGCAACGATGAGCCCCGACCGCTGCCGGGCGATTTTGGCCCAGTACCCCCGCCTACGGATCGCCGTCGCCGGAGACTTTTTCCTGGATCGTTACCTGGAGATCGACCCAGCCCGGGGCGAAACCTCGATCGAGACCGGCCTGCCGGTGTTCAACGTCGTCCGCACCCGAGCCCAGCCCGGCGCGGCCGGCACGGTTCTGGAAAACCTCGTCGCCCTGGGAGTGGGCAACCTCCACCCGGTCGGCTTTTGCGGCAACGACGGCGAGGGGTACGAACTTCGCCGGGAACTGGCCAGCCGAAACGGAGTGGACCTCGAACACTTCCTGACCGCCCCCGACCGCCGCACCCCGGTCTATTGCAAGCCACTGGTGATCGAGCCCGACGGACCTCCCCGAGAGCTGAATCGCCTCGACTCCAAGAACTGGACCCCCACCCCCGAGCCCCTCACCCGAGACCTGGCCAACCGACTCGCGGACCTGGCGATGCTGGCCGACGCATTGATCCTGATGGACCAGGTCGACCAGCCCGGCACCGGCGTGATCGGCCGCGCGGTGCTGGACGCCGCCGACGCCGCCGCCTGCCGACGCCCGTCCCTGACGATCCTGGCCGACAGCCGTCGCGGACTGGCCGACTACCCGCCTTTGGGTTTCAAGATGAATCTGGCCGAACTCGCCCGAATGGCCGGCAAATCCTCCCCGGCTCTCGACCCCGCCGAACACGCCTCGGCCCTGGCCCGCCGCAATGGCCGTCCGGTGTTCGTCACGATGGCCGAGGGAGGAATTCTCGGCGCCTGGCCGGGCCATGCCGCCGAGCACGTTCCGGCTCGCCCTGTCCGCGGGCCGATCGACGTGGTCGGCGCGGGCGACTCGGTCACGGCCAACCTCGCCGCCGCGCTGGCCGCCGGAGCCTCGCCGACCGAAGCAATGGAACTGGCGATGGCCGCCGCGTCGATCGTCGTCCACCAACTTGGCACCACCGGCACGGCCACCGTGGACCAGCTTCGCGCCGCCTTCTCATGAGGTCCCGGCCCGTTCAATCTCCCGGCCGACCCGGTCCCTCGTCCGGTTGACCCAGGCCGCGGCACCCACGAAGCGTCGTCCGGGCGCGGCCGATTACCCCGGTTGTTTCCGCCTTCGCGTGGCCCCCGAACCCGACGCCATCCATCACCAGTTCGGCGGAGAAACCCGGCTCGGCCGCGACCCCGAACGCCGAGACGTTGCTCACCGCGTTGATCGGCAGGTAATTCCCCGAGTCTCGGCAGGCGATCGTCCCGCCCAGCACCCGGACGAGTCCCTGACGATCCGACGCCGAGCCTGCCAGGTGCAGGTCACGACCGCCGTCGTTCGAGGGCCAACCGTTCCCCACGAGGCCGGGGTCCTGCAAGCTCGCCTCCAGGAACGACCCGGCAATCTCCAGCCCGCCCTGGCGCGACGCATAGCCGTGGAAGGAACGCAGGTGCGCGTTGCCGAAGTTGGACAACCGAGCCGCATAGGTCAGCAAGGAGCGGCACCAGGCCCGGTCGACGACGACCAGGCTCGCGTTGTCGACCCGAAACGCCTCGCGGGCGACCCAGTCAAAGTTGAAGTCGTTGAAGTACAACCCGTCGGGAGCCGAGTCCCGAGACGGGTAAGCGTCGCCGGTGGAGCTGTTATGCAGCCACGCCCCAATCTTCATCCCGGCTCCCGTCATGTGGTCGAATTTCAGGTAAGCCGAGCCGAAGTCGAGGTCCAGGCCGATCGCCGTGGCCCGTTCCGCGTCCGAGGCATTGGCCTCGGTGACGACCGGGTTTGTCGCCTCCCAGCGAGCGTCTAGCACGAAATTCGAGAAGACACTCTCGGAAAACTGCGTGCGGTTCGCGTTGTCTCCCCCGGTTCGGACGAACGCTTCCGAACAAGAGGCGACAAACCAGTCGTCGCAGACGCAATATCCGCCCCGGCGAAACCAGGCGCCCACCTTCGAGGTGTCGAGGGTCATCGATCGGGCGTTGACCTGCGTTCCGTCCGAGACAAAGAGAGCCCGCGGGGGCGCATCCTTGTGAGTTCCCCCGTGGAAACTGAAGTTCCGCAGGTCCCAGCGCCCGCAGTCGGCATCGAGGGCGAGGACGAACTCCTGGTCGGGATCTCTTGGCGAGAACATCGACGCCTCTCGCCCCGCTCCCTGGATCGTGACGTTCCGCAAGCCCTTCGCCCGAATCGGCCCTACCACGAACCGTTTGGAAGGCAGAACCCCGATCGCCCGGGAGGCCACGTATCCCAGCCATCCCGAGACGGCCGCCGTGTCGTCGGAACCGTCACCCTTCGCGCCGAATTGTTCCGGACGCGCCCAGAACTCGGCCAGTTCCCACCAGCGGCCGTCGGCGGTCTGGACCTTGCCGGCGTGATCGGGCGAAGTCGCGACCGCCCGGTACAACCCACCGCCGCCGTCCCCGGGCGACTGATAGCCAGCCAGGCGGAGAAATTCCGTCCCCTCGCCGGGCGACGCGGCCTTTGCCTCGGCCATTGTCCCGAACTCTCGGCCCCCCGACGCCGAGACACCCTGGGATCGCGCCTTTGGCGCCTGCGACGGTCGGCCGGCGGCTCCCACGATCACCACGCCGAGGATCAAAGTCGCCAGGACCGCCGCGAACCGCCAGCGACGAGCGTCTCGCTCCAACCGTCCCACGCGCTGCGCCAGGTCGATCATGGTCCCGCCTCCGGATGTCATCAGAACCCCAGTGTCCTCCCGCGATGTTACGTCCCACGATCGGCAAGCGAACCAAAAACCCGCCGAGTCGCATTCCCCTCGGCCTCAGTCTCGGACGCGTCGGGTCATCCGTGAGCACGACGGCACGTCCAGGTTCCCCCGCGCATCGCGTGAACGACCGGATTATGATGGGCCGCTCGCGGCCGTCCGGAGACCGTCGCCGCCTTCATCTTCGCGACCAGGGGCCACCGCCGTGCCCAGCCGAACCTGCCTTGCCCTCGTCCTGATCGGCTCGAACATCGCCGTCGCCGATCCGCCCGCCCCCTCCGAATTTGCCCGCTTCGCCGACGACCACTTCGCCGCCCGCTTCGCCCTCCACCCGGTCGAAGGGACCGCCGCCGGCCTCCACCAGTACGACGACCAGGTCGACGACCTCTCGAAAGCCCGCGTCGAGGCCCGCATCGCCGACCTCGCCCGGCTGCTGGCCCGACTCGGGACGCTCGACCCGGCCAAGCTCCCCTTCGATGACGCCATCGACGCCCGCGTCCTCGACGGTCAGATCCGCGCCGAGTTGCTCGACCTCCAGGTCCTTCGTGCCTGGGAAACCAACCCGATGACCTACGCCGGCCTGCCCGGCTCGGCCGTGGATGCCTTGATGAAGCGAGACTTCGCCCCCGCCGCCCAGCGCCTTCGCTCGGTGATCGCCCGGGAGCGAGCCCTTCCCGCCGCCTTCGACGCGGCCCGAGCCAACCTCAAGAACCCGCCCAAGGAGTTCACCGACCTGGCCTTGCGGATGGCCAAAGGGTCGGTCGGCTTCTTCGAGTCCTCGGTCGCTTCCTGGGCCAAAACCGCCGCCGCCGGTGACGACGCCCTCCTCGCCGAGTTCGGCGCCGCCAACACCCGGTTGGTTGCCGCCACGAAGGACTTCGCCCACTGGCTCGAAACCGACCTCAAGCCCCGGTCCCAGGGCGTCTACGCCATCGGCGCCGAGGCGTTCCTGGCCAAGCTGAAGTACGAGGAACTCGTCGAGATCCCCCTGCCCGAACTACTCGCTCGCGGAGAGGCCCAGCTCGCCCGGGACTACGCCGCCTTTGTCGCCACCGCCCGACAGATCGACCCGGCGAAGGCTCCCGCCGAGGTGATGAAGGACCTCTCCCGAGACCACCCCACCGCCAACGACCTGATCCCCTCGGTCCGTCGCTCCCTGGAAGCGTCCCGAACGTTCGTGGCCGAGCATCAACTGGTGACGCTCCCCTCCGAGGCCGTCCCGCTCGTCGAGGAGACACCCCCCTACGCCCGCTCGGGCAGCTTCGCCTCGATGGACACCCCCGGCCCCTTCGAGACTGCCGCCACCGCCGCCTATTACTACGTCACCCCGGTCGAGCCCGACTGGGACGCTCAGCACGCCGACGAGCATCTGAGCCTCTACAACCCGCCGGTCGTGGCGATCATCAACGTCCACGAGGCGTTCCCTGGTCACTTCCTCCAGTTCCTCTACGCCCCAAAGTTTCCCACCAAGACCCGCAAACTCGTCGCCTGCGGCACCAACGTCGAGGGCTGGGCCCACTACTGCGAACAGATGATGGTTGACCAGGGCTTCGGCAACGGCGATCCCAAGATCCGCCTCGCCCAGTTGCAGGAAGCCCTGCTCAGGGACTGTCGCTACGTCGTCGGCATCAAGCTGCACACACAGGGCCTCACCGTCGAGGACGGAGCCCGGATCTTCGTCGACCGAGCCTTCCAGGAACCGGCCAACGCTTACGAGGAATCGCGTCGGGGCGCTTACAACCCCACCTATCTCTACTACACACTGGGCAAGCTCCAGATTCAGGAACTCGCCGCCGCCTACCAGGCCAAGACAGGCCGAGACCTGCGAGCCTTTCACGACGCGTTCATCGTCCAGGGCGGGTTGCCGATCGCCCTGATGCACCACATCCTGCTACGCTAAGGAAGGATCGCCCCGATGCTCGAATCCCCCCACGTCCTCAAGGTTCCCGCCAGGGTCGCCGCCGTGATCCCGATCACCATCCCGAGAGCCCAGATCCGCGAGGTCATGGGCCCGGGTTTCGGTGAGTTGATCGCCGCGCTGAAGGCCCAGGGAATCGCCCCCGCCGGTCCCTGGTTCTCTCACCACCTGCGGCTCGATCCGGACACCTTCGACTTCGAACTCGGCATCCCCATCGATCAGCCGATCACCCCCAACGGCCGGGTCCGCCCCGGTCAACTGCCGGCCGCGAAGGTCGCTAGGGTCATCTATCGAGGACCCTACGAAACCCTCGGCGCCGCCTGGGGGGAATTTCAGAACTGGATCCAGGACCAGGGCCACACCCCGGCCGCCGATTTCTGGGAAAGCTACCTCAGCGGCCCGGAATCCGGCGACAACCCGACAACCTATCGGACCGAACTGAATCGGGTGCTGCTCGACCCCGCCTGACCCTCTCAACGCCCCCCCAGTCTCAGTCGAAGCGCATCGACCGGGCCGAAGTCGAGCAGCTCTTCCCCCACGCCGGCGACGCATCGGGGAGTCGTGCCCCAATCGACCCCAGTCATCGTCAACGCCCGAAAATCGACCCCGGCGGCGTTGGGGGAGAACGCGGGCAGCACCATCGCCCGCGATCCGACCAGGAAACATGGCGCCGCTATCCCCTCGGTTTTGAGCGACGGATGGTGGTGACCGAACACGATCCGGGCGCCGGCGATTGGCCGATGCCCATGGCCGACCGTCCACCCGCCAACCTCGACCGTCGAAGGCCACGCTGGCCGCCTCGGCCGGTCGTGGTTGCCCATCGCTAGTTCCAGCGAGACCCCCCGCCCGGCCAGCCAGCCAACCAGTTCCCGGAGGTCGCGATCGGTGCGAGGGCAGGGGCCGGACGACTCGGTCAGGTCGCCCGCCACGACCAGTCGGACAATTGGCGACCGATCCAGCAGACCCGACAGCTTCGCCAAGGTCTCGCCCAGCGAGTGCGGCGGGACCTGGTCTCCACCCGCCGCCCGCGCCCACTCATACCCCAGGTGGACGTCGGCCACCACCGCCGTCCGCTCCGCCAGGTGGATCGCCGCCCCCTCGGGCGCCAGCCGCCAACCCCTCGGGCCCGCCAGAAGTGTGGTGCGCCGAGTCGTGCCGAGCTTCGAGTTGCGAGGGACCATCGCGCGAACCTCCGGGCGGTCGTTGGCGACGAGCTTACCAGAGATCCGCCCCCGGCCGGCGAACGACGTCCCGAAGCCTCCATCAAGGGTGGGCGAACGAGAGCGATTTCCCGTAAACTGGACGCCGGCTTGCCCACGACCGAGACGGAGACACACGCCGATGCCGACCCACCTGGCCGAGCGGACCCCGGCGTCGTGACCCCTTCGAAACCCCTCGCCGACGACTTCCTCCGCATCAGCCCGAACGTCCGGGTGCTGCCGATCGTCCACGGCTCGGGCGACTGCGCCATCCGGGTCCGAGAGGAACTGCTGGCCCGACCGTATGACTGCCTGGCCGTCCCCTTGCCGCCGTCGTTCCAGGATGAGGTTGAGGCCGCCATCGAACGTCTGCCTCTCATCTCGGCAGTCGTCCAGCGAGACGCCGATGGCGACAGTGATGGGTTCAACTACGTTCCGGTCGACCCCTGCCAGGCGGTCATCGCGGCGATCCGCACGGCGAGAGGCGAGCGCATCGCCCGAGAGTTCATCGACCGCGAATCCCCCAGCTTCGACGCCAACGAAGGCAACTATCCCGACCCCTACGCCCTCAAGCAGGTCTCGCCCGAAGCGTTCGCCGCCGCCGTCCTGGCCGCCACCCCGCCGCCCCTCGAAGGTCCCCACGCCGACCGCATCGCCTGGATGGCCCACCGCCTTCGGGAACTCGAAGCGCGGTATCGCTCGATCCTCCTGGTCTGTTCCCTGCGAGACTGGGCCTGGATTCGCGACGCCTACCATCACTCGGTCCCCGTCGTGGCCCCGGAACCGTTTTTCGCCCCGATCCAGACCTTCCCCATCGACCCGCGCACCTTGGTCTTCCTGCTGGGTGAACTCCCCTTCGTCACGGCCCTCTACGAGCGAGGGCGCCGTGAGTTGACCCCCGACGACAACCTCTCGGTCGACGGGGTCAAGGAACTGGTTTTGCACGCCCGAGATCGCTTGAAAGGGGAGCAGCCCCACGTCTCCCAACGAATCACCCCGCAACTGCTCTCAACCTATTTCCGCTACGTCCGCAACCTCTCGCTGATGGACCGCCGCCTGACGCCCGACCTGTACTCGCTGGTCATCGCCGCGAAGCAGACGGCCGGCGACGACTTCGCCCTGGCCATCGCCGAGGCCGCCCGCGAGTATCCTTTTGCTCCCGAGGGCGACGCTCCCCCCCTGAAGATGGGAATCGGCCGCGCCTCGGTCCCCGGCTGGGGAACGGGTCCGATGGCCAGCCGCCTTCCCGGCCCGCCGATCTCCTGGCGGACCCTGGAACTGCGTCCTCGCCCACCCGAACGGGAGCGCCGTGTCTGGCAACAGGCCTGGAACCCCTACGGCATGTGCTCCTGGCCGCCCGAGGACGACCGGATCGAAAGCTTCCACAGGCACGTCCGCGACCGGGCTCGCGCCTCGTTGGGCGCGGACCTCGCCCGCTCCGAGAAATTCCAAAGCAGTCTGATGGACGGCCTCGACCTGCGTGAAACCCTGCGCAACTGGCACACCGGCAACCTCTACGTCAAGGTTCAGCCGCCCAGTCGGGGGTCGATCGAGGTCGTCGTCTTCCTGTTCGAGGTCCCCGCCGACCCCCGGATCTACACGCACCGAGCCACCTGGTTCGCCGAGCACGCCGAGGAATCCACCCTGGCCTTCTACGCGACCGACCCGATGCGCGACCTCGTCGGCCCCGGCATCGCCCGCGCCCGTTACGGCGGAGCCCTGTTCCTCTACCCGCCGAGGGCCTTGCCCGACATCTGGACCGACCCCCGGCTCGACTTCGCTGACACGTTGGAGGAACGCCTGCTGGGCGCGGCGTTCCTCCACAGCCGAGAGCGTCACGTCGCAGTGGTCAGTCCCGGGGCGCCTGCGGGATCCTGGAGGCGACTGGCCCGACGGTTCGGTCGCAAGATCGTCCCGATCCGGCTGGACCGATTCGGCGGCCAACTCATCGCCCGCCTGCGACAGTTCCACGTCCTCAACGGCAAACGCGTTCGGTCCTACGCGGCCGACTTCCTCCGCGATCGCTGAACCGAAACGGAGCCCCCGCGGATGAACCAGAGGGAAGACCCGCCCAAGGCCCTGACCGGCACCGCCCTACCCATCGACCGCCTGACGTTCTACCGACAGGCGGACGCCTCGATCCTGGGCGAGATCCGTCACGGTATCCTGTTCGTGATGGCTTTCTGGAGCCTCACCGCCGCCCGCGGCTTCGCCGCCCTGACCGACGCCCTGGCCCGTCTCGACCCTGAAGGCCGTTTGCAACTGGTGGTCGTCGACATCGACGGCTTGCCCGACGACCCCGCCGGGCCCGAACTCTTTGGCCGTCTGGGCGGCAACGGCGAGGCCGCCTTCCTCCACGACGGCCAGGTCGTTGACACTTCCCTCGGGTTCCGTCCCGAGGGGTTCGAGGCCAAGGTTCAAGCGCTCAGGGACTGGCCGAACGGTTGATCCCTCCGCGCCTTGACCGTCTCAATTTGCCTTCTTCAGGCTCTTGAGGGCCGCGACCACGGCCGAGGGTTCCGCTCGCTTGCGATAATCGCCATCGACGAATGCGTAGCGGATGACCCCTTCCTTGTCGATCACGTAGGTCGCTCCGAGGGGCAATTCGTTGGAGGAGTCGCCGTTGAACTTGCTCAGGTCCAACCGCCCCTTCATCTGAGCGACGACCATGGCGGGGACCTGGTAAGCGACCCCATAAGCATGGGCGGTCGCGTTCCCCTTATCGCTCAAGACCTCGAAACCGAGGCCATCCTTCTCGACGGTCGTCAGGGAATTGTCGGGTGTCTGGGGAGAGATGGCGACCAGGCTCGCCCCTTCGGCCTTGATCTCCGGCAGGATCTTCTGGAACCCTTTGAGAGCGATGTTGCAGAAAGGGCACCAGGCTCCTCGATACCAGGTGACGACGACCGGCCCCGTCTCGATCATGGCCGAGAGCCTGACCGTTTTCCCCGAGGCATTGGGAAGCTCGAAGTCGGGCGCCTTGTCGCCCACCTTCAAGGCGTGGTCGAGAACCCCCGAGGTCTTGACCTGATTGATCCCCTCCTCATAAACCCGAAGCCGTTCCGCCGGGGCTTTCTTGGAAATATCCTGCTGGAACGCCTCAAGCTCTCGCTTGACGGGTTCGTCCGCGTCCCTGGCGGATTCCTGGGCCGCTAGCGGAGCCGTGACCAGGGTCATCAGGGCAACCGCCAGGCCAAACGCCCGTTTCGAGGTCAACCGGCTCATTCGATTGCTCATGTTCCCAATCCTGTCAAGGAGGTTGCCGACTCCACCAGCCAATTCGGGTCGTGGACGGCTACGGCGGATTTGGATTTTCTGTACCCACCAGTACAATAAACTCGATGGTCCCATCAAGGGCCAACCGTTTTTCCCTCGGACCCGGGAACGCCATGCCCTCGGGGCGTACACGTCAGTTCGACATCGATCAAGCTCTGGACCAGGCCCTGGAAGTCTTCTGGGCCCGTGGGTACGAGGGGGCAACGCTCCCGGAGCTCACCAGGGCGATGGGCATCAACCGGCCGAGCCTCTACGCCGCGTTTGGAAACAAGGAACAACTGTTCCACCAGGTCCTGGACCATTACCGATCAGGCCCCCAGGCTTTCCTGGCCGAAGCCCTGAGGAAGCCGACCGCGCGAGAAGCCGTCGAGGCGACCTTTTCGGGCTTCATTGAAATGCGGAGCGGAACCTCACACGGGTGCCTGATCGTTTCGGGGGCGCTCGCATGCGGTGAAGCGGCCGAGGCGGTTCGACAGGAACTGGTTCAGCTGCGCCAAGGAGCCGTATCCGCGTTTCGTGACCGGTTCGAGCAATCGATCCGGGGGGGGGATCTCCCGAAGGAGACCGATGGCCCCACGCTCGCGCGATTCATTGCCACCGTCCTGAACGGGCTGGCGGTTCAGGCCGCGAGCGGGGCCACCGAGACCGAACTGAAACGCGTCGCGGCGATGGCCATGCGAGCCTGGCCGGGATGAGGGAGCGGGAAACGGGTGATTGGCTCCCTCGCCCGGCCTGTCCTCGTCGGCTCAACGACCGTTCTGGAACACCCGGTTGAAGTCGATGCCACCGTCGGACCGGCCCTGCGCCTCGCCCGCGCCGGTGGCCCCATTCAACGGCCGACCCAGGGTGAGGTTGTCGGGCACGCCGTTCGGGTAGGCCTCCTTGATCCGGCGGTCGATATCCTCAAGGCGAGTCTCGGGCAGGGGGTGCGACGACAGGAATTCGGGCTGGCGGCCCCCCTGGCTCGCTTCCTTGAGGATCTTCATCACCGAGAGCATCGCGCGGGGGTCGTAACCGGCCTCGGCCATGTATTTGAGTCCAAACTCGTCGGCCTCGGTCTCGTCGCCTCGACCGTACTTCAACTGGAGCATCTTGTTGGCCATCATCGCGGCCATCGTGGCGGCCCGGCCGTGGCCCTGGTCGTCGGAGGCCCCCACGCCGACGGCCGTGGCCAGCAATTGACCCAGTCGTCCGGTGGCCATCTGCACGGCCGAGTGCCGCCCGACGACGTGCCCGGCCTCATGGCCCAGGACGCCGGCCAGCTCGGCCTCGTTTTCCAGTTTGTCGTACAGCGCCTTGGTGATGAAAATCTGCCCGCCGGGCAGGGCGAAGGCGTTGATCGTCTTGGGGTCGTTCAAGAGGTGGAAGTGGAAGTTGTCGGCATAGGGGCTTTTGGCCGCGTCGCTGCCGTCGACCACCTTCCGCCCGACCCGGTGGACCTCTTGGCTGCCGGGGCTGGAGTCGTCGGCATCGCCGCCCATCTGCTGGGCCATCTCGGGAGCCGCCTGGAGCCCCAGCGCCTTCTCCTCGTCGACGCTCATGCCGATGTGCTGCTTCCGGCCCGTGACCGGGTTGACCTCGGTCCGCGCCATGTACGAGACGACCGCGAAGATGGCGATCAGGACCGCGATAATCAGTCGGACCGGAATGCCCCTGTGCCCGCCGCCTTCCCCCTCGCCACCGTAAGCCATCGCAGCCTCCCCGATCGTTACCGTTGTCCCCAGACCCCCTGGACCGGCTGCAACTGGAATGCCGGCGCATCACCTCGACGGCCGGGGGGGAAGGCACCTACAATCGCACGACCAACCGGCCACCGCCAGCCACGTCCCCCCAGGTCCCGGGCCCGCCGCCCCGGTCGAGCCGGATGACCTCGAATCTCGGCCTAACTTGCCCCGGGCTCGATCCCTCAGGGCCGGTCCACCACTGGTTCGCCCGGACCTTCCCCCACGGCCCGACCCCGGCGCAATCGTTGGCCTGGCCCAAGATCGCCGGGGGCGAAAACCTTCTGCTGGTCTCCCCCACGGGAACCGGGAAGACCCTCGCCGCGTTCCTGGCGATCCTCGACCGACTTTTGCTCGATCACGCCGCCGACCGCCTGCCGTCCGGGTTGCGCTGCGTGTACATCTCGCCCCTGCGCAGTCTCGGGTACGACATCGAGCGCAACCTTTCCGAGCCCCTGGACGCCATCCGCCGAGACCTTGGCCTGGCCAAAAGCCCCGTCAAGGTCGGCGTCCGCACCGGCGACACCTCGGCCTACCAACGCAAGAAGCTGCGTGACGATCCGCCTCACGTGCTGATCACCACTCCCGAAAGCCTCTCGCTCCTGCTGAGTCAGGAGGGTTGGGCCGACTCCTGGAAGGGTGTGACCCACATCGTCATCGACGAGGCCCACGCCCTGGCCCCCAACAAGCGCGGAGCCGACCTCGCCGCGTCGCTCGAACGCCTATCGGCCCGCTGCCGACGTGACCCGGCGCGCATCGGCCTCTCGGCCACCTGCCGACCTCCCGACCCGGTCGCCAACTTCCTCGTCGGGCCGGAACGAACCTGCCGGGTCATCGAGGCCCCTCCCCCTCCCGGCGCGGGTCCTCTGGAACTCGACGTCGAATCGCTGCTGGAACGCGGCGAAGGGCCCCACCGCGGTTTGACCTACCGTCGCCTCCTGAAACGTCTGCGGGCCGAGATTCGCGACTCGTCCACCACCATCGTTTTCGCCAATACTCGGGCCCTCACCGAGAAGATCACCCACGACCTTCGCCAAGGGATGGAAGGGGGAGACACCGCCGTCGCCGCCCACCACTCGGCCCTCGACGCGACCCGCCGACGCGCTGTTGAGGCGGCCTTGAAGGCGGGCGAACTGCGCACGGTCGTCACCAGCACCAGCCTGGAACTCGGCGTCGACATCGGCTCGGCCGACCTGACGGTGCTGGTCGGCCTGCCCGGCGGAGTGTCTCGTTGTCTGCAACGCGTCGGGCGATCGGGGCATCGCCCCGGCGTCGCGACCCGCGGCCTCCTGCTGGCCGCGACCGCCGCCGAGATCGCCGGGGCCGCCGTCACCGTCAAGGCTGCTCGCGAAGGGAGAGTCGAACCCCTCCGTCCCATCGCCGCGCCTCTGGACGTGCTCTGTCAGCAAATCCTGGGAATGGCCTGCGCCGGCGAGTGGTCGGCCGACGACGCCTTCGCCCTGCTTCGCCGCGCCGCCCCGTTCGCCGACCTCCCGCGAACCGACTTCGACGCCTGCCTGGCCTTCCTGGCCGGTGACTTCGCCTCGCCCGCCGGGGCCTTCGAGCCCGAGCCCGGCGCCGCACCCAGGTGGACCGCCCCCCGCCTCTGGAAGCATCAGGGGCGGTTCGGCCTCCGTAGCCGACGGGTCGCCCGCTGGTTCCGCGCCAACGTCGGCACGATCACCTCGGAAGAATCGGTACGCGTGGACATCGACGGCACGCTCGTCGGGACGCTCGAAGGTGCGTATGCCGAGCGTCTCCAACCGGGTGACCGCTTCGTCCTCGACGGAAGAGCCCTGGAGTTTCGGCGACTGGACGGCTTGACGGTCCACGCCCAACCCTCCGGCGGTGGCGAGGCGAACCTGCCCCGCTGGTCCAGCGACCGCCAGTCCCTCTCGGCCGAACTCGCCCGAGACCTCGCCGCCTTTCGCGACCACGCCTCGAAGGTTCACGCCGAAGGCCCCGCCGCCCTGAGAGCCTGGCTCTCCGAGGCGTTTGGCCTGGAACCTCGCGCCGCCGACGTGCTGGAAGACCTCTTCGAGGCCCAGGAGCAACTTAGCGAAATTCCCCAACCTGGGGCACTCCTCGTCGAGGAATCGCCCGACGCCGAGGGAATTTCCTACGCCTTCCACGTCCCGCTGGCCCGCTCGGCCTGCGAGGCCCTGGGGCGTGCCCTGGCCGCGAGGCTCGGCCGGCGGTTCGGGCGGGACCTGGGCCTGGTCGTCGCCGACCTCGGCTTCGCGATCCGCCTGCCCGAGGGGGCTCAACTCGCCGAGGCGGATCTCCCCCCGCTGCTGGAGCTCAACGGGTTCGCCGAGGATGTCCTGCACGGCCTCGACCGCGGAGAACTTCTCGCCCGCCGCTTCCGCCACGTCGCCGGCACGGCCTTGATGGTCCTGCGGCGTCCTGAAGGCGGGCGAACGCGCGTCGGCGGCCTCCTCTGGGTCAGCCAAAGGCTCTACCCGCTGGTCGTCGCCGCCTGCCCCAACCATCCCCTGTTGAGGGAGACCCGTCGAGAGGTCCTGAACGACCTTCTGGACACCCCCGGCGCCCTCGCCTGGCTCGAAACCAGCCCCGAAATCCGCTTCCGAAACCTGTCCGCCCCCTCGCCCTTCGCCGCCGCCTGGATCGACGCCGCCGGCCCCGAACCGTTGCGGTTCGAGCCCCCCGCCGAGGCCCTTCGGCGGCTCCATGCCCGCCTCAGCGGTCCGGGTCGCTGAAAGCATCCGCCTCCAGCTTGACGAACCCTTCGTAACCATCGAGGACGATGCGATCGTCCTGTCAGGCCGACCGGGCGATCTCCCAAAGCCTCAGCAACTCCGAGCCCGAGAACTCGCCACCGGCGTACACTTCGCAGTCAAGGCGGTAGCGGTCGGCCGAACGTGGGTCGAGACGGACCAGGACGTTCTGCCCGTCCTCCAACTGGCCTACGTCGAACCGACCACGCGGACCAATCAAAGCGACGCCTCGGGCCGTCCCTCCCGTCCGGTTGACGACCACCCACCGGGGCTCCGAAGGGAATCTCGACGAAATCCGACCGATTCCGAAGATCAGGAAGAGCAGGGCCAGCAACGCCAGCAACACCTCGAAGCGGCGACCCCCCGATCGCTCCGACCCCTCCCGTTCAGTCGTCATCCTCGTCATCCTCCGCATCGGGATGCAGAGGGTCGTCGGGGTCGAAGAACAGGTCGCCCAGGCCCATCGGCGAGTGCTGCTCCCCCAGGTCCCGGCGCTTCCGGCGCGACATCTCGGAGAGGTCCACCGCCTCGGCCCCCAGCACGCACTCCAGGGATTCGCGCCACGCCGCGTCCCTCGCAAGCGGATGCTCGGGGTCCTGCGCCAGCCGCTTCAGGGCGAACCGCAGCAGGTTGATCCCATCGCGGGGCGAGAAGTCCAGCTTCAGCGAGTGGGCTTGCTGGAGGAACTCGACGGTCAACGCCAGCAGGTCGTCCGGCGCGAACGGCAGGTGGTACTTGAGGATCGCCATCTCGTCGTCACGTCCGGGGAACCCCAGTGTCAAGGTTGGTTGAAGTCTCGAGAGAATGTAGTCGGGAACCTCATAGGTGGACTCATCCTCGTTCATGGTCACGCAGCAGCGAAAATCGGGGTGGGCCGGGATGCGCACGCCGGCCACGACGCTCTCGACCGATCGGCGATGGTCCAGCAAGGGGGCCAGGCTCGCCCATGACTTTTCATTCATCCGGTTCCCCTCGTCCAGCACGCAGACCCCGCCGACGAGCATCGCCGTCACCAGGGGGGAGGCGTGGTAGGCGATGGCGCCGGATTCGGCCAAAACGGGGGTGACGAGAAGGTCCTCCGGGCGGGTGTCGGCGGTACACTGGTTGATGAACAGCGGCTGGTCGCGGACTTGCGCCGCGGCCATCGCCAGGGTCGTCTTGCCGATACCCGGCGGGCCGATGAGCCGGGGCGACAGGGGCAAGTCCCGCGGGTCGATGACCAGCCAGCAGGCGAGCAACTGCCGCAAAACCTCGGTCTGGCCGATCCAGCCGGCCTCGGTCGCGTCGGGAGTGCCCAGGTGTAGCCTCACCCCACCGACTTCGACCGATCGACCCGGCTTTGACTCCGACCCCAACCCCGACTCCGACTCCGACTCGCGTGGCCTGGCCATGAGACCCCCGAAGAGTGCGCCCCGGAACCCCCAGGGCGTGGTCCCAGTTTACCGGCCCGCGAGGTCCCCGGCGAGTCGCAGCGCGGCGCCGGATTTGCCGTCCCTGCCGATCCGGAGAGGCCGCCGCGACGAGTCACCCCGATCGGCCTCAATCCCCAAGGAGTTCCTGGCGTGCCCGAGCCCACCGAAGCCCCCCCGGCCTCCGGCATGAACTCGGCCTCGGCCGCCGGCCCATTCCAGGCGATGTTCGCCTTCCCCCGGGCCTTGGTTGGCGCCATTCGGTCCCGGATCTTCAGCGGCCTGCTTTTGGCCCTGCCGATTGCCCTGACATTCTGGATCATTTATCAACTCTTCGCCACGATTCAGGGGGTCTTGCTCGACCCGATCGCCCTGCTGTTCGACACGCTCATCTTCCGAGAGCGACCGGCGAAGGACTTGCCCG
The DNA here is from genome assembly GCA_965201075.1 of Isosphaeraceae bacterium. GTDB lineage: Bacteria > Planctomycetota > Planctomycetia > Isosphaerales > Isosphaeraceae > CBDAVP01. The sequence continues at coordinate 80,527 of CBDAVP010000017.1, read as the reverse complement.
TCTGGTGGACCAAGGTCGTCGCGCCGGCCACGGCCATCGGCATCGTCCTCGCCTTCCTGTACTTCCTGGGCTACTTCGTCAAGACCCGCGTCGCCTGGCTGGTCGACTGGCTGATGCTGCACCTGCCCGTCGTCACCACCGTCTACAAGGCGGTACGCAACGTCGTGCAGGCCCTGGACGAGCAACGGGGCTCGACTCGACCCCAGCGAGTCGTCCTGGTCCCGTTCCCCCACCCGGGCATGAAGGCCCTGGCCTATGTGACCCGCACCTTGCAAGACGCCGACACCAGCGCCACGATCCTGGCCGTCTGCGTCCTGACCGGCGTCGTCCCGCCCGCGGGCTTCACGCTGTTTGTTCCCGAGGCCGACGTGGTTGACGTCGACTGGTCGGTCAACGACATGCTTCAGGCGATCCTCTCGGGAGGAATTACCACGCCCACGACACTGCACTACTTCCAGGGCGGGCCGTCCCACCTGATCGTTCCCGGGCGCGACGCCGAACCTCGAACGGCCGGCGCCATGCCCTGAATGTCCTCAGCGGATTGGATTGAGAACCAGACCCGTTAACAGCTTCGGGTAAAAGTACGTGCTCTTGGGCGGCATCGTCTCGCGGTTCGACCCGATCAGCTCGACGTCGCCCATCGTGGCGGGAGGCACCAAAACGGCCAGGTCGCAACCCTTCGCCGCCGTGTCGGCCAGAACCTCATCGAGCAGGTGGACGTACCGGTAAGAGGCTGTCCCCAGGTCTCCCAGCAGCTTCTTCAAGACCAATTCATGCAACACGCTGACGCCCAGGTTGCGCCACTCAGCGCTGTGCTCGGGGACCAGGGCGTCCATCGCGACGTCCGAGCGTAACCGGGCGGTCAGCCAGCGGCCATCGGCCACGGTGCCAAACCCCAGTACATCCTGATCGGCGCCCGCCTCGATGGTATCCCAGGCGTTACGCGCCCCCTCGTCCCCCTGACCCGCCTGCACGACCTCGAACTCGGCCGACAATCGGTGAGCCAGTTCCGGCCCCGTCAAGCCGCCCAGGCCCGACACCAACCGATGGGTGGGCAGGATCAAAAGCCCTGGATCGCTCATGCTCACCAGCATCATCATGCAGAAATTGGCCGGGTCGTCGGGTCCGTTGATCTGGCCGGCGGCTTGCAACTCCCTCTGGAAGTTCAACCCGGTCTCGTAGCGGTGGTGGCCGTCGGCGATGAACACCGGCTTGGGAGCCATCAACCCCTGGACAGTCGTGTGAGTCGCCTCGTCGGTAATCGGCCAGAGGCGGTTGATGACGCCAAGGTGGTCGGTCGCCTCCAGCGGCGTCCGGTCCTTCAAACCGGCCTCGACCGCTTCCAGCACGGCGTTGTCGCTGTCGGGGTAGAGGCCGAAAATCGGGCTGAGGTTGAACCTGGTGGCGTTGAACAGGGCCAGTCGATCGGCCTTGGGCCCGGAAAGCGTCTGCTCGTGGGGGAAGATCCGCCCGGTGCCAAACGGCTCCAACCGTACCCGAGCGAGAAAACCCTTGCGAGTGTGGGTCCGCCCCTCAACCTGAAACGTCTGATGATACAGATAGTAGGCGGGGTGAGGGTCGTCCTTGAGGATGCCGTCGCGCCGCCACTCCTTGAGAAACCCAGCGGCGCGGGAATAGCGGTCGTGGCCCGGGGCGTCGCCGGGTTCCTCGCGGTTCAGTTCCAACCGAATGACGTTGTAAGGGCTAGCGTCGTAGAGTTTCGCCTGAAGCTCAGGGCCGATCACATCGTATGGGGGCGCCACCACATCGGCCATCGCCCCCACGCGGGCGAGGTCGTAACGGATGCCCCGGAACGGTCGGACGTCGGGCATGGCGGGGGCTCGCGACTTCGGGGCCTTCGGCGGAACGCGCCCGGGATCGCCTCCCGGGCCGCCCGAAAAGATACCACACGTCCCCCGAAAGACGCACGTCCCCGGACATTTGGGATCAGGTCCAGCGCTTGCCAGGCTCCCAGCCATAAGGGTGGCGGGCCTTCGCCAGCGACAGGCCGACCACCTCGATCTGGCCGGGATCATGCGTCCCCAGACCCAGCGCCGCGGCCATCGCCAGGTGATTGTCTCCGGGGAAGGGCCCGGTTCCGGGGGCGGCCATTGGGTCGTAGCCCATCACCGCCGCCCCAATTGCATCAGTGCACACGGCGTTGCGACCGGCCAGCAACAACCGAGGCTCCTGCACCGCCAGGCCCGGCACCCACGGCCCCTCGCCTCCGGAGACCGACTCGACCCCGTCGATCACCACCAGGTCGATTGGCCGAATCCCGACCGCATCCACCGCATGACGAGGCACCCGATACGAAGGAAGCCTCGGCGACTTCGGGTCCAGCTCCTGCGGCAGGCCATCGGCCGGCCGCTCCTGGCCCGAGTGGAACATCGCCCGGGACTTCACGCAGCGCTCGTCCGGCTCGTGTTGGCCGTACAGGGCATTGGGCGTGACGCCGAAGTTGTTTTTCAAGCCCAGCGTTACTCCCGCCGTCGCGTGGTTCTTCAACTTCGCCAGCGAGACATAGACGTCGCAGTCGACATAGGAGTGGTTGAGCTGATAGGCCGGGAACAGACTGCCGCCGCCGGGAACCTTCACCTCGTGATAGCGTTTCCCCTTGCCGAGGTTCCGGGTATCCTCGAACTCTACTGGGGCTTTCAACGCGGCGAAAGCGTTCAGATCCCAGCCGGCGCGGTGAAAATATTCCTCGATCGTGACCTCATGGTGAACGCTCTCGACGAATCGAATCCGCCGGGCACCAGCCCCCTCGAGCAAGGTAGCCAGCCCCAAGGCCACGGTCGGATGCACCTGATACGTCCGATTCGCTGGCTTTCCAAACGCCTCCTGGCCCGAGTCCCCGACAAGGTTGACCTTCACCGCGACGGTCTTGCCCCCGACCAGTTTCGCCAGCCCGCCAATCCCATCCATGAGCCCCCGAAGTTGCTCCAGAACCACCGCCGGCTCATAGTTCGGGCAACGCGCGAGGGCGACCGGAGAACTCGGAACCGCGGCCCACGCCGGTCGCGTAACCGACCCGGCCAGTAATGACACACTGGCGGCTCGCAAGAACTCCCGACGATTGGGCGACAGTCTCATCGTTGCGCCTTCCTGTTTCTGGAGGGGGGATCGAGGCCGCTCGTCGCAGGTCATGTCCAACTCCCGAAGCTCGCAACCGAGATGCCGCCATCGGCGGACGTCAGGTTGAATTCGAACGGGAAATTTCGGGGTCGAGGTCGGGAAAGTAAATCTTCCGACCGCACCGCTCAGCCTGAAATTCGGCAAGGAATGGACCCTCCTGACTCCCGGGTCGCATCGCGTGGGCCCTCGGCGACAGCGAGGCGGAGAGTCCTGCCATGACCAGGTCGTTGTGGCGGGTTGGGCCCAGGCATTGATGAATCACCACGATGAGGAAGGGGGATTCCGGCCAGAGGGTTGCCGCGACCGCTTCCCTCAAGTGCTCCGTGTATTGGCGAAACTCCGAGGACTCGCGGTAGATCCTCGTCCGCCGGCGTGACCGAAGTTTCCCTTCGAGGTGTTCCCGTTGTGTCGAGGGATACACCGTCAGGTCGTAGCCGTCGCCGCAGATCACGGGTCGTCGTCCGTCGGGGCGTTCCACCAGTCCGATCGAGAGGCCTCCCTGGGACCAGCCATCCAGGAGTTGCGAGTAATGGCGGACGGGAAGGTTTCGGCACGACGCGAGAAGCTGGACGCACAGCTCCGCAATCTCTCGATGATCGGTCTTCGACCAATCCTCGCTCCCGTAACACCCCGGGTCACTGTCAACCCGCCTGCCCAGCAAGGCTTCGCAAGTGCCTTCCAACTCCACGGCGGCATCGCCGATGACCGTGAGGAAGTGGACCAGGTCGGTACTCATTGCCGAATCCTCGACCACCGCAACAATCGAGCCATCGGGCAACCCTCCATCGGTGAGACCGAGGAATGGCTCACCATCGGCCCACAGCCTCGCGGCGAGAGGATCGAGGGCAGACTGCGTCGATGGTTCCGCCCGGGGAGATCGAGCCACTCGCTCAGAGAGCAAACTGAACCGAAGACGACCTGAGAACCGCGTAGGGTGGGAGCTTTCCGCCGCGGATCAGGTCAGCGGGTGTCACTCTCATCCTGGATAGGCGCGTTGGCCGCGTCGGTCTTCAAGAGGTCGATGCCATGCTCGCAGTCACTCTTCTTGACGTAGCCCTCGCCCGAGTCCGCGAGGATCTTGCCGTTGTTGGCGGTGAACCGCCAGCGGAACTCCCCTTTTTCGTCCTTGAAGACATGAAATTTGGACATGGGCGGATGCCTTTCGTGCGGAGTGACCTGGAACCCGTAATGCTCCTACATATCCTGACAGGAACGGATGCGAGGACTCAAGGGAAATCGCGTCATTTTTTTGTTGAGGGTCCGACGTCGCCGCACTCGCCTCTCAGGTTGACTTTCCCAGGTTCAATGCCTCGTGAATGACGGAAGCCGACGCCCCGGATTCCAGGCCGCCGGCTCCCGTTTCCCGCACGATCAAGCGAGGAGTCAGCGGCTCACGTCCCCATTTCCCAGCTGCTGAGGTACTTCTGCTGCTCGTCGGTCAGTTTGTCGATGGTGATGCCCATCGTCTGGAGCTTCAGCGAGGCGACCCAGTCGTCGACGGCCTTGGGCACGTCGTAGACCTGGTGCTGGAGTTGGCCCTTCTGGCTCAGGGCCCACTCGGTTGCCAGGGCCTGGGCGGCGAAGCTCATGTCCATGACGCTGGCGGGGTGCCCGTGGGCGGCAGCCAGGTTGATCAGTCGCCCTTCACCCAGGATGTAGATCCGCCGGCCGTCGGCCTGGACGTACTCGTCGACGAACTCGCGGATCCCCTTGTTGCAGGTTTCCGACTGCTTGGCCAGTTGGTCGAGGGCGAGCTCGACGTTGAAGTGACCCGAGTTGCACACCATCGCGCCATCCTTCATGACGGCGAAGTGCTCGCCGCGGATGACGTTGATGTTGCCGGTCACGGTGATGAAGATGTCTCCCTCGCGGGCGGCCTTGGCGATCTCCATCACCTCGAAGCCGTCCATCGCCGCCTCGATCGCCTTGATCGGGTCGATCTCGGTGACGATCACCTGCGAGCCCATTCCCTTGGCCCGCATCGCCACGCCTTTGCCGCACCAACCGTAGCCGCAAACGACGACCTTGCGGCCGGCCAGCAGAACGTCGGTGGCGCGGACCACGCCGTCGAGGGTCGACTGACCGGTGCCGTAACGGTTGTCGAAGAAGTGCTTGGTCATCGCGTCGTTGACGGCGATCACCGGCAGCTTCAGGACGCCATCCTTCTCCATCGCCTTGAGGCGGATGACCCCGGTGGTCGTCTCCTCCATGCTGGCGACGACGTTGCCGACCAGGCCGGTCCGGTCGGCCGCCGACAGACCGGTCGCCCAGGAGCGGACCTCGGCGTGCAGGTCGTCCATCCGGTTCAGAGCGATGAAGATCATCGCGCTGACGAGGTCGGCGCCGTCGTCCATCGTGACGTGAGGGCGGTGCTGCAAGGCCGCGGCGATGTGTCGGTAATAGCTGGTCTCGTCCTCGCCCTTGATCGCGAAGACGGCGATGCCGTAGTCCTGCACGAGGCTGGCGGCCACATCGTCCTGGGTCGACAGCGGATTGCTGGCGACCAGAACCAGGTCAGCGCCGCCGGCCACGAGGGTCCGGGCGAGGTTGGCCGTCTCGGCCGTGACGTGCAAGCAGGCCGACATCCGCAGGCCAGCCAGGGGCTTCTCGGTCTCGAACCGCTGGCGAATGGCCCGCAGCACGGGCATGTCGCGCTCGGCCCACTCAATCCGCTGGCGACCCACCTCGGCCAGCCCGAAATCCTTCACATCCGCCGAAACCACGGTCGACACGGTCATCACCTCTTGCGGCAGGGTTGCCAAACGGCGGAGCGGCACCGCGCCGCCCCTGTTGAGCAGACAAACCAGGCCGGGACGGCACGACGCGCCCCCGGCCCACTCACGACTTCGTTTGCGCGTTCAGCAGCTTCAAACTTTTGCGACGTTCCCAATCCAACCAATCGAACGGGCCGGGAGTCGGCGACGGGTCAGGGACCGCGGCCATCATCCGAGCGATCGCCAGTCCATAGGCCCGGGCCTGGGTCGGAGCTTCGCCCGTTTCCCGCTGGGCCAGGCGATCAAGCCGTTCCCAATCAGCCTCCGACATCGCCACCCGCACCGCGCGGCTCGTCCATTGCTCCGGCAAAAGCGGATGCAACGGCCGAAGCCCACGTTCCTGATCCGGCTGACGACGTCGTCCGTTGCGATCCTGGTCCATCGGCCGCCGATTCATCGAGGAAGGCAGGTCCGGAGCATCCGGCACTCAACGGCCCGAGCATACGGACGTGCGTACGCGTGTGTCAACGGTTGATTCCCAGAAGCCTCAAGGCAGTTTTGAGCCGGTGATCGCCAGAACAATGCCGAGGATTTTGCCCAGGGTCGCGGTCTGATACTCGGTCGTGTCGATCAAGGCGGTCGATCTGTCGAGCTTGAGAAACCGCCAAAGGTCGCCCGTCGTGACGACCCCGTAGGTGGACCTGGGAGGGTCGCCCTGACGCTGATTGAAGATCTGGGCACCAACCATCGCGGCCAGGCATTGGCCCAACCCCCCCTTGATGCTCTCGTTCTTGGCCTCGACGACCGCGAGGACGGGCGACTCCAGCACGAACTGGTCCGGCGAACGAGTCAGCACGAAGTCGCAAAAGCCGTTCAGCCCCTGTCCGACATCGACGTCAAAGTCGATCCCCGAGAACAGCCCGAAGGACTCACCCGAGAGTTTCCACGCCTCGATCAGCAGAGGCGCGACGATCCATTCCGATCGTGCCTTCTCGGTCGAGAGGTTACGCGCAAGGGGTGCCCACCTCGTCATGACCGTGCGAAGAAATTCGGTTGGGGCAACCTCGCGGACGTCGGCGAACAGATCCACATTCTGAACCAAGGACAGGCCGAACTTGTCCCGGGTGGCCGCCAGGGTGGTGAAGGCGCTGTAAGCCATGACACTCAGCAAAAAAGGCCACGCCGGGGCGATTCCACGATTTCCCGCCCGTCGCCGAGCCGATCGAACAACTGGGGCGACGAACGACCGAGGAAGGGCCTTCCTGGCTTCACTTGACGTTGGTCATCAGATTCATGCGCGACCAGGATAAGTCTTGCCACTCTCCCCAGCCGTTGTTGGCCCGGAACCGGCAGAACATAGCCATCAACGGACTCCCCTTGTCCGGGATGAATCCCTGGCCGCTGCTCTCGTTCTCGGTTTGGGAGACGACGACCGTCCCGCCCTGCTCCTTGACCGTAGCGTGGCCGAGGTTTTTGTAGCGGTTTTCGGTGCCATCGGGATGAGTTTGCAGCCAAGTCCCGGCGTCGATACGCATCCAGAGAAGTTCCCCGGTTTCAACGAAGGGATAGGCGAACGCGAAGAAGTTTGGGACCTTGGTGGCGAGTTGATCCTTGGTCAAAAATGCGGTGACGCCTTCCGGCAAGGTTGCGGCCCCGTCCGTCGGTTCTTCCGCGCCGCTGACTATGCAAACTCCCAGCAGGCAGGCCACCACCGACCCCCGAGCCAGCGCATGGCCGACGAAACTCCGTCTTTCCGAGTGCGTCCACATCTCGGAATCTCCTCGTGCCAATGTCCGACCCGACCTTCGGAATTGGTTCCTCACGGAAGGATGCCCGGTCGCGGAGAGCGCGATTGTCTCGTACAATCGTCAAAGAATCCAGAAAATTCCCTAAAATCCTGATTCACTGGAAATTTCGAAGACCGAATCCTTGCCCTGGGCGTCGCGGTCCGATAGGATGAATCTCTTCCAGGCGATCGCGCCTCGCCCGTCTCGCGAAATCATGACCGCGCCCGACCGGCCCTCGAATGCTGGTCCTCGGCGCGGTCGCGTTCGCTAGGTTGTGGAGGGGCGAACCTGGGGCAAGAAATCGTCGGGTGTTGGCAAAACTCCTTGCAATCCAGGTGCGAGGTGGCTAACCTCGGGAATTTCACGGCCCGCCGATCGCTGGCGTAGCTCAATCGGCAGAGCTTCGGTTTTGTAAACCGAGGGTTGTGAGTTCGACTCTCACCGCCAGCTCTAGCCACCAGGCTTCGTCGAGGACGACGGGTGGATACCCAAGTGGCTAAAGGGGCCAGACTGTAAATCTGGTGGCAATGCCTTCGCAGGTTCGAATCCTGCTCCACCCACTCGGGCGAGGCCCCCGCTCGGTTCGCCGGCCGAGCGTACCTAGGTTTGACGGCACCGCGAACCCCGCAACCGGATGGAGACTCTGACCAAAGGACACGCCCCTCCGCTGCCTCGCCTCGGTTCCGCCTGGCGTGCTTGACGTTCGCGGGTGTAACTCAATGGTAGAGTACCTGCCTTCCAAGCAGGCAACGTGGGTTCGATTCCCATCACCCGCTTTGGGTTCGGGGGTTGAGTGGCCAGTCGGGATTGGGAGAGAAGCAGAGAGGATCGTGTCCGGTAGATGAAGGCAAGAACCCGTTTTCCATTCTGTCCGCAACACAATGCTGCCGTGGCTCAGTTGGTAGAGCGCGTCCTTGGTAAGGACGAGGTCCTGGGTTCAAATCCCAGCGGCAGCTTTCGGTTTTGGTGTCGCCCAGCGGAGGGCGGGCCTCGGGCTCTTTCGGAGGGGACCGAGGCCGCGGATCGCGAAGAAAGTCGCGGGGCGGCACCCAGGCCCCCCAAATTCATGCCCTCGGTATCCAGGAGACGACGGGAGTAACGATGGCCAAGGAAACGTTCAACAGGACGAAGCCCCACGTCAATGTCGGCACGATCGGGCATATCGACCACGGCAAGACGACCCTGACCGCGGCCCTGCTAGCGGTTCTGGCCGCCCACGGACAAGCCAAGGCCAAGGCGTATTCCGACATCGCCAAGGGCGGCACCGTCCGCGACGCCAACAAGACCGTCACCATCGCGGTCTCGCACGTCGAGTACGAGAGCGAGAAGCGTCACTACGCTCACATCGATTGCCCGGGGCACGCTGACTATATCAAGAACATGATCACCGGCGCCGCCCAGATGGACGGGGCGATTCTGGTGGTCTCGGCCGCCGACGGCCCGATGCCCCAGACCCGCGAGCACATCCTGCTTGCCCGTCAGGTCGGCGTCCCCGCCCTGGTCGTCTTCCTCAACAAGATCGACTTGGTCGACGACGAGGAGTTGCTCGAGCTGGTCGAGATCGAGTTGCGTGACCTCCTGAAGCACTACGGCTTCCCCGGCGACGAGATTCCGATCACTCGGGGTTGTAGCCGACCGGCGCTGGAAAACCCCAGCGACCCGGCCGCCTCGAAGTGCATCATGGACCTCGTCAAGACGATGGACGACTACATCCCCGACCCGGTCCGCGACGTCGACAAGCCGTTCCTGATGCCGATCGAGGACGTCTTCTCGATCAAGGGACGCGGCACCGTGGGCACGGGCAAAATCGAGCGTGGGCGGGTCAAGGTCGGCGACACCGTCGACATCATCGGCTTCGACCGGAACAAGACCTCGACCATCACCGGCGTCGAGATGTTCCAGAAGACGATGGACGAGGGGCAGGCTGGCGACAACGTCGGCGTTCTGCTTCGAGGGATTGAAAAGAACGACCTGGAGCGTGGGCAGGTCATCTGCAAGCCCAAGTCGATCACCCCTCACACGAAGTTCGAGGCCGAGGTGTACGTCCTGTCGAAGGACGAGGGCGGTCGTCACACGCCGTTCTTCAAGAACTACCGGCCGCAGTTCTACTTCCGAACCACCGACGTGACCGGCTCGGTGCTGAACCTGCTGTCGGAAGACAGCAGCGAGGCCGAGATGTGCATGCCGGGGGACAATATCAAGATGACCGTCGAGTTGCACACCCCGATCGCGATGGAAGAGAACCTCCGGTTCGCCATCCGTGAGGGGGGTAAGACCGTCGGTGCCGGTGTCGTGACCAAGATTCTTCAGTGAGGCTGAGGGCGACGGGTCCGCGTTGTTGAACTTCGGGGCGGGACGAATTTCTTGTCCCGCCCTCCCCGTTCAGCACCAATCCCGACGTGGCTCGCGACCGGATGATGGGGTGCGTCGATGCGAGAATACGTTTGGCTGGAATGCACCTCCTGCGGCGAACGCAACTACCGCACTCAGAAAGAGACGCGGGGAGCGGAGCGGCTGGAGCGCAACAAATACTGCAAGGGGGAGCGCAAGCACACCCCTCACAAGGAATCGCGGAAGAAGTGAACGTCGAGGACTGGGGTCAAACCACTCCGGTCACGGCGGTCCTGGCCTGGAGTGATCCAGCGTCGAGACGAGCGTAGCTCAACTGGCAGAGCACCGGTCTCCAAAACCGGGGGTTGGGGGTTCGATTCCCTCCGCTCGTGTTGATTGGGTTGGTCCGTTGGTGGGTGCGGGGATCGGGTTGGAGCCGGGTTGGCGCTGACCGAACGGTCCCTTTCGCGGAGCGGGATGCCTGCCATGGGCAAAGTTAAAGATGAGGCGCCGGCGGTCAAGGCGTCCAAACCCGCGCCCAAATCGTCCGGGGCTCGGAACGTTGGGACTCGGGTCACGTCGTTCCTGGCTAACCTCTTGCAGGGGGGCCTTTACAAGCCAACCCAGGGGAAGAACGCCCGGCTGTTCACCTTTCTGGCGCTGTCCCTGACGGTGCTGGTCGGGTGTTGGCGACTGTACGAGACCCTCAACGGCTGGCGGTCCCTGGGCGGCCGGTACGGAGTGCCCGCAGCGCTGGCCTTGGTGCTGCTTTGGGTGGTTTATCGATTGATGAACTACCCGACGTTCGCCGACTTCCTGATCGCCACCGAGGCGGAGATGAACAAGGTCTCGTGGACCAGCCGCGACGACCTGAAGCGGGCGACCGCGGTGGTCATGGTCACGGTCTTCGTCGTGTCGTTCTTCCTGTTCGGGGTGGACTGGGTCTGGTCGTCCATCCTGCAAATGCTTCACATCCTGGAATTCGACGGAGGCGGTGGCTTTGGCTCGACCGGCTGATTCGCCTGTCCCGGCCCCGATTGACCTCGATTCGACCCAGAATCCTCACCAATGTTCGCCGCTCTCTCAACCACCTGGCAACTGCATGAGCCACCCGACCGACGAGACCGCCGAAACGCCCGCCACCCCCTCGCCCGATGCCGAAGCCTCCATCGGGCCGACCAGCCTGTTCGAGGTGGAGGAATCGGCCCCCGACGGTGGGTCTCCCCGCGCTGGGCGAGCCTCGTCGCCCCCTCCCCGCGAACCGGAACCCGAACCGGAGCCGGTCGCCGTCGCCCTTGAGGACGATGACGACGACGAGCCCCCGCCGGAACTGGTCTGGTACGTCTTGAAAGTCCAGAGTAGCCGAGAGGATACGATCCGCGACGCCCTGGAGCGGCGGGTCAAGATCCAAGGGCTTCAGCGCTTCTTCGGCCGCATCGTGGTGCCGACCGAGAAAATCACTGAGATTCGCAACAACAAGAAGCGGATTGTCGAACGCAAGAGCTACCCCGGCTATATCATGGTCGAGATGGAGCTCAACGAGAAGACCTGGTTCGCCGTGAGGGAGACCCCCGGCGTGGGCGACTTCGTCGGGGCCCACGGCACTCCGACCAAGATGACCACCGACGAAGTCAACAAGATGCTCGGCCAGCAGACCGCCGCCGAGGCCGAAGAGCCGAAGGTCCACATTGACGTGGAACGTGGCGACCGAGTCAAGATCAAGGAAGGCCCTTTCGAGAACTTCGAGGGGACCGTCGAGGAAGTCATCCCCACCCGGGGCCTGGTCAAGGTTATGTTGATTATCTTCAACCGCCCGACGCCGGTGGACCTCGAATACTGGCAAGTGGAGCGGATTTGAGCGGGGGAAGCCGGGAAGTCCGGTTCGCCTGATTCGATCGACTTGCGACTTTTTTTCTGGAGCGGACGATGGCGAAGGTGATGAAGGCAAAGGTGAAGCTCCAATGCCTCGGCGGGCTGGCGACCCCCGCGCCCCCGGTTGGCCCCGCGCTGGGCCAGCATGGCGTCAACATCGGCCAGTTCGTGATGCAGTTCAACGAGCGCACCAAGGACATGAAGGGGACGACGATCCCTGTCGAGATCACGATCTACAACGATCGGTCGTTCGACTTCATCACCAAGAGCCCACCGGCCTCGGTGCTGTTGAAGCAGGCCATTGGGATCGCCTCGGGTTCGGCCGAGCCTCACAAGGTCAAGGTCGGCACGGTGACGCTCGACCAGGTTCGCAAGATCGCCGAGACCAAGTTCCAGGACCTCAACGCCCGAGACCTGGACCACGCCTGCCGGGTCATCGCCGGCACGGCCCGGAGCATGGGCATCGACGTTAAGGGCTGAGATGGCCCGAGGCCGCGTTGGGGTTTCGGCCCCATCCGGTCCGTTGGACTCGCTACGGCGCGACCGCCCGCCGGACTCAACGCGAGCAGAATTTCGGCGGCAGCCCCCGAATCCGGGAGCGACCTGTTTGGCCAAGCAATCGAAACGCTATCGTGCCTTGCTCGGCACGATCAAGACAACCGACGCGGTCCCTCTGGCCGAGGCGATCAAGACCTTGAAGAGCTTCGGCACGACCAAGTTCAACCAGACCGTCGAAGTGTCGACCAACCTGGGGATCGACCCCCGGCAAAGCGACCAGAATGTCCGCGGCAGCGTCGCGTTGCCTCACGGGATTGGCAAGGCCGTGCGGGTGGCCGTCTTCGCTCAGGGTGACAACGCTGAGAAGGCGACGGCCGCCGGCGCCGACATTGTCGGTGGCGATGACCTGGCCCAGAAGATCAAGGGCGGGTTCATGGACTTCGACGTGGCCCTGGCCACGCCGGACATGATGGGCGTGGTCGGTCCGTTGGGCCGTATCCTCGGCCCTCGGGGTCTGATGCCCTCGCCCCGTTCCGGCACCGTCACGACGGACATCTCGGCGGGGGTCCGCGAGTTCAAGGCCGGCAAGATCGAGTTCCGCTCCGACAAGGGGGGGAACGTCGCGGCTCCGGTGGGCAAACTGGGCTTCAGCGACGAGCAACTGGCCGAAAACATCACGACGTTCCTGAACCACCTACGGTCGGTCCGTCCGACGGCGGCCAAGGGGACGTTCCTGCGGTCAGTGACGATCTCGGCCACGATGAGCCCGGGCATCCGGGTCAACGCCTGACCCCACCGGGAGCCCGGCGTCGGCCGGCGAAACGACCATGAGCAAATACGTCAAAGAGTTAATGATGGACCAGTTCCGCTCGGAACTGGGCGACGAGAAGTCGGTCCTGATCCTGGACCTCAAGGGTCTGGACGCGATCACCGAGCACAAGCTGCGCAGCGACCTGCGGAAGAAGCAGATTCGCGTGCGGACGGTGAAGAACACCCTGGCCCAGCGGGTCTTCGCCGACCTGGGGATTGGTGACCTGTCGCCGTTCCTTCAGGGTCCCAGCGTCGCCGTCTGGGGCGGTGGGGGCGTGGCGGAACTGGCCAAGGAGATCAGCGACCAGGTCAGGGCCCTCAAGAAGCCGGAGATCAAAGGGGGGGCGGTCGACGGAGTGGTCATCAGTCCCGCTCAGGTCGAGGACATCACCAAGCTGCCCAGCCGCGAGGCGTTGATCGCCCGAGTGGTCAACCTGGCGATGTCTCCAGCCCAGAGAGTGGTCGCTCTGGCCAACGCCCCAGCCGCCGGCCTGATGGGACAACTCAAGACGCTCGCCGAGGGGGCTTCGGCCGACCCTGGCGGCGAACCCGAAGCAACGCCCGCCCCCGGCGAAGGGGCCTAGTCCTCGAATTTTGCCAAGATCGCGGCGGACCCGCGTGAGGTCCGCCGCCGCAGGTTTTCCCCGATATCTCCTCCCAAGCCGAGTGTTTCGCGCCGGGTGCTCCAACTCGCCGGGCGAGCGGATGGAAACGAAAGGATCGCAAGACCGATGGCCACCGCCGAGATGACCACGTTCGCTGACAACATCAAGACCCTGGGTGATTCGATCGTCAAGCTGACGGTCCTGGAAGCCAAGGCCCTGGGCGACTACCTGGAGACGGAGCACGGCATCAAGGCCGCGGCCGCGGCGGTCGTCGCCGGCCCGTCCGCCGCCGCGTCCGCCGCCCCGGCCGAGGCCGCCGTCGAGCAGACCGAGTTCGACGTGCTGCTGGAAGCCTTCGGCGCCAACAAGATCAATGTCATCAAGGTCGTCCGCACGGCCACCGGCCTGGGCCTCAAGGAAGCCAAGGACCTGGTCGACGGTGCGCCCAAGACCGTCAAGACGGCCATCTCGAAGGCCGACGCCGAGAAGCTCAAGAAGGAGCTGGAAGAGGCCGGCGCCACCGTCAAGATCAAGTGATCCGATCCGCCGGCCCGCCGCGACCTCCCCGTCGCGGCGGGTCTGGCCCGCTTTTGACTGTTTCGACCTGCCCCGGCCGCGGCCCGATCCGCCGCGTCGGGGTGTCCTGGCGCGCGGCGCAATGGGGCTTCACCCCAATGTCGTCGATCGCCGCAAAGTCCGCCCCGCCTCGGATCCGTCCCGGGGACCCTTCGCCCCAGGTGCGCGGCATCTCCCCGAGGCTCGGGCCGTCGATGGGCCGTCCCCACCAACCCCGACCGACGCCCGCGCCCCACCATCTCCCTTGAGGAGCGCCCTCGAACATGGCCACCGCGAGCACCGTGAGGCGTATCACCCCCCCGAAGTCCCGCAACTTCGGCAAGATCGTCGACGAATACCCGATTCCCGACCTGACCGAAATCCAGACCCGTTCCTACGAGCGGTTCCTCCAGGCCGACCTCGCGCCGGAGGCTCGCGAAGATTCGGGCCTGGAAGGGGTGTTCCGCGAAATTTTCCCGATCGAGAGCTACGACAAAACGCTGAAGCTGGAATACATCAAGTTCGACCTGGGCAAGCCCCGCTACGAGCCCGAGGAGTGCCACCAACTCCGCCTGACCTACGGCCGCCCCCTGCACGTCTGGCTGCGGCTGAACAAGGGCGAGACGGCAATCGAGGAGTCGGTCTATCTGGGTGATATGCCGATCATGATCGGCGGCGGTGAGTTTATCATCAACGGCGCCGAGCGCGTCGTGGTCAGCCAGTTGCACCGCTCCCCGGGTGTCGACTTTGTCGTCGAGATCGAGGCCAGTGACAAGAAACTGCACGCCTGCCGGGTCATCCCCGAGCGCGGGAGCTGGATCGAACTTCAGGTCACCAAGAAGGAAACCCTGGGCGTCCGGATCGACCAATCGGGCAAGTTCTCGTCGATGACGCTACTTCGGGCGATGAGCCCGCAATTCTCCGACGACGAGGCGATCCTTTCGGCCTTCTACGACACCGAGGTCGTCAACACCGCCGACGCTGACGCCGCCAAGAAGCTGGAAGATCGCGTCGCCTGCGGTGACGTGGTTGACCCCAACACCGGCGAGGTCCTGATCGCCAGCGGTTCGGTCATCAACAAGACCACCGCCCAGGTGCTGGTCGACGCGGCCCTGGGCGAGATCATGGTCCTTCAGGATGCCAAGGACCCTTTGATCCTCCACTCGCTCCAGGAAGACCCGACCAGCGATCATGAAAGCGCCCTTCTGCGCATCTACCAGCGGCTCCGTCCGGGCAACCCTCCCCAGTTGGAGAAGGCCCGGGAGCTGTTCCACGAGAAATTCTTCGACACCAATCGCTACCGATTGGGCAAGGTCGGCCGGTTCCGCATCAACCGCAAGTTCAGCCAGAACGTCCCCGACGACCGCATGACGCTCGACCCGGTCGACTACGTCAACGCGATCCGTTACATCCTGGGCCTTCGCAAGGGGAAGGGGCAGATCGACGACATCGACCACCTGGGCAACCGCCGCCTGCGAACCATTGACGAACTCGCCGCCGACGAGCTGCGCAAGGGGTTCCTCAAGCTGCGGCGGACCGTCCAGGAGCGCATGAGCCTCAAGGACGCCGAGGACATGACGCCTCGGTCCCTGATTAATCCCAAGAGCATCAGCGCCGCGATCGAGTACTTCTTCGGTCGGGGCGAGTTGTCGCAGGTCGTCGACCAGACCAATCCCCTGGCGCAGTTGACCCACGAGCGTCGGCTCTCGGCACTGGGCCCCGGCGGTTTGAACCGCAAACGGGCCGGGTTCGAGGTGCGCGACGTCCACATCTCGCACTATGGGCGGATCTGCCCGATCGAAACCCCCGAAGGAACCAACATCGGGCTCATCAGCTCGTTGGGGATCTACGGCGGAGTGGACGAGTATGGCTTCCTGGTGACACCTTACCGCCAGATCGATCACGGCAAGCGTGGCTCTCACGTCGCGATGATGAGGGCCGACGAGGAAAGCGAGGCGTACCTGGCCCCGGCCGACGCCCCGACCGACGACCACGGCAAGCTGAAGGGGCCGCAGGTCATCGCCCGTTATCAGACTGACTTCCACTCGGTGCCGGTGGAACAGGTCCAGTTCTGCGACATTTCCCCCAAGCAGATGGTCGGCGTTTCGGCTGGCCTGATCCCGTTCCTGGAGCACGACGACGCCAACCGGGCGTTGATGGGCTCCAACATGCAGCGACAGGCGGTTCCCCTCCTGGTGGCCGAGCCCCCCATCGTTGCCACCGGTCTGGAACGGGCCGTGGCGATGAACTCGGGGATGATCGTCAAGGCCCACCTGGATGGGACGATCACCTTCGTCGATAGCACGCGGATCGTCATCGACCACAACACCACGTACAAATTGCGCAAGTACGTGGGGCTCAATGAGCGAACCTGCCTCAACCAGAAGCCGGTCGTCCAGGTGGGCCAGGCGGTGGTCAAGGGGCAGCTTCTGGCCGACGGCGCCGCGACCTTCCACGGTGAGCTGGCCTTGGGCCGCAACGTCCTGGTCGGGTTCATGGCCTGGGACGGTTACAACTTTGAAGACGCGATCATCATCAGCGAACGGCTGGTGAAGGAGGACGTCTATACCTCGATCCACATCGAGGAGTTCGAGATCGAGATCCGCGAGACGAAGCTGGGCCGCGAGGAGTTCACTCGCGATATCCCCAACGTCTCGGAAAAGGCCTTGCGCAACCTCGACGACAACGGGATCGTCGCCATCGGTACCTATGTCAAGCCGGGCGACATCCTGGTCGGCAAGGTCGCGCCCAAGTCCAAAAGCGAGCTGACCCCCGAGGAGAAGCTGCTCCACGCGATCTTCGGCCGGGCCGGCGAGGACGTCAAGAACGACAGTCTCGAAGTGCCCTCGGGCGTCGAGGGGATCGTCATCAACACCCAGCGGTTCAGCCGCCGGATGAGCCTGACCGAGGACGAGCGCAAGGTCTTCGAGAAGGAACTCAAGGACGTCGAGTCCGCCGAGAACATCAAGGTCGCCGACGAATACAAGGCGATGATCAAGGCGTTGGAGGAGGTTGTCGGCGGCCCGGTCACCGACCCGCAGTCGGGCAAGCCGTTCGGCCGAGACCGGGACCACAAGGTCCTGGCCGAGGAAAGCGAGCGGTTCAAGTTCGAGGCTCTGGACCTTCGCAGCCCGGGCCGCATGGCCGACGCACGCAAGGTTGTCCGCGACTTTGGACCCCGGGTCGAGGCATTGCGCGACGAGCGGGACCGCAAGCTCAACAGCCTGAAGCGTGGCGATGAGCTGCCCTCGGGCGTGCTCCAGATGGTCAAGGTCTACATCGCCACCAAGCGGGTCATCTCCGTGGGCGACAAGATGGCCGGCCGTCACGGCAACAAGGGGGTCATCGCCAAGATCCTGCCCGAGGAGGACATGCCGTTCCTGGAGGATGGCACCTCGATCGAGATCTTGTTGAACCCCCTGGGCGTGCCCAGCCGCATGAACGTCGGCCAGATCCTGGAAACTCACCTGGGCTGGGCCGCGGCCAAGCTCGGGTTCCAGGCGCTCTGCCCGGTCTTCGATGGAGCCAGCGAGGAAACGATCCGCCAGTGCCTGGTCGACGCTGGATTGCCCGAGAACGGCAAGGCTCGGCTCTTCGACGGCCGCTCCGGAGAGCCGTTCGACCAGAGGGTGACCGTCGGCTACATCTACATGTTGAAGCTGCACCACCTCGTCGACGACAAGATCCACGCACGGGCCACGGGCCCCTACTCACTCATCACCCAGCAGCCGCTGGGTGGCAAGGCTCGCTTCGGCGGCCAGCGGTTTGGCGAGATGGAAGTCTGGGCCCTGGAGGCTTATGGTGCGGCCTACATCCTCCAGGAGCTTTTGACCGTCAAGAGCGACGACGTCGAGGGCCGGACCAAGATCTACGAGTCGATGGTCAAGGGCGAAAACACCCTCGAAGCCGGCACCCCCGCCAGCTTCGACGTGTTGACCAACGAGATCCGCGGTCTTGGCTTGAACATGCAGCTTGAGAAGAAGCGGATCTGAAGCCGCACGCCGCCGCGTCTTGCCAACCTCAAGGATTCGAGGCGGCCGGGACCGACCCTCCCGGCCGCCCGTTTGTCACGGCCCACTCGGCGTCTTGAGGAGATCGCCCTCATGGCAAGCGTCTCCCTACGGATCGGCCCTGCGGACCAGGGTCGCGGGATGTCCCTGGACGAGTTCCACGAGGCCGAGGCCCAGGATGGGTACCTCTATGAACTGGCGAGGGGGGTGCTGGAAGTGACCAACGTCCCCAGCGTGCCCCATTGGCAGATTGTCGACAACCTTCACGAAGGTTTCAGCGCCTATCGCCGCGAGCAACCTGGTCTGATCCAGCTCATTGGCCACGGCAGCGATGTTCGCTATGTGATCCCCGAACTGGAATCCGATCGGCATCCCGATCTCGCCATCGTCTTCCGTGGAGCCCCTCGCGATGCACACGGCAATCGGCAGGCCCTCCTCGCCGTCGAGGTCGTCTCCCCGGGAAGTCGGTCTCGAAAGCGGGATCTTGAGACGAAGCGAGAGGAATACCTGGCTGTCGGTGTCCTCGAATATTGGATCGTCGATCCGAAGATCAGACAAGTGACCTTGCTCGTGCGCCGGGAAGACGGGGCGGAGGGCGCGGCCTGGGACGAGCAGATTATCCCCTCCGAGGGCGTGATCGTCAGTGGCCTCCTCCCGGGCTTCGCGTTCCGGGTCGCCGGCCTGTGGGTCGACGCCGACCTGAATAACGATGATCCGGTCGATCCGTGATCCGGCTTAGGATGGGTTCGCGGAAAATTCCGCGTGTCAAGAGAATAATCCTTGAGATTGCCCTTGAAGTCGCGTAAGATCGACGAATCATGCCAGCCTTCGGCACCACCTCGCGCGGGTGGCATACCGAGGGTTTGGTGGACCCGACCATCGAGGCAACCGACCTTGGCGGAAGCGGGTCAAGAGTGTCCGGCCTGGAGGGTGCCGGTCGTGAAG
This sequence comes from Isosphaeraceae bacterium, assembly GCA_965201075.1. Lineage (GTDB taxonomy): Bacteria > Planctomycetota > Planctomycetia > Isosphaerales > Isosphaeraceae > CBDAVP01. The sequence goes on along the minus strand of CBDAVP010000017.1, from coordinate 61,262 downwards.
GCAGGTCTGGGACGACCTGGGACCGCGGCGGTTTTCCGGGACACCGGAAGGCAAGCCCGCGGCTTTTTTTCCCCCGTACCTCACTGGTCCGGGGAGCCTTGATGGCGGACCCTTCCGCCCGATCAATCGCCTGGTGAGCCTCCGTCGAGGTCGACCGCAGCTTTCCCCCGAAACATCCCACGTCCGCACGGCCAACCGCGTGCAGAGGAGCGTGTCTCGTGAGCATGGGCGAGAGTGCCTACGATCGTATCAATGACTATGGGGCCGTCAAGATCGGCCTGGCCAGTCCCTACGACATTCGAAGCTGGTCGTTCGGCGAGGTCAAGAAGCCCGAGACCATCAACTACCGTACCTATCGCCCGGAGAAGGACGGCCTGTTCTGCGAGCGGATCTTCGGACCCGAGAAGGACTGGGAGTGCGCCTGCGGTAAATACCGTGGCATGAAATACAAGGGGATGATCTGCGACCGCTGCGGGGTCAAGGTCACCCACTCCCGGGTCCGCCGCAAGCGCATGGGCCACATCGAGTTGGCCGCTCCGGTCGTGCACATCTGGTTCTTCAAGGCGATGCCCAGCCGCCTGGGCACCCTGCTGGACATGAAGACGTCCAGCATGGAGCGGGTGATCTACTTCCAGGACTACGTTGTCGTCGACCCTGGCGACACCCCCTTGAAGGAACGCCAGCTTCTGACCGAGGAAGACTTCCGCAAGGCCCGCGAAACCTACGGCGACAGCTTCCAGGCCGACATGGGCGCCGACGCCGTCCGCAAGCTGCTGGCCCGACTCGACCTGGTCTCCCTGTCCAAGCAGCTACGTCAGGAACTGAACGAGACCTCCAGCAAGCAGCGTCTCAAGGACCTGACCAAGCGCCTCAAGGTCGTCGAGAGCCTGAGAGACTCCGACAACCGCCCCGAGTGGATGGTTCTGGAAGCGATCCCGGTCATCCCGCCGGACCTCCGCCCGCTGGTCCTCCTCGACTCGGGCAACTTCGCCACCAGCGACCTGAATGACCTGTACCGCCGGATCATCAACCGGAATAACCGCCTCAAGAAGCTGGTCGATCTGAACGCCCCCGAGGTCATTATCCGCAACGAAAAGCGGATGCTCCAGCAGGCGGTCGACGCCCTGTTCGACAACAATCGCTGCAAGCGACCGGTGCTTGGCTCCAGCAACCGGCCGTTGAAGTCGTTGACCGACATGATCAAGGGGAAGCAAGGGCGGTTCCGCGAAAACCTGTTGGGCAAGCGCGTCGACTACTCGGCCCGCTCGGTCATCGTCGTCGGCCCCGACCTCAAGCTCCACCAGTGCGGCCTGCCCAAGAAGATCGCCCTGGAACTGTTCCAGCCGTTCATCATCCGCAGGCTCAAGGAACTGGGCCACGCCGACACGATCAAGTCGGCCAAGAAGATGCTCGAGCGAAAGGTCGAGGAAGTTTGGGACATTCTTGAGGAGGTCATCAAGAACCACCCGGTTCTCCTCAACCGCGCCCCGACCCTGCACCGCATGGGCATCCAGGCGTTCGAGCCGGTGCTAGTCGAAGGCAACGCCATCCGGATTCACCCCCTGGTCTGCAAGGGATTCAACGCCGACTTCGACGGCGACCAGATGGCCGTCCACCTGCCCTTGTCGATCGAGGCGCAGGTCGAGGCGATGACCTTGATGATGTCGACCAACAACATCTTCAGCCCGGCCAACGGCAGTCCGATCATCAGCCCGACCCAGGACATCGTCATGGGGTCGTACTACCTGACGGTCTACCGCCCCGGCGAGCGCGGCGAGTACAAGAAGACCAACGGCCTGGAGACCGGCGTCTACTGCTCGCCGAATGAGGTTTTCCTCGCCTTCAGCCAGCGGACCATCGGCGTCCACGCCCGGATCCACATGAGGCTGCCGGCGCACAAGAAGCTCAAGGGGGAGGGGGAGAAGGAATTCACCCCCGGCTCGGTCGTCCAGACCACCGTCGGCCGCGTGATCTTCAACGACATCCTCCACGCGAAGATGCCGTTCTACAACTACGCCCTCGGCCAGAAGCAGCTTCAGGGGATCATCGCCGACTGCTACCAGATCCTCGGCCGCCGAGAGACGATCAACCTCCTCGACAACATGAAGGACCTGGGCTTCCGCGAGTCGACCCGCTCGGGCCTGTCCTTTGCCACCGACGACCTCAAGACCCCCGCTTCCAAGGACGCGATCCTCGCCGAGGCCGAGAAGCAGGTCGCGCTCAACAACAAGCGCTACCAGCGCGGCATCATCACCGACAACGAGCGATACGCCCAGGTCCTCGACGCCTGGACCCACGCCCGCGAGAAGATCACCGCCGAGATGATGGAGGAGCTCAAGCACGACGTCCGCAACGGCGAAGTGTACCTGAACCCCATCTTCCTGATGGCCGACTCCGGCGCTCGCGGTGGCGTCGAGCAGATTCGCCAGCTTGCCGGAATGCGGGGCCTGATGGCCAAGCCCTCGGGCAAGATCATCGAAACCCCCATCAAGGCCAACTTCCGCGAAGGCCTCAGTGTGCTGGAGTACTTCTCCTCCACGCACGGGGCTCGGAAAGGTCTGGCCGACACGGCCTTGAAGACGGCCGACTCCGGCTATCTGACGCGCAAGCTCGCCGACGTCGCCCAGAACGTCGTCATCACGATGGAAGACTGCGGCACGTCGCAGGGAATCACCAAGGGCGTCATCTACAAGGGAGAGAAGGTCGAGGTCAGCCTCAGCCAGGGCATCCGTGGACGGGTCAGCCGGGTCAACATCGTTAACCCCATCACCGACGACGTGGTGGTCAAGGAAAACGAGATGATCACGGTCGCCGCGGCCCGCAAGCTCGAGGAGATGCAGATCGAGAAGATCCAGGTCCGCAGCCCGATGACCTGCGAGGCGACCTTGGGGATCTGCCGACGCTGCTACGGCATGGACCTGTCCAGTGGCCAACTCGTCGAGCCCGGCATGGCCGTCGGCATCATCGCCGCTCAGTCGATCGGTGAGCCCGGCACGCAGTTGACCATGAGAACCTTCCACATCGGCGGTGTCGCGACCCGCGGCATGGAAGAAAAGGACGTCAAGAGCAAGCGAGAGGGCAAGGTCAAGTACGTCGGCATCCGCGTCGTCATCAACGACGAAGGTAAGAAGATCGCGCTGGCCCGCAACGGCGAACTCCAGATCCTCGACCCCAAGGGCCGCGAATTGGAGAAGTACGACGTCCCCGATGGCGCCGAGATGAAGGTCGATGACGGCGAACAGATCGCCCGAGGTGTTGTCCTCTGCGAGTGGGACCCCTTCAGCGTGCCGATCCTCACCGAGGTCGGCGGCAAGGTTCGCTATGAGGATATCGTCGAGAACGAGACGATGCGTATCGAGATCGACCCCTCGGGCCACACCCGTCGGACGATCATCGAGCACAAGGGCGACCTCCACCCCCAGATCATCATCGAGGACGCCGAAGGGAAGATCCTCGACTTCTACTACATCCCTGAGCGGGCCGGCATCGAGGTCGCCCAGTCGGCGCAGGTCACCGCCGGCACTCTGCTGGCCAAGACCCCCCGAGAGGTCGGCGGCACGCAGGACATCACCGGCGGTCTCCCCCGAGTCACCGAGCTGTTCGAGGCCCGGCGGCCCAAGGAGCCGGCGGTCATCGCCGAGATCGACGGCCGCGTCGACCTTCTGGAAGAAAAGCGCCGGGGTAAGCGCACCATCATCGTCAAGAACGAGAGCGGCATCGAGCGCGAGCACCTTGTCCCCCACGGCAAGCACCTGCGGGTCCACGGTGGCGACCGCGTCCGAGCCGGCGACGCCCTGGTCGAGGGGCCGCTGGTTCCTCACGACATCCTGCGAATCTCGGGGGAAGAAGCCGTCCAGCGCTACCTCCTCCGCGAGATTCAGAACGTCTACCGTTCCCAGCGTGTCGAGATCGACGACAAGCACCTGGAAATCATCGTCGCCCAGATGCTCCGCAAGGTCCGCGTCGAATCGGTGGGCGACACCGGGATGCTGCCCGGCTCGGTCATCGACAAGTTCGAGTTCCGCGGCAAGAACCAGGAATTGATGGCCTGCGTCAAGATCAAGGACCCGGGCGACACCGACTACCGACAGGGCGACATTGTCCCTCGCGACCACTTCGACACTGAAAACCTCCGCGTCGAGGAAGCCGGCTCCAAGAAGGCCGAGTGGACCCGACCCAAGTCCGCCGCCGCCAGCACCCAGTTGCTGGGGATCACCAAGGCGGCCGTGCAGTCCGACAGCTTCATCTCGGCGGCGAGCTTCCAGGAAACGACCAAGGTCTTGACCGAGGCGGCCCTGGCCGGCAAGGTCGACTACCTCGTCGGCCTCAAGGAAAACGTCATCCTGGGCCACCTCGTCCCGGCGGGCACCGGCTTCAAGGCCCACCAGGAGGCCGAGGTCCGCATCCACCCCGAAGCCCTCGAAGCCCTCGCCGAAAAGGGTCCCGGCTTCGCCCGCTACCGAGACGAGCCGACCCCCGTCCCCACCCCCTGACCGCCGCGGGCCGATCCGACCCGTCCTGATCCCCATTTCCGGCCCGCGGACCCACTTCAAAGGGTTCGCGGGCCGATTTCATGACCCGGAGGCATCACCCGATGGCCACCGTCACCAAACGCCTCGGGCTGGCCGACCACGGCTCGCGGATGAGTCTTGAAGAATTTGAGGAAGCCGAGGTCGAGGAAGGCTTTCGTTATGAACTGGCGAAGGGGGTTTTGGAAGTGAGCGAAGTCCCCAACGACCCTCATGGATTCGTCGTCTGGAACCTGTTGACCGCCATCGTTCTTTACTCCCGCCAGCGAGCAAGGGTAGTGCTTCGCGCTGGAGGGGCGAGCGAATTCCAACTCCGACTCCCGGGGATGAGCTCGGGGCGTCATCCCGACGTCTCGGTCGTCTTGACAGGAACACCCCCGGACCGCCGGGGCCGACGCCCCCCCACGTTTGTCGTCGAGGTCGTCTCTCCCGGGTCAGAGGCCCGCCACCGCGATTACGTCACCAAACGCGAGGAATACCTCCGATTTGGCTGCCGCGAATACTGGATCGTCGACCCCGAGGCTCGCCGGGTGACGGTCCTGATCCGCGACGGCGATACCTGGACTGAAACGGTCTTCGTCGACGGCCAGGTCGCCGCCGGCCTCGCCCTGCCAGGCTTCGCCGTCCCGGTCGCCGACCTCTGGGTCCTTCCCGACGAGGCTGAGGGCGAGGCCGATTGATCCTGGCCGCTTTCGATGCCCAGATCCGCGGTTGCCAACTCCGCCAACGGGCCGGCTTCCACTTAGCCCGCCCGGCCCAACGCCTCTCTCAGATACTCTTGCGCCCGAGCCCAGCGAAATCCGTTGGCGATCGTCCGCCCCAACGCCGCCCGATGGGCCCGCTCATTGGGACGGTCGAGCAGTTCGCGCAAGGTGGCGGCGATCGCTCCCTCGTCCTCTGGGTCGAAGTACCAGCCCGCCTCGCCGCCAACTTCGGGGAGGGCCGTGGAATTCGCCAGGGCGACCGGCGTCCCCTGCGCCATTGCCTCGACAGCCGGAATTCCGAAGCTCTCGCACAGGGACGGGACCACCAGCGCCAGCGCCTCGGCATAAATCGCCCGCAACGCCTTGCCCTGACGATACCCTGGGGTGCGGATCACCATGCGCCCCGGAACCGAGTCAATCACCGCCCGAAGCGCTCGGCCTTCCGCTTCCCCCGCCGCGCCTAGCAACACCAGCGCCAAATCCCCCGAAGCGACCTCGGGAAGCCGGGCCGCCGCCCGGATCAATCTCGGCAGGTTCTTCCTCGGCTGAGCATTGGCGACCGACAGCAGATACGGCATCCCCGGCGGTAGGCCCAGGTCCCCCCGCACCCCCGTCCGCTCCCGTTCGGTCGCCGTCTCGAAGAACAGATCTTCCGCGCCGTTGGGACAATAGGCCACCCTCTCCCCGGCCACCGGGAAGGTCTCAACCAGCCGCTCGGTGTTGAACCGTGAGACGGAGAGGATTCGATCCGCGGCGGCAAAGGTCCGGGCCAAATGCTCCCGCCGTCGAGAACCGCCGTACTGGAGATCCTGAAGGACGTCGTGACTGGTCACCGCCAGACGGGCCTTGCGGGTCGGGACAAAGAACTCGGCCGGGCAGTAGGCCCAGTCCACCGCTCCGGTCCACAACTCCAGGGGGGGCCAGCCGGCGAGCCTCCAGAATCGCAGGGCGTCGCGAGTGCGGATCGGCAACTCCCGACGTCGCAGGTTGTCCAATGACTCCCAGGCGGCCAGCCCATCGGGGTCGGAGAGACGCCCCGAGACCGCCGTCACTTCAACCCCCGTCGCGTGGCGAAGCCCCGCCAGTTGCGCCAGGGCGTGTCGCGTCACACCGGTCGGCCAACGGCAGGCGTCCATATCGTAGACCCAGGCCACCTTCATGGACGCCGCCTCGCCTTCAGAATCCGAACGTCAGCAGTCCCCACCCCAAGGCCCCGAGGCAGGCGATCACTCCGACCATCACCCACCAGGGCTGCCGACGGGGCGTGTCCTCCCTCGAAAGGTAACACCCGCAACTCGGGCAACGCTCGGCGTCCTCATAAACCGCCTTGCGGCAATGGGGGCAGGGGATCGTCTCGTCGTCGTCATCATCCCCGTCGTCGTCGGGAAATTCGTGGTCGTCCAGGTCGTCCTCGGCCTCTTGCCACGCCATTGATTCCGAGCCCCGCCGCCTCGACCACTACCGGAGGGCCAAATGGTAGGGCAGGGGGGAGTCGATCGTCAACCGGACCCCGCGGCTGACTTGACAGACCCGTTGGCGGCGTTACACTGAACGCTTCGGCGCGGTGGGCGATGGCCCCTCGACGTCTCGACTTTTCAACGGGTACAAGACTCGCTTCCGAACGGGAATGCCAACCCCCGACGGGCGAATGGAACGAAGAATCGGCCCATGCCCACGATCAATCAGCTCGTCCGCAAGCCGCGTCGCCCGGTGGTTTACAAGACCAAGTCGCCGGTGCTGGAGGGCTGCCCGTTCAAGCGCGGGGTCTGCCTCCAGGTCAAGACGATGACCCCCAAGAAGCCCAACTCCGCGTTGCGGAAGGTCGCCCGAGTGCGGCTGTCCAACAGCAAGGAAGTCACCGCCTACATCGGCGGCGAGGGGCACAACCTCCAGGAACACTCGATCGTCCTGGTCCGCGGCGGCAGAGTTCGCGACCTGCCAGGCGTCCGCTACCACATCGTCCGCGGCGTGCTCGACAGCCTCGGCGTGACCGACCGTAAGCAGGCTCGCTCCAAGTACGGAGCCCCGGCCAAGGCAGTCGCCCCGGCCAAGGGCAAGAAGAAGTAAGCGGCCCCGCCAGGCTCTGGCTCCGGGCCCTTTGACCGTGGGACTCGCTCCGGGGCCTTGTCCTCAACGCCTCATCCGCCCTCGTCCGGCCCCGCATCCTTCAACGACCCTCGGGAATACAGGACCGACGCTCCCATGGCCCGCAAGTTCACCGCCAGCCGGACGCAACTCCGACCCGACCCCCGTTTCGGCTCGAAGCTCGCCAGCAAGTTCATCAACTGCCTGATGTACGACGGCAAGAAAAGCGTCGCCCAGGCTGTCTTCTATGACGCGATGGACCTGATCAATCGGCGCCTCCCCAACGAGAACCCGATCGACGTCTTCTCCCGAGCCGTGGAGAACGTCATGCCGATGATCGAGGTCCGTTCCAAGCGCGTCGGCGGTGCCACTTACCAGGTGCCGATGCCGGTCCGCAAGAACCGCCAGCAGACCCTCTCGATCCGCTGGCTGCTCATGGGCGCCCGCGAAAAGAAGGGCCGGCCAATGGCCATCAAGCTCGCCGACGAGCTGATCGCCGCCTACAACCGCGAAGGCTTCGCCATCAGCCGCCGCGAGAACATCCACCGCATGGCCGACGCCAACAAGGCGTTCGCCCACTTCGCCTGGTAGGTTTCCTCACTGCCGATTCTCGCGAGCGGGCGTCGTTCCCCAGAGACGCCCGGTCGCTCTCCTCCGGCAACTTCGGAGGTCCCCCCATGGCCACCGTCGCCCCCGCCACGATGACCACCGAGGAGATGCTCGCCCTGCCCGACGACGGCATGGACCGTGAGTTGATTCGAGGTGAGGTGAGAATCCGCGGTGGGTTGCGAGACTTACCCATGACGATGCGTGACTGTCGTCACAGTCGGGTCGAAACGCGGGTTGCAAAGTTTCTGGACAATTGGTTGGACGATCAGCCCGAGCCTCGCGGACAGGTTGTCTCGGGGGAAGCCGGTTTCCGTCTTCGCGGCAATCCGGACACCACCGTTGGCATTGACGTCGCCTACGTCTCGGCGGAAACCGTCGCCTCGACCCCCGCATCGTCGGCCTTCTTCGAGGGTCCGCCGGTCCTTGCCGTCGAGATCCTCTCGCCCTCGGACACCCAGGAAGTCGTTGATAACAAGGTTGCCCTCTACCTGGAGATGGGCGTCCTGCTGTTCTGGCTGATCAACCCCCGTTTTCGCACCATCACCGTTTACCGCCGAAGCGTCGAGCCGGAGTGCTTCAACGCCCTCCAGGAACTCAGCAGCGAACCCCACCTGTCCGGCCTCCGTATCCCCGTCGCCAGCCTCTTCCAGTCCTGAAACCCATCGGACCCGGAACCGGACGTCCCACCCGCGACGGCCCTTGCCAGGTTTGCGCGCGGTCCGCTGGGCGAAGCTCCGGCCGTCCGGTAAGCTAGAGGCCCGCGGACGCCCGCCGACCCGCCTCGCCCCGGACCCTCGGACCCTGTGATTGCCATGGACAGCGACTCATCTTCCCCCCTCGCTCGCATCCGCAACATCGGCATCATCGCTCACATCGACGCCGGCAAGACGACCACCACCGAGCGCATCCTGTACTACACCGGCGCGATCCACCGCATGGGGGACGTCGACAAGGGGAACACCACCACGGACTTCGACCCCGAGGAGCGGGCCCGGGGCATCACCATCGTCGCCGCGGCTGTCACCTGCCGCTGGAACGACCGCGACGGCCAGCCGGTCACCATCAACATCATCGACACCCCCGGCCACGTCGACTTCACCGCCGAGGTCGAACGGTCCCTGCGCGTCCTCGACGGCGCCGTGGTCATCTTCTCGGCCGTCGAGGGGGTCGAGGCCCAGAGTGAAACCGTCTGGCGGCAGGCCAGCAAATACCGGGTCCCTCGCCTCTGCTTCATCAACAAGATGGACCGCATTGGCGCCGAGTTCGACCGCGTCTTTGGCGAAATCGAGGAACGCCTCGCCGGCCGTCCCATCCCCGTCCAGATCCCCATCGGCGCCGGGCCCGAGGGGACGATGGGCGAGTTCCAGGGACTCATCGACCTGATCGCGATGCAGGCCCTCTTTTACAAGACCGAGGACCTCGGCTCGGCCGTCAACCAGACCGAAATCCCCGAAGGCCTCCGCCCCGAGGCCGAACTTTGGCGGGAGCGGATGGTCAACAGCCTCTCCGACATCGACGAGCCGTTCGCCGAACAGTACATGGCCCACCTCGAAGGCGCCGACCTGACCGAATTCCAAATCCTCGACGCCCTGCGCCGAGTCACCCTCGGCGGCCACGCGCAACCGGTCCTTTGCGGCTCCAGCTTCAAATACGTCGGCGTCCAGCGCCTCCTCGACGCCGTCGCCGCCTACCTTCCCAGCCCGCTCGACAAGCCGCCGATCGTCGGCCACCACCCCAAGAAGGACACCGAACTCACCCGCAAGCCCGACCCCACCGCTCCCTTTTGCGGCCTGGTCTTCAAGATCACCCACGACGAGCACGGCGACCTGTCCTTCGTCCGGGCCTATTCCGGCACCCTCAAGGCCGGCTCCCGGGTCTACAATCCTGGTCGCGACAAGAAGGAAAACTGCTCGCGGCTGTTCCACATCCGCGCCGACGAGCGTGAGAAGGTCGACGAAATCACCGCCGGCGACATCGTCGGCGTCGTCGGTTTGAAGGACTCGGTCACGGGCGACACCCTCTGCGACGCGGCCCACCCGATCCTGCTCGAACGGATCGAGTTCCCCGAGACCGTCATCAGCATGTCGATCGAGCCGGTCTCCTCGGCCGACAAGGGAAAGCTGGCCGACACCCTCGCCGCGATCGCCCGGGAGGACCCCACCTTTACCTACAAGGTCAACGAGGAGACCGGTCAGACGATCATCTCGGGCATGGGCGAACTCCACCTGGAGATCCTCAAGAACCGGATGGTTCGCGACTACAAGCTCAAGGTCCACGTCGGCCGGCCCCGCGTCAGCTACCGGGAGACCGTCAAGAAGGCCGTCAAGCGCATCCAGGGAACCTGCATCCGCCAGACGGGAGGCTCAGGGATGTACGCCAAGGTCACCGTCGACCTCGAGCCCGAGTCTCTTCCCAAGGGCGGCCCGACGATGCTGTTCCTGAACAAGATGAAGGGCGGCACGATCCCCGCCGAGTTCGTCCCGGTCATCGAGGCCAGCATCCGCGAGAGCGCCAAGTCCGGAGGGCGGACCGGCTTCCCAATGGTCGACCTGAAGGTGACGCTAATCGACGGCTCGTACCACGAGGTCGACAGCAACGAAGCCGCCTTCCGCTTCGCCGCGGCCGACGCCTTCGACAAGGCCGTCCACGACGCCGGCGCTGTCCTTCTGGAACCGATCATGAGCGTCGAGGTCGTCACCCCCGAGGACTACCTCGGCAACATCACCGCCGACCTCTCCTCCCGACGCGCCGAGATCACCCAGACCTCCACGCGAGGCCACCTCACCGTCGTCGAAGCCAGGGCCCCCCTGGAGAAGATGTTCGGCTACTCCTCGGCGGTGAGAAGTCTCAGCCAGGGCCGGGCCAGCTACTCGATGGAACCCCTGGAATACGCCCCGGCCCCCGAGAGCATGCTGGAGATCCTCAGCGGTTCCTGACGAAGGCCTGGGGCAGCGCCTCGGCCCAAGCGCGATCCTCGGGCGTGAGAGGGAGCGACAGCGGCTTGGCGTAGTCGATCAGGTTGGCATACCGGCCCCGTTGGTAGGCCGTCGCGGAGGCGGCGGCCAGGTCGAGGTGGACATCCGCGTCGGGTGTCTTCAACGGGATCGGGATCGAAGGCAAAGCTTTGCGGATCGCCCAGGCATAGACATCGCAATCCGGCCGGCGATCCGCTCGTGTCACCAAGGCGAAGCCCTCGCCAGCCGGTAAGGGCTTCGCCATCGGCAGTCGTCGCCCGACGAGGAGCAGGTCGATCTCGACGAGGTGGATGGATCGATTCAGCAGGTCGAGCCGCTTCTCCAGGTATTTGCCCCGCCCCGCCGGGCCTTTGTTGGTCGGCGAGAGGAGTTCGATCGCCGTGATGATCTCGCGGCCCGGCTGGCGACGGATCTCCAGCCAACTCTCGCGGATCTCCTCCGTCGCGACCTCCCGGTGGGGGATCGTCACGGGCTCCAAGGTGAGGGCCCCGACCCGGGCCATCGGCCGCGCTGGGAAGGATCCCTCCCGCGTGATCGCCACGTCGGGGAGATAGTGCCGCCCTGGCACATCGGAAGCCTCGACGAGGTAGAAGCGTTCCTCGACATGGGCCACGTATTCATCCGGCAACTGGTCGGAAAGGAGGTCGCTGCAATAGATGAGGAACCGGGCGTGGAAATCCCGCCAAAGCCCCTGGTTTTCAATGTACGGGTCGACGCCGGGGAATGGGCTGGGCATCGTCGGGCTCGCAACGGGTTTTGAGGCTCCCTTGACCCATCTTACCCGCGCTGCTAGCAGACCCCAAGCTGAGCGATTGCGATCCGGCCGGATGCGGGGATGCACCGTCCTTTCCGGGCACACGCCCCGCGACCGGCCGGATCACTCAGGCGGCACGGCGCCGACGAGCACGGACTCGCCCGGTCAGCGTCACGGCGGCCAGGGCGCCCTGGCCCAGGATCATTACGGAAGCCGGCTCCGGCACGGCCGACGAACGTGAAAGCTCAAACACCGTACCTGCGCCGTTGGCACCTCCCGACTGAGTCGTTCCGTAGAGATTGCCAGCGGAGTCGAGAATCAACCCGCCGGAGGCTCTCGCGCCGTTGCTACGGTCGAAGGTGAACAGCGTCGCGATGCTGCTAGTGCCCGCGGCAATCTCGAACACCGTTCCATACCCCCCAAGCCCACCTCGAAACGTCGTGCCAAACAAATTGCCGGCCTCGTCGAGCACCAAGGTTCCATTGGGGCCGGACCCCTGATTGAGGTCCGTGAAGCTGACCAGCGTGGTAATCGTCCCGCTGCCGGCGGCCAACTTGAAGACCGAGCCCAGCCCATTGGGACCGTCGGAGAACGACGTCCCGTAGAGGTTACCGAAGCCGTCGCGTACCAAGCCACCGTACAAGGGATCCCCATTACTTTTCGTGAAACTGGCCAACGTGTTGATCGTCCCGCTGCCGGCGGCCACCTCGAAAATCGTGCCGGCGTTGTTGACCCCGCCGCGTATTGTCGTGCCGTAGAGGTTGCCGTCGGCGTCACGCACCAGATCTCGGGGATTGGACCCGCTGGTGCCATTGGTGCCATCGAAGCTGGCCAAGGTGGTGAGCTAATATTCCGCACTGGCCGGACGAGCCGCCAGCATTGCCAGCAAAATCAGAATATATCGCCCTGCATTCTCCAGGCTACCCAATCGGGTCAGGCCGTCGGTCTGCATCCGGCTCTCCTTGCTCATCGGGGAGGGGGAATCGTCAACCTCGGGGAGTCCGCGAATGGGCAGAACCAGCCCTTTGGTTATGAGAAATTATCAATCCCACACAGTTCATACAATCCCCTGATCCGATCTATATCAACATTTCATAAAGAAATACCGGCCGTGCCGTCGGGGCGTGGTTCCCCGTCGAGATTCGCGCCCGGTCCGGGTGGCATTGACCGTCCGCGGAACGCCCCCTACGATGCGTGGAGAACTCAGGAGGAGCCATGAGCACGGCGACCGCCCGCATCACCCTCGACGAATATCACACGATGGCCGAGAAGGGGCTGTTGCGGCCCGACTCGAAGGACTACCTCTGGCACGGCGAGGTCGTCGAGGTCATGCCCCAGAACCCGCCGCATGTCGCCGTCGCTCAGAATCTTGGCGATTGCTTACGCGACCTGTTCCCCCGGCAGGCATATACGGTCCGAGAGGAACGACCCTTCCCTTTGCCCGACGACTCCGAGCCGATCCCCGACCTGGTCGTGGCCCGCGGCCACAAGTCCATCTACGTCGCGAGGCACCCTCGACCCGACGAGGTTGAGTTGCTGGTCGAGGTCGCCTACTCGTCGCTGAAGGACGATCTCGCCAGGAAGCTACCGGACTACGCCGCCGCCGGCATCCCCCGGTACTGGGTGGCCGATATCGAGAACCGACTACTCCTGACTTTCTGGGACCCCGACCAGAACGCAAGGATGTATCGGTCTTCCAGATTCCTGACGCGGGGTCAGGCCGCCGACACGCCGAACGGCCCCGTTCTCGTCGATGACATCTTCGCCCACCTCCCCTGAACCGACGGGATCGACCTCACAACTCCCAGCCGATAGGGAAAATTGAACGCCAGCGCCTTGACCCGGCGAGGGTCGGTCGGTACTTTCTTACTTTCCCCGTGTGCGGAGACACGACCGAGGGATTCTGGGTTCGGCGGGACGACGGGAAGGATAGACGCGTGGCGGGCATCAGCAACGAGCGAATTCGCATCCGGATGGAGGCTTACGACCACACCATCCTGGATCAGTCGGCGAAGGATATCGTCGACACCGCCAAGCGGACCGACGCGATCGTCCACGGGCCCATCCCGCTGCCGACCCGCATCGAACGGTACACGGTGCTCCGAAGCCCGCACATCGACAAGAAGTCGCGGGAACAGTTCGAGATTCGGACACACAAGCGGCTGATCGACATCGTCCAGCCGACGAACAAGACCATCGACGCCCTCAACAAGCTTAGCCTGCCGGCGGGCGTCGACATCAAGATCAAGGCTGGGCCCTCCGGGACCTAGGCCGGGTCGCCCGAGCGGGTGAGGCTCCTCGAACGAGCCTTTTCCGGGACCTGCCCCGGGGGGAAAACTCCCTCCCGGGGCGTTCCGCGTCCGCCCGACGACCTCGATCCACTGAGCGAGACGGAGTTTCCGATGCGTGTCGGTTTGCTTGGCCGTAAAGTCGGCATGACTCAGATCTACGAGGCCGACGGCACCGTCGTCCCCGTCACCGTCCTGGAGTGCGGTCCCTGCACCGTGCTCCAGGTCCGCACCGCCGAACGCGACGGCTACCACGCCGTGCAACTCGGTTTCGCCGACAAGAAGCGCAAAAGCGCTTCCCAGGCGGAACGGGGCCACGCCAAGAAGGTCGAGGCCGAGCCCAAGAAGTTCGTCCGCGAGATCCGCCAGGACGCCGCCGCCGAGGGGGTCGCCGAGGGTCAGACCCTCACCGTCGATGTCTTCGAGCAGATCAAGAACGTCGACGTCATCGGCACCAGCAAGGGTCGCGGCTTTTCCGGCGTCGTCAAGCGTCACGGCTTCAAGGGGTTACGGGCGACCCACGGTGTCAAGCGAATGCACCGCCACCCTGGCTCCTCCGGTCCCAGCGCCGACCCGGCCCACACCCGCAAGGGAATTCGCAAGCCTGGTCAGTTCGGCAACGCCCAGGTCACCGTCAAGAACCTCAAGGTGGTCCGCGTCGACCCGTCGAACAACCTCTTGCTGATCCGGGGCGCCGTCCCGGGCCCCAACAACGGCTTCCTGATTGTGCGCCAGACCAACAAGGTGTGACGTCCTCCCCACCCCAGACTTGGCCAAGCGGATCGAACCAGTCATGCTCAGCGTCCCAGTCTACAACCGCGCCGGCGAGAAGGTGGGCGAGGAGTCGATCGACCCGGCCGACTTCGGCGGGGCCGTCAACAAGCAACTGTTGCACGACGTGGTCGTCATGCATCAGGCCAATCGCCGCGTCGGCACCGTGAACACCCGTGGCCGCGCCGATGTCGCCGGCTCGGGCAAGAAGCTTTTCCGCCAGAAAGGCACCGGCAACGCCCGAGCCGGCTCCAAGCGGACGAACAAGCGCAAGGGTGGCGGCGTCGCGTTCGCCCGCCGCAACCGCGATTACAGCTACGCCCTGCCCAAGAAGGCCATCCGCGCCGCCATCCGCATGGCCTTGCTATCGAAGTTCCAGGACGGCCAGGCCTTGATCGTCGATGACCTCAAACTCGACGCGATCAAGACCAAGGATGTCGTCCGGACCCTGGGAGCGATCCAACGTCCTGACCTGGACGACGCGAGTACCGCCCCCGTCGACGGTGAGACCAAGGCCGACGCCCGCCGGCGGACTCTCGGCTCCGGCACGATCCTGATCGGCCTGCCCGCGGCCGACCCGATCTTGTACCGCAGCGCCCGGAACATCGAAGGGGTTCAGGTGGCCCCGGTCGCAGAGTTCAATACCTACGACATCCTCAAGCAAAAGTACCTGCTGCTGACCCGCGAGGCGCTCGCGACGCTCAAGGAGCGGGTCCAGCACAAGGTTGCCCGCCGCCCGGCCGTCGTCGCCGCCGTCGCCGCTGGCCAGGAGGTCTGAGCCGCCCATGGTCACTCTGCGTCACGCCCCCAAGTACGAGCGGTCCGGGCCCAAGCTGGAGCCTTACCAGGTCGTGCTGCGTCCGCTAATCACCGAGAAGGCCACTCACCTCTCGGAGCGTCACAACGCCTATACGTTCGAGGTCAACCCCCTGGCGACCAAGACCGAGATCAAGAAAGCCGTCGAGGCTCTCTTCAACGTCCGGGTCGCCGACGTACGCACGCAGAATCGCCGCGGCAAGCCCCGCCGCTACCGGCTCAAGGTCGGCCGGATGCGCAACTGGAAGAAGGCCATCGTCGCCCTCCACGACGACTACCGGATCGACTTCTATTAATCGGGCCTCCCGGCAAGGGACCAACATTCCTCGGGAGGGGATCTGAATCATGGGTATTCGCTACTACAAGCCGACCAGTCCCGGGCGCCGCAACGCCTCGGTCAGCGACTTCTCCGAGCTGACCGACAAGAACAAGAAGCCCGAGAAGAGTCTGACCGAGCCGCTCAAGAAAAAGGGCGGCCGGAACAATCAGGGCGTCATCACCGCCCGCCACCGAGGCGGCGGCCACAAGCGAATGTACCGCCTGATCGACTTCAAGCGCAACGACAAGGACGGCATCCCGGGCCTCGTCACTCATATCGAATACGATCCCAACCGCTCGGCCCGAATCGCCCTGGTCCAGTACGCCGACGGCGTCAAGCGTTACGTCCTCGCTCCCGAGGGTCTCAAGGCCGGCTCCACCATTCACAACGGTCCGGCGGCCGAGCCCAAGGTCGGCAACTGCCTGCCGCTGTCTCGCATCCCCACCGGCATGTCCATCCACAACCTGGAGATGCAGCCCGGAGGTGGGGCCAAGCTCTGTCGGTCGGCCGGCGTCAGCGCCACCTTGACCGCCCGCGAGGGAACCTGGGCCCAGATCACTCTTCCCTCGGGCGAAGTACGCCGTATCCCCGCCGCCTGCCGGGCTACCATTGGCGTCGTCGGCAACTCCGACCATATGAACATTCGCCTCGGCAAGGCTGGCAAGAGCCGCTGGTTGGGTCGTCGCCCCCATGTCCGAGGCGTGGCGATGAATCCCAACAAGCACCCGATGGGTGGTGGCGAAGGCCGCACCTCCGGCGGCCGTCACCCGTGCTCGCCCACCGGCGTCCTGGCCAAGGGGGGCAAGACTCGCCGCCGCCGCAAGCCGTCCAACGCCTTCATCATCCGCCGCCGCAAAAGCGTGCGTTATGGCCAGTTGAAGGTCTGACCCGTCGGCCCCTCGCGATAATCCAAACGGTTCATTCCTTGTCAGCCGCCGGTCGGTTTCGAAACGTCAAGGGAACGAGAGACTCATGGGACGTTCGCTGAAAAAAGGCCCGTATGTCGACGAGCGGCTGCTTGAGAAGGCCATCCGCGCCGAGAACGTCGGGCAGCGAGAACCAATCAAGACCTGGGCTCGGGCCTGCACCATCGTGCCCGAGTTCATCGGCAAGAATTTCGCCATCCACAACGGCCGCAACTTCATCAAGCTCTATGTGACCGAAGACATGGTCGGTCACAAGCTCGGTGAGTTTTCCCCTACCCGGACCTTCCGGGGCCACGGTGGCAAGGCCGGCAAGGGTGGCAAACGTTAAGACAGTCCAATCCCGACGGCCGGACCGAGGCCGTCACTCAGGACTTCGCATTCAGGACCCTTTTTGATGGCCACCGCGACCACGAACACCGGCTACCGCGCCGAACACCGCTTCGCCCGGATTTCCGTGCGCAAGCTCCGGCCGATCCTCGACCTGATCCGAGGCAAATACGCCGACGACGCGGTCCTGACCCTGAAGTACCTGCCCCACCGTGGCGCTCGGATGATCGAGAAGGTCCTCAAGAGCGCCATGGCCAACGCCGAGGATCGTGGCGTCCGCGACGTGGGCGACCTCATCATCTTCGACTCCCGAGGCGACGGAGGCCCAATGGCCAAGCGCCTGATGCCCCGGGCCCGCGGCATGGCTTACATGATCCGCCGCCGCACCGCTCATATTTCCATCGGCCTGTCCGACCTGGAAACCCTGCTGGGCGTCGAGCCCGTGGGTTCGGACAACGACGACGCTTAATCGACTTCACCCCCAAGCCCCCGAGACGAGAGAGGACGCCCGACCATGGGCCAGAAGGTCCACCCGACCGGGTTCCGGATTGGCGTCATGGAGGACTGGCGTAGCCGCTGGTATGCCTCCAAGACCGAGTTCTCCGACCTCTTGGTCGAGGACTTCAAGATCCGTAAGTATATCAAAGAGAAATACAGCTACGCCGGCATCCCAAAGATCGAGATCGAGCGGACCCGCGACGCGGTCACCGTTTTGCTCTCGACGGCGCGGCCCGGTGTCATCATCGGCCGCAAGGGGGCCGAGGTCGAACGCCTTCAGGGCGACCTGCAAGACAAGTTCGGCCGTCGCATCGAGATCAAGATCGTCGAGATCGCCCGCCCCGAGGTCGAAGCCCAGCTCATCAGCGAGGATATCGCCGAGCAGCTTCAAAAGCGGTCCAGCTTCCGCAGGACCATGAAGCGGGCCCTCGAACAAACCATGGACGGCGGCGCCCGAGGCGTCAAAATCCAGCTTTCGGGCCGTTTGGGCGGTTCGGAAATGTCCCGAACCGAAGCGGCGAACCTCGGCTCCATCCCCCTCTCGACCCTCCGGGCGAGGGTCGACTACGGCTTCGCCGAGGCGAAGACGGCGCAAGGGCGGATCGGTGTCAAGGTGTGGGTCAACACGGGCGATTACCTGAAGACGGAGGGCGGCACCGATGGCCATGATGCCCAAGCGGGTCAAGTACCGAAAAAGCCAAAAAGGCCGCGTAAAAGGTAATGCCACTCGCGGCAACTACGTCGCCTTTGGCGAATTCGGGATCCAGTCCCTGGAGCCCGGCCGCATCAGTGCACAAACCATTGAAGCCGGCCGTATCGTCGGCAGCCAGTCGGTCAAGGGGGGCGGTAAGCTTTACATCCGTATCTTTCCCCACAAGAGCGTCACCTCCATCCCCGCCGAAACCCGCATGGGCAAGGGCAAGGGTGAGGTCGAATACTGGGCCGCCATCGTCAAGCCTGGCACGATCCTCTACGAGGTCGCTGGCATCAGCGAGGAAGTCGCCCGCACCACCTTCGCCCGCATCGCCCACAAAATGCCCGTGACCTGCCGGTTCGTGACCCGGCGTCCCACGATCTGATCGAGCAAGTTGAGGCCGGCCGGCCCCACACCCATGGAGGCCGGCGACCGACCGAGGTCCACCGCGATGAGCAAGCCCGCCGCCCTCCGTGAACAGAACGACGAGCAACTGGATTTGCTCCTGGGCGAAACCCAGCAGAATCTGTTCCGCCTGCGCCTCCAGAGCGAGACCGAACGCCTGGAAGCCCCAAGTGAGATCATCAAGGCCAAACGCGAGATCGCCCGGATCAAGACCATTCTCCACGAACGGTCGCTGGAGCGCACCCGGTCGGCCGCCGCCCCCCAAGCTTAAGCCCCTGGTGAACCGATGAGCCAAGCGACCCCCGACCAAGCCACCCAGTCCACCGACACCGCGCGATCCCGCCGTAAGACGGAAGTCGGCGTTGTGACCTCCGACAAGATGGACAAGACCCGCCGCGTCGAGATCGAGCGGCTCGTCCCCCACCCCAAGTACGGCAAGTTCATGAGGCGGCGGACCGTCTGCCACGCCCACGACGAGCAGAACCAGACCCACGTCGGCGACATCGTCGAGATCATGGAAACCCGTCCCCTGTCCAAGCTGAAGCGCTGGCGGGTTGTCCGCATCGTACGGCCCGGCGCCCAGCAGGCCCTGGCCGGCGAGGGTGAAGTTGCCACCGTCGCCACCGCCACCGCCGAGCCCGCCTCGGAATGAGCGGGCGGATTTTTGGGTTCCGTTGTTGAAGTCCACCACCCCCAACGGCCGGCCCCCGGGCCCGCCTGACTCGTTGATCGAAACGGCCGTTGCCCCCGGGGCGCGGACCCCGACTGGGAGCGAGACCCGATGATCCAGATGCAGACCCGGCTCGACGTGGCCGACAACACCGGGGCCAAGGAAGTCATGTGCTTCAAGGTCCTCGGCGGTAGCGCCTCCCACTACAAGCGACGAGTCGCGGGCATCGGCGACATCATCATCGCCAGCGTCAAGAAGGCCAGCCCCGGCGGCGACGTCAAGGCCGGCGACGTCGTCCGTTGCGTCGTCGTACGCACGCGTAACCAGACCCGCCGCCCCGACGGCTCCTACGTCAAGTTCGACCGCAACGCCTGCGTCCTCATCGACGCCGAAAAGAACCCGCGGGGCACCCGCATCTTCGGCGCCATCGCTCGCGAACTCCGCGAGCGCCAGTTCATGAAGATCATCAGCCTGGCCGCCGAGGTCGTCTAACTGACGACCCCTCCCAGGGCAAGACACGCCCCGCGAACCCGAGACCGACATGCACATCCGCAAAGATGACCTGGTCGTGGTGATCACTGGCGACGACAAGGGACCCGAGCCCCGCAAGGTGCTCCGCGTCCTTCCCGAGAAGAACAAGGTCGTCGTCGAAGGGGTCAACCGCGTCTACAAACACCTCAAGCCCAGCACCAAGAATCAGCAAGGGGGCCGGCTCTCCAAGGAGATGCCGATCGCCGTCTCCAACGTCATGCTCTACAGCCCCTCGGCTGGCCGGGGCGTCCGCGTCGGCTTCCGCTTCACCGAGACGGGCCAGAAAGAACGCTTCTGCAAGGTCACAAAGCAATCCCTCGGCACTCTCGGGCCGCCCAAGCCCTCCCGAGCCAAGACCCCCCAGCCCAATACCCAGGCACCCGCTCGCTAAGCCGAGCCCGTTGACGCCGGTCCGGCATACGGCCAACCCCATCATGGGACCCGCGCCGTACCTGAGCCCGAGGAAGGATGTCCGAGATGGCCCGTCTGCAAGAACAATACCATCAGACCGTCGCGGCCGACCTGGCCAAGAAGTTCCAGGTCGCCAACAAAATGGCGATTCCTCGCCTCGAAAAAGTCGTCATCAACATGGGTGTCGGTCGCGCCACCAAGGACAAGGGGGTCCTCGAAGCCGCCGTCGATAGCCTCGGCAAGATCACCGGCCAGAAGCCGATCATCACCAAGGCCAAAACCTCCATCGCCGGCTTCCACCTCCGCGAAGGCAACGAGATCGGCTGCAAGGTCACCCTTCGCGGCAAGCGGATGTACGAGTTTCTCGACCGCCTGATCTCAATCGCCTTGCCCCGTATTCGTGACTTCCGAGGCGTTAGCCCCAACAGCTTCGACGGCCACGGCAACTACACCCTGGGTCTGGCCGAGCAGGTCGTTTTCCCCGAGATTGACGCCGACCGCCTCCAGCACACCCAGGGCATGGACATCACCATCGTCACCTCGACCTCCAATGACGACCAGGCCCGAGAACTGCTCCGGGCCCTCGGCACCCCGTTCCGCCAGCCTCAGCAGAAGGGGCAGCCCGCGGCCGCCCCCGCCAAGGCCCTCTAACCCCAACCCACGCAACTGACCCATCCCAGGCGCCGGTGAGGAGCCATGTCGACCAAAGCCCAGATGATCAGGTCTCAGACCCCGCGCAAGTTCGCGGTCCAGCACCGCAACCGCTGCAAACTCTGCGGGCGTCCCCGAGCCGTCTATCGCAAGTTCGGCATCTGCCGCATCTGCTTCCGCACCCTGGCCCTCAAGGGGATGATCCCCGGCGTCAAAAAGGCCAGTTGGTAAACCGCTCCTGAACCGTCCCCGTCCCGACCGCATTTGCCCGCCGCGCCGACTGCCTCAATGCCTGACATCCAGGCCCGGCACGTTACCCGTGGCGGTTGACGGACCGAATCGCCATGATGACCGACCCGATCGCCGACATGCTCACCCGCATCCGCAACGCCACGCGGATTGAGAAGCCCACCGTTGAGATGCCCTTCTCCAAGGTCCGCCGCGGCATCGCTCGCGTGCTCAAGGAAGAAGGCTACATCTGGGACCACGACGAGATCGAGACCACTCCGGCCCGCACTCTCCGCCTCCAACTGAAGTACGGCCCCAACGGCGAGCGGCTCATTACCAAGATCGACCGCGTCAGCAAGCCGGGCTGCCGTCGCTATCGGGGATATAAAGACCTCAAGCCTGTTCTCGGCGGGATGGGAATCCAGATCCTCAGCACCCCCCTGGGCATCCTCAGCGACCGCCAGGCCCGCGCCCAGAAGGTTGGCGGCGAGGTTCTCGCCCTGATCCACTAAGATCAGAACACCGCGAAAGCTCACGCCCGGCCCCTCGGCTGGGCGATCGCGCGACGAACGCTCGCGCGACGAACGCTCGCGCGGGTCGACCCCCCGGCCGATCGCGTCGGGGGCCGAAACCCTCTCAAGCTCAGGAAACTGGTCCCATGTCCCGAATCGGCCGCAAGCCCGTCCCCGTCCCGGCCAACGTCCAGATCGCCGTCGCCGATTCCACCGTCCGCGTGGAAGGCCCCAACGGCAAGCTCGTTTTCACCTACCGGGAGGGGATCGACGTCCGCTACGACGAGGCCGCCAAGCAGGTCCTCGTCACCCGCGCCGACGACGAGCGTGAGCGACGGGCCCTCCACGGCCTGACCCGCAGCCTCATCGCCAACATGGTGCAGGGCGTCACCGCTGGCTACTCCAAGCGTCTGGAAATCCAGGGCGTCGGCTATCAGGCCCAACTCCGAGGCGCCGACACCGTGGCGCTCCAGGTCGGGTTCGCCAACCAGATCGTCCTCAAGGCGCCGACCGGCGTGAAGGTCACGGTCCCCGACCCGACCCACATCGTCATCAGCGGCCCCGACAAGCAGGCCGTCGGCCAGTTCGCCGCCGAGGTCCGCATGTCCCGTCCTCCCGAGCCTTACAAGGGCAAGGGCATCCGCTACGAGGGCGAGACCGTCCGCCGCAAGGCTGGCAAGGCCTTCGGCTCGAAGTAACTGAAGTCAACCGCCCCCAATCCATGACCCTCGGCCCGGGCGGCCGGCCGGCATCGGCCGCCCCTCAAAGGCCTCCGCGGAAAGGATCGCCCCGTGAGTCAACGCGAAATCATCGAAGCCCGCCGTGTCCGCCGCCAGCGACGCGTCCGCAACCGGCTGACCGGGACCTCCTCCCGTCCCCGACTGGCCGTCTTCCGCTCCTCGAAGCATATCTATGCCCAGGTCATCGACGACGTCGACGGCCGCACCCTCGCCTCGGCCAGCACCGTCGAGGCCGACATCAAGGGTCAACAGGCTTACGGCGGCAACAAGGCCGCCGCGTCGTTGGTCGGCAAGGCGGTCGCTGAGCGCGCCAAGCAGGCCGGTATTGACAAGGTCTGCTTCGACCGCCGAAGTTATAAATATCATGGCCGGGTCCAGGCCCTGGCCGACGCCGCCCGAGAGGCCGGCCTCAAGTTCTAATCTCGTGGGAGTCGCGAGCCGAGGAAGTCGACCTTCCTTTCTCGCTACTCACGACTCGCGACTCGCTACTCCCAAAATCAGGGCTTCCAAACGTGTCCAGCGACAATCGGGATCGTGACCGCGGCGGGGAGTGGAGCGAAAGCGTCGTGACCATCCGTCGTTGCGCCGCGGTGGTCAAGGGTGGCCGCCGCTTCAGCTTCAACGCCTTGGTGGTCGTCGGCAACGGCCGGGGCAGCGTGGCCTGGGGCTACGGCAAGGCCAACGAAGTTCCCCCCTCTGTCGAAAAGGGCGTCAAGGATGCCCAGAAGCAGATGAACCGCGTCAACCTCCGCGGCGGCACGATCCCCCACCGGGTCATTGGCCGTTTCGGAGCCGCCCGCGTCATCATGCTGCCGGCCAGCCCCGGCACCGGGGTCATCGCCGGAGGAGCCGTTCGCGCCGTGGTTCAGGCCGCCGGCATCACCGACATTCTCACCAAGAGCTACGGCTCCACCAACAAACTCAACATCGTCAAGGCCGCCATCGATGCGCTGAAGCAGCTGCGCACGAAGGACGAGGTCGCCCGCCTGCGAGGAGTGACCCTCTAATGCAACTGCACGACGTCCACCAGGGCATCCACAAGAACAAGCAGCGCAAGCGCGTCGGCCGAGGCCCCGGCTCGGGCCACGGCAAGACTTCCAGCAAGGGGCACAAGGGGCACTCCTCTCGCCAGGGGTTCAAGCAGAATCCCATCTCCGAGGGTGGCCAGATGCCCCTGGCCCGCCGAGTCCCCAAGCGAGGGTTCGTCAACGGGCCGTTCCGCAAGGACTACGCGACCCTCAACGTCGAGGCCCTCGAAGGCAAATTCCCTGCCGGCTCGATCGTCGACGAGGCCGCTCTACGCGCCGTGGGCCTGGTCAAGGGTCGTCACGACGACGGCCTCAAGATCCTGGGCGATGGTGAGTTGAAGACCGCTCTGACCGTTCGCGCCACCAAGTTCACCGAAGGCGCCGCCGCCAAGATCGCCGCCGCCGGGGGCACCGCCGAGGTCGTTTGAAGCCACGGCCCCGCGGCCCTGACTGCGTCGGCAAGCGGGCAGGGGGGGCGACCGCCCGAACACGAGATCCGGCCCTCGGCCCGTCCCCTTGATCCTCGACGGGATTCAACCCCCCACGCACGCCCGCTCATCGCTCACTCCTCCGCGACGGAGACGCCTCAGCCGTGCAGAAGCTTATCACGATCCTATTCAAGGTCCCCGAGCTGCAGCGCAAGATCCTCATGACGGCCATGTTCCTGGCCATCTACCGGATCGGCTTCTATATCCCGCTGCCGATCGTCGACCAGCACCAACTGGCCGAGTGGCGCAGTCTCTCCGCCGGTGGCGGCCTGGGCAAACTCTTCAACACCGCGGCCATGTTCGGCGGCACGCAGGTCGGCATGAGCACCATCTTCGGCCTGGGCATCATGCCCTACATCTCCGCCTCCATCATCTTCCAGCTCCTGGGAACCGTGGTCCCCTCCCTTGAAGCGATGATGAAGGAAGGCGAGTCCGGGCGCAAGAAGATCAACGAATACACCCGCTACGCCACGGTCCTCCTCTGTTTGGGCCAAAGCGCGATGTGGGTCAATTATATGATGTACAGCATGGACGTCGTCCCGGTCGAGTTCCGCGGCTTCTGGCATGGCCTGGTCTGCGTTCTCATCATGACCGCCGGCACGATTTTCTTGATGTGGATTGGCGAGCAGATTGACGAGTACGGCATCGGCAACGGCATCAGCCTTCTCATCATGGCCGGTATCCTCGCCCGGATGCCCAACGCCCTGTTCAACCTCTACTCCAAGACGACCTCGTCGCTCGGGGCCTCGATCGACACCCCCTACACCCCGGTGACGATCGTCATCCTCGCCGCCCTGTTCGCGGCGGTCGTCGTCGGCGTCATCGCCATCACGGAGAGCCAGAGGCGCATCCCCACCCAGTCGGCCAAGCACGTCCGCGGCCGGCGGGTCTACGGAGGCGCCCGCCAGTACCTCCCCTTGAAGGTCAACCAGGCCGGCGTCATGCCGATCATCTTCGCATCCAGCCTTCTGATGTTCCCCTACTTCATTCTGAATTTCTTCCACCGCTCGACCACCTCCTGGCAAAATGAGCATGGCTGGAAGGCCGCTCTCTACTGGCTCTTTGACGAGGGGGCCAACGCCTTCCAGAAGCAAGAGTTCGTTTACACCATCTTCTACATCGCCCTGATCTACTTCTTCTGCTATTTCTGGACGGCCATCACCTTCAACCCCAAGGACATGGCCGACAACCTCAAGGACTACGGCAGCTTCATCCCCGGCTACCGACCCGGCCGGCGAACCGCCGATTACCTTGAGAAGGTCATGCTGCGGATCACCTACGTCGGCGCCGCGTTCCTCAGCTTAGTCGCCGTGATCCCCACCGTCGTGCAGACCAGCCTCGGCGTCGACCCGACCATCTCCGCCTTCCTCGGCGGCACCGGGCTGCTGATCGTCATCAGCGTCTGCCTCGATCTGGTTCAAAAAATCGATAGCCACCTCATCATGCGGAACTACAGCGGCTTGATGAGCAAGCGTTGACCGACCGGGACGGGTCGATCGATCCGCGACCCGTCCCGGCCCACCTCCTTTGGAATTCGCAACGTCGGGGACGCCGTGATCAAGCTCAAGAGTGCCCGCGAAATCGGCCTGATGCGCGAGGCTGGGCGGGTCGTCGCGAAGGCGCTGGACGAAGTCCGGCGCCTCGCCGTCCCTGGAGTCACCACCGCCGATCTCGACGAAGCCGTCGCGGCCATCTTCCGCGCCCACGACGCCACTCCGCTGTTCCTCAACTATCCCAACCCCACCAAGGGCAAGCCCCCGTTCCCGGGGGTCATCTGCGCCAGCATCAACGAGCAGGTCGTCCACGGCATCCCCAACCGCCGCCGCACCCTCCGCGACGGCGACATCCTCTCCGTCGACACCGGCTGCCGGGTCAACGGCTGGTGCGGAGACGCCGCCCTCACGCTCCCCATCGGCGTCGTTCGCCCCGAGGTCACCCGTCTCCTCAACGTCACCAAGGACGTCCTCGACCTCGCCGTTCGCGCCATGGCTCGCTGCCGGACCTGGTCCGAGGTGGCCTCTTTGATGGAACGCTTCGTCAAAAGCCAGGGACTTTACGTCATCGAGAAGTTCGTCGGTCACGGCATCGGCCAGTCGCTCCACGAAGACCCCCAGGTCCCCAACTTTGTCAGCAAGGCCCTCCGCAAGAACGACATCATGCTCGAGCCCGGCCTCGTCCTAGCCGTCGAGCCAATGGTCTCCCTCGGCACCAAGGAGGTCCGTCTCCTCGCCGACGACTGGACCGTCGAAACCAAGGACCGTCGCGCCAGCGCCCACTTCGAGCACACCGTCGCCATGACTCCCCAAGGGCCCAAGGTCCTCACCTACCTGGAGGATTGACCCCGTCTCGACTTACCAACCAAGGAAATCCACGACAGTCCCTTGCGTGGGGGCATCACCCCTGAGTATATTGGCCCAATTCGTCCCCCGGACCAGCCCGGGGGGCTCGACAACCTTTTCCCCGGGCCGAAAGGGTCGGGGATGGATCGAAGCGAAACGATGAAGATCCGAGCCAGCGTCAAGCGCATCTGCGAACACTGCAAGGTCGTGCGCCGCCGGGGCAAGGTGTACATCATCTGCGAAAACCCCCGCCACAAGCAGCGGCAAGGCTAAATCAGCCCCCAGGTGGGCCCGGACCCCGGCGCCCCTCGCACGGAGATTAGCACAGGATGCCTCGTATCCTCGGCGTCGATATCCCCAACGACAAGCGCATCGTCATCGCCCTGCGCTACATCTACGGGATCGGGCCCTACCTCGCCCAGCAACTCTGCGACCGCTCGGGCATCAGCCCCGACAAGCGGGCCCGCGACCTTTCCGAAGACGAACTGGCCAAGCTGACCACCCTCCTCGACAATGAATATGTCGTGGAGGGCCAGCTTCACCGTCAGATCCAGCAGGCCATCGGCCGGCTCCGCGATATCGGCTGCTACCGAGGCTTGCGTCACCGCAAGGGACTGCCCGTCCACGGCCAGCGCACCCGCACCAACGCCCGGACTCGCAAGGGCCCCCGCAAGACCGTCGCCGGTAAGAAGAGCGTCAAGGACATGCGCTGAGGCCACGTCCCGGCCCCGTGGCGTCCCCCATCTGTCGTCGTGTTGATCCTCGCGACCGGCCTCCGGGCCGGTCGCATCGTCTTCCTCGTCCTCATCGATCGTTTGACGCCAGCCGCGACGGCGCGCTGGCCCACCAGGGAGCAGCGGACCCGTGGCCAAGGCCAAGAAACGCAAGACTCGACGCAACGTCAGCCGGGCGGTCGTCCACATCAAGGCGACGTTCAACAACACCACCGTCACCATCACCGACCCCAATGGCGACGCCCTTTGCTGGGCCTCCTCCGGCACCGTCGGTTTCAAGGGCAGCCGCAAAAGCACCCCATTCGCCGCCCAGCGAGCCGCCGAGACCGCCGCCGCCACCGCGACCAAGTTCGGCGTTAAGGAGGTCGAGGTCAAGGTCAAGGGGCCCGGCTCCGGTCGCGAAAGCGCCATCACCGCCCTGCAAGCCTCCGGTCTCGCCATCAAGGCCATCGAGGACGTCACCCCGCTGCCCCACAACGGCTGCCGTCCCCCCAAGAAGCGCCGCGTTTAAGCCCCAAGCTCCACCCCAACGAACTCGTCAGGCCTCGACCCCCTACATTCGCTCACAGAGGATTCGCCCAACGCCATGGGACGCCACATTGGACCGGTCTGCCGGCTTTGCCGCCGAGAGGGCCTGAAGCTGTTCTTGAAGGGGACCCGGTGCGACACCCCCAAGTGCGCCGTCGAGCGCCGCGAAGGGGTTCCCGGCATGCACCAATTCCGCCGGAGCAAGCCCAGCGAGTACTCGATCCGCTTGCGAGAAAAGCAGAAGGTCAAGCGCTACTACGGCGTCTTCGAGCGCCAGTTCCGCAAGTACTATGCCCTGGCCGCCCGTCGCCCCGGCAACACGGGCGACGCCCTCATGGCGCTGCTGGAACGACGCCTCGACAACGTCATTACCCGCCTGGGCTTCGCCGCCAGCCGCCCCCAGGCCCGGCAGATCATCACTCACGGCCACATCACCGTCAATGGCCGCAAGCTCGACATCCCCAGCTACCTGGTCAGGCCCGGCGACTCCATCCAGATCAAGGATCGCGAGCACTCCCTCAAGCTCGCCGCCGCGAACCTCGAGATGGGCGGTCAGCCCCCGGTCCCGGAATGGCTCGACCGCATCAGCGCCGACCCCCCCGAAGGCCGAGTCGCCCGCCTCCCGGCCGTCCAGGACATCTCCCTTCCGGTCACCCCGCAACTGATCATCGAACTTCTGAGCCGCTGAGAACCAGGCAACCCGAGGCCGGCGGCACACGCTCCGGCCCCGGACTGACGCCCGTATTTGGAGACTTCGCGCGATGCGCATCCGTTGGCGTGGCCTGGAACTGCCCAGCCGAGTCATTTGCAACCGGGAAAAGCTCACCGACACCTTCGGCGAGTTCCACGTTGAGCCCTTTGAACGTGGATTCGGCCACACCGTCGGCAACAGCCTGCGGCGCATCCTCCTGTCCAGTCTGGAGGGAAGCTCCGTCACCCGCATCAAGATCCGCGGGGTCCAGCACGAATTCTCCTCTATCCCCGGGATGGTCGAGGACATCACCGACCTGGTCCTCAACCTCAAGGGCCTGGTCGTCAAGAACCACTCCGACCAGAACCGCACGATCCGTATCGAGCGCGACCGCCGAGGCGTCGTCACCGCCGCCGACATCCTCCACGACGAGTCGGTCGAGGTCATTAACCCCGATCACATTCTCTGCACCCTCACCGACGACGTCCCCTTCCACGTCGAGATGACCGTCGAGAATGGCCGAGGCTACCGCCCCGCCGCCGAGGGTCACACCGACGACCTCGAAGTCGGCGCCATCCCCATCGACGCCATCTTCAGCCCCGTCATCCGCGTCGAGTACAAGGTTGACAACACCCGAGTCGGCCAGCGCACCAACTACGACAAACTCATCCTCCGCCTCTGGACCACCGGCACCCTCGGGCCCGAGATGGCCGTCGTCGAGGCCGCCAAGATCCTTCGCAAACACCTTAATCCCTTCGTCCAGTACTACGAGCCCGGCCCCGGCCTCCCCGCCGACGGTGGAGCCGCCGACGGCCTCCACCACCAGCCCCTCGACGCCGAGCTCGAGCGCAAACTCGGCATGAGTCTCGCCGAGCTAGAACTCTCCGTCCGGGCCACCAACTGCCTGGAGAGCGAAGGCATCACCACCGTTCGAGACCTCGTTAGCCGCTCCGAGGACCAGCTCCTGACGGTCCGCAACTTCGGCGAGACGACCCTCAAGGAAGTCAAGGCCAAGCTTCAGGAGATCGGCCTCGACCTCGGCCTGGACGGCGCTGCTCGGGGCTGATACCCCTGCCCGCCCGCTCTCGACACGAAACTCCGCGCCCCGCACTCGAAACTCAGCACTCGGAACTCCCAAGATGCGTCACCGCAAAGCCGGCCGCAAATTCAAGCGGTCTCCCTCTCATCGACGGATGCTCCTGCGAAACCTCGCCACGGCGCTCTTTGAGCACGGTCGCATCCAGACCACCCAGGCCAAGGCCAAGGAGCTTCAGCCCTTCGCCGAGAAGCTCATCACCCTGGCCAAGGACGGCTGGAACCTCAACAACTTCCGCCGGGCCCTGGCCGTCCTCACCAGCAAGAAGGTCGCGTTCGACCTCTTCAAGGAGATCGGCCCCCGCTTCCAGGGCCGCACCGGCGGCTACACCCGCATCTACAAGCTTGCCCACGTCCGCCAGGGCGACGCCGCGCCAATGGCCATCATCGCCCTCCTCGGCGAAGACGAGCAGGTCAAGGCAACCCCCCGCCCCGACGTCGTGCCCTCCGTCGCGCACACCTGATCCGATTCCGACGTCGGGAGCCCGCGGCGAAATCCCTCCCGAACGATCACCGGGGGGGAGGCCTTTCCGCTTCTCCGCCTCGGTCCCTGGCCCTTCCGTCTCGGAGGACACGGCCTTGCCCTCCGTCGACTGCCTCTTCTGCAAGATCCTCCGGGGCTCGCTGCCCGCCGCGCAAGTCTTCCAGGACGTCCGCGTCATCGCCTTCCTCGACATCCAACCGGTCAACCCCGGCCACGTCCTGCTCGTCCCCCGAGACCATCACCCCACCCTCTCCGACGTCCCCGACGACCTCGCCGCCCACGCCGGCTCGCTCCTGCCCCGCCTTTGCCGGGCCGTTCGCGCCGCCACCGGCGCCGAGGCCCTCAACATCGTCGTCAACCACGGGCGAACCGCCGGCCAGACAATCGACCACGTCCACTGGCACGTCATCCCCCGCCACCCCGGCGACGCCGTCCACTGGCCCTGGCCCCACGCCCGCTATGCCGGCGACGAACTCGACCTGATGCGCGCCCGCATCGAGCGAGAATGCAACGCCTCCCCTCCTCACCAATCCCTAGCTCACCCGCATTCCGATTCTCCGTGATTTCCTGCACGCCGTCACGGAGTCCGGCATCCCATTCGCATATCCCTGCTGAGTGCTTGATTCCGCGATCGGATGATCGAGCGCTCTTCAATGGATCCGCCTCGCTCCCGCGGAGGGCACGCACATGGCCGCCCCTCGTTCCAAGGTTCGACGCGGTTCGATCCCCGTGGTCTTGGATACCGCTTCGTTTCCCGCCTCCGAGCGCCTCTCTGATATTCAATGTCTTGGATGCGAAAGCCCACTCGACTTTCACCAACCCGACCCCGACCTCCCCGATCGTATGCTGGGTACCTGCGATTCCTGCAAGTCCTGGTACCTGCTGGATTTCGGTAACGGTGGTCTAGAAGCGTTGTTGACCCGACTCCCGGCCGAAGCTCCCCCATCCCTGCCTGACCCGGCTTGATTACGGAACAACCAGTGACCTCCCATCCCATCGCCCCCAACCTCTCTTGTGGTTGGGGTTGAGTTAGATGAGTTCGTCGACCGCCCGACCTGTCCTAACCCCGAATCGCCCCACTCGAAAAACTTGACCGCGACGCCAGGACTCGCTGGTCTTGGATTCTCGGAGTGGAAAACCGCTCCCTCCGCGGCGTCATCAAAGGGAAGGCGAGGGTCTACAGGACTGGCGAGCAGGGTAGGGGGGCGGATGGCGACGATCGGGCCCGAGGAACTCGGCCAAATCTTCGATCACCACGCCCCGGCATTGACCCTCTACGCCCGCCAGTGGTCAACCAGCCCCGAGGACATCGTCCAAGAAGCCTTCTCCGCCCTGGCCCGCCAGAGTTCGGCACCCACCCGGCCCGCCGCCTGGCTCTTCCGGGTGGCCCGAAACGCCGCCCTCACGGCCGCCCGCCGCTCGAAGCGCAGGCGCACCCACGAAACCCACGCCGCCCACGACGGCACCCCATGGTTCGTCACCAATGACGACTCCCTCGACGCCCAATCCGCCGCCGCCCTGCTGACGGAACTCCCCCCCGACCATCGAGAGGCCAGCGTCGCCCGCATCTGGGGAAACGTGACGTTCGAGGAAATCGCCCAACTCCAGGGCTGCTCCCTCACCACCGCCCACCGACGCTACCAAACCGGCCTCGCCCTACTCCACGAGAGGCTTCGCCGATGAACCCGCCCTCTCAACCCCACGACGATCTCTCCAGCATTGAGCACCAACTCGCCTCGTGGATTCCCGCGAATCCCGTTGGCAAGAACGCCGTGCTTTATGAAGCGGGTCGGCGATCCGCCCTCCGGGAAGTTCGCTTACGCACGTTGTTGATGGTATCCGTCACCCTTCCGTTGGTTATCAGCGTCTGGACTTTTCAGGAACGCTCCCACCGACGACAGATTGTCCAACTCTTGCACGATCGCCCGATCCAAGACACATCTCAAACGGCTCTCCTTGAACCGCGACCTCCAGCGACCTGCCTGGACCCAAACAGTTACCAGATCCTCACCCACCAAATCTTGAACGACGGGCTCGACCCACCACCCGCACACCATCGCGAAATGAACCCTCCAACTCCTGACTTCCCCCCACCGCTCCGCGTCCGAGACTTCGACAATCTGTCGGGTTGAATCGAGAGCGCACTTCTCGTCACGGGAATGCCCATGAAACGCCTCAAACTTCTCCGCGGACTTGCCTTGATCCTCTCCATCGCGACAATGCCTGGCCCCGCGTTCCCCGCCAACGAGCCCCCCAAACCGCCCGATCCGGCCAGGACCCAGGACCTTCTGGTCGACCCGAAAGGCATCCCCTCGACCGCGTCCCTCCATCGCCTCCTACCTCTGGAATCCGAGCGAACCCCCGGCGACGCCGCTCCCATCTACCTCAGGTTGGACGCCTAGTACCGAGACACAGCCCTCGACGACATCGACGCGAAGACCAACCAATGGCTGGACCTGCCACTGGCCAAGTTTCCAGTTGACGATGCGCGAAAGTATGTTGCGATGTGGGAAAAGCACTTACGCCAGGTCGAATTCGGCTCACGCCGCCAGACCTGCCGTTGGAACTACACGATCCCCGAGCAGCGGGACCGAGTTTTCACGATCCTCCTCCCAGACCTCCAGTACTTTCGACGTTGGATCCGCTTGCTCGCGGTCAAGGTGCGAGTCGAAGCCCTGGACCATCGCTTCGAGGTCGCCATCCCCACTCTCGAAACGGGGCTCGCGTTCGCGAGGCACGTCGGCGAAGGGCCGTTCCTCGTGAACGCCAACGTTGGGGCCAACAATGCCCACATCCTGCTCAATGAGCTAGAGACTTTAATCAGCCAGCCCGGCGCCCCCAACCTCTACTGGGCCTTGACGACGCTCCCTCGCCCCCTCATCGCTTTCCGCGACGCCGCCGAACGCGAGTTAGCCTTCGGCCGGTGGATGATCCCCGAACTCAATGACCTGGACCAGCCGCGAAGCCCCCTGGAGTGGTCCGCCCGACTTGCCCGATTATATGCTCGGTTGGTTCAGTTCGAGGCGGATGCAAGGAATCTGGAACGATCCGGAGGAATCAACAGCCTCAAGACCGAGCCCGTCGCGCCACTTCCCGATTATGCCCACTTCCCCACCGAGGTTTTGCCCGAGGAGAGGAACTCCGATGCGGAAGCCATCGTTCGCTACCTCGCCCACCTTGAAGAGGTTTACCGGGATGCCGAGACGAAAGCCGCCGCGCTACCCTTCCCCGAAGCCGGCCCATTCTACGACGAGGCGGACCGCCAACGTGTCGAAGCGATGCGCGGCCCCTTGCGTACGCTGTACGCCATCCTCCAAGAGCCGGTGGTCCGCAGAGGTTTCCTCAACGAAACCTTGCTCGACCGTCGAATTGCCGCACTCCGCGTGATTGAGGCCCTCCGCATCCATGCGGACCAGGTCGGCCACCTGCCCAAAACACTCGCTGAAATCCATACCGTCCCGATCCCCCTCGGCCCGCTCTCGGGAAACCCGTTCGAATATCAACTCGACGGCGAAACCGCTACCTTGCCCGCGCCGCCTGGATTACCGGCGAGAGCCATCGCCAAGTACCGCATCACCTTACGTCGTTGACCCCAGGACCCTACGAGGCCCCAGGCGGTCGCGGGGGGAAGGCGACCGCCCATAGGACGAGGGTGGATTTACTTCTGAGAGTGGGTGTGCGCTTCGGTCGAATGCTTGTGCCCGGTCTCGCTGTGCTTGTGGGCAGTGGTGGCGTGGGCCTTGGCCTCGTCGTGCTTGCCTTGCTCGTGGCTGTGGGCCGCTTGCAGGTGGTGATGGGCCGCGGCCTGGTGCTTGGCGGCGGCGTCGTGGTGATGCTGGGTCGAGGCGTGCTTGTTCTGGTCGGCCATGGCGTCATCTCCCTGGAAAAGGAACAATTCGGACGGGCGTCTGGCAGGTACACCCGGGGCCCTCGCGGCCCGTTTGGATCACCTTGCAATCGGGGCGCCGCCGAATGGATCGGCCGCCAGACTTCGCGATGATCCGCCGACTTGGGCTTGACGCCATCGCCGACCCCGATAAGTTGCGGGCCGGCCGTTTCCGTCGCGTGGAGTCGCCGCGCGGACCGTGCCGACCGGGAAAGGATTCCCGCGGAGCCGTCAAGGATGACGATCATCGCCCACCTCCCCGCTCGCGCCCTGGCGAATCGCCCCCAGGGCCACGTCGCCGAGCCGATCGAACGGGGGATCGCCGAGGCGTTGGCCTGGCAGGCCGATTGCCAGGATCGCCAGGGCTTCTGGGTCGGAGCCCTCGAGTCCAACTCCTGCATGGAGGCCGAGTGGGTCCTCGCCATGCACGTCATGGGCGTTCGCGACGACCCCAAACTCCCTGGAGTCGTCCGCGCCATCCTCGACCGCCAGCGACCCGACGGCGCCTGGGAGGTCTACCACGGCGCCAGTGGCGGCGACATCAACACCACCGTGGAATGTTACGCCGCTCTCCGAGCCGCCGGGGAAGACCCCAACGGCCCTACCCTGCGCCACGCCCGGGCCTGGATTCTCGGCCACGGCGGACTTGGCCACCTCCGCAACTTCACCAAGTACTGGCTCGCCCTGATCGGCGAATGGCCCTGGGAAGCCACCCCCACGCTTCCACCGGAGCTCATCTACCTGCCCGCCTGGGCCCCCTTCAACATCTACCAGTTCGCCTCCTGGGCCCGAGGCACCATCATTCCACTGTGTGTCCTCTCGGCCCGTCGCACCGTCCGACCCTTGCCCGAAGGCCGCCGACTCGACGAACTCTTTCCCAGGGGCCGCGAAAACCACGACTACTCGATCCCCCGTCGTCACTCCTGGTTCTCCTGGGAAGGCCCGTTCTACGCGATGGACCGCGTCCTGAGGGCCTATGTCGGCTCCCCCATCCAGCCCGGCCGCGAAGGCGCCATCCGCCTCTGCCTGGAATGGATCATCAAGCACCAGGAAGCCGACGGAGCCTGGAGCGGCATCCAGCCCCCCTGGATCTACTCCCTCATGGCCCTCCACACCGAGGGCTACCCCCTGGAACACTCGGTCATGCGCGCCGGCCTGGGCGCCTTCGACGCCCATTGGTCCTACCGACGCGACGGCGCCACCTACCTCCAGGCCAGCGAGTCCCCCGTCTGGGACACCGCCCTCTCGATGCTCGCCCTGCTCGACTGCGGAGCCCGCGTCGACGACCGTCCCGAACTCGCCCGAGCCCTCGACTGGATCCTCGACCAGCAGGTCACCGCCCCCGGAGACTGGCAGGTCCACGCCCGGGACCTCCCCGGAGGTGGCTGGGCCTTCCAAAGAGCCAATCGCCACTACCCCGACCTCGACGACACCGCCGTCGTTCTCCTGGTCCTCCGCCGGCTGAGGTCCCAGCTCGACGACCCCACCCGGGTCGACGACGCAATCGACCGGGGCACCCGCTGGATGCTGGGAATGCAGTCGGCCAACGGCGGCTGGGCCGCCTACGACCGCGACAACACCCACTACTGGCTGACGAAGATCCCCTTCAGCGACTTCGGCGAACTCCTCGACCCCCCCAGCGCCGACGTCACCGCCCACGCCGTCGAGGCCCTCGCCGCCCAGGGTGTCGGCCCCGATGAACCGGCGATGGCCCACGCCATCCGCTACCTGCGCGCCGAGCAGGAAGACGACGGCAGTTGGTTCGGCCGCTGGGGCGTCAACCACATCTACGGAACCGCCGCCGTCCTGCCCGCCCTGAGAGTCGCTGGCGTCGACACCAACGCCCCCTGGGTCCGCAAGGCCGCCGCGTGGATCGTCGACCACCAGAACGCCGACGGCGGCTGGGGAGAATCCTGCGCCTCCTACATGGATGACTCCTGGAGAGGCGTCGGCCCCAGCACCGCCTCGCAAACCGGCTGGGCCCTGATGGCGTTGTTGGCCGTCGACACCCACGACCTCGACGACTCCATCGCCCGAGGCGTCGCCTTCCTCCTCCGTCGCCAGAACGGTGGAACCTGGGACGAACCCGAATACACCGGCACCGGCTTCCCAGGCTACGGCGTCGGCCAACGGATCGACCTCGACCACGCCGCCGACGCCCTCGACCAGCACACCGAGCTGCGCCGGGGGTTCATGATCAACTACAACCTCTACCGACACTACTTTCCCCTGATGGCCCTGGCCCGAGCCCGCCGTCACTTCACCAGCACCAGCGCCCCGGCCCTCAACGCCAACGGCCGACACCTCCCCAAGCCGCACATCCGCATCTCCTGAACCGCGACAGCCTCGGTTTCCGCATCCCGCGACCCCGTTTCTCTCCCCTCTCGCACGTCAGGCCGAACCGTCCGTCCAATCGCCAATTTCGGCCCCGACGCGGGCCCTTTCCCGAGGCAAAAGGAGCCCGCCCATGAGTCCGGCCCCGAAGACCCGCCTCGCCTCGACCCTGACGTTGGCGATTGCCCTGGCCAGCCTGATCGGCTGCTCCCTCGCTCAGTCCCGGAACGCCAAGGAGTCCGACGGCTCAACCCCCAATCCACCCCTCACTCCCACATCGGCCAACGGCCCACTCGCCGAACTCATCGCCCCCCGCCGCTGCACCCTCAGGCTCGCCATCCTCGCCCGGCCCCTGGGCGACCCAGCCCTCAATGACCAGCTGTGGGGCTCCGTCGACGAGCAGGTCCTCCCCGCCGAGACCCGCCACGCCCTGGAAGCCAACGGCCTTCGTCTGGGCGTCCTGACCGGAGACCTCCCGCCCGCCGCCCGAGCCGTCCTCGACGCCCCGCCGCCCCACAAGGTCGATCCCAAGACCATCCTCCTGCCCGACGGCGAAAGCTCCCTGGTCGAACTGCGAGCCGCCACCAGCGGACCATCGAGCCTCCTGCTCAATCTCGCCGGCAAGACCACCGGCAAGGACTACGAAGACCCCCGAGGCGCCTTCCGCGTCACTCCCACCGCCACCGAGGGGAATCAGGTCCGCCTCCGCCTGGTCCCCCAGATCGACCACGGTCCCATGACCAGCCGCTACGAGGGCGCTCCGACCGCCGGCCCCTTCGACTCCCAGCAATTCATCATCAAGAACGGCAAGCAGGAAGAAACCTTCATCGACCTCGCCGCCACCCCCTCCCTCCAGGCCAACCAGGTCGCGATCCTCGGCGCCCGCACCGACCGCCGCGGCAGCATCGGCGACTTCCTCCTCACCGAAGCCGAGCCCAACAGCGACCGTATCCTCCAAAAGGTCGTCCTCATCTGGGCCACCCCCACCGACCCCGCCACCGCCAACGCCCCCGCCCCGCTCCTCGAAGCCCTCGAAGCCGCCGCCAAGGGTCCCGCCCGCCCCTGATTTGAACCTCAACCATTCTGGCCGTGTCCAGCCACCACCATGAGCACCCACAACGACCTTCTGACCATCGACGGAGCCAACGGAGAAGGCGGAGGCCAGATCCTCCGAACCTCCCTGAGCCTCGCCCTGCTCACCGGCCGTCCGGTCCGCTTCACCAACATCCGGGCCCGCCGAGACCCGCCCGGCCTGCGTCCCCAGCACCTCAAGGCCGTCGAAGCCGCTGTCACTCTCTGCCGAGGCCTGGCCGAGGGAGCCGCTGTCGGCTCCCGGGAACTCACCTTCCACCCCGCTCCCTGCACCCCCCGAGACCTGACCCTCTCCATCGGCACCGCCGGCTCCACGGCTCTCATTCTCCACACACTGGCCCTCCCCATCGCCCTGAAAGCCAACGAGCCCATCCGCCTGACGATCCACGGAGGCACCTTCAACGAATCCGCCCCCTCCTTCCCCTTCCTCGACCAGACCTGGCGACCGTTGATGGCCACCCTCGGCATCCCGATCACCCTCAAAAGCCACAATGCCGGTTTCTACCCCCGGGGAGGCGGCCACCTCGAAGCGCTCATTGAACCGGCCACCCTCCGAGCCCGCCACTTCCCCCACCGAGGCGAGCTCACTCGAATTCACGGAATCAGCGGAGTCGCCGGCCTCCCCATCGCCATCGCCGACCGGATGGCCCGCCGAGCCCGCGACCGCCTGGCCGACCACGGCCTCGCCCCGCTCACCGAAATCCAAACGGTCGAATGGAACGCACCCAGCCCCGGCGCCGCCCTCGTCCTGACCACCGACCACCAAGGAACCCCCGCCACCTTCACCGGCCTCGGAAAACGAGGACGCCCCGCCGAAGCCGTCGCCGACGAGGCCATCGACGCCCTCCTGGCCTACCTCACCACCGACGGCCTGATCGACCCCCACTCCGCCGACCAGATCCTCTTGCCCCTGGCCCTGGCCCCCGGCCCCAGCACCTACACCGTGTCTCAGGTAACCGATCACCTCCGAACCAACATCGCCACGATTCAGGCATTCCTCAACCGCCAGATCGACCTTCTCGAACCGCCCAAAGCCCCCGCCCGCATTCACATCGGACCGCACCAGCCCCATGCCAACGACTAATCCCCGTTCATCGCGCGAAGCTCCAACCCAAGACCATCCAACGACGAGCGATCCTCTTTGGCACGGGTGCCAGAAGATCGGGCATTAAGAGTGGCCTACTTCGTCAAGCTGACGAATGCGACCGTAGGATTCTAAAATTTTAAACGGATATCGGAAAAGGATTTACGTAAATTCCCCAACCTCGATAATCGGTAGAATCCCACGAGTGGCACAAAGCCTGCTTTTCGCTCAACCGTCGCCAACAGCAAGACCTGTTGGAAGCAAAACAAGACGCCCGACCCGAGCCAGACGGGTCGAGCCGCCAAGTCACGAGCAAGCGTCGTTCTCCCTGGCAGTGCCCGGCTCCCTCGGGGGGAGCCGGGCTTTTTCTTTGGCCTGCCACCATCGAGAACGCCTCGCGGTCAGCTCCGGCCGCGATGGCGTCACGACTTCCCGAAAGCCAAGGGCTTGTTGTTCAGGCCGAACGGCGATGAGCCGCCTGGAGACGGGCCAGCGTCGTCGAGGCCACGGTGCGGTCGTCAAACGGCAAGGCGCGGTCGGCGAAGATCTGGAACGTGGCCCGACCCTTGCCGGCGATCAGCAGCGCATCTCCTGGCTCGGTCAGCGCCAGGGTTGACTCGATCGCCAGCCGCCGGTCGAGCTCGATCAACACGCGACCCGGTCTCACCAGTCCCGCGAGCAGTTCGTCCAAAATCTGGTCAGGTGCTTCTGTTCTGGGGTTGTCGGTCGTCAAGGTCAGGTGGTCGGCTCCCAACTCGGCGGCGCGAGCCAGTGAAGCCCGGCCGGCCCGATCCCTCAGCCCCTCGGCTCCGAGGACGCAGAAGACCCGGCCAGTGGCCAGCTCGCGAGCTCCCGCCAGCGCCGCGGCCAGTTCGTGGGACGTTCTTGCCCGGTCGACCCACACGTCGAGGTCATGGGCCCTCGCGCCGGGCACCCCCTCCAATCGACCTGGGATCGCGTCCACCGATTCCAACCCTTCCACCACCGCCTCCAACGGCAACTCCAGCGACCACGCCAGCGCCGCCGCGGCCAGGGCCGAGGGGACGACCCGGGAACCGACCGGACGCAACCCGACGGTCACCTCGCGGTCGAACCCTCGCAGTCGCAGCCGGGTTCCCGTCGAATCCAACCGTTCCACCGTCGCCGAAACATCGGCCTCGGCTCGCATGCCGAACGTGACCCGACGGGCCTGAAGGTTGACCGCCCCGATCAGGTCGGCCTCGCGATCATCGGCATTTACCACGACCGCCCCGCCCGCCACGACGCCCCTCGCCAGCCGACCCGCCAGCGACCGACGTCTCGCCAGTCCCGACCCAGTCGCCCCGCCCTCCAGGGTCGTGACCGCCGCGGCGGCCAACCCCAGCCCGGCGATCCCCCGGCGATCCAGAGCGGCCTCGTCGGCCTCAATCACCGCCGAGTCGCACCCGCGATTCACCATCTCGGCCAGCATCTCGGCCAGCCCCTGGGCCTCCACGGGCGTGGCTCCGCAGGCATGCTGCTCGATTCCGTCGGACCAGGAGAACGGTCCCACCAGCCCCGTCCGGCACCCGGCCGCCTCCAGGATCGCCCGGGTGAACAGCGACGCCGCCGTCTTGCCGGTCGCCCCGGCGATGCCCAAGGTCTCCAGGGAACGCCCCGGCGCACCCGCCAGGGCATGACTGAGGTGCGCCAGAGCCAGCCTCGGGTCGGACACGATCACCTGCAACGGCCCTGCCTCGGGGGACGGCCGATCGGCGATCACCGCCGAGGCCCCTCGCCCAAGCGCCGCGGGAATGTGGTCGTGACCGTCTCGATGGTCGTCGCGGATCGCCACGAAAACCTGGCCCGGGTGGATGTGCCGGCTGTCGGCGGAGCAGCCCGTCACTTCCAGATCCCGACACCCCACGAATTGCGCCTCGGGCAACAGACGACGCAGGCTAACCGAGGGGATACCCCGCTGTGCGGACCGATCGACGAACCATCGAGCCATCGGTGAAAGCCTCCTTGCTGGCCGAATCGAATCGCGCACCCGGGCCCAACCGTCGCGGCCTCTTGCCGCGTCGTTTGTCACCCCCATCCAGACTGGCTCACGATGTCGCATCCCCGTTGGCGGGGTCATTTTGCCCAGGAACGCGAAAAAGGCAATCCCAGACACCCCGCCTGGCCGATAACCGCCCACTTCCCACTCATCGGATGACGAGGTCGCGAAAGGCGACCAGGTTCCCCGACGAAACCAAGGCCCCAGCAGCGGGACCGGGTTGCGAGCCGGCCTCGCCGACGCCACGATACAACCACCGTCCCCAACATCGTCGCCCGTCGCCCCCCTCCCCATTCGCCAATCACCCCGGGAGTTGCAACCCATGTCCGAGCATCCCAACGTCTCCCGCCGCGGCTTCTTGCAAACCGGAGGCCTCGCCGCGGGCGCCGCCGCCGCCACCGCCGTGTTCCCCCACCCGGCTATTGCCAAGGTGCTGGGCGCCAACGACCGCCTGAACTTCGCCATCCTCGGACCCGGCGGCCGAGCCCAGGCTCACATCGGCCACCTCCTGAAGATGAAGGAGGAGGGCAAGCTCGTCGACATCATCGCCGTGGCCGACGTTTACGACCGTAACCGCCAGAACGCCGCCGACCGCACCGGCGCCAAGCAGGTCGAGACCGACTACCGCAAGGTCCTGGAGAACAAGGACGTTGACGGCGTCGTCATCGCCACGCCCGACCACTGGCACGCCAAGATGACCATCGACGCGGCCGACGCCGGTAAGCACGTCTACTGCGAAAAGCCCATGACCCACACCATCGACGAGGCTCGCCGCGTCGTCGAGGCCGTCAACCGCAACAAGGTCGTCATGACCGTCGGCGTCCAGTCCACCGCCGACCCCCGCTGGCGAATGGCCAACGAGCAGATCCGCCAGGGCAAGATCGGCCACGTCATGCAGGCCCAGACCAGCTACTACCGCAACTCCTCGATGGGCCAGTGGCGTTACTACGACCTCCGCGAGGACATGACCCCCAAGACCGTCGACTGGAAGATGTTCCTGGGAACCGAATTTGGCCTCGCCCCCGACCAACCTTTCAACCGAGCCCGCTTCGCCCAGTGGCGCTGTTACTGGGATTTCGGCGGAGGCATGTACACCGACCTGTTCGTCCACCAGTTGACCCACCTCATCCAGGCCACGGGCGTCCGCTTCCCCCGTCGAGTGGTTGGCGGCGGCGGCCTCTACATGGAATACGACGGCCGGGACGTCCCTGATGTCGCGACCGTGGTGGCCGACTACGAGGAAGGCTGCCAGGTCATCGTCACCGCCACAATGTGCAACGACACCGGCATCGACGAGGTCATCCGCGGCCACACCGCCACCATCAAGTTCGAGGGAGGCGGGTTCCGCGTCCTGCCCCAGAAGATCGAGGGACGTCCCGCCCCGCCCAGCGCCAAGAAGGACGAGGGCGGCGAGCTGATCAAGTCCGACTTCGACTCCTCCGGAGACCGCGACACCCGGGCCCTCTGGGAGCACTTCCTCGGCTGCGTCCGCTCCAGCAACCCCGAAACCCTCTGCCCGGCCGAAACCGGCTACGCGGCCATCGCCACGGTCAACATGGGCGTCCAGTCCTACCGAGAGGGGAAGGCCCTCTACTTCGACAAGGAAACCGGCAAGGTCTCCGAGGCCGACACCTCCTGGGCCGAGCACTGGGAGAAGCGCAGCAAGGAGCGAGGCAAGCCCAACCAGATCATCGGCTGGTCGGCCGACCCCCTCGAAGGCTCGACCCTGATCCCCAAGGACTACCAGAAGCTCGAAGGCGACTGGGTCGACGGCAAGGACCCCGCCCAGAAGGCCTGATCAATTTGACCGATACCCAACGACGACCGCGGCTGGGCCTCGCACCCGGTCGCGGTCGTGACGGTTTACCGGACTCGCAAGCCGACGGAAAGCGGGCGAGCTCCGATCCAAGGCCCGGTCAGCCTTGTCTCGCATCGCGGTAACTGGGGGCAACCTTTTGTCGAATCCAGTCGCGGACAATGCGCATCCAGGTCAACTGGTCCGTGGTCGAAGACGTCCGCACTAGCCGATCGAACTGGTCCATCGCCAGAAATGGGAAATTCCGACTTGTGGGTTGGATCGCGTAATTTCCATCATCTTGCAACTGATGGACGACAAGATGCCCCTTCGTGTATCGCCAGACCTCGGGCACTCTCAGCCCCGCGTGGCTTTCCAATCGGTTAAGGCTACCGCGGCTCACATCGACCTCGACGGCCAGGTCGGGGGGCGGGTCGAACTCAAGGTCAATCTGGGTCTTGCCCCGAACGCGGGGTTCGTTCCTCAGGTAGTAGCACTCATCCGGCTCCAGCCCTTTCTCGGCGCGTTCGAGGTTGATCGTCGTGGAGCCGGCCGAGGCGATCGGAATTTGCAACTCCTCGGTGAGGGCTTCGATTAGCCGATTGATGGCACGCGATCGCTGCTCGTAGCCAGACGAGAGGGTCATCAGTTCCAGTTCCCCCCGGTCGCAAGACACGCGGATCTGACGCTCATCCTGCCCTTCGAGGATGCGCGGATAAGTCGCCTAATCGATGTTGTAGAGGAGGAACCGATTGGTGGCAGTCGCTTCGGCGACGCTCAAAAACCCTCCCTTTCGACGGATCGGGGCATCAACAACCCTGACGCCATTCACCCTTCGCTCAACTCAAACGACGGCGTTCCCGGGAGGAGTTTTGGGCAAAACTTCCTCGCGGACCCATCGGCGGAACTCCTTGATCCATCCCAATCGGTTCGCTCCGTGGCCGGCTTCGATGAACTTCGCGAATGGGCCAAGGGGCAGCGTGGGGAACGCTTGGCTCCTCGAACTTGGAACGTAACGACCATCTTCGCCCAGGAGTAAGACAAGTAACCGCGTTCCGTCATAGCGCCAAAGCTCGGGGACACCCAGCGCGGCGTAAATCCCCTCTCGGTCGAGGGAACTGCTGGTGATGTCGATCTCCACCACCAGATCAGGGGCGGGATCGATCGCCAAATCGATCTTGGATCGACCTCGGACCAGGGGTTCTCGTCTCAAATAAAAGCAGGTGTCAGGCTCAACCGCGCGGTCCAGATCCTCTCGCCTCCAGGTGACGGAACCATATTCGTGAAAATCTTGATCCAATTCGATCGCCAGGAGCGAGATGAGAAGGCTGATCAAACACTTGACGTCCTCGTGCTGAGCGGAGGGCGACATCAGTTCCAGCTCCCCACGGTCGTAAGCCAGACCGAGCCGACGGTCGCCGGCCCATGCGAGTAGGGCCTCGAATTTCTCCCAGGACACCCCGCTGAGAACCAAACGGCCAGGAACAAGGACCGGGGTTAGGGCTGGGACAGAAGGGGCAGGGGCCGTTGCCATGCTCATGGACGGGCCTCCAACTCGTTGCGGCTGGTTTCCCGGCGGCGGATCGCGGCTCCCAGGAAGTCGCGGAACAGGGGGTGGGCCTTTGTCGGCTTGCTCTTGAACTCGGGATGGAACTGCACCGCCACGAACCACGGGTGGTCGGCAACCTCGATGATCTCAACCAGTTGACCATCGGGGCTCGTCCCCGTCGCCGCGAAGCCGTTCTCCTCGAACTGCCGTCGATACGCGTTGTTGAACTCATAACGATGACGATGGCGCTCGTGGATCGCCTGGGCCTCATAGGCCGACCGGGCTAGTGTGTCCGCCGCCAGTTCGCAGGGCCACGCACCG
Source organism: Isosphaeraceae bacterium (assembly GCA_965201075.1). Taxonomy (GTDB): domain Bacteria; phylum Planctomycetota; class Planctomycetia; order Isosphaerales; family Isosphaeraceae; genus CBDAVP01. Next base: position 17,354 of record CBDAVP010000017.1, on the reverse strand, counting down.
AGTCTCATCGTTCCGCCTCGTTGCCGAACGCCGACCTGTTCCTCCATCATCGAAATGACCGGGTGGTGCGTGTTGGCATCGAACTCGGTGCTGTTGGCGTCCTCCAACCCCAGCACATTGCGGGCGAATTCCACCGCGGCGCACTGCATCCCCAGGCAGATCCCAAAGAACGGGATTCCCCGCGTCCGGGCGAAGCGGATTGCCTCGATCTTCCCCTCGATCCCCCGCATCCCAAACCCGCCGGGGACCAGCAACCCATCCACACCGGCCAGTTTCGCCGCCGCCCCGCCGACGCCGAGCTCCTCGGCCTCCACTCTCTGCACGATCACCCTCGCCCGGTGGGCCATCCCGGCGTGGTCCAGCGCCTCGTACACTGACTTGTAGGCGTCCCGGTGCTTCATGTACTTGCCCACGACCGCAATCGTCACCTCTCGCTCGGGGTTCAACACCCGGTCGACCACATCGTGCCAGTCGTCAATTTCCAGGGGAGCCGCCTTCAGCTTCAGGCGGTCGACCAGGATGTCGTCCAGGCCGTTGCGCACCAGGCTCAATGGCACTTCGTAGATGCTGAACTCCCGGTCCCGCTCCTCGATCACCGCCTTGCGTTCGATGTTGCAGAACAGGGCGATCTTGTCCCGATCCTCGGAGCTGATCGGGTGTTCGCAGCGGCAGATCAAGACGTCGGGCTGGATGCCGATCTGCCGCAAGGCCCCGACCGAGTGCTGCGTCGGCTTGGTCTTCAGCTCGGCGGCGGCCTTGAGGTAGGGAACCAGCGTCAGGTGGATATACAGGCAATTCTCCCGCCCGGCGTCCAGCGCGAACTGGCGGATCGCCTCCAGGAACGGCAGGCTCTCGATGTCTCCGACAGTCCCGCCAATTTCGGTGATGACCACGTCCACATCGTCGGTGGCCAGCCGTTTCACCCCCGCCTTGATCTCGTCGGTGATGTGCGGAATGACCTGCACGGTCTTCCCTTCGTAATACTTCCCCTCTCGCTCCTTCTTGATCACCGCCAGGTAAATCTTGCCCGTGGTGTAGTTGCAGTCCTTGGTCAAGGGGGCGTCGGTGAACCGCTCGTAGTGGCCCAGGTCCAGGTCGGTCTCCGAGCCGTCGTCGGTCACGAACACTTCGCCATGCTGGTACGGGCTCATCGTCCCGGGATCGACGTTGATGTACGGGTCGAACTTCTGGAGACGGACGCGTAACCCCCGGTGTTCCAGCAACATGCCGATCGAGGCGCAGGTGAGCCCCTTGCCCAACGAACTGACAACCCCCCCGGTCACAAAGATATGCTTGGCCATCGCGCCTCCCCGCGCCCGGCAACGGCCCCCGTCGCCTCAGGGCAATTCCCTACTATAACACGGGGAGGAGAGACCCGGACCCCGAACGGCACGCTCCCGCCTCCGCGCAAGAACACGCCCCACGCCCGGCGATTGGCCGGCGGACGCGGGGCAGGCGGTTCTCGTCGAGGTTGGTGACCCGGCGGAGTGGGGCGGGGCGGGGCGACTCAGTGGTGACGCCCGGCGGCGATGCGAGCGGCTCGGGCGGCCCGGGCGGCGAGCATCCGGGCGTGAGCGGCCTCCAGGCGGAGCATCTGGGCCTCGTGGCGGGCGATTTGGGCCTGCTGGCGAGCCAGTGCCGCCTGCTGACGAGGCGTCAGGGGGGTCGCGTTGACCTGCTGGACGTGCGTCACTGGCGAGGGCGGAACCTGCGCCGCCACCGGGGCCGGAGTCGGCGTCGGCGTCGGTTTCGGCGTTGGGGTGGGCGCGGGCACCGGAAGCGTCTGGGTGATCCCCGAGCCCGTGGTCGGAGCCTGAGTCGCGCCTCCGGAGTGGACGTCCCAGCCGACGTTGTCCTGGCCAATCGTCACGGTCACCGTCTGCGGAGCCGCGAGGTTCCCCGTCGCGGTCACGGTGTAGGTCCCAGCGGGCAGGGCCAGCGAGTAGCCGCCGGAAGACCAGGTCTGGGCCTGATACGTTCCCTGACCCCCCTGGCCGACCGCGGTGATCGTCACCCAGCCCAATCCCTCGCCCATCTCGTACTGCTGGTCGTGGTTGGCGTCGCTGTAAGCCACGCCGGTCAAAAAGGCGTTGCCGGCGCGGTAGCCGAACTCCTGCGTCATCACGGCCGGTCCGACGTTGAAGCCCGCCAGGGTGGACGGGGTGGTTGGCTGGACGTTGGTCAGCAGGCCAATGCCGATCTCGCTGTACGCCGGGTGCCCCGTCGCCGAGGCCTCGGCCGGGCCCGGGGCCATGATGTTCTTCAGGTGCCCGAAACCGGGGTTGCCCCAGTCGAGCATGAACCCCTCGTAGAAGTAGTTGATGTAATCCTGCTCCTGGCGACTTCCCACGGCCTGGGAGTAGGCGAAAATGTTCTCGCCGGTCGACCATGCGCCCGTGCCGGTCGGGTAATAGACCTGGCCGTCGGAAGCCGTGGCCACCGAGGCGTTGGTCAGGTAGCCCGTCGACGAATGCACCTGGGAGTTGGCCGCGACCATCGCGAGGTCATGGTCCAGCGCCCCCTGGGTCAAGCGGGTGTTGAAGGCCAGGGGGGGCAGGGGGCTGTAGGACCCCATCAACTGGGTGAAGGCGTTGAGGTCGACGCCCAGGGAACCGACCGCGCTCTTGAGGATCGGGTCCGTCTGGGCCAGGCTGACCAGCCGAGCGGCTTCGGCCTTGGGGTTGGCCCGGGCGTTGTTGACCAGCTCCAGCATGTATTGTTCGGCCGGGGTCGGACCGGCATCGGCGGCCACCGACAGCAAGGTCCGGCCCTCCAGCGGCGAAACGCTGGGCAGGCAACGCGGACGCACCCGAGAGCGAAGCCGCGACACTTCAAGGCGGCGACCCGGAGAGAGGATGCTCAACATGGTGTAATCCTTAACCGAAACGGGGACGTGGCCGGACCCACCGACCAGGGTCGGGACGGCGGGTCAGTCGAGCGCGGGGTGCGGACTCCAGCGTTGGAGTCCCCGAGGCCCTCGTCGTCGTCATCAGCATTCCGAGAGGGCAGGGCCACCGATCATTGGGGCCCACTGGAAATCTAGGTCAGAGTCATCGACCCAGGGCCGCGTACTCCGCGGAATCGCCACGACGCCTATCATCGGCGTTTCCGGAATTCCCCATTGGGGAAAATGGATTTTTTCGGGGCGTGAGCTAAAGGGTAGTGATTTCTTTTCCGACAACAAGCCGGGTCCGCTCCATAACGAGAGAGGATGTCGCGGTTTTGCAACAACACAAGACCATAAGTCAAACAACCGACCGGTCAGGCATCCGTGCATGATGGCGAGAATCGCACTTCTTGAGGGAGGTAATGGGTAAAATGAGTGGCTTGTAGATTTGACGGTGACTATCGGACTTGGCGAAATTGGCAGGACAAGGTCGTTTGGGGGAGTTGTCGTGGCCGATTGCGTCGGGGCGGTGGGGCTGGCTACGATGGAGACTGCGGAATGGAAGTCTCCGAGGATTCGACCATGCCCCCGGCCCGCTGGAATCGACGAGAGTTCTTGAGCTGTTCGGCCGCGGCGGGCCTGGCGCTGGCTCAGGGAAAGGTGCTCGGGGAATCGAGCCCGCCCCGACCGGTCCGGATTGGCTTTATTGGGCTGGGCAACCGGGGAACCTCCCTGCTGCGAACCTGCCTGGCGATCCCGGGCGCCGAGGTCGTGGCCCTTTGCGATGCCGAGGGAAAGCACCTGGCCCGGGGGCAGGCGATTGCCGGCAAGGACGGGGCGGCGCGACCCGAGGGGTACGATCGGGCGTCGCGACTTCTGGCCCGCGGGGACGTCGAGGCGGTGATCGTGGCCCTGCCTTGCGACCTCCATGCCGAGGTGACCTGCGAGGCGCTCCGCGCGGGCAAGGCGGTTTACCTGGAAAAGCCTCTGGCGCCAACCCTGGCCGAGTGCGACCGGGTGATCGCCGAGGCGTCGCGGGTTCCAGCCCTGCCGGTCCATGTGGGTTTCCAGAGACGCTCCAACCTTCGTTACCAGGAAGGGGTGGAGTGGATTCGGCGGGGGGATCTCGGCACTCCGATCGAAGGGCGGGCCCGCTGGGTCAGCAGCAACGGCCCGGTCGATGGACACGGGGGCTGGCTCGGTTCCCGGGAGCGGTCTGGGGACTGGATGGTCGAGCAGGCGGTCCACGTTTGGGACCTCTTTCACTGGATCAAAGGGGACCTGCCGGCGAGGGCCCACGGACTGGGTCGTCGCGACCTGTTCGCCGACATTCGGCCGGGCCGAGATGTGACGGACCATTATTCGGTCACCCTGGAATGGGCCGATGGCTTCCACGCGAACCTGGTGCATGGCTGGGCCGCGCCGGCCGACGACGCCTTCACGGGCGCCTCGCAGAGGGTGCTGGGCACGGCGGGCGGGGTGGATTTCGCCTCGGGTTGGGCGACCTTCCGCGACCGGTCACGCCCCCGGCAATCGCTGCCGCCGGGAGGCCGGGCCGACACCGAGGTCGCCCTTCGCGGCTTCCTCGAAGCGGTGAGGTCGCCGGAGCCGTTGGCGCCTCCGGTCTCGTTGGCCGAGGCGAGAGCGGCGACGTGGACCGGCCTGCTGGTGAGGGCGGCCGTCGATGCCCGACGGGTCGTCGAACTGGCCGAGGTGGACCTTCCCGATTCGGCTTGACCGATGGGTCGAGTGCGGCCATCATCCCCCGCGCGGGTCGGCCCCGGGGACGTTCGCCACTCGTTGAGGCCGCTCGCGTTCATCAAGGAGGATGACCGATGACGTTCGAGGAATGCCAGAGCCAACTGGTCACGATCCGCCGCAAGCAAGGCACCCGCTGCCCGTTGATCCGCGTCGACGCCGGGGGCGCCATCTACCAGGGCCGCTTGACTCGCTCGGATAGCGACCCGGAACACCGCAAGCCGCCGGTCACTCCGTACGGGGTGCTAATCCTCCAGGGTTTGGGCCTGAGCCGGGGCCCCGAGACGATCGTCCAGATCGCCAACATCCCGGGCAACGGCATCCGCGGGCTCGACGAGGCCTGAACGACCAAGCCGCGAGGCGGACCGGCGGGGACTTGCCCCCCGCCGGCCCGCCTCGTTGCGTTGTGGCGTTGGAAGTCCGTCAGAAGTCGCTGGCGCTGATGACCTCGCCGCCGTTGCGTGAGGCGATCTTCTGCCAGACGCCGATCCGGCCGCCGGAGCCGATGACGATGCCCGGGTCGGAGTACGAGTTGGGGTCGGAGTACGGGGGTCCGGTGGAGCCACCGGCGGGTAGACCATTGTACTGAGGGGTGGTGATGGTCCAGGAGTCGATGGAACTCTTGATGAAGCGGACAGAGCCGTCGCACATGGCGATGTTGACCCCGCCGGGGTGGAAGCTCATGGCGTCGGTTTCTCCCCAGGCCGATGGGCCGTAGTTGCCGGGGTCGTTGACCGTGTCGCTGTAATGTTGGGTCCAGTTCGGGGGGAAGCGGGCCTCGAAGTCCCAGCCGCCGCTGCCTGCATCCCAGAGATGCGCGTATTTCTGGGTGGAGGGGGTAAAGAAGCCGTGGCCGTTCTCGGAGAACATCATGGTATTGGTCGTGCCGTCGATGACCGAGGCGATGGTGACTCCATTGCCCATGGGCGCGATCCCCTGGGTCCTGGCCACGGCGGCCGCGTCGGTCGAATAGGCCGTGAAACTGCTGTTGGCCGCGATGGCGTAGATCCGGACTGGCCCCTGGTTGGCGACGTAGAGGTTGTGGTACTGGATCGGGCTGGTGACGCCCGGCGGCACACTGAAGAAACTGCCTGGAGAGCTGAGGCCGGCCGATGGGTCGCTGGGGCATTGCAGCGTGGCGATCATGGTCGAGGAGGTGGTGTAGCTGGCCGCGCTGAGGCTGGCCGTGCTGAAATTGTAGCCGGCGTAGAGGGCCGACTGTTCCATGAACGGGAGCATCCTGACGAAGAGCGAGGCGCCGTAGGACGTGCCCGCGGTGAAGTACATGCCGGGGGGGTACATGCCGTTGACGCCCTCGTAATTGGCCGAGGCCAGTGCCAGTTGCTTGAGGTTGTTGACGCACTGGACGCGTCGGGCGGCCTCGCGGGCGGCCTGGACTGCCGGTAGCAAGAGGCCGATCAGCACTCCGATGATGGCGATGACCACCAGCAACTCGATCAGGGTGAAGGCGGGTCGCCGGGCGGCGTTGGGAAGGATTCGGCGGCTCATGGGCAGCGGTTCCGAGGGGTTGGGATGGGGAGGATGGAGGCGGGAGAGGTGAGTTGTCGAGGTTGGGGGAGGTTCAGGGGGTCGGGGGCGGGGTTCCCAGGGAGGGCCGGGCGTTCTTGGTGGCTCGATGCGGTCCGGGAGCGTTTTTGGGGCCGGGCTTCCGTTCGATGTGGATCGTTCCGGCAAGGTCTTGGGGGTTTTCGCCTCCGCAGCCGGCGGCGGTGAGCAAGACGAGGGCCAGACTTGGGGCGGCAAGTCGCCGGCGCGTTGGGCAGGGTCTCACGAGGAGATCTCCAGGGAATGGCCGGGCCCGTGGTCGGTCGTCCCGATCAGTTGGCTTGCGTTGGGGAGAGACCCTCTCAATACGATTCCACCGCCGAGGCAGCGCTTCAGGGCGTCGAGGTCGCGGATGGTCGTGAGGAGCCGGCGGAGGGTGGGGGCCCAGGCTGGGTAGCGGCGGGAGTAGTCCTCGACGTCGACGCGTTGGCCGGACTGGATGTGTCGGGCCATCCGCTCGGTGAGTTCGGCGAGGGTTGGGCCCGCCCCGGGCTCGATCGGGGTGGCCGCGTCAGGGTTGGTCATGGGCGGAACTCCAGGAGGCTCGCAGCCGGAGGAGGGCTCGCAGGTGGCGGGACCTGACTCCCTTCTCGGTGATTCCGATGGCCTCGGTGATCTGGGCGGTGGTCCGCTCTTCCAGGTACCAGAGGACCAGGACCTCTCGGTCGCGTTCGGGCAAGGCGACCAGCGCCTCGGTGATCTGGCCGAGACGCTCCTGGCGGACGAGTCGGTTGCTGGGGGAGGAGCCCGGGGCCAACAGGCGACGGCCGAGTTCGGCGGCGGAGGCGTCGTCGAGGATCGAGGCGGGTCCTTCCCGGGCGACGCTGCGGCGCTGGGAGGCGAGGTGGCGACGGTGGGCGTCGACCATGCGGTCGCGGGTCAGGCGGCGGAGCCAGACGAAGAACGGCAGGGGGCGGGCCGCGAGATAGGCGTCCATCCGCTGAGCGGCGTCGGTCAGCGCCTCCTGGACGATGTCGGAGGCATCGACCCGGCGGGCGACCCTGCGGTCGAGGCGGGCCGCGACCAGACGTCGCAGGTTTTGGCGGTAGCGTTCCAGCAGCTCGCGACGCGCCGAGGCGTCGCCCTGTTCGGCCCGATCGAGTAATCCCTGGGTGACATCGCCAGCCTCCACCATTGTTGGCTCCTTCGCGTCTCCCTGCCGCTGGGTAAGCCGCGATCCACGCGGGAATGGATTCAGTTTGGCCATGATTTTCCCCAAGTCGTTGCAGATTTGATGGTTGCGCTTCGGGGGATCACGCCGCCCGACGGGCCGGCTTGCGTTCCGGCTGGCGGGGCGGGTTGGGGGACTGTTGGGCGATCGGCGGGGCTACGGAGTGGGGATGAGGGCGTGGGGCGGGCTGGGCCGGTCTTTGTGAAGATTGGCGAGGCGTTGCGAGGTCAGGAGGGTGGCTTCCTTGCCGGGCCCCAGGAGCCGTCGCTGGGTTTCCAGGCAAGATTTGAGGATTCGTTCGGCCTCTTCGGTCTGGCCGCGTTGGGCGAGGATCTCGCCGAGCTTGCTTTGAGTGGCAAGTGTATTGGAATGGTTGGGACCGAGGATTTCCTTGCAGGCTTGGTACCCTCGGCGGATGAGGGACTCGGCCTCCTCCAGTCGCCCTTGAGCCTGGACAGCCTGGCCGAGGTTGCCCAGGACCCAGGGGTTGCGGCTGACCTGACTCTTGAGATCGACGGCGAGGGCCTGGCGGTGGAGGACTTCGGCCTCGGCGTGGCGACCCTGCTTGTTGACGACCCAGGCGATGCTGTTGATGAGGTCGAGCGTGGCGGGCTGGTCCAGGCCCCGGACGATTCGAGAGGCGTCCAGGGCACGCCGGAGGTAGGCCTCGGCCTGGGCGAAATCCTGGCGGTTCTCGCAGAGGAAGCCGAGGTATTCGGCCGAGACGGCCGTGACCACGTGGTGGTCGCCAAGGAGGGCGCGGGACTGGCTGTAGGCGGTCCTGAGGAGGGGTTCGGCCTCGTCGAACCGGTTGAGATGGTCGAGTTCGTGGCCCCACTCGGCCAGGGCGCGGATGCGGTCGGCTGGCTTGCTGACGGGCCTGGCGTCGAGAAGCTGGTAGGCGGCTCGGGCGTGGTCCGCGGCCTGGGTGTACTTGCCGATCCCGTGATACGCCTGGCTGATGGCGACGCGGACGCTGGCCTCGGTCTCGGGCTGGTCGCGGAAGGATGCGGCGAGCTCGGCGGCCCCGTGGTCGAGAACCTGGGCGAGGGTGACGGGGACCCCGGAGCGGGTGAGCTCGGGATTGGCCTGGAGGAGGAGCTTGTCGATGAGGAAGCCGTTGACCGCGTCGGCGCGGGCGGCCTGGATGCGGGCGGCCTGCCGCTGGTGGACGGCGTCTCGCCAGCTCCAGGTGATTCCGGCGACCCCGGCGACGAGGGCGAGGACCAGCGAGGCGGCGAGTCCGGCGATGGCTGGCTTGCGACGGCACCATCGCCAGGACTTGACGATGGGTCCGGTGGGGCGGGCCTTCACGGGTCGACCGTCGAGGAAGCGGCTGAGGTCCTCGGCCATCGCCAGGGCCGTTTCGTAGCGGCGGGCGGGGTCCTTGGCCAGGGCCTTGGCGACGATGGTGGCGAGGTCTCTCGGGACTCCGGGGTTGAGCTTGCGCAGGGGCGTGGGCTCGGCATCGAGGATACGGCGGAGAACCTCGTGCTGGTGGAGGCCGGGGACGGCGGGGCGGAGGGTCAGTAGCTCATAGAGGGTGGCGCCCAGGCCGTAGACGTCGGTGCGGCGGTCGACCAGGGCTCGGGTGCCGGTGGCCTGCTCGGGACTCATGTAGCGGAGGGTGCCGGGAAGGTCGCCGGTGCGGGTGAGGCCGGGATCTCCGGAGACATCGGCCATGCCGAAGTCGGCGACCCAGAGGTTGCCTCGGCGGTCCATCAGGAGGTTGGCGGGCTTGACGTCTCGATGGATCACGCCCTGTTCGTGGGCATAGGCGAGCGCCTCGGCGGCCTGGAGGCCCAATCGAGCGACACCCCAGACGTAGGACCGGCCCCGGATGGGAGGGGGGCCCTCGGCAGGGTCGGGGTCTTCGGCGGCGGTCGGGTGGGAGGTGAGGACTTCGGCGGCGGAATCGCCTCGGGGGATGGCGAACCGTCCCGAGAGGAGCCCGGCCGCGAGGTCGCCGCTGCCGGTGAGGCTCCCGGAGTGGGGACCGGGACCGCCGGCCTGGTCGGCGCCATTGCCGCCCTGGAACTCGACGGCGACTCCGGAGGATCGGGCGAGAAGGTCGGCGATCAGGGCGGCGAGGTTGCACCCTTCGATGAACTGCATGGCGAAGAAGGGGATCTGGTCGACCGAGCCGACGGCGTGGACCGGGACGATTCGGGGGTGCTGGAGGAGGCCGGCGACCTGGGCTTCCAGCTGGAATCGTCGCAAGGCGCGGTCGTCGAGAGCGGCGGCCAGGGGAAGGATTTTGAGGGCGACCCGGCGGCGGAGGGAGAGTTGTTCGGCCTCGTACACGACGCCCATGCCGCCGCGGTCAATCTCTCGGAGGATTCGGAAGTCACCGAAGTCGCGACGATCCAGGGGATCGGAGTGGGTTCGAGCGAGGTCGAGACCGAGGCCGGCGAGTTCGGCCATCGCGGCGAGGGCCTGGCGGATCGTGTCGGCCCAGGCGGGGTGATCGGCGGCGAGCTGGTCGACGTCGGGGGGATCGCCCGCCTGGAGGCTTCGAGCGGCGGTTTCGATCAGCTTTTCCAGGGCTGGGTCGAGAGTCGAGAAGTCGGAGGGGTCGCCGACTCCGGGGGGGGACGCTCCGGGATTCTGGGACACCCCGCGGACGGGCATCGCGGGCCCTCCGGTTGGTTGGTCGGTGAGACCTTCTCCCCCAAACCCGCCCACTGGCCGTCGTCCGGTCGGGTTGTCCATCCGTCCGTCGGGGCGATGTCGTGAGCTCCATCCATCTTACGGAAGGACTGGGGATTTTGCGAGTCGGCGGGTTGGCCCTGGGCGTGGAGGCGCCTCGGCGGGAAGGTCCGCGGGAAATCGGGCCGGATTGAGAAAGAGCGGTCGAGGGGTCAGGCGCGGCGTCGTCGGTGCTTGGAGCGGGATGGGGTGGGGTCGGGGACCTGGGGTTTCGGGTTGGGGGGGTCGTTCAGGGCCGGACCGACCGGCGAGGAGTGGGGCGTGGACCAGGAGGCCGACGCAGCCACGACCGAGGGATTGGATTCGTGGGGCGTCGGCGGTTCGGCCGAACTGGTTCGGTTGGGTTGGTACGGAATGTTGTTCTTCCATTCGCCGGGGATGTATGCGGGTAGCTCGTTTCGGTCGACCGGGCGGGGGTCGGGGCGTGACGTCTTGAACTGGGAGCGGGTCCAGGCGAGGCGTCGCTCGGCCTGTCGCTGGACCTTGCGGATGGCGGCGACTTCGGGCGGCTCGGGGCCGAGGCCTAGGGATTGCGCGTGCTTCATCCGTTCGTCGAGCGGTTGCAGGAGGGCGGCGAGTTCCTTGTGGCGCTGAAGCTCGGTTTCGGCCACCCTTTGGAGGTGTTCCCGGAGGGTTTCGGGGTCGTCATCGGGCGGATCGAGGGGCGTTACGCCGTCTCGGAGGTCGGGTGGGACGTTGAGGAGGTTCATGGCCTGTTGGCGTTGGGACTCGGTCCAGCTTCCGCGCTTATTGAGGGTTGCCAGGAGCCATTCCCAGCGACGGGCGATGACCAGGCAACCCTGGGCGAATTTGCGGAGAGAGGCCAGGGCGCGTGCTGGATGTCGAGAAAGGCCGGAGGCGAGAAGTTCGGCGTGGTCTCGTTGTTGTTGTTCAAAGACGATAGCGATGCGCTGGGCGTGGTCGTGCCTCAGGACGATCTGGGTTTGGTGGAGACGTTCGATTTCCAATGTGTTGCGGGCGACTTCGTGAACGAGCCAGGTTTCGTAGATGTCGAAGGGTTTGAGGGAGGAGGTCCAGAAGTCGATTCGGTCGTTGAGGGCGTCGGCCTCGTTTTCGGGGGTGATGATGGTGAGGCCGTGGAGGAGGGGGCGTGGAGTCGTGTGAACATCGGACTGATTTTGGGGTTGCGACATGGGAGTTGGCTCTTTGGTGCTTGGCTTTGGTGGGGTGTGGAGTTCCCTCAAGGGTTACTATCGTGACCGAGGTCGCGAATGGTGACGGGCAAATTTGGATTTTTTCGCGATTTTTGCCGAGGGGGTCGCGAGGGTTGGGATGGGCAACGAGGTTCGATTGGTTTTGGGGAGTGACTGGCGGGGGGTTGGTAAGGTTTTCGGGCCTGGGGGATCGTCCCTTGCGATTTGGTGATTCTGCTCAATCCTGGAGGAAACGGGGGACTGGCTTTCGCGGTTAGAGCGAGTTTCCTCGCGGCGTTGGGGGACATGTCGCGGCGGAGGAATAGGGGGACAGTCACTCGCGAGCGATTGTCTGGTGTTTTGGCCGAGATTTTCGGTCGCGAGAATCAGTCCCCGTTTTCCTCCGCGACGGATGCCGGTTCCCGGGGGTGCTCCGGACGCTCGCGTGGAGAGAGAGCGGGGCTTGCCTTGGCCACCGAGCGGGGCGGCCTCGTGGCCTCCTGCCCGACGAGGCGGGGCAGTTCAATCGAGGCGCTCGCGGGGAGGGAGGCCGCCCCTGACTCCCTCGGATTCCGCGACGCGGCTCAAGCCCTGCCCGCCGGCAGTCGGCCGACGAGTTCGAATCGCGTGGGGTGGCCCGTCGCGTAACTGATGATCCCTTGCGGGGTGTCTCCGGACTCCGGCGCGATTGTCACTCCGGCCGTGTGGAACGCCTTGATGACCAGCTCCGAGCAGAAGTAGCCCAGGCCCAGGACCGAGCCAGTCGCCTTGAACGGCTCGCCGGTGGCGAGGCGGTAGAGGCGGACGATCAGGTGGAGTTCCTTGACAGCTCCCACGATCAGGCCCAGGTAGTTGTACGGCTTGCCGACGAGCTTGTGAGCGGTGCCCACGACCCGATCGGTCTGCGCTTCGGTCAGGCCGTCGGCCCGGATGATGCCGACTCGCGTCGACGGCAGGGTCAGGGCGGGGAGGCTGCGTTCCCGAACTCCTTCCCCGGTCGCGTCGATGATCTTGCCGCCGCCGACGTAGAGGGCCGCGTGGCTGTACTCGGAGAGTGTCACGTCCCGGATCGCCTTCGAGACACGCCCCTCCCCGGTCGTGACCAGGATGTTGCCGGGATGCAGGTCGGCCTGATCGCGGATCGCCAGCGACTCGAAGGGGTCGACGATCGTGATCGCCGTGTCGACGTGGGCCTGATGATTCGGCGAGGCAACCGCCGTGGCGACGTGGGCCTGATGGACCGCGGGCGCGGCCGCCGAAATGACGTGTGCCTGATGGACCGCGGGCGCGACCGCCGCGACGATGTGTGTCCGATGGGCTGGGGTCGCGACCGCCGCGCTGACATGTGCGTGGTGGGCCGGGGTCGCGACCGCCGCGGCATGGGTGGCCAGTCCGATGGTCGGCACGTCTCGGCGTTCGATCGGCTCGAACCGAGGCTGGAAGGGACGTTGGGGCCTCTTGGGCGGCATGGTCGGATGCCCAGCGCGCGGAGGGACGGATCGATCGACGCGCCCGGCGCGTCGGCTGCTCTGGGGAGTCTAGGATGTGGAACCGGGCCGTGGCGCCGGGATGCGGACGTTTCGGTCGGCGAGGGGGATGATGGTCGGGTCGTGGGGCAGGGGATTCGGTTGCCTTGCTGACTCAACATCGTGACTGGGGTCGGGGACGAACGGGACTTTTGCGATTTGTTTCGCAGGGGTCGCGAGGGAGGATTTTGAGTTGTGGGGACGGGGCGCGGAGCGGTCGGGGAGACGTACCCCCCGCGGGATCGAGGGAACGAGCGGGGGCGGTTTGGGAGCGTCCGAAGCGGCGGGAGCGCCCGCCGGCCGGGGCCGAGTGACATCAGGCCGGTCTTTTCCTTGAGGGTCCGGCGACGCCTGGACCTTCGCGAGCCGGCTGGGACGACCTTGGGGTCCGGAGTTGTCGCTTGCCGATCGGCCCGTTATGCTGATCGGTTCAAGGAGGGAGCCATGCCAATGCGATTGTTCCGTCCCCGCCTCACTATCCGCCGGCTGATGATTGTCATGGCCGTCGTGGCGGTGGGGTTGGGAGTGATCAAGGGCATACATGGACGAGCCGAATCCTTTGCTAGAATTACGCGAGAACACGAGATCTAAATTCACAAGCTCGTGGACACTCTGGACGTCGGCCTCCCGGAACCTTTGGGTGACATGGAATTGGATTCGATCCGACGCAAGCAGGAGGCATACAAACGCGAGCAGGATGTGCGTAAACTTGCGTTGCAAATGCGAGAGAAACAATTCAAATACCATCGAATGATGATACAAAAGTATCGGTACGCCCACGATCACCCCTGGTTGTCCGTCACGCCCGACCCGCCCGAGCCCAAGTAGCCGAAGCCCCCCGCCCATGCGCCACGCCCGGCCACGGTTCACGGTGCGGCGGATGATGGTGGGAGTGGCGGGATAGACTTCGAGTGAGAAGCGACTTGCCCAGGATTTCTGGGGAGGCTGGACGACAAACCGGCAGAAGTCAATCAACAGGCAAAGCCGGTGAAGTCGCCCGAACGGTTGGATTGGGTTGGATCAGATTTGCGAGCTTGGTGGCTTCGGTCTGGGCGTCGTGGCGGTTGGCGACCTGGTTGGCTCCGTGTTGGCCCATTCGCGTGAGAATGTTCGTGGGTGTTTTGAGGAGGGTGGCCAGGGCTTCGGCGAGGGCGGGGACGGAGCCGGCGGGGACGAGCCAGCCGCTTTGGTGGGGTTCGACGAGTTCGGGGATTCCGGCAACGTAGGTGCTCAGGACCGGGCGGCCGAGGGCGAGGGCCTCCATGATCGCCACGGGGAGCCCTTCGGCGAAGCTGGGGAGGACGAAGGCCCGGGATTCGAGGATTTCCTGACGGATGGTGGGGCCGGGGAGGGTTCCCTTGAGTGTGGTGCGGGATTCCAGACGTAAATTCGTGATGGCTTGTTCCAGGATGGGACGGAGTGGTCCGTCACCGATGAGGTTCAGGTGGAAGGGGATGTTTTGGTCTCGGAGGATGGCGGCGGCGTGGATCAGGTTGAGCTGGCCTTTTTGCTCGGAGAGGCGGCCGACGCAGACGAGTTTCGAGGTTTCAGGGACGGGGGTGGGCTCCGGGGTAAGGAAGTTGGCGTCGACCCCGCAGCGGATGACGTGGATCTTGGGCCAGTCGGCAAAGTCGGCCCATCGGCAGAGCTGACTGCGGCCGAAGTCGCTGACGGCGATGACGAAGGCGGCGCCTCGGACCTTTTCGTTGAGGGCAAGGCCGAGGGGGGCGTCAAATTCCTCGGGGCCGTGGGCGGTGAAGCTGAAGGGGGGCCCGCCGAGAGTCTGGCAAAGCAGCGCGACCGTGGTGGCGTTGGTGCCGAAGTGGGCGTGCAGGTGGCGGACTTTTCGGGTGGCGAGCTTGATTCGCAGCAGGCAGGCTTCGGCGAGGTAGATGGCGTGGATCGGCAGGCCGCGGTCGGAGCGGAGGCCGAGGCGCAGGGCCTGGCGGGCCGCACGGAGGAAGGCGAGCGGTCGGGTAGCGGCGGTGGTGAGGAGTGAGGCAAGGAGTTTGAGGGGGCCGGCGTCGAGGATGGCGTGGGTGCGTTGACGCTCGGACTCGTCGGCGGGGTCGGGAAGGGGGGTCGTGTTCGGGCGGAGCGTGAAGCGCTCGACGGTCAGGCCGATGGCTTCGAGGGCGGCGATTTCCCGGCGGATGAACGTGTGGCTGGGTTGCGGATATTGGTTGATGAGGTAGGCGATCGGGGTTTGCGCGGTGGGGGGGGGCGGAGGTGGAGTCGGGCGGTGGGTCGTCGTTTTGGTGAGGAGGGCGGTCATGGTGGGCCTGGCGATTCGGGATGGGGCTTGATGGCTCGGAGGCGAGGGCTGGGGGGGAGTCGCGCGGACCTTGTTGTCGAAGACAAGGCCCCCAGCGAGCCGGCGCGAGGCTCAAGGCTGCTTAGGAAAAGGGTTTCGTAGCGGTCGGGAAGGCGTGAGGAGGAAAAGTAGAATGACCCCTTTTTGCCTTTCCGAGGCTCAAGGCTGCTTAGGAAAAGGGTTTCGTAGCGGTCGGGAAGGCGTGAGGAGGAAAAGTAGAATGACCCCTTTTTGCCTTTCGGACTGCGCAAGAAAAGTAGAATGACCCCTTTTTACAGCAGGACGCCGTGGGTGTGGCACCAGTGGATGAGGATGTAGAGGGCCCAGACCCGGGACCAGTAGAGGCCGGGGGCTCCGCATTGGTAGGCGTTCCAGAGTTTGGCGACGGTGGGCCCGTGGAGGCCGACGGCGGCGCATGCGGAGTTGTCCTGGAGGAGGTCGCCCACGGACTGGCTGAGTCCTCGGCGGATCCAGGTGTCGAAGGGGAGGACGAAGCCGCTCTTGGGTCGGTCGAAGAGGGCCGGGTCGAGGTCGTCGAGGGCGGCTCGGCGCAGGGCAGATTTTGTTCCGATGGGTTGGAAGCGTGTTTGGGTGGGGATGCGGTAGACCTGTTCCAGGAGGACTCGGTCGACCAGGGGGAGGCGCATTTCTATGGAGGCGGCCATTCCGGCGACGTCGGAGTCCCTGAGCAGTCGTTCGCCGAGGAAGCAGCGCTGTTCGAGGACGGCGATGGCTTCCAAGGGGCTTCGGCCCTCGGCCTCGACGGCGAGGCGGGCGGCCAGGGGCCGGGGGAGGCCGGCGATGAGCGACGGTGAGTCGGGCGGGCTGAGGAGCAGGTCTTTTTGGGTTTCGGGGAGGAACAGGGCGTAGGCGAGCTGGTAGAGGTGGAGGAGGTCGTCCCCGGCGCTGACCATCGCGTCGAGTTTGGACCAGCGGGTCTGGGGGCGTAGGGCGGCGGCGGAGCGCGGCTGGAGGAGGGCGGTGGCGGCTCGGGCGGCTCGGGCCTTGACGGGGCCGGGGAGCCAGCGGGTTCGTCGGGCCCAGTGGCGCAGGGGGGGGAGGTCTCGGAAGGAACGATAGCCGCCGAAGAGTTCGTCGCCGCCGGTGCCGACGAGGGCGACGGTGAGGCCCGCCTCGCGGACCGAACGGGCCATGACGTAGGTGTTCAGGCCGTCGAAGGTGGGTTGGTCGAGGGTGGCCAGGGCGTTGGGAAGGTCGTCGAGGAAGCGGCCCTCGGTGAGGGTGACTTCTTGGTGCTCGGAGCCGAGGGCGTGGGCGATCTCGCGGGCGGCGGGGCCTTCGTTGAGCGTAGGGTCCTCAAAGGCGAGGGTGAAGGTGTAGAGGGGGCCGGGGGAGGAGCGGCGTGCGAGGTTGGCGATGGCTCCGGAGTCGATGCCCCCGGAGAGAAAGACGCCCAGGGGCACGTCGCTGATGAGGTGGAGGCGGACGGACTCGGCGAGAGCGTCGCGGAGGCCGACGTCGTGGGCGAGGGGGTTACTGTCTTCGTTTGATCGCTGGTCGGTCGAGGGGATTGACCAGGAGATTTCGGAGGAGCGGATTCGGCCTCGGGTGTCGAGGGTGCGGACCTCGGCGGGGCTGAGGGACTGAATTCCTCGGACGATGGTGGTGGGGCCCGGGACGAAGCCGTTCCAGACGACCGAGGCGACGGCGTCGGGGTCGAGTCGGGGTCGACCGAGCAGGCCGGAGGCGAGCAGGGCACGCAGCTCGGAGGCGAAGGCCAGGGTCCACGAGGCGTCGGGCGAGGTGTCGGGGTTGGCGGCGAGGTAGAGGGGCTTGATGCCGAGGGGGTCTCGGGCAAGGGTGAGGGTGCGGGCGGAGTGGTCCCAGTGGGCGAAGGCGAACATGCCGCGGAGGTGGTCGACGGCGGCGGGGCCCCAGGCGGTGAGGGCTCGGAGGAGGACCTCGGTGTCGCCGGTGGAGCGGAAGGAGTGGCCACGGGGGTCGAGGCGGTCGCGGAGGGCACGGAAGTTGTAGATTTCGCCGTTGAAGACCAGGGCGTCGCCGGTTTCGGGGTCGAGCATCGGCTGGTCGGCGACGCTGCTGAGGTCAAGGATGGCAAGGCGTCGGTGGGCCAGGAGGCAGCCGTGGCCTCGGGAGTCGGGGCGGCTGATCCAGGTGCCCTGGCCGTCGGGTCCCCGGTGGCGCATGGCGTTGGCCATGCGGTTCAGGGCGTCGCGGTTGGGGCCTTCGACCCGCCCGAGGAGACCGGCAATCCCGCACATCGCTGAAGCCTCGCGGAACGGCGACG
>CBDAVP010000016.1:0-510659 GCA_965201075.1 Isosphaeraceae bacterium | reverse complement strand
CGCCCGCGTCACCGTCCAGGAATTCTTCAAGCGATACAAGAAAATCTCCGGCATGACCGGCACGGCCCAGACCGACGCCGCCGAGCTGAACCGGGTTTACAGCGTCAGGGTCTTCAAGGTCCCCACCAACCGTCCCGGCCGGCGGACCTGGGTTTCCGACCGCGTCTTCTCCAACGAGGCCGAAAAGTTCCGCGCCGTGGCGGATGAGATCGTCAAGCTCAACCAGAAGAACGTCCCGGTGCTGATCGGAACTCGCTCCATCGAGCGTTCCGAAAAACTCAGCGCCCTCCTGACCGAGGCAGGCATCGAGCACCAGATCCTCAACGCCAAGAACCACGAGATCGAGGCCCAGATCGTCTCCCAGGCGGGCCAACCCGGCCGCGTCACGGTGGCCACCAACATGGCCGGCCGTGGCACCGACATCAAGCTCGGCGCCAACGTGGCCGAGCAGGGCGGGCTGCACGTGCTGGGGACCGAGCGTCACGAATCCCGCCGCATCGACCGCCAGCTCGCCGGCCGCTGCGCCCGCCAGGGCGACCCGGGCTACTGTCAGTTCTTCATCTCCCTGGAGGACGAGATCGTCGAGGCGTTCGGCGAAAAGCCCGCGATTCGTCTCCGACGCCGCCACAACGGCCGCGGCGAGTTGACCACGCCTCAATGGCGACGCCTGATGCTCGCGGCCCAGGCCAAGAAGGAACGGCAGCACTTCCGCGACCGCAAGTTGCTGATGAACTACGAGAAGCAGAGAGCCGAGATGCGCAAGAACATGGGGCTGAACCCCTGCCTCGGCTAATGGATTATCGCCCCGAACCCCGCCGCCCCAACAGCTTCGTGGCCTTCCGCCGCGACTCGGCATCAAGGGCGTCAAGATCCCCCAGGTGTGCGCGGGCGTCGTCGACCCGTTGGCGGGAATCGGTTCGCGGTCCAATCGCCTTGAGATAGCCTCGAAACGCCGGCAACCGCTCGGCCGACTTCATTAAAGTGTCGACCATCAACCAACTTTGGGCATAGGCGACATGCTGGGCCGCCTCATCGTCGGGCGAGCGAAACGGGCCATCGTCGCCGATCAATTTCGCCAAGGGCCGCCAGCGCTTGCCATTCTCCCAGAACCGGGCCAACTCCTCGACCCGTCGCGGGTTTGGCTGCCCCAGCGGGGTATGTCCCGACGGACGGCGGACCTCGGCGTACATCGCCAGCCCTTCGCTGATGCTGTCGGGCACGTCCCCCTCGCGTCTCAGCAGACCCGTGTTGAAAGTCAACTGGTGAGTCGCCTCATGAACCAGGGAAACCAGGTTGGCCCGCTCGGCGATCGCCGGGTCTCCGGGCCCCACTTCCCGGTTATCGAAGATCACCAGGCGGTTGGAGTCGACCTCGTACTGACCGCCGACGGCCGGGCCTTGCGCCTCTCCGGTGAACCTGGCGAACGCCTCCCGATCGGCCAGCAGGATCACCGTCATCCGCCCCGGGGGGCGCTCCACGGCGAACCCCTTGGCCTGGAACGATTGCAGGTAATCTCGGGCCAACCCCTCGCAAATCTGGAGGGCCTTGGAGCGAAAGGAGGCCGGGGCGTCGCCCAGGCCCAGGTAATGCGTCGTGGTGTTGACCTGAAACGCCCCAAGGCCCGTCTTTTGGGCCTTCTCGGCGACGGCGTCCCGCTCGGCGGCATCCGCCTCGGTCAACGGGTCATCCGCGGAGAGGGCGACCCCGGCCGCCGCGGCGGTCGCCAACCAGCCGGCCAGCCACGATCGACGGGTCAAGAGGATCGAGAACTTTCCGCGAACTTCGGCCATCGCCACGTCCTCCGATCCCGGATCGGTCGCGTTCCATTCTACGGAGCAAGCCGCGCCTTGGCCTCAGTCAGCAACCAACGCCGGGGGCGATTTCATTGACCGCGGGGCCCTCGGCGGGCTAAATTGGGGAAGGTCGAGCGGGTCGCCGGGCCGGTCCCTGGCCGGGTTTGTCGAGGGCGCGAATGGGCGTCGAGGACTTCCGACCGCCGTTCTTCCTGGGCCTGGACCTGGGCGGCACGAACATCAAGGCCGGCGTCGTCGACGACGAGGGCCGACCGCTGTCCTCAATCAGCGTCCCCACCCATGCCGATCGGGGTCCCCACGCCGGCGCCGACGCCCTGGCCGACGCGGCTCGCCAGGCCGTCGAGCGGAGTGGGGTCAGTTGGGGCAAGATCGAGGCCATCGGTCTCGGTTCTCCTGGACCGATGGACATCCCCGAAGGGACGCTCATCCACCCGTCCAACCTGCCTAACTGGGGCGAATTTCCCCTGAGACACGAGGTCTCCGAACGCCTGGGCCGTCCCGTCACGTTCCAGAACGACGCCAACGCCGCGGCCTATGGCGAGTTCTGGTCGGGAGCCGGTAAGGAGGTTGAAAGTCTGGTGCTGTTCACCCTGGGGACCGGCATTGGTGGGGGAATCATCGACCACGGGCGGATCGTCCAGGGTCGTCACAGCCACGGAGGCGAGTGCGGCCATATCATCATCGAGGCCGACGGTGGTCGCCTCTGCCCCTGCGGCGGTCGCGGCCACCTGGAAGCCTACGCCTCGGCGACTTCGCTGGTCGCCCGCGCTCGTGAGGCCCTCGAAGCGGGCGAGCCTTCGACCCTGTCCCGATCCCAGGCCGATGGAACCCTCACGTCTCAGGCGATCAACAACGCGGCTGAGGCGGGCGATGCCCTCGCCCAGCGATTGATGAGCGAGACGGCTCGTTACCTGGCGGCGGGGGCGGTATCGGTCATGCACACGATCGACCCCGACCTCGTCCTGTTCGGCGGGGGAATGATCGCCGCCGGCCGGAGGTTCCTCGAAGCGATTCGGGCCGAGGTTCACACCCTGGCTCTACCAATCCCCGGCGCCCGGACCCGCATCGACTACGCCAGCCTCGGCGGTGACGCCGGCTTCATCGGCGCCGCCGGCTGCGCCCGGTTGGCCTTGAAACCCCCTGCCTCTGCCTCCTCCTGAGTCGACCTCGCCACTCGTCCCCGTGCCCTCGGGACCGCCCCGGCCGGCCCCTTTCCTGGAATCATCATGGCCTCCGACCCGACCTACATCCGCAACTTCTCGATCGTCGCCCACATCGACCACGGCAAGAGCACGCTCGCCGACCAGCTTCTGTTGCAATCCGGCGCCATCTCCCAGCGGGAGTTCCGTTCCCAACTGCTCGACGACATGGACCTGGAGCGTGAACGGGGCATCACCATCAAGGCACGTGCCGTGTCGATCCCCTACACCCTCGACGGCCAGGACTACGAACTCAACCTCATCGACACCCCCGGCCACGTCGACTTCCACTACGAAGTCTCGCGAAGCCTGGCCGCATGCGAAGGGGCGATCCTGCTGGTCGACGCCACACAGGGGGTCCAGGCCCAGACCGTCGCCAATGCCTACGCGGCGATCAACGCCGATCTGGCGATCGTCCCGGCCTTGAACAAGATCGACATGCAGGCGGCCCGCCCCGAGGAGATCAAGGACGAGATCGAGCAAACCCTCGGCATCGACCGCCAGGAAGTCCTGGCCGTCAGCGGCAAGACCGGCGCCGGCGTTCCTGAGTTGTTTCGGGCCCTCATCAACCGCATCCCGCCGCCGCCCGGCAAGGTCCACGCTCCGTTACGAGCCTTGATTTTCGACTCCAAGTTTGACGACTACCAGGGGGTCGTCACCTACATCCGGGTCGTCGACGGAACCCTCAAGGTCGGCCAGAAACTGCGGCTGATGGCCGGCGAGACCGAGCACGAAGTCCTGGGCCTCGGCCGATTCCGACCCCACCCGGTCGCCTGCGACGCCCTGAGCGTCGGTCAGGTCGGCTACGTCGTCGCCAACATCAAGAAGCTGTCCGACGTCCGCATCGGCGACACCATCACCGACGCCCGGGTCTCGGCCCTGGAGGCCCTCCCCGGCTATCAGGAACCCCGCCAGGTCGTCTATTGCGGCCTGTTCCCCGCGACCCACAACCAGTTCGAGGACCTGCGTACCGCCCTGCAAAAGCTGTCGCTCAACGACGCCAGCTTCACCTTCGAACCCGAAACCTCCGACGCCCTGGGATTCGGCTTCCGCTGCGGGTTCCTCGGCATGTTGCACATGGAGATCATCCAGCAGCGCCTGGAGCGCGAGAGCAATCTGTCGCTGGTGCAAACGGCCCCCAACGTCACCTACGAAATCCTGACGACCAAGGGGGAGACCCTTTACCTCGCCAATCCCACGAGAATCCCCGGCACCGGTGATATTGACGAGTTCCGCGAGCCGATCGCCAAGGTCAACTTCATCCTGCCCAGCGAAAACCTCGGCGCGATCATGCAGCTTTGCGCGGATCGCCGAGGGACTTACCTCAAAACCGAGTACATCACTCCCGGTCGGGCGATTCTCCAATATGAGCTCCCCCTGGCCGAAATGATTTACGATCTCTACGACAAGCTGAAAAGCGCCACTCGCGGCTACGGGACGATGGATTACGAGGTCATCGGCTTCCGACATAGCGACCTCGTTCGCCTGGATGTGCTGGTCAATGGCGACAAGGTTGACGCTCTCTCTATTGTGGTCCACCGCGATTTCGCCTACCGGCGCGGCCAGAGACTGGTCAAGAAGCTCAAGGCGGAGATTGACCGCCACCAGTTCGAGGTGGCCATTCAGGCGGCCATCGGCAGCAAGATCATCGCCCGGGAGTCAATCTCGGCCCTGCGCAAGAACGTGACCGCCAAGTGCTACGGGGGCGACATCAGCCGCAAGCGGAAGCTGTTGGAGAAGCAAAAGGAAGGCAAGAAGCGGATGAAGCAGGTGGGCAACGTCGAGATTTCCCAGGAAGCGTTCCTGGCCGTGCTTGACGACGGGGAAGAATGAGGACGAGGGAGCTGGCGATCCTCCGACCCGACGTCGGCGTTTCAAGGTGGGAGGCGCTTTCATGAACCTCGAAGCCGGAGCGACACTGCCGCCCCGACCCCATCCTCCGATGCCCATCCCCGATCCGCACCCGACGGGCCCCTCGCCGGCGCCCGACCCGTCGCCAGCCCCCTCGCCGACTCCCAATCCCACGCCCAAGCGATCCCCAGCGGCCGGGAACGCCCCGTCGCGGCCCACCGTCGAGTTTCTCGCCGCCCTGATCGTCTGCGTGCTGATGTTTCGGGCCTTTGCCGCCGAAGCGTATATCGTCCCCACCGGCTCGATGGCTCCCACTCTGCTGGGGATGCATCGCGAGGTCACCTGCCCGCGTTGCGGCCTGAGGTTCGCGGTCGGCATGGACGAGCAAGGGCGTTCCGCTCGCCCGATTTGCCCCAATTGCGGCAACGCCGAACTCGACCACGCCCCGGCCACCAACCGCAATGGCGACCGGCTCCTGGTCCAGAAGCACCTGTTTGACTGGCGGGCCCCGCGTCGCTGGGAAGTGGCCGTCTTTCAGAACCCCGCCGAACCGACCCAGGCTTACGTCAAACGAGTCGTCGGGCTCCCGGGCGAGGCCATCCAGGTCCGCGGGGGGGACGTCTACGTCGACGGCCGGATCGCCCGCAAGTCCCTCGACGAACAGCACGCGACCCGGGTGCCGGTCTACGACCACCGCTTCCTGCCCGACGACGTCGACCGCTACCCTCGCTGGACGTTCCGCCAGCCGGCCGAGGGGTGGCATTCGCAGGGCAGTCGGTTCCTCCATCGACCCTCGACCGAAGGAGCCGGTTCGCCCCGGCCCGACTGGCTCGAATACCGCCATTGGGACCCCGACCGCGAAAACTACGGGCCCATTCGCGACTTCACCCCCTACAACGGCGCCGACGTCCGAGGCGAGAATCGCGTGGTCGACCTGTTGCTGAGGGCCCGAGTCGTGCCATCGGCCGATTCCACTGAACTGCTGGTCCGCATCCAGCCCGGCCCCGACCACTTTCAGGTCAGCCTTCCTCTGGGAGCTTCCCCCGGCGAGGTCCGCGTCCGACACAACGGGCGGGACTTGCCGATCCACCTGGCGCGTCGGGACGCGGCCTCCGCCGGAGCGGGAGAACCCTTTGAGTTGGAAGCCTCGTGGGTGGACCACCGCCTGAGTGTTGTCGTGAATGGCGTGCTCCAGTTCGACCCGTTCGACCTGGACGACCCCGAGCCCGCCCCGAGCCCTGGTCCCGATGATTCGCCGCTGTCCCTGGGCGTCCCGGGGGGCGAAACCCTCGAAGTGGCCGACCCGCGGATTGACCGCGACGTGTATTACACCGGCTCGCTCGCCTCGGCCCCGAAACGGCCCTTCGGGGTCGATGCGCCTTACCGGCTGGGCCTGGGCGAATTCTTCGTGCTGGGCGACAACAGCCCGGTGTCGAACGACTCGCGATTCTGGCCGGCCTCCCCGGTGGTGCGGTCCGACCAGTTTCTGGGCAAGCCGTTCCTGGTCCACCTGCCGAGCCAGGGGTTGCCCTTGAAGGTTTTCGGGGGGGAAACGTACTGGGTTCCCGACCCCCGGGAAATCCGCTACATTCGTTGAACGAACGCCGCGAAGGAGGCGGCTGGCCGCCGTGCCCCGCCCGGTCGGCAGCGCCAGGACTCTCCTCGATGAGCCGGACCGCCACCCCAATCCCCCGACCCACCGAACCCGCCGGCTCGCCCCGCACCGCCGCTGTCCCAACGGCTCGCCGCCCCCTGATTGACCGCGAACTCATCGAGTCGCTCGCCGTCGCCTTCTGTCTGGCCCTGCTCGTGCGCACCTACGCCGTCGAGGCGTTCGTGATCCCCACCGGGTCGATGGCGCCGACCTTGATGGGCCGCCACAAGGACGTCGTCTGCCCGCAGTGCGGCCAGTCGTTCCCCATCAATGCCTCGCAGGAAGTCGACCGCCCAGCGCCGGGGCAGAGTACTCGGGTCAAGTCGGGCCTTTGCAGCAATTGCCAGTTCCCCGCGCCGGTTGGCGACGAGCCGAGCTTCAAGGGGGACCGCATCCTGGTGATGAAGTTCCCCTACCGGCTGCCCGACCTGCCGGGCTCGGGGGGACCGGCCCGCTGGGACGTGGTCGTCTTCGCCTATCCCGAGATCCCCGAGCAGAACTACATCAAGCGGTTGGTCGGCCTGCCGGGAGAAAGCCTGAGGGTCTCCGGCGGCGACTTGCTGAGCCGCCCTCAAGAGGCCCGCGACCAGCCGTTCCGCGTCGCTCGCAAGCCCGCCGCTCACCAGCAGGCGATGCAGACCATGGTCTACGACGACGCCCACCGCCCCGCGGCCCTCGAAGGCAAGGCCGACTGGCTCCGCTGGGTTCCCGGGCCCAACACCGAGTGGAAGCAAGGCGAGCCCGGGACTTACGGCGTCGGTCGGACCTCCGGCTGGCAGACCCTCGCCTACCGCCACCTGGTCCCCGACCCTCAGCAATGGGCATCGCTGGTCCGAGGAGTCGACCCGCCGACCCCTCCCCGACCGACCCTGATCACCGACTTCAACTCCTACAACACCGGCTCGAACTCGGCCCGCCGGGATGGTCACGAGATGCTCGAACCCCACTGGGTCGGCGACCTGACGCTGGCTTGCCGGGTCGACGCCGCCACCAATCAGGGGCGCATCAAGTTGGAGCTGATGCGGGCGGGGGTTGCCTCCCGTTGCGAGATCGACGTGGCCGCCGGAACCGCCCAGATGTTCTCGGCGAACCTCCCCCTCGCAAAACCACGCCCCTGCGGGTTCCGAGGCGAGGGCTCGCACGACCTGACCTTCGCCAACGTCGACGGCCGGCTCAACCTGTGGGTCGACGGCGCAACGCCCTTCGGCGACGGCGTCCCCTACGACGACCGCCTCGGCCCGCCCCCTACCCCGACCCCCCTGGACCTCAACCCCGCCAGTGTCGCCGTCAACGGCCTGAGCGCTCGCGTTTCACGCCTCGTCCTCAAGCGCGACATCTATTACACCCTCTATCCCGGCGAGGCCGATTACGGAGGACACGACGCCCCCCCGTCCCACCGACTCGGTCGCGCCGTCGGCCTCGCCGCTCACGAGGGGCGGGTCGACACCAACGCGGCCCAGGCGTTTCTGGTCGCTTACGACGATTACGACCGTCGAGGGGTCGCGATCTTCGACCTTCTGGCCAACCCCGCCCTGTTCCCGGCCCTGGTCGTCAACCCCTCGAAAAACTATGAAATTCGCCCTGGCCACTACATGATGCTGGGGGACAACAGCCCGCACAGCAAGGACGGACGGGCGTGGACCGACGACGACCAGCTCGCGGTCCACCCGGATTCCGGTTGGGACCCCGAGTCACGCGTCTTCAACGAGGTGCCCGCCGACCAGATCGTCGGCAAGGCGTTCTTCATCTACTGGCCGCACGGCGTCCCGTTCTGGCCCAACCTGCACATCACTCCCGACTTCGTCATCCCGTTCCGTCCCTACTTCGAGCGGATGAAGACGATCCACTGAGCGAGACCGACCTGGCCAATACGTCCGCGGGGCCGTTGATTTCTCCATTGGCCTTGAAATCGGGGACTGGCTCCAGCAGTACTCCGCGGGTGCCTGTCCCTCATTTCGGGGCCCGGTGGGTGGCGGGGCAGGGACATCAATCGGCGAAAGGAGAATCCTTTGGTCCTCCCAAAGTGAGAACGAAATGGCGCTGAATCCGTCCGAATCGCGCCTGGCGGGGTTCGCGGGTTCCGGGTAAAAGGTGCGGCCGGACCCACCGACCGAGGGCCCGGGGACCGGCCCGAGGCTGGTGGCGCGCCGTCGCGCCTTTGGTGCAAGGAGGATGGCACATGCCTCTGCTGGACGTCCGCGGCTTGCAGAAGTGGTACGGGCGTCGCCAGGTCGTCAAAGGGGTCGACTTCGAGGTCGAGCCCGGCGAGGTCGTCGGCCTGCTCGGACCCAACGGAGCGGGCAAGACCACCAGCTTCCGCATGACCATTGGCCTGATCTCGGCCGACGGCGGTACCGTCAACTTCAATGGCCAGGACATCAGCAGGCTGGCCATGTATCAGAGGGCCCGCGCCGGGCTGGGCTACTTGCCGCAGGAACAAAGCGTCTTCAAGCAATTGTCCGTCGAAGACAACCTGATGGCGATCCTGGAAACCCGACCCGGAATGGATCGCCGCGCCCGCAAGCGCCGGCAGGATGAGCTTTTGGAACAATTCGGCCTGCTCCACATCCGCAAGACCAAGGGGAACCGCGTCTCGGGCGGCGAGCGGCGACGGGTCGAGATCGCCCGTTGCCTGGTGATGGAGCCGAAGCTCATCATGCTCGACGAACCATTCGCCGCCGTCGACCCCAAGACCGTCAACGAGATCCAGGACGCCATCCGTAACCTGGCCGATCAGCACAACATCGGCATTTTGCTGACCGACCACTCGTTTGAGAACGTGCTGGACGTCAGCGACCGTAGCTACGTGATCCACGAGGGCCGCGTCTTCGCCCGAGGCAACCGCGAGCAGATCTACAGCGACCCTGACGTCCGCAAGCACTACATTGGCGAGCGGTTCGACAACGGCCACCGCCTGGACCGCCCCCGGACCCACGCGATCAGCCACGGCGAGCCGACCGCCTCGGCCGTGGACCTGATTCTCGACCACATCGACGACGGCCCCTCGCCGACCGTTTCGCTCGACTGATCGGTCGATTGTCGCCGTCGGGCCGCAACGTTCGGCCCGGATCTGGTGACCCGCCCAATCGGGTTCGGACGGCCTCCCCGCCGCTCGAAGCCCAGGCCCCCGAGACCGCCGCCGAGACCCACGCACCCCAAGGGCCGCTCAATGGCCGACGCCTGAACCCCGTTTGATTCGGGGAAGCCGGGCGACGGCCGTGGTTCGCCGCCAAAATGGGGAGTCTCCGGCCGTGACCGCTCCACCTCGGGACCGATTGAGAATCGACCCCGCCCACGTCAAACCCCGCTGCCAACCGTGGTTGCGGCGGGCCGTGGCTCTATGGGTCGTGCTGGTCGTCGTGCTCGGGGTGAAATCCGGGCTCAACCCCCGAAAGCACTCGGTCTTCCCCCTGTTCGTCGAGGGAGCCCGTCACTGGTGGGCCGTCCAGTCGCTCTACGCCGACTACCCCGGCGTGATCGACGTGTACGAGGTCTTCCGCTACAGCCCGACCTGCGCCCTGGCGTTTTCCCCCCTGGCCGCGCTGCCGGATCGCGCCGCGGCGGTCCTCTGGAACGTCCTGAACCTGGGAGTCATGGCCTGGGGCCTCCGTCTAGCCGCTCGCGACGTCTTCCCTGGCCGCCATTCGTCCCTCCGTTTGGCGTGCCTGCTCACCCTCACGTTTCTGGGAACGGTCCGCCCGGCGTGGAATGGGCAGAGCAACCCCCTGGTCGCTGGCCTGATCTTGCTCGCGGTCTCGGCCACGGCGAGGGGCCGAGGCTGGTGGGCGGCGGCGGCCCTGGCGGCGGCGGTCTATCTCAAACTCTCACCAATCGTCCTGGCGGCCTTGCTGGTCGCGCTTCACCCCCGGTTACTGCTGGGACGGCTCGCCGCAACGCTGCTTGCCGGAGCCGCCCTGCCGTTCCTGACCCGGCCCTGGCCGTATGTCCTGGACCAGTATCGCGACTGGGTCCGACTGCTGGCCGGGTCGGCGACCACCCGATGGCCCGGCTTCCGCGACTTGTGGACGTTGTGGGAGCTGACCGGCCACCCGGTCCACGTCCCGACCTATCGGATCCTCCAGGTCGCCGCCGGGCTGATGGTCCTGGCCTGGTGCCTTTGCCTGCGGCGACGAACCGGCGACCGTCGCGTGGTCCTGACCGCGACGCTGGCGATGGGATCGGCCTACCTGATGGCGTTTGGCCCGTCGGTCGAACATGCCACCTATGTCGTGCTGGCCCCGACGGTGGCCTGGGCGGTCGTCCGATCTTGCGAGCGTCGCAGGGGCCAGGCGGGCGCGATCCTGGCCTATGCCTTGACGATGGTGCTGGGTCTGGAACTGTTCGAACGTCCCTTGATGGCTCGCTACCCGCTGGTGACGGCCGCGTTGCCCCTGGGTAGCCTGGTCTTCGCGGGCTGGCTGGCGCGTCATGCGTCGCGAATGGGCCAGGTCGCGCGGCTGGAAATCCGCCTTGACCAGCCGAAACGGTCCCGCCATGATGCCGCGACCCGCCGAGACCTATCACCTCCGCAACCGCACACCCCCTTGTTCGCCACCCTTGACACGTAAGCCAAGCATCCACCGCCCAACCGCGAGGGGACGGCCTGGACCAGGTTCGCGCCGGCGACGCCGCCGGACTCGAAGGATTCGCTCTCAATGCCCAGGAGGGGCTCATGGCACGCATCTCCATCGACCGAGATCAGGCAACCGCCTCGTCCGATGACTACGCCCGCCTGGAATCCGGCGACATCGTTTTCTTCCCCACCTCCCCCTTCGGTCTCAACGAGGCGGAACGCTCCTTCCTGCTCTCCCAGAAGCAGGTGGACGCCTCGTACCACAAAAACATCAGCTACCGGCCGGCCCAGGACCTGCTCAAGGGGGTCGACCAGAAGGACGGAGAGGCCCGCGAGAAGACTCGCGACATCATGCGGGCCTACTCCCAGTCGGCCATCAGCTTCATGGCCCGGTTCTTCAGCCGATACGCCAACGACTGGAAGATTGACTTCGCCAGCTTCCGCCCGATCGAGGAAAACGGCCGCAAGGTCTCCCAACGGTCGCGCAACGACCTCATCCACGTCGACAACTTCCCCTCCCGCCCCTCCCACGGCGACCGCCTGTTGAGGGTCTTCACCAACGTCAACCCGGACCGCTCGCGGGTCTGGATCACCTCCGACAGTTTCGAGGCCCTGGCCTGGCAGTACGCCGCCAAGGCCGGCCTGCCCCACGAGCCGACCACACTGGCTCGCCTTCGGTCGCATGCCCTGAAACTGCTGTCCACCGCCGGCCTGCCGGTGGTCGACCGCCCGCCCTATGACCAGTTCATGCTCCGGTTCCACCACTTCCTCAAGGAAAGCGACGACTTCCAGCAAAATTGTCCCAAGGACCGCTGGGAGTTCCCGCCCCTGTCCTCCTGGACCTGCTTCACCGACACCACCAGCCACTCCTGCATCAGCGGCCAGTACGCGATGGAGCAGACCTTCATCGTCCGCCGGGGCAGCCTGGTGTTTTCCCGAGTCATCGCCCATCGCCGTCCTGGAACGGATCGCCGGCTTTCCGCTCGACAGCCGACGCGCCCGCAGCGCCTGACGCCTGGATCGCGACTGACGCGGCCGTCCTGTCCCCACGATCGGGGCGGCCCTCGTCGTATCAGAGTTGAGCGTTGATGAGCAACAACGCCGCCATTGTCGCGACCATGATGCCGGTGATCGACAACGCCAGCCTCAACGCATGGCGGAAGATTTTCGGCCAGGATTCGTGCCGGGAGGCCGCGTACACGAGGCTGAACGCGGCCACCACCGGTATCGCGTACCAGTAGACGTTCATCAGGCTCGCGCTCCCGCCTGGACCCGTTCCGACGCCTGCAACGGGTCGGGGTTCGCCTCGATCCCGTCCAGGGCCGGACCGGCGTAGGCGTCGAAGATGGCGAACACGTTGAGCAGGCCCGCGATCGTCGTATACAGCGACGTGATCTCCAGAAGCCGGTTCAACGAGGGGTGAAGCGCGTTGATCTCTTGAGTCGACGGTTCGGCCAGGAATGAACCGATCGTCGCATGGCCGTAGTAGTTGAGCGTCGCCTGGAGGATCGCCCAGAGCCCCGGCAGCCCGACGCCGACCTGGCCTAGAAAGGTCACGCGGAACTTCTCGGAATCGACTCGAGGATCAACCCAGGTCCAGTAGACGACCTGCCAGTGGCCCATTGCCAGGCCCACCAGATAGAGTCCTAAGATGCAGCTCAGATAGAGCAGCCCCTTGCGGACCCGCCCCTGGTAAAAGTGACCCAGCCCCGGCACCAGCCAGGCCAGCAGGGCGGCCAGCACCGGCTTCTTCAAGTCGATCGCGGGGCGGGACATCGGGCGGGCGTCTCTCGGGTGCGTTCCAGGGCGATGGTTCCCTTTTACCACGGGACGAGACCGCCTGTCAGCGCCCGGCGGGCAAGCACTCGGCCGCGACCCCCTCGACCACCTCCGGCGAAATCATCTCCAGCCGACGGACCGCCCCCCCCACCAGGGCCAACGAGGCCAGGCGATCCACCCCGCCCGGCAACCCGCCCGTCAAACCGTGCAGCCGCGTCACCGCCCGGGGGGTGAATGTCGGGCCGACCCGCCCGGCGTCGACCAGTCGGCATTCCAGGTAGTGGGCCGTCTCGGTCCGGCTCATCGCGGGGAGACGGACCGCCAACTCCCAGGGGTCGGCGGCCTCCCCATCGGCCGAAGCCCGGCCCGAGACAATCAACGTCAAGCGGGTCGCGGGGTGCGGGTCGATCCGAGCCAGCCGCGACCAGTCGACTCCGGGGCCCGCCTCTTGGGAGTCGTCGACCACCAGGACGACCCCGAGCTTCTGCCAACGGCAAAGTCGGACCGCCTCGGCCAGCTTCCGCCACCCGTGCGGAGCTTCGCCAGGTGTCCGCGACCGAACTCCCAGCCGTTCGGCGAACTCCCGAGCCACGGCGTCCAGATCCGGCGCCGCGGAAACCCTGGCCACTCGCCGTGTGGGCCCTCGCAGGCGATGGGCCACTTCGGCCAGGATGCGCGACTTGCCGCTTCCGGCCGGGGCGGACAGCTTGACGCGACGGTCGCCGGACTCGACCACATGGACCAGCCGCTCGACCGCCTCTTGGGCCCCTGGGGTTTCCACGAAGGGGCCCCGACCGGGAGCGAAGGGGTCACGGTTCAGGCCCCAGTGCCGATTCACCATCCTTGACGAACTCCGAGGATCGATCCGCGCACCCAAAAGGCTGGGACCTACCTTCCCCATCGGATAGGCTGACCGGCCGACTTTGAGGTTTGCGACGATCCCAAGGGTTCCGCGCCGTGGCCGATCGGTTTCATGCCCCCGACCCGCCCGTCGGTGATGTCCTAACCCTCGGTGGGGACGAGGCCCACCACCTGGCCCGCGTCCGCCGCGTCGGTCTTGGTGAATTCGTGGTTGTGTTCGATGGGCGCGGGTCGACCTGGAACGCTGAAGTCCTGGAGACGTCGAGGGATCAAGTTCGCCTCAGGATTGTCGAAACCCTTCCGCCCAGCTCGCCGCCCGCTTGCGAGTTGACCCTGGCCACCGCGATGCCCAAGGGGGATCGCGCGGACTGGCTGGTCGAGAAGGCCACCGAGTTGGGGGTCGCCCGGCTCCAGCCCCTGAATACGGCTCGCAGCATCGTCGACCCGCGCTCGGCGAAGCTGGAGAAGCTACGCAGGCGCGTGGTCGAGGCATCCAAGCAGTGCGGGCGGGACTGGCTGATGGAGATTGTCGAGCCGATCCGCTGGGCCGAACTCCTGGCGGCAACATCGACGCCCCTCCGCCTCGTCGCGCACCCGGGAGGCTTGCCCGCCCTTCGTTGGCCAAGATGTGACCGCGATCGGGCCGTGACACTGGCGATCGGCCCCGAGGGTGGCTTCACCGACGAGGAGGTTGCCCAGGCTCAAGCCGCCGGTTGGCGGGTCGTGGGGATGGGGACGACCTTATTGAGGGTGGAGACGGCCGGGCTGGCGGTCTCGGCGTTGGTCCTGGCCCTGGCCGACAACCGGGACGAGTGACGTCCGCCGCGGATCCATCAGGCCCACTTCCCGCCGGATTTGTCCTGGTAGATCGACCAGACGTAGCCGTCGGGATCCTTGAGGGCGAACTCCCGCCAGCCCCAGGACTGGTCCACCGGGTCTCCCGAGACGGCCATCATGGCCCCTTCGTCGAAGCAGTGCTGATGGAAGGCGTCGACGTCCTCAACCTTGAGTTGCAGGTGGATGCCCAGGCCGACTCTTTGCCCCTCGAACTCGGCCTCGTGCTCGGCTCGGGGGTGGAGCATCAGGGTAAAATCCCCCAAACGGAGCAGGGCCAGGGAGATAGGGGCTCCTTCGTGCTCGGCGTGGACCTGGACGACCTCGGCGCCGACGATCTCGTGGTAGAACTCCAGGGAGCGGAGGACGTCGTCGACGTACAGGAAAACGCTGGTCACTCGGGCCGCCATGACAATCCCTCGTCCGTCGCCTCGGTAGGTCCGGCCGGAGGATACCGTGAGAGCCCCGGGGCCGCAATCGCGTCGTGCCCCGAGGCGCGATCGGGCTTTACTCCACGCCGAGGTTGACCGTTCGTCCCCCGGCGGGAACCATGTCCTGTCCGCAACACTTCAGGACCTGGTCGCGAGGCTCGCAGGAGCAGGGGTTGACGATCTCAATCTCCGACTCGCATTGTGAGCAAACCAGACGCTGGCCCTTGTCAAGGGTCGTCGAGGAAGCGGTTGGCGAGGTTTCCATCGGGTCGGCTCCGGGTTGGGGATGGCAGCCGGGCGGCGGGCGTGGACCCATATGCCTCGCAAGATTCGCGCCCGAATCTATT
The DNA here is from genome assembly GCA_965201075.1 of Isosphaeraceae bacterium. Taxonomy (GTDB): domain Bacteria; phylum Planctomycetota; class Planctomycetia; order Isosphaerales; family Isosphaeraceae; genus CBDAVP01. Next base: position 495,316 of record CBDAVP010000016.1, on the reverse strand, counting down.
CATCTCGAAGCGGGGGTCTCGGCAAAGAACTCGACGACCTCGCGGAGAATCGGCAGCAGGAACCCGGCCGAGGAGTAATGGCCGCAGGGACACCAGCGGATCGGAGGTCGACCCGCCGCCTCCCATAGGGCCCGGGCCGAGGCGGGGGGGATCACCTCGTCGACCGAGCCGGCGACCATCAAGACGCGTTTGCCTCGAAGTCGGTCGGCGTGGGTCAGAGGGTCAAACGGGGCGGTGAGGGCGACAAGGTCGGCCTTGGTTCGCCCCAAATCGGTCCACCGCTTGCGGTAGCGGGCGGACTCCGGCATCTCCCAGAGGACATTGGCCAGATCCCCACCGGCCAGCACCGGAGCGACCGACGTGATCGCCGGGTCGACGGCCGTCGCCACCGAGCCGATGATCCCCCCCAGACTGATGCCCGCCACGCCGATCCGCGAGGGGTCAACTTCCTCGCGGCTCGCCAGCCAGGCCGCCGCTCGACGGACGTCGCAGATGCCTTGCCTCATGGCGAGCATCGACCGCTCGACGTCGGCCGAGAGGAAACGGCGGTCGGTGCCGGGGGGCCGTCGTTCGCCGTAATAGGGTAGCTGGACAAACAAGGCCGCGACCCCGCGTTCGGCCAGGCGGGCGGCCAGGTAGCGGGACAGAGCGAAGTCGGCGCCCAGGATGTGCAGGACCACCACGCCCGGTCGTCGGCCCTCGACCTTGGGACGGAAGTACTCGGCCCTCACGGTGTTATTGACGGGGTCGGGCGACTCGACCGGCGAGGGGAACCGGACGGCCGAGACGTCGAACCGGGGCTCGTCGCGGAGGGGTTCCCGCTCGAAGGGGAAGGTGGCCGCGGCCAGGCGGAAGGTTTCGGGAACCTGGGCCTCGGCGGCGGTGGGTCGGAAGGTGGCCTCGCCCCGCTCAAGGCCCACGGCGATCAGGCCGATCAGAATCAGGCTCGACGTCACTCGGCGCCCCTCCCGCCCGCCTCCGCGATTGTCAACCGGCGGGCCGCCGGCTACGATACCGCCGCCCGATCGCCGCGGGAAAGGGAGTTCCCCGCCGATGACCCGACCGAGCGCCCCGCCCGCGGATTTCCAACCCCGACGCATCGGCATCCTCAAGCCGAGCTCGCTGGGCGACATCATTCACGCCTTGCCGACCCTCGCGGCCCTGCGCGGCCGCTATCCCGAGGCCCACATCGCCTGGGTCGTCAACCGGGGCTTGCGAACCCTCCTGGACGGCCACCCCCAGCTTGACGAGGTCATCCCCTTCGATCGGTCGCGGGCCCGTTTGACCCCCTCGGGGATTGGCTCGACCCTGGGATTTCTGAAGGATTTGCGGCAACGGCGGTTCGACCTGGTGGTGGACCTCCAGGGCCTCCTGCGGTCGGGGATCATGGCCAGGGCCAGCCGGGCTCCGGTCAGGATTGGCGCGGCGAACGCCCGGGAAGGCTCGACGTGGTTCTACACCCACCACGTCCCGCCAATCGAGCCGGAACCCCATGCGGTGGACCGCTTGCTGGCGATCCCGGGCGCATTGGGGATCGACGTTTCGCGTCCCCGGTTCGTGCTGCCGCCCTGGGAGGAGGCCCGTCGCTGGGCTCGCTCGACCTTGGCGGGGGTGATCGGCCCTCGTCTGGTCCTGAACGTGGGGGCCCGGTGGTTGACCAAGCGCTGGCCGCCCGAGTCGTTCGCCGAGGTCGCCCGCCGGGCCGCCGACCGCCTGGGAGCCGGGATCATCCTGGTCGGGGCTCCCGAGGATCGCCCTTTGGTTGAGAAGGTCCGCGACGTCCTGGGGATGGTCCCCAGCCTCGACCTTTGCGGACGGACGACCTTGCCGCAACTGGCGATGGTGGCGGCCGAGTCGCAGCTCTTCCTGTCCAACGACACCGGCCCGCTTCACCTGGCCGTCGCGACCGGCGTGCATACCGTCGGCGTCCACACCTGCACCTCGGCGCACCTCACGGGGGCCTATGGTCCAAGGGCGGTCTCGGTCTCGACCCAGGTCTGGTGCGCCGCGAGTTGCGTCAAGACCTGTCCTCGCCTGGAGTGCATGGCCGAATTGACCCCCGGGCGAGTCTACCAGGCCGTGGCCGCTCAGTTGGCCGCCGCCCTCAAGGATCGCGCGGCCTGACCCGGGTCGGGGCGTCTGGCGATCGGCAAAGGCGGAAGGTCAGGCCGATCGCCACCAACTGGAAGGCGACAAGGGGCAGGAACTGGACCCATCGTCGCGATTCGGGCCACTGGTCCAACCGCTCGGGGGCGAGCCAGGAAACCAGGGTCCAGGAGAAGCGCTCCCCGTTGACCCAGCCCGACGGCAAGAGGTCGCCCCGCCAGAGTGGCCAGACCGGGTCGAGCAGGGGGTCCGGGTAGGCGTGGGGGATTCGCCCCCCGACTCCTTGATAGAGCAGCATCGCCAGGGCCCCGCAAAGGGTCAGGGCAATCGCCGGCGCGGTGGCGGCCCAACCGCCCGAGGCCAGGGCACCGGCCACGGCCAGCATCGCGAAGGGCAGCAGTGGGACCAGTAGCCGGGGGCCAGTCGACCAGCCTCCCGTCCACTCGGGATAGCTCAGGTTCACCAGGAAGACCGCCACGCAGGCCGCCAGTGAGACGATCGCCACCCCCGCGAACCGCCGGGCCACCAGGGCGAACCAACCCGGCGCCGCGAGGAGGAGCACCGGGGCGAACACCAGCAACCCTCGACGACGACCGACCAGCAACGGCAGCAATCGAGACCAGTCCGGACCGCCCAGGCCCAGTGGGTTCGCCCGGGAGTGAACCCGGGCGAATTGGCTGTGGACCTCGTGGAAATAGCCCATGTCCCAGGGCGAGCCGTAAGCGAGTTGGTTGTAACCCAGAAGCACCAACGACGGAACGACCGCCCCCAGACCAAACGCCGCGACCCCAGAGGCCGGGATACGCCCGCCGAGGGCCAGGGCGACGCCATATCCGCCCAGGACCGCCGCCACGGGGCCGACCTGTAACTCGATGACCGCCGCCGTCGCCGAGGCGAATCCAGCCATCGCCAGCCGTCCCGCCACTCGGTTCGATCCGGGTGCGTTCCAGATCCAGCGAAACGCCGCGAGCAACGCCAGGGCGGAGACTTGATGCCCATACGCCAGGGTCGCATAGGTGTAAGCCGGAGTGGCCAGACCATACGCCAGACCCACCAACGCCGACGACCCCGACCCGCACCCGAGGTCGCGCGACCAGCGGACCAGCAGGGCACCGAGCAGGGCGGTCGCCAGGCCGGAGGTTCCCAAGGTGGTCCAGTAGTCGGCCTCCCAGTGAGGGAGACCGGGAACACCGAGAGGGTGATCGGGCAGGCCCCGGAGGACTTTGGCCGCGGCGTAGGCGGGAGTCGCCAGCAGCGGAAAGCCGGGAAGCTTGTCGGTATAGGAATGCCCCTCGAAGCGGGCGCGATCCCCCGTCTGCCTTTCGAGGCCGTCGATCCGGATCGTCCCCCGGTCGACCAGGCTGTAGGTCAGCATCAGGCGGCTGGCAGTATTCCAGTCTCGGGAGTGCCAGAAGAAGCCGTAGCTCGCCAGCAGGATCGCGAAGACCCAGGGAGCCGCGTCGGCCGCGTGTTGGGGCCGACTCATGAGGACTCCGCCGGCACGGGTCGCCCTCGGAGCCGTTCGAGTCCCGCCGCGGCGACGCCCGCCGCCAGAAGGGCACTCATTGGCTGAAGATCCAGCAGGTAGCGGTCCCAGGCGAGAGGGAGGAAGGCCGTCACGGCGGCCAGGGTCAGCAACGCCGACAGAGCGACCGCCCACGCTGTGGGGGGATCGCCGTCCTTCTTTTGGACCCGCCCACGCCACACGGCCCATGCCAACCCGACGGCCACCCAGGGGAGCCAGATCAAAGCCCCTCGGTCCTGCTTCCAGTCGAATCGGCGGGTGGAATCGGAGTGGCGGGGACCAAACGGTCCGAATCGGCCAAACCCCTGCACGGCCGCGACTTCCACCTTTTCGATTGGCCTGCGCAACGCGTCATCGGGAAACTGGGTTTTGGCTCCCTGGGAAACCTCGACCCGGTGGCGAAGCATCAGGCGTACTCGCTCGATGATTCCACTTTGGGACGCCTCGCCGCGACCAGGTTTGGCGGTGAGGGTCGGATTCAGGACGAGGAAGGTGCCCATCGCGACCAGGGCGGAAACAACGGTCAGGCCCGCGAGTCTAAGTTTCCGATCCCGCGCGATTCCGGGAAGGACGACCGCGAGCCCCAGCCACCCCCCCACCGCGACCATCGCCATCAAGCCGTTGAGTTTGGCCAGCGCGGTCAACCCTCCGCAAACGCCCGAGGCCCCCGCCAGAACCAGCGCGGAGCTTGTCGAACCCTGGTCGCTCAGGATGTTCTTCCAGTTTCTCAAGCCCAGGGCGAGCGTCAACAAGAGAAACGCCTGGCAGGGGACGTCGGCCATGGCTCGACGGGCGTGGAGGGCGTACAGCGGGTTGATCGCCAGAAGGACCGCCGCGAGGACGCCGACTCTTGGCCCGCCGATCAAGGTCCCGATCGCGGCGATCGCGACGCAGCCGACCGCTCCCAGAATGGCCGACGGCCAGCGGGCGGCGACCAGGGCCGAGTTCGATTCGCCCCGGGTCGCGGTATTACGCTGCCAGTCTCGGAAGACTCGCGGGTTGGGAAAGGGCTCCCCGGTCATCCTCAACGCCAGGCCGGTCAGATACTGGCCGAGGGGGGGGTGGTCGTACGCGCCGTAGGACAGCCAGGCTGGATGGTCGCGGCCCCCGGGGAGCACGAGATCGACGAAATACGACTTGGCGATGATGGCCGACTCGTCGACGAAGTGGGGCTCCTCGCGCAACCCGCTGGCGAAGGCGATCAGGGCGGCCAGGCCCACCACCAACCCTCCCAGGCGTCCGCGAAAACCTGGCGAGACGGCCGGCGGTGGGGCAGAAGGACGCATGCCGGTCGCCGTTGAGGATTGGGAAAGATTTGCGGGGCTCAACCGAGGGTCGGAAGGCTCATATTCTACGGAGATCACCGAAATTTTGGCAACCGCCGGATCGTCGGATAGAGTTCAACGGCGATTCCCTTCGGGGCGGGTCGGACGGCTTGGGATGTGGTGATGGGATGAGTCTCGGGGGCCTTCGGGTCGACGGGCCGTTCGATCTTCGCTCCCTTGACGGCGATGGTCCTGGGGGTGGTTGTCAGTCCCGTTTCAGGATCGACACCCATGAGCGTCCCCTCACGGTCCGCCTCCAGCCTTTCTGGTGTGATTCCGAATCCAGATCCCCACGGGGAATTGGGATTCGGAATTTTGCTAGCGGCTGGCGGGGTGTCGAGCGACCGGAGGATACTCCTATGAAGAGGCTGCGACGGCTCGACGCCGACGGGACGGCCCGGGGCCGCCCGTTTTGGATGATGAGACTGGCCCTGATCGCGGTGGCGATCGGGGCGATGACCCTGGACGGCTGCTCGTTCCTGGAGTCCAACGGCATCGGCGGCGGCTGTGGTTCGTGCGGGGGCCTTGGTGGCCTGCGACGGACCCGCATCTTCTTCCGTCGTCGAGACCCAGGCGGTTGCTGCGGGGGGGCGGTTGGCGGCACGGTGATCGAAGGGGCGGCAGTGGCTTCCCCCGGGGTGATCGTGCCAGGCGCCGCGCCGTTGACTCCGCTCTCGCCGGCAACCCCGGCCGAACCGGCGGGAACGATCCCCGACCTGTCGCCGGCCGACGAACCGGCTCCCACCTCTCGGAGTTCGGGCAGCAGCCCGGCGGGTTCGGGCACCAACTCGACCCCAGCCAACTCGCCAACCAAGTCGGGCTATACCACGACTTACCAGTCCAGGTCCGCCCCCAACGGGGGCGGTCGCCTGGCCCGGACCCTCCCCAACCTGGAGCCGACCCCCCGGTCGGCCCCAGGTCGGGGTTCCCATCTGGGAGTGACCCTCTCCGAGAACCTGGTCGACAACCTCCCGCCCCCCGAGGCGACCGACACCCCTCCCGAACCGACTCAACCTTCACCCCTGACCGATGCGGCCACTGTCGCGAAATCCACCGCTGACTCCTCACCCGCGCCCGAGGCAACGGGGGTCCCCGAGACCGCCTCCGCGTCCGAAGTGACGACCGATCGCGACGTTCCCGTCAGCGTGGCGGTCGGCATCGCCCATTTCCAGGTCGTCGATCGACAACTGGCCGGGGGAAGTTATCCGTCGGCTCCGGGTCTGGCCTGGCTGGCCGAGAAGTCATATCGGACGATTCTCGACCTACGAGAGCCCGGGCAGGTTCACGCCGAGGACTTCGCGGCGGTGGCTCATCAGGGATTGCGGCAGGTTTACTTGCCGGTTGCCGAGACCTCGCTCGATGGTGCCCTCATCAAGCGATTCGAGGCGGAGTTGGCCGCCGTTGAGGCTCGCCCACTTTACTTTTGCGACGCGGACGGGTCGCGGGCAGCCCTTTTGTGGTACATCCATCGCGTGACGGTCGACCATACCGATCGGGCAACGGCCCTGCGAGACGCCGAAGCCCTGGGCCCGTTGAGTCCGTCGGTGCGGGCCTCGGCGGACGCTTATCTGGAGACTCTCGCCCCACGCTCAACCTCAACTCCAGCCTCGACCCCGGCCGCGGCGGTCTTGCCCACGGAACCACTCCCGCTCGAATCTCGCAAGCCGACAATGGTTCCCGACCCGACCCCGACGCCGACGGCGGGCGGACCTGACTCGACAGGGTGGCATTCGTACGCGGCGTTGGCTGCGACGGCGCTGGGTGTCCCGTTCGCCTACTGGGGATGCAATACCCTTAGCCTTCGTGGACACCGACCGGCCAGTCTGCCGGCTCCGGTGCCTCGATCAAAAGCACTTCCTCCTTCGTCGGATGTTTGAACCGCAACGACTGAGCATGCAGGGCAATTCGCCAACCGCCATCGGCGGCCCGCACCGACGAACGGGCGCCGTATTTTCGGTCGCCAAGGATGGGGAATCCCCGAGAGGCAAGCTGGACTCGCAGTTGGTGGCCCCGGCCCGTGCCGGGTCGTAGCTCGATTTCGGTCGTACCGACCTGGCGACCTCGCACGGTGAAGTCCAGCCAGGCCTCGCGGCCATCCGGGGCGTTCTCCTCGACGGTTGAGACGAGATTGAGCCCGCGATCCTTTCGGAGGGTGTCGACCCAGTGCCCTTCATTGAGGGGCACCGAGCCCTCGACGATCGCTCGGTAAACCTTGGCGATCGAACCGTCTCGGAACTGCGACGAGAGGCGGGACGCGGCCTTGCTGGTGCGGGCCAGCAAGATCACGCCGGAAACGGGCCGATCCAGACGGTGGACCAGGCCGACGAAGACGTTGCCGGGCCGGGCATGACGGCGTTTCAAGTCGTCGCGGGCCCAGTCGACAAGGTTGGGGTCGCCGGTCTCGTCCCCCTGGGAAAGCAGACCGGCTGGCTTGTGGACCGCCAGGCAATGGTTGTCCTCGTACAGGACGACCGGGTCCAGCCGGCCGATCATGCGGCCTCCGTGACTCGTTTGACCAGCAGCGTGGCGTAGGCTCCCTTGGGCAATTCGAAACTCAGATGCAAGGCGTGTCGACCCGGATACAGGCCGTCGTCAGCCGCGTCGTGGCGCAGTTCGCTCGGGAAGAAAAGGGCGGGGCGTGTTCCCTTGGAGAAGAAAACGTCCTTGAGGTGCTTGACTCGCAAATCTTCCCAAACCAGACCCATTGGTTCGAGAACGCTCAGGGCCAGGTCCCTGGCGGGACCTTCCGGAAGGGGGGTTCGTGAGGCGGGCAGCGGGACTTGCCAGGACCTCAGGGCGGCGGCCTGGACGGCGTCGAGACCGCGGTGGAGCGGGAGGGTTCCGACCTTGAAGTCGATGGGAACTCGTTGATCGTCGCGGGTATGACGCTCGATCAACGCCCCCAGCAGAAGGTTCCAGAGATAGCTTTGATAGGCCGAGAAGTAGAGGGAGCGGAGGTCTCGATGGACGCGAGCGAAGGCGCCTCGGAAGTCGGTGGGGTGGTCAACCAGGTAAGTGACGAGGCTTCGGGCGTGCGAGCGATTGAGTTTGGCCTTGGCGGTTGGCCAGTCTCCCCAGTGGTCGCGGAGGATCGCCTTTTCCTCCTTGGTGTCGGGCCGGTCGGCGAGGTTGGGCTCGGCCAGGGCGAGGCGCAAGGCCCGCTCGTGGTCGCCCACCAGCCAGGCCTGGGCGATGAAACCGCCGTCGAACCCGACCGAGCCGAATCGCTGGTCATCGAAGTAGTTGGGCAGTCCGTCGCGGGGAATCTGACCGATGGCCAGCGTCGCCGCCCGCAGCGCGGGGGCGGACAGGTCGCGCAGGACCAGGCCGAAGCGGTTCCCCCGAAACGAGGCCGGGCCGTAAGGATGCGAAAGCGCCCCCAGCGGTTCCAGGTCCAGGTTCGTCTCGTGCAAGGCGCGGCGGGGGCCATCAAGGATCGTCAGATACTGGACGGTCTCGGCGTGCCGGTCCTTCAGACCGCCGTGGCGAATCTGGTCGGCGGCGAGGTTCCAGCGACGGCGGATCGCCTCCAACGCCTCGATCGTCCCCAGTCCCCGCTTGGTCAAGCGGTAGAAGGTGAACCGGCCGCGATCGCCCGGCGTGACGATCGGCAACTCCTCGACCTGGAAATCCTCGGGCCGACGCTTCAACTTCAAGGCTCAACCCCCCAGTTCCCCAGACACCCCGACAGCTTACCGCGCCCGTGACGCGGCGTGGAATTCGCGGGGCGAGTAGAATGGGAAAAGGGTTCGTGGCACTTCCCCTCCGAGGTCGGGCGACCATGCCGCCGCATTTTCCCACGCTGCCGATTGTCACGCCCAACCCGCCTCGCAAGACGACGGCGGAGAAGTATGGCGCGATGCTGCCGATCGGGATCTCCGGCCTGGTGATCCTGGTCGGGATGATCGGCTGGTTCTCCTGGCAACTGGTCGCGATGCGAGGGGTCTGGCACTCGATCTACGTCCTTCATGACGCGAACCGGCCGGAGCCTGAGCGGATTGCAGCGGCCGTGGCGCTGAGTCGCGACCCCCGCGTGAATCAGCGGCAGCGGTTCGAGATGGTCGAGCGACAGAAGGGTCTGCCCCCCCGGGCCCGCTACGTCCTGGCCGAGTCTTTGACCGCCGAGGCCGCCCAGAATGATCCGCGAGCCTATGCCCTGGCGATCGCCCGCAGTCGGGGCTGGCCGGACTGGCTCCGGGTGCTGCTGGCCCGGCCGATCGCCTATGCCGCAGTGAGCGGGACCCAATTCCCAACCGTCGCCCTCGTGGAGCTGGGCCAGACTGGGGACGATTGCCTCGGGGCCTGGGTGGCGTTCGCTCGTGTTGCCGGTGGCGATCCCTCGGGCGAGGCGATTTTGACCCGGCTCGCCGCGAAGCCTGGAAACGCGGCGGCCAACCAGGCGCGTCGGCTGCTGGACGCCCTTCATCAACAAGGGGGCGATCGTCTGCGACGGCTCGACGAGGCGACCACGCGGTTGCGGGTCGATCAACCTGGGGCGGCGGAGGTTTGGGCCGAGCCGCCTCGAGAGTCTGACGCTCCCTGAGCCCTCGGGTGGTTCACGCCGAGGGGGCAGGGGGTTCGTCGACGATCAGCAGGCGGGCCCAGTTCATCGCGTGCTTGGCGGCCCGACTTTGAATGACGCTCCGCGGCTGCTCCGGGCCAAGTTCGAGCCGGCGCCCCAGAACGCCCGACGGCGAGGCGAGGCCGAGGTAGACCAGCCCAATCGGCTTGCCGGGACTGCCACCGGTGGGGCCGGCGACTCCGGTGATCGCCAGGCCGAAATCGGCGTGGAAGCGGTCGCGAACTCCCGCGGCCATCGCCTTCGCCACTTCCAGGCTGACGGCCCCTTCCGAGGCGATGAGGTCGGTCGAGACGCCGAGCAGGTCGTGCTTCGCTTCATTGGAATACGTCACCACGCCGCCGGGAAAACAGGCGCTGACGCCGGACAGTGCAGTGATTCGCTGGGCGACCAAGCCCCCCGTGCAGGATTCGGCGACGGCAAGCGTCCGGCCTCCCTCCCTCAGGACGCGAACCAGCGCGTGGACGACGTCCTCGGTCCCCTCGCCGACGATCAGGTCGGTGAACCGTCGGCGGATCTCGTCGAGCGTTGGTTGCATCGCCAGGAGCGCGGCGTCCTCGTCGGGTCCGGCCGAGGAGATTCGGAAGCTGATGGTGGCGTCGGAGGCGGTGATGCCCACCTCGGGCTGACGGCCCCGCGCGGTCAGGTCCATCGCCTCGGCCTCGATGTCCGACTCCCCCCGGCCGTAGAGGTTGATGACGTGGTGAACAATCACCCGGCCGGTCAGACCCTCCGCTCGCAGGAGAGGGACGACCGACTCGTCGAACATCGCCTTCATCTCATAGGGGACCCCCGGCAGGCAGGCGATCCAGGACTCGCCCACGCGGAACCAGACTCCCGGGGCGGTGCCGACGGCGTTGGGCAGGGAGACGGAGCCCTCGGGGCGCAGGGCCTGGACGCGGTTGCGGGGGCTCATGGGACGGCCCCGGCGGGCAAAGAGAGATTCGATCGCCTCCAGGGCGTCAACGTCTTCCACCAAAGGAGTGCCGGCGACCAGGGCGAGGGCCTCGCGAGTCAGGTCGTCCTGCGTGGGACCAAGTCCGCCGGTAACGATCACCAGCCCCGCGCGGCCCAGGGCGACGCGGAATCCCTCGACGTTCTCGTCCAGGTCGTCGCCGAGACTCTCGTGGAACCGGACGGGGATGCCGAGGTCTTCCAGCCGTTGGGAAAGCCACTGACTGTTGGTGTCGAGCTTCTGGCCGTTGACCAGTTCGCTGCCGATCGCGATGATTTCCGCCTTCATCCTGCCAGGACCCTCGCGCGACGGTTCGTTTGGAGATTTCCTCATCGTAGCAAGTTGGGGCGGGCCTCGAACCCTCCGAGGTTTGGCGATGTCTCAACGGGTTGGATGACGACAAGGTCGCGCATGTGGTGTAATGGTCGGGCCGACGCTCGGCGACCGCCCGCGTCCCAAGGGGGTTCGACTCCCCCGGTCCCCCAACGTCTCGGGAGGCCTCGATGCAAAGCTCGGTCCTGGAACGTCCGACCCTGGTCCTGAACCGTAACTGGCAGCCGGTCAACGTCGCGACCGTGGCGCGTTCGCTGACCATGCTCTGGAACGATTCGGCGCAGGTGGTCGACCCCGACGACTTCCGCCTGTATACCTGGGCCGACTGGGCCCAGCTCAAGCCCCGAGCCGGCGAGCCGTTTCTGCGCACCAGCCGCGAGTCGCTGCGGGTTCCCGAGGTGCTGACCTTGAAGTATTACGACCGCTCGCGGGAGTCGGTCGTCACCTTCAGCCGCCGGAACCTGTTCAAGCGTGACCACGCGACCTGTCAGTACTGCGGGATCAAGCCGGGAACCTCGGAACTGACGATCGACCACGTCCTCCCAAGGGCCCAGGGCGGCCTGTCCACCTGGGAGAACTGTGCTTTGGCGTGCGTTCCGTGTAATGCCCGCAAGGCGAACCGGACCCCCGAACAGGCGCGGATGAAGCTCCGGAAGGTGCCGGTTCGGCCGGCGTGGAAGCCGCTGTATGCCTCTCACGGGATGCGGATCGAAAGTTGGTCGCGATTCCTGAGTGAGGCTTACTGGAACGTCTCACTGGATCAGGATTGATCGAACCGAAGACCGCCGCCGGGTGAGTTCTTTCGCCCGGCGCCGGTCCGAGCCTGGAGTGGATCTCGCGGATGCGTTACCTGGTGACCGGCGGCGCGGGGTTCATCGGCAGCCATCTGGTCGAGCGATTGCTCGCCGAGGGGCATCAGGCCCTGGTGCTCGACGACCTGAGCACCGGCCGGTTCGAGAATGTCGCGCACCTGGAAGGTCGGCCCGACTTCGAGCTACGAGTGGCCAGTGTCACCGAGCCCGAGGCGGTTGGCCGCTGCGTGACCGAGTGCCATGCGGTCTTCCACCTGGCCAGCGCGGTGGGGGTCAAGCTCGTGGTCGACGAGCCGGTCCGCACGATCGAGACGATCGTCGGCGGCACCGAGGTCGTCCTCAAGGCGTGCGCCCGGTATCGTCGGCCGATCCTGATCACCTCGACCAGCGAGGTTTACGGCAAGGGAGTCAAGGTCCCCTTCGCCGAGGGGGACGACTGCGTGATGGGCCCGACGACCACCCGTCGATGGGCCTACGCCTGCGCCAAGGCCCTGGACGAGTTCCTGGCCCAGGCGTACTGGCACCAGGCGAGGCTGCCGGTCGTCGTCGCCCGGCTGTTCAACACGGTGGGGCCGAGGCAGACGGGGCGGTACGGGATGGTTGTCCCCCGGTTCGTCGCCCAGGGGTTGGCGGGGGAGCCCTTGACGGTTTACGGCGACGGCAACCAGTCGCGTTGCTTCGCCCACGTCGCGGACGTCGTCGTCGCGTTGGTGAAACTCCTCGCGACTCCCGAGGCCCGCGGCGGGGTCTACAATGTGGGCAACGACGAGGAAGTGACGATTGGCGAACTTGCCCGGCGGGTCGTCGACCTGACCGGCCGTCGGAGTGAAATCCGACTGGTCCCTTACAGCGAAGCCTACGCGGCCGGGTTCGAGGACATGTTGAGGCGGGTGCCGGACCTGTCGAAAATCGACAGCCTCATCGGTTATCGGCCGACGCGAGACCTCGGCCAGATCTTGGCCGACGTTTTGGACGACCAACGATCCGAAGCAGTCCGCGGGCCGACCGCGTCCTGAGTGTTCAAGGACGAGGGTTCGCGACCCGACGGATGCGGATGACGACCGGCGTTCCCTCGGGGGGCGCATTGGAGAGATCGAACCGGACGGTCGGCTTGGGTTCGTAGATGGGGTTGCGGTTGTCGGCGATCAGGCCGCCCGGACAGTCGCACGGGCAGGCGACGCAGCCGGTCCCTTCCTTGTGAATCGCGCCGCTGCCGTGGAAGACCCAGTGAGGCGTCCAGGGACGGACCACGTCCTTGCCGTTGATGGTGACTCGCTCCTGGACGAATGACTCATAGGGACGCTCGACCTTGCGGCCGTTTTCCTGCCAACTGACGAAGATGGCGACCTCGTCCCCGTCGAGGAACTGCTTGCCGGCGACCTTGCGTCCCTCGGCCCGGGAGACGTGGGATTTGACGTTGGCGCCGGCCTCGGTCAGCCCTTGATAGACGTCGTCAACGTCGACCCCGGCAAGGAAGACGAAGTGGTCGGCGAACTGGGTCGGCTTGCCGCCAGCCTGCTGGCAGCCGATGAACGCCTGGATGCGCTGGCCCCAGGCGTCGATGCAAGGTTTGCCGACCGGGTGGTTCACCTTGGCCGGAAAGCGGATTTCCCCCTGAGCGCTGTCGATCTCAACCCCGGCGGGAGGCGCCTGGGCGGAAATCAGAAGTCCGAGGATCAGGCAAGGGGCGGCCAGCATGGGGAACCTCCGGGAGGGTCAGGAGAGGACCACGGCGATGGAGCCTCGGCGAGCCTCGACCCTGCCGATGACCGCCGAGGCCTTCGCCCGTCGCTCTCGAAGTTCGACGAGGAGGCGGTCGACGTGGGCCGGGTCGATGGCGATGAGGAGGCCGCCGGAGGTTTGAGGGTCGTGGCAGAAGTCGACACCGAGGGGCCGGGCGGTCGGCCGAATCTCGACGCGGTCGGCCAGGAAGTCGCGATTCGTGCCGAACGCCCGCGACTGATTTTTCGGCGTCGCCAGGGCCTCGGCGCCTTCGAGGATCGGCAGGGCGTGGGTGTCGAGGACCAAAGTCAGGCCCGAGCCCTGGGCCATCTCGGAGGCGTGGCCGGCGAGGCCGTAGCCGGTGACGTCGGTCAGCGCGTGGGCCCCCCCGGCGGCGTTCAGGGCGTCTCGGCCGACGGCGTTGAGCTGGATCATGCTGGCTATCGCGTTGTCGAGAACCTCGGCCGGGCAGGCCTCGTTTTTCGCCGCGGTCGTGAGGAAGCCGGTGCCCAGGGGCTTGGTCAGGACCAGGACGTCGCCGACCCGCGCGCCGGCGTTCGTCAAGACGGCCGAGGGTTCGACCAGGCCGGTGACACTGAGACCAAACTTGACCTCATTGTCGCGGATCGAGTGCCCGCCCAGCGTGACAGCGCCGGCCAGGGTGACGCGGTCGGCCGCTCCCCTCAGAATCTCGGCCAGAACCGACATCGGCAGGTCGTCGTAGGGGAAGCCCACGAGGTTCAGGGCCGTCAAAGGACGGCCGTTCATCGCGTAGACGTCGGACAGGGCGTTGGCCGCCGCGACCTGGCCGAAGGCGAACGGGTCGTCGAGCAGTGGTGGGAAGAAGTCGACCGTTTGGACCAGAGCCAGGTTCTCGCCGATGCGGTAAACCCCGGCGTCGTCGGCGGTTTCCGTGCCGACAATCAGATTGGGGTCGGCCGGGCGAGGTGGCAGGAGCTTGAGCAACTCCGAGATCGCCGTGAGCGAGATTTTCCCCGCGCAACCGGCGCAGTTGGCGAACGAGGTCAGCCGTCGGGGGGGAGTGCCCATGATCGGTTTGGTCCTCGTTCGCCGGAGGAGCCGGCCTGGGCGATCGCCCCGGGCCGTGTTTCCCATCGTAGCGGTACGGTCCGTCGAGTCAAACCCGTGCCCGGGCCGGAGTGGCGGCCGCGGGGGTGACGGCCGTTGGCGAGGGAATCGGGTCGAGGGCGTCGTCGGAGTCGGTCGGTGGCGTGAGAGGGATCAGCGGCGGCGGTTGCCAGTCGCGGCTCATCAGTTCCGCCCAGCGGTGGAGTTCCGGGACGTGCTGGAAGACCAGCTTCATCGAAACGGTGATCGGCATCGCCAACACCAGGCCGACCAGTCCCCAGAGAAACCCCCAGAAGAGGCAGGCGATCAAGACCGTCGTGCCGTTGAGGTCCAGCGACCGGCCCATCACATAGGGGGTCACGACATACCCTTCGACCGTGACCACCGCCAGGAAGATCGCCGCCACGATCAAGGCATCCCCCAGCGTTTCGAACTGACCCAGCGCCACCAGAACCGCCGCGCCGCCGCCGAGCACCTGCCCGACGTAAGGAACGTAATTGGTGACAGCGGCGAACAAGCCCAGGGCCAGCGAGAAGTTGAGCCCCTCGATCTTGAACGCCACGGCCAGGATCAGACCCATCCCCAGGTTGATCAAGGTGCGGGCGGCGAGGTAGGCGCGGACCTGACGAGTCAGGGTGCGCAAGGTTTCCTGGGCGGCGTGCGCCTCTCCGGGGGCGGGGGTGAAGAACCTTACCGCCTTGGGGGCCAGCATCTCGCTCTCGGCCAGCAGGAACAGGACCAGGATCAGGATAATGAATCCCTGGGCCACCCAGCCGGTGATGTCGGCCCGGTAGACGCGGAGGTTGGCGATCAGTTGGGCGTTGCTGAAACCCAACTGGTCAATCGTCTTGGGGTCGGGCAAGATCCCCCGGAGTTGGGGGTGGGCTCGCACGGCGTCGGCCACCCGCTCACTGAGCCGTCCGGCCAGACGTTCGGCGTCGCTGGGCAGGGTGTCGGCCATTTTCACGAGATTTTCGGCGGTCAGACTGGCCAGGTAAAGCCCCACCATCACCAGAAGCAGGAACAAAACCACCGCCGCTCCCGTGGCTCCCAGCGGCAGAATGCGCCTGAGCCCGGTAATCGCCGGTCCCAGCAGGCACGCCAGCAAAAGCGCCAGCGAAACCGGGATCAGAATGGCCTTCATGAGGGAAAGCGCGGCCATCGAGCCCAGAACGGCCAGGACCACCACCGACGTCGTGACGGCCTTCGACGAGCGCTCCACCCAAGCCCCCCGTCCCAAACCGTGCGGACCCAATCACTCCCCAGGAGGTCCATCGTCCCCGAATCGCCTCCGGCTCGCAAGCATCGCAAGGAGACTCTGGCCGGCGATCAACCCTCGCTGAAGGAGCTTCGCGGATAGGACCCCAAAACGTCCAGACGCTCACAACGCTTGCGGACCACATCCAGCGTTTTGGACAGGGCGTCGTCCTCGGCGTGACCTTCGCAATCCAGGAAGAACAGGTAGGACTGTTCGGACGCGGGGGCGGCGTCGGCGGCGGGGAAGGATTCGATCATGGTGAGGTTGAGGCCCGCCTTTTCAAAGGGGAGGATGACCTTGACGAGGCTGCCCGGGTCGTTGGTCATGCGGATGAGCAAGGTGGTTTTGTCCTTGCCGGTGCGGGCCTCGCCCTGTTCGGCGATGACGGCGAATCGGGTGATGTTGCGGGGCTGATCCTCGATATTCTCGGCCAGAACCTTGAGCCCATACGCCTCGGCGGCGGGGCGGCTGGCGACGGCGGCGGCGAACTCTTGCTGCTGCGCCATCTCGGCGGCGGCGGCGGTCGAGGTCACCGGAATCACCCGCGCCTGAGGCAAATTCTTCCCCAGCCAGTGGCGGCATTGGGAAAGCGCCTGGGCCTTGGAATAAACCTGGCGGACCTCACCCCACTCACAGCGGCCCAGGAGGCAGTGGTGAATCCGTAGTCGGACCTCAGCGCGAATTTTCAGGCCGGCGTGGCGGGTGAACATCTCCAGGGTGTCGGCGACGCGGCCATCGGTGGAGTTTTCCAACGGCACCAGGCCGAACTGGACGTGACGGCGGTTGACCTCCTCGAAGACCGCGGCGATCGACCCGACGGGGACGTGCTCGACCGCCACGCCGAATTTCGAGACCGCCGCCAGGTGGCTGTAACTGTATTTGGGCCCGAGACAAGCGATTCGCAAGGGGAGTTGCAGGGCGCGACTGCTGCTCATCAGTTCCCGGAAGATGACCCGCAACGATTCCGCCGGCATCGGCCCCTTGCTGGCGGCCTGGACCTTCTCCAGGACCTCTTCCTCACGGGCGGGCGACCAGACTTCCAACCCCTGACGAGCCTTGACCCGGCCAATCTCGGAGGACACCTCGGAGCGGCGATTGAACAGGGCCACCAGGTCCCGGTCGATGCGGTCGATCTCCGTGCGCAACGTGTTTAGTGATGGGAGTTTGGGCGAGGCCGAGGCGGCTCGCCCGTTTCGCTCGACCGCCGGCGGAGGGGGACTCGATTTCCTCGGCATCGCTTGGCTCGGGTGGGTCGGGAGGGCGAGCCGATCGCCGGCCCTCGGACGAAAGATACTGGATACAAGGACAGTAGACCGTTGTCAAGCGCCTTCAAACACGGATTCGGGGTCGTGGCTGGCCCTGCGGGGCTGGGCTAGACTCTGCGGTCGATCTTGTGCGCATCGACCCTGCCCACGACTCCGCGAGGCTCGACCATGACCCGACCGACCTGGCCGCTTCCCGTCCTCCTCGCGACCCTGACGGCGCTGGGCCTGGGCGTCCGGGCGGTCGCGGAGGAGCCTGCCTCGCCGACGACCCCTCGGGGTGAAGTTACGCAATACACCTTCTCCAAAAGCACCATCTTCCCGGGAACGACCCGCGACTACTGGTTGTACATCCCCAAACAGTACGACCCCAAGACGCCGGCGTGCCTCCACGTCCACCAGGATGGGGTTCAGCTCAACGCCCCGGCGGTCCTGGATGAGTTGATTCACAATGGGGAAATCCCGCCGGTCATTGGCGTGTTCGTCCAGCCGGGACGGGTCGAGGCGGCGTCGGACCAGGCCCTGCCTCGGTTCAATCGGAGCTTCGAGTACGACGGCCTGGGAGACGCCTACGCCCGGTTCCTGCTGGAGGAATTGTTGCCGGACGTCGAGTCGAAGGTCGCCGCCGACGGGCGACCGATCCATCTGTCCCGGGAGGGCAACGACCGAAGCATTGGCGGCCTCAGCAGCGGGGCGATCTGCGCGTTCACGGCGGCCTGGGAGCGACCCGACGCCTTCCGGCGGGTGTTCAGCGGGATCGGCACCTATGTTGGGCTGCGGGGCGGGAATGAGTATCCGACGTTGATCCGCAAGGTTGAGCCGAAGCCGTTGCGAGTCTTTCTCCAGGACGGTTCCGGCGACCTGAACATCTACGGCGGCGACTGGTGGATGGCCAACCAGGAGATGGAACGGGCGTTGACGTTCGCGGGGTATGAGGTCGACCACGACTGGGGCGAAGGGGGTCACGACGGCAAGCACGCGACCGAGGTCTTTCCACCAGCAATGCGCTGGCTGTGGAAAGGCTGGCCCGAGGCGATCAAGGTCAGTGAGGGCTCGGGGCCTTTGCGAGACATTTTGATCCCCGGAGAGGGATGGCAACTCGTCTCCGAGGGGCACACCTTCACCGAGGGGCCCGCCGCCGACGCGAAGGGGGAGGTGGTCTTCGCCGACATCCCCGAAAGCAAGGCGTTCCGGATCGACCTCGACGGCAAGGTCACGCCGCTCTCGACCGACACCAAGCGCACCAATGGTCAGGCGTTCGGTCCCGACGGCCGGCGGTTCGCCGTCGCCACCGAGACCAGCCAGATTTTGGTCCACGACGCCGAGGAGAAGGTTTCGATGGTCGCCGAGGGGATTCGGGGCAATGACGTGGTGGTCAACCACGAAGGCGGCCTTTACGTCACCAACCCCGGCGACCCCAAGCCGGAGGAAAACAAGGTCTGGTACATCGCCCGGGACGGGTCGAAGCGGGTTGTCGACAGCGGGTTGAAGTATCCCAACGGGGTCGCCCTTTCCCCCGACCAGACCCAGCTTTATGTCTCCGACGCCAGGAGTCATTGGGTTTATGCCTACCGGGTTCAGCCCGATGGTTCACTGACTGACAAGCAAAAGTTCTTCCGACTCCACACCCCCGACTCGGCCGACGACGCGGGAGGCGACGGGATGCGGGTCGATGATGATGGCCGGGTTTACGTGGCGACGAGGATGGGGGTCCAGGTCTGTGACCAGGCGGGGCGAGTCAATGTCATCCTCCCGACGCCCAACGGCAAGGCGTCGAACCTCTGCTTCGGGGGCGCTGACTTCCGCACCTTGTTCGTCACCGCCAATGACAAGGTTTATCGGCGAAAGGTCCGACCCAGAGGGACGCCACCGTTCGAGGCGCCGAGGAGGCCGGCGGCCCCTCGCCTGTGATACCGAAGGCCCTTTTCCATGACGCCGCGGGAATTCCGACCATTTGAATCGAAGGGCAGTCACGGAGTGCTCAGGGAGGGCGGCCATCATGGCGATCGGGCGAGGCAACGACTTCCCAACCGCAAAACCGACCTCGCCGATCTCAAAGCGGTCAGGGTCCGGCCCATTGAGGACCTTGACCGCGAATCCCGTCAGACGCCCGGGTTGCCGCGCCGAGCATGGAACGATCCGGCATTCAGTGAACGATTCGTCGAGTTGCCTGGCGGTGGGACGTCTGTCTCGGTAGATTGGGACTCTTCCCGACCTGGACGTCGGGCGTATCCCGCGAATAGCCAACCCAGCCCCGTCGAGGTGTCCCGTGGCGTTGCGACCCCGCAAGAAGAGTTGGCACAAGGCGAAGACCCGTCGTTGCAAGCGTTGCGGCGGCATGGTCCGCCAGCACATTGCTCGTTGCAAGAAGTGCAGCGAGTCCCAGGGCTAATCAATCCAGCGCCGGACGGAAGTCGCGGAGCCCTGTGCCAGCGCTGGACAGAAATCGCGGAGCCCTGTGGCCCTCCTCGACCGTAATCAGTCGAGCGGCCGGGCCCCGGGAGTCATTCCGGTCGCCCCGGCGCGTTGCAGTACGTTGACGGCGAGGTCCGATTCCACCCGGACCTGGCAGGACAGGCGGATGTCGGGCCCGAGGCTCGCCTCGCGAGCCAGCCGCTCGCGCTCATCGTCGCCCATCGGCCCCGGGTCGCCGGAGAGAACCTGGACGCGGCAGGTCGTACAGCGGGAGTTGCCCCCGCAGCGGTGGAGGATGTCGATCCCGGCATCCTCGATTGCCAGGACCAGTTTGCGGCCAGGCTCCACTGCGAAGGACGTTTCGCCGTCAACGGTCACGGTGGGCATCGGCTCGGGGCTCCGCGAAAACGGATCAAGGGTCGGAACAGTCTTGGATCGGAAAGCGACTCGACGAAAGGGACGCCGGTCAAAGCGCTTCGACTTTCGTGCTACGTTCGTCACGCTCGGCCCGGGCATGGTGCCATACCAGGTCCATGACGGATTTCGGATCAGTCACGCCGATCAGGTTAAGCATGGGGAAATGCGGTTCCTCGGTCATCACGACCACCTTGCCGATGGACAGTAAACGCTGACCAAAGGTCTGATCCAGGAAGACGTCCTTGACTCTCAGTAATTCAACCTGGTCTTCTCGTCGGCGGAAAACGCCTGTGGAGACGAACAAACGGCGATTGGTGAGCCGGTAGAAATGGCCGAAGCGGGCCAGGAGAACCCGACGAAGCATGGCCAGGAGAAAGCCTGCCACAAGGATTCCCGCCAGGACCCACAGGAGATAGGGCCCGTTGTTATCGCCGTCGGTCCACGGCTTCGCGCGAAGTGTGTAGACCAGCCAAAGGATGGAGATGGCGGCAACGAGCACGAATCGTCCGGCGAAATTCCGCAGGGAATAGCGCCCCTGCCACATGATCTTCTCGCCGGAAACCCCAAGTCCCTCGGCATCCTCCATTGACGAGGCGGCTTGCTCAATGCCATGCGGCTGGGGGCCAGCGGGCCCATAGAGCGAGTTGGGGGCATGATCGTCCGCGGGGTCGGCGGGGGGAAGGGGCGGAGCCGACGAAGCTTCCGAAGCCCCCACGCCTGCCGCGGCCGTGAGGTTGGCGGTCGAGATCTGGGATTGAATGTCTTCGTTGGCCATTGGCTAGGGCCTCAGGGGGGACACCGATCGCGATTCGGTCGAGCGTCCACGCACGTTCTGAAGGATTGCGGGAAATCTGAGCAACTGTCGCGCCAACTGTCCAGGATCAACCTGACCCGAGACGACGGACCAGATCCTCGAACGCGGTGATCCGGGCGGGCGGGACGGCGGGAAAATCTTCCCACAGAAACGTCTTGAAGGCGGCGTCACCCTGGTGGTCGAAAAGCTGGAACGAGTGAGTGGCGTAGGACGAGTCATGTCCGGTCTTGCGGACCGCGTAAATGGCGGCAATCTCGGCGGGCAGGATGTGGAGGTCGAGGGTCTCGGTCTGCACGTTGAAGAACGGACCAGCCTCGGAAAATCCGCCGAAGTGGCCGACCGATTCGATGACCGCGGCTCGGCTACGGACGAAGACCCGCATCAGTCCCAGGCCGACCAGCCCATCCATCAACTCGGGGAAGGCGTCGGCGCGGAGACGGTCGATCGGCCAGCAATCGGCCAGGGCTTCCAGAACGGTTCGCTCGGGAACGCCAAATTTGCGAGCACCCATCATCGTCATTCGCGACGGGTCCTCGGCGTACCAATCGCGAATCGCCTCGACGGGTGGAACGGTCTGGGCGTGCGGCATGGGGAAACGTCTCAAGCAAGGCGAGGGCTCGGGGCTCCCTGTCCACCATACCACGTCTTCGGGTCGTCGGCAGCCGTCGACCTCGAGGTTCAACCGCCCATCGGCTCCTTGAGCGATCGGACGAAGTGAGCCCCCTTTCCCTTGCTCTGAAGGAGGGCCGCGTGGGCCTCGGCCTCGGCCTTCCTGGGATATTCGTAGGTGGCGACAGTCCGACCGCCGACGTCACAAACGGCCCAGACAACCCGCATGCGGGCGGGCTCGGCCGAGGGCCGGGGACGACGCTCAGTGGGCTCGGACCGAGGCTTGCGGGCGGCCGGGAGATCGAGGCCACGCGCCGCGATCGCGTCGGCTTCGGCCCGGAGGTCGCGGAGAGTGCGGCGTGCCATGTGAGAAGGGGCTCCTTTTGGAGGACTTCCTCCGTTTTACCCCGGAGCCGGAAGCGTGGGCCAGGGGAGTTCCAACCCTTCCGGCCGGAAACGTGTCCTACCACTCTCAAAGGGGGAAGTGTCGGCCGGGTCGAGGTCGGCCGGACTTCGGTCGGGGAGGCACGGGCATGGGCGCGCGGCGTCGCGGCGGGGGGGGGCGGCTTGGTCGCCGAGCGGCCCTGCCCTCGTTGGAGTGTTTGGAAGGGCGCACCCTTCTCGCGAACGGGCTAATCAAGGACATCAACACCGCCGACGCCTTCCCGTCCGACCTGACCGTGATCTCGGGGGCCATCTGGTACGCGGCCCGGGACGTTGCGACCGGGGCGACGGCCCTGTATCGCGGCGGGTTCGTGGTCAAGGACATCTCGCTCGCCGGGTCCGGTGTCGCCGGGCCGAGCGAACTGACCGCCATAGGCGCCCGCGCCTTCTTCGTGGCTGACGACGGCGTCCACGGTTCGGAGTTGTGGACCAGCGACGGGACCGCCGCCGGGACGTCGCTGGTCCGCGACCTGAACCCCTCGGGAGGGTCGTCCCCGTCCAACCTCGTGAATCTCGGCGGGACCTTGATGTTCACCGCCAGCGACGGCACGGCCGGGGTGTTGGGGCTCTGGAAGAGCGACGGCACGGCGGCCGGGACGACGCTGGTCAAGTCGTTTTCCACCGTTTACGGGGCCCCGTCGTCGTTGACCGTCGTCGGGAACCGCCTGTTCTTCACCGAGGAGTCGTCCACCGGGAGCGACCTTTACGTCAGCGACGGAACAGCCTCGGGGACGGTTCTGGTCAAGGAGTTTTCGCGGGGCGGGGCCCTGACGTTTGCTCCGGGGATCGCCGACCTGACCTCCCTGGGCACTCGGCTGCTGTTTTCCGGCAATGACGGCGGAAACGCGCCGGCGTTGTGGCGGAGCGATGGGACCGTCTCGGGAACGTGGATGGTCTCGTCGGTGGCGCCCGACCCGCCACCGGTTGGCCTCGCGGGCAACGTCCCGTTCGTGGTCCAGGGAGGCTACGCCTACTTCACCTCGACGACCAGCATCGGGACGCCCGCGGCGCCGGTGTATCGCGTGTCGCTCTGGCGCAGCAACGGCATCCCGGACGGGACCGCGTCGGTGACGGCGCTGGCCTATGAAACCTCCCTGAGCAGCTACGTCGCGGGAAACTTCCAGGCGACGCCCGGCCGGATCTTCTTCACCCTGGGACCCACCGTGTCGGCCGCTCCCACGACACTTTGGAGCAGCGACGGGACCGCCGCCGGAACCCTGGCCTTGCGGTCGATCCTGCCGGCCGGGGATGGTTCGGACGGATCAACGGCGGTGGCGAGTTTCGCGACGCTGGGCAATGTCCTGTACTTCTCGAACTACGACCCAGGAACCGGCCTGGAACTGTGGAGGAGCGACGGCACGCAGGGCGGGACGGCCTTTTTCTACGACCTCCTGCCGGGCGGAGACAGCGGAACCCCCCAGGCTCTGACGCCGGACGGGGGCTTGCTGGTCTTTTCGGGCCACGGCGCGGCGGGGGTGAACCAGTTGTGGCTGAGCGACGGGACGGTGGGCGGGACGTTCGCCGCGGTGTCGTTCGCCCCGGGCGTCACGCTGGGCAGCCTTGACCCGACGGCCAACACCAACGGGTCGGGTGGGTCGACCGCGACGACGATCAACGGCCGGGTGATCTTCGAGGCCGACGACGGAATCCACGGGTTGGAGATGTGGGCCACCAACGGCACCGCGAGCGGGACGATCTTGCTGGCCGACATCGCCCCGGGTCCTTCCTCGTCGCTGACCGGCCTGACGGCGAGCGGCCAGTCGGTGCTTTTCCATGGCTTGCTGTATTTCATCGCGGACGGCGGCTATGGCCCGACCCTCTGGCGAACCGATGGAACCGTTGGGGGAACCGCGCCGGCGGTGTATCTGGGCGGCCTGGCGATCTCGGACCTGCTGGCGTTCAACGGGGCCTTGTATTTCGCCAGGACCCGGCCGGACGCCTCGGGGAAGATCGCCGTCGACCTGATCCGCAGCGATGGGACCGCGGCCGGGACGTCGTTGCTCCGCTCGTTCCGGGCGAGCAACTCCGGGTCGGGCCCCGCCCTGGCTTTGACGCCGTTCGCCGGGCGACTGTACTTCGCGGCCGACGATGGGCTTGGCGTGAGCGACCCCTACGGCGACGAGTTGTGGTCCACCGATGGCACGGCGGCCGGAACACTCCTGTATCGAGACATCAACCCTGGGCCGGGGGGGTCGTTCCCCTCGCAATTCCAGTTGGCCAGCGGCGTTTTGTTCTTTGGCGCCGACGACGGGGTTCATGGGCGGGAACTGTGGGCCGCTCTGGGAACCGGGTCGGTCGCGGTGCTGATCGCCGACATCAACGCGACCTCGGGAGGGTCGGCCGGGACGACCGCGGGGTCGGGGCCCGACGATATCACGGCGGTGGGCGGTCGGGTCTTCTTCACGGCCGATGATGGCGTCCACGGCCGTGGCCTCTGGGTCAGCGACGGTTTGCCGTCTCATACCGTCATGGTTCAGGCGCCTCCCTCGGCGGGCGGGGCTCCGGCGTTCGCCGACCTGACCTCGCTGGGTGGTCGGCTCTTGTACGAGCAACGCGACAGTTCAGGCGTCTGGCGTCCCTGGGTCAGCGACGGGACCGCCGCCGGCACGATTTTGCTAAGCGGGACGGCGGTCGTCGCTCCGTCGGGGCCAATTGTGATCTCGGGGAGCCTGGCCTATTTCGCCGCCAGGGACCCAGCCCACGGCAACGAGCTTTGGAGAAGCGACGGAACCATTGGCGGCACCACGTTGATCGCCGACCTGAACCCCGGCGCCCCGTCATCGAACCCCGCGCCAGTGGCAACTCTGGGCGGCACCCTGATTGTCGCGGCCGTCGACGGACTGCACGGCAGCGAACCGTTCCGCGTCGACCTGAGCGTTTCTCGCACCGAAGCCGTCCTCGGCGATTACGACGGGGATCACCAATCCGACATCAGCGTCTATGATCCCGTGACCGGCGCCTTCAGCATCCGCTTCTCCTCGGGAATTCCCGCGGTGACGATCCCCTGGGGCTACGCGAGCAACCTGACTGTTCCCCTGGCGGCGGACTTCGATGGCGACGGCCGGACCGACGTCGCCGTTTATGACCGAACGCTCGGGGCGTACATCATTGGCTACTCCTCGGGGAAGGCGCCGGCGTACATCCCCTGGGGTGTCCCCGCGGATCAGCCCATCCCTGTGACGGCGGATTTCGACGGCGACGGCAAAACCGACATGGCGACCTACGACCCGGTGAGCGGTACCTTCAACATCGGGTTCTCGGCGGGGTTCCCGGCCGTCGCCCTCAACTGGGGCGACCCGGGCCACCATGACATCCCCTTGATTGGTGACTACGACGGCGACAGGCGGGCCGATGTGGCGGTGTTCGACCCGGTGACCTCGTCGTTCGTGATCGGGTTTTCGTCGGGGTATCCGGCGGTGAACCTCGCCTACGGCGACCCGAGCCACCACGATATTCCCATCACCGGCGACTTCGATGGCGACCGGCGGACCGACATCGGGGTGTATGACCCGGTCGCCGGGGCGTTCATTATCACCTTCTCGTCCAACTACGCGACGGTGACGATACCCTGGGGTTACGCCAGCGACAGCCCAATTCCTGTCATTGGCGACTTCGACGCCGACCGCAAAACGGACATCTGCGTTTACGATCCGGTGACGGGGACCTTCTACATCGGGTTCTCGTCGGGGCACTACCCCGCGGTGGCGATTCCCTGGGGGTCGACCGCCAATGCGCCGATTCCCGGCGCCCGAGCGGCGGCCCTTCTGGCCTCGGCCAGTCCGTCGGCGGTGACGGCGTCCTCGGCGGGGATCGAGGCCCAGGTTCTGGTCGACTCCCGGAAGCGGCGGGCCGATGGGTCGATCGTCGTCGATGGCCTGGCGAGTTGAACCTCGCTCTCGGGCCGGATTGGGATTCGACTACGGCGCAGGATCGTCGAGGCCCGGGAGCCGGTAGAGGGTCGAGGTGCCGGCGGGCTCGAAGCCGGCGGAGCGATACAGGGCGAGCGCTGGAGTGTTGGTCGTCGGGGTCTGGACGGCCAGCACCTCAACGAGTTGCGACTGGGCGTGGCGGAGGATCTCGATGAGAAGGTGCCGCCCGAGCCCTTTGCGACGGGAGTCGGGGAAGACCTCGAACAGGGCGATCCCCAGGCGGGACCGGCCGTCTCGACCGAACCAGTCCATGTCCCAGGTCAGGGCGAGGGCCAGCGACCGCCCTTCGGATTTCGACGCCAGGCGGAAGACGGTCGGTTGCCGCTGACCGATGGCCAGGGCATCCCACCAACGAGGCAAGGGTACGTCCTCCTCGACTTCCAGGCGGGACTGACGGCGGAGGAACGCCGACTTGGGGTCTCGGGGGTCTCGCCAGTGGGCCAGGTCGAGTTCCAGCAACTGCGTCGTCGAGACCGGCCGAAATCCCCCGGCCTCGACCGCTTCTCGAAACACCGAGTGATCGTCGAGAATGCCGGCCCACTCACTCCCTCCGTAGACGCCCCAGTAGAACGGATTCAGGGGGGCCTGACCTCCGGCATACAGCACCGAAGCCCCCCGACTCCGCAGATAGACCAGGGCCCGGTCGAGCAGCTCCCGCCCGAGTTCGGCCGGGTCGCGAAGTGTCGGCTCAATCACCAACATGGCGACGGCGCCGAGGGCAAGGTCGGGCTGGTGGGACGGCCCGGCGGGATCGGCGGGGCCAAACCCGGCGTGGACGAAGCCGACGGGGCGCCCCCCCTCGGCCGGCTCGGCGACGAGCAATCCCTGGCGGTCGAAGCCGAGCTTGTTGACGACGGCCGCGTCGAATTCGTGGGACGCCAGGGGGCGGGCGACCCCCGTTTGGGGCGTACCGCGGTTCCAGAGGTCCGCCAGTGCGGGTGGGTCGCCGTTGCGGAAGGGGCGGAGGCGGAAACGGCTCAACGGCACTCTCGATCGGGCTATCGGCCCCGTTGGCGTGCGGAAGACGCCCTCAGGGGACGTCGACCCACACGTCGCCCCCACGGACCTGAACCTCGAATGTTGGCTGGACCACCCGCGCATGCACGGCCGATTGCCCGCTGGCCAGGTCGAACCGCCAACCATGCCAGGGACAGGTCACGGCGCCTTGGGCGACCTCGCCCCGGGCGAGCGGACCCCCCTGGTGGGGACAAATGCCATCCATCGCAAAAACCGCCCCATCAACCTGGAAAAGGGCATAGACCCGGCCGTCGTGTTCGACCTCCAGGGCCCGGCTCGCCGCCAGTTCGTCAAGAGCCACCAGCTTCACGAAGCCCGGCATGGGCGGTCGTCCCCTCGGTCGTCGCCGATGGCCCCATCTTGGAACTCGGCTGGGGCGATCCTACCAGAAGCCCTCAAGGTTGTCCCAATCTCGCGACGAATTTCCGGCGCTGACGCATGCCTACACTCGTTCCGACGCGGTTGATGCGGGAACCCAAGGAGCAAAACGTGGCGGCGGACGAGGTCTTCGACCTGGTGGTGATCGGCGGCGGTCTGGGCGGCCTGGCGACGGCGGCCCTGGCCAGGACGGCCGGTTTGCGAGTGGCCCTGTTGGAGGCCCACACCAAGCTCGGCGGGTGCGCGGGGCACTTCGGCCGGGGGCCTTACCACTTCGACGCCGGAGCCACGGCCTTGATGGGCCTGGGTCCTGGAGAGCCGCTGGGCGACCTGTTGGGTCGCATCGGCCTCGATCTCCAGGGGTTGAAGACGCCGAGTTACCGGGTCCACCTCCCCGACCGGACACTCGACATCGTCCCGGACGGACCGGCCTTCGAGACGGCTTGCCAACGGGCCTTCCCGGGGCATCCGCGGTCGCTGGGCCTGTTCTGGAAGCTGCAAGAGGCGGTCGGTCGGCGGCTGTTCGCGGTGGCCTCGCGAGGGCCTCGGTTCCCGCCCCGGTCCTTCGGCGACACTTTCCACGATCTCAAAATCCTGGGCGTGGGCGGACTGTTGGCGGCCTCGACCTCGTCGCTCACGGTCCAGAATGTTTTGAGGATGCTGGGTCTGAACGAGGACCGACCATTCCGGTCGTTGGTGGCGATGTTGCTTCAGGACACCGCGCAGGCCGGGCCCGAGGTCGTCCCGTTCGCGAACGCCTCGGCCTGTCTCCACGCATACCGGTCGGGGATGAGCCGACCCATTGGGGGGATGGCGGCCCTGGCCGAGGGGATTGGACGACGGTTCGCCGAACTGGGCGGCTCGCTGCACGTCGCCACCAAGGTCGACCGGGTCCGCGAGGACGTCCGGGGCGGGTTCGCCGTGGAGACCCGTCGTCGGCGGACGTTCCTCGCGAGACAGGTCGCCTTCAACCTGCCGGTCGACCTGGCCGCCTCCCTGTTGGGCCGGACGCTCGGAGGCCAGCTTCGGCGGGACGAACGGAAATCCCGGGCGGCCTGGAGTGCCTTCACCGGCTACCTGGCGATCGACAGGGCGGCGATTCCCGACGACGGGCCGTTGTTCCATCAGGTTCTGCGCGATTATGACCGGCCGATTCACGACGGCAACAACGTCCTCGTCTCGCTCTCGCCGCCGGGAGACCCGGGATATGGGCCGCCGGACGTCCGCGTGGCGACGCTATCGACCCACGTCCGGCCCGACGAGTGGGTGGGCCTGGAGAAGCCGGAACATGCCGCGAGGAAGGCCGAGTTCCGCGGGCGATTGTTGGACGTGGTGGAGCTCGCCTTGCCCGGTTCGGTGGCGGGCTTGCGTCATGAGGAATTCGCGACGCCTCGCAGCTTCGCCCGCTATACTCGCAGGGCCCGGGGCGCGGTCGGCGGCGCGCCCGTTGGTCGTTTCAACAGCAATGTCCTGGCGGTGGGGCCCGACGCCCTGGGCCGTGGCCTCTGGCTGGTGGGCGATAGCGTGTTTCCCGGTCAGGGGACGATGGCCGTGGTCCTCTCGGCCCGGGAGGTCGTCCGGCGGATCACCCTCGGCTGAATTCCCAGGAGTTCCCGCGATGCTCGACGCCCTGGTGATCGCCCCCCATCCCGACGACGCCGAGGTGGGCATGGGGGGGACGATCCTCCTCCTGAAAGCCATGGGTTGGAAGGTGGGCATCCTCGACCTGACCAGCGGCGAGCCGACCCCGCTGGGAACTCTGGAGAAGCGCAAGGCCGAGACCGCCCAGGCCAACGTCTCGCTGGGCAACCCCTGGCGGGAAAACCTGGGCCTGCCCAACCGCAGCCTCGAACCCACCCTTGACCACCGACGCGCCCTCGCCGAGGTCTTCCGGCGGGTCCGCCCCAAACTCCTGTTCGCCCCCTTCTGGGAAGACGCCCACCCCGACCACACCGCGGCGTCGAAGTTGGTCGAGGACGCGCGCTTCTGGAGCAAGTTGAGCAAAACGGATATGGCCGGCGAGCCATTTCACCCGTCGCGCATCCTGTATTACTTCAGCGTCCACCTGAGGATCGCCGAACGGCCCAGTTTCGTCCTGGACGTGTCGGAGCATGTTGACGCCAAGGTCGCCGCGCTGCGGGCGTATGCCTCCCAATTTGTCGACAACCAGCCGCCGGGTCAGCCCGGAGTGATTGACTCGCTGGTCGACCGGATGCGGTTCTGGGGCCACCTCATTGGGGTGCGCCACGCCGAAGCTTTCGCCAGCCGAGAACCGATCGGTTTGAGTCGGCTCGACCACCTTTTGTTGTGAACTTGAGCGAAATTCCCCGGTTTCGCCGACGGCATGATTGACACGACGCGGTTGTCGTTTTAGTGTCCAATGATGCAGCCAGAGAGATGACGCGCGTCGACGATCAGGAACGTAACGATGGCCGGCGACAACCAGGAGTGTGGCGGCTTCGTGCTGGTGAGTCCGCCTCCCCGCCTCCTCCGCGCGTCGCGGACCTCGCAAACGAAGGTCGTCCCGGTTTACATCCCCACTTCGGAATCATCCTTGCCAGCCGGGGAGTGGCATGGTTTCGTGCTGGACCGGGGCAGCCGGTTCCGTATCAAACCGGGATGGACCCGCAAACATGCCGACTTCGTCAAGGGGCGGCCCATCGGCGCTGCCGGGCATTTGCGGGCCGATGAGGGGGGGCGACTGGTCGAGGTTGACTGCCAGAGCGTTGACTACCCGATCTTCGTCGATGGCCCCTTGGACCGCATGGTCCGGTATCTGATGGACGCGTTCGGGTCGTCTCCCGACTTCGTGCTGTCGCCCGCCATCACCTTCGTCTTCGACAAGCCCGACCGCACTCAGTTGCGAATCGCCGCCGACGGCTCGGTCCGGACTCAGGTGGAGTTGCGGATCGCCGACGCCCCACGAGACTTAGGGGCGCGGGAGGATGCGGACTCGACGCCCCTCCACCTTCAATCGCCCGGCCGAGTAGAGGCGGATGGCTTCGGGAAGCGCCGAGCACTCTGAGGTAAAAACCCTCGCCGCAAGGCTTGCGGGGGTGTCGTCGTCGAGGACCGGGACGGTTTGCTGGAGGACGATCGGCCCGGTGTCATAGGTCGGGTCGGCGAAATGGACCGTGCAGCCGGTCACCTTGACGCCGCTCTCAATCGCGGCGCGATGGACCGCTTCGCCGTGATATCCCTTGCCGCAAAACGCGGGGATGAGCGATGGGTGGATGTTCAGGACCCGGCCCGCGTAGTCCTCGGGGATTGCGATCAACGAGAGAAACCCGCCGAGAATCACCAGGTCGGCCTGGTCGTCGCGGATCGCCTCGAAGATCGTGCGGCTGAAGTCTTCCAGCGAACGACCCTTGCGAGTGACGACCGAGACGGGCAGCCCCGCCGTTTCCGCGAGGGAAATGGCCCCGATCCCTGGCCGGTCGGCGACGACCCGGACAACCGAGGCCGCCAACCTTCCCTCATGGATACTGTCGAGAAGATTGCGCAAGGTCGTCCCGCCACCGGAAACGCAGACGGCCAGGCGGATGGGCGGGTCGAGGATGGGCGGGTTGCGGGACATGCTTGGGCCGGTCTCGACGAAGGGGCCGCGGCGAGTACTCGTTCAGGACGCCCGTTCGGCGATCACCCGGGCGCAACGGTCGCAAAGGGTTGGGTAATCGGGATTTTCGCCGACGGTGGGCCGAAGATTCCAGCAACGCTCGCATTTCGCGTAGGACGATCTCTCGGCGGTCGCACCCCCGAATTGGGCCAGATTCGAGGAATCAGGCGATTCGCTCTCACTGGTCGGGGGTTGAATCTCGACCGCGGAAACCATGCAGATGGTGAGCAGTTGGACTTGGTTCTCGATCAGAAACCTGGACTCGTTTCGGTAGCTGGGCGTTAGTTCGACCGTCGCTTCCTGGCTACTGCCGATCTCCTTGTTTTTCCGCATCGGTTCCAAGCAGGCGAAAACATTTTCGCGGATCTGCCGAAGCGACTCCCAACGGCGATCACGCTCGTGGTCATCCCAGGAGGGGTCGGGGGTTGGCCAGTCGGCCAGGTGGACGCTGGAGGCGCGGCCGGCCCGGGGCAAAAGGCCCCAAACCTCCTCGGCCGTGTGCGGCATGACGGGTGCGACCAGGCGGACGAGGACGTCGAGGAGACGGGCCAGAACGAATTGGGCCGCCCGGCGGTCGGGGCCCTCAGGGGTCTCGGCGTAGAGTCGGTCCTTGAGCACGTCGAGGTAGAAGCTGGACAGGTCGATCGCGCAGAACTGGTGGATGCGCTGTGTGGCCCGGTAAAACTCATAGGTTTCGTGGGCGGCGGTGACGTCGCGGATCAAGGCGTTCAACTGGCCGAGGGCCCAGCGGTCAACCTCGTGGAGAGTCGCGGGGTCGACGGTGGATGGGTCGAAGTCGCGGAAGTCTTCCAGGTTCCCAAGCAGATAACGCAAGGTGTTGCGGACCTTGCGGTAAGACTCGGACGCCTCCTTGATCCCGCGTTCCGACATCCGCACATCGTCGGCGTAGTCGAGCCCCGCCACGTACAGGCGAAGAACGTCGGCGCCATACTGCTCGGTCGCCTTGACGGCCGAGAGGGCGTTCCCCCCCGACTTGGACATCTTCTTGCCGTCCTGATCGACGATGAACCCGTGGGTCAGGACTCCCAGGAATGGCGCTCGCCCACGAGTCATGACCGACGTCAGGAGCGACGACTGGAACCAGCCCCGATGCTGGTCGGAGCCTTCCAGGTAAAGCGCCGCGGGGGAGCCTCCCAGGCCATAGCTTGGCTCATCAAGGACCGCCCGATGGCTGGAACCGGACTCAAACCAGACGTCCAGGATGTCCATCCCTTTGGAGAATGACGTTCCGTCGCACTTCGGGCAGGCCGATCCGGGGGGGATAAGTTCCTCGGCGGGGCGTCGATACCAGGCGTCGGCCCCCTCGGCGCGAAAGCGGTCGCGGACGTGGCGAATTGATTCCGCGGTCAAAACCTGGTATCCGCAAGAGTTACAGCCGAACGCCGGGATCGGTACTCCCCAGGAGCGCTGGCGGCTGATGCACCAGTCAGGCCGGCTGCCCACCATCGCCCCGATACGGGATTCGCCCCAGTCGGGCGTCCATCCAACGTCCTTGCCGATGATATGGAGCGTCCGGGAACGTAAGTCGTCATGATCGACCGCGACGAACCATTGTTCGGTCGCCCGGAAGATGACCGGCTTCTTGCAACGCCAGCAGTGGGGATAGCTGTGCGTCAAAGGGGCCTGGTGAACTAGGGTTCCATCGGCCTTCAGTCGCTCGACCACCAGCGGGTTGGCCTGCCAGACGGTCTTGCCGACCCATTCGGCCGGAGCCTCGTCGGTGTAACGGCCCTGGGCATCGACAGGGCTGAGCGTGGGCAAACCGTACTGCTGGCCGGTCCGGTAGTCCTCGCCGCCGTGGCCCGGCGCGGTGTGGACGAGTCCCGTGCCGTCGTCGGCGCCGACGTAGGGGGCCAGGACGATTGGCCCGGTTCGGTCGAGGAAGACGTGTCGGTAGGTGACGTGTTCGAGGTCGCGACCCCGGCAGCGGGCAACCTCGGCGAACTCGTTCACGCCCGCCATGCCCATCACCTTCGAGGCGAGGGATGCGGCCGCGATCGCGCGGACTTCGCGGCCGTCGGCGGGGTGGGAGTAGTGGACGCCGACGTATTCGAGGTCGGGATGAGCGGCAATGGCGACGTTGGCCGGCAAGGTCCAGGGCGTCGTGGTCCAGATCATCGCGTGCCAGGGACCCTCGCCGAAGGATTCGGGAAGGCCGGCAATGATCGGGAAGTTGACGTAGACGCTTGGTGAAGTCTCGTCGTGATACTCCAGTTCGGCCTCGGCCAGAGCGGTGCGGTCCTGGGTACACCAGTGGATCGGTTTGAGCTGGCGGAAGACGTAGCCGCCTTCCACAAGGTCGGCCAGGACGTCAAGGATGCCGGCCTCGTAGCGAGGGTCAAGGGTCAGGTAAGGGTTGTCCCAGTCGCCCGAGACGCCAAGGCGGCGGAACTGGTCGCGCTGGATGCCGACCCACTTGAGGGCTTCCACGCGGCAAAGGTCGCGGATTTCGGCATGGTCCATCGCAGCAGCGCGGGAACCCAGATCCTTGGCGACCTTGTGCTCGATCGGCAGGCCATGGCAATCCCAGCCGGGGACGTAGGGGCTGTCGTAGCCTCGCATCGTCAGCGAGCGGACGACCAGATCCTTGAGCACCTTGTTGAGGAGGTGCCCCATGTGGATCTCGCCATTGGCATAGGGAGGTCCGTCATGGAGCACCCGGCGCTCGCGACCGGCGCGGGCCTGGCGGACCTTTTCGTAAAGCCCCTCCTCCCGCCAGCGGGCCTGGATCTGGGGCTCGCGGGTCGCCAGGTTCGCCTTCATGTCGAACCTGGTGACGGGTAGGTTCAGGGTGTCTTTGTAGGGCTTGGGCGTCGTGGTCATCGGGGTGCGGGCGATCCTCAAGCGAGCGGGCGTCGGTTTCTGGAGATTCCCGCTCTTGGTCGGAAGATTATGCGTCGGGTGTCATGGGGAAGGGCCGTCGAGGACTCGCCTTCGACTTCTGGACCAGCGCCCGGAACGACGGATTCAACTCCAGGAGTCGGTCGGTGAAGTCGTCATCGTCGCCAGGTTCCAAGCCCTGGATCGACACGAGGCGATGGTCGGGCAACTCGACCACCAGCGAATGACCCGAGTCGAGGCACTCATTCAGCGTCCCGCGGGGGTCCGCCTCCAGCCGACTCAGGGGGATCAACTTGATGCTCATGGAACTCCTCTCCCGCGACCAGCCGTCGATCACCGACTTTCCGGCCGACGATTCAAAGGATCACCTCATCGCCCGAGACATCATACAGGACGCGAAGATCGCCCGTCCGTCGCTCGAACTCGGCGAAGGGGTTGGGCCGGAGTCGCTTGATCGCCCGGGTGGGCACCGTCGGCTGGTCACGGAGCCGAGCCAGGATCGCCGACTCCAGGGTCCGCCGCTCGTGGACGAGCAGGGCTCGCAGTTGTTGCTCGGCCTCGTCGGTAATCGTGATTCGGAAAGCCATCGCCCCACCCGAAACCTTTTGGGTTCGCGACTACCCGCTCGCACCGGATGGCTCGCGGGCCAGAACTCGGGGATGCTCTGTCTTGGCCGCGTCTTCAAAAGAATCTTGAGGCGAGCCGTCAGCCGTCCATCCGTTCCAGCACCGCCTTGACGATCGTCCGGAGTTTCCCCTCGGCCAAGTTGGCCACGGCGATGACGTCCTCGATGCTCACCGGGACCAGGGCATCGGGCAGGCAGAGGTCGGTGATGATCGAGAAGCCCAGAACCTTCAGGCCGGCGTGAACGGCGACCAGGACTTCGGGCACCGTGGACATCCCCACGGCGTCGGCGCCGATGCCTCGGAGGAAGCGGTATTCGGCGCGGGTCTCCAGGTTCGGACCGGTCACCGCCACGTAGACCCCTCGGTGGGCGACGATGTTCGCTTCCAGGGCCGAGCGGAGGGCCAGGTCCTGGAGGCTTCGGTCGTAAGGCTCGATCATGTCGGGGAATCGGACGCCGAGCCGGTCGTCGTTGGGCCCGATCAAAGGGTTGAGGCCCAGCAGGTTGATGTGGTCCTCAATGACCAAGAGGTCTCCTTTGGCGTGCTGGGGATTCAACCCCCCGGCGGCGTTGGAGACGATCAAGGTCGAGCAGCCCAATTCCTTGAGGACACGGACCGGGAAGGTGACCTGGGCGGCGGTGTATCCTTCGTAGAGGTGGAAACGGCCTTCCATCGCGACCACGGACTTGCCAGCCAGGGTGCCGCAGACAAGGCGGCCAGCATGGCTCTGGACGGTGGAGTCGGGGAAGTGGGGGATCTCGGGGTAGGGAATCGTCGCCTCGGCCTCGATTTCCGAGGCGAGGGCTCCCAGGCCGGTCCCCAGCACGATGCCAACAGTGGGTGAACCCGACCAGCGAGAGCGGATGGCCTCGGTCGCCTCCCAGACGTGGTCCCAGCGGTGAGAGGTCATGTCGGGAAAGGGCTCGGGGGTTGAGGGAGCGGACCGGGTCAAGGATCGGGTCGGGCGACCTTGCGGAGGAGGCGCGGGAATCTTGGGTCGTCACGGACCGTTTGGAGGTCGGGGTCACGGCTCAGGTGGCGGAGGTGTCGATAGCCAAGTTCCAGGGCTCGCCCCAGCGCCGCGAATGCAGGGTCGAGCAGGCCCAGGACCGCGTAGGTGCAGGCGAGGTTGTACCAGGGGATGGGCCGATCGGGCCAGAGTTGCACCAGGCGACGGTCCACGGCCAAAGCGCGAGCATGTTGTCCGGTGGCGGCCAAATTATTGGCGTGGACGTGGAGGGCCTCGACGTAAAATGGGTCGCGTTCGAGCACCTTGGCGAAAAATTCCAGTTCAAAGGCGCGTTGGGATTGGCGACGGGCCCGACGGGTGGAGGCTTCGCGGGACGATTCGCCGGATCGGTCGTCGGCTGGAGCCATGACGTTGCGACGCTCCCTTCCCGCGCAAGATTGGGCCGGGCGGTGGTTCGCCGCCCGGCCGAGATCGGAAGTCCGAGCCGTGGGCGAGGGGTCGGCTGGCTTCACGAAAGCCGGCCGTCCTGGGACGGATCAGACCTCTTCGGCTTCCGCTTCTTCATCTTCCTCATCATCTTCCTCATCGTCGTCGAGGTCGTCGAGGTCGTCGTCGAGATCCGCGTCGTCTTCCTCGTCGAGATCAATCTCGTCGAGGTCGTCGAGGTCGTCCTCTTCGAGATCGTCCTCCTCATCATCATCCTCATCGTCTTCATCATCGTCGAGGTCGTCGTCGTCGTCGAACTCCTCGTCATCGGCGAGTTCTTCGGTTTCCTCGAACTCCTCCGCGGCTTCCCCGGCCTCGGGGTGCCGGGCGAACGGCGGGTCCATGACCCCGAGAAGTTGGTCGTCCTCAGCGGTCGCGAGCATCGGCAGACGGTCCCACATCGGGTCGATCCTCTGGCGAAGGTCCCGGGGGCAAAGGCCCCCGTCAACAGAATTCAGATCGGCCGCAAGGGAGAGAGTTGGTTTCCCCCTCGATCGTCCGTAGGCACGCGCCCCGCGGGGCAGTGCCATACACCTAGTCAGCGAGCAAAGGTTTGTCAAGCATCGGCTTGGGACGTCTCCACCGTGAGGCCAAACAGAACGGAAGACCTGGGTCGCCAAACGATCCGCCGCGCCTGACTCCCCAGGCCGAGAACCCCTCGACGCTCCTTGAGGGAGAGAACCTTGCAAGCCTGGCAAAGGATGCCAATCCCCTGTGCCAGGGTGCGAGCCTGATACGGGACCAAGGAACAGGAACAGAACCTGTCCCTGTTCCCAGGATAGCATGGTCCGACCCGACGACGTTCGCCCCGATCCCGAATCCTACCATTCACTTGGGCCTCGCAGGGCATCAGACTCCCCTATCCGCGCAAAGAGATTATTCCAGGAGGTCAAGTCCAGTCGGTCGATTTTCCGCGACGCCACCCGCGAGTTCCACTGAGAATCCGAGGAGGAAGTCTCGCGAAGTGCGGTTTGAACAGCAGCGTACGCGGATTTCCAGGACGCATCCAGAATCCATCAGGGACGCGTTTCCCATCGGCCACCAAGTCGGGAGGGTTCATCGCGTCTTGACTCGGTCCGCCGACCACGTTTATTGTGGAGTCGCCAATGGTGGGTGTGGCCTAGCGGTTAAGGCACCAGATTGTGGATCTGGATATCGCGGGTTCGAATCCCGTCATCCACCCTGCAAGCCTTGCGGATTTCGATCCGCTCTTCGCGAGTGTAACCCGTATCGTCGATGCTCGCCCCCGGGGCAGCGTTGAACACGACTGGGCGGAGAACTCCCGCGGTCGATCTTTGGATCGACTTTCTCCGAGTGGCCTTGTCGCTTGACGTTCGGGCATGGACTGAACCAGGGTCCTCGGTAGGTTCACGCCTGTTCGGTGCTCGCGGCGAGGGTCGATTTCTCCCACCCACTTCGATCGACGATCGTCCTCATCGACCTTGATATTCCAAGGTTGCGGAACCCTCCTCGGGGCCGTCAGGCACGTGGGGGGGTCCGCATCTTTCTTTTCTTCGGTCATTCTTGCCGGAACTTGCCTCCCCGCCGAGCGTCTTGACCTGGTCTGATGGTCTGATTAACTTTGCTGACCGGGAGAGGCAACCCGGAGACGAGCGCGAGGGTTCCTGGTGACGGAAACGATAGGTCGAACCCGCATCCGTGACCAGGTGGCTGGCCGCCTGAAGTCGTATATCACTGAAGGGAACCTTCAACCCGGGGATCGCCTGCCAACCGAGACCGAGCTGGCCTCGCGGTTTGGTGTCAGCCGATTGAGCCTGCGGGAAGCGACCAAGTCGTTGGAATTCCTCGGCATCGTGGAGGCCAAGCCTGGCCGGGGCCTGAGCGTCGGCCAGGTCAACATGGACCGGGTGACCGAGTATCTCGGGTTTCACCCCGCGCTTCACAACGTCTCGGCCTCGATCTTGATCGACACCCGCATCGTGCTGGAAGCGGGAGTCCTGCCCCACGCGGCGGCCCGGATGGCGGAGAACCGTTCGCTGTATGAGGATCTGAACGGCATCAACGACCAACTGCGACAGACCCGGGACGCCCGGGAGTGGGTGGACCTCGATATCGCCTTTCACCGGGGGCTGATCGCCGCGAGCGGTCTGACTCCGTTGCTGGCCTTTGGCGACCTACTGGGCGTCTTCTTCCGGCGATTTCGCGAGAGCGTCGTCAAGGGGCAATGGGCCGAGGGGGTCGCTAGCCATCAACGCATCATCGAGGCCTTGAAAGCTGGACAGGTGAACGAGGCGGATCGCGAGGTGCGGGAGCACATTGAGAGCCACCGCAAATCCCCGGAGGCGTCGCGATGAGCCAGTCCCTTCTCAATACCTGGCGATTCGCCCTGATTGTCGCGGGATTCTGGGTGGTGGGTTTTGGGCCGACCGGTTCCCGCGCGGCTGGGCCGGAAGGTTTTGAGGTCCTGGCGACGGATTATGAGCATCAGGCGCTCCCCCTGTTGCGGACGTTCTGTCTGAAATGCCACTCGACGGAGGAGGCCCAGGGGGATCTGGACCTTGAGCGCTTCGCCGGATTGACTGAGATCCGTTCGAGTACGCGAACATGGCGAAAAGTCGCCGAGATGCTCGACAATGGCGAGATGCCCCCGAAGAAGGCCCCGAAACCGACGACCGTGGAGCGAGCGGCACTCCGGGGCTGGGTCGGCCGCTATCTTGACGCCGAGGCCCACGACCATGCCGGAGACCCCGGCCCGGTGGTGCTTCGGCGGCTCAACAATGCCCAGTATTCCTATACCTTGCGCGACCTGACGGGCGTCGATCTGCATCCCGCTCGCGAGTTTCCCGCCGAGGGGGCCGCCGGGGAAGGGTTCACCAACGCCGGCAACGCGCTGGCGATGTCCCCGGCCTTGATGGGGAAGTACTTCGACGCCGGCAAGGCGGTGGCCTCCCATGCGGTCCTGCTCCCCGACGGCTTGCGGTTCTCGGCCGGATTGACCCGCCGAGACTGGACCGACGAGCTTCTGGGCCAGATTCGCGCCCTCTACCGAAGCCATGCCGACGAGGCTGGGGCGATCCCGCTCACTCGCTATTTCGCCGCGGCGCTGACGGATCGTGCGGCCTTGGCGTCGGGGACCGAGTCGGTCGAGACGGTCGCCGCTCGGAATGGGCTAAATCCTCGATACCTGGGACTTCTTTGGAAAACCCTGAATGGCGACCAATCGACGCCGCTGCTGGACGGGCTTCGCGCCCGTTGGCGAGCGGCCCGCGGTCCGGGAGATGCCGAGACGCTTCGCGACGAAGTGGGGCGCTGGCAAAAGGCACTGACGCGGTTCCAGCCGGTCGGCCACATGAAGCCTTGGATCGTGCCGATGAACCCGGTGACGGGACGGCAAGACCTCCGATACAGGTTCCCGGACAAGGCCGATGGTGGTGACCTTTCCGTCTTCCTGGTGGTCGAGGGGGACGGTCCCGAGCAGGAGGTGACCTGGGAATCGCCCCGACTGGTCAAGCCCGGGCAGGCCGAGTACCGCCTTCGCGACTTACGAGCCTTCACCGCCGCGATGGCCGCTCGCAGGCCGCGGGTGATTGCCAGTGTCTCGGCCTGTCTGGAAGCCGCGGCCGAGGTCGCCGAGGGGATAGACTCCGCGTCGCTGGCGGCGAAGTACCAGGTGGAGCCAGAGACCCTTCGGGCGTGGTTGGCGTATCTGGGGCTGGACGGGGATCAGAATCTTCGGGTCGAGTTGTTGACCGAACAAACTCAGGGAGCGGGTGGGCAGTCGGCCGTGAAAGGCTGGGGGTCCCCGGAAACTCCCAACGTGGTCGCGAACTCCTCTGGCGTGGACTTGCCGATTCCCGGACACCTGAAAGCCCACGGGTTCGCTGTCCACCCGGGTCCGGATTCACTGGTGGCGGTCGGCTGGTCGAGCCCCTCGACGATGACCGTGAAGTTGACCGGCGCCGTCGAGCATGTCCATCCCGAGTGCGGCAATGGCGTGACCTGGGTCCTGGAGGCTCGCTCGGGATCGTCTCGACGGCGGCTGGCCTCCGGTGAGATGGCGGGGGGTCCGCCTCGGCCGCTCGGGCCGGTGGAAGGGCTGGCCGTCAAGCCTGGAGAGTTGATCTCGGTCCTGATCGGACCTCGGGACAATCATGCCTGCGACCTCACGGCGGTCGACCTGCGAATCGAGGAAGTGGGGGGCGAAGGGCGGGT
This sequence comes from Isosphaeraceae bacterium, assembly GCA_965201075.1. Lineage (GTDB taxonomy): Bacteria > Planctomycetota > Planctomycetia > Isosphaerales > Isosphaeraceae > CBDAVP01. Next base: position 455,594 of record CBDAVP010000016.1, on the reverse strand, counting down.
TTGGGACCTGGCTCGCGAGGTCGCTCCCGACATCCTGGCGGGGAACCCCCACGCTGACGCCTCGGGACGGCCCGGCGTCTGGCGGTTTTATCGGGAAGCCATCCAGGGAACCGACCGGACGCGGATGGTGCCTTCCGGTTCGGTACTCGAACGGTGGCTCGCCACCCAGGACCGCGATGCACGCCGAACGCTGGCGGCCGAGGTTCAGCGGAAGCTGGAGGCGGGTTCGGCGGCGGCCGGTGATGGTCCCGACGGGGCGATGGTCCGGCAGTTGACCGCGATCGGCGGCCCCTTGCTGGCGGACCGGGCGGCGATCGGAGAGGACGGTTCGGCGTGGGGGCTTGATCCTTCGACGTTCGGGAAAGGTCTCAAGTGTCAACCCCTCCCTCCCGAGACCCTTTCCCTGCGGACGCCGACGGTGGTCGAGATTCGCCTGCCGGCGGACCTGGCGGCGGGGGGAGAGTTGGTCGGGTCGCTGGTCTTGCGGCCGAGAGATGGGTCGCAAGGCTGGACCCAGGCCCGGCTGTTGGGCGAGCGACCGACGACCGGCGAAGGACTGCGCGCCGACACCCTGGTTTTGGTCGTCGAGGGGGAGGAACTGGGACGTTTCGTCCGGGCGTTCGACGACTTCCGCGAGCGATTCCCGGCCGCCCTCTGCTACGAGAAGATCGTCCCGGTCGACGAGGCAGTCACCCTGACCTTGTTCCACCGGGACGACGAGCCCTTGCGACGGCTGATGCTCGATGAGGCGGAAAGCGCCCGGCTGGATCGGCTGTGGGACGAATTGCACTTTGTCAGCCAGGACGCCCTGACCCAGGTCGAGGCGTTCGACCACCTGATGGAGTACGCCACCCAGGACGGCGACCCCCGGATGTTCGAACCGTACCGCAAGCCGATCCGCGACCATGCCGAGGCGTTCCGCGGCACTCTGGTCGCCGCCGAGCCTCGGCAGCTTGACGCGGCGATCTCCTGGGCGAACCTGGCCTACCGACGGCCCTTGATCGCCTCGGAGGAAAAAGGCCTTCGCGACCTTTACGCCAGGCTGCGTCGGGAAGAGTTACCTCACGACGAGGCGATTCGTCTGACCTTGGCCCGCATCCTGGTCGCCCCGCCGTTCTTGTATCGGATCGAGAAGGCTCCCGCCGGTCCGGCGGCCGGGCCGGTCTCCGACTGGGAGATGGCGACCCGCCTCGCTTACTTCCTGCGCTCCTCCGCGCCCGACTCGGCACTGCGAGAAGCGGCGGCGGCGGGGCAGTTGCGTGACCCGGAGGTTCTCGTCTCGCAAACTCGTAGGCTCTTGCGGTCGGCCGAGAACCGGCGGCTGGCCGAGGAATTCGCCTGTCAATGGTTGCACGTCTACGGGTTCGCCGACCTGAATGAAAAGAGCGAGCGGCACTTCCCGACGTTCCCGGGCCTGCGGGGAGCGATGGCCGAGGAGGCGATTCGCTTCTTCGCCGACCTGTTCGCGACCGACGCCTCGGTCTTGTCGATCCTCGACGCCGACCACGCCTTTCTGAATGGTCCGCTCGCGGAGCATTACGGCATCCCGGACGTTGCGGGACCGGAGTGGCGACGGGTCGATGGCGTGCGAGCTTACCACCGAGGCGGCGTCCTCGGCCTTTCGGCGACGCTGGCCAAGGAGGCGGGGGCGTCGCGAACGAGCCCGATCCTGCGGGGGAATTGGGTGACCGAGACCCTCCTGGGCGAGAAGCTGCCCAAGCCCCCGAAGGATGTGCCATTGCTGCCTGAGGATGAAGGGGCCGGTGGCGGAAAGTCGGTTCGAGAATTGGTGATGGCGCATACCGCCGACGAGCGTTGCTCCGGCTGCCATGCCCGGATGGACCCGTATGGGTTCGCCCTGGAAGGGTATGACGCGATCGGCCGTTGGCGAGACCGCGATGTCGCCAACCACCCGATCGACGACCACGCCCGGTTGCTCGACGGGAATGAGTTCGACGGGGTCGAGGGCTTGCGGCGTTACCTTCTGGGCGAACGGCGAGAGGCCGTCGTCGGCCAGTTCTGTCGGAAACTGCTGGGTTATGCCCTGGGCCGAGGGGTTCAGCTTTCCGATGAACCGTTGCTCGACGAGATCCAGAGCCGGCTGAAGGCCGAGAACTATCGCGTCGGCGCCGCGGTGGAGTCGATCGTCCTGAGCCGTCAGTTCCGGGAAATCCGCGGCGCCGACGCTCCGGACACGGACAACCCTTGAGATTCCCAACCGGTCCCAATCCTACACGCCTTTCTCACCGATCGAGGTGCCCGATGAGCCATTCCTTGTTCTCTCGCCGCACGTTCCTCCGCGGGGTTGGCGTCAGCATGGCGTTGCCCTGGATGGAGTCGCGTAACGTCTGGGGGGCCGAGGTCTCGGCGTCGACCCGCCCGGCCGGCGAGGCCCCGGTCCGCCTCGGAGTGTTCTTTTCGGGCAACGGGTATCACAGCAAGGAATGGTGGGCGAAGGGACAGGGGGACTCGTTGGAGTTGGGGAAAGTGCTTACCCCCCTGGAAGACTTCCGCCGCAAGATGGTCTTCGTCCGCGGCTTGTATAACGCCGAGGCTCTGAAGGGAAACATCCATAGCTCGCAGACTGGCAACTTGCTTTCGGGGGCTCCGCTGGCCTCGGGTGGTGAGATTCGCTCGGGGACAAGTTTTGACCAGTTGCTGGCCCAGGCCCACGGGCGGGCGACCAAGGTGCCAAGCCTCGTCCTGGGTTGCGAGCATCCCAACCCGGCGGTCCACAAGAATTACTCGATGCTCTATAGCTCGCACATCTCCTGGAGTTCGCCAACCAGCCCAACGCCCTTGGAGCTCTACCCGGCCCTGGCGTTCGACCGACTGTTCAAGGACGAGGCCCGTCTCGGCGAGGAAAGCGTGCTGGACGCGGTGCTGGACGACGCCCGCGACTTCCGCCAGGACGTCAGTCTTTCGGACCGCCGCAAGCTGGACGAATACCTGGAGTCGGTCCGCGAAGTTGAGCAACGGATCGAGAACGCCGGCCGTCGCGGCGAGGTTCAGGGCTGGAAGCCGACCCTGGCCGCTCCCAACCTGCCAAGACCCGCCGACGGCATTCCCCAGGACATCGCCGAACACATGCGTTTGATGGGCGACATCCTCGTTTTGGGGTTCCAGACCGATTCCACCCGCGTCGGCACGGTGAAGCTCAACAACGACCATAGCTCGTTGAGGTTCCCGCACCTGGGCGTTGACTACATGATCCACCACCTGCTGTCGCACTCCGACTCGGCCGACTGGCTCAAGGTCAACCAGTTCTTCACCGAGCAGGTGGCGTATGTGGCCCGCAAGCTCGACGCGATCCAGGAGGGGGAGCGAACGGCGCTGGACAACTCGATCTTGATGTTCTGCTCCAGCATGATGAACGGCGGCCACGACGCGAACCAGTTGCCGGTGGTCCTGGTCGGCGGCGGCGGCGGAAAGTTGCGAGGGGGACGGATTCTCGACTACCTCAACTCCCCGAATCGGAAGATGTGCAGTCTATTTCTCTCGCTGCTGGACAAGGCGGGCTTGCCGATGACCGAGTTGGGCGACTCGCGAGAGGCGTTGACCGAGGTTTAATCGTCAAGGCAAGCCCCGGGCGGGGATTGTCCTCAACCTCCGGGTGGGCGATCCTGTTTGGAGGATGGAGGGGCCGGGCGAAGGGGAGCCGAGTCCACCAGCATCGGAGGGAGGCGTTGTTGGTTTCCTGGCTGACCATGCTCACCTGCCTGGGACTGGCGCCCGAGGCTTCGCCGCCGACCGAGGGGCGGCCGGTCGACTTCTCAAGGGACGTCCGGCCGATCCTGTCGGGCCGTTGCTTCCGCTGTCACGGGCCCGACGACGGGGCGAAGAAAGCGGGCTTGCGGCTCGACTTGCGGGAAGGGGCCACGGCCACGCGTCCCGACGGCGAGCCGGCCATCGTCGCGGGCGATCCCGAGGCCGGCGGACTGATCGAGCGGCTAATAACCGACGACGAAACGTTGGTGATGCCCCCGCCGAAGTCGGGGCCGCCGTTGACCTCTGGCCAGGTGGACGTCCTCCGCCGCTGGATCGCCCAGGGGGCCGAGTACACTCCGCACTGGGCCTATCGGAAGCCGATCCGCCCCGCGGTGCCGACCGTGTCCGACCCGTCCCGGGCCCGGAATGCCGTCGATCGGTTTATCCTGGCCCGGCTCGATCGCGAGGGCCTGACGCCTTCGCCGGAGGCCGACCGCGCGACCCTGTTGCGCAGGGCGTCGCTTGACCTGACCGGTCTGCCGCCCGTTCTGGAGGAAGTCCGCGAGTTCCTCTCCGACGACCAGCCCGAGGCTTACGAACGGGCGGTGGACCGCCTGCTCGCCCGCCCGGCGTTTGGCGAGCGGTGGGCGACGATGTGGCTCGACCTCGCCCGCTATGCCGACTCTCAGGGGTATGCCGACGATGGTCCCCGGTCGATCTGGCGATGGCGGGATGGACTCGTCCGGGGCCTCAATCAGAATCGGCCGTATGACCAGCTGACGACCGATTTCCTCGCGGGCGACCTACTGCCGGGCGCGAGGCCGGAACAGGTAATCGCCTCGGGGTTTCACCGCAACACGATGAACAACCTCGAAGGCGGCGTCACCCCCGAGGAGTTCCGACACGCGGCGGTCGTCGATCGGGTCAACACCACGATGCAGGTCTGGCTAGGGAGTACCATCGGCTGCGCCCAGTGCCACAACCACAAGTATGACCCCTTCTCCCAGGTCGAGTATTATCAACTGTTCGCCATCTTCAACGCGACCGAGGACAACAACACCGACGCCCCGACAGTCGACGCCCCAAAGGTCGGCGACGAGGCGGAGTTCGCCGCCGCGAGCGAAGCCCTGGCCACCGCTCAGACACGTGTGGAAGCCGTGACCGCCCGCCTGGAATCCGAGCGACCGGCGTGGGAAGCCTCCGTCAATCGGGTCAAACTTCCCGAGCCCATCCGCGACGTCCTGGCAATCCCCGAGGCCAGCCGCTCCCCCGCGCAGCTTCAAACGCTCGCCGACCATTACCGCCCGCTCTCGGCCGAGTGGTCGGCCCAGGAACAGGAACGCCTTGACGCCAAGGCTCGCCGGGACGCCGTTGGCACGACGACTCCGGTGATGAAGGAAGGGCCGTCCCGACTCACGTTCGTGGCGATCCGCGGGGACTATCAATCCCGGGGCGAGCCGGTCAGTCCAGGGCTTCCCTCGGCATTGAATCCGCCTCCGGTTGGCGAAAAGCTGGATCGCTTGGGCCTCGCCCGCTGGATCGTCGACCCCGAAAATCCCTTGACGGCCCGGGTCGCGGTCAACCGCCTCTGGCAGGAGCTTTTCGGCGTTGGCCTGGTCGCCACCAGCGAGGAGTTCGGCAATCAGGGGGCCGCGCCGTCTCATCCGGAGTTACTCGACTGGCTGGCGATGGAGTACGTCCGAGTGGGCTGGGACACGAAGCGGTTGCTCCGCTTGCTGGTGACCTCGGCCACTTATCGCCAGTCGTCCCGGGGCGATGCGGACCTGCTCGCCCGAGACCCGACCAATCGGTTGCTGGCCAGGGGGCCCCGGGTCCGCCTGTCGGCCGAGGCGGTGCGGGACCGGGCGCTGGCGGCTTCGGGTCTGCTCAGTCAGCGGTTTCATGGACCGCCGGTGCGGCCGCCTCAGCCGGCCAATGGACTCGTGACGGCCTTCGGCACAACGACCGACTGGCAGGCCAGCCTCGGCGACGATGCCCATCGCCGGGCGCTTTACACGTCGTGGAGGCGCAACCTGCCGTACCCCTCGGCGGCGACCTTCGACGCGCCAGAGCGGACGGTTTGCAACCTGCGGCGGATTCGCACCAACACACCGCTCCAGGCTCTGGTCACGCTCAACGACCCGGTCTTTGTCGAGGCTGCTCAGGCCCTGGGACGGCGGATGGTCGCCGAAGGGGGCGATTCGATTCGCTCTCGCGCCGAGTTCGGCCTCCGCCTGGCGTTGTCCCGCGCCGCCGAGGCTAGGGAAACCGATCGCCTGGTCGCCCTGTACGAGGCGGCCCGCGCGAACCTGCTCCCGGAACCCGCGAAGGCCGAGGCGATGGCGACCCGGCCGATCGGCCCGCTGCCTAATGGGGTTGATATGCTTGATGCCGCCGCGTGGACGGTGGTCGGTAACGTCCTGCTGAACCTCGATGAATTCCTGACCAACCCCTGAGTGTTCCGAGATCGAGGAGGCCCGACGATGGACCCTGTTCGCCCCCTCGACCGCCTCGCCGAGCGGACCCGCCGCCACTTCCTCCGAGACGGCTCGCTCGGGCTGGGCGGGGTCGCCCTGGCCTCGCTTTTGGGGACTTCGGCAAGGGGTGACTCGCCCTCGACGGCCGGTGCTCACGCCCCGCATTTCGCGCCTCGGATCAAGAACGTCATCTTCCTGAGCATGTCGGGCGGGCCGCCGCAGCTTGACCTGTTCGACCACAAGCCCGAGTTGACCCGCCGCGATGGGCAGGACTGCCCCGACTCGCTCCTCGCCGGCAAGACCTTCGCGTTCACCGCCGGGGGTGTTCCCAAGCTGCTGGGCACCCCGCAGAAATTCGAGCAGCGGGGACAGTCCGGCGCCTGGGTCTCCTCCGCGTTACCCAGGTTGGCGGAACTGGCCGACGAACTGACGATCCTTCGGTCAATCCGCACCGAGCAGTTCAATCACGGACCGGCCGAACTGCTGTTGTTCACTGGCAGTCCCAGGGCCGACGGCCGTCCCTCGTTCGGTTCATGGGTGACCTATGGCCTCGGGTCGGAGAGCCGCGACCTGCCGGGCTTCCTCGTGTTCGTCTCGGGCGGTTCGCTCCCCAGCGCGGGGAAGGCGGGTTGGGGGAGCGGGTTTCTCCCTTCGGTGTATCAGGGGGTGCAATGTCGGACCGGTGGCGACCCGGTACTCTACCTGTCCGACCCCGAGGGGATGAGCCGGCCGTTGCGACGCCTCAGTCTCGACGCCCTGAAGGACCTCAACGACGCGAGGGGGGCCGCGACGGGCGACCCCGAGACACTGACCCGCGTCGCCCAGTATGAGATGGCCTTTCGGATGCAGGTCGTCGTGCCGGAACTGCTCGACGTGGCCCGCGAGCCCGCCGAGGTTCTGGAGGAGTATGGAGCCAAGCCCGGAGCGGCCAGCTTCGCGAACAACTGCCTGCTGGCGCGTCGGCTGGTGGAAAAGGGGGTCCGGTTCATCCAACTGTTCGACTGGGGCTGGGACTTCCACGGGACCGCCGAGTCCAACGACATCCGCGACGGGCTCGTCAAGCAGTGTGCGGGGATGGATCGGGCCGTCTCCGCGTTGATCCGCGACCTGAAGCGCCGGGGCCTGCTGGACGAGACCCTGGTCGTCTGGATGGGAGAGTTCGGCCGCACCCCATTCCGTGAAGGACGCACCGCCGCCGGTCCCCACGTTGGTCGCGACCACCACCCATTCGCCAACACCATGTTCCTGGCCGGGGGCGGCGTGAAGCCGGGCCTGACCTTTGGCGCCACCGACGACCTTGGCTTTCACGTCGTGGAAAATCCGATTCATCCCCACGATGTCCAGGCAACGGTCCTCCACCTGCTGGGGATCGACCACACCCGATTGACCTATCGCTTCCAGGGGCGTGACTTCCGCCTCACCGACGTCGAGGGGCGGGTCATCCGCGAAATCCTGTCCTGATTCTCTCCAATCGCCGCCAACACCGAGGACTCTGCCATGAGCGAAGGTCGAGACGACGCAACCGCCCCGGACACCTCCACCCGACGGGCCTTCCTGGCGGCCGGTGGCGCGGCTTCGCTGGGGTTCATGATTGTCCCCCGCCACGTCCTGGGAGGGCCGGGGCACATTCCGCCGAGCGAGCGCGTGGACCTGGCCGGCATCGGCGCGGGGGGGATGGGCGGGGGCGACATCCAGACCCACGCCAAGAACGGCGCCAACATCGTCGCCCTTTGCGACGTGGACGAAAACCGGGCCCGAGAGGTGTTTGACGCCTTCCCCAAGGCGAAACGGTACAAGGATTTTCGAGAGTTGATCGACAAGGAGGCCAAGCACATCGACGCCGTGACGGTCGGCACGCCCGACCACATCCACGCCGTCGCCTCGATGGCCGCGATCCGCGCGGGGAAGCATGTCTACTGTCAGAAGCCGTTGACACACACCCTTCGGGAATGTCGAGAGTTGACCCGGGCCGCCCACGAGGCTGGGGTGATGACCCAGATGGGCAACCAGGGTCATGCGACCGAGGGGTCACGGGTCACCAACGAATGGATTCAGGCGGGAGTCCTGGGCGAGGTGCGCGAGGTCCATACCTGGTCCGACCGCGCTGGGGTCATGTGGAAGCAGGGGATCGGCCGTCCGACCGACACGCCGCCGGTCCCCTCAACGCTGGACTGGAACCTTTGGCTGGGGCCGATCCAGGAACGGCCCTACAACCCGGCTTACGCCCCCTTTGGCTGGCGGGGCTGGCAGGATTTCGGCACCGGCGCTCTGGGCGACATGGGTTGTCACATCATTGACCACCCGGTCTGGGCCCTGGGACTGGGGGCCCCGACGAGCGTTGAGGCGAGCCGGACCCTGGACGGCTCCGTCATCGATGGCGACAAGCCGAACACCGAGACGTACCCGATCGCCTCGATGATTACCTATGAGTTCCCCGCCCGGGGCGACCGACCTCCCGTCCGCCTGACCTGGTACGACGGCGGCCTGATGCCTCCGACCCCTCTGGAAATGGCCGCTGGCAAGTCCTTGCCCGACAATGGCGTACTCTACGTCGGCAGCAAGGGAAAGATGGTCCACGGGTCTCACGGCGGCATGCCCGAATTGCTCACGCCCTCGCGGGAAGACGCGGCGCGGGCGGTCCCCAAGACGATGGAGCGTTCTCCGGGCCATTACGAGGAATGGCTCCTGGCGTGCAAGGGCGGTCCGCGTCCGGTGTCGAACTTCGACTATGCCGGCCCCTTGACCGAAATCGTCCTGCTCGGCGTGCTGGCCCTGAGGGCTCCGGGACGACGGCTGGAGTGGGATAGCGCCAATCTCCGGGTCAAGAACGCCCCGGAGCTGAATGAGTTCGTCCACACCGAGTACCGCAAGGGCTGGACGCTCTGAGGCTCGTCGAGCCAGCCGGTCGCGACGATGGGTCGCGACCGGCCGTGTCCTTGCTGGATCTCACAACCCGGAGCCTTGCCGATGTTCGCCCGCGTGGCATTGACGGTGGTGACTATGGCCCTGGCCATTGCCCATGCCCGAGCCGACGACAACACGTTGACCGATGCCGAGCGTCACGACGGTTGGCGGCTCCTCTTCGACGGGAAGACCACGGCCGGTTGGATGACGATCGAAAAGGGCCCGGTCGCGGAATCCCACGTCCAGGACGGCACTCTGAACCCGCACCCCTGCCCTTACATGCTGGTCGCCCGGGAACCCCTGGGTGACTTCGAGCTGGCCCTCGACTTCAAAATCAGCCCGGGTTGCAACAGCGGCATCTTCGTCAGGACCTTTCCCCTCACCGCTCGCCCCGGCAAGGACGTGGGGTTCAACGGGATCGAGATCGCCATCGACGACACCCGCGAGGCCGGCCTGCACGACACGGGGGCGATTTACGACCTGGTGAGCCCAAAGGCAAACGCGATGAAGCCGGCCGGGCAGTGGAATCACGCCCGGATCACCTGCCGAGGCGGCGAAATCGGCGTGGCGATCAACGACCAGGCCGTGACCCACGTCGATCTGGAGCAGTGGACCGAGCCGAATCGCCGGCCCGATGGCTCGACCCACAAGTTCGACATCGCCTACAAGGATCACCCGCGGGTCGGTTACGTCGGCCTCCAGGATCATGGTTCCGACTGCTGGTATCGCAACATCAAGGTCCGTTCGCTCGATCCGAAATCTCCGTGATCCTGCCGCGACTTTAGTGGGATTCCGCGACGCGAGGGATGGACTCGCCGGGGGAATCGGTGGCGGGCTCGACTTCTCGGAGGAACGCGGCGGCGTCCTCGGGCGGGACGGGGTTGATGTAGAATCCCGAGCCCCACTCGAAACCGGCCAGGCGGGTCAGCCTCGGGATGATCTCGATGTGCCAGTGGTAGTGAGGCAATTCCTGCTGGTCGAATGGCGCGGTGTGAATGATGTAGTTGTAGGCCGGCTGGTCGAGGGCCGCTTCCAGCTTGTTCAGGACCACCTTGAGGACCGAACCCAGGTCGTCGACGGCGGGCTTGGGGATGTTCTCGTAGTGGCTGGAGTGGGCCTTGGGAGCGATCCAGATTTCGAAGGGGAAACGGCTGGCGTAGGGGCAGAAGGCCGTGAAGTGGGGGGTGTCCAGCACGATCCGCTTCTCGGTGGAAAGCTCCTGCTGGACCATGTCGCAGTAAATGCAGCGACCCCGATAGTTGAAAAACTCCAGGGAGCCGGTCATCTCCTCCCAGACGGTGATGGGGACCGTGGGAGTGACGATGAGCTGGCTATGAGTGTGTTCGAGGCTGGCGCCGGCGGATGCGCCGACGTTCTTGAAGAGCATGCCATGAACCAGCCGGGTATCCTTCTTGAGGTCGACCAGGCGGTCTCGGTAGGCCCAGAGGACTTCGCGGATGTTGTCCTCGGGGAGGCTGGCCATGCTGAGGTGGTGGCGGGGACTTTCGATGATGACCTCGTGGGCGCCCACGCCGGCCATGTTGTCGTAGATGCCATCACCGCGCTTGTTGAGGTTCCCTTCGACCTTGAGCGCGGGGAATTTGTTGGGGACGACGCGAATCCGCCAGCCGGGGCTATTGGCGTGGGTGTTCCGCTCTCGATAGGCGAGGACTTCGTGGGGGGTCTTCGCCTCCTGACCCTCGCAGAAGGGACAGAAGCCGCCGCCGCCGGTCTTCTGGGCCTCGCCCTTGAAGTCCTGAGGGCGCTGGGCTCGCTCCTGAGCAATGATGACCCAGCGGCCGACGATCGGATCCTTGCGAAGCTCGGGCATGGGAGGTTCTCCCGGGTCGGGCGTTCGATTCCGCCTCAGACCCGCCACATGACTCGTTCAAATTCCGGAGAGGGGACGGTCAGCTCGAAGATCCCCTCTCGGGGGGCGCGATCGAGGCTCGAATCCTCGTGGAGAAGTTCGACATAGAAGCGGACCGGATCGCCGGGCTTGACTCCGAGCCTGGCGAACGGGACAGCCACCTCAAGAATTTTCTCGGCGGCGGCCTCGACGCCGGTCGAATCCCCCTCGTCGGGCGATCCCGAGCGACGAACCTCAACCGAGGGGCGTCGTTGGGATGGACCCTCGACGGTAATCTCGACGTCGGCCGGGTCGACGAACCCGACGCGAAGGCGGTCGGCCACCGCCAGGGCCTCGGACGCCGGCCCGTGGGCGTCGACCCGGAGGAACAGCCGCTCGACGTTGAAGCCGAAGCGAATCGTCTTCAGCGGCCCTTGCGTCACCAGAGCCATCGTGCCGCGTTCGTTGCCGCAGGTGAAGGAACCCGCGTTGATCCACTCGAAGTACGACGTCCGGCCGTCGACCTTGACGTCCAGGAAGCTTGTTGGGGCATTGTGGAGCGTTTTTCCCCCGGCGGCCGATTGCGAGATGGCGGTGAACAGATTGCCGGGAGGGTCGGCGCCAAGCAGGGCATAGACGTTGCGCAGGTGCTTGCGAAAGAGGTGATCGAAGAGGGCGTCGAGAGCGCTGGAGTGGTCGTCGCCGTACCACCAGAACCAGTCGGAGCCCTCGGCAATGTAAATCTCCCGCCAGGCCCGTTCCAGAACCTCCGCGGTATGGCGAGCGTTGGCGGCCTCGCGGACAAGGAACTGGCGAGTGTCGTGCAGGGCATCCCAGGCGCGGTTGTCCTCGGGGTGGCCGATCCAGATGGCGAAGTTGTGGCTGATCCAGCTCCCCGAGAAAAGGCGCGGCAGGGTGTCGGCCGGCGGGTGCTCGCGGAGGTACTGGCCAACGGTCACGGGAGCCACGCGCGGGTCTCGGGCCGCTTCCCGGTATAGGCTGCGCAGGAAGGACACGCCGCCGTCGGGGAAATATTCCCAGCAGTTCTCGCCGTCGAGGATCACCGGCACCAGCGTCGAGGGGTTCTGCCGACAGGCGTCGCCAATCGCGTGCAGCTTGCCGAGAAAGTCGGCCGCGGCGGCGGGACCCGGACTGCGTTGGTAGTGAAAGCCGACCTGGTCGGACAGGGCGTGGTCGCGGAAGACGATCGCCAGTTCGTGCCCCGATTCGGCGACCTTCCAGGGTCGGTAGAGCAACTCCGGGTGGCGGACGTGGCCCCGATTGTCTCGTCCGACCTTGCCGTGGGTCGAGCCTCCCAGAATTTCCTCGTCGGTGGCGATCCAGCGGATTCCGTGGCGGGCCAGCAAGGGAACGATCGCCTGCGTGACCGACCCTTCGCTGGGCCACATCCCCTCGGGAGGAGCGCCGAACCGCTCGGCGTGGCTGGAGACGGCGGTCCGGACGTGGTAGTCGGCGTCCTCGGGATAGCCGTCTCGGTAGGCTGGTAGGCGGACCTCGGGCATCGCCTCGCGGGCCAGGCGCTTGTCTAGCAGCAAGGGAAGAATCGGGTGGTAATAGGGGGTGGTCGTCAACTCAACCTGGCCGGTCTCGGCGAGCTTGCGGTGCAGCGGGATGATCTGGCCGAGGATTTCCTTCTGACGATCCAGCAGCCAGGTCTTGTCGGCCTCGGTGTAACGCCGGCCCTTGGCCTTGAAGTCGGCGAGCTCAGCGTCCTTCTCGAACAGCAAGGGATGGATCCAGGCGAGGTTCGACCAGACCTGGAGGTCTCGCAGATCCTGCTCGCGAAATCGCCCCAATGCCTGCTCGGCCGTGCTGACCCCAGGCGCCCGCCGCTGGTAGAGTTCGAAGTAGCGGGGGTGGGGATGGATCATGGCGTCGGCGAACGCCATGAAGAAGTGGTCCATCAGGTAAAGGGCGTCCTCGCGGGACAGATCGTCGGCGGGGCGTCTGGAGGCGATCAGGTGCTTGTCGGTGGCGCCGGCGACGTAGGCTTCGATCTGGACCAAGAGGCTGGGGACCAGGTTGATCGTGCAGCGGAACTCGGGCACTTCCTCCAGGTGCATCGCCATGCCGATGTAGTCCTTGGTCCCGTGCAGACGGACCCAGGGCATCGGGTTTTCCCCGGCGACATCGTCGGGGTAGTACGGCTGGTGCTGGTGCCACATCAGGGCCAGGGAAACCTTGGGCATGGCGAGTTTCCGCGTCCGGTTCTCGACGCGGCCAGGGACCAGGAGGGAACATGGGGCTGGAAGGATTGCGGCCGGTGGTTGGGAGCGAGTGGCGGGAAGGAGCTTCAGCCGGCGACTCGCGACGACCGACGACGGCGAATCTCCTCGTAAAGTTCCAGGTAATCGCGGGCTCCGCGGTCCCAGGACCAGTCCGTCGTCATGCCGGTCCGCACCAGAAGGTTCCAGGCGGCCCGATCCGTCCTCAGGGACAAGGCCCGGTCGATCGCCCCGAGCAGGGCCTCGGGCGTGGGTTCCTCGAACGCGAAGCCGGTGGCGGTTTCGTTGGCGAGAGACCAGGGAGTCGCGTCGACGACCGTGTCGACCAACCCACCAGTCGCCCGGACGACCGGCACCGCGCCATAGGCCAGGCCGTACAGTTGATTGAGGCCGCAAGGTTCGTGCAGGCTCGGCATCAGGATGAGGTCGGAGCCGGCCTCGACCTGATGGGCCAGGGCGTCGGAGAACTCCAGGAACGCCCGGACCTTCCCCTCATGACGATCTTGAAGCGCGGTCAGCAACTGGCGATAGCGAGGCTCCCCTTCTCCCAGGAAGACCCACTGGACGTCGTCCCGGGTTAGCCGCTCGACGGCGACGGCGGCGAGATCCCAACCTTTGTCCTTGACCAGCCGCCCGACCTGCGCCACCAAGGTCACGTCGGAGCGGACCGGTAGGCCGGCTCGGCGTTGGAGGTCGGCCTTGCACGCCGCCTTGCCCTCGGCCCAGTCTCGGTGGTCGTACCGCATCGCCAGGAAGGGGTCGGTCGAGGGGTTCCAGGCCACGGAGTCGATGCCGTTGATGATCCCACGGAGGTCTTCTCGACGTTCCCGCAACAGCCCGTCCAGTCCGCCGCCGAACTCGGGCGTCTGGATTTCCTGGGCGTAGGTCGGACTGACCGTGTTGAGAAGATCCGCGCAGCTCAGTCCCGCCCTGAGGAAGCTGAACCGCCCTGTCCGGTCGAGGAACCGGGAAGTCGGAACCGTTGTCAGAGCCGACAACTCCAGCGTGGCCCGCTCGAACGCCCCTTGATAGGCGAGGTTATGGACGGTCAGGAGCGTGCCGGTGGGATCCAGGGGTGAGGGGGCTTCCAGCAACGGCGGGATCAGGCCCGTTTGCCAATCGTTGCAGTGGACAATGTCGGGCTGGAGGTCGAGTTCGCGGATCGCCTCGACCACCGCCTTGCCGAAGAACGCGAAACGCTCGGCGTTGTCGGGGTAGTCGCGGCCGTCATCCTGATACAGGCCATCGCGGTCGAAAAACTCGGGCTGATCCAGCAGGAAGGCCGTGACGCCGGAGTTCGGCAGGGTTGTCGTGAACACGCCCCCTTCGATCCGCCGGGCACCGAGGGAGACCCGGACGGTCGCGCCCGTGTCTCGCAGGACAAGGCCGCAACGGCGCGCCTGCCGGTAGTTGGGCAGGAACAGCGTCGCGTGATGGCCGAGACGCTCCAGGGCCATTGGCAAGGCCCCGGCCACATCGGCCAGCCCGCCGGTCTTGGCGAAGGGGACCGCCTCCGACGCGACCACGACGATCTTCATACGCCCCCGGCCTCCCACCCTCGAGCCTGCCTCGGCCCGATCCGCGCCGCCACTCCTGAGGAGGGATTCCCGCCGACGAGCGGCCTGGGCCCCATCCCGCCCTAACCCTACCGTTTCTCGGAAGCCTCGACAACCACGGCGAACCCAGGCTAGTGAAAGGGCCCCTCAGTTTCCCCGGTTTGCCAGGGTTCGCGCTCGTTCTCATCCTCCCGATTCAACCAGTCGGCCAGGGCTTCGGGGTCGACTTCCTCGGAGGGGCGGAAGGTGGGGGAGGGCTGCCAGGTTGGCTTTCGTTTACGGCGGAACATCAGGATCACCCGGAACAACGCGATCGAGGCCGCGCCGACCAGGGCGATCACGATCCAGGCATTGCGTCGAGCGGGGCCGTTGCGTGGCAGGAGCATCGTGGGGGTCGGGTCGGCGAACTTGGTCAACCGGCCGATCAGGAGGGGGGCCACATGCGAATCGTTGAGGCCCGCCTTGCTGTCGGCGGCGTTGTAGGACATCAGTTTGAGGAAATAGCCGTCGAAGGCAACGCGTTCGTAGACATCTGGGCCAAGATTGAGGTCGGCCGGAGGCGTTTCAAAGACAAGGCAGTAAGGATAGCGCTGGCTATCCATGGTGAAGGTCCAGGCTTCATGGAGTCGCCCGGAAGTGGAGAATCCCGGTCCGACGCCCTCATTGATGACAACCCGTCGAGCCGTGCCGTCGAGGTGGACGGGCAGGCCCCGATAGCGGTCGGGGTGTTTGAAGAGCTGGCCGAAGGTCACTTCACGACGGGCCTGTTTGGCGAGGGTGGCCGGAGGCGTCGAGCGGACTTTCTCCAGAAGTTGCGCGTAGACAAGGTTGTCGATATGGTTCAGCGGCGTCCGGTCCTCGACCCGGTCAAACCATTGCGACGATTCGGCGGGGGGCAGAGGGGGGATCGAGGCGGCCTTGACCGGCGCGGGGGCTTCGGCCGGAGAGCCCCTCAGCAAAAACCAGCCCCAGCCGGCGGCGGCCAGGGCCATTAGCAAGGCTAGCCGTGAGAATTCCGAACCCCGGAAGAATGGTGAGCGGTCCACCCTCGGCCCTCCGACCCGGTCGCGGGCCTCGGATCGATCGATCTCAGGGGGCGCCGCCGGCCGGGCCAGACCCGATCTCGGCGAAACTGAGTTTCGTCACCCCTTCGCCGGAAAAGACGTCGATGACCTTGATCAGCTCGGAATACCGCAGCTTGGGGTCGACCTGGATGAGCGCCTGGTCGAACGGGAGCGTCGGGTCCTTGTAAAGACGCTTGACCTCGTCCTTGAGCTTGGTCGGCTCGACGGGGTTATCACCCATGACCACGCTGGCGAGGTTCCCCGAGTCGTCGGATTTTAACGTCGTGGTCACGCTCTTGAGCGCCGGTGGCAGGTCGCTGGGGGCCGAGTCGGCCGGGTTCTCGACCTCGCTGGGCTTGGCCACCGCCTGGGCCGGCAGAAGGTTCAGGGCGAACTGGCCTTCGACGGGCGCGGGGCGGTAGGTCAGGATGAAGAACGTCAGAAGCTGAAACGCCATGTCCAGCATCGGAGTGATCTGGATCTCAATCTCCTCATGCTTCCGGGCTTTGGCGGCGGACATGGGGCGGGGCCTCGGCTCTCGGAAAGGGAGACGCTCGGGTCGAGTTTACTGGCCGGTCATGGCCTTGAGGGAGAACTTGCGAAATCCATTGGTCTGGCAGGCCGTGATCAGCGAGTAAACATCGGTGAATGGAGTTTCACGGTCCGACCGGACGACAAGGGTGGTCGGAAGGTCCTCGCCACGGGCCAGTGTCTTCCCTTTGTTGAGCCGGACATTGGCGCGGATCAGTTCCGCCTGGAGCTGAATTTCCTGGAGGGCCGCCTCACCGGCAAGCACCTGGCCGTTGATCAGGAGCCGCCCCTCCTTATCAATGTTCAGGACGAGGCGGTCCTTGGAGCCATCTCCGGGGTCGACCGGACTGGCCGAGCCGGCCACGGGCAGGTGGACCCGTTGGTCGTAATTCTCGGCGCTGAAGTTGATCACCAGCATGAAGAAGGTAATAAGCTGAAACACGACGTCCAGCAGGGGCGTCAGGTTCGGCTCGGCCTTGACCTCGGAGCCCATGCTCACTGACACTTGACGTCTCCCCTTGGGACCGGAAGTCGTCTCGGAAAAGCTCTCAGACAGCGCCCGCGGCGGACTTCGTTTGACCCTGCTTGTTGGCCACGTTCCAGACGCTGTTGATAATGCGGTCGGCCACGCGGTTGGCTTCCATCGCGATCATGGCGATCCGGTTGCGGAACAGGGCATAGAAGAAGATCGCCGGGACCGACAGCGAAACTCCTTCGAGGGTGATGAACAGGGCCGTCGAGATCCCCTCGGCCACCTGGTCGGCGCGGGGCTGGCTGCCGGCGGCGGTGGCGATGACCTGGAAGCTCTGGATCATCCCCCAGATCGTGCCGACCAGCCCGATCATCGGGCCCAGCGTGCCGATGGTCGCCAGGTAGCTGATGCGCGACTCCATCGTGACGACGACCTCGCCGGAGACGATATTCATCGCCTCCTTGGCCTCGGGCCGGCCATTCATGAGGTTGGCGATCCCCGTTTGCACGAGTTTGGCCACGAACGAGCCGTCTTCCCGACACGCGTCATACGCCTCCTGAATCTTCCGGTCCTTGACGAGCGCGTCGACCTTTTCGACCAGGGCGGCGGGGACCGCCTCGCTCATGCGAAATTCCATGAACAGGCGAATGACGATGGCGGTGAAGTAGATCGAGATCAGCAGAAGGCAGGCCCCGATGGGCCCGGAAGCGTCGGCGGCCCAACGTAGCATCGACTTCTTGGGAGGAGCCTGCGCGGGGTCGCCCGGGACCGCGGCGGCGGCCGGTTCCGCCTTGGCCTTCGCCTCGTCGGCCTTCTTCTCGGCCTGGGCGCGGACGGGCGTGGCGGGCACGGTCAACAGCGCCAGGACCAAACCCAGCAGGGACAGAACGCCCAGGACGGACCGACCCGCGAGAAGCCTCGGGGACCTCGACACGCTCGACATCGGCGAAATCTCCCGGAGGGACCGGACGACCTGCCCTGGGCAGTCGAGCCGGACGCGAACTCGACGAAGGCTCGAAACCATGGCCGCGAAAGGGTGCCTAGGAATGCAATGTGCGACGCCGGGGCGGCCCTGTCAATCCCCGCCCGCCTCGATTCCCCCGCCCCGGCCGCACGCTCGCGTCAACCGTTGACGACACTCATCATCGCGGCGGGATAACGCTCGCCGGCCGCCGCGCCTCGGGGGGAAATCTCGTCCAGCTTCGCCAGATCCTCGGTCGACAACGTGAGGTCCAGGGCCCCAAGATTCTCCTCCAGGTAGGTCCGCCGCTTGGTGCCCGGGATCGGTACGAGGTCTTCCCCCTGAGCCAGCACCCAGGCCAGCGCC
This sequence comes from Isosphaeraceae bacterium, assembly GCA_965201075.1. Classification (GTDB taxonomy): domain Bacteria; phylum Planctomycetota; class Planctomycetia; order Isosphaerales; family Isosphaeraceae; genus CBDAVP01. Next base: position 437,460 of record CBDAVP010000016.1, on the reverse strand, counting down.
AGTTGCGAGGGAGTGCAGCCCCGGTCGCGGGCCATCCGGTCAATCCGATCGACCAGTTCCAGGTTTTTGGAGAAGTTCTCCCCCTGGAAACGCGGAGACTGGCGGCGATAGTCGTCGGGGGCGAAGTCCTCGAACCGGCGGATCTGGCCACCGAGGAACCCTCGGCCCAGGGGGCTGTACGGCACGAAGCCAATGCCGAGTTCTCGGCAGGTTGGCAGAATCTCGTCCTCCGGGTCGCGGCTCCAGAGGGAGTATTCCGTCTGCAAGGCGGCGATGGGGTGGATCGCGCAGGCTCGATGCAAGGTCTTCGGACCGGCCTCGGACAGACCCAAAAAGCGGACCTTGCCGGCGGCGACCAGCTCCGACATCGCGCCCACGGTCTCCTCGATCGGCACGGTCGGGTCGACTCGATGCTGGTAATACAGGTCGATGTGGTCAACGCCCAGGCGTTTCAGGGAGCCATCGCAGGAGGTTTTAACATACTCAGGGCGTCCGCTGATGCCGCGAAAGGTCGGGTCTTCCGCGGAACGGACGATGCCGAACTTGGTCGCCAGGACAACCCGGTCGCGTTGGCCTTTCAGGGCCCGGCCCAGAAGTTCCTCGTTGGTATAGGGACCATACATATCGGCCGTATCGAAGAAGGTCACGCCGAGGTCGAGGGCCCGGTGGAGCGTCGCAAGCGATTCAGCCTCATCACGCCCGGCATAAAAGTCGGACATCCCCATGCAGCCCAGGCCCAGGGCCGAGACCGTCAAACCCGACCGACCCAGGGTATGTTGCGCGATCGTCATGGAAACCCTCCGGCAAGGATCGGAACGCCCAACGGCCCAGACGCCGAGGCCCTCGGGTCTTCGACCCTCAGCCTCCCGAATGGGAAATTCTAGGCCAGGCGAGGAAATTCATGCTTCGATCTCGACGTAGGCCGACTCGCTCGAAGCGAAGGGGGCGGGCTCGCCCGTCTCCGCAAGGCCTTCGAGGTGCAATGCGATCGCCTCACGCATCAAGGCAATCGTCTGCTCTTTCCCCTCGGCCGCGGCCACGCAACCGTCCAGGTCCGGCGAATAGGCGGAGTATCCGGTCGAGGTGGGCTCCAGCACGATCAGGTATTTCATCACGCGAGCCCCGCCTGCCGTAAGATGCTCCTGAGGGTCTTGTGCGCCAGTTCCACGGGGGGGATGCCCCGCCACCGTAACTAACCCCGACTTGGTCGGGTGCTTGAACTGGCGGTGGCTCGACCTCTGCCGAGCGAGATACCCGCCGTCGGCTTCGATAAGTTTGATGACTTCGCGAACCCTCATCCCCATCCCATTCGAGATCGTTGAGGTCGGGAGGACACGCTACCACCCGAATGGCGGTCCCCGCAAGGTTTCCGACTCAGTGTCAGCGATCGTTCGAAACGAGCGGGCGGCCTACTACCTCCGGCTCGATAAGAGGAAAACGCTTCGAATCCTCCTCGGGAGTTGGTCGAGAATCACGACTCTTCTTGGGTCAAGGGTGATCCGTGTTGGCAACCGACTCAGATGTGGACCGAAGCCCCCAGCCCCTGGCCGGCGGCCTCCATGATCGCCTCGGAGTAGGTTGGGTGCGGGTGCATCGCCCGCAAAATGTCTTCCTCGGTGGCTTCCAGCTTCTTGGCCATCACCAGTTCGGCAATCAGCTCCGTGGCCTGCGAGCCGATGAGGTGGGCCCCCAGCAGTTCGCCATGCTCGGCGTCGAAGATCAGTTTCACGAACCCCTCGGTCTCATCGGCGGCCTGGGCCCGGCCGCTGGCGATGAAGGGGAACTTGCCAATCCGCAGCTTCCGGCCCGTTTCCCTGGCCGCCTTTTCGGTGAGGCCGACACTGGCGACGCCCGGGTCGGTGTAGGTGCAGCCGGGGACGTTCGAGTAGTCGACCGGGTGCGTCCCGTGTCCGCAAAGCTCCTCGACACAGGCCAGGGCCTCATGATGGGCGACGTGCGCCAGCCAAGGGGGGCCGATCACGTCGCCCACGGCATACAAGCCCTCGACGTTGGTGCGGTAGCCCCGCTTCGGGTCGGCCTTGACGTGCCCCTTGAACAGCTCGACCCCCAGATTGTCGGCGAACAGGTTCTCGACGTTGCCTAGCACCCCGATCGAGACGAGCATCACCTCGGCCTCGATTGTCTGCGTGCCCTTGGGCGTTTCGACCTGGACGCGCACCCCGTCGGCGGTCTTCTCGACCTTGCCAGTCTTGGAGCTGGTCAGGATCTGGATGCCCCGTTTGGAAAGACTCTGGGCCAGGGCGGCCGAGACTTCCTCGTCTTCTCCGGGGAGGATGCGGTCGAGCAGTTCGACCACCGTCACCTTGGTGCCAATGGCGTTGTAGAAGTAGCCGAACTCCAGGCCGATCGGCCCGGCGCCGATGATGAGCATCGACTTTGGCTGCTTCGGCAGACTCATCGCCTCCTTGTAAGAGAGGATGGTCTTGCCGTCGAACTCAGCGCCCGGCAAAGGGCGGGGGCGGACGCCGGTGGCGATGACAATCGACTCGGCGGTGAACGTCTCATCGCCGACCTGGACGGTATGCGGCTTGACGACCTTGGCCGTGCCCAGCTTGTGCTGGACCTTGTACTTGCGAAACAGCCCCTCGATCCCCTTGTTGAGGTTCGAGGCGACCCCCCGACTGCGGGCGATCATCTGCCCGAAGTCCCAGGAGGCGTCTCCCTTGTAGCCGAACTGCTTGCCGTGGCGGGTAATCAGCTCGACGAGGTGGGCGTTGGTCAGCAGGGCCTTGGTGGGGATGCATCCCCAGTTCAGGCAAATCCCGCCAAGCTTGTCGCGTTCGACGCAAAGCACCCGCTTGCCCAGCTGCGCGGCCCGGATCGCCCCGGCGTACCCGGCCGGGCCGCCGCCGATGACGAGGATATCGAAGTCGTAAGCCATGATGCCTTTCGAGTGATGCGAGTCCGAAGTCGAGGGGATCAGAGCAGCATCGAGGTCGGTTCCTCGAGCAGGCCCTTGAAGGTGCGAAGGAACTCGGCGGCGGCGGCGCCGTCGATGGCCCGATGGTCGGCCGTCAGGGTGACGGTCATGACCGTGCCGACAGTCAGGGCATCCTCGACGACGACCGGCCGCTTCTCGGCGGCGCCGACGGCGAGGATGCCGACCTGAGGCAGGTTCAGGATGGCGTCGAACTGCTTGACGCCGTACATCCCCAGATTGCTGATGGTGAAGGTGCCGCCGGTCATCTGCTCGGTGGTCAGCTTCATCTGGCGAGCCGCATCGTAAAGGGCTTCGCTGCCGGTGCGGACTTCCTTCAGACCGAGGCGGTCAGCGTCTCGCAGGACCGGCACGATCAGGCCACCGTCGATCGCCACGGCGATTCCCACGTTGACGTTGGGGTGGCGAAGGATCGTGTTGTCCTCGAACGTGGCGTTCATCTCGGGGTGGCGTCGCAGGGCGACGGCCACGGCCTTGGTGACGAAGTCGCCCACCGAGAGCTTGACCTTGTCCTTGGCCAGTGCCTTGTTCAGCCGCTCGCGGACCGCCACGATCTGATCGACCCGAATGTCAACAGTCACATGAATATCGGGAGCGTTGCGCTTGGCCTCGGTCATCCCCTTGGCGATCGCCAGCCGCATCCGGTTCAGGGGGATGCGCTCAGGCTCACCAGTTGGGGCGGACCTGCCTGCGCTGCCGGACCTCGACGGGGCCGGGGCCTTCGCCCGCGTTTCGAGAAAGGTTTCCACATCGGCGCGGATGACCCGGCCTCCGGGACCGCTGGCCTTGACCTGGGCGAGGTCGACCTGCGACGCCGCGGCGACCTTGCGGGCCAGCGGAGTCGACTTGATCCGCCCACCCGTCGCTCTCGCCGGCTCATCGGCGACGGGCGTGGGGGGCAAAGCGGCGTGCCCCTGGCCGTTGGTGCCGGCCGCCTCGGCGGTCTCTCGGGGACGGGGGGTGTTGGTCTCTTCCTGGCTGTCGAAATCCTTGCGGACGGTGATCGACGCCTCGGCCAAGCCGGCGGGCGCCCGACCCTTGCCCGCGGATTGGGCGACGGCCTTGGGGTCCTCCCCTTTCTTGGCCAGCACCAGAACTCGCTGACCCAGGGCGATCTCCTCGCCCTCCTGGATGTCGATCACCGCGACCGTGCCGTCGTCGAAGGCCTCCATCGGCATGACGGCCTTGTCGGTCTGGATCTCGGCGAGGGTGTCCCCTTCCTTGACCGCGTCGCCGACCTTGACCAGCCAGCGGACCATCTGCCCACTCTCCATCGTCGGGCTGAGTTTGGCCAGATTCACTTCGATCGGCACGGGCAGTCTCCGGAGGCGAGGGTTGGCTCGGGTCGCCGAATTGACGAGGGATCAGACTTGATTCGTCAAACCCGCGGAAATTTCGAGAAACGAGAGCCTCTCATCAGGTCGAATGCACAGCATCAGGGAACGTCTCGCGTCAGGATCAGTCGCTCGATTCGTCGCGCCGAATCGGTGCTCGCGGTCGGTTCGGGCAGGCGTTGCCCACCCTGTCGGGCGATCTCGATCCATTCCTCAACGATCTGACAAAGCTCTCGATACACCTCGACCTGGTCCGAGCCGTGGCAGCAGGGGCCGATGATCCCGGGGCACTGGCCCACGAACGCATCGTCCTCCTGAGGCCATTCCACGAGTTTGATGTACCGGGCGGCGTGGGTCACGACATCCCGAACCTTTCGCGGCATGCCGGGTCATCCGAGGCTACCGGTACATCACGTCCTTTACCTGAGCCACGACCCGCTCGGGCGTCGGCAGCATCGAGGCTTCTAGCGCTTTATTGTAGGGAACGGGGGAATCCTTGGTGGCCACTCGCCGGATCGGGGCGTCCAGTTCGTCGAAGGCGACCTGGTAGATGCGGTCGGCGACGCTGGCGCCGAGGCCGCAATACGGCCAGTCTTCCTCGATAATGACGGCCCGATGGGTCTTGCGGACCGATGTCAACAGGGTCTCAACGTCCAGGGGACGAATCGTGCGAAGGTCGATGACCTCGGCGTCGATCCCCTCGGAGGCCAGTTGCTCGGCGGCGACCAGGGTCGTCACGAGCGACCGCGAGTAGGTGATGAGCGTCACATCCTGTCCTGGGCGGCGGATGACAGCCTGGCCGATCGGCACAGTCACGTCGCCGTCGGGAACCTCACCCCGGGAGCCCAACAAGTTCTCGTGCTCGATGAAGACGATCGGGTCGTCGGAGCGAATCGCGCTCTTGAGCAGCCCCTTGGCGTCGGCGGGGGTCGAGGGCATGACCACCGTCAGGCCGGGAAAATGCGAAAAGAGCGCCTCGGGCCGATGCGAGTGGGTCGCGCCAAGGTTGCCGGCGATGCCCGAGTTCCCCCGGAAGACGATCGGCAACGAGAACTGCCCGCCGCTCATGTACCGCATGTTGGCGGCGTTGTTGACGATCTGGTCAAACGAGACGAAGCTGAAGCTGAAGGTCATGAACTCGACGATCGGCCGCAAGCCGACCATCGCGGCGCCGATGCCCAACCCGGCGAAACCCGTCTCGGAAATGGGCGTGTCGACAATCCGCCGGGGGCCGAAGCGGTCGAGCATCCCCTCGCTGACCTTGTAGGCCCCGTTATATTCGGCGACCTCTTCTCCCATCAGGAAGACGCGGTCGTCGCGCTCCATCTCCTCGGTCATGGCCTGCCGAAGGGCTTCTCGATAGGAGAGCTCGGGCATGGGACTCGGTCACTCCTGAGGGATATGGGTGGCGACGGTAATGTCTTCGTAGAGCGAATTCAACGGGGTCGGCTCGGCGGCGTCGGCGGCCTCGATCGCCTCCTCGATCTCGGCCTTGACCTCCTCGTGGATGCGCTCCAGGGTCGCCTGGTCGACCCAGCCGCGCTCCTTGAGCACCGTCTCGTAGACGATGATCGGGTCACGCTCCTTGGCCTGGTCAAGCTCTTCCTTGGTGCGGTACTTGGCCGGGTCGCTCATTGAGTGGCCACGGAAGCGATAGGTCTTGGCCTCGATGAAGGTGGGGCCGCCGCCGGTCCGGGCGCGATGGGCGGCCTCGCGGGTGGCCGTGGCCATTTCCTCGATGTCGTTGCCGTTGACGGCGATCCCAGGCATCCCGTAGGCCGTTCCGCCTCGAACCGTCAGGTCGATCAGGCAGGAATGCCGGTGCAGGTGGGTGCCCATCGACATCATGTTGTTTTCGACGACGTAGATCACCGGCAGCTTCCAGAGCGAAGCCATGTTGAAGGCTTCGTGCAAGGCCCCCTGGTCCATCGCCCCGTCGCCGAAGTAGCAGATGACCACGCGGTCCTCGGCGCGATACTTGATGGCGAAGGCGATCCCGGCGGCCAGGGGAATGTGGCTACCGACGATCGCGTGACCGCCCAGGAAACCCCGGTCGGCGTCGAAGAAGTGCATCGACCCGCCCTTGCCCTTCGAGCAGCCGATCGACTTGCCGAGTTGCTCGGCCATCGCGGCGCGAGGCTCCATGCCGCGGGCCAGGGCGTGGCCGTGGTCTCGGTAGGCCGTGATGACGTAGTCGTCTTCCCGCAGGACGCCGATCGAACCGACGGCCACCGGCTCCTGTCCACTGTAGAGGTGGCAGAAGCCGCCGATCTTTTGCTCGGAATACAGCTTGGCCGAGCGTTCCTCGAACCGTCGGATCAGGAGCATTTGCCGCAACCATTGCACGGCCTGGTTCCGGGCGACCGCGGGCTTGGCTTCGGCCTGCGTTGCTGGCGACATGGGGATCGTCTCCTGGTCGGGTTCGCGCCCGGGGAACTCCTGGAACCGGCCGGGGGCCGGGTCGTCGGGAAGGCGGTTGACGGAAGGTGGTGGCGGCAGGTCGAACGCGAGGGGGAATCGCTCGGAGTGCCGCGGCTCTCGCCACCAATGGCGGGCCTTGCGGAGGAACCGCCCTAGTCTACTCAAAAACCTGGACTCCATTCCAGGCGGGGTGGAGGAAACTTCCCGACCCCGACCATTCCCCCAAATCTCTGCGGATCGGCCGCTCATTCCAATCGGCGAGTTCGGCATGATGGGGATTTGAGCGAAGTTTTGCACAAGCGGCTGGATCTCGGGCCGGTCGCCCAGTCAAACCGGTTGGCCCGCTTGCTCGCGTCGCCGCTCCAGTTGCCGGCGGATCGCGTCGAGAAGCTCTTCATCCTCGACGTCCCAGATGGCTTCGGGGGTCGCCCCTCGGGCCGAGACCGCGAGGTTCGCCAACATCTGGCCGAGGCGCCAGTGGGGGAACGCTTCGCTCAGGCCTCCAAGGGCGTCGAGCACATCTTGCCGCAAAGGGTCGTTCATGGCAATCGGTCCTCAACGGGGGGCAGATGACCGAAACGGGTTGGCAAGTTGTCGAGCACCTCCACTATTACGGTCAGCCCAGGCAGGAGTTTGGCGACTCTCGTGGCCCTCGTCACGCCGTCGGAGATCATCAGTTCCGAGTCACTTCCTCGATAGGCTTCCAGGGCGGGCCTACCCTCGACCGAGCGGCCGAAGCGGGCGATCTGCCGCTGGAGCTTGAAAGGATCGGCGCCTTGAGGGCGGGATGGGGGGAGCCGCAAGCGACCAGGACGGACCTCCAGGAATTCCCGACTCGCCATTCCGTTCCTCACCAGGCCGCTTGAGTCGGGAGGAAAAAACTCAAAACTCTTCCGCACCTGCACGATCTATTGGTTTTTCAGCCCGGGTGGATGGACAAGCCCTGGCGGTAAGTCCACGTCTCATCCCACTGGATAAGCGTCGCCGGAATTCGAGACATCCTCCTTGCCCGCAAGGAGTTGCCGCAGGACGTAGGGCAGGATGCCGCCATGCTGATAGTAGCGGATCTCCTGGGGCGTGTCGATCCGGACCGACGCGGTGAAGCGGTGCTCCCCGCCGTCGGACCGGGTGGCGACCACCTCGACCTCGCGGCCCCCGGCGAACCCCTTGGCGATCCCTTCGCGAACCCCGTGGATCGAGAACGTCTCCTCGCCGGTCAGGCCCAGGCTCTCGGCATTGTCCCCCGCGCCGAACTGAAGGGGCAAGATCCCCATCCCCACCAGGTTCGACCGGTGGATACGTTCATAGCTCTCGGCGATCACCGCCCGAACGCCCAGGAGCTTCGGCCCTTTGGCGGCCCAGTCGCGGGATGATCCCGAACCGTACTCCTTGCCCGCCAGGAGGATCAGCGAAACCCCCTCGGCCCGATACTTTTCCGAGGCGTCGAAGATCGACATTCCCTCGCCGTCGGGCAAGTGCCGAGTCACTCCCCCCTCGGTCCCGGGCGCCAGAAGGTTCCGCAGGCGGACGTTGGCGAAGGTGCCGCGGACCATCACCTCGTGGTTGCCTCGACGTGATCCGAAGGAGTTGAAGTCGAGAGCATCGATCCCATGATCGGCCAGGTAGAGACCCGCCGGCCCTTGACGCTTGATCGACCCGGCTGGCGAGATGTGGTCGGTCGTGATGCTATCGCCCAGAACCGCCAGGCAGCGGGCGTCGCGGATCGGCCGCACCGGCGGCGGCTCAATCGTCATCCCCTCAAAGTAGGGCGGATTCTTGACATAGGTCGAGGCGTCATCCCAGGCGTAAAGATCGCCGGTGGGTACCTCCAGGGAGTTCCAGCGTTCATCTCCCTGAAACACCGCGGCGTATTCGCTGTGGAACATCTCCGACCGAACCGAGCGATTCACCGCCTCTTGGACCTCGCGGAGAGTGGGCCAAATTTCCTTGAGAAACACGTCCCGTCCCTGGGGATCACGCCCCAACGGTTCGGTTTGCAGGTCGATGTCAACCGTCCCGGCCAGGGCATAGGCGACCACGAGGGGAGGGGAGGCCAGGTAGTTGGCACGGACGTCGGAGTTGATTCGCCCCTCGAAGTTCCGGTTCCCCGACAGGACCGCGGCGGTGACCAAGTCCTCGTCACGGATCGCCTGGGAAATCTCGGCCGACAGCGGGCCCGAATTGCCGATACAGGTCGTGCAGCCGTAGCCAACCAGGTTGAACCGCAGGGCATCCAGCGACTCGGTCAACCCGGCATCGTCAAGGTAGCGGGTCACGACCTTGGAGCCGGGAGCGAGGCTGGCCTTGACCCAGGGCTTGGTCGAAAGCCCCCGTTCCACCGCCTTCTTGGCCAGCAGGCCGGCGGCGATCATGACCGAAGGGTTCGACGTGTTGGTGCAACTGGTAATCGCCGCAATGACCACCGAGCCATGACCGATGAACCCTTGACGCAGCGGCCGGTACGCCGCTGCCGGGGCCGTGGGGTCCTCGGAGCCAACCGCCGTGCCGCCGCCACCTTCCCCTTCCAGCCGGGTCTCGGCCTTGGGATCGGCGACCTTGGCCTCGGCGGGACGAGCCGGCCGGGCCTCGAGCATCCCATGAAGCGCCTTTTCCCAGGACGATTTCGCTTCCCTCAAGGGGACGCGGTCCTGAGGACGCTTCGGGCCGGCCAGCGACGGTTCGACCGTGCCCATGTCCAGGTCGAGGGTGTCGGTGTAGGTTGCCTCGGGCGTTTCGGCCGAGTGGAATAGCCCTTGCTCTCGCGCGTAGGACTCGACGAGCTTGACCAGTGCGGCGGGACGGTTCGAGAGTTCCAGGAACCGAAGGGTCTCGGCGTCGATCGGGAAGATCCCGCAGGTCGCGCCATACTCGGGGGCCATGTTGGCGATGGTGGCGCGGTCGGCCAGCGGTAGGTGGGCCAGCCCTTCGCCGAAGAATTCGACGAACTTGCCGACAACCCCCTTGCGGCGGAGCATCTGGGTGACAGTCAGGACCAGGTCGGTGGCGGTGGCCCCCTCGGGCAACTGGCCGTGGAGGCGGAAGCCGACGACCTGCGGCACCAGCATCGACACTGGCTGGCCGAGCATCGCCGCCTCGGCCTCGATCCCGCCGACACCCCAGCCCAGCACCCCCAGGCCGTTAATCATCGTTGTGTGAGAGTCGGTCCCCACCAGGGTGTCGGGGTAGGCCGTTGGGGTCTCCGTCGCGTCGGCCCCCTCGATGTCGGTCGAGGTGAACACAACCCGGGCCAGATATTCCAGGTTGACCTGGTGGACGATGCCGGTGTCGGGCGGGACGACCCGGAAGTTCCGGAACGCGGACTGTCCCCAGCGAAGGAACGCGTAACGCTCACGGTTGCGGTCGAATTCGAGTTCGGCGTTGGTCAAGAACGCCCTGGCAGTGCCGGCCTCGTCGACCTGAACCGAGTGGTCGATGACCAGTTCCACCGGCTGGAGGGGGTTGATCTTCTTGGGGTCGCCCCCCAGCCGGGTCATCGCGTCGCGCATGGCCGCGAGGGTCAACCACGGCGGGCACACCGGTGAAGTCCTGGAGCAGGACACGGCTCGGCCGGAAGGCGATCTCGCGGCTGGGGATCGCCCGGGCGTCCCAGCGGGCCAGTCCCAGGACGTCGTCGGCCGTGACCGTCACGCCGTCCTCGTTGCGCAACAGGTTTTCCAGCAGGATCTTGAGGGAGAAGGGGAGCCTGGCCAGGTCGACCCCGACCTGATCCTTCAGGGCGTCGAGCCGGTAGATGTGGAACGCGCGGTCATCGACGGCGAGCGTCGCTCGGGCATTGAAGCTGTTGGACATGGACTTGGGAACCTTTCGCTCACTCGCGTAGTCGTGGCCTGGGCTTCGAGGGTTATCATCGCGGATCGGGCGGCGGACGCAAGCCGCCAGTTAGCTATGGATTGCCCGTCGGTCGACGGCCATCGCCGCTTCCTTGACTGCCTCGGAGAGCGTCGGGTGGGCGTGGCAGATCCGGGCGATGTCCTCGGCGCTGCCGGCGAATTCCATCGTGGTGACGGCCTCGGCGATCATGTCCGAGGCGCGGGGGCCCAGGATGTGGACGCCCAGGAGCCGGTCGGTCTGGGCGTCGGCCAGAATCTTGACGAACCCCTCGGTCTCGTCCATTGCTCTGGCCCGGCCGTTGGCCATGAAGCTGAACTTACCCACCCGGTAGTCGAGACCACGCTCCTTGGCCTGCTCCTCGGTGATGCCGACGCTGGCCATTTCGGGCCAGGTGTAGATGACGCTGGGGATCGTGTCGTAATTGACGTGCCCGGCCTTGCCCGCCAGAATCTCGGCGACCGCCACGCCCTCTTCCTCGGCCTTGTGGGCGAGCATCGGCCCGCGAATCAGGTCACCGATGGCCGAAAGGCCAGGGACGTTGGTGCGAAAATGGTGGTCGACGGCGACCCGCCCGGCCTTGTCGACCGCCACGCCCAAACTCTCCAGCCCCAGGCCATCGGCAAAAGGCCGGCGGCCGACGGCCACCAGGACGCGGTCGCAGTCATAGGTCAGCGCCTGCCCGTCCTGGGTTTCGGCCGTCACCGAGGCTCGCCCGTTGGCGACCTTGGCTCCCGTGACCTTGGTCTGCAACTGAATCTCCAGCCCCTGCTTGATGAGGCTCCGGTGCAGGGCCTGGCCAATCTCGAAGTCGGCGATCGGCACGATTCGGGGGAGGAACTCGACCACCGTGACCTTGGCCCCCAGCCGCTTCCAAACCGAGCCCAGTTCCAGACCGATGTAGCCCCCGCCCACGACCAGCAGATGCTCCGGCACCCGGTCGAAGCAAAGAGCCTCGGTCGAGGTCACGACCACCTGACCATCGAAGGGCAGGAACGGCAGGCCGATCGGCTCGCTACCTGTGGCCAGCAAGATGTGCTTGGCCTCCAGAGTCTCCTGCCCACCGTCGGTTTTCGTCACCGAGACCGTGGTCGGCGAGTCCAGGCGGGCGACGCCGTAAACCGGTTCCACCTTGTTCTTCTTGAACAGGCCGGCGACCCCTCCGGTCATCCCCTTGACCACGGCGTCCTTGCGGGCCAGCATCGCCGGGACATCCAGGCCGAGCCCCTCGACCCTGATCCCATGCTTGCCAAAGCGTTGTTGGGCCAGGTGATACAGCTCGCTGGAGTCAAGCAGGGCCTTGCTGGGGATGCAGCCGACATTGAGACAGGTTCCGCCCAGTGCGCCTCGCTTCTCGACGCAGGCCACCTTCAACCCAAGTTGGGCCGCCCGGATCGCCGCCACATAACCGCCCGGACCGGCCCCGATCACCACCAAGTCGAACACTCGACGCTCCTTGGGAGGATGTTCCAACCAAACGGGCCGCGACCCCCCTGACAGAGCCGCGGCGCCCCTGGCTCAGATTTCGAGCAGCAGACGCTCGGGATTCTCGATCCCTTCCTTGACCTTGACCAGGAAGCTGACCGCCTCGCGCCCGTCGATGATTCGATGGTCGTAGGAAAGGGCCAAATACATCATGGGGCGGATCACCACCTGGTCATCGACGGCCACGGGCCGCTTCTGAATGGTATGCATCCCCAGAATGCCGCTCTGCGGAGGATTCAGGATCGGCGTCGACAGCAAGGAACCAAAGACCCCGCCGTTGGTGATCGTGAAGGTCCCACCCTGGAGGTCGGAAACGGCGATCTTGCCGTCCCGGGCCTTCTTGGCATAGTCGCCGATGGCCTTCTCGATCGCCGCGAACGACATCCGGTCGGCGTCTCGCAGGACCGGCACCATCAGGCCCCGCTCGGTACTGACGGCCACGCCGACGTGGTGGTCGTGGTGGAAGACAAGGTCGTTGCCCTCAACCCGCCCGTTGACGGCCGGATAAGCCTTCAGCCCCTCAACCACCGCCTTGACGAAAAACGACATGAAGCCGAGGTTGACCCCGTGCTTCTTGTTGAACGGCTCCTTGTACCGGGCCCGCAGGTCCATGACCCGCGACATGTCGGCCTCGTTGAAGGTCGTGAGGATCGCGGCGGTTTGCTGAACCTCCACTAGTCGCTGGGCGATCTTCTGGCGAATCCCACTCATCCGTTGACGGGATTCGCGACCGGTCGAGCGGGCCGGGGTGGTCTCCGAGGCCGATGGTTCACGGGTCGGGGACGGTGCCGAGGCCGTGGCGGCGGTCGCGGCGGTCGCCGAGGCGTGGGTGAGGACATCGGACTTGGTGAGACGGCCGTCCCGACCGGTCCCGCTGATCCGCGAGGGGTCGATTCCGGTTTCGGCCACGACGCGGCGGACCGACGGAGCGAGGGTCTCCAGCGCGGCCCCGCCGCCGCCGCCGTTGCTGGAGGACGTCGCCTGGATCGGTTCGGGAGTCGGGGGCAGGGGAGCTGGCTTGGCGGCGGGGGCTGCCGATTGCGGAGAGGCGGTAGCGGCGGCGACGGCGTCGGGATCAAGGGAGCCGACCACCGAGCCTACGGCCACGGTCGACCCCTCGGTCGCGACGATCTTCAGGACACCCGAGGACTCGGCCGGAACCGGAGTGCTGGCCTTGTCGGTTTCCAGTTCAAAGAGCGGCTCGCCGGCCTTGACCGGGGCGCCGTCGGGCTTGAGCCAGCGAGACAGGATGCCCTCGCTGATCGACTCGCCGACGCTCGGCACCTTGATGTCCACGCTCGCCATCGGACCCCGCCCCCCTGGGTGGCCACCGCTCGAACCCCTCGGGCCGCCCACAATGCCCGACCCCCGAGACTTCTATCGTAACCCGAGACCCCGTCCGGGACAAATCGCCCCAGATCCTTTCCAAGGCGAGCCTCCAGCGGCCCAAAGCGCGGGGCGTGGCTCAGGGCACACATCCCGTCGGCCCGGTAGACGTAAACGTAGAATCCCTTGAACCGTCGCCCGGCCTGCCGGTCAAGGAAGCTGACCTCCCAACACTCGCGGACCCCTCGGCCGAACTCCCGAGGAATCACCACGCTCCGATAGTTCGCGGGCTGGAAACTCGGGTCGGCCCGTACCAAGAATTCCCGGGCGAGCCGATCGGCGCGGCGGGAACTCACCGGCAGGTAGCGTTCCACCTGAAGGGCCGCCCCGACCCCGACGAACACGAGGCCCAGCCCAAGCCAGACGCGGCGGGACTTCCACCAAAGCCGATCCCGTCGAAAAGTCGCGGGATCGGCTTTAGGCGACGGATCGGGCGGAGCCGACGCCCCGCCATCGTCAGTCCTTGCCATTGCTGGACAGGGCGACCGCCGGGCGAGGGGCGGGGGTCGAGCAGACCAGGTGAGGGACGGCCGCGCCGATGGCGGCCTCGACCAGCTCTTGCTGCTCCCGATCGTGAACCGCGTGTGAGCCGGTCGCCGGGCTGGCGCTGGCGTCCCGGCCGACGTACTCAAACGGTTTGAACTCCTGGAGACGCGGGGCGACGAAGGTCCAGGCGCCCATGTTTTGCGACTCTTCCTGCGCCCAGACCCACTCTCGGGCGTTGCGATAACGGGCCAGCGTCGCCCTCAGGGCGTCAACCGGCCAGGGGTAAAGTTGTTCCAGGCGGACCAGCGCGACATCCCGGGTCTTGCCCGCCTTTTCGCGACGGTCGAGCAGGTCGTAATACACCTTGCCGCTACAGAGGACGACCCGGCGCACCTTGTCGGCGTCGACGATGTCGTCCAGCACCTCGCGGAACTGCCCCGAGACGAACTCCTCGGCCTGGGAGACCGCCTGCTTGTGCCTCAGGAGGCTCTTGGGCGTCATGACGATCAACGGCTTGCGGAAGTCACGCTTCACCTGGCGACGCAGGGCATGGCAATACTGGGCGGGGGTCGTGGCGTTGATGACCTGGATGTTGTCCTCGGCGCAAAGGGACAGGAACCGCTCCAGACGGGCGCTGGAGTGCTCGGGCCCCTGTCCTTCATAGCCGTGGGGCAAGAGCATGACCAGGCCGCTGGCCCGTCCCCACTTGGTCTCGGCCGAGACGATGAACTGGTCGATGATGACCTGGGCGCCGTTGACGAAGTCGCCGAACTGGGCTTCCCAGAGGATCAGCATGTTCGGTTCATCGAGGGAATAGCCATAGTCGAACCCCAGGACCGCGGCCTCGGACAACAGGCTGTCGAAGACGCAGAATTCGGCCGGGTCGGGCCCCAGGTTCTTCAAGGGGGTGTACGACGCGGCGGTCTCGGAGTCGACCAGCACCGCGTGGCGATGGCTGAAGGTGCCACGGCGGCTGTCCTGACCGCTGAGCCGGACCGGAATTCGCTCCAGCAACAACGAGCCGAACGCGATCGCCTCGCCGGCCCCCCAGTCAATCGGGGCCTCACCGCGGATCGCCTTGGCGCGTGCCGCCATGATCCGGTCGAGCTTGGGGTTGATCTTGAACCCTTCGGGCAGCCGAGTCGTCGCATCGGCGATCTTGCCCAAGGTTTCGCGAGAGACCCCCGTGTCGACCGGTTTGAACGAGTAGACCGGCGTCAAGCCCGCCCAGGGACCGGTGAACCCTGGCGGCAAGGGAGTAATTGGACCCCGGTTGTTGTGGACCTCGTCGTAGACCGCCTGGAGCTTGTCGCGGAACGTCTCGGAGAGGGTCTCCGCCTCGTCGGCCGACAGGTCGCCGGTCAGGATCAGGTGCTCGGTGTATAGTTCCTGAATGGTCGGCCGGTCCTTGATCTTGCGGTACATGATCGGCTGGGTGAACGCCGGCTCGTCCCCCTCGTTGTGGCCGTGGCGTCGGTAGCAGACCATGTCGATGACGACGTCCTGGCCAAACTCCTCGCGGAAGTCGGTGGCCAACTCGGCGACGTAGACGACCGCCTCGGGGTCCTCGCCGTTGACGTGGAAGATGGGGACTTCAATCATCTTCGCCACGTCGGTGCAGTAGCGGGTCGAGCGGCTATCGATCGGCGCGGTGGTGAAACCGATCTGGTTGTTGACGACAATGTGAATCGTCCCGCCCGTCCGATATCCCGGAAGCTGTGACAGGTTCAGAGTTTCGGCCACGAGCCCTTGACCGGCGAAGGCGGCGTCTCCGTGGATCAAGATCGGGATGCCCAGCTTGCGGTCTCGGTCACGGAACCGCCGCTGCTTGGCCCGCATCCGCCCCTCGACCACCGGATTGACCGCTTCCAGGTGGCTGGGGTTGGGCGTCAAGGACAGGTGAATCCGCTGGCCGTTGGCGGTGACGTGGTCGGCCGAGAAGCCCAGGTGATACTTCACGTCGCCATCGCCGGCGACCGTCTTGGGCAGGCTGCCCTCGAACTCGCCGAAGATCATTCCGTAAGGCTTGTCCAGGGTGTTGGCCAGGACGTTGAGCCGGCCTCGGTGGGGCATTCCCAGGACGATTTCCTTGACCCCGAACATCCCGGCCCGCTCGATGATCGCGTCAAGCAGGGGGATCAGCATCTCCCCGCCTTCCAGGGAGAATCGCTTCTGACCGACGTAGTGGGTGTGCAGAAACGTCTCGAACAGTTCGGCGGCGTTCAACTTCCAGAGGATGCGGCGCTTCTGCTTGAGGTCGAACCGGGGGTGGTTGCGAACCGGCTCCATCCTCTCCTTGAGCCATCGGCGGACCTTGGGGTTGCGGATGTGCATGTACTCAACGCCAACGGTCCGGCAGTAGGTGGCGCGGAGGATGGCGATCAGTTCGCGAAGGGTGGCCTGAGGGGGGTCGGCCAGTCCGGTCACGAAGGTCGTGTCGAGGTCCGCGTCGTCCAGGCCAAATTCGGCGGGTTCGAGAGACTCGTGAGTGTCGCGAGTCTTGCTGAGCTTCAGAGGGTCGAGGTCGGCGAGGTAGTGGCCGATCTCTCGATAGGCGTTGACCAACCGGGTGACGGCGGCCTGCTTGGCGGCGTCGGTCCGCCCGAGTTCGGCCGCGACGGGTGTGGTCCCCGGTGCCGGAGCCGTCAGGTCGAGAGAGGAACCTAACTCAAAGCCCTCAAAGAAGTCCCGCCAACTGGCGTCGACCGAGGCGGGGTCGTCCCGCCAGCGGCGATGCTGGTCCTCGATCACGTCCAGGTTCGACCGAGTCCCGACCGTCGAGCGATTCATTGGTTGAAAATCCCCCGTCGGGCGCGGCCTCCCCGACCGGGCCCAGAGCGGCCTGCCGCCCCGTCATCAATGGATCCACGAGTCTCCTCGCCAACCCGCGACGACGAAATCCCCCCTGAGCAGGCCCGAACGGCTCCGCCGAGAGCCGTCCGCTTCAGACACTCGCCTTGAAGTATAACCAGTACGGCTCCCCGTCGCCCCGTGAGCAATCGAATTGGGGAAAGTTGTCACGAATTTTCCGTCTCCGCGCACGGCGCTGAGAAGCTCCTGACGCTGTTGTGCCATCGCGTTATAATCGCCTGGTCGATTCACGATCCTCCCCGACGGGCCGCGGAAGTGAGACCAGTTTGAACGCTGCCTTCCTCCAATCGAACCTGGACGGGCACCCGGTCCGTCGCGGCAAGGTTCGCGACGTGTACGACCTGGGAGACGGCCGGCTCCTGATCGTGGCGACCGACCGGATCAGCGCCTTCGACTGGGTGCTTCCCACGGGAATCCCCGACAAGGGACGCATCCTGACCGCTCTGTCGGCCTGGTGGTTCCGCTCGTCGGTGGCCCACGGCAACCACATGATCTCGGACCGGATCGACGACGCCGGCCTGAAACTGCCGACGGCGACCCGGGCCGCCCTGGACGGCCGGTCGATGATCGTCCGCAAGGCGTCGGTCGTCCCGTTCGAGTGTGTCGTCCGCGGCTATCTGTCCGGCAGCGCCTGGGCCGAATATCAAAGCCACGGAACGGTTTGCGGCCAGGATTTGCCCTCCGGCCTCGTCGAGTCACAGGAAATCGAGCCGATCTTCACCCCCGCGACCAAGGCCGAATCGGGTCACGACGAGAACATTTCCCTCGCCGTGATGGCCGACCGCATCGGCGGTGGCCTGGCCCTGGGGCTCAAGGAGTCGAGCCTGGACATCTATCGGGCCGCCGCCGCGCTATGCCGGGAACGGGGCCTGATTCTGGCCGACACCAAATTCGAGTGGGGGCTCGACCGCAAGGCCCGCGAGGTTTTCCTGGTCGATGAGGCCCTGACCCCGGACAGCTCTCGCTACTGGCCGGCCGAGGGTTATCAAGCTGGCGGCCCTCAGCCGTCGTTCGACAAACAATACGTCCGCGACTGGCTGACCGCCTCGGGTTGGGACCGATCCAGCCCCCCCCCAACGCTTCCTGACGAGGTCGTCACGAGAACCCGCGAAAAGTACCTCCAAGCCTTCGAGATCCTGACCGGGCAACCCGCCCCCTGGGCCTGACATGCTCCGCTACCTGACCGCCGGCGAATCCCACGGCCCGGCCCTGACCGCCATCGTCGAGGGCTTTCCTTCCGGGATCACCCTGGACACCGCGCCGATTGATCGCGAACTCCAGCGACGGCAGGGGGGATACGGACGCGGCAAGCGGCAAACCCTTGAGACCGACCGCGTTGCAGTCGATTCGGGGGTTTACCACGGCGTCACCACGGGAGCCCCGATCACCCTTCGCCTGATCAACAACGACGCGAAACTGGAACGCCTCAAGGAACCGGCCGCGCCTCGCGGAGGCCATGTCGACCTGGCCGGCGCCATCAATTACCAGACGGGAATCCGCCAGGTGTTGGAACGCGCCAGCGCCCGGGAAACGGCGCTTCGCGTGGCGGTTGGCGGACTGGCGAAACTCTTGCTTCGAGAGCTAGAAATCACGGTGTTCGGCTTCGTTCGCGAACTGGGAGGAATCGAGGCGTCGCCCTTGAGCTTCGACGAGTCGGTCCGCGACGCCAGTCCCGTGTATACCTTGAACCCCGGGGCGGACGCGGCGATCGTGGCGGCGATCGACGCGGCCAAGGCGGCCGGTGATACTCTGGGCGGAGTTGTCGAGGCGGTCGTCACGGGATGCCCGATCGGCCTGGGCAGCCATGCTCAGTGGGATCGTAAGCTCGATGCCCGGCTGGCTTTGGCGGTGATGAGCATCCAGGCGATCAAGGCGGTGGAAATTGGCCTGGGGGTCGAGGCCGCGAGGCGTCCGGGGTCGCGGGTGATGGACCCGATCGCCTACGACGCGGACCACCCGACCGACGATCGCCGATTTGGGTTCCGCCGTCCCAGCAACAACGCTGGGGGGATCGAGGGGGGGACGTCCAACGGCGAGCCGATCGTGGTGAGGGCCGCCAAAAAGCCGATCAGCACCCTCGCGGCGCGGGGCCCCTCGGTCCACATGGCGACAAAGTCTCCCCAGCCCGCCGCTTATGAGCGTTCTGACGTTTGCGCGGTTCCCGCCGCCAGCGTGATCGTGGAGAACGTGGTCGCTTTCGAGATCGCCGCGGCCCTCGTCGATAAGTATGTCGGGACCAGTCTCGGCGCCCTTCGCTCGTCGATCGACGCGCAGCACGCTTTGGCTTCGGAGCATCTCCGCGGCTGGGGAAGCGGCGGCGGAGGGGACTGAGGCTCCACCGTTCCGAGACGGCACGGGCAACCTTCGAGGCAAGACACGGATGTTGACCCTGAACCGACCCCGCCGCCAGGGCCTGGCGACGGTGGCGCTGGTGATTTTGACCGTGCTGCCGACACTCTGCGTCGCCAGCCTGGCCTGGCAAGTTCACCGGCCGGGCCACGTCCGCGACGTCGAGGTTCGCCTGGGCCGCGAACTTGGCCTACAAGTGTCGCTCAGGAGCGTGCGGCACCCCAGCCCCGGCGTCGATGTCCTCCAGGGGATCGTGCTCCGTCACGAAGAGCCACGAGGCAAGACTTTTCACGAGGTCGCCCGGGCGGAGCGGGTCACGATCCATCGCTCCGGCGGCGAATTTCTGGTCGAGGCGAGCAATCTCCTGCTTCGGGGTGAGAACGGGAAGCAGGCGGTCGAGGTCGCTTTGGGTCAACTCGGCCGGGTCGCCGAGGGTTCCTGGTCCCGGATGTCATTAACGGCCCCGACTTGCGAAATCGAACTCGGGACCGACGGGCCGTCGGTGGTTGGGTTCACGGTCCGCGAGGTCGTCGCGACCTGCCGGGTCGAGGGCGGGACGCCGGTCTTGAGCGCGAGCTATCGGATGCTGGGTCAGGGGCCGACCACTCGTTGCGAGGTGACCTTGCGGCGGGACCGATCGACGAGGCCCTATCGGTCGACGGTCGCGTTCGAGTCCAAGGAAGGGCTCCCGCTGCCGGCGAGAGTGCTTGACCCGTACTTCGCCTCGGCCGAATGGTTCGGGGCTGAGGCCCGGGTCTGGGGAGCGTTGACGTTGAGCCGGGTGGGTGAGGGGGACTGGCAGGCGGAGTTTCGCGGCGATCTGCTGGGTGTCGACCTGGCCACCCTGGTCGCCCGGCGATTCCCCGACCACCGGCTTTCCGGAGAGGCGAAATTGCAGGTCCGCTCGGCCCGATGGGGATCGCGAGGCCCGGGGCTGGGGCCTGGATGGATCGGCGCGGATGGAACCCTGTCGGCCGGGCCGGGCGTCATCGGCGGGAGCTTGCTGGAAGCCCTGGGACGAGAACTTCACTTCCGGATCGCCCCGAGGCCGGCCCGCGACGCCGACGAGGATGTCGCGTTCCAGGGGCTTGGCCTGGACTTCGCGATGCAAGGGGATGGGAAGTTACGCTGTTCGGGGAACCTCGGGACCGAATTTCCCGCCGGAGCGGTCATTGTCGATGGCGAGCGAGGAGTGCCTATGGCCTCGGCGCCGGTGGAAGTTGGCAGCGTCCGGGGCCTTTGGAATGTCCTGGTACCCCAGCGGGAAGGCCGCGCGCTCATCGTGGATGACGCGGAGGCCCTCCGGCTGCGGAACTATCTACCGGCCTCGCCCGCCTTGGGATCGCAGAAGGCGAACTGATTCATCCCTTGGAATCGATCAGCCGGCGAACTGGACATCCACGGGCCCGGGCAGCAGGCCGGCCTCGAAGGCTCGGGCAAGCAGGGTGCGGACGGCCTCGCGACCCCTCGGTCCGTAATCGACGGTCCATTCGTTGACATACATGCCGATGAACTCATCTGCGAGGGCCGGGTCGAGATCCCGGGCGTATTCCAGGGCATAGGCCAGCGCTTCGGGACGATGGTCCAGGGCGTACTGAATGCTACCCTTCAGAAGCGCCGCGACTCGCTCGACGAGTTCGGGACCCAGGTCGCGGCGGACGACATTGCCGCCAAGCGGCAGGGGCAGTCCCGTCTGCTCGAACCACCACTGACCCAGGTCAACAACCTGATGCAGCCCCTTCTCGCCGTAGTAAAGCTGCCCCTCGTGAATGATGAGGCCCGCGTCGACCTTCCCCGCGACGACGGCCGGCAGGATCTGGTCGAACGGCATCACGACCACCGGGACGTCTTTCCCCAGGCAAAGCTGGAGGGTCAGATAGGCGGTGGTGAGGGTGCCGGGGATGGCGATCGTCCGCCCCTTCAAGTCGTCCAGGGTGGCGGGGTCGCGGGTGACAATCTTGGGGCCGTAGTGGTCTCCCATGCTCGAACCCGAGGCCAGAAGCGCGTACTTGTCGGACAGGTGGGCATAGGCGTGGATGCTGACAGCGGAGACTTCCAGTTCCCCGCTCAGCGCTCGTCGATTGAGCGTTTCGATGTCCTCAAGCTGATGGACGAAGCGAAGCTCGCCCGTGTCAAGTTTGTCGTGGGTCAGTGCGTAGAACATGAAGGCATCGTCGGAATCGGGGCTGTGCCCGACGCGAATCGTTCTCGTGGCGACGGTGATCGTCATGGGTGGGGAACTCCCTGCGCCGCGAAGATGCGGAGCCTTTCGGGGTGCTGGGGGGCGGGGGTTAGCCGGAGGCGGTCGGAAAGTTGCGGAAGATCAAGGCTCGGAGGCCGAGCCCGCAGGCGATTAGCACTCCCGCGTAGAGAATCACCATCAAGGCGATGCCGACCTTGGATCGGGGAAAGCGGATCGGGATGACGCTGGCGACACCGTACACCACCAGCGCGACTGTCGGAATGGCGAGCAGACCGACGAGGAAGATCCAACTCATCCTCATGATTGCCCCTCCGCGTCCGAACGTCGAGAAGTCAACCGCGATGCCAAGCCGGTCGTAACACCCTGTTGTAGCAAGAATCCGAATCGACACTTGCCCAAATCCAACGCCGCCGCCCGGTGTGTCCGGACGGCGGCGTGGGGATGGAGTTGGTCTCGATCGAGAGTCACTTGGACGCCGGAATTGCCGGGTCGGGGGTGTCGCCGCCGAGGCTGGCCACCGGCATGTCGGTCTGGTCGAAGGGGTCGGGGACGAAGTCGGGGTTCCCTTCGACGAGTTTCTCGAACGGGACGTCCTTGGGCCGCTCCATGCCGGCGTTGGCCAGGGCCTTGAGGTATCGCTGGACGATCCGGCCGGTGTCGGACTTGTTGAGGTCGTCGTCTCGGTAAAGCGGGTGCTTCTCCAGGACGGCTCGCCAGAGATCCAGCCCTTTGCGGAAGTTGGTCACCGCCGTGGGGTAGTCGGCCTGCTTGTAGGCGCGGATGCCGTCATAGAAAAGCTTTCGCGACTCAACGCCATCCTTCTCCATCTCGGCCAGGCAGCGGTCTTTCCAGTAGCGGAAGTGGGTCGTGTCGGCCCAGCGGTCAGTCCAGTACCACTGGTTGTTCTTCTGACCCTCGTTGTAGTTCAGCGAGGCCAGGCGTCGGGCGTATTGCTCGGGTTCGGTGGCGTCGTCGATGTAGATGTACTGCTGAACGTCCTTGGGGTCGACGCGGTTGTGGGCTGGGAAGGCGTGAAGGCCGAAGGCGACCCAGGCGTTCTTGGCGCGGGTCCACTCACCGCGGGCCCGTTCGCCGAAGGTTGGCGTCAGGTCCAGGACGCTGGCCTTCTCCAGCCCCGCGGCGTAACGGGTCAGGGCCGAGGCGGGCATGGCCCGGAAGTTCAGGTCGCCCGCGTGCCCCTTGCGATCCTCGGCCTTGTCAACGTATTCGACCGGGGCCTCCATGGCCGAGGCCAGGCGCTCGACTCCGCTATCGACCAGGTCGATCGCCTTGGTGAACCAGCCGAAGGCGAGCATGTAGTTGTCGTTGACGGTGTGGCTTCCCCCTTCGGAGTCGACGTAGGTCCGAAAGGCGATGTCGTCGTCGTCGTGGAAGAGGCGTCGCAGGAGAATCGCCTCGTCGGCGGTGCCGATCTTCTGGAAGCAGGTCCAGGCGGTGTCCCACCTCAGGTCGGGGGATTTCTCATTGTTGCGGACCCCTTCCTTGAGGAAGTTGATCCCTTGCTTGATCCACTCGTACTTGTCCTCGGGAGCGTCCCACTCGACCGACACGTTATAGGCCAGGTTCCATCCCTGCCACGACCAGACCCGCAGGAAGTGGGGCTGGAGTTTGGTGATCTGGTCCACGGTCAGTTTCAGGCGATCCCAGTCGTGGACCTTTTGAAGATCAAGGGCCCGGGACCAAAGGACGTTGGCGGCCACGCCCCGGGCGCCTCCGAGCAACGCCAGCTTGAGCATGAAGCTGCCGGTGTCGACCTGGCCAATGGTGGCCTCGCCGAGATTTTGGGCGTCCCGACGGCGGTTGAGCCACTGGGTATAGGGGACCATCGCGACGAACAGGGCGAGGATCCCGCAGGCGTACAGTATCTGACGACCCTGGTAAGGGGATGACGCTTTCATGCGGCCACCTCGCGATTCTTCAGAATGAAATAACCGGCGACGGAGAATGGGAGAGCATAGGCGAGCGCCGTCAGCAGGTTGTCGCGAAGCAGGCGGGAATCCACCGCGAATCCCTCCGCGACGGTGTTGCTGACGTCCATGCCGCCAAAGTTCGGGACGATGTAGACCAGGCGGGACATCACCGGCATGACGATCGCGTCGAGGGCCTTGGCCGTCATGACCCCCGGAGTGGCGGCCAGCGGGTTCATCATGTTTTCGTGACCGAGGAGGCGGACCAGTGACTCAAATGGTCCACCCCCAATGCCGGTGTGCATGGCGAATTCTTGCAAGGAGCCGAACGCCACCTGACCGGCGACGAAGAAGAAGATGGTCATCAACAGCGCGACCGGCCAGCTCAGGAACGTCCCGGCCCAAACGCCGATGGCCGTCAGGACCAGTGCCTGGAGCCAGATCCCGACCATCCCCTTGAGGTAGTTGGCCCAGAACTGACCCTGACTGGAGAGGATGTAGAGGTCATCCTGAGCCATCCCCAGATACTGATTCGGCTCCAGACAGCGCACCTCGATGGCCAGATAACCCTGGGAGCCGACCAGGACGCCGGCCGGGATGCGAACCTTGTTGGTGTAATATTCGCGAATCGCGACGAGACGGCTGACCAGCGGGTCGCCCAGTTCGGTACCTCCCAGGTCTCCGGTCGGGACGAGGCGACGGACCTTGATCTCGGCGTGGACCGGCGCGCCCAGGACCTTCCCCTTGGTCGTGCGGAAGATGTTGAACGTCATCTCCAGGGGGATGTCGGCGGTGTGCAGGTCGGAAAGCTCGCCCCGGGCGCTCGAGATTTTGGCCTCATCTCGCGAGGCCTCGGCCGAGCGAAGCTGGGCGGTCACCTCGGCGTCGCGTTTGGCCAGGGTGTCGCGGTCGGCCTGAAGAGTCGCCACCCGCTCGTTGGCCTGGGTCAGCCGGTCGGCCAGCTTGCGGGTATCGTCGGCCGAGCGAGCCTGGGTCTGCTGGGTCTTCAACGAGAGGACCAAACCCCTGGCCAACGCCAGTCGGTTTTCCACATCCTCCAGCGAGCCACGTTTCAGCAGCGAGTCGACCGGGATGCGTCGATCGATATACGCGGCGCCGGGGGGAAGGAACGGGTCGGGCAAGATGCCGAACCGCCAGCGGGCCAAGGACTGAGTCGCCCCCTCGATGTGGCTGCGAAACTGGTTCTCCATTCCGACGTTGATCCCCAGCGGCAGTTCCTTGGTGCCGCCCCGGGTGTCGATGAAGGTCAAGACGCCGCGGATCGGCTCTCTGGCGGCCATTCGGGTGCGGAGTTGTTCCGCCTGCTCGTCCAGCGCCTTGGCGCGGGCCAGGTTGCCTTCCTTGCGAGCCTGGTCGGAGGCCAGGCGGGCGGCCTCGATCTTGGTCGAAACCGTCCGGTTCAGGTAGGCAATGCTGATCCCGCCGAAGACCAGCAGCAACACCGTCACCAACCCCATGAAGCCGAACATCCGGCCCCAGACCAACTCCAGGCGGCGGACCGGCTTCGAGACCACGGTGTAAATCGTCTGCTGCTGGATGTCGTTGGGCAGGCTAATGGGAGTGAGGATCACCACCATGACCGTCAACAAGAGCGAGCTGAGCAGCGCCAGGGTGCCGACGAAGAGACGGCCCGTTTCGGCCAACCGGGGGGCCTGGAGGAACCAGTGGATAAAGGCCAGCACGACCAGGAAGACCGCCAGGACCACCCAGGGGGCCCACATCCGCCGATACGCCTCAACCACGGTGGTCCGGCCGATCGCATAAAGCCGGCGGCCTCGGACGGCCCAAACTTCTCGCAACAGCAGGCCGCCGACACGGGCCAGCACCACGAACCCCATGAAGGTCGCTCCGATCCGGGCGCCCAGGGCCACCTGGTACGGGTCGGCGGGGTCGGCCTGGAATGATCGAGCCAGGGTCGCCGCGGAGAAGAGCCCAAAGGCCAGGGCCAGGTGCGTGCCCAGCAGGGTCAAGGCGTCATAGCGATTGCCTAACCGGATCACCGCCGCCCACAGCGTCCAGATCACCCAAACGAGCAAAATCGCCATGCTCGCCACCCAGAGGGCTTCGGTGGCCGAGGTCGAGCCGAGCTTTGGCGGGGCAAACCGCCCCTCGTCCTGCATCACCTTGAGCAAGATCGAGGCGATGATCCCCAGCGCCCCGACCAGAGCCGAGACGTTCACCACCCGGGGGGCAACTCGCTCCTTCAGGGCGGAGACGATCCAGGAACCGACCCATCCCAGGAGGCACAGCAGTCCCAGGATCTTGAACCAGCTCAGCAGACCACCGACGGGGAGCCACGACAGCAACCAGACCAGTCCATAAACCACATAGCGCAGGGCCATCGGCAGACCCGGAGCCGGCAAGCTACCGCCGCCGACCGCGTCGGTCAGGAACTCGTCGGGGATCGTGCGGGACGGGTCACCCAGCAGGAAGACCCAGAGGAGCCAGTTCGGGGGGGCGGCGAGCGGCGCGGTTGCCGCGGACCACAGCGAGACGAAAGGCATCGGCGGGCGGCTCCGGTGGATGCGGGTCCTGAAGGTCGTTCGGGTCTCGGACGCGTCGAGGGGCCCGGGCGCCTCGCTGGGCGACCGGGTCGGGCCGGATCGGGTCGGGCCAGGCCGACGGATCAGGGCTGGTTGGGAATGCCCGCGGTCTCGGCCGGGGTGCGATCGGCGGCAACGCGACGACGGCCGGGGTGCAGGTCGCTTTCGCGCACGATCCGCAGGAACAGTTCTTCCAAAGTCGTCGTCGGGTGGTCCACCGACAGGAGTTCCCCACCGTGGCGGGCAATCACGTCGCGGATCTCCGAGAGGGCCGCCGCCGGTAGTTCCCGCGTCTTGATCTGCGTGATGTCCTGCACGGTCAGGAGGTCCGAGACCTGACCCATCTCCTTCAACTCGCCGCGGTGCAGGATGGCGATCCGGTCGCAAATGTCCTGCATGTCGGCCAGAAGGTGGCCCGACAGGACGATGGTCTTGCCCTGATCGCGGAGGTCGCGAATCAACTCCTTGATCTCCGCCGTGCCGATCGGGTCGAGGCCCGAGGTCGGCTCGTCCAGCAGGATCAATTCGGGATCGTTAATCAGCGACTGGGCCAGCCCAATGCGGCGCTGCATCCCCTTGGAATATTCGCGAAGTTGGCGATGCTTGGCCGCCGAGAGCCCCACCATGTCGATCAGGCGATTGACCCGCTTGTGACGCTCGGCCGAGGACAGTTTGAACAGCCGCCCGTAGAAGTGGAGCGTTTCCTCGGCGTTGAGGAACTTGTAGAGATACGACTCCTCGGGCAGGTAGCCGATCCGCTCGTTCTTGGAAACGTCGGAGGCTGGTCGACCGAAGATCAGCGAATCCCCCTCGGTGGGGAACAGGAGGCCCAGCAAAAGCTTGATCGTGGTGGTCTTGCCCGACCCGTTGGGGCCCAGCAGCCCGAAAATCTCCCCTCGATGAACCTGAAGGTCCAACGCTTTGAGGGCCATGACCTTGGGCCGACCCCAGAAGTCTCGGTAGATTTTCGAGAGGTTGCGGGTCTCGATGATGACGTCGCGGGAATTCATCGCGAACACGCCTCTTGGCTCAGGAGGAAAATCAAAGGATGAGCGAAACACCGCAAGGACCGGATGACGGCGAATCGAGCTCACGGGCCGCGAGGGGAACGAATCGGCCAGGAAAAACCATCGCTAAGAAAAAATGAGGGGAGACCGAAACTCTCGACGGACGAAGGGTCTGCCTTCGGCTACGAAGGTCACTGCCGGAAGGTTCGCCCGTGCCCCGAAATTTCGGGAAGGCCGCGAGCGAATGCCCGGCCGCCCCTCGACGACTGCGTCGGGCCTTCCGCGATCCTCCAATTTATAATGGGTGGGGGCGCGACCTGGCAAGACAGGCAAGGCGGCGGGGTTTCGCGAAGCCGGACTCGTTAGCGAACCTCGATCTCGCTGGTGGCCACGTTTCGGTAATAATTGCCCCACGGAACATAGCGCAACTTTTTGACATCCTTGAGGTTGAGCGGATAAGTGTTGTCCGGTCCGGTCAGGAAACAGCCTCGCTCGGCAGTCTTCCAGGACTGGCTAGGCTCGTCCCAGACCTGCACCAGGCTATCGGTCGGCCAGGATTCAGGATGCTCAGGGTCTTCAAGGATGGTCAGGGCCTTCACGGAGGTCGGAGATTTGAAACTGATCTCGGCCCACACCTGCCTGCCGGCTCGGGCGGCCCAAAAAAGTTCGTTCAAACTCAACCAGGGAATCGACTTGCGTTTCCCGTCGGTAAGCTGGGCAGGCGTTACGAGGACCTCGCCAGAGGACATCCAGCTCTTGGTGCCGCCGACGGTCAAGGTCGCGTCGCCAGTCTTCAAGAGGTTCGGGCCATCGGGGACCTTCGCGGTACTCGTCGGTGGGCGGCGAGCTTCGTGGAAGGTCGGGCCGTCGGGTTCGGTTGACCGCGCGGCGAGGTCCATCGGACGGGGGACATTCAGGGCAGGGGTGGTGTCGAGCGTCCAGAGCGGGCGTCCGTCGAGCCCGTAAGCCCGAACCCGGCCGTCGTATCCGGCGACGTAGAGGCGATCCCCGCGAGTGGCGAGCGTCGCCCGGCAGCCAATGGCGACGCGCCAGGCCTCGCCGCCGCTCGCGAGGATGGAAGTCAGGTGGCCAGCATCGTCGGCCACGAAAATCCCCTGGCCGTCCGGGGCGAAGGCCAGGCCGATCGGCTGGTCGGGCCAGATCCGGCTCATCAGCATGGTGCCGTCGGGTCGTCGGATTTCCAGAATTCGCCCCTCGTAAGCCTGGGCGATCAACCCCGACTTGTCGGACAGGGCGACGGCCCGGCTCGCCCCGGGGCAACTCCAATGGCCCAGCGACCGGCCCTCGGCCACGCTGAAACACTGATAGCTTGGCTGGCCGAAACTGCCCACCTGGACCACGAGGAGAACCCGAGACCCGTCGGGGCTGGTCCGGAGTGTCGGCAGAAGGAGTTTCCCGGGGATCGGCACGTCGAACCCCCACCGTTCCTTGCCATCAGCCAGGCCAACCGCCGAGAGCCGCGCTCCGTGCGGATGTTCGGAAGTAATCCAACCATTTTCCGCCGTCTCGGCGCCCAAGATCAGGGCGAAGTCGGCACGATGGGGGATAACGGCATCAAACTGGGGGAGGCGTTCGTCGACCGGGTCGATCGGCCAGTTCCACTCGCGAAAGTCCTTCCACGCATCGCGCGTCCAGACATCTCGCCAGTTCGCGTTCGGACTGTCACGAC
Organism: Isosphaeraceae bacterium; assembly: GCA_965201075.1. Taxonomy (GTDB): domain Bacteria; phylum Planctomycetota; class Planctomycetia; order Isosphaerales; family Isosphaeraceae; genus CBDAVP01. Next base: position 408,928 of record CBDAVP010000016.1, on the reverse strand, counting down.
GCCAGCAGGTGTAACCGTAGGAGCCGGGGGCGATGACGAGGTTGGCCTCGTCGTTGACGGCGAATTGGCGCCGCTGACCGCCAATGTCGCCGAAGCTGGCGAACGCGTCGAACGCCTCGGAGGACGAGGAACCGAGGTGGAACGCTTCGCCGACCCGGGAGGTCGTGCGAGACGACGCGCCGAAGGATTGACCATCGGCCGAGACAAACAGGCTGCCCGCCCTCGGAGCCTGCCCGACCCGGGCGGCTCTCACGATCCAGGCCCGGTCGCCGAGGTCTTCCAACAGGGCCACATTTCGCGCGTATCCCTCGGCCGAGACCGCCAGATGCTTGCCGTCGGCACTGAGGACGAGGTCGGAGAGTCGCGGCCCGATCAGGTCGGACATGCGAGGGACCGACGCGACCCGGCTGGCTTTGCCAACCGCGGGGGGAAGCACCACTTTCGCGGCCCCCGACGGTTTCGACCGTTCCTCTCCCCCGCCGAGCCAATCCAGAAAACCCTGGAAGGTCTTGCCCAGGCCCGGACCGTCGCTGGCGAGCAGGACGATGGCGTGCTCCCGGTCGGCCCGGGGGGAAAACGCGGGGGCGAAGAAGCCCCGGCCCGGTCCGGGATTTTCGGCGGAGGCGGAGTAGGGCAGCAGTCCGCGGGACCAGGCCAGCCAGGCGAGGTCGTCGGGATGGTTGCCGGTCACCATTTGCGGGATCACCCCCACGGCCAGGTACACTCCCGGGACGGGTTCCTTGGGAAGTTCGTCGAGAGGTTTCAGGGAGATTCCTCGTTCCCGAAGACCCGCCACCAGGTTGGCCGGGGGGCTGGTGACGCCCGGCGGCAGGACCAATCGCAGGGTGCCCGAGGCTTGCGCGATCAAGGCGCGGAGGCGGTCCTCGCGGAGCGGCTCGACGTCCGGGCGACGGTTGACCATCGCGGTGGCCGGCACCTCGGCGGCCAGGGGAAGCGAACTTCCGCGACCTCCCAGGAGTTCGGTGACCTCAAGGGTGAGAGACTTCGAGGAGAGGGGCAATGGGATCGTACCGGCGAGTGCCCCATCGACGCCCGTACTGCGAATGAGCTCGACCTCGGTCACGGAATTCTCGACCAGGCGGACGCGAATCGGCACGCGGGCGGGCAGGGGACGCCCTTGATCGTCAACGACGCTGACCCGGTAGCGGATGGCGACCCCTGCCGCGTCCCTCGAAACCTCGGCCGAGAGTTTCGGGGAACCCAGTGGGGCGGGGGCAATCGCGAAGAGTCGCCCGGGGATCAGAGTCAGGTCGGCGGGGAACGTGGCCTTGTTGCCTTCGATCTTGGGCTGGATCACCGAGTGGTCGAAAACATCGTAGAGGGCTCCCGAGGTCCACGGAATTTTCAAGTTCACCGTCGTGGGCAGGACGTTCGACGAGTAAGTGGTTCCCAGTGACCAGACCTCGGGCGCCGGCCACGGGTAGGGAGACGTTTCCCTGGCGAGGAAGAGGTAGCGGACCGCGCCCCCGTCGAAGCCGTTGCGCGAGACCCAGGCGTCGTCGGCGTCGATCGGGAAGCGGCGAGATCCCCCAAGCGCCTGGCCAAGTGCGGAGGCCAGGGCTTCGAGCCGTGGTTGGATCAAAGGGAAGGGGGTGTCCGAGGCATAGGCCTGGGCCAACGGATCCTTGAGGACGTGGCTCTGAATGTCGAGCCGCGTCGCGTTGGGGTAGGGCGCCGAGTCCGCGTCGAAAAACACCCGGCCCCCGGCGGATATGTAGCCGTCAATAGCCTGCCGGACGGTTTCGGAGAAGGCTTGCTTCTGCCCGGTGAGCAAGAGCATCGGAACTCGTGGTCGTCCGTCCCGCAGCAGATGCCCGGCGGCAATGTCTTCCTCGAAGGCGACCTCGGCGGGCAGGCCGGCCATCAACCCCGCCCCCAGCAGGGCGAAGACTCGCTCCCAATGGGGGGTGCCGATCCGGTTGCGCGTCTCGGTCACATCCTGGGTTCGCGAGTAGAGGATCGCCAGTTCATTGACCGGCGGCGCCTCGGCGAAGATGGGGCCATAAAGTCGGGCCACGAGGTTTGCCAGGCGAAGCGCGTCGGCCGCGAACGGGTTGTCGACCGGGAGGACGTGCTCGACCCCGATCCCCTGCACGCCGCGGCCGAGGACCTGGAAGGCGTTTTTGAGATAAACCTGCTGGGCCACCCCGGAGTTCTGGCTCGCATTGTCGAAGACTCCCATCAAGGGCAAGCCAGGACGGCGGAGCATCTCGACCGAGTGCGCCGGATACCAGGGAAGCTGGTAGCCTTCGGAAAGGAAGTGGCTGTAGGACTCCGACATCCCTCGATAGATGGCCGGCGGATAGCTCCCCTCGGTGGCGGGGAATTGCCACATGGGCGTGGCCGTGACCTTCGCGGAGGGGTCAACCTCGTGGGTCGCGGCGATGAGCCGGTCGTACATCGTCTTCAGGGCGAGGCCCAGCACGTCGGCTCGGGGAGCGCCGGGCGGTAGAGTCTTGGCCTTGGAGTCGAGCCAGGCCAGATCCCCCTTGTCCTGGGAGAAGAACATCTCGTCGTTGAAATTGAACCCACGGAACGACGGATAGCGCTCGAACCGCTGGGCGCCTCGTTGGAGGGTCGCGACGAGTTGGCCCAGCCCGGGTTCTCGGAAGCAGACATTTCCGCAATGGACCATCGCCTGCGTCTCGTAGACAAGCCCCGAGGCGGTCGCCCGGTCGAGGTAGTCCTCGATGGCCCAGCTCGAACCGGGCTTGGGGGAGAGGAAGGCGTCGGGTGGGGGGAACAACGGGCCGGCGGCGGGGAACGCGGATTCGCCCCGTCGCCAGGCCCTGGGTTCGCCGGCCTGGCGATTGGCCAGGTAACGATCGGTCTGACGGGTGAACCCCAGATCCCGGGCCGACCGGGTGATCGTCCGCCCAAATGCCAGCCGTTCCGCCTCGACGGGCTGAGTACTCATCATGGTGTCAATGGGACTGCCAAACTCGTGGTAGAGGATGCGCTGCATTGGCGAGTCGGGCTCGGCACCGGCCAGGTCGAGGCCCATCGGAAAGGTCGAGTGTCCGTCGGCCTCCGGAATCAGTCGATAGTGGCCGGGCGCGAGTCGATCGGTGAAGGCCGAGGGGATGAGCCCGGCGTAGTGCGTCTGGACGGTCAACTCGGCCGTGGCCATCACGGCCCGTTCACGGCGCAACTCAAGTCGGACCCGCGTGGGGGCCCCGGCCGGACCACGACGGACCAACTGGAACGGGATCGGTTCCCCCTGTCGATAGGCCCGGCGACCATCCGCGGTGAACAGCGAGAGGGTTCGGGTCGTCCCCTTCGGCAGGAAGGTCAAAACCTGGCTCAACGAGGGGTCGGCGGCAAGGTTGGCCCGGTCGATTGGCCCATCTCCGTAACGCAAGGCAACTTCGTAGAGACCTCGAAGGCTCGCGGGGGTCGCGATCGTGACACGGTCGCCCTGTTCGCGTAGGGGCAGGCTCGACCAGTCGAGTTCGCCTCCCTCGGCGGGTCTCGCCAGGGCCTGCCAGCGCCGTCTGGCCGGTCCCCCCAGTCGCCCGGTCGCCGCCACCCGCATCGAGATTGGCTTGCCGGCCTCAAGGACGCCGGTGGGAAAGTCGGCGGCCAGGGCGAGCGTATCGGGTCCGAAGACCTTCGGGCCTTCCAGGTTGCTCTCCCAGCGGAGGAACCACGTCCCGGGCTTATCGACCACCGCGTACAGGCGTCCGCTGGAGTCAGCCTCAATATCCTGGACATTTCCGAGACTCGGGTCGACCGGAACCGTCCGCTCGACGCCGAGGTCCAGGCCCAGCACCTTCAGAACATGCCCTTGCCCGAGAACGACTCGCCCCTCGGGCGTGACCGCCAACCCCCCGTCGTGAGCCTCCGCCTTTGCCAAGGCGCGAGCCTGGCCCACGGGTCGGCCCTCGTAATCAAAGGCGAGGATGTCGCCGTCTCGGCCGGTCAGGACGTAGACGCGTTGGCGTTTCGGGTCAAGCGCGACGTCGCAGAGCCAGGTCCGCAGGCGGTCGTCGGCACGGGGATCGCTCGCGTCAAAGCGGTGGAAGTCGCCCAGATACTTGCCGTCGAGGTCAAAGCGAGCGACTCGTGACCAGTCCGGGCTGGGAACGCCTGGGGGAGCCACCCGTGACTCAATCAGGAAGATCCGCCGAGCGGCCTCGTCCACCGCGACTCCCCCGGGATTCAACGTCTGGGTGTTGTCGGGATGGATGTCCTCCTGCCGAGGTCCCTGGTGGATCAGTTGCTGGCTCAAGGTCCCATCGGGCCGATGAAGGGCCACCTGCGCTCGGAAGCGGTTGTGGCAGCCAATCAGCCAACCATTGGCCAGCGGGAACAGGTCGCGGGGGCCGTTCGCATGCGGAGGCGCGAAGGTCGCCCGCAAGGTCCCATCGGGGTTGACGACGTGGTAAGACGTCCCGCCAGCCAGATAGAGGAGGCCGCCATCCGCCGCGACCTTCAGCCGTGAGAGACCCGTGGGGCCGTCCGGCGGGATAATCAACTTCTCGGCGGCCCCGATCCGATTCCCAATACCCAGGACCAGGATTGCCAGAACAAGGGGACCGGCCCAACCGAAACGCGACCGTTTCATCGACTCGAACCCTCCAGGCGTCCGCTCCGGTCCAGGCCCTCCATCATACGCGCGAAGTGGCGAGAGACGTCAGCCGGATGCGTTGATCGCCGGGTCGGGGACTTGATGCTGAGTCTCGATTTTTTTATCGTTGACGCTCTCTCGTCGACGATGTCCGGGCCGCACTCTCCGAGGTGAATTGCAGACGATGTACGTACCCAAGAAGTTGTTCTTCACCAAGGGCGTCGGAACTCATCGCGAGAAGCTCTCCAGCTTCGAGCTCGCCTTGAGGGACGCGAAGATCGCCTGTTACAACCTGGTTCGCGTTTCCAGCATCTTCCCGCCGAATTGCCAGGAAGTGTCGATCGAGGACGGGCTCAAGGATCTCCAGCCCGGCCAGATCGTCCATGTGGTGATGAGCGAGTGCGCCACCGCCGAGCCCAACCGCTTGTGCGCCTCGAGCGTCGGCGTGGCGATCCCGCGCGATCGGAACACCTTCGGCTACCTATCGGAACACCACGCCTACGGCCAGACCGAGAAGGTGGCCGCCGACTATGCCGAGGACCTCGCCGCCGAGATGCTCGCGACCGTCCTGGGCATCGAGTTCGACCCAGACAGCTCCTGGGACGAGAAACGCGAGATCTGGAAGATCGCCGACGTGATCTACGAAACCAAGGAAGTGACCGCCACCGCCGTCGGCGACCGAAATGGCCGCTGGACGACCACCGTCGCCGCCGCGATCCTCCTCCCATGAGTGACGGAACCGGCGACTACCTCCACGGCCTGAGCGCCCGGCGGATCGCTCCACCCGCGATCCGGGGAACCGAGACGGCGGCCGACCTGGTGGAGTCGGCCTTCCTGAGCTACAACGGCGGCCGGCTTCGCGAGGCTTGCCAGGTCTTCACCCGCAAATTCCTCGAACCCGACTGCACGGTCGGCCTGACGCTCTCCGGCGCCTTGACGCCCGCCGGCCTCGGGATGAGTTGCCTGATCCCCCTGGTCCGCGCCGGATTCGTCGACTGGATTGTCTCGACCGGGGCGAACCTGTACCACGACACGCACTTCGCCCTCGACCTCCCTTTGCACCAGAGCCGGCCGAACCTCGACGACTTCGCCTTGCGGGCCAACGACATCATCCGCATCTACGACATCGTTTTCGACTACAAGACGCTTCTCGACACCGATGCCTTCTACCGAGAGTTGATCCGCGGGGAAGCGTTCGCCAAGCCGATGGGCACCGCCGAGTTCCACCACGAGGTCGGCCGCTACCTGCACGGACGAGCGGCGACCCTGGGACAGCCAGCCAACAGCCTGCTGGCCGCCGCGTTCGAGTGCGGCGTACCGGTCTACACCTCCAGCCCCGGCGACAGTTCCATCGGCATGAACCTCGCCGCCCTCGCCCTGGAAGGTTCGGCCCTGCGCATCGACCCATTGCGGGACGTCAACGAAACCGCCTCGATCGTATGGAAGGCCAAGCAAGGCGGCGGCAAGTCGGGCGTCCTGATCCTGGGCGGAGGAAGTCCGAAGAATTTCATCCTCCAGACCGAGCCGCAAATCCAGGAAGTCCTGGGACTGGCCGAAAGCGGGCACGACTACTTCCTCCAGGTGACCGACGCCCGACCCGACACGGGGGGACTCTCCGGCGCGACGGCTCACGAGGCGATGACCTGGGGCAAGGTCGACCCCGACAAGCTCCCCGACGCCATCACCTGCTACACCGACACCACCATCTTCCTCCCCTTGCTGACCGCCCACGCCCTGGCCCGCCACCAACCGCGTCCCCTGCGCCGCCTGTACGATCATCGAGAAGCCGACCACGAGGCCCTCAAGACCGCCTATATCGCCCAGCAAGCGGACGCCGCGGTAAGAACCGGGATGGCCACCCGACAATCCCAGGGTCGGCACAATCACCACTCGCCGCATCCGGCCGAGGGTTTGGACCGCGACCGCTGAATCATCCCTCTTCAGCCCGATGGAATAGGGAGGCTGGTCATGGCGATCACCACCCGAATCGTCGCGATCGACCCTCTCGCTCCGGACGACGCGATCCTCGAAGAGGCGGCCGACATCCTCCGTTCAGGAGGGCTCGTCGCCTTCCCGACCGAGACGGTCTACGGACTGGGCGCTGTCGCCACCGACCCCTCGGCCGTCGCCCGGATCTTCGAGGCCAAGGGACGCCCCTCCTACAACCCTTTGATCGTGCACGCCGACGGGCCCGAGCGGGTCTCGCCCTGCGTCGCCGACTGGCCGTCTTCCGCCCAGCGTCTGGCCGCTCAGTTCTGGCCGGGCCCCTTGACCCTGGTCCTGCCGCGCTCCGATAAGATCCCCGACCTCGTCACCGCCGGCCAGCAGACGGTGGCGATTCGAGTCCCCGAATCCCTGATCGCCCGAACGTTGATCGCCCGCCTCGGCCTGCCGATCGCCGCGCCCAGCGCCAACCGTTCCAATGGCATCTCGCCAACCCTCGCCCGGCACGTCGCCAAGGATCTCGACGGCCGTATCGAGTTGATCCTCGACGGTGGACCGACCGCGCTGGGCCTGGAGTCGACGGTGCTCGACCTGACGACGCCGACCCCCCAACTTCTACGCCCCGGCGCAATCACGATTGACCAGATTCGCAACGCCCTGGGCGGTCACCGAATCCGCGAATCCGCCGGCGAAGCTTCCTCGGATCGACCGAAAAGCCCAGGTCAACTAGCCACGCATTACGCCCCGAAACTTCCGACCCTTCGCATCCAGGCCGAGGACCTCGACCGATTCGAGTGGCCCGGGGCCGCCGTACTCATCCTCCTCGGCGACCATCCCGCCTCTCAAGCGTTGCCGCCCCACGTCCAACCCGTTTGCCTTTCAACGCCCGCCTCGGCCGCCACCTCGTTTTACGCCGCCCTCCACGCAGCCGACGAATCCAGCGCGAGCCTCATCGTCATCGTCCCTCCGCCCGACCGGGTCGAATGGCAAGCCCTGCGCGATCGCCTTTGGCGGGCGTCGCGCCCCTGGCCCGTTTGACTCATTCAAACAGCCGACGCTGGTCGACAATGTCGAACTCGGGCTCGGGCTCGGGCTCTCGCAGACCCAGATGGCGATAGGCCGCCGCGGTCGCCTTTCGTCCCCGAGGAGTGCGGATGATGTAGTGGCGTCGTAAGAGGTAAGGCTCGACCTCGTCGGTCAGGGTGTCCTCCGAAACGCTCATCGTCGCGGCCAAAGCGCCAGCGCCGGTCGGCCCGCCGCGAAAGACCTGAATCAAGGTCTCAAGGTAGCGGCGATCCTGCTTGTCCATCCCGTCGACGTCGATCTCCTGCATATTGAGCGCATCCCCCGCGATTGTCAGGGTGATGTGACCGTCGGCCCTCGCCGTGGCATAATCGCGGACCCAACGGAGCCGGGCGTTCGCCAGGCGGGGCGTGCCTCGACTGCGACGGGCCAGTTCGTACGCGGCGTCCTCGGTGACCGTCGTGCGCAGCTTGCTGGCATTCACTGAGACAATCCGGGCCAGGTCGTCGACGTCGTAGAACTCCAGGTGCTCGTGCATGTGGAACCGATCACGCAGCGGCCCAGAAAGCATCCCGCTGCGAGTGGTGGCGCCGATGATGGTGAACTTCTTCAGGGGGAGATTGATCGTCCGGGCACTCATCCCCTCGCCCAGCACGACATCGACCCGAAAATCCTCCATCACCGGATAGATGAATTCCTCGACGGCCTTGGGTAAGCGGTGGATCTCGTCGATGAACAGGATCGAGCCCTCGGCCGCGTTGGTCAGGTAGGGCATCACGTCCATTTTCTTGTCGAGTGCCGGCCCGCTGGTCATGTTCAGCTCGACGCCCAACTCGTTGTGCAGCACCGTGGCGAACGTCGTCTTGCCCAGCCCCGGGGGACCATCAAAGAGGATGTGCGGCAAAGGCTCCTTTCGCATCCGGGAAGCCGTTAGTGCGATCAAGAGGCGTTCCGCCACCACCCTCTGACCGATCACCTCGGACAGCCGCTGAGGACGCAATTTCTCGTCCACCGGGTCGACCGGCTTGGCCTGCTCGTCGCGATGCACCGGCGCCTCGACCGGGTCCCTCGTGGAACCGCCGCCAGTGATGATCGGCTCCCTCATCGTGGTCCGCTCCTGGTTGCGGGGCGTCTGGCCCCTCTCCTCGGGGAAGGGTCAATCTTTGTTCTGCTGGTAGATCGCATCGATCATGTCGGCCACGCTCTTGAACTTTTTCTTGCCGGAAAGCACCTGGTCGATCACCTGGCGGGCGTGGCTCTCGGAATGGCCGACCGAGATCAGCGCGGCGAAGGTGTCGCGGATCACGTCCGGCTCGGCATTGCCCGGGGCACCGTTCGCCTCGGCGGCGTGAGAGCCTGCCTCGCCAGCGCCGGCGGCCCCGACGATCAAAGCGAATTTGCCGACCTTGCGGCGAAGCTTGGCGACAATCCGCTCGGCGATCGCCTCGCCAATGCCCGGGTAGGTCGCCAGCGTCTTCACGTCCTGGTCCTGGATCGTTCGCGCGATCTCACGCACAGGCCGGACCATCCCCCTGAGGGCCTTGCGAACCCCAACGCCATCGACCGAGCAGAACGTCTCGAAAAACTCCCGGTCGACGGCCGAGGTGAAGCCGACCAGTTTCGGCGTCATCCGCCCGCCCACAGCGTTCCCCTCGACATAAAAGATCGTCCGCAACGCCACCATCTCGCCGACCTTCCCTTGAAGTTGTCGCCGGGCCGATTCGGGCACCATCACCTCGAACTCGAACGGATCGACCGCCAGGGTTACCACCTCCTCGCCAACCTCGCGGAGCACGCCTCGAATCTGACTGAGCATGGCGACAACCTCACCCGTTCCTGTTTCTTTGTTCAGTGATTATCCGCGATCCGAAACCAAACGGCAAGGGCGATTCGCGGACCGCTCGACCGGTCATTAGCCGTCAATGCGCGGGTCGACGCAAGCCCGACCACCACCGTCGCCAGACGCACGGAGTGTTCCTGGAGAGCATCGTTGATCGCGCCCGGCGAACTCGATCGAGTCCGCCGTTCCAGCGAGGGAGACCTCCGCGAGCGGGTTCTCGTTGTTCGCGATGAGAGTGGCTTTGACGAGGAGCGAGACTGAGGGATGGTCGCGGTTCAGTCGCGGAATGTCCCAGGAACCAGGCGCCATTTCAAAAAAACCTCGCGACTTCGGCGGAATTTTCGAGCTGGTCGTTGGGCTGTCATCCCAGTGTCACAGTCCCCGCGCGAAATCATGTTCGGCCGGGTGACCGCGAAGGATCGTTCAATTCATTGGTGCGGGAAAACCAGCGAAAAATGCACACAATGCGTTGAATTTGGATCATACGAGTGTATCCGCGAATTTCAACGCAAGCGAAACTCGGTCTGTCATCTTGCCGCGAGTCGAAGTGGTTTTGTGTCGTTTTCGTCCGGTTTTCGGGGGAAAATCACGAGTGATCGACCCATCTTCGTCTTCCCGAGCGTGATATATTTCGCTAAGAACTGCTAGCAGCGGCGGCAGCGTCGGAGTCGGCCGCGAGCGGTTTTCCTCTCTAGCGAGGGTTGAAAGCGATGGCGGTGAAGAAGAGCACCAAGACAGCCGCGGGGGAAGTGACCCGCGCCCCGAAGAAGGCCGCGAACAAGAAGAAAGCCGTGGCCCCGGTCACGGCCGAGACTTCGGCGAAGTCGGCCACCCCCAAGGCCGCGAAGAAGGCTTCGGCCCCCAAGGCCGCGGTTCCGGCCAAGAAGGCGGCCGAGGTCAAGTTGAACGACCGTCAGCGTGACTTCCTCAAGAAGATCAAGGACGCTGGCGATCCCGGCTACCTGATCGGGCAGAAAATCGAGCAGCGAACCATCGACGCCCTGGTCGATCGAAAGCTGCTCAAGAAAGGCCCCAAGCACAAAGAATCCGGTTCGTTCCACTACATTCTGACCAAGGCCGGCGAGAAGCACCTGACCGCCCCCGCCGCTCAGGCCTAAGTTCCGCTCCCACCCGTCGATCGCGGACCCGACGCCCTCTCGGGCCAACCGAGGGGGCGGCTTTTTTCCGCCCCAGACATGCCCAGGGGCACTTCGGTTGCCCTTGTCGGATTTCTCGCGTCCGACTAGAGTGCCGCGCACCTCTCGACCCGACGGCGTGTCCACGGCCGTCGGTCTACCCCGACCATTACCAAGGCTGATCGACCCGCGTCGCGGCGGGTCCGAAGGGACGGTCATGGAAGGCCGAAGACGAATACCCCGCGGCCGAGACCGCCTCTCGATGATTCTCCTCGCCCTGGCGGCCACGGCGCCGTTGGCGTGCTCAAGCTTTTCGGGCACGACCGCCCTGAGCTTCATGAGGCAGGTGCGCGAAGCTCCCGACCCCAACGTGCGGTACAATGCCTTCGCCAAGCTCGGCAGTTCCAACGCCTACGACAACGAAGGGCAGAAGGACGACGCCGTTCACCTGCTCACCGACTCACTCCAGGCGGGCCGGGAGCCAGTCGCCTCTCGGGCCCTCATCTGCCAGACCCTGGGCCGCCTCCATCGCCCGGAAGCCCGCGTCGCCTTGTTGAAGGCGATTGAAGACCCCGAATCGCTCATTCGCGCCGAGGCGCTGCGATCACTGGGCCAGGTCGGCAAGCCCGAGGATGCCACGCTCCTGATCCGGAGCATGGTCGTCGACACCGATCTCGACTGCAAAATGGCCGCCATCGCCGGTCTTGGTTTTCTCAAACCAACCGAGCCCCGCATTTTGAACTCTTTGGTCGATGGGATGGACCACGACAACCCGTCAATCCGCTACGCCTCGCTCAATGCCTTGCGAGCGATTTCCGGACGCGACCTGGGCACCGAAACCGGTCCCTGGCGCAAGTATGTCGAAAGCCTGCCAACGCCGAAGCCTCCCGAGGCCGACGCGGTCCTCGCCGGCCGCGATTCCTCGAAGCCCTCGGTCCCCGCGGACAAGGGCGACACTGACGCGCTCCCCCCTTTGCCACCGTCCCTTCGCTGAGTCCGCTTCGCGAGGTGCGAACGCGATTCCGGGCACAATGATTGCACGAGGGGGGCGGAAGCGGTTAGGGTTTCCGCAACGGAACGCCGCCGCTCGGCCCTCCCATTGCGATCAGCGAGCCACGCCGATGCCCTCCTCGACCGAGTCTCTCGCCCCGACCACCTCCCCTCAAGACATCGACCTTATCATCAAAGGGGTGCATTGGGACCCATTCGGGATTCTCGGTCTTCACGACGGGAAAACCCAAGGGACCAAGGGCAGCGTGATCCGCGCCTTCTTGCCCGAAGCCGCCAGCGCCTGGGTCGTCGGCGCCAACGGCGACCGCACGCCAATGAATAAGCTCCATCCCGACGGCTTCTTCGAGGCGACCTTCCCGGCGTCGGTACCCCGGGACTACCGGTTCGCCGTCGAGGATCATCAGGGACACTCCTGGGAGATCATCGACCCCTATCGCTTCGGGCCGGTCCTGTCCGATTTCGACCTCCACCTGATGGGCGAGGGAACTCACTACAAGAATTACGAACGGCTCGGCGCGCACCTTCGCGAGCACGAGGGGGTCCGCGGCGTCCACTTCGCCGTCTGGGCTCCCAACGCCGAACGGGTCAGCGTGATCGGCGACTTCAACCACTGGGACGGCCGTCGTCACCCGCTGAGAAGTTGTGGCCCCGGAGGCATCTGGGAGATTTTCCTCCCCGACCTCGTCGAGGGCGAGGTCTACAAGTTCGAGATCAAAAGCCGCCACAACGGCTACCTCGTCGAGAAAGCCGACCCTTACGGTTTCTACGCCGAGCAACGCCCCAAGACCGCTTCGGTCGTGTGGGACATCACCAAGTTCCGCTGGGATGACGCCGAGTGGATGGCCACTCGCGAAACCCGTCAGGGACTCGACGCCCCCATCTCGATCTATGAGATCCACCTCGGCTCCTGGAAGCGTCGGCCCGAGGAAGACGACCGCGTTTTGACCTACCGGGAACTCGCCGACGAGCTGGTCGTTTACCTCGGCGAGATGCACTTCACCCACGTCGAGCTTCTGCCGATCAGCGAGTTCCCTTTCGACGGAAGCTGGGGCTATCAGCCGGTCGGCTACTTCGCCCCAACCTCCAGGTTCGGCACGCCCGACGACTTCGCCTACTTCGTCGACACGCTCCACAAGGCCGGCTACGGAGTCATTCTCGACTGGGTTCCCGCCCACTTCCCCCGCGACGAACACGGCCTCGGCTTCTTCGACGGCACGCATCTTTACGAGCACGCCGACCCCCGCCTCGGAGAACACCGGGACTGGGGCACCAAGATTTTTAACTACGGACGCGCCGAAGTCCGCAACTTCCTGCTGGGCAACGCCCTCTTCTGGCTGGAGCGCTACCACATCGACGGCCTGCGGGTCGACGCCGTGGCCTCGATGCTCTACCTCGATTATTCCCGCAATCCCGGAGAGTGGATCCCCAACGCCTTCGGCGGCAATGAAAACCTGGAAGCGATCGAGTTCCTCAAGCAGCTCAACATCCTGACCCACCAGCAGTACCCCGGCATCCTCACCGCGGCCGAGGAATCGACCTCGTTCTCGGGCGTCTCCCGGCCCACCTATCTCGGCGGGCTCGGGTTCAGCCTCAAGTGGAACATGGGCTGGATGAACGACACCCTACGTTACATGGCCAAGGACCCGGTCTACCGCAAGTACGAGCACGGGTCCTTGACGTTCAGCATGATCTACGCCTTCACCGAGAACTTCCTGCTCCCGCTATCTCACGACGAGGTCGTCCACGGCAAAAAGTCGCTGCTCGACAAGATGCCCGGCGACATGTGGCAGAAATTCGCCAACCTTCGCCTGCTGTACGGCTACATGTACGGCCACCCCGGGAAAAAACTGCTGTACATGGGCAGCGAGATTGCCCCCTGGGTGGAGTGGAACCACAGCACCAGTCTCGATTGGCACTTGCTCGAGTGGGACTCTCACCGAGGGATGCAACGTCTGGTCGCCGACCTGAACGCCCTCTATAAGGCCGAGCCCGCGTTGCACCAGATTGAATTCGACTGGGCCGGCTTCGAGTGGTTGGACCTTCACGACTGGGAGAACAGCGTCCTGGCCTTTCTTCGCAAAGGGAAGACCCCGGGCGAGTCCCTCGTCGTCGCCTGCAACTTCACGCCGATCCCCCGCGACGATTACCGAATTGGCGTCCCCGATAGTGGCTTCTACCAGGAGATTCTCAACACCGACTCGCACCTTTATGGCGGGTCGAACGCCGGAAATTCCGGAGGGGTCTGGGCCCAACCTGGCGAGCACGGCGGGCGCCCGCACCACATCTGCTTGAAGCTGCCACCGTTGAGCGTGGTCTTCCTGAAGGCGGGGCCAGAGCCGCAGTGATCGGGAACGGACCATCACGGCCCTTCGCCAAAGTCTTCCAGGCGAAGGGTCGCCCGGCCGCCCGGCGACTTGTTGCGAGCCGCTGACGCCGGGGGCAATTCCGGTTGCCGGAGCAGTTGCGGAATCAGTTCGGAAACGGCCACGTCCCACTTCATCTGACCGATCGCGACCACGGCCGTCCCCTTGCGAGCGTCGAGCTTGACGACCCGTCCCGGCCGGTCGTAGCCGAAGCGTGGGACCACCACGCGGTCGCCGGGCTGAATGCGGGCGCGGGCCTCGGCGATCCGGGTGTCGCCCTCGGCCAGTCGCTGTGAGTCGCTCAACCGTTGCGACAACGCGTCTTGAATCCGCCTGGCCTCGACCTCCGCGGCCAGTGCGGCTTGACGAGACGCTTCGGCATCACGCCTCAAGGTCTGAACGACCTCCCAGTCGGCCGCTCGCTCGCCTCGACCCGACTCCAGATAACGCGAGGCACGGGCCACGAGGTGTTCCGGCAGGGCCAGCCGCCGGGCGATTTGCAGCGCGTTGGATTGGCCGATGTCACCAATGTGCAGGTGATACCGCGGACGCAAGGTCTCGATGTCGAACTCCACCGCCGCGTTCTCGGCCCGAGGGTTCGTGAAGGCGTAAGTCTTGAGGTCGCCGATGTGCGTCGTGACGATCGCCCGGCAGCCAACGCTGTCCAGTTCGTCCAGGATGGCCCTCCCCAGCGCCGCTCCCTCGGTCGGGTCGGTGCCAGCCCCCATCTCGTCCATCAGAACCAGGGATTTCGGGGTCGCCCTGGCAAAAATCTGACCGACCCGGCGAATGTGCGACGAGAAGGTCGAGAGCGACTGTTCCAGACTCTGCTCATCGCCGATGTCCGCCAGCACGTCGTCGAAGACCGGCAGTTGCGACCCCGCCTCGGCCGGGATATGCAGGCCCGACTGCCCCATCGCCGCCAGCAGGCCGACGGTCTTCAACGCAACGGTTTTCCCGCCGGTGTTCGGCCCCGTGATGACCAGGATCTGAAACTCCAAACCCAGCCGCACGCCGATCGGCACGACCTGCCGAGGCTCCCGCTTCTCCGGCTCGACCTCCGCCGCCTCCGCCGCCTCAACATCGCCAGGGGCAGGTTTCGGGCGGGGACGGGCCTCCTCCCGAAACAGGAATTCGAGCCAGGGATGCCGGGCTCCTCGCAGGACGAGTCGGCCGTCCTCGTTGAAATCCGGCGAGACCATTCGGTAGTCGAGACTGAAGCGGCCCCGGGCGTGGACCAGGTCGAGTTCCGCCAGGGTCTCCAGGGTTCCGAGCAGCGAATCCCCAACCTGACCAACCTGGGCACTCAGCCACCGAAGAATGCGCCGAATCTCCTTCTCCTCCTTGGCTCGCAAATACGAAAGCTGGGCCGACTGCTCGGCGATCGCCTGGGGCTCGACGAACACCGTCTCGTTGCTGGCGCTGGTGCGGTGGACCGACCCCTGGATCTCCCCCCGATGATCCTTGGCGATCGGCAGGACGTAGTGGTGGCCCACCATCGTGAAGTTCGGGTAGCGGAGGATGCGCTTGATCTCGGGAGAGCGCAGCAGCCGTTTAAGGGTTTCCTGAATCTTCGATTCCGCCTGGCCAACCTCGCGTCGCAGAGCCGAAAGGCGTCGGCTCGCGGTATCGAGCACCTGACCCCGGTTGTCCAGGCAACCGCGGATCGCGTTGGCGACCTCGCCGAACTCGCCCACCTCGGCTTTCATCGAGCCGAGTCTCGGGAATTGGTCGCCAACCTTCCCCAGCCAGCGGCCCAGGTTGTCGACCGCCCCGAGCACCTCGACGACCTCGGCCAACTCCTCGGCCGTCAGCATCGCGCCGATCTGGGCCCGACGGACATTGGCGCGAATGTCGTGCAGCCCACCCAGCGGCGGACTGAGACCGGAGGAAATCGCCTCGGCCATCTCGCTCGTCTGGGCCTGGCGATGGCGGATCGGCCCCACCTCGGTCAACGGTTCCAACCGACGAGCGGCGTCCTTCCCCAGCGAGCAGGCGGCGTAGGACGCGACCAGCCCGCGGATCTTGTCGAAGTCCAGCAATTCCAGCGTGTGAGCGTCCATCGAACCCCCGCCTGGCGACACGACCCAACCGGCCAAGGTTCGCGAGCGGTGATTTTCGCACGCCCCCGCCCCCCTCCGCCACGCGACTTCCCGCCCGCTCGATCGATTCAACGACGCGACAGCACCACTTCCGCCAGCAACGGCAAATGGTCGGAGCCCAGGTCCGGCCCCACCCAGCACCGCCTCGCATCCCAGCGAGGATCGGCCAGGATGTGGTCGATGCGCGTCCAAGGAGGGAAGGTCGGCCGGGTGTACCCATACCCCCAGCCCGCCCGATCGAACGCGAAGGTGAACCGCTCTCGCAAAGGCTCCAGCAACGGACTATCCGCCGGCGTGTTAAGGTCCCCAGCTACAAGTCCGGGCCACTCGTCGAGTCGTTCCACTTCGACCCGCAGGGCATCCAACTGTTCCGCCCGCCAGGTCTCATGAGCCCGGAAGGAGTCCAGGTCTCCGCCCAGGATCGCCCGCATTCCCACTTGCATCGTCGGTAAGTGGCTGTTGGTGACGACAAACGCCTCGCCGGTCGACGCCCGGACCCGAACCCGCGAGGTGTAACGACGGTAATACCCCCGGTCGCCATCGAAGTGGGTCAGGTCGTCCCACTCCCCGACGATCGGCAGCCGACTCCAGATCGTCCCCTGGCGATCCTTCTCCCAGCCTCGCCCTCGAAACGCCACCTCCAGTTCTCGCTGATGAGACCGCGACTCCTGGAAGCAAACCACGTCGAGACGCTCCCCCTCGATGAATCGGCCGAGGGCTATCCCATCAAGGGGCACTTCGCCGAGGTTGTAGGTCATGATGCGAACGGCCAGTCCCCGACCCTGGCTCTGGCGAACCCAGGGGATCGACAGGTTCATCAACGGTCCCACGACCAGCAACCCCACCACCGCCAGACCCACCAACAGCCGCCTGTCCCACCACCAGCAGGCCAAAGCCAGCGCCGGCCAGGGGGCCAGGAACAGCCATCGGGGCGAGAACAACAAGAGGGTCGCCGGCCACCACTCATCCCCTCGCCAGCGAATGAGCACCAGCGACGTGACGACCAGCAGGCCATATCCCCAAACCAATCGCCGAGTCCACCGACCGCCCGGACCTCGACGAGCCGCGACTCCCGTCCCGACCGTCGCCGCGGTCGCCGGCCTCGCCCTCGGCTCGACGCTCAATGGACTTCGAGCATCCGCTTGAGCGCCTCGCGGGCCCAATGCGCCGTCTCCTCGGGCACCTTGATGACGTTGACCGGCGTCCCCCTCGCCAGATTCTCAACGGCCCAGGCCAGGTGCGGCACGTCAATTCGGTACATCGTCGCGCACATGCAAACCATCGGCGACAGGAACAGAACCCTCTTGTCCGGATGCTCCTGGGCAAGCCGGTTCACCAGATGCAGCTCGGTCCCCACCGCCCACGACGAACCTGCCGGAGCGTCGGCCACGGTCTTGAGGATGAACTCCGTCGAGCCCACGAAATCCGCTTTGTCCACCACCGACATCATGCATTCCGGATGAACCAGCACCTGAATTCCCGGATGTTGCTGACGGATCTGGTCGACATGAGCCGGTCGAAACATCTGATGGACCGAGCAATGCCCCATCCACAGCAAAACCTTCGAGTCTCGCAAGACCGCCTCGGCCAGTCCACCCAACGGCTTGCGGGGGTTCCAGACGTGCATTTGTTCCAGGGGGATGCCCATCCGCTTGGCCGTGTTTCGCCCCAGGTGTTGGTCGGGGAAGAACAGCACGCGCTTGCGACGGGCGAACGACCACTCCAGCACGGCCCTCGCGTTCGACGAGGTGCAGACGATCCCCCCATGACGCCCGCAAAACGCCTTCAGGTCGGCCGTGGAGTTGATGTACGTCACCGGCATCAGGTCATCAACGTCGATCACCTCGCCCAGGTCCGCCCAGGCCGCTTCCACCGCGTCCAGGTCCGCCATGTCGGCCATGCTGCAACCGGCCGCCAGGTCGGGCAAAACGACATCCACCTCGGGGCGCGTCAGGATGTCGGCCGTCTCGGCCATGAAGTGGACGCCGCAAAATGCGATCGCCCGGCAAGTCGCACTCTGCCCTGCCATCTTCGCGAGCTTGTAACTATCACCTCGCAAGTCGGCGAACTGGATCACCTCGTCCTGCTGATAATGATGCCCCAGGATAATCAGCTCATCCCCCATCGCGCGCTTCGCCGCCCAGATGCGCGCTTCCAGCCCCGGCAGGTCGGCGTCTCGATAAGCGTCGAAGGGCAGGGGGGTTTCCGCGGAGGCGAAGTCCGTCGGCAATTCCAAGGTTGGCATATCGGCGTCATCCTCTCCGAAACGGGTCCGGCCCTACCTTATATACTATAGGGACGTGGAAGGGGGACGGAAGGAACGTGCCTCGGCCAACCGACTCGCTCGGCATCCGGGCGAGCCGTTCACGGTTCCGCCGAGGCAAGCACTTGCAGCTCCTCGGCCAACTTCGAGGAAGCCGGTCGCGAAACGGCCCGCCCACCCCTCAGCAAAAAACCGCAAGCCAACGCAATCCCAACCGCCCCGGTCATCACCCAGAACACCTGCACCAGCGGCCCCGCCAGCGCCGAGCGGACCACCCGCAACTGCTCGGCCGACAGCAGCGCATGAGTCTCCGGCCTCAAGGCCGAGGCCACATCAATTCCCAGGCTCCCCGCCTCCCGGAGCCGTCGAGACAGCCCCGCCTCCAGCATCACGAACAGCCCACTAACCCCCAGCGCCCCGCCCAATGTCCGGAAGAACAACAAGGCCCCGGTCGCCACCCCCCGACGTTCCCAGGCCACGGCGTTCTGGACACCCAGGGTATAGCTCAACATCGTCGGCCCCATCCCCAGCCCCATGACGAGCAAACTCCCGACGATCCACGGACCGGAACTCGCCGGAGAACCCAGGGCCCTCGTCAACACGACCATGCCCGAGGCCACCAAAATCGCCCCCACAAGCGCCGTCACTCGAAAGCCGAACCGCACGACGACCCGCGCCGCCACTGCCACGCTGAACGACCACGACAGGAACAAGGGCGTCAAGGTCCGCCCCGCCTCCGTCGCGGTCCCGCCCCGCACCCCCTGCACGAACAGCGGCAGGTAGGTATCCAGCCCCACCAACAGCCCGCCCAGCATGAACCCGCCAATCATCGCCCCGGCCACCTCGGGGCGGGCCAGCAGGTCCAACGGCAGGACCGGGTCCGACGCCCACCGAGCACGAAGCAAAACCCCAATCGCTCCCACCCCCGCCACGCCCAGCAGGAGAACATTTGGGCTCGAACCAGGCCGAACGGCCAGCAACAGGGCCGTCGCGCCGACAATCATGCACATACCGCCCGCCCAGTCCATCGAGACCTCCCGCGCTTCGACTCGCTCCCGCACCCTGGTCCACAAAATCCAGGCGGCCAGCACGGCGAACGGCACCGTGACGAAGAACACCCACCGCCACGAGAGCAAGTCCGTCAACGCCCCGCCCACCAACGGCCCGGCCAGGCTCGACACCCCCCACACCCCGCTGAACCACCCCTGGACCTTCGCCCGTTCTTCCAGCGAGTACAGGTCGCCCAGCATCGTCAAGACCACCGGCATCACCGCCCCGGCCCCAAGCCCCTGAATCGCCCGCGCCGCGATCAAGGCCCCCATCGACCACGCCAGGCCCGACAGCATCGAACCCAACCCAAACAACGCCAGCCCAAACAGCAACACGTGCTTTCGACCCAGAACGTCGGCCAGTTTGCCGTAGAGTGGCGTCGAAACGGTCTGGGTCAGCAGGTAGGCCGACATCACCCAGGGATACGAGTCGAACCCCTTGAGCTGGGCGATGATGCTGGGAATCGCCGTGGAGACCACCGTCTGTTCGAGAGCCGCGACGGCCATCGCCGCCAGCAAGGCCGAGGTGACGACCCACCGTCCCCCAACTGCTGACAAACGCCCCTCAACCCCATCCATCAAGCCAGCCTCCGAGCCGTGGTTTCCCCCTTGGATTCGCGTCCCATTGTAGACACGCGGCGAAACCTCAACTCGGTGCCTCCACCCGCAAAACCTCCGCCAAAACGCGACCCGTCGGCGAATCAACCCGGGCCACGGCCTCGGGCGTCCCCGCCGCCACGATCCATCCCCCAGCCTCGCCCGCCTCGGGACCCAGGTCGATCACCCAGTCCGCGCAGGCGACAACGTCCATATCGTGCTCCACGACAATCACCGTATGACCCAGGTCCGCCAGCGATCGGAAAACCTCCATCAGTTTGAGGGTATCCGCCGGATGCAGCCCGGTGGTCGGCTCATCGAGCAGGAAAACGGTCTTGGGACCCGAGGCCTGCCGGGTGATCGCCGCGGCCGACCCCGCCAGCGAGCCGGCCAGCTTCAACCGTTGCGCCTCGCCGCCCGAAAGGGTCGAAGCCGGTTGACCCAGCCTCAGGTAATCCAGCCCCACGTCAAGCAGCGGTCGCAGGCGGCTCTGCACCTTGGGCCGGGACCGGAAGAAGCCGAACGCCTCTCGGGCCGTCAACTCCAGCACCTCGGCGATCGACTTCCCTCGATACGTCACCTCCAGCACCTCGGGCCGATAGCGAGTCCCCCGGCACTCCGGGCAGCGGACCATCACGTCGGGCAGGAAGTGCATGTCCACCACCCGGAACCCGTTCCCCTCGCAGGCCGAGCAACGCCCCCCCTCGACGTTGAAGCTGAACGTCCCAGGGCCATACTTTCGGGCCTTGGCCTCATGAGTCTCCGCGAACGCCTTGCGGATCTCGTCGAACGCCTTGAGGTAAGTCACCGGATTCGACCGCCCCGACCGCCCCAGCGGCGACTGGTCGACCAGCAGGACGTCGCCGATCCCCTCCGGAACCTCCAGCCCCTCGAACGGCTCGGCAGGCAGAGCCTCACCCCGGAGGTGGCGCGACAGGACGGGATACAATGTCTCCTCGACGAGAGTGCTCTTGCCCGACCCGCTCACCCCCGTCAACGCGCACAGCAAACCCACCGGAAACTCGGCATTCACCTCCTTGAGATTATGCCCCCTCGCCCCCTTGAGCCGAATCCAACCCGACCCCGCGGCCTTGCGACTGCTCGGCACCACCGCCCGCGTTCGACCCGACAGAAACGCGCCCGTGGCCGAGTCCGCCACCGCCTCGACCCCGTCCGGCGATCCCGCGTAAAGCACCCGACCCCCCGCCTCGCCAGCTCCTGGCCCAACATCCACCAACCAGTCGGCCGCCCTCATCACGGCCGGGTCGTGCTCGACCGCCACCACCGAGTTGCCCGCGTCTCGCAGGCCCTCCACAACCTCGACCAACCGGCCCACGTCTCGCGGATGCAGCCCAGTCGTCGGCTCGTCCAGGACATAAAGCGTGTTGACCAAGCCCGACCCCAGCGCCGTCGTCAACGAGACCCGCTGAGCCTCGCCGCCCGAAAGCGTCCGCGCCTGGCGGTCCAGCGTCAGGTATCCCAGGCCAATCCGGTCCAGATAACCCAGGCGGGCCCGGATCGGGTCAAGCACCCGCCTCGTCAACCCTGGATCCACGTCCAAACCCGCTTCCACCAGGAATTGGCTCGCCTCGCGGATGGTTAGCGCCGAAACCTCGGCGATGTTCCGGCCGCCAAACGTCACCGCCAGCGCCTCCGGTCGCAACCTCGCCCCTTCACAGGCCGGGCAGGTCCGATACCCTCGCCAACGAGCCAGGAACACCCGCACCTGGACCTTGTATGTTTTGGATTCCAACGCCCGAAAGAATCCCCGCAGTCCCGGAAAGCCCGATCCCCCTTCCACCACCCGTTGCGTCTGCTCGGGCGTTAGCTCGGCAAATGGAACGTCCACGGCGACGTCCAGCTTTCGAGCCATCTTGAGCAACTCGCGATTCCAGCCCACATAAGCTGGAGTCGACCAGGGGGCAATCGCGCCCGCTTTCAGACTCTTGGTCGGGTCGGGAACGATCCGCGACAGCTCCAGGTCGATAATCCGTCCAAACCCCTCGCAGGACGGACAGGCGCCCACCGGGCTGTTGAACTGGAACAGTCGAGGCTCAGGTTCCGTCGCCTCGGTCCCGCAAAACGAACAACGCCAGCCCCGGTCGAAGGTCCGAGGTTCCGACCCCTCCGGAACGATCCGGCACCGACCCCTCCCTCTCGCAAAGGCCGTCTCAATCGAGTCATTTCGACGCCCCGCGTCTTCCGTCCCTCGGACCAACCGATCCACGACCACTTCCACCACGCCGTCAGCGGGCTCCGGGATCGGTCCGGCGTCCAGGGTCGAGACCTGGCCATCCACCCGAATCCTCAAGAATCCCTCGGCGCGCAAAGCCTCGGCCAGATCTTGGCGGTCGGCATCGGTTCCCATCTCCATCGGGAAGGCGATGAGGTAGCGAGTCCCTTCCGGCAGGGTGGCGATCCCCTCGACGACGGCCCCAGGGTCGGCGGGGCGGACCTCTTGGCCGCAATTCCGGCAGGTGACGATTCCCAGGCGGGCGAACAGCAAGCCCAGATAATCCTGGACCTCGGTCACGGTCCCAACCGTGCTCCGGCCCGACCGCCGGGCCCCCCCCTGAGCCACCGCAAGCGCCGGCGGAATGCCGTCAATCCGGTCGGCGTCGGGCTTGTCCAGCGTCTCCAGAAACTGCCGGGAATAGGCCGAGAAGGTCTCGACATACCGCCTCTGCCCCTCGGCATACAGGGTGTCAAAAGCCAGCGAGCTTTTGCCCGACCCGCTCACGCCGGTGATGGCGACCAGCTTCCCCAGCGGCAGGTCGAGATCCACTCCCTTGAGGTTGTGGACCCGCACCCCTCTGAGAATCGCATGCCGGGCCGTGGGGGTCGCCATGCGGTCAGGCTCCGCCCAACGGATTGCGTGGACCATCGGAAATTCTCAAGGAGATGAGAAGTTCCGACTGGATCCCCCAACCACGAACTAACCCAAATCGCGCGCGGCTCCCGACCCAGCCTTCCGCTTGGCCGAGCCTCGCCTGGCGGCGGGTGTCGCTTTCCCAGACACCTTCACGACCGTCGTCTTGCGACGGGAAGCCGTCGAAGGGTTCGGGGTCACTTTGGCGGCCGATTTCACGACCGGCGTCTTGAGCGTCGAGGGCGTCAACGATTTCGTAGTCTCTTTCCCAGTCGACTTTACGACCGGCGTCTTGTGCGTCGAGACCGTCGACGCTTTCGTGGGAACGTTCCCAGACGACTTCACAACCGTCGTCTTACGCGTCGAGGCCGTCGAAGGTTGCGGGGTCGCGTTTGGGGTCGCTTTCTTGGCCGATTTCACGACCGATGTCTTGCGTGTCGAGGCGGTCGAGGGTTTCTTCGAGGAGCGTTCGCGAGGAGCGATTGGCGCCGCTTTCGCGACGGATTTCTTGGGAGTCGCGGCTCGCGATTTCCCGTCCAACGTCCCCTCGACCTCGATGCCGAAGATGTCGTCCAGGTCTCCCGAAGCGATCGTCGGAGTGCCACGGGTGCCCTGGCTCGGGGTCGCCGAGGGAATCGCCTGCGCCAGCAACTCCCCGTGATCGACGCCCCTCAGCAGGAACAGCAACTCCGGAGACAAATCAAGGCGGTTGCCAACGCCATACAACACCGCGGCCAGGTGCTTGCACATCCCGGCGTAGTCCGGGCAGTTGCACCTCATCGCAATCTCCGAGGGCTTGGGGAACAAACCCTGGGTCCGATCCGTCACCCGCTCCATCACCGCCTTGGACAACTTCCCTTGCAGTAACTCGACCAGCGAGCCGATCTGACCCGCGCACCGCGCCTTGAGCGTCCGCCAGTGTGCCGCCGGCAGCGGGGCGATGTCGATCCGGATCTCGTAGAGGTCCGAACCGCTGACAATCGCGTCGATCCGCCCCTTGCCGATTTTCAGGTCAATGACCGAGCCATTCCGGACGTAGCTACGGCCCCGGCCCAGCCGGTTGGCATAGTCGCTGTAACTCTCCAGGTGTGTGCACCACCCGCGGCCCCAGAAGGTCAAGGCGATCTCGCGGCCCTCCACTTCGACCGGAGAGAGCCGCTGGCCCGCCTTGCGACGCTTCGTGACTTCCCGGGCGGCCTGGGCTCGACGCTGGGCCACCGAGACGTACGGCTTGTAATCGTACCAACCCATCAATCGCGCCCCGACTCGTGAGCGTCTTTTCAGCCGTCGACCGCCTGGGAGAGATCCAACTTCACGAACTTCAACAGCGTAGCGTCATCCATCTCGGTCAGCAAGGCATCGCCCGAGGCGTCTCCACCCAGAATCTCCCCCGAAACCTGGCGTTTGCTCGCGATCATCGCGTCGATCCGCTCCTCGACCGTCCCTCGACAAACGAACTTGTGTACCAGCACATTCTTCTTCTGGCCAATGCGAAAGGCGCGATCGGTCGCCTGGTCCTCGATGGCCGGGTTCCACCAGCGGTCGAAGTGAATCACATGAGAAGCCGCCGTCAGATTCAGGCCAGTCCCTCCAGCCTTCAGCGACAGCACGAAAAAGGGAGGGCCGTCGTCGCTTTGAAACTGGTCAACCAGCGGCTTTCGCTGCTTGACGGTCGTGCCGCCGTGAAGCACCAGCCCGGGTCGTCCGAAGATTCCGGCGAGGAACGTGGACAGCGCCTCGGTGATCTCGCGGAACTGCGTGAAAATCAAAACCTTCTCCTGGCGGGAGGCCACCTCCTCGGCGATCTCGGCCAGCCGGCGGAACTTCCCACTGCGGTCGACCGAGTAGTCATGGGTGCCGGTCGCCTGGGCGGGGTGGTTGCAAATCTGCTTGAGCCTCATCAACTGCGCCAGGACGATCCCGCGACGCTGCATCCCCGGTTCGGCCGAGTCCAGATGGCGAGCAAGCTCGTCCACGGCATGCTGGTAAAGGGCCGCCTGGGTCTTGCTCAGGGAGCAGTAAGCGTTCACCTCGATCTTGTCGGGTAGGTCGGAGATGACCCGCTTGTCGGTCTTCAGCCGTCGCAGGATGTAGGGCCTCACCAGGCTCCGCAGCGGCCCAAACGACGGGTCGGCCGCCGACTGCAACCGCTTGACGAACCCGGAAAACTGCTTCGCCGTGCCCAGTAGGCCCGGGTTCAGGAAGTCAAACAGCGACCACAGGTCGGAAACGCGATTCTCGACGGGCGTGCCGGTCATGGCGATCCGACTCTCGGCGATCAGTTCCTTGACAGCGCGAGCCTGCCGAGTGCCGGAGTTCTTGATCGCCTGCGCCTCATCCAGAATCGCCAGCCGCCAGCGGTGCCTCGCCATCCATGCCGAACGCACCAGCATTCCATAAGTCGTCACGATCAGGTCGAACGAGTTGGCGTCGTCGGGCCCAACCTCCCGGCCCTTGGCGTTCGCTCCCGAGGGATGGGCCACCGCCCAAGAAAGGCTCGGGGCGAATTTCAAAAGCTCCGACTTCCAGTTGGCGATCAGCGACGCCGGCACGACCAGCAAGCTCGCCTTCCCCCGACCCTGCCGTCGCTTGTCCAGCAACAGCGCGATCACCTGGACGGTCTTCCCCAGACCCATGTCGTCGGCCAGGCAGGCACCAAGCCCCAGTCCGGTCACGAAGCGGAGCCACGCATAGCCAACCCGCTGGTAGGGGCGAAGTTCCGCCTTGAGGCCAGGCGGCGCCACCTCTCGCAAGCTCTCGGGCGATCGCAGGGCATTCAGAACCGACTCCAGCCCCGGGCCGGCGGTCAGGCCCGACCACTCGCGAATCGCCTCCGGACCCCCGGCTTCGTCGTCCCGGGAAAGTCGCGCGCCCGAGAGCAGCCGCATCCCCTCGAAAAAGGAAATCCCCTCCCCGCGGGCATCCCGCTCGACCTCCTGCCAGTGGTCCAGCGCTTCCTTGAGCCGATCCGGGTCAATCTCAACCCACTTGCCCCGCAACGGAACCAGTCCGCCGCTCGATTCCAGCAGCTGGGTCATCTCGTCCGCGTCGAGCGACTCGCCATCAAGGCTCATCCCCACCGAAAATTGTAGGATCGCCTCGACGTTCAGACCCGCGGCCTTCTTCGAGTCAACCTTGACGCTGACGATCGGCCTCGCGGGTTTACGGGCATGCCACCAGTCGGGAACCCTCACGATCAGCCCCGACGCTTCGAGCAGGGGGATCGTTTTCAGAAACGCATGCGCCTGCCCCGGGGGCCAAGCCAGGGGATGATAAATCTCCCCCGAATCCACAAGCTCCCGCACCCATTCCGACGATTCGGCGGCGCGAGAAACGGGCAGCAGCAGGTTCAGCATCGCCTCGCGATTCTTCGCCCCGGCGAACTGCTGAAGGGCCCTTCCCAGGGGCTCGTGCCGGACCTTTCCCTGTGGGGTCAGGCCGTTGGCGAACGTGGCCAGGAAGGCAAAGGGGTAATCGGCATCGCGCTTGTTCTCGGCAAGGTGAAACGTCACCCGACCGACATACCGCCACTGGGCATGATGCTGCCGAAGATAGCCTTCCGCCCCCCCAGGATGCCGGGCAATCTCCGAGCGGGCCAACGCGTCCAGCTCGCGCCACCAACCGGCAAGAACCTCCCCGTTCAGGTACTCCCCACCGCTCATCGGCGGGGCCTGAAGGACAGCACGCTCAAGCTCGTCCACAGGGGGCGGAACTTCGGGAATCGCTGCCCCCGGCCCCACCACGGCAGCCCTGCAAAGGTGAGTCAAGTAAAGGCGGGCGATCGACCGCGCGAACTCAAAGGCCGGCGGCAAAGGCGCCTCGGCCCCCTCACCGGCCGAGGCAAGCATCCCCCGCGCGGGGCTCTCCGCGTAAGCGTCAAGAAGGGCATTCCGGCGTGGCCGATCCGGGCCCTCGATCGCCCCTTCCTGAAACCGAAGCGTCCCCAAAGGACTGATCGTTAGGTCGTCTCCCATGCGGACCTCCACGCCCGGTGGACCAAGGATCAGGCCGGGCCGCGGGTGCCGGGCCTTGGAAATGGGCCACATCGCGGGTGCCTAACGAACGAGGGAGCCCGTTGGCAACTCGGCGGAAAGGCTCCCCATCGACAAGCACCGGGGCGACAGGGTGGCTCTTGAACTTGTTCTCGCCGGGGTGCGATGCTGGAATACGGCGAGGGTCGGACGCCTCCTTGCACTCCCAATGGATCACGGAGCTTGAGTCGAAGCTCCGATCGGAGAGCCCATTCATGCAACGGATCGTCATCGAGCATCGGCTGAGCCGGGGTGGGGTTCTGGAACTCCACCTCCCTTTGGGTGAAGACCAGGCAGACCGGGACGTGCGGGTGACGATTGATCCCCTCGGCTCGAAGCGGGAGCTAACCCCGGAGCAGTGGCGAGCCGGCGTCCTGGCGACCGCGGGAACCTGGCAAGGTGAGTGGGAGAGTTTCCCCCCCCCGGGCGAACTGGAGGAGAGGGAGCCCCTGTCTTGACGTATCTGCTCGACACCAACGCGTTCGTCGATCACTTACGCCGCGGACCTTCCTCGAAGGTCACAACCAAGCTCCTTGACTCCCCGCCAGGGAGTATCTACCTCTGCTCCATCGTCCTCGGCGAATTGCTCTTCGGTGCCATCCGCGGCGGTCCGCTTCACGAAGCGGCGAATCGTGCCAGGATCGCTGGTCTTCAGACTCTCTTCTCGACGATTCCATTCGACGACGCCGCGGCCGAGGAATACGGCAAGCTCCGCGCTCACCTTTCGATCTCCGGTTCGCTCATCGGCCCGAACGACCTGATGATCGCCGCCGTTGCCCTGGCAGCCGGAGCAACCCTGGTCACTCACAATACTTCCGAGTTCCGTCGCGTACCGGGACTCATCCTTGAGGACTGGCAATAATCGGGGCGGCGGGATTTGAACCCACGACCTCTTGGACCCCATCCAAGCGCGCTAGCCAAACTGCGCTACGCCCCGTCCCACCGAGCTTTCGCCTGGCGAGGCCCCATTGTAAAATCCCCTCCGATCCTGTCAATGGAGTCCCACCCGGGGAACACCTTGGACCACTTCGCCGACCGCCTCAACGCCGCCCTCCGCGCCCGCGGCAACGCCGTCCTCGCCGGCATCGACCCTCGCCCCGAATCCCTGCCCCCTGGCCTCCTCGACCGCTTCCCTCGCAATCGCGCCGGTGTCGCCTCGGCCTTCGAGGCGTTCGGCCGAGACGTTCTGGACGTCCTCGCCCCGATCGTCCCGGCCGTGAAGTTCCAGGCCGCCTTTTACGAGGCGTTCGGTCCCGAAGGGTTCGCCGCCCTCCACGCCTCGGCCCATTACGCCCGGCAAAAGGGTCTCCTCGTCCTGATCGACGGCAAGCGCAACGACATCGGCTCCACCGCCGAAGCCTACGCCCGCGCCTACCTCGGCCGGGTCGACGTGGGCGGCGGCATCGAGGAAACCCCCTGGGACGCCGACGCCCTGACCATCAACCCCTACCTCGGCGGCGACGGCATCGCCCCCTTCGTGGAAGTCGCGGCAAAAGAAGGGAAGGGGGCCTTCGCCCTGGTCCGAACCAGCAATCCCTCGGCCGGCGACTTTCAAGACCTCATCGCCGAGGGCCGTCCCGTCTACCGCCACGTCGCCGACCGCCTCGCCGCCTGGGCCGCCCCGCATCGAGGCGACTCGGGCTACAGCCTCCTCGGAGCCGTCGTCGGCGCGACCTACCCCGAACAACTCGCCGAGCTTCGTCAGGCGATGCCCCGCGTCCTGTTCCTGGTCCCCGGCTTCGGAGCCCAGGGAGGAACCGCCGCCGACGTCGCCCCCGCCTTCGACGCCCAGGGCTTCGGAGCAATCGTCAACAACTCCCGAGGGCTGACCCACGCCTACCTTCGAAGAGACCTCAAACCCGCTCCCGGAAAGAACTGGCAAACGGCCGTCGAGGCGGCGGCCCATGAGATGATCGCCCAACTCGCCGAGCACACCCCCGCCGGCCGCCTCGCGAAACCCTAGAGCTTGGGGAAAAGGGGACTGGCTCGCGCCACTCACAACTCAGGCCAAAACCCTAACCTTCGGCCCCGAGTGCCTGTCCCTCTTTTCCCCGGCGCCCCCGGGAGCGCTGTCCGCTATTCCTCTCAACCGGCGTAAACCGACCCGGCCGCGGCCAGCGCCGCGCCCGGCTCGATCTTCACACCCAGGTCCCGCAAGACCGTTTCCAACGCCGCCAACACCAAGGTCACATACTCGCGACGAGACCCCTGGCCCATCAGGCCAATCCGCCAGGCCCGCCCCTTCATCGACCCCAGCCCCCCGCCAATCTCGATCCCCCACTCCGCCAGCAACCGCTTCCGGACCGCCAGGTCATCAACCCCCTCGGGAATTTGCACGCAATTCAACTGGGGCAACTCCCGCCCCCGGGCCGTCACATACCCCAAACCCATCGCCGCCAGCCCCGCCTTCAACGCCCGATGATTCTTCATATGGCGGGCGAACGCCGCGTCGAGACCCTCTTCCAGAACGAGGGCCAACGCCTCCCGCAAGGCATAGTTCATACTGATCGGCGCGGTGTGGTGATAGAACCGATCGCTGCCCCAGTATTTCTCGATCATCGTCAGGTCAAGATACCAGCTCTGGACCGGCGTCTTGCGGGCATGGATCGCCTCCGAAGCCCTCGGCCCGAACGAAACGGGGGCCAGGCCCGGCGGGCAGCTCAGGCATTTCTGGGTTCCCGAATAAATCGCGTCGATCCCCCAGGCATCGACCTCCACGGGCACGCCGCCGAGGCTCGTCACCGCGTCCACGGCCAGAAGCGCGCCGCCGTCGTGGACGACCTGGGCGATCTCGGGAATCGGCTGCCAGGCGCCGGTGGACGTCTCCGCGTGGACGATCCCGACCACCTTGGGCCGGACCTTGCGGACAACCTCGCCAACCTCCTCGGCGGTAAAGACCTCGCCAAAGGGCCGCTCGATCGGCGTCACCTCGGCCCCAGCGCGACGCGCGACGTCAACCATCCGCCCACCAAAAACGCCGTTGACCCCCACCACCATCTTGTCGCCCGGCTCGATCAGGTTGACGACCACCGCCTCCATCCCGGCCGAACCCGTCCCCGAAACCGCCATAGTCAACCGGTTCTCGGTCTGAAATACTCGGCGCAAAAGGGTCTGCGTCTGGTCCATGATCGCCACGAATTCCGGGTCCAGATGCCCCAGCAAGGGCAACCCCAGCGCCGCCAGAACCCGAGGGTGGACCTCGCTGGGCCCCGGCCCCAGCAACACGCGACGGGAAGGATTCAGGGGAGGGAGCGTGGCCGAGTCGGCGGGCATGGCGGGTGCCTCAAGAGAAAGGGGGCGACAGGGAGCGAACCTCAACCCGATCCGGGCGGGCGGAAGTCGCGGACCAACGCACTGATCGAGCGAAACTGAGGATGTTCGGCGGTCTCGGTCCACTCAAACAGCACCGCCTCGACGGTCGAGAGCACCGCCCCGGCGCCTTCCAAACGCCTCAGGGCAATCTCCCGGTCGAGCCCACCTCGAGAGCCAACCGCATCGACCGGAACCTGCACCGCGAACCCCCTCGAAAGCAACTCCAGGGCCGTCTGGGCGACACAGACATGCGCCTCGATGCCGGCCAGAGTCACGTGGCGAACGCCGCAACCCTCAAGGGCTTCAAGTAGCCCCGGCGCCCCTCCACAGCGGAAGGTCGATTTCGGCAAGGGCGTCGGGATCAGCGAGG
Organism: Isosphaeraceae bacterium; assembly: GCA_965201075.1. Classification (GTDB taxonomy): domain Bacteria; phylum Planctomycetota; class Planctomycetia; order Isosphaerales; family Isosphaeraceae; genus CBDAVP01. The sequence goes on along the minus strand of CBDAVP010000016.1, from coordinate 378,427 downwards.
CAAGCTCCGGGTCGGTCGGACCCAGCTTCATCGGCGACTGCTCGGTCGCCCACAAGGGGATGCCCAGCAATCCCGCGGCTTGGGCCAGCCTCAAGGCGTTGGCCTTCAGCAACGGGGCCTCGGAAATCGTCCCCAGCAGCCTCGGTTGGAGGTCGATCAGCAACAAGGCCGCGTCCCGGGCGGTCAGGCGATCGGTCATGGACATCGGTCGGGACGACCTCGAAGGCAAGGGGCGGCATCTCGACCAACCCCGGCCAGGCTAATGGCGGGGCATTCGCGTCGTCAAGTCGCCGTGAGCGACCGATCCCGGCCATCGACCTCGGAAGTTCCGGCCGAGTCGCACACCGGGCCATCCTGCGTCTCTCCCGCTCCCGCGGGGCAACACTCTCCACGACCGACCCACGGCCCGACTCCCCCGAGGCCAGAGTAGTCAAACCCCCAGTGCGTGAGACTGCGACGTAACCGTCGACCGCGCCGGGTGATCCAGCCGGCCAAGGCGCCGATGATCCAGGCGGCGATGCATCCTTGGCCAATGGCCTGGGGCAGCGTCGTGAGATGCTTATAACAACCAGAAGTTTGGACCATACCTTCGACAACGCACAAGATCAAAGGGAGGGCGAGCCAGGGGTGACGCATGGAAAACCATCCATACATTCCCACCACTATCGCGGCAAAGAGGGGTTCTTCCGAACGCAGGCGGAGGCACTCTCGCCACAGTTTCGCACCCACGGCCGAGGCATACGCCGCCGAGGCCACGGCGATCATCAGCCGGCTGAGGGTGAAGCGGGGGCGGGGAAGTCGCAAGGGCATGGCTAACTCCTGTCATGTGTTCGCTGCTGGAGGCGGGCGTCGCCTGCCCCTGCGCCTGGACGGCGAGGGTGTGCCGGAGGATAAAGGGGGCCTTCCGCAGCCGGGTCCGCACCGTCCGCACGCTCTCGCAGCAGCTCCACCGGATCGCCCGACGCAAGAACGAGGCGGGCCGATTGGCCCTCGAGGCGGCTTACGGCCGGCTGATCGCCGCAGCCCAGCGGACCGGGGCCCATGGCCGGCGAGTCTTGGCGGCCCTCCGCGGGCGGGGCGACGACCCGGCCGCGCTGCGGCTGGCCAGCCGGCTGGATGAGGACCTGCCGCTGCTGAAGCGGGGAATCGTCCAGGCCCGGCGGCGAGTGATCCAGGAGGACCCAGTCCCGTCCCCGGAGAAGCTGGTCTCGCTGTTTGAACCGCACGCGCATTTCTTAATGGCAGTTGACATAATGCTTAACATCACTTTTCCAGATTGCAGACGTATACTTTGTTCGACCCGACTTGTAGCGAAACATACAAGAAGTTTCCGTAAACAATTTCATAGCTTATAAGGCTGTTATTACTGTCTTTGACCCACCAAAAAGGTTTTGGGATATTCTCTTGGGGCAAGCTTCTCGGAAATGCGGCTACAAGAACAGGTTTTTTTTGGCCGTTCAATTTTTCCAAGTGGGTCTCGAATTCCTTAAACGAATTTGGATCAAGCCTGATGCAGTACCATTGAGAGCCGTCACCGTGGGCGTTAAATTGATACCTAAATGCAGATATCATTTTTGCTTCGGGGTCAAGTCCGTATCCCAAGCACCTCGTGAGCAAACTCGTTAATTCAACCTTTGCTGCATCTAATGGTATATCACTAGCTTTGTCGCTAATGTCTACTCGCGGCAGTAAAATTGCCGCAGAGGCACATATAACCAAAACGAACATCGCTGATACAATTGCCCATTCTTTCACATAAAGAACCCCTCTTGGCCTGGTTGTCCAGTTCGAAATAACGCCAACCCCTATCTTACTAATTTGCCATAGTTTATCATCAGATCATTATCCGAGATAACTTAACATGCCACGTCCAGCAGGTCAACCTGGCCGTTCACGGTCGATGAGGCGAAAGCTGACATCCGATCACTTTCGGCTCACATGAGGGCCGCTAGGGATCTCCGTCCCTCAATCCCGGCGCGGACGCAGTCGATCAGGAACGCCAGAATCACCACGGCCTCGCTGCCGGCACGTCGCCGCAACACTTAGCACCTCCACACCACGAACCGGCTCCCTGCATCGCTGTCGGTGCCGTGGATGATCTTCCGCCAGATGGCTCCATGCCACAACAACCGTGCCGACGCGTTGTTGTGCGGCGGCACTCCTTCGGTCTTCGCGAAGGTCCACAGCGACGCCCCGACTTCCATAAGCTTCCGGCACGCCCGTCCCGTCGCCTGGCAGTCGCAGTCCTGCGACCGCACCACCAGACGAAGCCCCGCCACGTACCCCCGCAGGGTCTGTCGATGGATCGCCCCGGGCCGCAGGGCGCGCCACCAGGCGAAGACCCTCCCGGAGAAGTAGAGCAGCTTGCCGCCGATGATCTCACCGCCGCACATGTCATCGATTATCGCCTGCATGTCCCGATGCAGATTGGCCCGCCAAACCCGGCGATGCGAAGCATGGGCGTAGGTGGGAAATCGGTCGCCGACGACCATCGGGTCGATCGGCCGGCTACCCGGCTCGTCCCGCTCCACCGCATCCGCCCAGCATAGCGGACGGATCGAGACTCAACGACACCGGCCCCGAAATCCTTTGGCTCCCCTCCCTCGTCTATCCATCCCTCCCTCGTCCCTCCGGTCCCTCGGAGGGATGCCTTCCCCAGCCGCTCCGCGGCCCGTATCCCAATGCCAGCCCACCGTGGAAACGAGTCCCCAATCCCCAATGGACTCCAGCCCGCGGGCCCGCGGACCGCTCAACCCCACCCATATCCACACAAAAGAACAAGACCAAGAAAATTACCAAAATTCCCGCGCAAACCCCCACCAAGGTCACGATTCTCAACGGGGAGGAACACGCTCCACCGCCAGAAACCAAGGCGGACCTCGAACGCGCACCCAGGTTCCTCATCCAGACCCCAATCAAACGCCCGAATCCCTCATCCCCACCCAACAAAATCCCAACCAGAACCAAACCCAATCATGGCCGCCACCCTCCGCCAACTGATCGCCCAGTACGAACTCGTCGCCGCGGGAGACCCCAACCTCGGCCCCTTCGACGACCTCCCGCTCCCCGACGAGGAGCGCGCCGCCATCCAGACCCGCGCCGACCAGTGGTGCTCGTCCCTGAAACCCAACAACGCCGTCGAAATGTGGCTCCTGGAACAGGTCTGCCTCCAGGCCCTGCGCCTCGAACGCTGTCAAGTCGATGAGGCCGTCCATCGAGACGCCCTCGCTCGCCGGGCCATCGAATCCTGGGACGACGACCGCCGCCGTGAGGCCGAACAACTCGCCCAGAAATTACCCAAATCCCCCGCCGCCATCGCCTACCAGCTCCGCTCCACCCGCGCCGGCGCCGCCTGGCTCCTCCAACGCTGGACCGAGCTGCAAACCCCCCTCGACGCCGGCACCCCCTGGGACACCGCCCAGAAATCCCGAGCCCTCCAGCTCCTGGGGCTCTCCTCCGAGTCCAGCGACGCGCTTCCCCAAACCCCATCCGACCTCAAAGTCCTGATCCGCTCCGAAATCGCCCGCCTCCAATCACTGCACGACGGCCCCCTCGCCGACCTCGACCACCGATCCCGAGCCGCCGCCGCCCGGGGCCTCGGCCCCGCGATCCTCGCCGCCCTGACCCCCCTCCGTCGTCAGGAAACCAGCATCGCCCGCCGACTGGAATGGCTCCTGAGCCGCTTCCAATCGGGCCGTCGTCCCGCCAACCTCGCCCCCGGCTACCGCAAGGACCCCGACGGAGACCTCGTCTACGTCGACCGAAGCATGCAGCCCGCCTACATCCCCCCCGACGTCGACCCCGCCACCGTTCCGCCCATCAAGGAACCCAGCAACGAGCCCAAACCCAAACGCAACCCCCGACGAGCCCTCTCCACCCCGCTCCCGCCCCTCTGGAACTTCTCCTCCAGGCGAAACCCCAACCCAACCTCCCGGAATCCCCCGAACTCTCCTCGTCTCGACGCTTCCCCGACCGCTCCCCGTCCCGTCCTTTCTCGCAACCAGGCACCAACGGGCCCTCCCCATCGACCAAACCCTCCAAAGCCAGCCCGGCCACAAGCCGAGGAAACGGCAACCCGGCATCCACCAAGGTGACGAGGAGCATGGCTCTCATCCCCACCCATCGACGCCACGACGGTCATGGAAATTCTTTTGTTTGACCGGAACATTTCTCAACGCTTAAGATCCATGCATTGCACCACGGTCTCGCATGCGAGTACCGGACTTTCTCCCCGATCGAAACGAACGCGCATCGGCGACGCCGTGAGCCTGGCCCTCTCGCGCCTTGGCGAGGGTCGGCCGATGCCACCGTGGACAACGTTGCGGTCCCTACTCTGACGACGACCGTCAGAAACGTCCCACCGTCGCGAGGCATCCATGACCCTCCCCCGCCGCCGAGGTCGAGTGCGCAGGTCCGCCGAATTCCGCGCCGAGGTGTTCTACCTCGAAGAGCGGACGCTCCTGTCGACAGGTCGCAACACCTTCGCCCAGTTCGACGGGGCGGTTACCGGCCCCTCCGGCTCGGGAGTGACCGAGGTGCGGGTGACACCGGCCGACTTCAACTCGCCCCGGGGCCGGGTGCTGCTGGGGTTCTCCGCGGAGGCCGATTCCGCGGGGCTGGCCCCCGGGCGCATCCGCATCGTCCCGCACCGCGGCGCCAGGTCGTCCGCGATCCTCGGCAAAACCAACTCGGCCGGCGATCATTCCAGTCTCACCCTCGCCACGGCCAAGCCGGGGGACTACTCGCTGCGGGTCGGCTCGCGGCGGGACACTTCCGGGTCGTACCGGCTGGCGACCTTCCTGGCGGGGGACGCCAACGGCGACTTCCGCGTCGACACCGCCGACCTCCGCCTCATCCGCTCGCTGAGGGGCGTGCGGGCCGGCGACCCGCGATACCTCCTCGACGCCGACGTCAACCGCAACGGTGTGATCGGCGACTACGACCTGGTCCTGGCCCGGGCCAACCGGGGGGTCTCGACACGCCTCCGCCCGCTCTCGCCGACGATCGGCCTGGACGCCGGCACGCCCCGCGACACCCAGGGCCGCGTGACCTCCCCCGCCGTCACCCTCGTCGGCCAGAGCGCCCCGGGCTCCTCGGTCGGCCTCGACCTCGGAGCGGACGGCACTCTCGACCGGACGACGACCGCCGACGCCTCGGGCCACTACGGCTTCACGATCGCCCCCCCAATCGGCACCACGACGCTCCTCGCCCTCGCGTCCGACACCTTCGGCCAGCACGCGACGGCCCGCCTCACCTTCGACCGGGTGGCGACCCCGGCCAATCCGCCCAACAACACCCCGGCCAATCCGCCCGACACCCCCCCGAACAACCCCCCGACCAATCTCGCCACGACCGCGCCGACGATCACGCTCAACACCCCCGCGCCCACCTCCGCGGTCCGCACGCCACCGACAATCACCGGCACGATCCTCGACGCGACCTCGCCCGTGGCGACGCTTACGGCCCGCGTCAACAGCGCCGCGTCCGTCCCGGTCTCCTTCGATGCCTCGACCGGCGCCTTCACGTTCACCCCGACCGTCCCCCACGACGGTCCGTACGCCGTCGTCTTCACCGGAACCGACGCTGCGGGCGACAAGGCCTTGTCGCCCGTTTTCCTTTTCCAGCTCGACACAACCGCGCCAACGGCAACCGCTTCGCTCTCCGGGACCGTCAACGCGACGATCTCGGGCCTCGACGTCACCTTCAGCGAGCCAGTCTCGGGCCTCGCGGCGTTGCCCGAGAACTACACCTTGCAGCCCGCCTCCGGTGCCCCGTTTCACCCATCGGCGGCAACCTTGACCGCGCCGAACGTGGCGCATCTTGCCTTCTCCTCGCCCCTGGCCAACGGCGCATACAGGCTGGCCCTCTCGTCGGCCATCACCGACCTGGCGGGCAACCCCGTCTCGGAGTCGACGGCCTCGTTCGCTTTCACGGTGGCGGTACCCGTCCAGATCACCCAGACGACCCCGGCCAACGGCGAGGAGGACGTCAGCGAGGCCCGGACCATCGTCGTGAACTTCGACGCGCCGGTCGACCCGTCAACCCTCACGCCCGACGCGTTCCAGGCGATCGCCCTCGGGGCGCCGATCGCCGGGACGATCCGCGTCTCCTCGACGAAGATGTTCGCCACGCTCGTCCCGACCGCCGCTCTGCCGGCCTCGACCGAGGTCCGCATCCTCGTCGATGGCAACAAGGTCAAGGGGCTCGACGGCCTGCCGATCGACGCCAACGGCGACGGCGCGCCGGGAGGCATGCTCTCGGCCGACTTCACGACCCTCTCGCTCACCCAGGTCCCCGGCACCAACGTCTACGGCTACGTCTACGACTCCTACCACAAGAATCCCGACGGCTCGAACATCCCGATCGTCGGCGCCACGATCCGGGTCGACGCCTTCCCGTCGCTCAACGCCGTGACTGACTCCAACGGCTACTTCCTCCTCAAGGACCTGCCCGCGCCATCAATCTTCGTCCACGTCGACGGCACGACGGCCACCAGTGCCCCGTCCGGCTTCGGGTATCCGTCGGTCGGCAAGGAGTTCATGGACGTCCCCGGCCAGACGATCCAGTTGACGATGGACAGCGACCAGGACGTCAACCCCGACCAGCCCGGCGACCAGTTCCACATCTACCTGCCGCCGATGGCGATGGGCGACCTCAGGCCCCTCTCGACATCCGAAGCGACCACCGTCGGCTTCGGCGCCGCCGGCAAGGCCGAGCTGGCGAACCTCCTGCCGGGCGTCGACCCCTCGGTCTTCGACGAGGTCCAGGTCACCTACCCGGCCGGCTCGGCGATCGACCGCAACGGCAACCCCGCCGCGATGGGCGCGATCATCCCCGTCCCGCCCGACCGCCTGCCCGCCCCGCTGCCGCCCGGCCAAAACCCCAAGCTCGTCATCTCAATCCAGGCCCTAGGCGCCGACGGCCAGCCGCTAACCAACCCCAGCTTCGACCAGCCGGCCCAGGTCGCCTTCCCGAACCTCGAAGGGCTCGCCCCCGGCGAAAAGAGCCTCATCTGGTCGTTCAACCACGACAAGGGGATGTGGGAGGTGGTTGGCACGGGGACGGTCTCTGCCGACGGCAAGTTGATCGTCTCCGACGGCGGGGTCATCAGAGCACCCGGATGGCATTTCACCGCGTCCGGCGCCCTATACGCCGACGTCGCCAATTATAACAAGGTCGGCTCCAAACTGGACTATAACGACCCTGCCAAACTCAAGGCTGAATATCCGATTTGGGACGCCAATCCGGCCGCATTGGCCACCTTCGCGGGACTCGCGGAACTGGACATCACCACGGCAATCGGCGTGTTCAGCCTGTCCGCGCCGAACGCCGCCACGCTGTTGAACCACTACAACGCGAATTCCGGGGATGACTTGTATTTCCCTGATGGGAGCGGACTGTCGAATGAGTTGAAGAACGACCCCAGTTTCAAGCAAGACAACGATGTCAATAACAACAACTCGGTTCAACACCGCCTCAAGGAGGCGATAAAGGCCCAGCTATCCTCTGATTCCGGGGAGGTCGACTTCGAGGCGGCTATCTCGTTGGTGGCCGCCGACGCATTCAATACATCCGGATTCCTCGACGAACTCTCAGACCTCCATCTCGCCCTGGGCAAAATCCAAGCCGTCACATTGAAAGGTGAGGGCGACATCGAGGGGTCGGGCAACGATAGGGCGGTCGGAAATCTGGTTTACAACTATTCAATCATTTATGGATTTGGCGTCGCCGACAAGTCACGTGTTTTCCCGGTCGGTCTCATCGGACAGGAAGCACGCCTCCGCCAACTGGCCGGACTCGCCAGGCCATTTACCGTGAACGTACAGGTGAACGTTCCGTTCGACCTGGATCTGGGCGTCGATCCTGCCGACGGCGTTCTGCCGCATCTGCCGGTTTCTCAGGCGCCGGGGTTCGGCAACGATCCCAGCGTCTATTACCGCTTCACACTGGATAGCGGCTTTCAGATCGCCGGAAAGACCGACTCGCTCGGTCAGATTAGCAACCTCTCACTACCTCCAAATGCCGGGTATCGAGCCGTCTTCTACGCTCCCGCTTCTAACCGCTGGACATCGTTTATCGGCACTTCCGGCGCGTCCGGCAGCGCGTTCGGCGAGGGAGATACACCTTCCACGCTGGATCTTATGGAGTTTGGCGGGGTCGACGCCGACGCGGATGGCATTCCCGATATTGGCGAGTATGCAATCGGCACCGATCCGAACAAGGCCGACACCAACGGCGACGGCATCTCCGATTCCGCCTCCCTGGTTGAAGGTCTCAACCCCCTCGGCTCTTCCGCCTTCCCCACCGGCGACATCGCCAATCTCACCCTCCCCGGCTCGGCCGAAGCGATCGCCGTGGCGAATGACTTCGCCTACATCGCCACCGGAGGCCACGGCCTGGCGATCGTCAACGGCTCGAAGTTCAACAAGCCGATCCTCCAGGGCCAGCTCGACCTCGGCGGCTCGCCCTCGGGCGTGGGCGTCGATCCCAACCTCAAGGTCGCGGCCGTGGCGACGGGGACGGCCCTGGCACTCGTCGACGTCTCCGACCCGATGACTCCGAAGCTGAACCAGAAGGTCTCGGTCGGCGCGACCAAGGTCGTCGTCGTCGACGGCTTCGCCTTCGCCACGTCGGGCACTTCGCTGAGCATCGTCAACATGCAGACGGGCGACGTCATCGACCGGGTGACGCTGCCAGGCTCGGGCGACGTGACGGGCGTCGCGATCGACGGCACGCACCTGTATGCGTTTGTCAGCGGCAGCGACACGGTCGCCGTCGTCGACATCTCCAGCCCCGAGGCGGCGGCCGTCGTCGGCCGGACCAACGTCTCGGTCGCCTCGACCGACGTCGGCATCTTCGCGGGAGACGGCACGGTCTGGCTCTCGGGCAGCGGCCTGAGGACCGTCGACGTCCGCGACCCGTCGAAGCCGAAGGAAATCCACGACGCCGACTTCACCTTCACCTCGCGACGCATCGCTCTCAACGGCTCGGGCCTCGGCCTGCTCATCCCCGACGGCGGCGGCTTCGTCCAGCTCTACGACACCAGCGACCCGACCAGGACGAACCAATTGCTCACGCAATTCCCACTGGCCAGCGGCGCGCGGAGCGTCGCCATCAGCCGGGGGATCGGCTACATCGGCACCGCCAACGGCCTGGAGGTCGTCAACTACGAGCCGTTCGACTCCAAGGGTGTCGCCCCGGCGGTCACAATCTCGGCCAGCCCGCCCGACGCCGACTCCACGAACGACGGCGTCCAGGCGCTGGAGGGCACGACGATCCCGATCCAGGTCGCTGTCTCCGACGACGTGCAGGTCCGCGACGTCGCCCTCCTCGTCAACGGCATCCAGGTGGCCGACGCGGTGAACTACCCGTTCAACCTCGCGGCGGCCGTGCCGACGCTCGCTTCGGGGGCCACGAGCCTGACAATCCAGGTCCGGGCGACCGACACCGGCGGCAATTCGACGTTCTCAAACCTCCTGACCTACGGCATCTCCCCCGACCGGACCCCGCCGACGATCACCAGGATCAGCCCGAGCGACGGCTCAACTCGGTTCGCCGGCGGCAAGTCGGTCCTCGTCCGCTTCTCCGAGCCAATCGTCGCCTCGGGGCCCCTCGGTGACGACTTCCGGCTCGTCGAGGCCGGCCCCGACGGCACGCTCGGCACGGCTGACGACGTGACCGTGTCGGCGACCATCTCCCTCAGCGACAACAACCAACTCGCGCAGATCGTGACGAACGACCCGATCGACGTCGGGGCCTACCAGGTCCAGGTCGAGGGAGCGGCCGTCGCCGACCGGGCCGGGAATCTCCTGGGCTCGGGGACGTTCACCAGCGGCTTCACCGTCATCGCCCGGCCGACGATCGACAACCTGTTCGACCTCTCCGGAACGCCCGTCTCCGGGTCACTCACCCTCCAAAGTCCCGAGATCAAGGTCGGGATCGACAGTGACGGCAGTTTCATCACCGATGACAAGGCGACCGGACTGGTCTTCGCCGGGGTCGATTTCCTCTCGCCCGGCGATCCGCTCGCCGGGTTCACCGTCGCCCACGACGGTAAGAATTTCACCAACGACAGGCCCGCGTACCAGGGCCAATCGCAGATCGCCGTCACGATCCAGGACCTCAGCAGCGGTTCGTTTCACGGCGTGAGGATCGAGGGAGTCGTCGACGGCGTCTTGAAACTCGAACGGGTGATCGCCTTCAACGACGGCGACCAGTTCATCACCGTCGCGACCCGCCTGACGAACCTCACCGATGCTACCCTGTCCGACGTGGCGTCACTGGAGAATGACGACCCCGACCAGGGGACGCCGATCGGCGTCGGCGCGAAGACCAACAACGACGTGGTGGAGGGCGGACGCCTGGTGATCGCCTCGGTCACCAATGCGACCTTCCCCGCCGGCCTGACCATCGGCCTGGGGTCGGAGGATTCTCGCGCCACGGTCTCGGCCGAGCAGTTCTACGTGACCAACCCATTCAACATCATCGATTCCCCGGTCGACCCGGACGGGGCCGCGTCCGACAGCGCCATCAACTTGGCCTTCAACTTCGGCGACTTGGCTGCGGGCGACTCGGTCTCGGCCGCCTTCGTCGTCGCCCTCGGACATTCCTCGGACGAGGCGGAGGCAATCTATGACTCCGCCTCGCCCGAGACCGACGGACCGGGAGGTCCCCACTGACCGCGACTCCGCCTCCATGGCTTCGTCCCCCGGTCCCCCAGGAGAACGAGGCGAGGATCAAACCGAAACCTCGAAATCGACAGCGACCCGTGCGACTCAGAGCGACAAGCGACAAGCGACATCCTCAAGTTACAGGGCGCTTGCCCGGGGCCGAGGTGTCGGCTAACATTGTACGTTTTGGTACGAACTCCTCCGGCCCCGAGGTTGGGTGCCGGCTCGCTTCGCTTCGCCCGACGGCGGAGTCTGCCCCTTGGCCGAGAAGCCCCGCCTCCTGGTCATCGAGCGAGAGACGCCCGAGAGCCGCTCGGCCCGCGAGCGCCTCGCCGAGTTGTTCGACGTCGTCATCGCCCGCAGCATGGCCCGCGGACTGGCTTTGCTTCGCGAGCAGCCCTTCGGCGGGGTCTACGTCGACGCGGCCCAGCTCTCGGCCGTCCGCTGGGCGGGGTTGCTCATCCAGGCCGACGAAATCCTCGACTCCATCGCCGACGGCGTGGCCGTGGTCGACCCTGACCTCCACATCCTCTGGGTCAACCCCGAGTTCCGCCGATTGGCCTCCCCCGACGCCGACCCCATTGGCCAGCGATTCTACCGGGCCTTCGGTGCCCCCGAGGTGGTCGGACCCGAAGCCTGCCCCTTCGGCGCCGCCGTCCGGAGCGGAAAGCCCGCGGGCACTGTCCTGCGAGTGGGCTCGAACCGCTACTTGCGGGTCAGTGTCACCCCCGTCCTCGACGCCCCCTCGGCCCCGGTCCACCTGATCGCCCAGGTCCGCGACATCACCCTGGAAGTCCAGCAAGAGCAGAAGATCAACGCCATCCACCAGGCCGGCGAGGAACTGGCCGACCTCACCCCCGACGAACTTTCAGAGATGGGCGTCGAGGAGCGAACCGACCTCCTGAAGTACAACATCGCTCGTCACATGAAAGACCTGTTGGGGCTGGACTTCATCGAGATCCGCCTCCTCGACCGTCCCACCGGCCGGCTCGTCCCCCTGCTGACCGAGGGGATGACCTCGATGGCCGCTGGTCGAGAGCTTTTCGCCAGGGAGCAAGGCAATGGCGTCACCGGCTTCGTCGCCGCCACCGGCCAGAGCTATCTGTGTCCCGACACGGCCAACGACCCCCGCTACCTCGAAGGCGCCGCCGGCGCCCGCAGTTCCCTGACGGTCCCTTTGATCTATCACGGAACGGTCATCGGCACCCTCAACGTCGAGAACGCCCGGCCCAATGCCTTTGACGGGCGGGACCAGCAGTTCCTGGAAATCTACGCCCGCAACGTCGCTTCGGCCCTGAATACCCTGGAACTCCTCCAGGCCGAAAAACTCAGCACCGCCAATGCCTCGGTCGAGGCGATCAGCCGGGAACTCGCGTTGCCTTTGGACAACATCCTCAGCGACGCGACGACGGTGCTGGACCGCTACGCCGGCCACGACGAGGAAATCGTCGCCCGCCTCCGACACCTCCTGTACCGGGCTCGAGAGATTCGCGGCCTGATCCAGAAGGCCGGCTCGACGATTGTCCCCGAGCCTCCTGAAACCCCGCCCAAGCCGCCGCCGCGACTGGCCGACGCCCGCTTGCTGGTCGTCGACGCCGACGAGGCGGTCCGGCGAGCGGCTCATAACCTTTTGGGACGCCAGGGCGCGACGATCGAGACCGCCCGAGACGCCCACGAGGCCGTCGCGATGGCCCGCCAGTCGACCTATTCCGCCGCGTTGGTGGACATCCGCCTGCCCGACCTCGACGGCTACGAAACCTACCGTCGCCTCCGAGACGTCCAGCCGACGGTGCCGGTGATTTTGATGACGGGCTTCGGCTACGACCCGAGCCATTCGATCGTCAAGGCCCGCCAGGAAGGGCTCCAATCCGTCCTCTACAAACCCTTCCGCGCCGACCGCCTCATGGAAGCCGTGGAACTGGCCCTCCGACCCCGCCCTCCCGCGCCTTCGGCCGTCCCCGTGGTCGAGGAGCCAACCTCGTCCTCGACCGGCGACGGTTCCTGAGCGACCGGTACCACCCTTGCGCCGATCTCGCGTTTCCCGACGGACGTGAGCTAGGTAAAGTGTGGAGACCTCCGTCACCCGTTGGCGGAGGCGACGCTCCCACCCGCTTCACAACTGGTCGTGAGACTCACGACCACCCCACCCGCCCTGGCCCGAGAGGTTCCGCCGCATGGCGTCCGCCGGCTTCCTCCTCGCCGCCCTGCTCCTGGGGCATCTTTGCATCCTGGTCACCTCGGTCAACGTCATCCACGGAGTGGGTCTGAAGTGCCGCTCGATGGACCTCATCGTCTACGGGGCCCTCGCCGTCGTGGGCGTCGGGACGCTCGCAGCGGTGATCCTCCTGTCCGGGATGCCACCGCAAAACTGGCCGCGCGGCGTCCAGGGCTACGCCGTCGCTTGCCTTTCGGCGGCCCTGATCGGCTTCCCCCTGTCCCTCGCCCAGCGAGCCCTGCGACGACTGCCCCTGGGCATCACCTCGGCGGGCCCCCTGGCCGTGGACTTCACCCAGCAGGAACCCTCCCGAGACCTGATTGGCCAGGGGGTGGGGGCCCGTTTGCTCGCGCTGCCGGGCAACCAATCGCTCCGCCTGACCGTCGAGCGCTGGGACCTGACCTGGCCGGGCCTGCCCGCTCCCCTCGATGGCTTGAAGCTGCTGCATCTGACCGACCTCCACCTGGCCCGTGGCTACGGTCTTCGCTACTTCGAAGCCGTCGCCGAGATGGCCGCCGCTCAGGAGGCCGACCTCGTCGCGTTTACCGGCGACCTGATTGATGACCCATCGGCGATCGACTGGATCGCCCCGGTCCTCGGCCGGATTCACGCCCGGCTCGGCGGTTTCGCGATTCTCGGCAATCACGACATCTACTACGACCAGTCGCGCATCCGCGGGGAACTGTCCGCCGCGGGGTTCGTTGACGTCGACGGTCGCTGGACAACAATCGACGAGAGGGGGTGGACGCTCGCCATCGGCGGCACCTCGGCGCCGTGGGGGCCCGACCTCAGCGCGGACGATCGTCCGGAAGCCGACGCCAGTCTGGTCCTCAGCCACACGCCGGACCGCTTCCCCCGGCTGGCGGCCCTGAATGTTGACCTGGTCCTCTCCGGACACAACCACGGGGGCCAGGTCCGGCTGCCGGTGATCGGGCCGGTGCTGATGCCCAGTCGTTACAGCCGTCGGTACGACATGGGTTTTTTCCGGTCCAGGACCTCGACGATGTACGTCAGCCGAGGGGTCGCCGGCAAGCATCCTCTTCGCTATGGATGTCCACCCGAGATCACGACCTTCACCCTGCGTAGCCCCGCGAAACTCGCCCCAAGGCCCAGCTCCCGGCGTTCTCAGGAGGAAGTGGTGGCCTCGACGGTCTGAGAGTAAAGGGGGGGCATCCGTTCCCCCCAGGAAATCCCAAGGCGTTGGCGATCAGGAGATGCCGCGAATCCTGGGCGTGCGAATCGTGACGCTAAACGTCCCGGTGTTGTCCGAGGACTCGACCGGATTGAAGTTCAGGCGGGCCACCCCAGCCCCCAGGCCGATCGCGTTGGCATACGCTCCGGTGCCCCCGGCCACGTTGACCTGAGCGGTCCGCAGGTTGCCCAGGGCCGAAACGTTCCGAGGCAGCTTCGCCGTCAAAACCAGCGTCAGGCTTCCCTGGTCGTTGGTCAGGGTGACCACGCCCTGGATCGTGCCAGGTCGCGAGGTCGCGATCGGCCCGATTTTGCCCGAGAACGTGACGTTCCCCAGGTGCGGGCTCAAGGTTCCGGTGCCGGTCACCGTCCCGGTGGTATTGGCGTCCAGCGTGCTGGAACTGAGCTGATAGGTGCCGCTGACGGCGCCCACCTCGGGCCTCGGCGGAATCACGCGAATCCGCTGCGCGTGTTCCACTGCCGCGGCGGAGACGCGATCCCGCATCTCCTCATTGAAGAGAACCTGTGCCCGGCTAAAGAAGCCAACGGGCGTGATCCGCGATTCCATCGGGTCGAAGTTCGGACGAAGTTGGCGACGCTCGTTGCGATTCATCGTGTCCCCCGGACAACTCTTTCAGCAAAGTCGGCCTAATCGGCTCGGTTCCCCCCACATCGCTATTCTATCATACTGAACGCCCTTGCCCAACACGCAGAGTTTCTACCCAATCCATGAGTCGAGAATCGTTTTGCGTCCATCCACGATCGACTGAATCGGGCGAGTGACCCACTCAGACATCCATGGTACCAAGATTTCCTGCGTTTTCATCATAAGTGATGAAACAAACCTCTTTATGGTTGAACGAAGCGATCCCGAAGAAATACGGAGCGAAAAACCGGGGAAATCCCCCTCGATTCTTCGCGCTCGGGGAAGCGTCTTCCAGATAAGATAGTGGAACTCGCGTCGCCCACGGCGAAACCGCCCCTGGGATCGAGCCAGGCGACGCGAGGTTGGAGTGTTATGCGGGGGCCAATCCCCCGTCACATGCCTGGACGGCCCATGGTCGTCCCAAGGAGACGGATGATGCCCGAAACCGTCGTGCATTTCCAGGTTCGCATGGCTCCTGGCCTCCACGAACTTCTGGCTCAACGGGCCAAGGAAGAACGACAGTCGCTCAATGCGCTGGTCGTGGGGTTGCTTAACCAAGCTGTGAGCGCGCATGCCTCAGGGTCGAAGCCTCACGAGCAAGTTGCCAAAGCTCAATCGGCCTGAGAGCAACGTCGCTGAGACCCTGGGGTGCAGGCCGCGAGTGGTAACCCAACAGGACCAAATTTCGCGATCTCATTGCAAGGGTGCGTGATTGCACGGCAATGAGTAATGGCTCTCGGTACGCGCCGGAGTTGAGCGGCGGTTCCGCCTCGGGCCCTGGGAACAACGCGACGCCCCGGCTAGATCAGCGGGGCGCCGCGGGATGATCGAGACGGCGACCCGTCTCGTGGAATCCAGTCGTAACGTGTTAGGGTTCGAGCCCAATAACGGTCTCGTCCAGTCTCGCTCGGTTTTCGATCTCGTAAACCAATACGAATGAGGGGGAACACTGTTTCTGGGCAGGCCAGGAATTCGACGAAATCCCTGAGTTTCGAGGCAACCCTCCACCGCTCGATTGACGGGATGGATGGGGCGGCTTGTAATGCTTTGAGAGATCCTCGACGGCTCAAGACCTTCACGCCCTCCCTGGCGTGGGGTCGTTCAGCAGAGCGGCGATCGAGGAACTCGCCGCGGCGGATTCTTCCGTCGCGACTCCCACCACGACGCTCCCCGGGCGGGCCGATCCCCGTTCGGTTTGGAAGGGTAACCTCGGCTCACGATGAAGATCACGAGCCCATTCGGCCCGATCCGCCCACTCGCCCAGATTGGCGCGGGGATCGATGGGGTGTCGTACCGAGCGACCCTCCAGAACGAACTCGTCGAGCTTCGGGTCCTCACGGGGGCCCGTTCTGATTCGTCTCGCTGGGACAGCCTGGTCAAACGGCTCCGTCTGGCCGCCCTCCTCGACCATCCCGGGGCGCTTCGGGTGCGCCTTTTGGCGTTGGAGGTCGACCCTCCGCACCTCGTCCTGGAGTGGCGGGAACCCGAAGCCCGGAATTCCGCCCTGGACCCCGCCGGGTTGCTCAGGGCCCTCGCCAACCTGGCGGGTGGCTTGGCCGAAGCGCATCGGCTCGGCCTGGTCCACGGGCAGCTGGCCCACCGGCGGGTTCGGGAAGAGCTACTCAACCGGGGCGGGAGACTCGACTTCACCGGCACGAAAATCGTCGCGGACGAAGGTTCGGGAGGAAGCCCTGAGTCTCGGCCGTCGTCGACCAGCCAAGGCGAGGGGCGGGCTCCCGACTTCTCGGCCGATGTGTCGGACCTCGGGACGCTGCTGGAAGCCGTCGAGCCACGTCTCGGACTCTCGGCGGGCGGCGACGTCGCGGCGGAGCTCGCCGGGCTCATCCGGGAAACGCGAGCGGCCGAGCCCGCGGACCGCCCCACGGCCGCCGCGATTCGTGACCGCCTGGTCCGCCTCGGGGAGTGTCCCGACCCGGGATGGGCCTTCGATCAGCCCGACGCGGAACCCGACGGCGAGGGGATGCCCAGCGGCGAGTTCGTCGTCCCCCCCGCTCCCATCGAATGCTCGCCCAGGGAAGGGCGGGGCCGCGTTCGCTTGCAGGAACGACTGGGGCGGCCGACGTCCGAGACCCCCCGCCAGGCTCCCCAGCAGTTGGGACGCTATCGGATCCTCGAATCCCTCGGCAAGGGCGGGATGGGAGAGGTCTACCGGGCGGAGGACCTTGCCGACGGCTCGATCGTGGCGATCAAGGTCCAGGACCCCGAGTGGTCTCGCCGTCCCGAGGCTCTGAGGCGTTTCCGCAAGGAGGCCCGGCTTCTGTCGGAGTTTAACAACCCATTCATTACCAACCTGCTGGAAGCGAACGAGGACGGCGGCGTTCCGTTCATTGTCCTCGAATACGTCAAAGGCACCTCGCTGGGCAAGCGATTGGCCGGCGGATTGGCCCTGCCCGAGCGAGAAGCCCTGACCATCCTCGCCGACGTCGCCCGAGCCCTGGCCGACGCACACGGCCGGGGGATCGTCCACCGGGACGTCAAGCCGGACAACATTCTCCTGATGGGACCGACCGCCGCCGAGGATACGGGATTCGTGGTCGAGGACGGAGAGTGTTCCTTCGAGGTCGATGAAGGGCATCTTCCTAGTCCGGAGGGGAATGCCGCGAATTTGACCCTGGTTCCAGAAGCTCCCCGGGTCAAGCTCTCGGACTTCGGCATCGCTCGGCGGATCTTCGAGACCGAATCGCTGACTCTCCCCGGGGGTGTGCTGGGAACCCCGTTGTACATGGCACCGGAGCAGGGGGCCGGCGGCTCGATCGGCCCGCCCGCCGACGTGTACGCCCTGGGCGCGACCCTTTACCAGATGCTGACGGGCCGGCCGCCCTTCCAGGCGGGTGATTTCTTCGCCCTGCTGGTGAAGCACCGCGATGAGGATCCGACCCCGTTGCGGTCGCTGGTCCCCGGGATCAGCGACGGGGCGGTCCACATCGTCGAGACGGCTTTGGCCAAGGCCGCCGGCGCGCGTTACCCGGACGCCTCGGCGCTTCTTTGGGACATTGAAGCCCTGCTCAGGGGTGTCCCGATCCGGGCGGCCGACCACCCGAGGTTGCCCGAATCCCCCGAGTCCGAGGTGATGGAGTACCGCTTCACCTGGGAACTCGACGCCTCGGCCCGGGATCTCTGGCCTCTGGTCTCGGACACCGAACGGCTCAACCGCGCCGTGGGCCTGCCCGCGGTGACCTTCACGACCCAGCCGGGAGGGCCAAGAGGAGCCCGACAGGTCGGGACGTTCCGCAAACTCGGCCTCCGGGCGACCTGGGAGGAGCACCCGTTTGAATGGGTCGAGGGGCGGCGGATGGGGGTGCTTCGAGAGTATCAACAGGGGCCCGTCCGCTGGCTGGCGAGCGTCGTCGAACTGACGCCCCGCGCCGATGGTGGCACGACCCTGCTGCACCACGTCCGGCTCTCGCCCCGGGGGCTTCTCGGCCGGGCGGTCATGCACCTGGAGGTCGGCATCCGCGGACGCATGGCCCTGGACCGGGTCTATCGGCGGATCGACCGTTCGGTCCGCGGCTCGGTCGTCCCGGGCGTGACCGACCACGGCCATGTTGGGAATGAGTGCGACCCGTTCGAGGCGGCGGCGAGCCCGGCGGGGCTCCGTCGTCATCGGCTTCAGGCCGGACTGGAAGGGTTGAAAGCGCGAGATGTGTCCCCCGTCCTGGTGGATCGCCTCGGGGAGTTCCTGGCGGAAGGCTCTCCGCAGGAGGTGGCCCGCATTCGCCCGCTGGCGATAGCCCACCGCTGGGAAGCCGACCCGGAAGCGGTCGTGGCCGCCTGCATGCTCGCCGCGGGGGAAGGGCTGCTCGTGCTGTCCTGGGAACTGATCTGCCCCGCCTGCCGGCTGCCCTCGCAGACCCTGCCCTCCCTCCGCAATCTGCCTGATCGTCATGGGCGTTGCGAAGTCTGCCAACTGGACTTCGAGCTCGATTTCGCCGAATCCGTTGAGTTAATTTTTCGGGCGGACCCCCGAGTGAGGGGGGCCGACGCGGGGATTTACTGTATTGGCGGGCCGGCGCACTTCCCTCACGTCGCGGCGCAGGTCCGGGCGGCCCCCGGAGAGCGGGTTGAACTCGACCTGGCGTTGGCTCCCGGGTCGTACCGGGTCCGCGCCCCCCAGTTACCCTATACTTTCGAATTTCGCGTCGAGCCCACAGCCACGCCCGGCCTGCTGGAGCTGGCCCTCGACATCGGTCCCTCACCGACGACCCCGAAAGTCCTACGAGCCGGCGCCCAACGCCTGACCTTCACCAATGGCCGGGACGGCGAGGTCGTGCTGCGAGTCGAGCGGGTCGCGGCGCGGTTCGACGCCCTGACCGCCGCGAGGGCCTCATCCCTGGCCATCTTCCGCGCCCTGTTTCCGGCCGAGGTTCTGTCTCCGGGGCAAATGGTGAAGGTCACCCACGTTACGGTCCTGCTGACCGGGCTGGACGACCCCGCCGGCCTTTACGAGAGGCTGGGAGACGCCCGCGCTTTCGGCCTGATCCACGACCAACTCCGTCGACAGGGGGACGCGGTTCGGCGGGGGGGTGGGACCTCGGTGAAGACCCTGGGCGACGGCCTCCTCGCCGCCTTCGCCGACCCGGTCGACGCCACCCGGACCGCTTTGGCCCTGGTGGCGGAGTCGGGGGGAAGACCGGGCGGTCCCTCGCTCGCCCCCAAGGTCGTCGTCCACCAGGGCGCGGCGCTGGCGGCCACGCTGGACGACCGGCTCGACTATTTCGGCGCGACCCTCGCGAGGGCTGGGCTCCTGTTGGGGTCGGCGAAAGGGGGCGAGGTGATTTTGAGCGACACCGTGGCGGCGGACCCAGCCGTCGCCGCTTTGCTCAACGCGTCGTGCTGGGAAGGCACCCCCCGGCTCTTCCCCGACGCCGGCCGGGCGCTGGCTGTTGAGCCGCGGCCGCCGACCTGAGCGGTCACTCCCCTCTCAACGGGAGGCTCGGCGAATGTCCCGGAAGGTTCGCCAGGTTCCGCTACCTGAGCGGCGATCCGGGGTTTCACGGGAAGCCGGCCATCGAAGTTCCCGGGCAAGGGAGTCAACTTCGTGGGTCGTCGTCCCTTTTTTGTATTGGAGGAGCCCCGATGGACCGTTTTCGCTCTGGACTTCGATTTCTGGCGGGTCTCGCCCTCGCCACTCTCGTCGCGGGAGGCTCGGCGTCGGCCGGTGAGTTGGTCGGCCGAATCTCCAAGGTGGACACCGAGGCGAAGAAAGTCGTCGTGACGGAGACCGGCACGGCGAAATCGGTCGACGTCGCCATCACGTCCGACACTGTCCTGGAAACCGCCAAGGGAACCAAGATGCTCGACCTGGAGAAACTTCGCCAACGGGTCGAGAAGGCGAAAAAGGGCGTTTCCGTGCAAGTGACTCTGGATAATGGAATTGCGTCGAGAATCAAGCTCGCGAAGAAGAAGGACAAGGGCTGAGCGGCACGTCAACGAGGCCGAGTCTTCCACCCTCGACGTTCCAGGGTGGGCAGGCAGTAGGTCAGAAGGTTGAGGTCGATCAATTCTTGTTCGACTCGCTCGGGAGTTGGGTTGTCGAGGGTTTGCTCGACCTCGGCGAGGAGGAAGTCGGCGTACCGTTCGCGGGCCAGGGATAGGGTTTGGCGGACGGCGCCGGCGGTGGTGGGACGCCCCAGTCGGTTGGTCAGGTACTCGGCCATTTGCGAGGAACGCATTTCGGGGTGGTCGGCCCTCAGGCGGAGCACGTCGTAATAGAGGCGCCGGGTCTCGTCCTGGAGTCGTTCCAGGGCTTCCCAGCTCCGGGACAGAAGTTCCTGTCGCCAACCTTTCAGGAAATCGGCGTCGAGTTGCTCCAACGCGTCGTCGGCCTCGGCCGGTTCCAGTCCACCCAGGGGGATTGGCCGAGGCCCTTGCAGTTGGCGGCGGCGGAGGTCGGCTACCAGGTGACGAAG
Source organism: Isosphaeraceae bacterium (assembly GCA_965201075.1). Classification (GTDB taxonomy): domain Bacteria; phylum Planctomycetota; class Planctomycetia; order Isosphaerales; family Isosphaeraceae; genus CBDAVP01. The sequence goes on along the minus strand of CBDAVP010000016.1, from coordinate 357,775 downwards.
GACCATTTTGACGTAGTCGCGAAACCGTCCCCGACTCGGGTCAACTCTCCGGAAGTCGCCACGGAGGAATCGCAGGGCAAATTCCTGAGCCAGATCGTCCGCGGCGTCGAAGTCTCGCAAAAAGCCGACGAGGTACCGATAAACGGCGCCACTGTAGAGGCACATCAACTCTTGCTGAGCGTGCGTGGCCGACTCGGCCTCTCCCGAGTGGGCGCGTTGGAGCGCCGACCAATTGGTTCGGATCTGGCTGAGTCGGAGATCGAAGTCAAGATCGTCCATGGGATCCGGGCCCTGAGGATCGACCGTTCCCCGCCACCTCGGCGACCAACCCAGCCGACTCAAATTAACTGGCTGGGGAACCGAAACGGGCTCGGCATTCGTCAAGAATCGCGCGGGTCCCGCTCGCCCCGACGCGGGTGACCCCCAAATCCCTCATGGCCAGGATGGTGTCGAGGTCGCGAATGCCCCCCGACGCCTTGACTTGCACCCGTGCCGGGACGTGGGAACCCATTAGCCGAAGGTCGTCCAGGGTCGCCCCGCCGGGCCCGAAGCCGGTGGAGGTCTTGACCCAGTCGGCCCCCAGCTCCGCGCTGATCTCGCAGAGGGTGATCTTCTGGGCGTCGTCGAGGTAGCAATTCTCGAAGATCACCTTGATTTTACAACCCGCCGCGTGGGTTGGCTCGATCATGGCGCGAAGGTCGTCGCGGACGCAGGCCCAGTCTCCGCCAATGACGGCGGAAAGGTTCACGACCACGTCGAGTTCCTCGCCGCCATCGTCCAGGGCGCGGAGAGCTTCCGCTCGTTTGATGGCGGTGGCATTGCCGCCGAGGGGGAAACCGATCACGGTGCTGGCTCTCACGCCGCTGCCGGCCAGGATCTGGGCGCACCGCTTCAGGTAGTATGGAAGGATGCACACGCTGGCGACACCGGACTCGGCCGCGTACCGGCATCCCTCGTCCATCTGTTGGGGCGTCAAGGTCGGCGCCAGCAGAGCGTGGTCGATCATTCCCGCAATGTCTCGGTACGAAACGCCCACGAGTGACCCTCGCTGGCCAGAAGATAATCCGCGGGACCGAGTCTATTCTATGAGGATGGGCGAGAGGACGCATCCCGGCAGCGGAACGGGTCTGGCGGAGATTTTCCCGATGGAGTGTGTCGGCGTCATCGCGGCCTCGGCCGCCTTCATTTTCGCCCGATTGGCGATGATGCAGGAACTGAACCCGGTCCTCTGGGGCTTCCTGGCGCTGGTCATCTACGCGGGTGCGCCCGCTTTGATGATCTGGAGAGGTTCAGGTTGGATGGATGCCCCGTGGGTCTGGGCCAGTTCGTTCGGCGGCCTGTTCGCCCTCTTCGTGGTCCAGACGCTGATCGCCGCCCGAGCACGCCACCGAGGTCGCTGAACCGACCGTTCCTTCCTGTGAGCCGCTGTTGGATGGAGGAGAGACCCGCATGGACCGCGACCGCGCCCTCCGAGAGCATTTGATTGCCTTGCTCGACGGGGAACATGCCCACGTCGGTTTCGACCGAGCCGTCGCCGAAATCCCCGAAACCTCCCGGGGTGCTCGCATCCCCAATTTTCCCCATTCCCCCTGGCAATTGGTGGAGCACCTGCGGATTGCGCAGTGGGACATCCTCCAGTTTTCCCTCGACTCCAACCATGTCTCCCCACCCTTCCCGGAAGGGTACTGGCCGCTGGAGGAGGCACCTCCCGGACCCGCGTCCTGGGAACGGTCCCTGGCGGGCTTTCGGGACGATCTTCGGACACTCAAGGGATGCGTGGCCGACTCTTCTCGCGATTTATGGGCACCGTTCGCACATGGCCAGGGTCAAACCTTGCTCCGCGAGGTGCTGCTCGTGGCCGACCATAATGCCTACCACCTCGGCCAACTCGTGACGGTCCGCCGAGGGCTTGGGATTTGGAAGGATTGATTGGCAGCCTCGCTTGGCATCGCCATTGCCTGGCAAGCGGCTCGGTCCTTTTGATGTTTTCGAATCGCGCCGAATTGGCGTGGTTGGTCCCTTGGAGCTTTCCGCAATGACTTTCTTCAAGTCGATCGTCCCCGCGATCCGCGTCCTTGGCCTGATTATGGCCGCTGGCCTGTTCGTGGGCTGCGAGGAAAAAGGCCCGATGGAGAAGGCGGGCGAGTCGGTCGACCGTGGCGCCGAGAAGGTCAAGGACGCGGTGAACCCCGCCGGTCCGGGCGAGAAGGCGGGCCGCGCCGTCGATCGCGCGGTCGACCGCTGATCCTGGCGACCCCTTTCCGCCACGGGGATGGCCATCCCGCCCGACCCGTGGCGGTTCCCTCGCCTGGGCGGAAGGTCGAGCGCAGGGCCATTTCGTTCTCACTTTGGGTGGACCTAAAGGGACTGGCTCCGCCGGTGCCTGTCCTCCATTCGCCGACGAATGTCCCTGCCACGCTGCCCACCGGGCCCCGGAATGGGGGACAGGACCGGCGGAGTACCGCCGGAGCCAGTCCCCGATTGCAAGGCCAATGGAGAAAAAACGGCTCTGGAGGTCGAGCGAAGTCGCACTGGTCAAGGTTGGCCTTCGGTGCTATGCCAGGGGCCGATCCAAACCGGCACTCGCGAGCCCGTTCATGGCCAGGCCTGTCACCATGTCCATGCGATTGGCCGGGTTTGTCCTAACAATGCTTGTGGCGCCAGGCCACTCGTGGGGTGGACCGACCGCCGAGGTTGCCTTCGAGAAGGAATTCCTCCAGGCGATTCTGGAAGCCCTGCCGCCCCGGCCGTTCCAGAACGAAGGACGGCATCGAGGGACCTTGCATGACTTCCGCCTGGTGGCGATCGACCCGGTTGCTCGGGAATTTCGGATCGCCTGCCAGGTTGATGGTGAGTACCGGCCGCCGATCGCCGCGGCGGTCGCCGGCACACTGGGCCGCAAGCCCGAGGACGAGGCCGGGTGGCGAGTGTTTCGGTTCGACCTGAAATTGAGCCTGGGAATCGAGCCCGGTTCCCGAGGCGTGCCGAGAGTCCACGCTCGGGTCGACGAGATCCGGCGTCGAGAGCTGGAAGGCTTGGCCGGGACGTTGGCTCTGGTGCTGGGGCGGCAGTTCGACGACCTGGCGACGAGGATCGCCGACGGTCGGGCCGAGAAGCTGGGCTCGAAACTCAACGGCGAGCTGGAGAAGCGGATCAGCAGCTTCCAGCAGTTCGGGGCGCTCGCGGGGGTCGACTATTCGACCGACCGGGTCGTCCTGCGATTCGCCGTGACCCGGGCCGGGTCGGAACCAGCCGGCTACGCCTTGATCGCCCCGGAACCCGGCACGTTGCCATTATACCGATGGGTGCATCCCCGGCTCGGAACCGTCCTCTACGCGATGAGTCCGGTGGTCCCCGCCCGGGAGGGGTTCCGCCGGGTAGGCGTCGTCGGCCACGTCTTCCCGACCCCTCGACCGGGGACCGTCGCGCTGTTCCGTTGGCGAGGCCCCCGAGGGTTCCTGTACACCACGGCCCCCGACGGCGCGGGGGCGTCGGCCCGAGGCTACCGAGCCGCGGGGTTCGCCGCCCACGTCTACCCCTCGCCCCGGCCTGGCACGGTGCCCTTGCCATCGTCGCCGACGCCCGGCTGAGTGGGCCTCAGGCGCTTCCGGAAACGGCTTTGAGGTCGGCCCGCTGCCCCTCGTAGGTTTCGGCGAACGCCAGGACCTCGGGCTCGGGCTCGATGCCCCAGTGCTGGCAGGCTTGCCGGTAGATCGACGGCCACCAGTTCTCGTGAGAGGTCAGGCCCTGGTCGCGGACCTCGGCCCAGTTGCTGGTGATCTTCGACCAGCAGCGGTCGCCGTAGTCGAGGGCTTCCTTCCACTCCCCCACCTGGGGGATGTACCACTGCCGGCCAATCTTGGCATGCAGCACCTCGTCGGCCCAGTCATAATCTTGAATCGTGGCCATGAGCGGGTCGCCCGAGGCCACCCCGACCTGCCACTCGAACTTCTTGCCCGTCTTGGCCATCAACCCCTGCTCGATAAAGTACAGGACCGCGTGGCGCTCCAGGGGCGTGCATTCGGTGTTGAGGCGGAACGACCAGTTGTGGGTAATCCGGGCCTCGGTCCAGTCCACGCCGTTGGCCACGAACCCGACCTCGCCCATCATCGCGTGACGGGCCTCGTCCCAAAGCTGTCGGGACATGTCGCGATAGTAGGTCCAGGGCTTTCCGGAAGTCTGGACGATGATCCCCGCCATCATCTCCGGGACGTCGATCTCTCGCATCCGCTTGTAGAGCATCATCAAGGACTTCGACCGCGCCGAATATTCCGGGTTGTACAGAAACGACTCGGCGTTGACCCCCTGGTTGAAGAGGTCGCGAAACCGCTCATCGCGCCGAGGCTCGGGATCAAATCGGTAGGGCGACGCCGAGAATCGACGGGCTGGAATCTTCCCTGAAGGTTCCGCCGACCCGTCCAGTCCCCCGGCCGAAGCCAGCGCGGTCCGGAGTTCTTCCACCCAGGGAGAAAGCTCCTCGCGCGCCGCCTCGTCCACGAGGCAGGTCAGACAACGGCGACCCCAATCCATCATGTCGGCCACTTCCAGCCGGGCGAACCGGCAGACGCGTACCGAAGGAGCGTCGGCCAACGGGTTGACCTCCCCCATCTGGCGAGCCAACGACTCGTCCAACGCGGGCAGCAAAATCTCGTACAGCCCAAGCAACAGGGCAGCGGTCGTCGGGGAGGCCAGGACTTCGTCGAAAGCGATCGCCAGAGCTGGGTCGGGCACCACGTCCAGGCCCAGCGGCGGCTCGCGCATCTCCCCCACCCGTTCGCGAAACGCCTGGACGTGCTCGGCGCAAAGATAGGCGTGGTGAGAGAAGCCCATCTTCAGTTCATAGATGGGCTCGGCGGTGATCCGGGAGGTCAGGATCTCATGCAGCCGCTTCAACGCGTAGTGATGCCGCTTCAGCCGAGCGACGGCCACCTCGACCCCCAAGCCCGGCCGCGCCGCCTCCTCGATCGTCGCGACCCCCGCCAACTCCGGTAGACCCCGGAAGGACTGATACGCCGCAACTCGCAGTCGATCGACCATGACAACGCCTCCGCTGGAGATCCACAATGGACCACGATTCTACAGAATGCTCTCTGCTCGATCGAGCCCGATCTTGACCCCTGGCGATTTTCCTCGCTAGCCTCGGGCCAAGATCCCCAACCGGACCACCCGTCCACGATGCCCGAACACTTCCTCGACGACCTGGACGACCCTCGACTGGTCCCCTACCGGAACCTGAAGGCGACCAACGCGACCCGAGATCTCGGCCTGTTCGTGCTCGAAGGGGAGAAGCTGCTCGCTCCCCTCCTGGAGAGTCGCTTCCCCGTGGTGTCGGTTCTCGTCACCGACCGCCATGCGGGTCGAGTCGCCCCAACGATCCCCGCGGATCTTCCGCTCTATATTGTTCCGCACGCCTCGGTCTCGGACCTGGTCGGCTTCCATTTCCACCGGGGCGTTCTGGCCTGCGCACGACGAGTTCCGGCCCTCTCGATGGAGACGATCCTGGAAACCAACGGGGCATGCGGGATCACGGTGGTCGTCTGCCCGGAGCTGCAAAACCCCGAAAACCTGGGGGCCATTGTCCGAATCGCCGACGTCTTCGGCGTGGCCGCGGTGGTCGTTGGAGGAGCCTGCCCCGACCCGCTCTCTCGACGAGTGTTGCGGGTTTCGATGGGCACCGCCCTGCGAGTGCCCATCCTCGTTGCCGAGAACCTTGCCGAGACGGTCGGGCGGCTGAGGGATGCTCACGGTTTCCGACTCATGGCGACGGTACTCGACCCATCCGCCCCCAGGTTCGACGCCGAGCCTTCGCCGGAGCGGTTGGCCCTGTTCCTGGGCAGCGAAGGGGATGGGTTGCCCGCCGAATGGATTCGCGGTTGCGACCTGCGCTGCACCATCCCCATGCGGCGGGGGGCGGAGTCGCTCAACGTCGCGGTGGCCGCCGGCATCCTCCTGCACCACTTCGCGAGGTGAGCCCATTGGCGGCGCCTCTTGATGGATTCCGGAGTGGTACCAGCCAGAGGCCCAGGCTCATCCGAGATTTTGGGATGCCACGAGGAGTTTAATCAAAGACCCAAATCGTTCGACAGTACCGGGAGCCGATCGTCGTTTGCTTGACGCTCGCCAACAAGTACGACCTCGGCTTTGCGCTCGACAATCCACTCCCGGCGTCGGGAGTGGAGATTGGGGATCTAGGATTCGAACCTAGACTAACTGCTCCAGAGGCAGTCGTGCTACCGTTACACCAATCCCCAGCAGGATGCTTCGTGGACGGATTCATCATGAATTGGCGGACACGGAGTGTCAAGGCGAGTCCGCCGCCCTTGACATAGCGGCCTAGCTCTACTGTTCCAGGATTTCGGCCGACTTCTTCTCGGCCAGGTCGTTGACGCGAGTCTCGAACCGCTTGGTGAGCGACTGGACCTCTTCCTTGCAGCGTTCCAGGTCGTCCTCGGTCAGGAGCTTGTCGGTCTGCTCCTGGTCGCCTTGCTTGTTCGCGTCACGGCGAATGTTGCGGAGGGAGACGCGAGCCTCCTCGGCCAGATCCTTGACGCGGCCGACCAGCTTTTTGCGCTGTTCGACCGAAAGGCTCGGGACGTTGAGGCGGATGACCTTGTTGTCGGAGTTGGGCGTCAGACCGAGGTCGCTGGCCTGGATCGCCTTGACGATGTCGCCGATGGCGCTTCCGTCAAAGGGGCGAATCAAAATCTGCTGGGGCTCGGGCGTGCTGAGGTTGGCCAGTTGCTTCAAGGGGGTTGGCGAGCCGTAGTAGCTGACCCGGATCGAGTCAATGAGGCCGGTGCTGGCCCGGCCGGTGCGGACCCCCTTGAACTGGTCCTCCAGCAGCGAGATGGTCTTTTCCATCCGCTCCTCGGCCTCCAGCGAGATTTCTTCGATGCTCATGGTCGGGCTCCCGATGCTGGGCCGGTCTCGACGCGGGGCCTGGGGGAAATGGGTTCGGTTCAGACGAGGTTCGCCGGGCGAGGCCGGGGGTTGCGGCCGACCCAGGTGCCGATCGGGTCACCGGCCACGGCTCGCTCGATGTTGCCGTCCCGTTTGAAGTTGAAGACCAGGATCGGTAAGTCGTTGTCCAGGCACATGCCAATGGCCGTCATGTCCATGACCTTGAGATCGTCGCGGACAACCTGCTCGTAGGTCAAGTGCTCATGACGAACCGCGTGCGGGTTCTTCTCGGGGTCGGCGGTGTAAACCCCATCGACCCGGGTGGCTTTCATCAGGACCTCGACGCCCAGTTCCTTGCCACGAAGGGCGGCGGCGGTGTCGGTGGTGACGAACGGGCTGCCGGTTCCGGTGGCCAGAATGATGACGCGACCGCGGCCCAGGTGCGCCAGGGCCCGTCGGCGGATGAACGGCTCGGCCACCTCGTCCATGCGGATGGTCGTCATCAGGCGGGTTTCGCAACCCATGCTTTCCATCGCGTCCTGGAGGGCCAGCCCGTTGATAACCGTGGCCGTCATGCCCATGTAGTGGCCGGTGGCCTCCTGGATGACCCCCGAGTTGCGCAAACTCGCCCCACGGAGGATGTTGCCGCCCCCCACGACGATCGACAACTCCACTCCCTTGGCCGCCACTCGGGCGACCTGCCGGGCGATCCGACTGACCTCCTCGACGCTGATGCCCCCCTCGCCCGAACGGCAGAAGCTCTCCCCCGAGAGTTTGAGCAAGATCCGCTTGAAGACCGAGGGGCCGGTGTCGGGAGCGTCCATGGACGGAGGTTCCTGGGTCGAGGGACGACAAAAGGGGCCGGGCCGCCGGCCGGGGTGCGTTGCCTCAACGGACCGGCCCTTGATGGCGGGATTACTCCTGGCCGGACGACTCACCGATGACGAACCGGGCGAATTTCGCCACGGTGATTCCCTTGCCCGCAGCGGCGACGACGTCTCGCACCTTCTTGGATGCGTCCTTGACGAAGACCTGCTCGAGCAAGGTCGTCTCGCCGAACCAGGCGTCGAGCTTGCCATTGGCGATCTTGTCGCGGACCCCCTCGGGCTTGTCGGCGGCCTGGGCGACGAAGATCCGCCGTTGCTCGGCGACGACCTCGGGGTCGACTTCCTCTCGGCGGACCGTCAAGGGCTTGGCGGCGACGACCTGGAGACCCAGGTCCTTGACCAGTTGCCGAAATGCGTCGGTGGAGGCGGTCGCGTCGTCGGGGGCGTCGACCTGGACCAAAGCGCCCGACTTGGCGTCGTGGTGAACGTAAGCGTCGACACGGCCGGCGGCCGGCACGGCAAACCGGGCCTGGCGGGCCAGGGTGACGTTCTCCCCGGTGCGGACGTTTAGCGCGACGAGTTCGTCCTTGACGGTCTTGGTGCCGTCCTTGCGTGATGCCTGGTCGGCCAGGGGAGCGTCGTCCTTGGCGGCGAGCAGGTGCTCGGCCAGTTCCCGGGTGGCGGCGCGAAAGTCTTCGTTGCGGGCGACGAAGTCGGTTTCGCAGCCGATTTCCACCAAAGCGCCGGCCTTGCCGTCGGGGGCCAGGGCGACCTCGACGCGGCCGGCGGTGGCGGCGCGACCGGCGCGGCCGGCCGCCTTGGTGAGGTTTCGCTCCTTGGCGAGGGTCTCGGCGGCCTTGGAGTCGCCGTCGGTCTCCTTCAAGAGGGCCTTGCACTCCATCAACCCGAGACCCGTGCGCTTGCGGAGGTCATTGACGGCCTGAGCCGTGATCGCGGCCATCGCAAAATCTCCCTGCGTTCTTTCTGTTCTCGCTCGATCGTGAATCCAACACGGCCCGGGGCCGATTTCCGAGGGCTGTCGCGCCCGCCGCCGACCGGTTATCCACCGGGACTCGACGGCGGGCGTCGCGGTTCACTCGCGGGGCCAGATTCGGGGCGTCGCGACGCCCCGGATCACTCCGACTCGGCCGGCGAAGTGGCCGCGGCATCGGCGGGCTCGACACCCACCACGGCCGCCTCACCGACGGGTGTCGTCGACGGTTCCGACTCGGGAGCCGTCGCGGCCGACTCGGGAGCCGCCGCGGCGGGCGACTCTGGTGCCGCCGGGGATGCCTCGGGGGCCGCGGCGGTCGGTTCGGCGGATGAGCCGGTTCGGCCGGAGAGCCCTCGGCCCGCGTTGGGGTTGGGGCCACGACCACCGCCGCCGCCACGGTTGTCGCGTCCGCCGCCGCGACGGTCGCCGCGTCGGTCGCCGTCGTCGGAGCGGGGCGGGGGCTCGGGGGGAGCTTCGGCCTTGCCCTGAATAATCGCCTCGGTCAGCCGCTTCAGGACCAACTCGATCGACCTCATGCTGTCGTCGTTGCCCGGAATCGGCAAGTCGACCTCATCGGGATCGCAGTCGGTATCCAGCAGCGCGACGACCTTGATACCGAGTTTGCGTGCCTCGGTGACGGCGATCCGCTCTCGGTGAGGATCCACCACCAACAGGGCCTCGGGCAGCCGCGTCATCGAGCGGATGCCTTCGAGGTTGCGCTGAATCTTGCGATGCTCGCGGCTCAGGGTCGCGATCATCTTCTTGGAATAAGTGAGGGCCTGCTCGCTGTTGAGGATGCCTTCGAGTTCCTCCATCCGTTCCAGTCGGGAGCGAATGGTGCGGAAGTTGGTCAGGGTGCCACCCAGCCAACGCTCGGTGACATAGGGCATCCCGGAGCGCTTGCATTCCTCGACGATCGTCTCGGCCGCCTGGCGCTTGGTGCCGACGAAGAGGATCAGGCCGTTGCCGGCCGCGACGCGGTGAAAGTACTTGGTGGCGCGGAGGAGACCGCGAACCGTTTCCTTCAAGTCGATGATGTGAATCGAGTTCCGCTTGCCGTAAATGTACGGCTTCATTTTCGGGTTCCACCGGCTCGCCCGGTGTCCGAAATGCACTCCCGCGTCGATCAGATCCTTGACAACAAGCGCCACGGGCTGAACCCTTCCGCGAAACGGAACTGCTGCCGGCCGCGTCCCCCGAGGCAACATGCCCGGGGCGACCGTGTTGAAAGGTGAGTAAACCGACCCATCGACCGAAGAACGACACTCTAACGACCCGTCCCGCCGCCGTCAAATCCTCGGAAGCGAGGCCGGGATCGGCGATTCCAGGAACCGGCCATCCCCTTCGGTGCGAATTCCGTCCATTTCGCCTCCTTCCTTGAAATAACGGGAAGCGCACGAATCTTTGAGGTCGCTTGAAGGCATCACCGGAGACCAATGGAACGATTTCCTAACCGCCGACTCTTCAAGGCGTTCGAGCGAATCGAATTTCCATCCAGCAACGCGAATCAAGATCCCGGTCCGCGATTCGCATCAAGCAACCAGCAAGACTGGTGCGTCCCACCCGCCGTGGTGATCCGCTTCACCGTGATCTGAGGTTTTCCAACGAAATCGGAAATCCTTGGAACCGTGAGGCCGGGAATTGAGGGAGAATTTCCATGAGTCGGATTGCGTTCGGTTGGTCGTTGGTGGTTGGGTTGGGTCTGTTGGTTCCGTCCGTTCAGGCTCAGGGGATTATCGAGTCGTCCCCCGCTCCGGGACTGGTTGAGGAATCCGTGGTGGCTCCCACGGTGGTTGCGCCGACGGTGGTCACTCCCGCGGTGGTTGCGCCGGCTGTTTTTGCCCCGACCGTTTACGAAAAGTACCGGGTGAAGCGAGGACTGTTTGGTCGCGTGGAGAAGATTGTGGTCAAGCCTCGTCGTGTGGTGGTCGCGCCGCCGATTGTGACCGAGACGCGAGTGGTCCGCCCGGCACCCGTGGTTGAATCTCGCCTGGTGCAGTCGGCCCCGGTGATGGAAACACGCTGGGTTCAGCCCCCGCCGGTGATGCAGCGGTTCATGGTCCAGCCGCCGCCGGTGGTTCAACGAACGGTGATTCAGCCGGAACCGATCGTTCAAACGCGCTATCTCGTCCCCTGAGACCGCACCACCAAGGAGCCTGGCGGGGTAATTCGTCAGGCTTCACGATGTGGGCCGACTTATTGGGGTTGACGCCCCCCTCGTTGACGAGAGGGGGGGGCCTCCTATAATCGGGGGCGGGAAAAGCCGCCAATCCCGGGGGATTCCTGGGACGGGTGGACCGCTCTCGACGCACGAGTGGACGGGGACTGCCGAAACACGGCCTCCCCCACCAACGCCCTTGGAGAGTGCATCCGATGCGCAAGCTGGTCCTGAGTCTGGCCGTTTTGGGCCTGGTCGCGGCTCCGGCCCTGGCCAAGCCGGGCAAGTACAACAAGGTCGTCAGCGTCGGCGAAAAGGCCCCGGATTTCTCCGGCATTCCGGCCGTCATGGGCGACAAGGACACGAGCCTCAGTCTCGACGCCATGAAGGACAAGGTCGTCGTCCTGGTGTTCTTCGCCAATCACTGCCCGGCCGTCACGGCGGTCGAGGATCGCGTCATCGACTTCGCGAAGGATTACGAGGCCAAGGGCGTGAAGGTCGTCGCCATGGCCGTCTCGGACATGGACATCGACAAGATCCCCGGCATCAAGCAGCGGATCAAGGACAAGGGCTACCCGTTCGTCTACGGTTATGACGGTGGGCAGACCATCGGCAAGGACTACGGCGCCAGCGTCACCCCGCAATTCTTCGTTCTGGACCAGGATCGCACCATCCGCTACACCGGCGCCTTCGACAATGGCCGCCGCGAGAGCGACGCGACCAAGCACTTCGTCAAGGATGCCGTCGACGCCCTGCTGGCCGGTAACTCAGTCGAGATGACCGAGACCAAGGCGAGCGGCTGCGGCATCGGCTACAACAAGTAAGCCGCTCAACCGTCGTCCTCCCGCTCGGACGCCCCAACGCGGCGAGCCGGCTCCGGTTGACCTCCATTCGGATCGGCCCGACGTTTACGTCGGGTCGGTTCGTTTTCCGGTTTCGCAGGGCGATCCTCCCCAGGACTATCCCCGATGAGCGTTCAACGACTCCGGCCGAGTCTCCCCATCTGGGGCGCGTGCCTGCTGACCTTGGTGACCGGTTGCGGAGAGGTGAGCGTCAACCAGGTGGGCATCTTGCCGACCCCTGCCAACGTCTTGAAACCCGAGCCGCCCCCCGAGCCCGCGCCGGCCGTAACCCCCGCGACTCCCCCGAAACCCAAAACGACGGTCGAGAAGGCCACGCAGGTCCGTCCAGTCTCCGGGACGGTCGCCGCCGTCTTGCCCGAGCCGTTCGCGGAACCCGCCGCGGCCAAACACGAGGTTGTCCGCCTGGACGCGATCCCTTTTGCCGAACTTACCAAGAGGGTTGCGGCCCTGCCCGGAAAATCGCTTGCCGTGATGGACCTTTGGTCAACGACCTGCGGACCTTGCAAGCAGAATTTCCCTCATCTTGTGAAAATGCATGAGCGGTTCGGCAACAAGGGACTCGCGGTCATCTCCCTGTCTCTCGATCCTCCCGACGAGCCCGACGCCATCGCTTCGGCCGAGACGTTCCTTCGTCAGCAGCACGCCGCGTTCACCAACTGGCGGCTGAGCGAAGACCCGGCCATCGCTTACGAGACCTGGGATTTTTCGGCCATCCCGGCCGTGATCCTGTTCAAGCCCGATGGCACGATCCTGAAGCAGTTCACCTGGGACGATCCGAACCATCAATTCACTTACGACGAAGTGGAGAAGGTCATCGAGGGCCTGCTCCCCAAAGCGGGGTGACGGCGACCCTTCGCGACCGCGGAACGACGCACCCCTCGCGGGACTTGCCTCGACCTGCTAGAGTGACCACATGGGCCCCGATTGACGCAACGGGACGCGGCGGGGCCCTGACCTTTGAGACCGTCCCGCGCACGGCCGGCCCAGCCAAGGCCGGAGATCGGACCACCGCCATGAAAGAGTCGATCCACCCGAAGTATCAGGATTGCCAGGTCAGTTGCGGCTGTGGCAACTCGTTCACGACCCGCAGCACCAAGCCGAAGATCACGGTGGAAGTCTGCTCGAAGTGCCACCCGTTCTACACTGGCTCGGTGAAGTTCGTGGACGCCGCCGGCCGCGTCGACAAGTTCAACAAGAAGTTCTCGGGGACCTACGGCAAGGCCAAGAAGCTGGCCGAAGCTCCCGCCACGGCCACCGCCCCCGCTCAGGGTTAGCCTTGCAAGGACGAGTCGATCGAGCGGTCCCCGGCCCGCGCCCCAGGCGCTGGTCGGCGGACCGCTTCGCCGTTTTGGGGCCTGCCGGAACGTGACCTCCTCCGATCGCGACGCGGGCCGCAAGGGTCGGTCGCTCGACAACGCTCCGGGGCGTCGGCGTGTTCGAGAAGTTGCAGGCGGACCTTCTGAGATATCGAGAACTGGAAGCAGCGCTGCTTGACCCGGAGATCGCCAGCGACCCGGCAAGGGTCACGGCTCTGGCGAGGGAGCGGGGCGGCCTGGCCCGGTTGGCGATTGCTTACGGTCAATACCTGGACCTCGGCCGACAGATCGAGGAGACCCAGGCCCTTGGTGAGTCGGAAGCCGACGCGGAGGTGCGAGCCTACGCCGAGGCCGAGGTCGAGGGCCTCAAGGCCGAGCGCGACCGTATTGGTGACGCGCTCCGCGACGTCCTCTATGACCGCCAGGCTGGCGCCGATCGCGCGGGCCTGATCGTTGAGTTGCGAGCCGGAACCGGCGGCGACGAGGCGGCACTCTTCGTCCGCGACCTTGCCGAGATGTACCGACGCTACGCCGAGATCCAGGGCTGGCGGTTCGAGCCCCTGGAAGTCCTTGCCACGGACCTGGGTGGATTTCGAGAGGCGTCGTTCGGGGTCGAAGGCCCGGGTGCCTTCCGCCACTTCCAGTTCGAGAGCGGCGGCCATCGCGTCCAGAGAGTGCCGGAGACCGAGACCCAGGGGCGAATTCATACCTCGCTGGCGACCGTCGCGGTGCTGGCCGAGCCCGAGGATGTCGAGGTCGAAATTCGGGCCGAGGACATCGAGACCGACGTCATGAGGGCCGGCGGTCCGGGCGGCCAGCACCAAAACAAGACCGAGAGCGCGGTTCGGCTCACCCATAAGCCCAGCGGCCTGGTCGTCGTCTGCCGAGATGAGCGCAGTCAGCACAAGAACCGGGCCAAGGCGATGCGGCTGCTCCGCTCTCGACTCTACGACCTGACCCGCCAGCAGGTCGCCGACCAAAGGGCCGAGCAGCGGCGGACCCTGATTGGCTCGGGCGACCGCTCCCAGCGCATCCGCACCTACAACTTCCCGCAGAACCGCGTCACCGACCACCGGATCGGCCTGACCCTCCACAACCTCGATCGGGTCATGCTGGGTGAGCTCGGCCTGGTCACCGTTGCGTTGATCGACCACGACCGTCGCGAACAGCTTGGGGAGACCTGATTCGATGGAGCCGCCGGGTCAGGGGACAACGACGACCGACGGGGCCGACCACTGGGACGTCAAGCGACTGCGCACCTGGACGGCGGACCGCTTCCGCAAGCAAGGGTTCGAGTCCCCGGCCCTTGATGCCGATGTGCTGCTCGCCCATGTCCTGGGCTGGTCGCGAATCGAACTCTACACCCGTCAGGAAGAAGAGGTGGGGGCCCGCGGCCGGTCAGACTTCAAGGACGTGGTCCGCCGCCGACTCGAAGGCGCCCCGGTCGCTTACCTGATCGGCCGGAAGGAGTTTTTCTCCTTGACCCTGGCCGTTTCCCCCGCCGTTCTGATCCCCCGGCCCGACTCGGAAACGCTGGTGGTCGAGACCCTGGCGGCATTGAAAGGGCTGGTGGCGCCTCGGGTGCTGGACATCGGCACCGGTTCGGGAAACCTGGCGCTGGCGATCGCCAAGCACCACCTCGACGCCAAGGTCATGGCCACCGACACCAGCGCCGAGGCCCTGGCCGTGGCTGAAACCAACGCCCGCTCCCTGGGTTTGTCCGACCGGCTGACCTTCCGTCGGGGCGACCTTTATGAGGCGGCGAGCGACGAGGCCCCCTTTGATGCCATCCTCAGTAACCCGCCCTACATTGCCACGGCCACATTGGCGACCCTGGACCGAGGAGTCCGAGACTTTGAGCCCCATACCGCGCTCGACGGTGGCGTGGACGGATTTCGAGTCGTCGACCGCCTGATCGAGGGAGCCGTGCCCCGTTTGAAACCTGGCGGCCACCTGCTTCTGGAGATTGGTAGCGATCAGGATGACGCGGTCCGCCAACTTGTGACGGGACAACCCGGCCTCTTGTTGCTGCCAACCGTTCGGGATCACGCGAACCATCCGCGAGTCATCCACGCGATTCGACCTTGAACCTCAAACGAAAACAGCCGCGGGGGGAGAGCCCGCGGCTGTCTGGTTCACGGTTCGGTCCGAACTTTTAGCGTCCGGTTTCGCTGTAGTCGAGTTCGAAATCGCTCAGGTTGACGTCGCCGTCGGACTCATGAAGCGGCCGATCACTGATCTTCGCCCACCGACGATCCTCGGCCAACGCCAGACCGTACCCACCGCCACGCTCGTTCTCACGCTGGCAGTCGATGCAGGTGGTGGTGTATGGCAGGGCGTTGATTCTCGCCTCGGCGATTTTCCCGGCGCAGAACTCGCAACGGCCATACACCCCGGACTCAAGCCGTTCCAGGGCGTGTTCGATCTGGCCAAGCTCCCGGCTTTCGATCTCGGCGAGCTGCGTATTGATTTCGTCGTTGGCCGTGTCCACCGCGGCGTCCACGGCGTCACCAACCTCGAATTCGGAGGCGTAATCACGGAGACCGTCGAGGTCCCCATTCAGAGCCTTACGTAAGGCATCGCGACGGGAGACCAGCCGCGCATGTAGGCGAAGCATCGAATCTTTACGGGCCATCTCACACCTCCGGATGTCGATCGCAAGAGGACGAGGGCGGAGGGCCGTACACCGGCCATGCCCGCGACCGTCGCCGCGAGGAACGTGATCCCCCCAACGTCGGACGTGCGGGAAGACCGGAATCTGCTTCGAGTTAGACGTCGAAAGACCGGAGGAAGTTCGTTCGGATCGGCTCTCTCTCCCCGGAATCTCTCGATGGCCTCGTAAGCAGATTATGCGCCACTGACCCAGCCGGCGAATTAGATTCCGCCCGACACGGTTACTACGTAGGACAAGACGGAAGGTTTGCGCGATTGTGTCGAGAATTCGCAACAAAAATTCCGCGAGAATTCCACGTCAACCCTGGCGGATTCCCTTACCCGTGACGGATCCGACGATTCGGTCGTCGTTCGTGAGTCCTTCGCCCCCGTTGAGACTGTCATCCAAGACGAGAATTCTCACGGGGGTGAGGATTCTGGTGCCAGCGGAGCGTTCATCAGGGTGCCGAGGCGGAGGGGATGAACGATTCGTTGCGGACCAGCGGCTCGGAGCGTGGGCCGCGTTTTTGGAAGTGGAAGATTCGCCTCGACCCTCGATCGAGTTCGTAGCTCCACTGTTCGATGATCCGTCCCTGGGTGGCGATGCGGGTCATTCGGGCCGGGGGCCCCCCCATCTTGGCCCGCACCTGGTCCCGAGTGAAGCCGATGGGCGAACCGTCCGCGTTCGCGGGGGCGGCCGTCGCCGGGGTGGCGTCATTCCCAGCGGGTTCGGCCTCGGTGCCAGGAGCCACCCAGCGGTCGCCTTCCTTGCGGTAATTCAGCGCCAGGAGCGCCGAGGCCGCGGAAGGGGAGTCCTTGTCGATCCGATAGGCATCCAGGAGGAGGGTCGCGGCGGTCGCGTCGTCCCCCAGAATCGATCGATATTGCGCCGCGAGGGAAACACGACCATCGGCGTCGTCGGGGCCGAGGCGATGCTCCCGTTGGTCGTCGAGCCATCGGCGACGCAGATCCCTCGCGCCGTTGGGCCGCCCGGCCTGCTCGTAGGCGCGAGCCAGATTCTCCACCTCGGCATGATGGAGCGTCGGCAGGGATTTGGCGGCCACGTCCAGCAGGGCGACCGGCAGGTCGGGACGGTCGGGCAGCCGTTTGCGGGCGGCCTGGGCCAGGTCGGCCACGTCCTGGGGGGTGTCCACCGCCCGTAGTTCGAAAAAACGCTGCAAGGCGTCGTCGTGAAGGAGGCGGAACATCGAGTTGCGCTCGCCGGGAGTCGCCTCTCGGAATGCCGTCTCGGGGTCCGACTCCAGCAGTTGGGCGAGCCGGTCCGGCGGGTGGGTCGCGGCACCTGGGTCCACGGCGAGGGGATGAGCCTTGGCGATTTTGTCGGCGATCGCCTGGCAAGCCTCGGGGCGCTGGGCGGCGGTCAGCGCGGCGCGGTCGGACCGATACGCCCGGGCCGATTCCGAGGCGGCCGTCGGAGGCATCCGACGCGATTGGGCCAGGGAAGGGGGGCCGCCAGTGGCGAAAAGCATGCCGAGGGCGGTACTGATCACCAGTGAAAGTCGTCGGTTCACGGGTTTGGCCCTTCGCGCGGAGGCTCGGCCGGGACTTCGCCGGAAAAGCCCAGCGCGTCCAGCGATGAGGGATGCGTCAGCAGGACGCCACTGTCCGGTTGAAGGCGGAATCGCCAATCTTGCCCCTCCGGTCGCTCCAGGCTGGCGAGGCGTGCCCCGCAGGAAATTCTCTGTCCTGGCGTGACCCGGGTCTTTTCGATCAGGTCGAGACCCGTCAGGCTGATTCGGCCCCGCCTCGTTCCACCCGATGGGGGCAGGACCACGTAATCGAGCACCAGTCTCTTCGGGTCGGCGGGGTCTTCCTCCGCGACCCCATCCAGCAGCAAGGACCGTCCGACATACCGAGAGTTCAGCAAAGCCGCGTGGTCATCCAGGGAACCCCCGGCGGCCTCGTCCAGGATCGTCTCCAGGGTCTCGGGCAGCAGGTCGGCATAGATGGCCGCCTCCAGCGCCCCCTGGCGCACCTCCTCGGCCCCTTCCACCTGGTCCCCGAGCTTTCTGGCGGCATAGGCGGCCTTGCTCAGAAGGTCTTTCGCCTCGTCGAATCGTCCCGCGTCGAGCGCATCGAGGCCACGAGTCCGCCCGGCCTCGACAACCTTGGGCAACCCCTGGAGCCACTGTTGCCGGATTCTGGCGCTGATCGCCGTGACTGCCAAAAGACCCAGGGCGGCGAAGGTTAACCAGTGCTTGCTAATCCGCCGACGACGGCCGATCGTCGGTTTCCCGTCGTCCTCGCCTTCCCGATCGTCGAAATCCTCCTCGTCGTACTCATATTCGTCGTCGGCTTCCGGCTCTGGCCTCTCGTGGACGACCTGGGCCGGGAGGCGACGTGGCGAGGGGGACTGGACGAGACGATCGGGCCTGGGGAGCTTTGGAGTACTCCGCGATCGAGGCGGGGGCGTGGGTGTCTCGTCCGCTTCGAGCGGCTCGACGACTTCCGTCTCCTCGTCAAGTTCCGAGTCCGATTCCTCGAACTCCGACTCGATGACCTCGAGGATGTCCACGCCCGGCGGTGGGTCGTTCAGGGGGATCGGCGAATCCTCGGCCGAAGGCCCCTGGGCGACGGGCCGCGACCGTTCGCCCCGGTCCTGCCGGTGAAGCGCCGGCGGCTCGGGAAGAGGGCTCCGGGGCAGGACGAACACGCCCTCGCCGCAGGACGGACAGCGCAGAGCCTGATATCCCTCGGTCCGCTCGCCCCGGAGAATGTGACCCTTCGGGCAGCCGGCGCGGTAAAGCTCCACGCGAGGCGGCTCGGCGGGCGTCAACCCCTGCATCACCTGACGGAAGAACTTCAAGGAGACCTCAATCGGCGACCGGCCCGAGCGGGGGCGACTCCATGCACCAACGTTCTCGTTCCATTATCCGAGGGCCCATGTCAAGGGTCAACGCACGCGGACCGTTGCCAGCGACGAAGCCCCCCATTGTTCTCCAAGGTCAGATGCCAGAGCACCGCGAACTCATGACAAGGAAACGTGCCACGCAGGGATCGCTGACTCACCCGACGGAACCGAATCTCCCCAGCGACCTCAACCAAGCCGAAAGGCATGGGGCAGGAGTGTGCCCAGAGTGGTTTTGCCAAAACCGGCGACGAGGATCGGCAGGTCGGGTCCGGCGAACTCGGCCATGACCTGCCGGCAAGCGCCGCAGGGCATCAGCGAAGCCGTGTCCACGCGTTCCGGGGCGTCGACGCAGGCCACGGCGATCGCCTCGATGGGCCCGGCACCCTCCAGGACCGCCGCCAAGATCGCGAGGCGTTCGGCGCATAGGGTCAACCCATAAGACGCATTCTCGACGTTCGCCCCCTTGAAGACCCGCCCTCCGGCGAGAACCGCCGCGCCGACCCGGAACCGGGAATAGGGCGAGTAGGACAAAGCGCTGGCCGATCTGGCCATGGCCAGGAGCTGGTCATCGGCGTCGCTACCGGCGTCCAGTCCCATGATCGCCCTCCCTTTGGTGGCTTCCAGGTTGGCACACACAGCCACGATTCGCCGGACGTCCAACCCCCGCCAAGTAGTGGAGGTTGGACGGGCCCGGTCACTTGTCACTTGTTGAAGCTGACGTCCTGAATGGTATCGGCGTCGGGGTGGGCGACGAATCGCCAGGTGACTTCGTTGGCCACGAGGTCCTGGAATTTCTTTTTGAACGCCGAGCGAGAGACCCCGGTATCCATGGGAATCGGGCCCCGGGTCGGGAACTCGGTGATGCACTCGTTCTCAAATCCCGGGGTCGCCTCCTTGGGCTTGAAAGTGATCGGCTTCCCCTTGGTGTCCTTGGGGTGAGCGATTTCGACGCACTGGATCTGGATGGTCGATCGACCCTGGAAGACGCCGGGACTGTTGGGGTTCTGAGTCTCGAACTGTTCGATTTCCAGGAAGATGGTCAGGTCGGCCTCGAACGCCTTGGCGGCGTCGCCGGGGTCGGTCCACGAGGGGTTGGCGGCGTCCCAGTCGCGGACCTTGGACGGCTCGATGACCTCGATCTTCTTGACCTTCTCTCGGAGAATCGCCACGACCTTGCGGGCAATCTCCTGATCAATATTGGCCGCCTGGGCCCTGGCCGTCGAGGTGGCGTGGGCCAGCACGACGACTCGCTTGCCCATCAGGTCGGGGCCGCCCATCGGGTCGGTCAGCGGCTCGTTGGGCTGCAGAAAGAAGAACAGGGCGCGGGGGTCGCACCCGGTCATCCCCAGTAGACCAAGGGTCGCAAGACCCAGCATCAGCCCAGCCCGGCGACGGGGCATCCTTGCGAACAGCCGAGGGGTCATCCTGCCTCCCTCCCTGAAATCAGTCGGATCATCCAGGCCAACAAGGTGACGGCCAGAGCGGCCGCAACCAAGCCGGTTGAAATTTTGGTCAACGTCTGGCCGCTCACCGGCCACCCGAACGCCGCGAAACTCGCCAACGCCGGAACCAACGCGAGGCAGACCGGCGCGATCAGGCAGCCAGCAGGATTCGCGGCCCAGGCGTGATCGAACTGGCCCCGCGCCACCCAGGAAAACGCGGTCGTCATGCCGCAGGTTGGGCACGGACGTCCGGTCGTCACCAGGAAAGCGCAAGGGGGCAATCCGAGTTGGCGATGCGTCCCGAGTCCGGAAGGGTCGGGCACCAGCCCTCGGGCCATCCCCAGCACGGCCGCCAGCCCGAGGGCCACGACCGCCGCCGTTCGACGAGCCCGAGGGCTCGATCGAACCAGGAGGATCGTCAAGGAGTGATTCGAAGGGGAGACCGAAGTCGTGGGCGACCCGGACGGGGGTCGGGAAGGGCCGTCGCCGAGGCGCGGAGGAGGATAACCCAAGACTTCCCTCGCGGCAAGATCAGTCCACGCGGGGTGCGACCCGGTCGCGATCGATCAGGTCACCGGCACGATCCTGGGGCGAACCGGGGACATCGAGGAGCCGGGCCGGGGCACGTCCATGATCTTACGGTAGAAGTCCACATAGCGAGCGGCGACGCCCGAGGCCGAGTAGTGGTCGTGAAACCGACTGAGACCCGCCTCGCCCAGAACTCGACGCCGGCCAGGGTTTTCCATCAGGTTTTGGATCGCCGCGGTCCACGCCAACGGATCGGCCTCGGCGGAGATCAAACCGGCCTCACCGACGACGTGGGGAATCTCGCCGGAGTCCGACCCGATCACCGGGACACCCGTGGCAAAGGCCTCGATGATCATCCGCCCGAATTGCTCTTTCCAACGCGGGGTGGTTTGACTGGGCGCCACTAGCATGTCCATCGCCCGCAGATAGCGAGGGACTTCGTCGTGCTTGGCCAGGAGCACTCGAACGCGGTCGGTCCAACGATGTTGATCCGCCCAGTCGAGAAGTCGCTTCTCATAGGGACCACTGCCCAACGCCAGTAGATTCCATTGCCCAGGAAGCTTTTCCAGCGCTTCCATCAGGACATCCAGACCCTTGGCGGCGGTCAGGCGGCCAATATAGCCGATGATCGGTCCCGTCAAACCCAATTCCCGGCGTACCACGTTCCCCTCGACGGGATCGGGCCGGAATCGCTTCTCATCGGCGGCCAGGGTGATCACTTCTCCCAGTGCGGGATACCCCGGACGCTTGGCTCGCAGCGAATTGTAGACCGAATGTCCCCCAGCGACGAAACCGCAAGCATGCTCCGCGCAATATTTCTCGAAATGCGCGAACGGCTGCGGGTAACGCTTTGGAATGCTTTGAGCCGTTCGAAAAAAATAGCGGGCTCCGCTCCGATGAGCATGCCTGGCAATCTGATAGCCTGAAAGGATGTACGGCTCCTCCCAAGCATGAACCACATCGAACGCGCCCTTCTGAAACAGATTGCCTAACCCACCGTAGAAAAATCCGTGAATGAATTTCGTGAAGTACGCAGGCAGGGGCACCAGGCCGTAGGAGTTGCCCTCGGTCTCGTCCAGCTTCAAAGGACGGAGATCGCCATGAAACGTGCGAGGTGCCGCGATCGTCAATTCAATCCGGGGATCTTCCGCGACCTTGGCCATCACTGCCCGATTCAGGCCGACGATGTACGAATGTCCAAGCGTCAATACCCTGAGCTTCGTCATCAATCGCTCCCAGACCCACTATCTACCCTAAGTCCTCTGAAGAAACGATAAACCCCGAGAAGGCGTGGCGGTTTCGCAAATCCAATCCGAATTTTGAGGATCGAGGGAGACAGCTCACACATCAAAGGCGAAACTCAACCCGAAAGCATTAGTTTACCGTTGGAAGAACTCGCGAGCGAGAGGAGTGGTGGTTTTTCCACACGATTTTTTCACGAGAGCCAATGTCGTCAGCTTGCGTAACGTCAATCATCCATGACGTTGTTACTCCATTCACCGCAAGAATTTGGTTCAAACCTCCTCGACCCAGGCTTCGGCTTCCAGAGTCGCGTCGCGCATCCTTCGTTCGATCTCGGCTCGGCACGCTTCGAGAGTCTGTCGATCGGCGTCCGGCGGGACCAACAATGGCTCGGGAACGACGCAGCAGGCCGCCCCAAACGGCCTTGGCACGGCGAATCGGTCCCAGCTCCGCGCCCGCCAGGGTCGCTGGAAGGCCATCCCCGCGCCGACGACCGGCAAGGCGGTGCGGCTGGACAGGTAGGCAAGTCCTTGGTGAACGTGTCGGCGAGGACCTCTCGGCCCGTCAGGGGTCACGCAGAGGTGGCCTCGGTCGACCCGATGGGTCATTTCCCGCAGGGCCCGTGTGCCTCCGCGGGTCGTCGATCCTCGGACCACGCCGAAACCCAGTCGCCGAACCACCTGCGTGATGAGTTCGCCATCGCGATGATCGCTGATGAGGATCTGCATCTCGGGCCACGCCCAGTAATAAGCTGGGAAAAGCATGACTTCATGAAAGAACGCATAAATATATCGCTGGCCGGTCAGTCTGGCCTGGGCCGGGTCGGTCGAGGGGTCGGCATAGCGAAAATGGAATCGGTTGGTCCCCACCAGCCGGCGCACCAACCACGCCCCACTGACGCCCACGGCTCGGACCAATGCGGGATGCTCGATTTTCAACGTGAGGCCTCCTTGCCTGGGTGCGAGGAACAGGTTCGACGGCCGGCATGACCGACACAGCGACTATCCACGAGAGGATTCAGGGTGACGTTCGAAATGGGGAGGAGGAGGAAGAGACCTTACGACGCCTCGTGGCACCGGGCCTTCAGTGAGCGGCCTCGTCGCGGCGACTGCGAGCGCGACGGCTGGCCTCCTGGAGGATGCGAAGTTCTTCCTCGGTGAGCGTCTCTCGCCCTTGGCTGAGAATCTTGGCGAGAACTTCGTCGAGACGGGCGTTGAGTTGCTCCTCGGGGAACGAGGGGCCCGGCGGCGTCGCGCGGGGGAGGTCCACCGAGGGGGAAGAGCTTCGCGGCGGGTTCGAGTTGGTCGAGACCACGCTCGGGGTGGAAGGCCGGCGAGGTTCGGCCGAGACGACCCGCAGTCGTGGCCGCCGAGAAACTCTTGACAGCAGCCGGGACCACCGCAGGTCGAAACGCTTGTAAAGATAGCCATAGGCCGCGCCACCAAGGTGGGCGACGATCGCGCGATGGGGCCGATTCCCAGGGTCCGCGCCTATGGGTGTGCTGAGGAGCACGAGGAGGTCGCCACCGATGTAGATCGTGGCCAGCAACCACATCTCCACTGGAATCAGCCCATAGATCAGGATCGTCCGGCGGGGATAAAACATCGCGAAGAGTACCACCACCGCCATGATCGCCCCGGAGGCGCCTACGGCCGTGCCCATCCCGCCGGACCACTCGTCGGAGATCGCCCAGCAAAGTCCGCTGAACACGGCGGCCGAGAGATACATCGCCAGGAATTCCCGGCGACCATACATCGTCTCCATCTCGGTGCCGACCAGCCACAGCGTCAGCATGTTGAAGATGATGTGGAACGCGTCGGAGTGACTGTGGAGAAACGCCGAGGTGACGAGTTGCCAAACAGCCCCTCGGTGAAACAGGTCGTAGGTATTGAGGGCGAACCAGTCGTGGAGGAAACGATTCGCATTCGGCGAGAGGTACCGGACGAGGAACACCGCCACGTTGATCAGGATCAGCATTTTGCAGGTCGGAGCGAGGCCCGCGAACAGCCAGCCGGCCCGAGATTCCTCGCGATAATATTCGCGGTCGTAAATGCCCATGACGGCTCCGTCGGGCGCCGGGGCCCAACGTGGGGCCTCGTGAAGCGTCGATCGGGGACGACCCCTCGGCTCTCCGGGACGAGGGACGGTCCCCGAATGCCTTTATCATCGGTCGCGTCCGGCCGGCTGTCAACGCCGCTCGCGCGGGCCGAAGGTCGTCCCCAGGGTCAATCGGACAGCAAGGCGTCGATGGCTTCCCGGCGGTCGGTGTAGATTGGCCAGAGCATGTCCAGGGAGGTCAGGCGAAGCAATTCCTTGGCCCGCTCCGAGACTCCCGCCAGAACCATCATCCCACCTTTGTCGGAAACCAATTTCCAACAACGGATGAGGAGGGCCAGAAAGATCGACCCGAAATAGTCCACCGCCGACAGGTCCACCACCACCAGCGGCTCCTGGAGCCGTCGCAAGGGCGAAAGAACGACCTCGGCGACCTGGTCGGCCAGGGTCACGTCGAGCGATTCCAGGGAGGCGGAAGCTCCCAGGAGGGTCACCTCACCATGACGCTCGATGGTGAAGGCGTCCGAAAGGTCTGGCTCGGTCATGGAAGGGCCCGCCGGGAAGGCATCCTCCGGCGACGACGGCCGGCGCAACGCAATGCCCTCAGCGTAGGTCGAGGGGTTCCCCCCGACAAGGGCCACCCGGGCGGTTCTCGCCGCTCCCTTTCACCTCAGGCCGACGGACGGCAGCCCGAAAACGCTCGAACGACCTCGAACAGGTCGGCTGTGATGAGCAACTCGTCGTCCTCGAAGTCGCGCAACCAGAGATATTGATCGCGCTGGGCTTGAGCCAGGAGGGGATAAAGTTCCGAAAGCCGAACCGGAACGTTGGCGGGCGAAAACTTCACTTTCGCTTCCCCTTCCGGACGGGGAAAGACGCGGAGACGTGCGGTGGACATGAATTCCTCCTGAATTTCGGGCGGTCCGGCGAGGCGGACGGACTCATGCCGCGAAAGCCCCCTACCTGGGGAACCCACG
This sequence comes from Isosphaeraceae bacterium, assembly GCA_965201075.1. Classification (GTDB taxonomy): domain Bacteria; phylum Planctomycetota; class Planctomycetia; order Isosphaerales; family Isosphaeraceae; genus CBDAVP01. The sequence goes on along the minus strand of CBDAVP010000016.1, from coordinate 332,949 downwards.
CGGCTGGCGGGGCATCGCGCACCGACCGCGAGGCCCGGTCGCTCAACGACCCTCTTACTCCAGACCATCGGCCTCCGTCGCGACCCAGGTTCACCCATTTCCGGCTTAGGGTGCCTTTCCCCCTCGAAACCCCCCGACCATGTATCACCTAGCTTCAAGATAGGGTAACTGGAGACTTTACAAGAGGAGAGAGGCATTCCACCGGATCTCGGACCTGTTCGAGCAGATGCTGATATCGCGAGGGATCGATCCCCAGCTTCGAGGAAACCATCACGGCCACGCTCTGCGGGTCAAGTTTGGCGAAGAAGTCTTTCAGGTCGTGATCGGTCTCCAGCGAGAAGTCCCAACTGTTATGGCAGAGGGAACTGTCCTGGGGATCATGTCCGGCGTGGGAAGCTCCCAGGACGCGCTCGACGAACGCCCCGTACAGGATGTACTCGGAGAGGTGTAACTCTCGGCTGAGCGTCTCGATCCAGGGACGACCGGAGACCTGTTCGATCCGCCGGTGCAGCAGGCGCAAAACCTCTCGCCTCCAGGTGATGAGGTTGCCAATGTAGGCGGTCCCCAGGTCATCCGTGGGCGGCAGGCCCAGCAGTCGGGCGGCGGAGCGGTGCCAGCGAGCGTGACCGGGGAACATGGGGGCTTTCGCCACTCGAAACAGACGCAACAGGTTGCCCTCGATCAGCGATTCGGTCGCGAACGGTCGGGTTAACGCAATATCGGAATCGGCAAAGAGATAGGCTTCAGCATCGATGCATTCGGCCACTGAGAGTTTGACGATCTGCTGGAGGATCCAGTTGCGGATCGGCGGCCCTTTGAAGTTCAGCCACCAGCCCCGAATGAGCGGAGCGCGGCGAATCCACCAGGGCAGGATCTCCTCGACAGTCAGGACCGTGGTCACGTGGTTTTCCAGGTGGCGGAATGGAGCCCGGTCCCGCTCGTCGACGATCAGATAGTGGTGGAACGAGCCGGTGACGTGCCGTGACACCGATCGGCAGAGGAGTTCACAGCGGCCCAGGTCAAATCGGTAGCTCGGCGTGATGATCGCGAAACGCATGACGGGTCGACCCTCGGGCGACGGCGAGCGGAGCCGCTTCGCCCCCCTCTGAATCGGAGTCTAGAACATCTCCAGCCGATCCGCGGACATCTGGGGGCGACAGTCCCCGGGCGATCTGCTATTTTCGCCACCCTGCCCGATGAGGGGCACACGCGGGACCGGGACGGTCTCGAAACCTCGACCACGGAGGATCGTGGGCATGGACGCTCGCAACCACGGCCAGGGCCAGCGACTCGCGATCGGAATTTTCCTCCTCCTTTCCATCACGTTGACACTCCCTCCCTCGGCGATTGGCGCGGGATTTCGCAGTACGAACTTCCTCGTCGAAGCCCCCAACGCCGAGGCGGCCCGTCGCGTCGGCGAGCAGGCCGAGGCGAACCGACGGACGATCGCTCGGTCCTGGCTGGGCCACGAATTGCCGGCCTGGCACACACCCTGCCCCATCCGGGTCAAGCTCACCGGGGGCGAGGCGGGCGGCTTGACCTCGTTCGACTTCGCCAACGGCCGGGTGGCCAGTCAGAGGATGAGCCTGGAAGGTCGACTCGACCGCATCCTGGCCTCGGCCCTCCCTCACGAAGTCACCCACACGGTCTTTGCCGGCACATTCGGAGGGCCCATGCCGCGCTGGGCTGACGAAGGGGCGTCGTTGCTGAGCGAGGATCGCCGGGAAACCGACCGCCACGACCGCATCGTCGACGACGTCCTGACCCGGGGCTCTGGCCTCCCCCTAGGCCGGCTCTTCCGCATGGAGGAATACCCGTCGGACCCCTCCGGCCTGATGGGCTTCTACGGCCAGGGCTACTCGGTCTCTCGATTCCTGATCGAATCCGGCGGACGCCCCCGCTTTCTCCGATTCGTCCGCGACGGCTCGGGCCCCACCGGTTGGGACGCCGCGGCCCGCTCCCATTACGGGATAGCCGACGTGCAGGAACTCGACCGAGCCTGGCGTTCCTGGCACCAGATCGCCCTGGCCAGCCGTCCGCAGGGAGCCCCCCTGGTCATCAACCTGCCGGGCGAACCCGGACGCTGAGCCTTCGAAAAATTCCCCCCTTGCCTGGACGTCCCCGCCCCGGGAAACTAACCGGAGGCGCGGGGAAGCGAGGCGGGAAGACCGATTTCACCCAGCCGGGATCCCTCCGGCTGGTCGGTCAGGAACCTTCCTCGCACCCCTCCGCGACCCCTCGCCCGCGAGGAGCGGAGAACTCATGACCACGACCCTGGACCTCAACGAGACCAAGTCCCTCGACCACCAACTGATGCAGTTGAGGACGGAGCTCCACGAAGTCACGGGCCGGCTCGCAAGGGCGGAACAGACTCTCCGCCAAAACCGACGGCGATGGGTTGGCGCCCTCGTGACCGCGATTCTCCTGATCGTCGGAGGGGCCGCGCAACTCGCCAACCGATTTCCTCGACTCGAGGTCGTCGGGCCGAACAACGACGTGCGAGTCGCAGTCAGCGTCAATCCCGACAACGGCAGCGCTGGCCTGGAAGTCTTCGGCCTGAATGGTCGCCGGGTCGCCTTCCTCGGCACCAGCGCCGAGGGAACGCCTAACCTCGCCCTCTACGACCCGGCGGGCCAGGCCATCGTCCGTAGCTTCACGCCCTGAACCCCCGCCGGTTTCTCAAAAATTGCGCGTTCGTTCAATCGTCGACGGCCAAGTCGAATGGGAAGTCGACAAGAGATGACGAGACTTTGAGACCCAGACGATCGGTCAGCGGGCGAACACCTCAAAGTTCACCCATGCGGGCGAGCCCATTGCGATTCCCTCCATCGCATAAAAAAACTAGGACGGCAAAGTCCGTTTGATGTGGCGTCTCCAGTTTGTTACTCCTTGGGCCTCACGCCCCGAGGAGTCCACCTATGCCACAACGGACCGCCCGACCGCTCCCCGTCCGGACCATCGAGCTGACCACCAGCACCAAGGCCTGTCCCGCTTGTGGCGGGGCGCTCTGGGCCGCCGCCATGGCCCGACGATCTGTCACCACCCTGGAGGGCATCCTCGGCTTGCGCCTCCAGATCCGCACCTGTCGCAATCCCGACTGCCAACGCCGTGGGGCCTGCCTCCGCCCCGAGCAGGAGGGCCGCTACGCCCTGCCGCAGCACGAGTTCGGCCTCGACGTCATCGCCGCGGTCGGCCGGCTCCGCCACGCCGAGCATCGCAGCGTCCCGGAGATCCACGCCGAGCTGGCCCGACGCGGCGTCGCCATCCGCGTGCGCAGCGTCGGCAACCTGCTGGACCGCTACGACGAGCTGCTGGCCCTCTCGTGCTCGGATGCGGGCCGCCTGAGGGCGATCACCGCCAAGGCCGGGCGGGTGATCCTGGCCCTCGACGGCCTCCAGCCGGACGTCGGCCACGAGGTCCTCTGGGTCCTCCGCGACGTCCTCTCGGGCGAGGTGCTCCTGGCCCGGAGCCTCCTCTGGTCGTGCCGGGATGACCTGGCCAAGCTCCTGCGTGAGGTGAAGGAGGCCTTGGCGGTGCCGATCGTCGGGGTGGTCTCCGACGGCCAGACCTCGATCCGCAAGGCGGTCGCCCTGGCCCTGGAGGGCGTGCCGCACCAGCTCTGCCAGTTCCACTACCTCCGCGAGGCGGCCATGCCGATCTACGAGGCCGACCGCCATGCCAAGGTCCGGCTCAAGAAGGAGGTCCGGGGCATTCGCCCGATCGAGAGGCAGGTCGAGGGCCGTGATGATCCCGAGGCCCGAGCGGTCCGGGGCTACTGCGCCGCGGTGCGATCGGCGTTGACCGACGACGGCCGGCCGCCGCTGGAGGCCTCGGGGTTGAAGCTGCGGGACCGGCTGGGCGAGGTCGCCGAGAGCCTGGACCGCGTCGGCGGGAAAAGGGGCTCCCGAAGGAGCTGACGCGGCTGCGGGCGATCCTGGCCAAGGGCCTGGACGCGACCGAGGCGTCGTGGCCCGAGATCCGGGCGGCCTTCGGCTGGGTCCGGCGGCTGGCCGCAGTCCTGGCCAACAAGCCGGCCCTGGCCGCGGCGGGGGTGCGTCGCCGCTACCGGGGCCTGATCGCCTCGCTGGCCCGGCATCGGGGGAAGTTGGGCTCGCTGGCCGGTGCGCTCGATCGATTCCGCAAGGTGACGCGGAGCGATTGGGCGGGCCTGTTCCGCTGCTACGAGGTGGCCGACCTGCCGCGGACCAACAACGATCTGGAGCAATTCTTCGGCTCGTATCGGTATCACGAGCGGCGATGCAGCGGGCGGAAGGTGGCCTGCCCCGGGACGGTGGTACGCGGCTCGGTGCGGCTGGCGGCGGCGGCCGCGACGCGGTTACGGCCGATCGCGGTGGCGGACCTGGTGCCTTCGGACTTGCCGGCCTGGCGGGAGCTGCGTGGCCGTTTGGAGGGGCGGCAGGCGGTGCGGACGCTGGGCCGCCGCTTCCGCCAGGACCCGGTGGCCTACCTCGAATCGCTTGAGGCCTCGTTCATCAATCAGACTTTGCCGACCTAGCCTTTTTTCCTGATGCCTGTCAGCGCGCCCGCAGGAGGAACACCCGCGACAGACGCGGCGCTCCGAGCCGCTTCCTGACAGTCTGGCAGAATTCGCTGGCCTCGTCCCGGGTGAAGGTCAGCTCCTCGGTGCTGATCTCGGGGAACAACTCGGCCTTGAGGGCGGCGAGCGTGTCGCGGAATTCTGCCACATCGGCCTGGCAGCCCTGGGCCTTCAGCTGGTCGGAAACGAGGGGCTTCATGGCGGATGCTCCGGATGCGCGGGATCCTGAACGTCCTGCCAGTATTGTAACGCCCCGATCGCGATCGACAATTGCCTGCGCGTGGATTTCCGCACGGGAGTCAGTTCGCGACGGCAGCTATTCCTCTTCCCTCAGCGCCCGCTTCGCAGCCCGCAACTCGTCCGTCACTTTCAACACCCATGCCCGCAGCTCCTGCGTGTTCTCGATCCGGTGACGCACGCCGTCCCCAGTCACGATGTAGCCGTGAGTCGGCCGCTTGCCGTGAACCTCCTCGATGAGGATGAGCTGGACGCCGAGATGGGCAAGGTGGTTCGGGAACACCCGCCTGGCCGATTTCAGCTCCACCGGTATCCGCATGCCGTCCTCGCGGATGACGCTATCCGGCCGCGCCGCGAGGCCGAGGCGGTGTGAGCGTAGGGTCTCGGTGTCGATGCCCAGCGTCGGGGCGTCGATCAGGCCGTACGCCCCGCGTTCCCACCGGCCGTAAAGCGTCAGGGCGATCCCGATGAACAGAACGGCCAGCGCGAGGATCAACGCCATAGCAGCGCCGCGAGTAGGGTGATGACGGCCAGGACGATCAACGCGCGTCCGACGGGCACCGAAAGGCCGCCACGTCGCTGCGCTGTCTCCCTGACCTCGTGGCGACGCTTCCCGGCGTCAAGCTGGGTCTGATCGGGCGCCGAGAGCCCGAGCCGCCGCTTCCGCCATTCCTCGCGGGAATCGACCTATTCGGCCAGTTCGCTGGCGGTGATCATCTCGGGGTAATCTCGCATGGTCCTTTTATGAAATGAGCGTCGGCGGGGCGCAAGCGCCTCCTCTCCGCGAGGAAAGGACAAGCGCGATATCCCGATTCGAGAAATCCGCAATCAAGGTTTTGCCTGCCCATCCTTCCCCGCTTCTGCCGATAACATCCTCATGCGGTCCAGGAGGGACCGGAACGTCCAGATGGACAGGGCGCAGGTCGAACTCTGCGACGGCACGCCCCCAGGAGGAGGGAACGCATGCCGCCGCTACGTCGCTTTGTCTCAATCGCCATTTGTGCTCTGACCTCGACTGGTCCTGCCAGCCTTCGAGCACAGGACGCGCTCGTCCCCGGCCCACCTCCGCTGGTGCAACCTCTGGGGGTTTACCACCTCACCCTGGAAGACGCCAAGCAGCGGGCCCTCGTCACGAGCAAGGGCCTCGGCCTGGCCAACCTGGCCATCAAAGAGAAGGCGGAACTGACGGCCGCCGCGAAGACCGACTATCTGCCGAAGCTGCTCGGTAACGTGACTTACTTCCACTTCGACTCGAACCTGGGTGTCGTCAATACGATCCGGACGGGCCAGCGAGGCATCCTCCCGCCCGCCTCGCGGACGATCGCGGTCAACGCCGTCAACCAGGACAGCAGCCTCGCCACGATCACGCTCGCCCAGCCCATCACCAAGCTGATCGCGGTGAACGCGGCCGTCAAGATCGCCAAGGCCGACGAGGAGATTGCCCAGGCACAGCTCGCCAAAGGTACCCGCGACCTGCTCTCTGGGGTCGCCCAGGCGTTCTACGGCCTCCACGGGGCACAGAGGATCGAGAACGCCCTTCGAATCCAGGTCGCTTACGCCGAGCAGCTCTCGCAGGCGAATCCTTCGCCCGAGATCCACGTTGCGGCGATTGAGGCGAAGCAGGCCCTGAATCAGGTCCACGGGCAGGCCGTCGACATCGCCGAGCAGATGAACAACCTGATCGGACTGCCCGCCGGCACGATCCTCTTGCTGGAGGAGCCGATGCCGCCCGCGCCTCCCGTCCACTCGGCGGACGAGGCCGCGAGCCGAGCCCTGTCCTGCAACCCGCAGGTGAGGGAGGCGATGGCCGGATCCATGAAGGCCAACGCGGGATTGCAAGTCGCCCGCTCCGACTTCCTGCCCGACGTCAACGTCTTCGGCTCTTACTTCAACCAGACCGCGGCGCCGATCATCCAGAACAACTTCGGGGCCTTCGGCATCTCGGCGTCATACACCTTCGTCGACTGGGGCAAGCGGCGGCACATCAAGCATCAGCGTGAGATCCAGGTCTCCCAGGCGCAGAAGAACATCCAGGCGACAATCGACAAGGTGGTGCTCGAGGCGAGGCAGGCGTATGGGAGCTTCGAGCAGGCCGACGAGGCCCTGGGGCTGGCCTTCGAAATGGTCATAGCCCGCAGGGATGCCGAGGGGACGGGCAAGCAACTTCCCGTGATCCAGGCGGCGAAGGCGGCCACGGCGAAGGCCGAGCTGGAGCAACTTCACTCCGAGGCCAACTACCGCGTGGCGCACGCCAAGCTGATGGACGTCATCGGCGGGCATTGATTGGGGTTGGGCCGGCCGATTCGGCTTGACGCTTTTTGTGAAAACTCCAGAATGCGCGGTCGTCGGGGTCGCGTTCCTTCGGCTTGCAGGTGGGAGATCCTTGGAAGAAGGGACCGGGATGTGCGCTATCCACGATCAAGGCGCATCCCCGAGCTGCTGATTGCCCTCTCAGTCTCCTCCGGGCTTGCCGGATGTGCCTTCGGCCCTTATTCGCTGGAACGCTCCCACGGCCGGTACAACGAGTCGGTGCGTCGCGTCGACGAGGAGCAACTCCTCCGCAACCTCGTCCACATGCGATACAACGAGATCCCGCTCAACCTCAACGTCTCGTCGATCGCGGCCCAGTATGAGTTGGCGGGACAAGCCGAGGCCCGTCCGTTCTTCGCCGCCCCCAACCCGGCGGGTACCGCGTTTCGAAGCTTCACGTCGGTTCTCCCGGACGTCAACGTCAGCGGCGCCAACCGCCCGACCTTGACGCTGCTGCCGGCGGACAACGGCGAGGCGGTCCAGAAGTTTCTCACGCCGATCACTGCCGATACGCTCGTCCTCCTCCAGCAGACGAGCTGGCCGATCTCGACCGTGCTCCGACTCTGGGTCGAGCGGCTCAACGGCGTCCCCAACGCCTCCACGGCCAGCGGGCCGCAGCGGGATATGGTCCCCGACTTCGGACGGTTCCAGAGGGCGGTGGGACTGATCCAGTCCACCCAGGACTTGGGGCTGGGCGTCGTGCAATCGGTCGAGCGGCTCGTCGAGATCGGCGGCCCAATACCACCTTCTACCATCGATGGCCCATCGGCTGTCGAGGCTGCGAAAGATGGCATGGAATACCGCACCCGTGCGGACGGGTCCTGGGGTCTCGTCCGGAAGGAAAGGCGGCTGGTTCTGGAGCTGAACCCCGCCGCCGTGGGCCATCCGGTCCTGGAGGAGATCATCGGCCTGCTGAATCTGCAACCGGGCCTGCCGCGATACGAGATCGTCATCGCACCGGGGATCGTGCCCGACCCATCACGGGCCTCGATTCCCCCCTCGGATGAGGTCCGGGCGAGCGTTCGGTCGACCTCGCAGGTCTATTTCTACTTGGCCAATGGGGTTGAGGTGCCCTGCGACCACCTGGCGGCGGGATTGGTGAAGCTCCCGGCCGGGCCTGACGGGCGGCCCTTCGATGGTCGAGCAGTCACCGAGGGGCTGTTCGCCGTCCAAGCCTGCCGGGGGCACAAGCCACCCCCGAACGCGTTCATCGCGGTCAAATACCGCGACTACTGGTATTACATTGACGACCGTGACGCCCAGAGCAAGGCGACCTTCATGCTGGTGCTCTCGCTCAGCCGGCTCGACTTCGCCCGCCAGCAGCCTGGAGGGCCATTGTTGACGCTTCCGGTCGGCCGTTGATGAGCGTGCAGGAAGAGTGATCACTCAGGGTTCGCATTGGCATCACTCCGGCTGATCCTTCGGCTGCTCGATGCGGAACAGCTGGAACTGCTCGGTACGATCCTTGCCGAAATGCGCCAGCAGCGTCGTCTGCTCCTGCGTCAGGTTGTAGAGCCCGGTCTGGTAGACCGGCTCCTTCTTCTCGCCGATCGTCCACGCCAGGCGCTGGGGCTTGGCGTCGAGCGAGCCCGCCACCGGCTGGGTCGAGTCCGAGATGGCGTTGTAGTAGGTGCCCCGCACCGTCCCGGCCTTGTTGATGGCGAGCTGGAAGATGTCGTTGGACGAAGTCTCGTCGCCTTGGGCCATTGCGAAGACGCCTAGCGGTTGCCAGGAGTCGTCGGCGACCGTTGCGGCCTTTCTGACCGCGGCGTCGATCTGCGATGCCTGCTGCGAGCAATCGGCCGCCGTCGCGACGGGCTGGTCCTCGTAATAGACCTGGCCGCCCTGGTACGTGACGGTGTTTCCGTAATCGTAGTAAACCGGCTGCGTGCTCGCGGCGATCCCCAAATAGGTGGAGCAGCCGCCCCAGGTCACGGCGTTCCATGCCGTGCCGGCGGCCCAGCCGGCCGCGAACCATGCCCCTGGATAGCGGGTGTACCAGCCGGGGCTGAAGGCGTTGTAATATCCGAAGCCGCCGCGCACGACGGCCCCTTGGGCGCCAAGCGACGCTGCGGGGACGTATCGGGTGCCTCCGAAGCCACCGGCGGGGCCGAGTCCCCAGGCCGCGCGGGTGCTTGCGCCGACCGCCCCATAGGGGCCGATGGCCGCGGTCGTTCGGCTCGATCCGGACACGACTCCCCCGGGCCCGGCGGCGACTCCTGCTCGCCCTCCGGTCGCCGCGACACCGCCCGGCCCGGCGGCGATGCCGGCCCGGCTCCCTGCCGCCACCATTTCCCCCGGACCGGCAGCTACCCCCGCACGGCTGCTCCTGGCGACGACTCCATTCGGTCCCGCCGCGATGCCGCCGCGACTTCCACCGGCCACCACGCCCCCTGGGCCGGAGGCGACGGCGCCCCGCACCCCGCTCGCTGAGAATCCGCCCGGCCCCGTCGTCAATGACCCTCGGCTCCCGATGGCCGCCGACCCGCCCGGCGAGACGACCGATGCACCCCTGGCACCGCCCGCGTGGACATTGCCATTCGGGCCGATCACCACCCCGCCGCCGCATCCGCCGTAGATCGAATCGCCACCAGGCCCGGTGACGCTCCCGCCGCGACCGCCGCCGATGGCCACGGCACCGTACGGTCCCGTATAAATCCCGCCGCCCCCGGAGTTGAACTTCGTCCCGCCCGGGCCCTATTGACCTTCAGATGGCTAACTTCCGGTCGAGGAAGGGTAGTTTCGACCCCGCCCACAGCGATCGGATCAACTTCGGATCGGATCGGACCGAGGCCAGGTTCGCAAGCACCACCCGCTCCAGATCCTTCACGTCCTTGGGCACGAAGTTGGCCATCCGCCCGTGCTTCAGGTGCAACCACAGCATCTCCACCGGGTTGAGGTCCGGCGCGTAGCCGGGCAGCCGCTCCAGCGTCAGCCGGGGGTATCGCCCCAGCAACGCCCGGATCGCCGGGCCCTTGTGGTTGCTGCCCCCGTCCCAGATCACGATCACCTTGCCTCGCAGGTGTCGCAGCAAGTCCCGCAGGAACGACACCACCGCCGGGGCGTCGATGTAGTTGCGGGCGTCGGTCTTCCAGTACAGCCCGACCCGACGCCGGCCCGGCGTGACGCTGATGGCGGCGATCGTCGAGACCTTGTCCCGGTGCCGACCGAAGCCCGTCAATACCGGCGTGCGGCCCCTGGGGGCCCAGGTGCGGCGGACCACCGGGTTGAGGAAGAAGCCGCTCTCGTCGATCAGGACGACATGCCCCCCATCTTCCGAGGTTTTTTTTGGATCCGGGGCCAATCCTCCTCGACCCAGCGACGGATCGCCGGCTCGTCCCGCTCTCCCGCCCGGACCTCGGGCTTCTGGGGGGAATAGTTGCGTCGGGAAAGCCACTGCGACAGGTAGTTGGCGTTGAAGCGGACGCCGAACTTCTTGTCGATCACCTCGCCAGGCGTCGGGTGGTCCACAGGTCGGTCTTGTAGCCGAAGGCCAGGGGGCTCTTGGCCAGCCAGGACAGGACGGCCTTCTCCCGGCGGGGGCTGAGCTTGGGGGTCGAGCCGGGATGGGGGTTGGCCCTGAGGCCCTGGTCACCCGCATTGCGGTGGGCGGCGACCCATCCGCAGACGGCCCGGACGGAAACGCCGAGGAAGGCGGCGACATCCTTTTGGGTCCAGCCCTGGGCGACCCGCTGCACGGCAAGGCGTCGCCTGGCTTCGAGTTCAGTCGATGTTCCGGTGGGTCTCATCCCCCGAAGGTAAGCAGGATGGGAGCTTCGAGACAAGAAGTTGGCAGGCTGAGGGTCAATAGAAGTAAGGTCACCTGGTGGAACCCGTGGGCGTGGCGACCACCTTCGTGACCACCTTGAGAGGTCCAGCGTCGGAGGCTGAGCCCGTCGGCGAGCCGCTCATCGTCCTCTCCCGAATAAACAATCCTATTCGTAATGCCAATCAAACCCTCCAGCATGACGCTCGATGGATGGGCCGTTAAAAGCCATCCCGCATGAACTGACCCGCCCGGGTCGTGAGTTCCGGTCTCCACGGCTCGGTCCGGCCTGAGGAGGAAGATTTTCCGCCGTGCCGCCCCTCCGAGTTGTTCGCTCCACAGTGACTGTCGACCGTAATGGGAGTGATCTATCGCGGCTCCATCTTTTCTGCGGAATTCCAGGGATACTCCATCGTTGCGGCGGCCTCGCTCGCGCCTTTCGGCCCGAGCAGCCGGCCCACCACATGTAACGAGGCGTCGATACCCGAGGAGACTCCCGCTGAGGTCACGACTTTTCCGTTGTCCACGAACCGCTGGTCCTCGCGGACCGTCGCTTTCGGGGCGGCTGCTTTCAACGCGTCCAGCGATTGGTGATGCGTCGTCGCTTCGAGCCCGTCGAGCAGACCTGCCTTGGCGAGGATCAATGCTCCAGTGCATACGGAGAGCGTGATCTCCGCCTCGGCGGAAGCCTTGCGAATCCAATCGATCGAAGCAGGGTCGGCTTGCGGGATCCTCGTCGCTCCGCCTGGCACTACGAGGATGTCCGGCTTCGGGCAGTCAGCGAAAGTATAGCGAGGCTCGATGGAGACGAAACCCTGACTCTTGATGGGCGCCGAGGTCGCGGCGACGGTGAAAACCTCGAACGCCCGACCCTGGCCGGCGGTCGCGAACACCTCGCCGGGACCGGCGAAGTCGAGCAGTTCCATCCCGTCGAAGACGAGGATCGCCACTTTCTTCATCGGCTTCGGCTTGAGGAAGGCCGCCGGGTCGGCTTGAAAGCGCGTCCGGCAGCCCGTCGAGCCGAAAAGGAAGATCTTGCCATCGTGGACAAGGAACAGTTCGGGGGACGCCGGGACTTTCGGCATCACCGTGCACATCTCTCCCTGGACGCAGTAACGGTCGGGATCGGCTTCGAAGCGGGCCTTGTGCTCCGCATTGCTGAAGCGGTAGCGGAACCGGCCTCGAGCGGACTCAACTCCCTCGGCGCCGACCGTTTCCTTGCCCTCGACGAGCGAGACGGGATCGAGGCCTTTGAGTGCGAGCGGGGGAGTTTTCGCTGGCGCATCGTCGGCCTCGGCCGGCGTGGACGATGCGAATACGCCCAAGGCGAACAGGAGGACAGCTGTCGATTTCATCGCAAAGTCCTTGTGAAAAAGTGGAACGCTGACTCGCGGCCGGCAAAGGATCACAGTTCGTACGGACAGCCCGTATACAGGTCTTCCGGCGCGCCCGCTACATCTAAGAGTTTCGCTTCGACGCCCGCGAACCGGGCCAGAAGCTCGTTTGCCTCTCTGAGCATGTCGGCCGAGTAGCCCGGCCAATACTTCTCGATCGATCCATCCGGGGCGATGATCGCGAAGTAGGCCGAATTCTCCGCCTTGTATTCGCGGACGATCCGCAGGTCGGGGTCGGCGAGGATCGGAAACGGGACATGATTCGCCCTCGCCCATTTTCGGGCCACCTCGGCGTTGCCGTCGATGACCCCGAAGAATCGCACGCGCGACCCATAGCTCTCGGCGAGTCGGCCGTAGAAAGGCCCGGCCGCCACGCTGCACGGACAGCCGTCCTTTATGAAGATCAGGGCTAGAGATCCCGCCCGAGCGAGGTCCGATAGGGAATAGGTCTGGCCGTCGTCGGCCTCGGCACGGAATGCCGGCGCGGCCTGCTTCTCCCGCGCGGCCGCGGCGGCCTGCATCTCGGCTGTCGCGGTGTGCTTCCGGCCTTCGATGATGATCGGGACCGCATCCGGGATCGGCGGATCGAACTCCCCCAGGAATCGCGCGACGCCGTAGGTGATCCCCAGTCCGATCGAGCCCACGGCAAGGGCTGCCGGCATGAGTCGTTGTGTCATGGGTCGCTCCGTAATTATCCCCATCTCACTTCGCTCCTCCGGGCGGGTTAACACGTCTCGCGATCTGCTCGATCCGGGCGTTGTAGTCGCGGAACATTTCGCGTGTCATCGTGACGACAGCCTTGGGCGCTTTTGCCTCTGACCCCGCCGCTAGCGGTGGCTGGGGGTCGTACTCGGAGAGGAGTTGAGTGACCTGGGCGTATTCGGTCCCCCGGAGCTTCTGGACGAGCGTCAGGCCGAAGTCGATGCCCGAGGTCACCCCCGCGCCGGTGACGCGGTTGCGGTCGATCACCACGCGCTCTTCCACCGGCGTGGCCCCGAAGAATGCGAGCTGCGGCCGGGTGGCCCAGTGGGAGGTGGCCCGGTAGCCGTCGAGCAGGCCGGCGGCACCCAGGATGATCGACCCGGTGCAGACGCTCGTCACCCACTCGGCCTTCTCGCCTCGTGATTTGACGAAGTTCCGGACGGCCGGGCTCTCCGCGGCCTCCAGCGTCCCTTCGGAGCCCCCCGGCACGAACAGGATCGAAAGCTTCTCGGGGCAATCGGTGAAGGTCGTGGTAGGGACGACCTTCACCCCCGAGTGGGAGGGGACCGGGTCGGCCGTCTCGGCGACCAGCAGGACCTTGGCCCCCATCAGGCTGCCGAACATGTGCTGGGGCCCGAACAAGTCCAGAGCCGTGAACCCGGGGTAGAGGAACATAGCGATCGTCTCGTTACCCATCCAGTCGCGATGCTGGCGGGCCATCGCATCGTCATGGGCCTTGGCCCGGCTCGCGGCGTCGTCCCCGTCCTCCCCACGGGCGGGGCAGACGGCGGCGGCCAGCGTGCTCAGGATCATCTCGCGGCGGGTCGTCATGGTCGAGGCCCTCTTCCGTTGGATTGGGGTGCAGTAGGTCGGGAGGCCTCGGGCACGTCGAACGGGCCGAGGTTGTTGGTCCCGGATCGAATGGTCGCTTCGCCGAACGGCCGGTCCCGGTTGTCGTAGCGGCCGGCGAAGCGGTCGGCTGAGGCCCGGCCGGGCGAGCTGAAGCCCGTCGGCGGGGGCCAAGTCAGGGTCACGGCGTAACGCCCCTCGGCGGCCCCGGGCCGGCCGGAGGTCTCGAGGACGAAGCCGCCGTCCGTCCCGGTCGTGGCGTACGGGGTCGGGGTGTCCGGCGGCGCCCCTTGGGCGTGGAGGCGCACCCGGACGCCAGCGGCAGGCTTGGCGCCCACCAGGACCCGCCCCGAAGCGGGATGCAGCGTGGGGCCGACCAACCCCCGATCGCAGCCGGCGGAGAGAAAGAGCAGCGCGAGTGCGCAGGCGGGTCGCATCGGGTTGACTCTCAATAATCCCCCACGATCTCGCCGCCTTTGTAGCTGCACAGGGCGGCGAAGGTCGCAATATTGACGGACTCCTTGAGGAAGCGGACCGAGCCGTCGGCGAGGGCGATGTTCACCCCGCCGGGGTGGAAGCCGAAGGGCGACTGGACGTTGCTGCAATTGATCCGGCAAACCGCGTTTTGCCGCTGGGGGTCGGCATAATAGGGCGTCAGCCCATCGCCCGAACTGGGGTTGAATCCCGCGCCGACAAGCCCGGCCCAGATCGCCTGCTGGAGCTGGGCGTTGTCGGAGTCGGTCGCCTTCATCGTGGCACCGGCACGGCCGCCGTGGGAGTAGCGAATCGGCCGTCCGGCCTGCTCGGTGTACAGCATCGTGTTGGAAAGGCCGTCGGTGATCGAGGCGAAGCTGAGCGTGGAGGTGCTACCCATGCCGTAAGCAGGCGAGTCGGCGTAGGCGTCGAAAAGGCCGGTGACGTAGGGCATGTCCGACGAACCGGGCGGCAGCGGCCCCGCCGCGTAGGTGACGCCGTTATAGTCCGAAACGGCCGCGGTCGGGTTCCAGGGCGGGATGGTGTCGAGGCCGACCCAACCAGCGACGATGTTCACCGCCTGGGCGGTCCGGTACGCCCCGGGCGCGGAGGGGCATACGAAGGTGTTGACCTGGGTGAGGACGGCCGTCTGGTTGCATTGCGCCAGGTAGCCGGCGCCGAAGTTGTAGCTGTTGTAGAGGGCCCGCTGCTCCAGCGACGAGAGCATCATCGTGAGCGGCCCCTCGATGGCGATCCCGCTGAAGGCGGCCGGGCTGGCGAAGATCATGTAGCCCGGCGGGATGCGGTTGTGGGTGTCGTGATAGTTGTGGGTGGCGAGGGCGATCTGCTTCAGGTTGTTGACGCACTGCATGCGTCGGGCGGCCTCGCGTGCGGCCTGGACGGCCGGCAGGAGCAGTGCAATCAGGATGGCAATGATGGCAATTACTACCAGCAGCTCGATCAGCGTGAAGGCTCGGCGTCGCATCGGGTCTGGTCCTTGTGGGTGGGAGAATCAGTAAGCGTCAGACGAGACAACCTCTCCGCCGGCTCGGGTGGAGAGCGCTCGGTATGTCGCGAGATTGACCGAGTTCTTGATGAACTGCACGTGCCCATCGCAGAACAGGGCGTTGACCCCGCCGGGATGATTGCTGCGGGCCGCGAACCAGCCTCGGTTGTGGGCGAACGTGTCCGGCATGACGTTGTTGGGCGTGAGATAGGTGTTGAAGAGGGTGGTGCTGGCCTGGCCCCAGATCCAGGCCGAGCCGCGCGAGCCGTCCCAAGTCGTGGCCGTCGCCGCATCGCCATCCGCCAAGGTCGGGCTGACTCCGCCCGGCGTGACAAGCGTACGCGATCGGCCGCCCGAGACGTTGCCCGCGTGCCGGTACGGCCTGGGAACACTGGTGATCGGGCCGGTGATGTTGGAGCCGGGGCCGAGCAGGCATTCCGACATGGCCAGCGTGTTCGAGGTCCCGTCGGTTAGCTCTGCGAGCCGGGTTTGGGCCGGCATCCAGAAGACGCCGTCGGAAACGAAGGCAGGGTCGTAAAAGGTCTGAAGGCCGGTACCGAAGTTGGCCACGTAGTTCGTCCCGACGATGTTGGTGCCTTGATATCCGCTGAACCGAGGATTCTGGGCATCGCTCGGACAGAGGAAGGCGGCGACGATCGTCTGTGCAGACGTCAGGGAGACAGGATAGATCGACAACGTCCCGGTCGTCGCCAGGACCGGCAAGTTGAAGTTCACCAGATTCTGCAAGCTCGCCTGCTCCATGTAAGGCAGGAGCCTCGCCTGCATCGAGAAGGCGTAGACGCTATTGGCCGTCGTGCTCCCGGCGCTCGGGAAGCATTGATTGCTGCTCTCGTAGTTGTGCATCGCCAGGCCCAACTGCTTCAGGTTATTGGTGCATTGGGCTCGACGAGCGGCTTCGCGAGCGGCCTGGACGGCGGGGAGGAGCAATGCGATGAGCACCGCGATGATGGCGATGACCACCAGCAATTCGATCAGGGTGAAGGCTCGACGGCGAGGCATGGAATGAATCCCTTGAGTTCTGGGCGTGGACCAGTGTCCGCCGGCGATCGAACTTGATCGCGGACGATGCGAGGTCGTTCAAAATCACGCGACGGAGGTAGCCCGGCCCGTGACGCCGTGGGGCGGCGAACGGGTGCCTTGATCAATGCGGGATTGGAGCCTGGGATCAGGCGGCGGGAAGGGATTCAGGCGGATCGTCGAGGCGGGACGCTCGCCGGCCCGGCAGGGTGCAGCGAGCGGATGAGGGAAGGATGCAGCCTGCGGCGGGTAGCGTCAGGAACCTGCACAGCGCGAAGACAGCCTTGCCTGCCGGCCCGGTCGGCTGGGTGTTCGGCCGGTCCGGGTCGCCGCACGGGGCGGCTTTCATGCACGGCGAGGTGCCGAGGGAAACCGGAACGTCAGTCCGGACGGGTGCGGAAGGAGAGACCGAGGGCTTGCGTGGGCCGCAGCAACAAGATTCAGGATTGCAACTCCGGCACTTGCAAAACTGGGCGTGGCCAACGCTTCCATGCTCGACGCCCGCCGAGATGGAAGAGGCCGAGGCCTCACGAACTCCGAGAGCGCAGACCATCGCGCTTGCCAGCAGCAGCAGGCGAGCGAGGTCGCGGCACTCGGTAATCCGGGAGAGGCGAACCATCAAGGATACTTTCTCGACCCCAACCGATTCGAACGGCGGGAGGAAGGCGACACAAGTCCGTACTTATCATCCATCTTGCGTCGGGCCGGGTCAATCCTTCCCTGGATTTCGGGACTTTCGAACATTTCAAAGAGCATCCCGACTTCGTTACTGGCCAACACGTCCATCCGTCTGGGCGGCGTGCCGGATCGCCCTACCACGCAACCCGCTCCGCATCTCCGGCCATCCGCTCAAAGCTGGCCAGGTTACGATAGACCTCGGCCCAGGGGTCAGGAGACGCCATGAAACGGTTACGGAGTTCCTATTATCCCGAGTTAGAAATTCGTTCACAAACCCTCTTGACCCGCTCCAGAATCAGGTCGGCGTTGGCGGTCCAAACAAACGGCTTGGGGTTCTCGTTATGCGTGGCCAAGTATTCCATGATCGCCTTCTCTTATGCCGCCACACTGCGGAACACACCACGGCGGATCTGCTTCTCGGTGATCTCCGCGAAGAACCGCTCCACCTGGTTCAGCCACGATCCATTGGTCGGCGTGAAATGAAGGTGATACTCCGAATGCCGCTCGAACCACCTCTTCACCGAGCGTGTCTTGTGCGTCCCATAGTTGTCCATGATGATGTGGATCTGAACCCCGGGCTCTCTGACGACCTGAGTGTCGATCTCCTTGAGGAACTTGAGGAACTCCTGCTGGCGATGTCGCTTGTAGCACTTGCCGATCACCTTCGCGGTGGCGACGTTCCATGCGGCGAACAGCGAGGTCGTCCCGTTGCGGACATAGTCGTGAGTCCCACGCTCGGCCTGCCCGGGAGTCATCGGCAGCAGCGGTTGGGTCCGATCCAACGCCTGCACCTGGCTCTTCTCGTCAACCGACAGGACAATCGCGTTCTCCGGAGGGCTCATGTACAGGCCGACCACATCACGGACCTTCTCGACGAAATCGGGGTCGGTCGAGAGCTTGAAAGATTCGCTCAGATGCGGCTTCAGCCCGAACGCGTGCCAGATTCGGACAATGGCACTCTGGGACAGACCGACCGTCCTGGCCATCCCCCGGGTGCTCCAGTGGGGGGCGGCTTTGGGTTTCTCTTCCAGGGTCTTGGTGACGACTTGCTCGACGTATGCGTCGGTGATTTTCCGTGGGGCTCCGGGCCGGGGCTCGTCGCTGAGCCCTTCGAGACGATCTTCCAGGAAGCGTCCACGCCATTTGCCGACAGTCACGGTGTTCACGCGGAGCCGGGCGGCGCCGGCCTTATTGTCCAGACCCTCGGCGCAGGCCAGGAGGATCTTGGCGCGGGTCGCGAGACGTTGGGTGCTCTTGGGCCGGGCCGCCCAGGTTTGCAGCTTCTGCCGCTCGTCATCGGTGAGGATCAGAGGGGCTTTGGGACGACCGCATTTTCTCATCATATTTCTCATTTTCAGGATTATATGATAAGCTAATGGGAAGCGCAAGGTTAATCGACGAATTTTTAACTCAGGACACTAGCATCCTCGGTCCTTCACAACCGCGCGGTACGAGCTGGCTGTTGTCGCTCCCGCCGGACGAACTGCAGAGGCTTGGCGAGGTATGGGAGACGGCCACCGGGCGTCGAGGCCGGCAGGAACATCTCGCCGCCGAGCTCTCGACTCATATCACAACTGTCAGGCGCTGGCGCCTGGGCCGACGGACGATGCACCCGGCACTGGAGCCGCGGGTGAGGGAGATATTGGGGCGGAGGCCGGTGCCGGGAAAAGGACCGAACTCGACTTTGCGAAACGGCTCTTCCGGCCCCGTGTCGATTTGAAACCGAACTGAAGGAAGTCGCCCTGCGCACGCTAGCCAGCATCCAGACGGTCAATGCCGTCGAACTGATACCGAACGCCGACTCGATCGAGAAGATTCGCGTCCTCGGCTGGTGGGTCGTCGTGAAGAAGGGCGATCACCAGCCGGGCGACAAGCTCGGCTATTGCGAGATCGATTCCCTCTTGCCCGAGCGGCCGGATTTGGAGTTTCTGCGAGCCAGCAGCTTCAAGCTCGCCCAGACGGACGCCACGGGCGTCGTCACGCTCCCCGCCGGCTTCCGGATCAAGACGGTCAGGCTTCGCGGCCAGGTGTCGCAGGGGATCTGTTTCCCGTTGTCGATCCTCCCGCCCGATGCCCCGACCGACGAGGGCGCGGACGTCACCGAATCGCTCGGCGTCCTGAAGTAGGAGCCACCGCTGCCGGTGGGGATGGGAGGCAAGGTGAAGGGCCAGTTCCCAGGATTCCTGCCAAAGACGGATGAAACCCGGGTCCAGGTGCTCGAGGCCGTCCTGGAGCGTCATCGCGGCAAGACCTTTTACGTCACCGAGAAGTTGGACGGTACGTCCTTTACCGCTTTTTTCCGCCAGGGAGTATTCGGCATCTGCAGCCGGAATCTTTGGATGGACGAGGCCGACGAGTCGAACGTCCTCGTCCGGGTCACCAAGGGGCTGCGGCTTGAGAAGAAGATGCGTGCCGCCCTCGAGCGCCTCGGGTTCGACCTGGCGGTCCAGGCCGAGGTCGTCGGGCCGGGAATCCAGAAGAACAAGTACGCGCTTCCGGCGGTTACCCTGCGAGTTTTCAGCGTCCTGAACGTGGACGCCTACCGGTTGCTCGACCACGCCGAATCACTGGCATTGCTGGCCGACCTGAAACTCGAACCGGTTCCACAACTCGGGACGATCGTCTTGAATCACTCCGTCGATGGACTCGTCGGCTTCTGCGAGGGGATGAGCGTGCTAAATCCGAAGGTCCAGCGGGAAGGGGTCGTGCTGCGGCCGCTTGCCGAGGAATACGACGAGGATATCGGCGGGCGGCTCAGCTTCAAGACGATCAACCCGAAATTCCTGCTCAAGTACGACGAATAGGTTCGAAAGCGAAGGAGCCCGGCATCGCGTCCGGGCTTCTTCCGTCCACCTACCCATTCCCACCTCAACCCGCCTTCCCCGATTTCGGCCCGAGCGCCTTCAGCAGGTGTTCTGGATTCTTCACCAGGTGGGAATACTGGTTCGCCAGCATGGACAGGTTCGAGTGACCGAGCAGCGTGGCCACCGTGATCGGGTCCAACCCCCTCCAGCAGCTTCCGCTGGGCGAACGAGTGCCGGAACGAGTACAGGCAATATTTCTTGTCCAGCGACGGCGTTTTGCGGGCGAAACGGCGGCTGACCGTGTTCTTGTCCCACGGCATCGACGCGGCGTTGCGGAAGAGCTTGCCGGCCGGGTGCGTGCCGCAGAGCCGGCGGGTCACTTCCAGCGCCTCGGGGCTCAGGTAGACAATGCGGGGCTTCCGCTTGCCCTTGGACGATTTGACCGTGAAGACCCACCGGCTGCCCTCCAGGTCCACATGCTTGGCCTCGACGGCAAAGATCTCCTGCGGGCGGCAGCCGGTCTCCCACGCGGTGATCAGCACGTCCTTCATCTCGCGGTCGGGGAACACCGATAGCAGTCGGTCGTATTCCTCGCGGGTGTAGAATTCTTTCCTGCGTCCCTTGCCCGGCTTCTCCACCTTCTCGAGCGGGTTCTTGTCGATAAGCCCCTGGTCCGCCGCCCAGCGGAAGGCCCGCTGGACGCACCGGGCGAAGTTGGCCCGCGTGTCGCCGCCCCAGGTCGGGTGGGCGTTCAACTCACGGGTGACGTGGAACGGCTTCAGGCCCGCGACGGGCAGGTCGCGTGGGATGGACTTCGCGAAGGCCTGGAGGTTCTCCTTCCGCCAGGCGTAAGTTTTGGGCGAGTTGTTGGCCTTCGCCCATTCCAGGAACTCGTCGATCACCTCGACGACCAGCGGCTGCCGCGCGAGGACGGCGACCGTCGCGGGCTCCTCCGGCGGCCGGGCCATGAGCTCGTGGTAGAGCCGCCAGGCCTCGTCCTCGTCCGGGCTAAGCCGGACCTGCATCTTGCCGATCTGGACGAAATAGCTGTTCCGTTCCGAGCGTCAGAACGGTTCGGGTCGTTTCCTGGGCATGAAAAATCCCCCCGACAGCGGTGGGAGAGCCCGGCATCTCTGCCGGTGAACTCTGCCACTGCCATCGGGGGGAATTGTAGGATCGACCTAAGTCGTTATCTCGTAAATATGGGCGATGCAGGACTTGAACCTGCGACCCCCAGCGTGTCGAGCTGGTGCTCTAGCCAACTGAGCTAATCGCCCGACTTGTGCGGAGGGACTAACCTATCGCATGGGACTTCGGCCGTCAAGCCGGACCATGTCGGCGGAAAAGTCGAATGCGTAGCTCACTCGAGAACTTGCGTCACCGACCGGCAGAGGCGTCAGGAATGGAGAGTGCCCAAACCCTTGCGTGGACATGGACCAGCGCGTCCCAGGCCCGATCCTGTGGCCTGGGACGCGACGTTGTTTCGACATCTTCCAAGTTCTAGCGAGCGGATTCCGTCGGGATGAGGCCCAGAACCCAGTCATGACCGTGGGCGGGGGCCGGATGGCGGCCGACTCCGTTGGCATCGGCCTGGATCGAGCCGGCCTCTCGGCTTTTGCCAGCCTCCGGGTCGAATTCCACGACGCGGTACGATCGGCCGGCCTTCAGTCCCTGGAGTTTCACCGGCTTGGGGTCGAGCATGTAGAACACGCGGAACCCATCCGAAACGCCCATCGCCAGAGGCGGTTGCGCCTCGGGTGCCCGAAGTTCTCCCCACGGGGCGATTCCGGGCGCTCCGAGATCCACCGCCGTCGGCCAGGAGGCATCGGCGAAGTCGACATCGAGCCAACCCGCGGCCTCGGCGTGATTCGCCCGCCAGTGCTCCCCAGACGCGATCAAAATGGGTTTATGGCCCTCGACCACCACCTCAAGCCCACCGATCAACCCAGCAGGGTTGTGGTTCACCGGCCCAGGGGCGTTCTCAGCGCGGATGGCCAGCACGTTGTGGCCCGGCCGAATAGCCTTGGCCACGTCCACCGCATCCATCTCTAGCCAGGCGGTCCCCGATCCCACCTCCTGCCCATTGATCCAGGCCTTGTAACTGTTGTCCGCCCCAGCCCTCAACCTTGCGCTCTGGACCTTCGCGTCGGCGGGTAGGTCGAAAGTGGTGCGGAAGAAACGGGGAGCGACCAGGGCGTCCTGGGTGGCGTCGCTGCCCGAGGTCCAGATCCAGTGGCCCAGCGGTGGCGGGGTGGGCATCGCCGAGTCGTCCCAGGCGACCCATTCGGGGTGCGGCGACGAGTGCGGCCAGTCGTACCCTTCCAGGAACCGCTTGCCGGCGGCGATCTGTGAGGAACCCGGCAAAACCATCGCCTCATCCCAGGAGATCGTTCCGTAGGTTCCGCCGGTCGGTGAATTGCCGTGAGGGTCTCCCTTCCGATTGTTCTGCCAGATGCCGTTGGCCCCATAGGTGTGGCCCGCGGCGCCACTGGCCATGCACGTCCAGAACATGGATCGGGTCGCGGCGGCGGGGATGACCTGCGAGAGCATCTCGTAGGCCGCCTCGCCGTCGATGACCGGCATCGTCGGAGACGCATTGTAAGAGTCGCGGGCGGCCTTCAAGGTAATGGGGACCACCTCTCGACGGCCGTGAGGCGTTTGGAGCATGTCGAAATCCAGCAGCGACGGGTCGTCGGTGGCGTGACGGGCCGTGTACTGGTTGATGGCCGTTGGGTGAATCGTCAAGGGACGGCGATACGGGTCGTTCTGGCGAACGTAGGCCATCACCTTGGTCCAGCCGTGGACCTGCTCGCGGTCGTCGAATGGAAAACCCTTGTCCTGGTAATAGGGAAGGTTGGCCTCTCCGGCAATGCACCACACGATGGGGTAGGCACCGTACCGGGCGATCAGGTTCCGCCAGTGCCGCTCGACCTTCTCGACGCCCATCCTCGGCAGGAAATAGCCCCAGGCGCCGACCAGGCAAGGCGTGATGCCCTGGTCGACAAGGTGCTGCAACCGTCGGTCGGCGGCGTCAAAGTATTCCGGGCGGATGCGAGCGAATTCCGGCTCCCAGGGGAACCCCGCCTCGTTCGCGCCTCGGGGGTCGAACGGGGGCATGTCGGGATAGAGCCCCGCGACGATCTGGACGACGTTGAACCCCTTGGCCTTGCGGTCGGCCGCCAGCTTGCCGAACTCGTCGGGGAAGTGGAGGCGATGCGCCAGACCCATCCACCAGGTGTCGCCCAGCCAGAAGAACGGCGTGCCGTCGGCGTAGGCCATGTGACGGCGGTCGTCGGCCACGCGCACCGGCCCGTGGCGGAAGAGAGGGTTCTCACCGACGTAGGGAGCAACCTCGACGACGCCTTCCACCTTGTGCAGGCCGGCATCCCCCTCGAAATTGCACGAGGAATGATACAGGTGGCGGCCGACCTCGCCCGAGGCATACCGAGCCTTCCAGGTCGAGCCGCCCGCCCAGAAGGCCGGGACGCGGGCCTCTCGACCGGATGGGCCTCGGAATACCACGTCGAGAGTCGTCGCGTTGGACGGGTCCTTGTGGTCCACCTGAGCCGTGAACGAAATCTCGACCGGGACGTTGGCCTGCGTACGGGCCGGATCCGACCCGACCGCCGCGGCCATCGGCAAGAAAACCAGGGCGCAGCCGACCGCCCAGCGTCGGCGGAGGAGGGATGAGGCAATCATGGGGGAGGCTCACGAGGGGAAATGAAAGTCAAAGCATCAATACGCGATTTCGCGAACCCACTGTCCTTCACGCCTGGGCCAGTTCCCAGTAAAAGTCGGTCGTCCAGCGGGCGATGCTGGTCCAACTAAAAAAATGCTCGACCCGTTCCCGAGCCCTCACGCCCATCTCTTGCAACCGAACGGGGTCGTCCAGCAGTTGATTCACCGCCGAGGCAAGGTCCTGGGCGAACCGCGCCGGGTCTTTCGGCTCGAAATTGAGTTCCCCGGCCGGCTCGAACGGGACGAGGAGCCCGGTGCGACCCGGCACGACCACTTCCTTGATCCCGCCCACCGCCGAGGCGACCACCGGTGTTCCGCAGGCCATCGCCTCCAGGTTGATGATTCCGAACGGCTCGTACACCGACGGGCAGATGAACAAAGAGGCCTGCGAATACAACGCAATGATTTCAGGCTTGGGAACGATTTCGGGGATCCAGATGATCGGATTCTTCGTTTCACCTCGGGCCTTCTCGACCCGATCCTCCATTTCCTGGCCGATCTCCGGGGTATCGGGCGCCCCCGCGCACAAAACCACCTGCACCCCGGAGCGAATTTTCTGAATCGCCTCGACGAGATGGATTATCCCCTTCTGACGGGTGATCCGCCCAACGAACAGGACGAATGGCAGCTCGGGGTCGATCCCGTAACGAGTCAGCACGCCGCGGTCGACCGTCGGCTTGTACTGGTCCAGGTCGATCCCGTTGTGGATCACGCGAATCTTGGAGTCGGGCACGCCGTACAGGTCGTGGACGTCCTTTCTCATCGACTGCGAGACGGCGATCACCCCGTCGGCATTCTCGTAAGCCGTCCGCTCGACCCAGGAACTGGCCTGGTAAGCGCTGCCGAGCTGCTCGACCTTCCAGGGCCGGTGCGGCTCCAGCGAGTGAGTCGTCAGCACGAGTTTCGCGCCGGTCAGTTGCTTGACCAAACAGCCAACCAGGTGGGTGTACCAGGTGTGGCAGTGAACCACATCCACATCCTCCAGCATCCCGGCCATCTCCAGGTTGCGGAGCATCGTGTCCATGAACTTCTTGTGGCGGGGGTCTCGGGACGGCAGCGTGTAGTTTGGGTGGACGCCCCGGACGGTCAACGCCCCGTCATGCTCGTTTTGGTCTCCGAAGCAAAGGACCTCAACCTTGTTCCGCCCCCCCTCGACCCGCGGCAACTCCCTCGTCAAATACTCGACGTGAACCCCCGCCCCTCCGTAAATGTTCGGCGGAAACTCATTGGTCAGAATCGCGATGCGCATCGACGAGGGGCCTCCCGCGTCCCGAAACGGCCCACGGCGGGATGGATCATCGCATCCCGGGGCGAGGGGTCTCGAGCTGGTCGCCTGGAACAGCCGCGATCCTGCCAGACCCGACCGCGCGGAGCAAGACGGCCGAGGGTCGGGCGAACTCGACGAACGCCGCGTCCGCCGCGACCCTCGGTGGCGCGGGGTCCTCGGCAAACTCGACATCCTCGGTCGTCCGCAGAACCTCCCAAGGCCCCCCTTCCACTAAAAGGTCGCCCAGTTCCAGCCGTCCCTCGCCTTTGAACAAGGCCAGAAGGAGGAGGGTCGGCGCTCCCTCGGCCTCCCGGCGCAGAGCCACCGCATCGGCTCCCAGAGCGATCGCCCGATGCCTCCCCGGCTGGTCCACCCGCAACGCTGGCTCCGACCGCCGCAGCCCCAGCCACGCCCGGTACAACCGGAGCACCGCCGCATGGAAGGCTTCGTCGCGTTCCCGCCAGTTCAGCTTGCAGGCCAGGAAGGTGGATTCCGCCTGGATGTCGGGGATCTCGGCATGGCGAGCGGGGTCGGCGAACGCGGCGTACTGACCGAACTCGCGGCGGCGCCCCTCTTTGATCGCCTCCCCAAGCGCCACTTCATGGTCGGTGAAGAACAGGAACGGGGCCGTCGCCGACCATTCCTGCCCCTGGAAGAGCAGGGGGGTGGCTGGCAAGGTCAGAAGGAGCGCCGTCGCGACCCGGTACGTCGCCGGATCGACCTGATGATTCAATCGCTCGCCGAACGCCCGATTGCCGATCCGGTCGTGATTTTGCAGCGTGAAGACCACCTGCCGAGGGCGAATCCCCGACGGATCGGTCCCCCGGTGATACCCTCGGTGAATCGAATACGCCCCCCGAAACAGCCAGCCGTCGTTGATGGTGAGGCAAAGGTCGGCCAGCGAGCCGCGAAAGTCGCGAAAGACCCCCTCGTCGTCACCCACCAGGTAACGGCGAAACTCGTGATGAAAGTCGTCCGACCAGATGGCATCCAGACCCATCCCCCCCACGGCCTCGTCTCGGAGGAGGTCGGCCAGGTTGCGTGGGTCCTCGGCGATCAGGTGGACGCGACGCCCCGAAACCGACTCGCGGACCGCCGCGGCCAGTTCCGCCAGGAGGTGCCGAGGGCTCTCATCGAACAGATGATGCGTCGCGTCGAGCCTCAGCCCGTCGAGATGGAACTCGTGCAACCACATCAAGGAGTTCTCGACCAGAAAGTCACGAACCGGACGGCTCCCCGGCCCATCCAGGTGAATCGCCGGTCCCCAACCACTCCGATGGACCTTCGAGAAGTAATCCTCGCTGTACTGAGCCAGGTAATTGCCATCTGGGCCAAGGTGGTTGTAGACGACATCCAGCAAGACCGCCAATCCCAGGCGGTGGGCCTCGTCCACCAGACGCCGCAGGTCCTCGGGACCGCCATAACAGCGAGCCGGGGCGAACAGACTCACCCCGTCGTATCCCCAGCCCCGAGCCCCCGGGAAGTCGGCCACCGGCATCAGTTCCACCGCCGTCACCCCCAACTTGGCGAGGTCAGCCAATCGGGACCTCGCGGCGGCGAAGGTTCCCTCAGCGGTAAACGTGCCGACGTGCAACTCGTAAATCACCAGGTGCGCCGGTTCCACCCCCTTCCAATCACCGTCGGTCCAGGCAAACCGGGACGGATCGACGACCTCGGAACATCCATGAACCCCCTCGGGCTGGAAGCGAGACGCCGGATCGGGGAAGGGGCCTCGGCCCTCCACTGCGTAGCGATAGCGATCACCGACCCCGAATCCAGCCGAAACTCCCGAAAAGTATCCGTCGGCGTCCCGCTCCAGTGCGAGCGACGGGCCCGACCCTTCGCCCACGACATGGACTGCCGCGACCCCCGGCGCCCAGACCCGGAACCGAGTACCCAAGGCCGTGGGAATGGCCCCCAAGGTCGGCGTCCACGGCAAACCGCTCACGTCCGAGAGACCGCTTGAGAACGCCAGCGGAGGATCAACGTCGCCAGCGGGGGGATCGTCAGGTTCAGCGACTGGGGATGCCCATGCTGGGCGACGGGAGCGGTCAAGACGCCGCCAATGTTCCCCTGACCGCTGCCGCCATACAGCGGAGCATCGCCGTTGAGAATCTCCTCCCAGTGCCCCGAGCCAGGAACCCCCAGCCGGTAGTTGTGCCTCGGAACCGGGGTGTGGTTACAGGCGATCAAAATCAGGCTCTCGACCGACTTCCCCTTGCGTAGCCAGCTCAGGACGCTCTGGTCGGCATCCAGGCAGTCAACCCAGGAGAACCCCGTCGGGTGGCAATCCAGCTCATGCAGGGCGGGTTCGCCTCGATAGAGCGTGTTCAGGTCGCGTACCCAGCGGCGAAGCCCCTCGTGCATCGGGTCTTGCAGCACGTCCCAATCAAGGCTCCCGTCGTGGTTCCACTCCACCCACTGCCCAATCTCATCCCCCATGAACAGCAGCTTCTTCCCCGGCTGGGCGAACATCGAGCCCAGCAGCAACCGCACGTTGGCGAACTGTTGCCAGCGGTCCCCCGGCATCTTGGCGAGCAACGTCTTCTTGCCGTGGACGACCTCGTCATGAGACAGCGGCAGGACGAAGTTCTCATTGAACGCATAGATATGACGGAAGTTGAGCCGCGAATGATGATGCTTGCGATGAATCGGGTCCAGCGCCAGGTAATCCAGCGCATCGTGCATCCAGCCCAGGTCCCACTTCAGGTCGAACCCGAGCCCGCCGATGTTGGTCGGCCGCGAAACCATTGGCCAGGCGGTGGACTCCTCGGCGATCGTCAGCACCCCGGGGAACTCGGCATGAACCCGCTCGTTGAACCGTCGCAGGAACTGGATCGCGGCCAGATCCTCCCGCCCTCCGTACTCATTCGCCGTCCAGCCTCCCTCCGACCGGGAGTAGTCGAGGTACAGCATCGAGGCCACCGCGTCGACCCGCAGCCCGTCGACGTGATACTTGTCCAGCCAGAAGAGTGCATTGCTGATAAGGAAGTTGGCAACCTCGGGCCGCCCATAGTCGAACGTGTGCGTGTTCCAGTCAGGATGCACCCGCTTGCGAGGGTCCTCGGGCTCGTACAGGTAAGTCCCATCGAACTTCGCCAGCCCATGAGGGTCGTCGGGGAAATGGGCCGGAACCCAATCCAGGATCACGCCGACCCCCTTGCGATGCAGCGTGTCGACCAAGGAGGCGAAGTCCTCGGGCGTGCCAAACCGCGCCGTGGGGGCGTAATAGGCCGTCGGTTGATAGCCCCAAGAACCATCGAACGGATGCTCGGACACTGGCATCAGTTCGACATGGGTAAACCCCATCTTCTGAGCGTACTCGGCCAACCGAGGGGCGACCTCCCGATACGACAGCCACCGCCCCTCATCCTCGGGCACCCGCATCCAGGAGCCAAGGTGGACCTCATAGATGCTGATCGGCGCCCCGAGCGAATTGACCCCCTTGCGCACCGAGAGCCACTCGGCATCGTCCCAGCGAAACACTTCCAGATCCGCGACGATCGAAGCGGTTCCAGGTCGAAGCTCGGCGGCAAACGCATAAGGGTCCGCCTTGTCTACCCGACAACCATCGGGCCCGACCACCGCATAACGATAGGACTCGCCTGGTCCCACCCCGGCGACGAATCCCTCCCAGATCCCTGCCCGTCCCCGAGGTCGCAGCGGGTGGGCATCCGGGTCATGGCCGTTGAACGCGCCGACCACCGAAACCGCCCGAGCCTGAGGCGCCCACACGGCGAACGCCGTCCCCGACGCTCCATCCTGCCAACCGGGATGGGCGCCCAACTTTTCATAAGAGCGGTAGTGAGTCCCCTCGCCCAGCAGGTGCAGGTCGAAATCGGTTAGCGACGAGGACACGACCACCGTCCCCGACCCCTCCTCGGACGTGGACGACCACGTCGATTCCTCGGCCGCCGCGGGGGTCGACGAATCCAGCAAGGTCAAAACGCCCTGGAGGGGAATGCGCACCCAGTCCGGCCTGTTGTTGAGTTCATAAAGCAACTCGTAAAGGGCCTTGTCGAGAGTGAAGGCATCGAGAAGCCGAGCGAAATCCTCCCGGTCGGCCGGCAGGAACGAAGCGTTTCCGGCGGTCGCCAGATATTCCTTGAGAAACGCCGCGGTGACCCACATCTGCCAGGAACGCGCCCAGGGAGCCAGGGCCAACAGGTCGTCAGGCCGGTCCTTCGTGGCGGCGAACAGCGCGGCGAACGCGGCATAGTCAAACGACCGCAACATTCCCACCACGTCCTTCAACGGCGACTGCTTCTCCAACCGCTTCACCAACGGCTTGGCCGGTTCCCCCTCGAAGTCCAACAGGACGAAATCCTCATCCGTCCGCAAAACCTGGCCCAGGTGATAATCCCCGTGGACCCGAATCCGCGTCGAACCAGTGTCCAGGGCCGGCAAGCGATCCAACCTGGCCAGCAGCCGGGGCGCCTCGTCCAGAACCCGCAAGGCGTCCCCCCGGATTGTCTCGGGCAGCCGATCCAGGTTGACCCGCAGCGCTTCCAGGGTCGTCTCCACCTGGCGGCGAACGTCCCCGGCCAGGGCGCTCAGATCCGCCGCCCCCAACAGCTCGGGGACGAACGCGGGGTCGTCCTCGACGCCGGCCAGGGCGTTATGCAACTCAGCCGTGCGCCGTCCCAGGGTCGCCGCCGCCTTCAAATACGACCCAATCGCCTTTGAAACGGGCGCGGGAGGTTGTTCGGCCATCCGTTCCAGGGGAGAACGGCCCGCGGTCGTCTCGGGGACCGTCGAGTCCTCGCGGCGACCAATCTCCTCGTAATATCCTTTCAGCTCCAGAAGGGCGTGATCCCACCCCGTCCCCTCGTTGCGGACAAGCTGCTGAAGCAACCCCACGGTCATCGGCTCGCCGCCCTCCGGCTCATACGACAGCGATCCCGCCAGTTGAGGCACGCGATCGAACCGGGTCCGCTCCACCAGGAACCGCCCAATCTCCAGGTCGGGGTTGATGCCGGGCTCCAGTCTTCGGAACACCTTCAAAAGCAGGCGGTCACCATATAGGACCGCCGAATTGCTCTGTTCCAGCGCCCCGCGAACAATCGGCAAGGGCCGGTCGAGCGGACCCCTCGCCCTGGAAAAGAACGATGTCGGCGTCCCCCGAATCCGTCCCTTCCTGGTGGCGAGCACCCGCCCCGCCCCGATCAGGTCCAGCAGCGCCGAACATGCCTCGGGCTCTCCCAGGGCGTCATACACCAAACCCCCATCAAACCGCGCGACGATCCGGGCCGGGGCCTCGCGTTCCAAACGGTCGGCGTCTTCCCCGCTGGCCAGACCGAGGGGAAGGAAGTACAAATCAGTCCCGCCGCCGCCCGAGACCACCTCGACGAGCGCCAGCCGCGTCCCGCCCGGCAGGTCGCCCAGCCCGGTCGCGTCGACCAACCGGGCCGACTCCACCTTCCTGGCCTTGGCCGCGAACCATCGCTGACGTCCCAGGAACTCGGGAAGCGCCTCCGACAACCCCCCAGCCACCGACCCAGTCCACAAGTCGTCCCGCGCTGCGTCTTTGGAAACCGCCATCGTGTCGAAATCCCCAACAGTGGGCCCGGTCCCTTGGGCTCAGACGTAATAATCGAAGTCGCGTTCGGTTTTGGTCTTCCGCCTCACGCGGAAAATATGCGCCGGGCAAGCGTGCGGGTCGATCTGGACGAAATTCGCCGCCCCATGCCACAGGTAGCGAGCGTCTCCCAGCAGGTCATGCACCTGATAAGAGCCCCCCGGCTCGGTGCTGAGCCCCAGCTCCTCCAGCGGCAGATGGACCCAACCCGACTGCGTGTGATGAGGGTCGAGGTTGACCACCACGACAATGCTGTTGGAGAGATCGTCCGTGGACTTGCCATAGGCGATCAACTGGTCATTGTCGATATCGAAGAACCGCAAATTGCGGTCGTACTGCAGCGCCAGGTTCTCCCTGCGGATCGCATTCACCCGCGTGATGAAGTCGCGCAAACTATCTGGCCGGTCGATGTCCCAGTGGCGGACCTGGTACTTCTCGGAGTCCAGATATTCCTCCGACCCCAGCTTCCACGGCGTTCCCACGCACTGCTCGAAGGGGGGCCCGTAGATCCCGTAAGTCGCCCCCAGGGTGGCCGCCAGCACCAACCGGTTCATGAACGCCGGCCGCCCCCCGACCTGAAGAAACTCGTGGAGAATGTCCGGCGTGTTGGCGAACAGGTTGGGGCGCATGTATTCGACGGTCAGCGTCTTCGTCAACTCGGTGAAGTATTCGGTCAAGCCATGCTTGTGGTTTCGCCAGGTGAAATAACTGTACGACTGCGGATATCCCCCCTTGGCCAGTCGGTGCATGATCCTCGGCCGGGTGAACGCCTCGGCCAGAAAGATCGTCTCCGGGTGCCGGCCCTGGACCTCGCCAATCACCCAGTCCCAGAATCGGAACGGTTTGGTGTGCGGGTTATCGACCCGGAAGATCGTCACCCCATGTCCGACCCAGAACAGGAAGACGTCCCGCAACTCGGCCCAAAGCCCCTCCCAATCGTCGCACTCGAAGTCGATCGGGTAGATATCCTGATACTTCTTGGGAGGATTCTCGGCATACTTGATCGTCCCGTCGGGGCGATGCCGGAACCAACCCGGATGCTCCTTGACGTAGGGATGGTCCGGCGAACACTGGAACGCGATATCAAGCGCGATCTCAATCCCCATCCCCTTGGCCGTCGCCACCAGCCGGTCAAAGTCCTCCAGGGTCCCCAGTTCCGGGTGAACCGCCTTGTGCCCCCCCTCGGGCCCGCCGATGGCCCAGGGGCTGCCAGGGTCGTCGGGTCCAGGCGTCAAGGTGTTGTTCGGCCCTTTGCGGAAGGCCAGCCCAATCGGGTGGATCGGCGGCAGGTACAGCACGTCGAACCCCATCCCCGCGACATACGGCAACCGGGCCTCGGTGTCGGCGAACGTCCCATGCCGACCCGGCTCCGGCGACGCCGAGCGGGGGAACATCTCATA
Source organism: Isosphaeraceae bacterium (assembly GCA_965201075.1). GTDB lineage: Bacteria > Planctomycetota > Planctomycetia > Isosphaerales > Isosphaeraceae > CBDAVP01. The sequence goes on along the minus strand of CBDAVP010000016.1, from coordinate 301,150 downwards.
CCACGACCCGAACCGCGACCGCTCCCGCTCCACCGTCACCCCGAGCACCCGGTCATACACCGACGACCGACTCCGGTCCGGGTTGCGGTCCATCACCGCCTTCAACTCTGGATCAAGCGCCGCGGCCACCCGGGCTGCCTGGTCCCCCGGTTGGGCGATCCGTTGCGCCCGGTCGCGAAGCATCGCCGCGTCGGCCCCACCCGCCCGCTCGGCCCCTTCGCGAATGTGTTCGGCCCCTTCGAGCAACTCGCTGGAAACCTCCTGCCCCGCGTCGGTCTTCTTCCGCAATTCCTTGAACCACGAATCGAACCGGTCGACCCAGGCCTCGACGGTGTACTCATAGCGACCCAGCCGGTCGACCACGAATCGACCCGTCCACCGGTCATTGACCAGAAAGGTCATCGGCGTCTCGGTCCAGTCCGACTCGCCCAAGAACCGCGACTTCAGCCGCGCGGCCAGGGCATCATGGCCATCCGCGAAGATATCGGCGGAGACCACCACCTCCTCGCCCACCGTCCGCTTGATCGGAAATCGACCCCCATCCACCTCGGGAACAACCCCTTCCACGATCACCCGAGAAGGCGCGATCGTCCGGAGTTTCGCCGCGACCGACCGAACATCCGAGGCCATGCCCGCAACCTTTCTGGAAAACGCGCCGGCCCGCGAGGACCGGCCCTGAGTCGACTCGGATCGGTGGATCAAGTCCCCTCGAACAACGCTCGCAAACCACCCCGCGCCCGATCCAGCAGGGAAGGAGGGTCGGGCCACTGCTCGATGATCAGGTTGCCCGGAAAGCCCCTCCGCTTCAACCGGTCGACGAGTCCGACCAATCCCGACGGATCGGTCGCCGAGGGGCCAGTGAACGGAACCAGATGGCGATCCCGATCCCCAAAATTCTCATGGGCATGAACGTGGACGATCGCGACTTTCGGATCCAGCCGATCCAGATAGCCAAGGTTATCGTTGCGCGTCTCGTGGAAAAGGTTGGCGTGGCCAATGTCCAGACACATCCCCACGACCTCGGGGGATTCCCCAATCGCGGCGAAGATGGCGCTGGCGACCTCGGGCCCAACTTCCGGAGTGTTTTCCAGGGCGAGCCGAATCCCCAAGTCTCGCGCCCGACTAACCCACAGTCGCAACGCTTCGGCATACTCGTCCGGCCCCGCGACCACCGAGAGATGCAGGTTCACCAATCCCGCTCCCAGATCCTCGGCCAGACGCAAGGCCTCGGCGAAGTGACACTCCGACGAAGGGTCCAACGGGTCGGCGGGAAGCTTCGCGTGAACACTGAGCGAGACGTCTCCCTCGCGAGACGCCTCGCGAATCCGCCGTCGATGGGTCACGTCCAGATCGGCGGCGTCCCAGCCCTGGCCATCGGGCCGTCGATCCGGGAACCACTCGAAGGCGTCGAACCCCCTCGATAGCGCGTACTCGAACGGCAAGGCCGGAGGGGCGGCCTTGTACGCGGTCTGATTCCCGATCCGGACCCTTCCGGCCGACGCCATGCCCGAATCGCCTCGCCCTGGGGTCGTCCCGGTTCACTCGAACCGCCGAGCCGGAGCAATCGGCGTGCCCTCGGGCCGACCTTCATCCAGACTTCTCCGCGGATCGACCCCCGGCAGGCCGGTCGCGAACGGGTCGTCCGGATCGACGATCAATGTCGACTCGGCGATCACGTAGGCCGACCCGCGAATCGTCGGATAGACCACCCCGCAATCGACTCTCGCCGTCGCCTCGAACAGGCTACCGACCACGCTCTCCTGCCGCCAGACCTGCCCCGGCCCCAACTTTCCATCGGCCACCAGGCACGCCACCTTGGCGCTGGTGCCGGTCCCACAGGGCGAACGATCATAGGCCAATCCCGGACAAAGCACGAAATTCCGGCTGTCGGACCCCGGCAGGGACGGCGGCCCGAACAGTTCAATGTGGTCGATCAGCTCCCCACCATCCCCACGAATCCCCGACGACTCCAAGGCAACGCGAATCTCGGTCGCCAAGGCGGTCAGCCGAGCGACATTGCCCGCCTCGATCACCTCCCCGTGGCCCTCCACCAGGAAAAACCAGTTCCCGCCCCAGGCCACGTCCCCGACAACAACACCGAGCCCCGGAACCTCCAGCGAAACCCCTTTGGCCGACCGACGGCTGGCGACATTCTCGAACCGGGCATGGTGGGCATCCTCCAGCTCAACGCCAACAACCCCCACCGGGGTCTCGAATCGATGCCGACCCGGCCCGATCCGCCCAACATGCGCCAGCGCGACCGCCAGGCCAATCGTCCCGTGACCGCACATCCCCAGGGTGCCCACATTATTGAAGAAGATCACCCCCACCACGCAATCGGCCCGGCTCGGTGGGCAAACCAAAGCGCCGACCATTACGTCCGAGCCCCTCGGCTCGTTCGCCACGGTCGAGCGAAAGGCGCCCTGCTCGGCATCAAAGACCAAGCGCCGAGCCGCCAGGTCGCCAAGGCCCAGGTCCGGACCCCCATCCAGCACCACCCGGGTCGGCTCCCCCCCGGTGTGCGTGTCAACCACCTGAATCCGCCGGACCCCCATTGCCCACTCCCCTCTCGCGCACGGACCGACTTGCCTGGTAGACTGAATCTTCTATCGAAACGCCCACGCGGCCGAATCCTCGGCGCCCGACCCGGCCCCACCCATGAACCACTCGGCCAGCCCCCAATCCACACCAGACCTCTCGGACATGACCGAGCCGGTCCAAAATACTCACTTTGAACACAATATCAAGGAGTCCGCGTCCAGCGGGGCTCGCGGAACGATTAGCGACTTCATCCGGGGCGATTTGCTCAGAAGGCTGGTCGCCGACGAGGACGACCTGCCCTCGCTGACCCTCACCGCTCTGGCTCACCATTACTCGGTGAGTTTCACGCCAATCCGCGAGGCGATCCGGTCCCTGGTGGCCGAGGGGATCTTGATTCGCCAGGGGCGAGGTCGGGTTCAGATCGACCCGCAAAAGGCCCGGGCGGTGGCCAACCAGGGGACGGAAGTCTCCGTGACCCTCTCCTCGCGGCCGGGCTGGGTCGAGGAGGCCCTGGCCGCGGAGGTCATCAGCCGTAGTCTCAAGGGCGAGTCCCAGTATCTGCGCGAAGAGGCAACCGCGACCAGGTTGGGAGTGGGCCGCACGGCCATCCGCCAGGCGTTCGGGCGACTCGCCGGCCGGGGCCTGGTCATCCACGTCCCCCGCTGCGGCTGGCAGGTCCGGCCGTTCGACGAACGCGACATGGACGCCTACCTCGAACTCCGAGAGGCCCTCGAACACAAGGCCCTCGACCTCGCCCGCCCACGCCTGGTCGCCTCCGACCTCCAACGAATGCTCGACGGCAACGACCCCGCCGGCGAAGAGTCGAGACTCAACAACGACCTGCACGGCTACCTGATCGAAAAGGCCGGCAACCCCTACCTCCGCGACTTCTTCGACCGCCACGGCGCCTACTACACCTCGATCTTTGACTTCGCGGCCCCCGAAACCCACCACATCGACCAGATGGCCCGCCAGCACCGCGCCATCCTCGAAGCCCTGCTCCAGCAGGACTGGCCCCGAGCCAAGCGCGAACTCTCCGCGCACATCCGCGCCCAACGGCCGATCATCCGCGAGTTGATGGCCCAGATCCCCGGCCGAGTCCCCGCCGAATGAGGCACCCGATCATTCGACGGTGACGCTCTTGGCGAGGTTCCGGGGCTTGTCGATGTCGCACCCCTTCAGCCTCGCCACATGGTAGGCCAGCAACTGGAGCGGAACGACCGCCACCAGCGGCTGAACGACCTCGGGCACCGCGGGAATCGGCAGGAAGTGGTCGGCCAGACTCTCCAAAACCGCATCGCCACGGTCGCCAATGGCCAGGACCGGACCCCGCCGCGCTCGCACTTCCTCGATATTCCCCAGGGTCTTCGCATGCAAAGGACCCTTCGGGGCGACGAAGACCGTCGGCGTTTCGGGGTCGATCAAGGCGATCGGCCCATGCTTCATCTCGGCCGTCGGATATCCCTCGGCGTGGATGTAACTGATCTCCTTGAGCTTCAACGCCCCCTCCAGCGCCACCGGGTAATGAATGTCCCGGCCCAGATACAACGCGCTCCGCGCCTTCGCCAGCGATTCGGCGGCCCGGAGGATGGCGGGCTCCCCCTCCTCCAGGGCCGATTGGATCGCCGAGGGAACCGACTCGATCGCGTCGACCACCGCCAATCCCTCGGCGTACGACAACTGGCGGATGCGACCCAGTTGCAGGGCCAGCAAGGTCAGGACCATCACCTGCGCCGAGAACGCCTTGGTGCTGGCGACGCCAATCTCCGGCCCGGCGTGAAGATAGATCCCGCCGCCGGCCTCCCGGGCGATCGTGCTGCCCACCACGTTGCAGATCGCCAGGCTTGGGTGTCCCCGCCGCTTCGCCTCCCGAAGCGCCCCGAGGGTGTCGATCGTCTCCCCCGACTGGCTCAGGACGAAAATCAGGGTCCGGTCGTCCAGCGGGGCGTTGCGGTAGCGGAACTCGCTGGCATATTCCACCTCCACCGGCAAATGGGCCAGCCGCTCGATGAGATACTCGCCCACCAACGCCGCGTGCCAGCTTGTCCCGCAAGCCGCCAGGACGATCCGCCGGACCCGCCGCAGTTGCCGAACAGTGAGGTTTAACCCGCCGAACTCGGCCGTCGCCTCGGCCCTGCGCAACCGACCCCGGCAGGTGTCGCGAGCCACGCTCGGCTGCTCGCGAATCTCCTTGAGCATGTAGTGCGCGTGCCCGCCGAGTTCCACCGCGTCGGGGGCGAAATCCAAACGATCAATCCGGGGGGTGATCGTCCCACGCTCCCGGTGGCGGATCTGGAAATCGTCGGGGGTCAGGCGGACGACCTCGCCATCCTGGAGGTAGGAAACCCGGGCGGTGTGGCTGGCGATGGCCGCGGCGTCGCTGGCCAGCAGGTGTTCCCCCTCTCCCACGCCGACTACCAACGGACTCCCGAGCCGGGCGCCCACCAGCGTCCCCGGACATCGAGGGCTGACCACTCCCAGGCCATAAGTCCCTTCCAGGCGAACCAGCGCCCGGCGGGTGGCCTCAAAAAGGTCGTCACCATCGCCCAACTCCGAGGCGATCAGATGAGCGACGACCTCGGTGTCGGTCTGGCTGAGAAAGGCGTACCCTCGCCCCTCAAGCTCTCGTCGAAGCTCGGCGTGATTTTCGATCACCCCGTTGTGCACCACCGCCACGACCCCGTCGCCGCCGATGTGGGGATGGGCGTTGGCGTCAGTGGCCGGCCCGTGAGTCGCCCATCGCGTGTGACTGATGCCGCAGGTTCCGGGCGCTGGCGAGCTGGCCACGTCCTCCTCAAGCACCCGGACCCGTCCGGCCTTCTTCCGCAAGACCAGGCGATCGTCCACCAGGGTCGCCAGGCCCGAACTGTCGTAACCCCGATACTCCAAACGACGTAAGCCCGCAAGCAGTACAGGGCTGGCCTCGTGAGATCCCGTGTAGCCGACGATCCCGCACATCAAAAGAGACTCCGCGGCCTGGCCCCGTCCCACCTCATCCGCGACGGGCGAGTGCGACATCGCCCACCCCGACCCGTCCCGACTCCGGGTCGCGACCATCTTACCCGATCCTCCTACCGAATTCCCGGCAAGATCGACGACCCCCTCGCCACGAAGATGACCTAGCTTTCCCTCAAAAGGGCCGCACGCCCTCACCCCCGAACGCGCTCACAACGAGATCAGCATCATGCACCGCAATCCCGACCGGCGATTTCGGCCCACCATCGTGCGCCTCGAATCCCTCCGGCTGCTGACGGGTTTCTCCCCGATCCAGATCGCTCACGCCTACGGCTTGGATAGCCCGGCCCTCGCCAACCAATTGCAAGGAGCGGCCCTCGGCGCGGGCCAGACCATCGCGATCGTCGACGCCTACCACGACCCCTACCTCCTAAGCGACCTGAAAGCGTTCAACACCGCCTACAACCTCCCAACCGCCGACATTACCCAGGTTTACAACTCACGCACCCCAACCAACGACATCTGGGCCGAGGAAGAAGCCCTGGACGTCGAATGGGTCCACGCCATCGCCCCGGGCGCCAAAATTGTCGTGGTCGAGGCGGCCTCCAGCAGCTTGACCGACCTGGTCTCGGCCATCGACACGGCCCGGTCCACCGTCGGAGTTTCGGTCGTCGCGATGAGCTGGGGAGCCCGCGAGTTCCTCGGCCAGACGGCCATGGATACCCACTTCACAACCCCCACGGGTCATACGGGCGTCACCTTCCTGGCCGCCACCGGCGACAACTCGGCCGCGGCGGGAGCCTCCTGGCCGGCTTCCTCGGCCAACGTCGTCGCGGTGGGCGGAACCACCCTGAACCTCATTAGCGGAAGCGTGTACGGCTCGGAGTCGGCCTGGTCCCTGGGAGGCGGCGGAGTCAGCCGCTACGTCACGATCCCCTCCTATCAAGTCGGCGTCCAGTCCCGGACGATGCGGACCACCCCCGACGTGTCGATCGACGCCGACCCCCGCACCGGCTATTCGATCGTTTACACCCCCCCCTCGACCGGCCGAACCTCCACCATCACCGTCGGGGGAACCAGCGCCTCGGTCCAGGTCTGGGCGGCCCTGATCGGCATCACCGATCAGGCCCGAGCCCTGGTCGGCAAGGCAACCCTGGACGGCCCCTCGCAAACGCTCCCCGCGCTTTATTCCCTGGCCTCCGCCGACTTCCACGACGTCACCACGGGTTCCAACGGCTACGCGGCCGGCAACGGCTACGACCTGGCCACCGGCCGGGGAACGCCCTACGTGGCCTCGGTCATCCGCGACCTCACCGCCTACGGAACCGCGACGGCCCTCAAAACGGTCTCCAACCCGGTTTCAATCCCGGCGACAACCCCAGCCTCGACGCCCACCCGCTACTGGTACTGGGGCTGGTCCAGCAACTACCTCGTCACCGTCAACGACCCGACCCCCGCCCGGCCCGCGTCACCCCCGCGGAAACTTCCCGCCTCGGCCCCGCCGGCCAGCCCCCTCCTCGCCACCGTCCTGGAAACCCCCACCTCCCATTCCAAGGATCGACGGGCCAACGACTTGCACGATCATGCCCTCGCCCACCTCACTCCGATGGCCTGATCCTCGGTCGCCGATCGCGGAATCGCCACCAGTCTCCTCACGGCCTCTTCGAGGGGACAACCCACCGAGAGGCCGCACACCTCCCCGCCCCATCCTGGGCGGCTAGCCCGATCGCCGGCCCCCCTCCGCCGATCGGGTTGGAGCGTGCTCTCCCTTTGCATGTCAGGAACCGGCCGTTTACAATCTCTCTGGCCATCCCGTTTTCGGGCAGCCGGGCGTGCTGCCAAATTGGCGATGGCGCCGAAATCCGACCGGTGGACCTCTTGCCAAAATGGCGGGAAGGCGATCCGCGTTGTTTCGGACGATTTGGACCTATCGACGTAACATCCTCTCGCTTCGTACGATCGGGAGCGTCAACGGTCCGGCTCGCGGCCGTGGCACTGGTCTTGCTTTCTTGAGGTCGACATCGAGCGAGACGGTCGACCTGGCGTGCGCCGGGGACAGCCCCGCGAATGTAGTGATACGGTTTGCTAAAGGAGCCCGATCGTGGCTGAGGGCGAGAAGATCATCGGTATCGACCTGGGCACGACCAACAGCGTCGTCGCGGTGATGGAAGCCGGCGATGTGCAGGTCATCGCCAACCAGGAAGGCAGCCGCCTGACGCCGTCGGTCGTCGCGTTCACGCCCAAGGGCGACACCTTGGTAGGCGAGCCGGCCAAGCGCCAGGCCGTCACCAACGCGAGCGGCACGGTCTATTCGATCAAGCGGTTCATGGGTCGTCGTCACGACGAGGTCCGCAACGAAGAGAAGATGATTCCCTACGAGGTCGTCGGCGGCGCCAGCGATTACGTCAAGGTGAAGGTCGGCGGCAAGGACATGACGCCGCCGGAAATCTCGGCGTTAATCCTCCGCAAGCTCAAGGAGGCCGCCGAAAGCTATCTGGGTCACAAGGTCCGCAAGGCCGTCATCACGGTCCCCGCCTACTTCAACGACAGCCAGCGGCAGGCCACCAAGGACGCCGGCCAGATCGCCGGCCTGGAAGTCGCGCGGATCATCAACGAGCCGACCGCCGCGGCCCTGGCTTACGGCCTCGACAAGAAGAAGAACGAGAAGATCGCCGTCTTCGACCTGGGCGGCGGCACCTTCGACGTCTCGATCCTCGACGTCAGCGACGGCGTTTTCGAGGTCCTCTCCACCAACGGCGACACCCACCTGGGCGGCGACGACTGGGACGAGGCCCTCATCAACCACATCGCCGACGAGTTCAAGAAAGAGCAGGGGGTCGACCTCCGCAAGGACCAGATGGCCCTTCAACGCCTCAAGGAGGCCGCCGAGAAGGCCAAGAAGGACCTTTCCTTCCAAACACAGGCCGACATCAACCTGCCCTTCATCACGGCCGACCAATCGGGTCCCAAGCACCTGACGATGGTGATCACCCGGGCCCAGTTCGAGAAGCTGACCGACAGCCTCTTCGAGCGCTGCCGAGGGCCGGTCCTGCGGGCGTTGGAAGACGCCAAACTCAAGGCCAGCGAGATCGACGAGGTCGTCCTGGTCGGCGGCTCGACCCGCATGCCCCGGGTCCAGCAGATCGTCAAGGAAGTCTTCGGCAAGGAGCCCCACAAGGGCGTCAACCCCGACGAGGTCGTCGCCATCGGTGCCGCGATCCAGGGAGCCGTCTTGACTGGTGAAGTCAAGGACCTGCTCCTGCTGGACGTCACCCCGCTGTCCCTCGGCCTGGAGACCAAGGGGGGCGTCTTCACCAAGCTGGTGGAACGCAACACCACGATCCCCACCGAGAAAAAGGAAACCTTCACCACCGCCGAGGACGGCCAGACCGCGGTGACGATCGTCGTCTACCAGGGCGAACGGCCCATGGCGGCCGACAACCGCTTCCTCGGCAAGTTCGACCTCTCCGACATCCCCCCAGCGCGGATGGGGACGCCGCAGATCGAGGTCAGCTTCAGCATCGACGCCAACGGCATCCTCAACGTCTCGGCCAAGGACAAGGGCACCAGCAAGGAGCAGTCGATCCAGATCACCTCCTCCAGCGGCCTCTCCAAGGACGAGATCGACCGGATGCAGCGCGACGCCGAGTCGCACGCCTCCGAGGACAAGCGCAAGCGAGAACTCGCCGAGGTCCGCAACGCCGCCGAGCAAGAAGTCTACCGCCTCGAAAAGCTCCTCACCGAGCAAAAGGACAAGCTCACCGAGGCCGATCAATCCGCCGTTCGCGCCGCGATCGAGAAGGTCAACGAGGCCAAGAAGGGGGACGACCCCTCGGCTCTGAGCCAGGCGGTGGAAAACCTCCGACGCGCCGGCCAGGCGATGAGCGAGCACCTCTACGCCTCGGCCTCGCAGGCCGCGCCCGGCGGCGGTGGCCCCGAGGCCGGCCCCGGCTCGGCCAACGGTGGTCCCAGCCACGACGACGCCTCCTCCGCGAAAGCCGATGACGTCATCGACGTTGAGTTCGAAGAAAAGAAATAACCCCAGCCGCCGAGACGGGGGCCGGGCTTCGTGCCCAGGAGCCCGTGCCGGGTCGATTCCCCGGTCCCCGTCTTCACCCGTCCGCGAGGAGTTGGCCGATGTCCCTCGATAGCGCCCGGGCCGCCTACCCGATCCTGGTCCAAATCGCCCAAGAACTGGCCGCCGCGGCCCGCGAGCGTCGGCCCGTCAACTGGATCACCTACGACGACTTCTGTCTCCGCTGCAAGGACGTCGGCATCAAGGAAACCCCCCGCACCGTCGCCGCCAAGCTCCTCAAGCCGCTCCAGGCCGTCTGCCTGGAAAACGCCAAGCCTGACCTCTCCTCCCTGATCATCTCCAAAACCCCCTCCCGCAAGGACCTGGGCAACCTCCTCAGACCCTCCGACGGCTGGTGGGAACTGTACGTCACCCGGGGAGAGTCGACCGTCGGCGACGTCGGCTTCTGGTTCGACCGCTTCAAGACCGCCCGGGACTACTCCGAATGGCCCGAGGCCCCCTTCTTCTGACCCGCCAAGGACGAGGCAAAACATGGCCACGACCGAAGCGATTGAGCCGATCGAATCATCCGAAGTCACCGAGCCGCACTTGCTCCTCCACGGAGGCTTCCTTCCGCTACCGGGTGGTGTCTACGACCGCGCCTCGCTGACCGGCGACTTCATGGTGACGATCCTCGACCAGAAACCCGAGGACTTCGAGCGTGATGCCCCCGAGATGCGGATCTGCGAATATCTCGACGGAGTCATCTACTTGCCGTCGCCAGCCACCGACCGTCATCAGGAACAGGTGGGGCTGTTCCTGTACCTTCTCATGGAATTTGCTTGCGAGGGGCGATGCGGGAAAGTTCTGATGGGTCCCGCGGTGCTTCGCCTCACCCCACAACGGAAGTTGGAGCCCGATCTCTTCGTCCGGCCGATCGACGCCGAGCCGGATTTCATGCCCCTGGCCTCGTTCGTCCTGGAAGTCCTTTCGCGATCCACTCGAACCCATGACCTGGGCAGGAAACTCAACGCCTTCCGGGAAGCGAACATCCCCGAGGTTTGGTTCGTGGACGACGCGAATCAGCGGTTGATCGTCGAGCGGTTGGTCAACGGCCGGTACCTCCGCGAAGTCTTCACCCAGGGGCCCGTCCGCTCCACCGCGATCCCCGGCTTCTGGATCAACGCCGAGTGTCTCTGGCAAATCGACCTGACGCATGCCAGTCGTTGCCTCGAAGCGATCCTGGCCGGACCACCGCCCGCCTGAGCGACGGAACGAGACACGCGGGACGATGCTCGACTACCCCGACGCCATCCGCCGAGCCTGGCCAATCCTCTTCGAGGCGATCCGCATGAGGCGGACCCTCTCCTACTCCGAACTCGCCGGCCGAGTCGGCCCTCCCCTGACGGCCCGGCACATTCACCGGCAACTCCTCACGCCCCTGGCCGCCCGCTGCCGCGCCGCCGGCTTGCCCGACCTTTGCGCCCTGGTCGTCCGCAAGGACACCGGCCTCCCCGGCGGCGGCTGGTTCGACCCGTCCATGTCCGCCAACCCCGAAGCCTTCTGGGCCGACGCCCTGGCCGACTGCTTCAACCATCCCTGGACACCCCGGGTCGACGCCCGCCTCCTCGACAAATCCTGAACCTACGGCGCACCACTTTCTGGCAATTCCGCACGGATTTGAACGAACGATCGGGCGGCGGACCGCGTATTTCTGGCGAACCACTTCCCGTGAGCAAATCGCCGCGCAATCCACTCCCCAAGAGGAGTTCTCGATGGCCTTCCGATTCGACAAGTTGACCCTCAAGAGCCAGGAGGCTGTCCAGGCCGCGCAGGGATTGGCAAGGGACCACGGCCAGCAGCGAGTCGAGCCGATTCACCTGCTAGCAGGGTTGCTGGACCCCGACCAGGCGGTCGTGCGTTCCTTGTTTACGACCCTGGGTGTCAATCCTGCTCAGATTCAAAGAGCGGCCCAGGAGGGAATCAACGCCCTGCCGAAAGTCACCGGCGGCGGCGACGTGTCGCTGAGCCCCGACCTCGCGCGAGTCCTCGACGCGGCGCAGGCCGAGGCCGACCGGATGAAGGACGACTTCGTCTCGGTCGAACACCTGCTGCTCGGCCTCTCCAAAACCAGGGGTCGCGTTCAGGAATTGCTCTCGGCCGTGGGCGCTGGGGAAAGGGACATCCTCCTGGCCTTGCAAAAAGTCCGCGGAGGCCAGCGCGTCACCGACCAGAATCCCGACGACAAGTACCAGGCGTTGGAAAAGTACGGCCGCGACCTTGTCGAGGCCGCCCGCAAGGGGAAGATGGACCCGGTCATCGGCCGGGACGCCGAGATCCGCCGCGTCGTCCAGGTTCTCTCGCGTCGCACCAAGAACAACCCGGTGCTGATCGGCGAGCCGGGTGTCGGCAAGACCGCCATCGTCGAAGGGCTGGCCCAGCGCATCGTCTCGGGCGACGTCCCCGAGAGCCTCCGAGACCGCAAGGTCTTCGCGCTGGACATGGGCGCTCTCGTCGCCGGCACCAAATTTCGCGGCGAGTTCGAGGAGCGGCTCAAGGCGGTCCTCAAGGATGTCGGCCAGTCTGAAGGACGCATCGTCCTGTTCATCGACGAACTGCATCTGGTCGTCGGCGCCGGCAAGGCTGATGGAGCGATGGACGCGGCCAACCTGCTCAAACCCGCCCTCGCCCGTGGGGAATTGCGCTGCATCGGCGCGACCACCCTGGACGAGTACCGCGAGCACATCGAAAAGGACCCGGCTCTCGAACGTCGCTTCCAGCCGGTCCTGGTCGGCGAGCCCAGCGTCGAGGACACGGTGGCGATCCTCCGCGGCCTCAAGGAGCGTTACGAGGTCCACCACCGGGTCAAGATTCGCGACTCGGCCCTGATCTCGGCCGCCAAGCTCGCCTCCCGCTACATCACCGACCGCTTCTTGCCCGACAAGGCGATCGACCTGGTCGACGAGGCGAGCAGCCGCCTGGCAATGGAACTGCAATCCGTCCCCACCGAGATCGACGTCATCCAACGACGCCTCCTCCAACTCGAACTCGCCCAGCGGATGCTCAGAAGCGAGAACGAGGAGCACGCCCTGGAGCGTCTGGCCGAGGTCGAGGACGAAATTGACCGGCTCAAGAAGGAGGAGCGCGACCTTCGCTCTCAGTGGGAGTTCGAGAAATCGGGCCTGGGCGACGTCCAGAAGATTCGCGAGCGCCTGGCCGAGGTCCAAACCGAATACGGTCGCGCCTGGGACGAGATCCGCCACGCCTCCCAGCGGGGCGAGCGAGTCGAGGAAAAGCAATATCAGGCCCTGGCGACCCTCGACGGCGAGCGTAAATCGCTCGAAACGCGCATCGCCCAGACCGAAGCCGCCGGCGACGTCGCGCAACCCAAGGAAACCCGACGCCTGCTCAAGAAGGAGGTCGACAGCGAGGAGATCGCCGAGGTCGTCAGCCAGTGGACCGGCATCCCCGTGGCCAAGATGTTGACCACCGAGCGCGAAAAGCTCGTCAAGCTGGAAGACCAGATCCACCTGCGGATGGTCGGCCAGGACGAAGCCGTGCGCGCCGTGGCCGACGCGGTCCGTCGCAGTCGAGCCGGGTTGCAGGACCCCAACCGTCCGATCGGCTCGTTCCTGTTCCTGGGCCCCACCGGCGTCGGCAAGACGGAGCTGGCCAAGGCCCTCGCCGAGTTCCTCTTCGACAGCGAATCCGCCATGGTTCGCCTGGATATGAGCGAGTTCGGCGAGCGCCACAACGTCGCTCGACTCATCGGCGCCCCTCCGGGCTACGTCGGCTACGAGGAAGGCGGCCGGCTCACCGAGGCCGTTCGACGTCGCCCGTACTCGGTCGTCCTGCTCGACGAGATCGAGAAGGCCCACCGAGACGTCTTCAACGTGCTGCTCCAGGTGCTCGACGACGGCCGACTGACCGACGGCCAGGGCCGCACGGTCGACTTCCGCAACACCGTCATCATCATGACCTCCAACCTCGGCAGCCCGATCATCGCCCGCATGACCGAGGAAGGAGCCAGCCCCGAAGCGATGCGCCTGGCCGTCGACGAGGTCCTCAAGCGGGAGTTCCTCCCCGAGTTCCTCAACCGCATCGACGAAACGATTCTGTTCCACCCGCTCGGGATGGCGGAGTTGAGCAAGATCGTCAACATCCAGCTCCGCCGGATGGACGGGCAGATGACCGAGGCGGGCCTGACCTTGCGAATCTCCGACAACGCCAGGGCCCACCTCGCCGAGGAAGGGTTCGACCCAGCCTACGGGGCACGCCCCTTGAAGCGAATCCTGCAACAACGGATCGCCAACCCGCTGGCCTCGGCGCTGCTCGACGGTCGGTTTGGCCCCGGCAGCGTCGTGGAGGTTGACTGGGACGGCTCCCGCTTCACCTTCTCGCCCGTGACCATCTCCGCAACGGCCACGGACGGGGCGAGACGTTAGAGCCGTCTTCCGGAACTCACCGCGGCCGAGGAACAGGGAATCGGCTCTCGCGACCCACACGCAAAGTCGAACTCCCACCCTCGGCCCGGCGATTACTTTTCGGAGGACGCCTCGGCGGTCTTCCCCTTGCCTTTACCCGTCCCTCCCTTCGCCGCTGAACCTTTCTGAGAGGCCCGATTCGCCCTCTGCTGGGCCTTCAACATCCGCGCGGCTTGCTGCTCTCTCCGAGCTTCGAGCGTCATGGCATTGCGTCCGCGTCCGCGTCCGCGAGCCGCGCCGGTGTAGCTGGGGTTGGGGATCGCTCCGTAGGGGCTCAACATCATCCCGTTCCAGTTCCGGCCCCGACGTCCCGCCGCCTCGGCGTTCGAAGCCATCCCCCAAGAGCCCAGCGCGACCATCAGCAGAATCACACGGAGTTTCATGGCCAACCTCCACAAACTGCACTTTGCCGGAACTGACGTTTGTCATCCGGCCATACTGACTTTGCCCGCCAGCAGATGCCGGATTTTCTCCGACCACGGCTCCGGCACCCCGAGCCGCCGATATTCCTCCGCCACCATCTCCCGCTGAATCGCCAGGCGTTTGTCGCCATGCGATGGCCTCCGGCTGGCATCATCCCACGGCCGATCACTGCGGTCGCTCAACGACGCTTCCGACCGACCCCACGCCCAGATCTCCACCAGCGTGTGCACCCACAGGCTCAGGTTCATCGCCCCGACGTTGGACCACAACCGACGTAACTGCACCTGCTCGATCCCCTCGACCTCCTTCAGGTCGTGGTAGTTCTGCTCGATCGCCCAGCGGTCAAAGACCGCCTGCACGATCGCCTCGGCACTCGCCTCCCGGTCGCTGCAGAGGAACGCTCGCCACGACTTCTGCCGATCCTTCAGGATCACCACCCGCACCACCCCGCCGGCCGGTCGCCAGGTCGCCAGGAACGTCTTGGTTAGCCTGGTCAGCGACCGGCCCGTGGTCGTCTTGATCGTCACGTCCTTCCAGCCTCGGGGCTGCCCGGCTCTTTTGGCCAGGCTCAGGCGAGCTTTGCCGTACTTCGGCGGCCGGCCTCGGCCTCGCTTCTCGCCGGGTTTGAGTCGAGCCGGCAGGTCGCACAGAGCGGCGTCCCTGCGGAGTCGGGCGACCACCACGAAGCCGGCACCGATCGCCGGCTTGAGGAACTCGGCTTTGGCGTAACCACCATCGACCACGACCCAGGCCGGCGGGGTGTCTTTTGGCAGTTGACTGCGAAGCCAGGTGAGCATCTCGGCGGCCTTCTCCAGCTTGGTGGCGAAGCTCAACTCGGACTTCGCTGGCAGGCCGGCGATGTCCTTGTTGCGGACGTAGAGCTTGGCCAGAAGCGGCAGGCCGATGACACCGCAGAGGGCATGGTGAGCGACCCGGCTGAGGGTGACCCAGCAGTGTCCATAGAGGAAGTTGGAGCCGGCGGGTCCCGGTGAGGGGTTGTGGTGGATGCCGGCTCCCTGAACTTTGGGGCCGTACCGCTGGGTCGGGGTGTCGTCGATGGCGAAGACAAGCGGACCGTCGCTGGGGATGGCTTCCTGGACGATCTTCAGGAGTGCGGCGGCGAGTGGCTGGGCCTTGCGTCCGATCGAGTCGAGGCTGTAATAGTAGGATCGGAAGCGTTTGCTGATGCCGGCGGCGATCCACCATCGGGTGATGGTGCGACGGCCGTTGGCCAGGAGGATGCCCAGGACGATGGTGGGCAATCTCCAGGCGAGGCGGCCGTGGAGTGGGGCGGCCAAAGCAGCGACCCAGGCGGCCCACGGGTCAATGAGTTTGAAGGTGAACACCCCCGTCCCTCCTCGGTGTGATGGTGGCCGTGTAGCAACCACGATCGTGCCGGGAGGGTGGGGGTTATCTCAAGAGGCTGGCCCCTCGACAAACGTCAGTTCCGGCAAAGTGCAGAGATGGGAACAGTACTTGGGAAATGCCAATGACTACAAAGCACATCAACAGACTCTGTGTTTTTGCCTTGGCCATCTTGGGGCTTGCGAGAGCCGGCTTGGGCCAGACCATGGCGGAAAAGACCTCGGAGCAGGACGTGTTCGTTTTGCGCGGCGCCGACGGCAAGATTGTAAAAAACTTCAATTTCCATAGGTCCCCCAAGACACAACAGGTGGATGATCTTGAATATTCTGGCCCGCCTGATGTTGTCGCCGATCAGAAGGAGGATTGGACGAAGTGGTCTCGCTACGGTCAGCTGGAGGCAATTTCGCTCCGCAGGACAACCATCAATAAACGCCTTCTGGAATACATTTCCACGCTGGAGTCCGTCAAGGAGTTGTATTGCGAAGAATGCCTCATGGAAGCGGGCGCACTGGAGGCGCTCGGAAAGATGAAAGGGCTGAAAGAGTTTCATTTCGACTTTCTGCTTGGCGGAAAGATCCCCGCCACAGACTGGAAATACTTGAGTAGCATGGAAAATCTTGAGGTTCTTGAGATCCCAGGCAGTCGCGTGAACGCAGACTTTGCAAAGACATTTCCTCATCTCCGAAACCTTAGGGAGATTCGATTTGGCGTTGACGAGAAGACCGCGAGTGAAATCTATCCGCGGCTCTCGGAGCTTAATAAGGTGACGAAAATTGACATTTACGTGTACAGGAAATGATCGGCACGCCCTGACTGACGTCAGGAAAGAAGGGCGTTGCGGACGTTGCCGAGCGTGTCGCTCAGAAGAGGAGCTGCAACATCCGGACTGGCCAATCGGTTGGGGCACGAAAGAGCCTGGCATCCCAGACGAGATGCCGGGTGAAAGCGAAGCTTGCAAATGCACCTTCGGCCGAACTGGCTGGCCCCTCGACAAACGTCAGTTTTGGCAAAGTGCAGCCACAAACAAGATAGGCCCCATCCGCCTCACCCTCCCACAAGGAAGGCGTTGGGGAGAAGGCCCGGCTAGCAATCCATCACCTCGGAGGGGGGGAGACGTCGGAACCCGAGCCCGATTCCTCCTCAAGCCCAAACCCCGGTCCTGCCGCGGGGTGTCGAAAAGTGCCCTCATTACTCCGCTTTTCCCGAGGCCGACCCCCTTCGTCCCTTGACGCCCCGCCCGACGGGCCGCCATCATGACACTCCCCTTTGCCGAGTCGTCCGCCTCGGCGAACGCGCATTTTCGCCTCAACGAGCGCCCTGTCCATGCGGTTGGGACGGCTATCCCTGGTTGTCGGGTACGTCCTGGCCGGCTTGCTGGCCCAGGGCTTCCACGACCACGGAGAGACCCCGCCCACTCCGGTCTCGACCCTGGCCCCTTGCCAGGAGCGCCGGACCCACATTGAGTCGCCCGTCTCGACGACGGCCGCCCCCCACCCGGACGATTGCCTCTCCTGCCAGTTACGGTCCCAGTCCTCCCTGGTCGCCACCGTCCCGACCGATTTTCACGCCGAACTTGTCGCCACCCTGGATGACACTCCGAACCCCACCGTCCAACGGGTCCGGACCGCGAGACCCACCGGCCGAGCCCCTCCCCACGCCTGAACCGGGAACTTCTCCAGTTCACATTGCGCCGCGCCTCAAGGTTGAGGACGGCCGATCCGGTCCCTTACGCGTGGATTTTACCCCTCGGAACGGCTCGAAGCCCGAGAGAACGGGGCGACCCTCAAGTCGTCGCGTGCCGGGCGTCCGGATGTATTCTCCCATGACAAGGCTCCCACGGCGCCGCGCTCGCGGCTTCACGCTTATTGAATTGCTGGTCGTCATCGCCATCATTGGGGTTTTGATCGGTTTGCTCCTGCCGGCGGTCCAGGCCGCCCGCGAGGCTGCCCGGCGCGCTCAGTGCACCAACAACCTCAAGCAGATCGGCGTTGCCCTGCACAACTACGTCTCGGCCACCGGCGTCTTCCCGCCGGGATACATCAGCGCCGTCAACCGCTCGGTCCTCGACGCCTGCAACCAGGACGCCGAGAACACCCCGGGCCAGGGGGTCGACACTGGTTCCGGCTGGGCCTGGGGTAGCATGATCCTGCCCTACCTGGAACAGGGTCCGGTCTACAACTCGATCAACTTCAACCTCTCGGTCGCCTACCACCAGAACGACACCGCCAGCCTGACAACGGTCAACCTCTACCTCTGCCCCTCCGACTTCGGCCCCGACACGATCCCGGTCTTCGCCGACCCGCCCGACCCCGCCCAGCCCGGAACCTACTCGGCGGCCAACGTCGTCGACACCCTGGCCCGCGGCAACTACGTGGGGATGTACGGCATCGGCGAAATCTGTGCGCAGTCCGGGTCCCTCGATTCGGTCAACAACAACGGCGCCGGGCCCGAGGGAACCCACGCCGGGATGTTCTACCGCAACAGCCACGTCAGTTTCGCCGACATCACCGATGGCTCAAGCTCGACCATCGCCGTCGGCGAGCGCAGTCACAACCTCAGTTACGTCACCTGGGTCGCCCGCTCGATCGACGGCTGGCTCGGCAAAACCTCGCCGCTGGAGGGGGGAACCGACAAGTTCGACCCCTCTCCCGAGGAATCCTGGACCCAGATCATGGGCCCCGTCGGCCTGGAAGATGGCACCCGCACCATCAACAACCCCGAAGCCCATGTCGAGGACTACTGGAGCCTTCACCCCGGAGGCGCCAACATGCTCTTCGCCGACGGCTCGGTCCACTTCCTCAAATCCTCCATCAACCCCATCCCCTGGCGATCGCTAGCCACCCGCAACCTCGGCGAGGTGATTAGTAGCGACTCGTACTGATCGGCGAATCGGTCAACCCGGCCTCGGCCCCTTTCCGACGGGGGCCGGGCTGGGTACGATCGAGATTGGCCCGGGGCCTCGACACCCGCCTTGAGAGGTCTCGGGCGGTCTGCTTCCTGGCCCCCCCAAAGGCCGATCCTCGTGCGTCCGCCCCAACCCCAGGTCACCCGTCGCGACCTCTTCCGACCTCGTCGGCCTGCCCAACCCGCACCCCAACCCGCCGGCGCCGACCTCCTCAGGGCCCGCCGCGACGGCATGGGCTCTTACTTCGAAATCCTCCTCCCAGCCCACGCCCCGGGCGCCCTGCCTTTGGCCAACCGATCGCTCGACCTCATCGGCACCCTCGAAGCCCGCCTCAGTATCTACCGGGACGACTCCGAAATCAGCCGCCTCAACGCCTCGGCCCACCTCGGGCCGGTCGCCATCGAGGCCGATTTGTTCGCACTCCTGGAAACCGCCCGCGTTCTCCACGACCGAACCGCGGGGGCCTACGACGTCACCGCCGGCGCCCTCTCGGCCGCCTGGGGCTTCACCCGCGGCCCTCGACGAGTCCCCAGCCCCGCGGAACTCGAACACGCCCGCGACCGAACCGGACAGCCACTTGTCCGCCTCGACCCCTACGGCCAGACCGTCGCATTCATCCGCTCTGGAATTATCCTGAACCTGGGAAGCCTCGGAAAAGGCTACGCCCTGGATCGCGCCGCAAAGGTCATCCGCGACCACTGGTGGCCGACGCCAGCCCTGCTCCACGGCGGGCGTTCCAGCGTGCTGGCCGTCGGATCGCCACCCGGGACGCTCGGCGGGTCCTGGGAAGTCTCGCTCCCCGACCCCACCGACCCATCGAGAAGCCTCGGCACGTTCCGCCTCCGCGACCAGGGCTTGGGAACCTCGGGCATGGCTTATCAAAAATTCGTGGCCGACGGGCGTGCCTACGGCCATATTCTTGACCCCCGCACCGGCCAGCCGGCCGACGGCCCCTTGAGCGTAACCGTCCTGGCGCCAACCGCCGCCGAGGCCGACGCCCTTTCCACCGCCTTCTACCTGCTCGGCCCCGACGCGATCGAGCCCATCCAGGACCAGTTCCCCGGCGTCGGAGCGGTCTTCGTCGAACCTGGGCAAAGGGCAAATGATCCCCCCAGTCTGCGAATCCTCGGCCTCGACCGCCACGCCTTCGCCCCTCATCCCCACGGCTGAGAAGCCCCTCACCCCAGCCATCGACCAAAGGAGGTCTCCCCTGGCCGCGTCTCTACGCTACTATCCGGGATTTTTCGGGGCCCTGTTCCTGATCCTCCTACGCACCGCCATCGGCTGGCACTTCTACCATGAGGGCGACCTGAAACTTCACTCCGCCGACCGAGGCGGCGCGAACTTCTCCGCCGAGGGCTACCTCCGCAACGCCACCGGACCCCTCGCCCCGAAGTTCCGCGCACTCATCCCCGACCCCCACGGACTCAAAAAGCTCGACGAGGCGACCCTCACCGCCAGTTGGCGCGACGAGTTGAACGTCGTCCGCCAGCACTACGGGTTCAGCCGCACCCAGTCCGCCGAGGCCGAAACCGCCCTCAACTCCACTCAGAAGACCGCCCACGACTGGTTCTCCGACGGCGAGCGTATCCACAAGCTCCGTCTCTACCGAGAGGACATCGACCGCCTGGCGAAGCTGGAGAAAGAACCCCCCGCGGTCACGTTCGAGCAGGAGCGCGTTGAAGCGGCCCGCAAGAAGCTCGACACCGAACGCCGGGAGTTGGTCGCCACCATCGACGCCTGGTCCGGCGCCCTGCGAGATTCCTGGATCAAGCTGGCCAGGCCCGAGCAGGTCCAGCAAGCCGGGGCGATCGCCTCCCATTCCTCCTCGCTCGACCGGGTGAACCTGCAAACGACTTATGGTCTGCTCATCATCGGCGGCTGCCTGATGCTGGGCCTGTTCACTCCCGTCGCCGCCTTGGCCGCCGCCGGCTTCCTGGCGATGATCTACCTGAGCATGCCCCCCTGGCCCGGCCTGCCCGAAGGCGCCGCAGTCGAGGGCCACTACCTCTACGTCAACAAGAATCTCGTCGAAATGCTCGCCTGCCTGGTCCTGGCCAGCACCCCCAACGGCCTCTGGCTCGGTCTGGACGCGCTGCTTTTTGGCTGGATCGGCCGGGGCCGTCGAAACGCTCAGGACGCAGAGACGTTCACGCCCACCACCACCGTGACGATTCCCCACGCCCGCGACCGCAACCCGGGAGCCCCCCGCCGATGACCAGCCAACTGACCGCCGAACAAAGGGCCCTGGGCCGCCAGAACGCCGACACCGCCCTGGGCGTCACCCGTCGAGACTTCCTCAAGGCCGCCGCCGTCGCCGTCCCCGTCGCCTCCGCCTACTTCGGTTATGGGGCACTCACTGGCGGCAAGCCCGTCCGAGCCGCCATCATCGGCACCGGCAACGAAGGTTGCGGCGCCATGATTCACGACCATAACCGCGACTACGTGGAGTATGTGGGCTTCTGCGACATCCGCCCCTCCCAGCAAATCCGTGCCCGAAACGAGTTCGCCAAGCACAAGCAGTACGGCCAGGCCGACGCCGACAAACTGAAAAGCTACGCCGACATCGACGAACTGCTGGCCGACCCCAACGTCGAGATGGTCGTCATCGCCCTGCCGCTCTGGCTCCACGAGCCGATCGCCGTGAAGGCGATGCAGGCTGGCAAGCACGTCTTCTGCGAAAAACTGATGGCCCACTCGGTGGCCCAGTGCAAGAACATGTGCAAGGTCGCCCGAGAAAAAAATGTCCTCCTGGCCGTCGGCCACCAACGGCACTACTCCGTCCTCTACGACAACGCCAACCAACTCGTCCGCGCCGGCCTTCTCGGCGAAATCCGCCACATCCGCGCCCTCTGGCACCGCAACAACGGCCAGGCCCGCATCGCCAAGAACCCGGACGGCTCGCTCAAATATGACGACAAGGGCGAGCCGGTCCTGGTCCGCGACGACGCCGGCCACCTTGTCTACTTCGACGGCTGGAAGCCCGACATCCCCCTCAAGGACAAGGACGTCGACTTCGCCAAATACGGCTACAAAAGCCTCGACGAACTGGTCCGCTGGCGGCTCTACAACCGCACCGGAGCCGGCCTGATGGCCGAGCTCGGTAGCCACCAGCTCGACGCCTGCTCCATCTTCCTGGGCAAGAAGCACCCCATCTGCGTCACTGGCATCGGCGGCAACTACCTCTACGACGACGGCCGCGAGGTCGACGACCACGTCTTCGTCAACTTCGAGTTCCCCCTCCACACCGACGACCAGGGCCACCCCGCCGGCAGGGAGCGGGTGGTCGTCTCCTACTCGTCGATCAACACCAACGCCTTCGAGAAGTACGGCGAGGAACTCTACGGCACCAAGGCGACGATGATCGTCGAGGAGGAGCGTGACCTCTACCTCTTCAACGAGATCGACAAAAACAGGCCACTCGCCGGAGCCAGCCCTCTGACGACCTACACCGTCGAAAAAGCCGGGTCCAAACCCGCCGTCGAAACCAGCGCCAGCGCCTCGGGCCCCACCGCCGCCTCCTCACTGGGAGGCCTGGCCACCGCCGCCCCCTCTCGGGGCTATCGCGAGGAACTCGAACACTTCGCCTACTGCATCCGCAACGGCAACCCTTCGAAGTACCACGACCCCGAGGACCCCACCCTCCAGCCTCGCTGCCGGGGAGAGGTCGCCCTGGCCGACGCGGTCATCGCCCTGACCAGCAACCTCGCCATGAAGCAAGCCCGCCGCATCGACTTCGACCCCCGCTGGTTCGACCCCAACGCCCCCGAGGTCCCCGAAACCAGCACGGGAAGCCTCGCCGCCCGCGCTTGATCGCTTCCCCGGCCGCCAGCGGGACGCCCAGCAGGACCGTTGATTTCTCCATTGGCCTTGCAATCGGGGACTGGCTCCGTCGGTACTCCGCCGGTGCCTGTCCCCCATTCCGGGGCCCGGTGGGCGGCGTGGGAGGGACATCAGTCAGCGAAAGAGGCCCTTTGGTCCACCCATAGTGAGAATGAAATGGCCCTGGACGCCCCCAGCGACCGGGCTTGTCTTTTTTTCAAATCCGACGCAGAATGAAGCCCTCCACCCAGGGAAGGGGGGCTTCGACCTGTCGAGACGTCCGCCTTCCCCGCCCGCCCAGGCGGCCGTCCGGGTCCGAGAGCCAAGGAGTTCCCACCCCGAATGGCGACCGCGCACCTGGCCCACGGCCACGGCCACCCCCACGGGGCTTCGCCGGTCCAGAAACTGGGCGAACATATCTTCGAGGGCGTGGCCGACATCGGCGACGTCGCCCGCTTCTCCGGCTCCACCGTCCTGTGGCTGTTCAAGCGACGATCCCGCTGGTCGGTCCTGCTGCCCAACCTCTACTCGATCGGCGTCTCCAGCGTCCCGGTCGTGGCGATCACCGGCCTGTTCATCGGCATGGTCCTGGCCGTCCAGGCCCACAGCCAGTTCAAGGCCATCGGCATGGAATCCCGTCTCGGCTCGATCATCAACATCTCGCTGGTCAAGGAACTCGGCCCGGTCCTGGCCGCCACCATGCTCGCCGGCCGGGTCGGTTCCTCAATGGCCGCCGAACTCGGCACCATGCGTGTCACCGAGCAGATCGACGCCCTCTCGGCCCTGGGCACCAACCCCATCCACTACCTCTCGGTCCCCCGCTTCCTCGCCTGCGTCCTGCTGATCCCCCTGCTCACACTGATGGGCGACTTCATGGGCGTCATCGGCGGAGCGGCCGTCAGTACCCAGATCCTCGGCGTCGACACCTTCCACTACTGGGCCTACTCGCGCAAGTACGTCGGCGGCCTCGACCTGATGGCCGGCGTCTTCAAAAGCTACTTCTTCGGCGCCGCCATCGCTTTGATCTCCTGCCACCGAGGCTTCCACTGCAAGGCCGGGGCCGAAGGGGTCGGCCGCGCCGCCACCGAGGCGTTCGTCCTCTCCTTCATCGCCATCCTGTTCCTCGACTTCTGCATCGGCATCGGCTGGAACACGACCTACAACCTCATCTGGCCCGACTCGGCGAACCTGATATGACGGCCCCCGGCGGCCCCGGCCTGGGGAACCCCATCATCGAATTAACTGGCATCACCATGAGGTTCCGCCAGCAAACGGTCCTGCGCGAACTGACTCTGCGTATCCCCCGAGGCCAGACCCTCTGCATCATCGGCGAAAGCGGCTGCGGCAAAACCGTCCTCCTGAAACTGATGATTGGCCTCCTGAAACCCACCATCGGCACCGTCCAGTTCGACGGCCGGGACCTCGCCAGCCTCAACGGCAACGAACTGAACAAGCTCCGCCTCCGCTTCGGCTTCCTCTTCCAGGGAGCGGCCCTCTTCGACAGCCTCACCATCTACGACAACGTCGCCTTCGGACCCCGAGAGCACAACCTCCACGACCCCGAAACCCTCGCCCACATCGTCGCCGAGCGCCTCCAGGAAGTCGGACTCCCCCACGGGCTCGAGCTGAAAAAACCCGCCGAACTCTCCGGAGGCCAGCGCAAGCGAGTGGGATTGGCCCGCGCTCTCGCGCTCGACCCCGAAGTCATGCTCTACGACGAGCCCACCACCGGCCTCGACCCGATCATGAGCGACGTCATCAACGAGCTGATCCTCCAGACCAAGACCCGCAAGAAGGCCACCGGCGTCGTCGTCACTCACGACATGAAAACCGTCCTCAAGGTCGCCGACCGCGTGGTCATGCTCTACCCACTGGCCCGCCTGCGACCCGACGAAGCCCAGGTCCTCTTCGACGGACCGCCCCAACTCCTGGAAGACCACCCCGACCCCCGCGTCCGCCAGTTCGTCCGCGGCGAGGCCGGCGAGCGTCTCCAGGAACTCGCCCAGCAGCGCGAACCCATCCCCGGTACGTCCTGACGGACCGCCTAAGCCCACGCCCACGTCCCGAGAGAGGTCGGCGATGAACGAACGTGTCATGCAATTCCGGATCGGCATGTTCGTGATTGTCGCCGGCCTGGTCCTGACGATGATGATCGTCTGGTTCGGCGAGTCCCCCTCTCTCTTCCGAGACCGGGCCTACGTCACGGTCCACTACCCCGAGGCCCCCGGAGTCTCCGAGGGAATCCCCGTCCGCAAAAGTGGCATCCGCGTCGGTGAGGTCGCCTCGATCCGCTTCGACGACCGCCCCGACCACGGCGACGGAGTCCTCGTCACCCTGGCGATGGAGCGCAAGTACAAGATCCGCGAGGGCTCGGTCCCCCGCATCGCCCGAGCCCTGATCGGCGACGTCTCCATCGACCTGCTCCCCAGCCCCAAAACCACGCCCATGACGATGGCGGCCGACCCCGAGCACGCCCCGATCATCGAAGGCGACGTCGCCCCCGACCCCAGCCAGGCCCTTGAAGCCGCCACCTCGGCCTTCCAGAACGTCAAGGGAACCCTCGAATCGATCGACGGAGCCGCCAAGGGAATCGCCCGCGTCGCCAAGCGAGCCGAGGGCGTCGACGCCTTCCTGTCCAACTGGAGCGGCGTCGGAGCCAAGGTCAACACCATCGTCGACGACGCCCGCCCAGCCCTGGCGAGCATCCGCCAGGTGGCCGAGAAGATCGACAAAACCCTCGACCCCCAGGCCCAGGACAACCTCAAAACCGGCATCGAACGCTTCGCCGCCCTCTCGGCCAAACTCGACGGAATCCTCGCCGACTTCCGCCCCCTGGCCAAGGACCTCGGCGCCGACTCCCGAGCCCTACCCACCACCAAGGCCGGCATGATGATCCAGCACCTCAACCGGGTCGCCTACGACCTCAGCCTCCTGACCACCCGCATGGAAGACGGCCACGGCGGCCTCAACGAACAGGGCACGATCCAGAAACTCTTCCTCGACTCCTCCCTGCACGACGACATCCGAGGAGCCGCCATCGCCGCCCGCACCGTCTTCGCCGAGGCCAAGACAGTCATGAAGAACTTCAGCGCCTTCGCCGAACGAATCGCCCGAAACCCCTCCGAACTCACCCGAGGCGCCCTCCGCCCCTAACGCCAGTAGGGGCTGCAGGCGGTCAAGCGACAACACCGAACTGACCCGGGATTTCCAGGACGGAATTCCTCCCCAGAAACCGGGGGAGGATTGATGTCATCTCAGATTTCATGCCAAATCGGCAGGACGGACGGCAGCGAAACCGAAATGGGCACTGATCCACCCACACCGCATCCCTCTGAACGTTCCGACCACTCTCCACAATGACCCGACAGGCCACTGACCCGGCGATATGTGTTCTTCACCGGATCAATCAAACGGGAGATTCCTCATGCGTTTCTCTGGACTTTTATTCGGCATCTTGGGAACGATGGGTGTTATCTGGTCGTTCTCGATGGCTGTTGCGGTACCAATCGAGAATCGACCCCCGAGAGTCGAGAGCAAAGCGGACCTCGCTCCAAAAACAGCAGTCAACCTCCAAGAACAGGCAGACAACGCATTCTTACGGGTGCAACTGTTCCCCGGAAGAAAACTGACCGTCAAGGACGAAGAACTTCAGAAGAGATTGGCCACAATCTTGTCCAAGTTCGCCGACCTCCCAGCCGAACGGGCCGCCTTCTTCGCCGAAGTCAATGTCCCACCCGCCTCGAAGATTACCGGGTGGGGCGCGTCAATCAGGAAAGTTGAGCAAACCGCGGACGGGTACCTGGTAACGCTCAAGATCATGCCATACGTCCTCACAGAATCTTACGGGTCTAACACGATTCTAAGTCCCCATGACTATTACGAGCAATTTCAAGTCGGTGAAAATGGGACGTTCAATTTCGTGAAATCGATCGCCCCCCACGTTGAAGATCGCCACCCAATTCACGCCATCGGCAGCATCTGAACGGGTGTGAATTTGGATGTCGGTTCAGATTCCGAGCCGAACGGGTAGGACCAACGCCAACGAATCCGGAATTCACGCCAGTTCGTCCTTAACTCTTCCCAGCCACAACGACCTCCGAGAAGCCACCGCGGCCACGCCCGCACAGCCCATCCGACGCTCGGAACGAAGGCCGAAGAGGTCGACAAGGTGAACGTGTTCGTCGGGGTTGCGGTGGGAGAGTTGTTCACCGCGTCCGTCACGACGGACGCCTGGAAGACGTTCCCGTACCCCTCGATGTCGACGAGCGGCGGGGAGTTCAGAATGGCGGCCCGGGACGTCGAGCAAGTCCCAACGCAGGCCAGGCCCACATACACTGCCGTGGCGAAACTCAGTCTCATGATCCAATGCCTCGAATGTCAACTTGTGGGGGGAATGACTGCCATTTCTTCCGATCGCGCGATTGGAGACCTTATCCGTGACACTCACTACGCATCAATTAAAAATTTGGAAAAACGTTTGTGATGATTTTTCACGTCCATCCGTGGGGTCATCGCGGAGAGGGATCGGAAGGGGAATTGGGCCGGGACGCCCGGAGGTTTGCCCTCCGGGCCACCACGGACCCAAACGTGCGAACTCCCCGCATCCGGCTCGTCACCTCAGGAACTCGCTCCGCGACTGGCCAGACCGTGGACCACTCGGGCTGGCGGTAATCGGTAGCGACTCTCCAGGCGAACAAACGCCGCCCAGGACAGCCGACCGCCTCGACGTCCTCGCGACGGCCAACGACGCCAGATCTGACGAGCCCGAACCTGGACATCGTTCAGGCCGGCCGAGTTGCCGAGAATCCCGAAGTCTCCGGTGTGTCCCCGCGGCTTCTGACGCGGCTTGCGATGTTGACCCCCGATCGCCAGGCGCGTGTCCAACCGGCACCACGCCAACAACCCATGACGCGTTCGCTCCAATCGGCTCCTCGCCGTTCACCGTGGGAACTCCCCGAAGACTTCGCCCAACGGCGACCCAACAAGGGACGGGAACCAAGCAGGTCGAACGCGTCGAGGCCCGAGGTTCGACGGCAACAAGGCAGGCTCCCATGGAGGAATGGCTCCCCCAGGGCGGCCCGGCCTGGGTTTCTCAGGTGGCTCACAACCCCATCCTGAAATTTTTTCAAAATTGACGTCACCATTCCCGCCCGCGGTCACGATAGTGAATCACGGGGGAGACCCTCATCCCCAACGAACTTGGCCCCCGCACCCAAAAACGAGCCAACACCCATGTCGCAACACCAAATCGACCCCCAGTCCGAAATTCACACCACCCCCCGCCCGCTCCTCCACGGCCTGACCATCATCACGCCCGAGAACGAGGCCGACGCCCTCAACGACCGAATCGACTTCTGGACCTCCTCCCTCAAACCGTTCGACATCTACGAAACCTGGCTCGTCCACGAAGTCGCGCGCAACACCCTCGAACTCGAGCGCCTTCACCAAACTCAGATCGTCCTCCGTCACGACCACGCCCAGCGAATCGCCATTGTCTTCGAGCAACAACAGCGAGACCACGCCGAACTCCTCGCCTCCAGCCTCTCACGACACCCCGCCCGCGCCCTCGCTTCCCTCCGGAAATTCGCCCAGGGTTGCCTGGTCATCGCCCGCCGCTGGGAAATGCTCCTGGCAACCCTCAATAAGCGCGGAAGCTGGACCGAGTCCCAACGCCTCCAGGCCATGAACCTCCTGAACGTTCCGCCTGACCTCCAAGACGGCGTAACGCCCCTCGATCCGCCCGATGATGACCCCGAAACCCTCCGGGACCACCTCCAAAGGTTGGCCGAAACCGAGCTTCAGCGCCACAACGAACTCGCCGCCCTTCTGCAACCGCTCGACGAACGGATGCGTCACGCGCAATCCCTGGGCCTTGGTCCCGAACCTCCCGAGGTCGCCGCCATCCGCAAGGTCCAACGCCAGGCCGAGCGTCGCCTCGCCTGGACCCGCTCCCAGTTCAAGACGTCCCGCCCCGATCCCCGGCCCATCGACCGCGGCGACCTGCCGGCCTACATCCCCGGCGAGTACGACAACACCACCAGCCCCTCGCGTCTCGTCAACCGGCCGCCGGGCACCGCCCCGCCGCCCATCCGCCCCACCCCGAGCGCCGCCGCCACGGCCTCATGGTCCACGCCCCGTCCCTCGCCGTTGGCGCACGATCCCATCCCGACGCCCGACCCGCACGACCCGCCAGACAACCCCCCGAAACGCCGACGCGCCTGACTCCCCGCGTCTCGACTCGCTCTTTGACAATTCGGCACGTCACCCAGCGGACGACCTCGCCCCGCCCCGGCCCCCCCATGCCCCGACCGATCGACCCGCGAACAGCCGACGACGCGCCAACCGGATTCGCCAGGCTTGGGCTTGGAAGCGTCGCCTCAACACTCGCCACACCCTTCCCAAACCGCCCCGCAGGTCGCTACAATCGTCGATCCTCCCAACGGACCCGACCGTTCCGCGCCGTGATCGCTTCGAGGTTGCCCCGATGATTATCGTCCTCAAGCCCAACACCACTCCGTCCCAGGTCCAGCACGTCCTGGACCGGATCGAGGAACTGGGCTTCACCCCCCACCTCAGTCAGGGGGTCTCGCGAACGATCATCGGCGTCATTGGCGACGAGGCCAAGCTCCAGGTTCAGCCCCTCCAGGCCATCGACGGCGTGGAAAGCGTTGTCCCGATCCTCAAGCCGTTCAAGCTCGGCAGCCGCGAGTTTCACGCCGACGACTCGGTCTTCGACATCAAAGGGGTCCGCATCGGCGGCGGCCACCTCGCGATGATCGCCGGCCCCTGCGCCATCGAGGGCGAGGACGTCCTGGTCGAGATCGCCTCCCGGGTCAAGGACGCCGGCGCCAACATCCTCCGCGGCGGCGCCTTCAAGCCCCGAACCAGCCCTTATGCCTTTCAGGGGATGGGCGAGGACGGCCTGAAAATCCTCAAGGCCACCGGCGAGCGCTTCGGCATGCCGGTCGTCACCGAGGTCATGGACCCCCGACAGGTCGAACTGATCGAGCGCTACGCCGACATGTTTCAGATCGGCGCCCGCAACATGCAGAACTTCGACCTGCTCAAGGAGGTCGGCCGCACGAAAACCCCCGTCCTCCTGAAGCGGGGCATGAGCGCCACGGTCAAGGATCTGCTGATGTCGGCCGAATACATCCTGGCGATGGGCAACAAGGAAGTCATCCTCTGCGAGCGCGGCGTTCGCTCGTTCGAGGACTCAACCCGCAACATGATGGATCTCTCGGCGGTCCCCAACGCCCAGCTGCAATCGCACCTGCCGATCATTGTCGACCCCAGCCACGCGACCGGCCGACCCGACCTGATCCCCGCGATGGCCCGAGCCGGGGTCGCCGCCGGCGCCGACGGAGTGCATATCGAGGTCCACTCCTGTCCCGAAAAGGCCCTCTCCGATGGCCCCCAGGCCCTCTTGCCCAGCCAGTACGCCGCCTTGATGGTCCAGCTTCGCCAGCTCGCCGAGGTCGTCGGCAAGACGATCGACACCCCCGAACCCGTCGCCGTCTGATCCCTCCGCAAGCGCATCCCGGACGTATCCTTCCGAGACGTGAACGAGACCCCGACCGTCATGCGAACGCTCTTCATCGCCGGCAACTGGAAGATGAACCCCGCCAGCGAGACCGCCGCCGTCTCGCTGGCCGAGGAAGTCAAGACCGGCGTCGGGCCCGAAACGGCCGTCCGCGTCGCCGTCTGCCCCCCCTCCATCTTCCTGGCCCGCGTCGACAAGGCCCTGGAAGGCTCCCCCATCGGCCTCGGCGGCCAGAACATGAGCCCCAAGCCCGACGGCGCCTACACCGGCGAAACCTCCGCCGCCATGCTGGTCGACGTCGGCTGCACCCACGTCATCCTCGGCCACAGCGAGCGCCGTCACGGCATGGGCGAGACCGACGCCCAGGTCAACGCCAAGCTCCAGGCCGCCCTCGCCGCCGGGTTGATCCCCATCGTCTGCCTGGGGGAAACCTTGGAAGAACGCGAGGCCGACCGCACCGAGTCCGTCATCGCCGAGCAGGTCGCCGGCAGCCTGGCGGGCGTGTCTCCGGAGCAGATGGGCGGCGTCGTCATCGCCTACGAGCCGGTCTGGGCCATCGGCACCGGCCGCACCGCCACCCCCGACCAGGCCCAGGCCGTCCACAAGTACCTCCGTGGCCGGCTGGCCGAGATGTTCGGCGAAGCGACCGCCGCCCGCGTCGTCGTCCAGTACGGGGGGAGCGTCAAGGCCGACAACGCCAAACTCCTCCTCTCGGCCCCCGACATCGACGGAGCCCTCGTCGGCGGAGCCAGCCTGAAGGCGGGCGATTTCCTCGGCATCATCCATGCCGCCCGCGAAGTCGCCAACGCCGGCAAAGCCTGAGCCGCATTCGACCTCACACAACCTCGATCGCCCCAGGGCTCTCGCTCCAAACCCGACCGCCCGCAAGGACTTCCCAACGTGTTTTCGCTTTTTAACTCCGTCCTGTACGCCCTCGTGGTGATCCTGTCGTCCTTCATGATCCTGCTGGTCCTGATCCAGCGAGGCAAGGGCGGCGGACTGGCAGGAGCCTTCGGCGGCGTCGGCGGCTCCAGCGCCTTCGGCACCAAGGCCGGCGACGTCTTCACCCGCGTCACCATCTACACGGCCCTGGCCTGGTTCCTGGTCTGCATGTTGCTGGTCTACCGCATGAACCAGGGCCGAACCTCCGCCTTCGGCGTCGAGTCCAGGATCAAAACCGAGTCGAAATCGACCACCAAGGGCGAACCCGGTTCCAAGTCCGACAGCCCCATCACCCTGCCCGGAACCAGCGACTTGCCCGCGCCCCGACCCGAGGTCCGTGTCACCCCGCCCCCCTCCGGAATCGCCATCCCCCCGGCCCCGAATCCCGCGACCACCCCAGCCCCGTCCGCGATTCCCTCGACCACTCCAACTCCCGCCCCGTCGACAACCTCGGCCCCGAACCCGGCCACGGCTCCCGTGATTGACGCAGCCCCAACCCCGGCCCCCCCGGCCGGAGAGTTGCCCGACCCCCTGTCCGACCCGGTGACGACCCCCAAGGCCCCCTGACCGGACCGAGGCCCTCTTGCTCCTGAGCATGACCGGATTCGGCGAGGCCCGGCTCCAGGACGATCGCTGGTCGGTCGGTGTCGAGGTGCGCTCGGTCAACAACCGCCACCTCAAGCTTTCGGCCAAGGTCAGCGACCCCTACGGCGCCCTGGAACCCGAACTCGAACGCCTCGTTCGCGAGACCATCCGTCGCGGCACGATCCACCTTTCCCTCCGGATCGACCAGCCCCGCCGCGCCGACGACTACCGGATCAACGAGGTCGCCCTCGCCAGCTATCGAGACCAAATCCGCCGTCTCCAGGACGACCCTTCCCAACCGCTAGACCTCGCCGCCCTGCTGTCGCTGCCCGGCGTTGTGGAGATGGCCCGGCCCGCCGCGGCCGACCCGCTCGACGCCTGGCCCTCGTTGTCACCGGTGGTCGCCGAGGCCCTGGGCAAGCTCCAACTGGCCCGCGCCGAGGAGGGCCGGGCGATGGCCGCCGAACTGCTCTCCCTGGGCAAGGCCGCCGCCGACCACCTGTCCCGCATCGCCGACCGCTCTCCGGAAGTCGTCAAACTTTACCAGGGGCGGCTGGAGGATCGAGTCCAGGCGTTGGTCCAGAACCGAGGCGTCACCCTCAAGCCCGAGGACCTGATCCGCGAGGTCGCCATCCTGGCCGAGCGGGCCGACATCGCCGAGGAAATCGTCCGCCTCCGCGCCCACCTTTCGCAATACATCGAGGTGATTCACGAACCCGAAAGCGCCGGCCGCAAGCTCGAGTTCGTCGTCCAGGAAATGGGCCGCGAGGTCAACACCATCGGATCCAAGGCCAATGACGTCGAAATCAGCCGAGAGGTCGTGGCGATCAAGGGTCTTCTCGAAAAAGTCCGCGAACTGATCCAGAACGTCGAATAATCCCTCAAAAGGCGAGACATCGGCATGTGGATGCACGGGGCGGGACAACTGCCCGGCCAACTCTTCATCGTCTCGGGGCCCTCGGGAGCCGGCAAAAGCACGGTGCTCCACCGAGCCGTCCAGGACCCCGCGGCCAATGCGCAACTGTCGATCTCCACCACCACGCGCCCCCCTCGCGAGGGCGAGGTCAACGGCGTCGCCTACCGCTTCATCTCCGAAGACCAGTTCCACCGTGACCTTGACAACGGCGACTACCTGGAATGGGCTGAATACAACGGCCACCACTACGGCACCCCCCGTGCCCCCGTCCAGCAAGCCCTCCGCGCGGGCAAGAACCTGATCCTGGAAATCGAGGTCGCCGGCGCCAAGCAAATCCGCGACCTCATCCCCTGCGCCTTCTTCATTTTCCTCAAGCCCCCCCTCTTCGTCGACCTGGAACGGCGACTCGAGGGAAGGGGCAGCGAGTCCGACGACTCGATCCAGAATCGCCTGGTCATGGCCCGCCGAGAACTCGGCGACGCCCACTGGTACGACACCCAGATCATCAACGACGACCCCGACCGGGCGGTGCGCGAACTCGTCGCGACCCTGACCCGGCACGGCTGCGGAGGCCCGAACCCCGATGCTCGATGAATTGAAGGAAGAGGCGATCGTCAACAAGGTCGGGGGGCGCTTCAAGCTCTCGACTTTGATCCAAAAGCGGATGATCGCCCTGAACCAGGGCGCGCGGCCCCTCGTCGACGGACGCGGCACCGACAAACTCCAGGTCGTCGTCCAGGAGATCATGCAGAACAAGATCTACCTCGACCTCACCGGCAACCTCCAGGAGCGCGAGGTCACCGAGGACGTCGAGCAGGAGGGCGGGACGGTCGATCTTACCCAACCGGCCGAATAACCCCCAAAGGTCCCGGGTCGCGGCAACCGCCCCCAAGCCGCGACCGGGCCCTGGCCGATGGGAAGAGGAGGAGCTGTCGGGATTCCATTCCCGCCCGGCTGGAAGGTTGAAGGCGACTCGGGGGTGGCGATGCTGGACCGACCGCGCCTGGCGAGACGGGCCTGGGGACTGGCCACGCTGTTCGGCTGGACATTTCTCGTCATGGCCCTCGCCGGCTTCAACCCCGCCGACCCCCCCGGAAACTCCGCCTGGCCCGCCAACGCTCCCCCCGCCAACCCCTGCGGCCCCGTCGGAGCCTGGATCGCCCACCTCCTTTACCAGGCGGTCGGACTGGGAGCCTGGCTCCTTGTTCTGGCGGCCGGCTCGACGGCGATCCTCATTGTCCGCCGCCGCCCTGTGCCCGACCCGCTCCTTCGCCTCGTTGGCTTGAGCCTGACAACCCTCGTCGGCGCGGCCGTGGCCCAGGGAGCCAGCGAGTGGCGGGGCCGGTCCTTGCTGGATCGCGGCCCAACCGTCGGCGACGGCGGCTACCTGGGAGCTTTCGCGGTCGCCGGCCTCCGCGGCCAATTCGGCGTCGCCGGCATGGTCCTGATCCTGGCGGCCCTGGGCCTCGGCGGTCTGGCCCTCTGCCACGAAGTCCTCCTGACCTGGCCCCTCCAGGATCTCCTCCATCCCCTCCTGAGTCGCCGCCGCCGTCAAGAGCCCGAGCCCTCCCCAGGACTGCTTCCCGAGCCGGTCCACCGACCCATCCCATCGCCCAACTTCCTGGTCGCCGAGCGTGAAGGTCCCCGCCTCGCTCCCACACCGACCCGCGCCGCGCTGGAACGTCCGGTCGTCTCGTCCGGACCCGGCGTCCCTGTTCGGATGTCGAGCCCCCGTCCGGCGCCGCCGCCAGCCCCCATCGACGGTTCCTACCTTTCGCCCCCGCTGGACCTGCTGGAACCCGCCCCTCCGTTCCCGGTCCAGGAGCACGAGGCCAAGCTCAACACCCGCGCCCTTCAGCTCGAACGGACCTTGCTGGACCACGGCTGCCAGGTCCGGGTCGTCCAGATCGACACTGGCCCGGTCATCACCCAGTTCGAAATCGAGCTGGAAGCGGGCCTTCGGGTCTCCAAGGTCGCGGGACTCTCCAATGACCTGGCCATCGCCCTGGCAGTCCCCAGCGTCCGCATCGTCGCGCCCATCCCGGGCAAGAACACGGTTGGCATCGAGGTCCCCAACGAGCGCCGGGGGTTCGTCAAGCTCGGAGAGCTCGCCTCCGCCGCGTCATCCCGCCTGGAGAAGATGCGCATCCCTCTGTTTCTGGGCAAGGACGTGAAGGGCAACCCCCTGGCCTTCGACCTGGCCGAGATGCCCCACCTGCTCATCGCCGGACGCACCGGCACGGGCAAGTCCGTTTGCCTCAACGCCATGATCCTGTCGATCCTGATGACCCGCTCCCCTGATGAGGTCAAGCTCCTGCTGATCGACCCCAAAATGGTCGAGCTTTCGCAGTTCAAGCGCGTGCCGCACCTGATGCACCCGGTCGTCACCGACATGAAGAAAGCCGAGTCGCTGCTGGCCTGGGCCTGCGACAAGATGGACGAGCGCTACGGGTATCTCTCTCGGGCCGGCGTGCGCAACCTCCAGGCGTACAACAGCCTCGGCGCCGACGAGATTTACAACCGCCTCCGTCCCGAGGACGACGAGGAGATGAGGCGGATTCCGACCTTCATGCCCTACATCGTCATCATCGCCGACGAGATGGCCGACTTGATGATGACCGCCGCCAAGGAGGTCGAGTCGCACATCGTCCGCCTCGCCCAGAAGGCCCGAGCCGCCGGCATCCACCTGATCCTGGCCACCCAGCGCCCGACCGTCGACGTCATCACCGGCCTCATCAAGGGAAATATGCCGGCCCGCATCGCCTTCCAGGTCACCAGCCGGGGAGACTCCCGGGTCATCCTTGACGAGATGGGCGCCGACAAACTGCTGGGCATGGGCGACATGCTGTTCCTGATCCCCGGCACCTCGCATATCGTCCGAGCCCAGGGAACCTACGTCTCCGACGGCGAGGTCAATCGCGTCTGCGAGTACCTTGAGCAATACCCCGTCGAGTTCAGCAAGGAACTGCTCGGCCTCCAGGTCGGCGGAGGCGGCGGACCCGGCGGCAAGGACCGCGCCGCGGCGCTCAAGGAGCGAGACGACCTGTACGAACCGGCCATCGAGGTCATCATCCGCGAAGGTCGTGGTTCCACCTCACTCCTCCAGCGTGCCCTCCAGATTGGCTACGGACGGGCCGCGCGCCTCATCGACTTCATGGCCGAGGATGGTATCGTTGGCGAGTTCAAGAGCGGAACGGCCCGGGAAGTCCTTTATAGTTGGGAAGAGTGGGAAGCCTTGAAGAACGGGGATGGGGCCGCCGGAGAAGCCGCCTGAGTCGCCCCGTTCCTCTTCCAGGCGAACAGCCATCCCATTCCGAACCGCCGGGCCGTCGCGTCGAGCAGCATCGGGAACACCAGCCCCGCAATTGTCCCCAAAGCCAGGTGGATTGGTAAGTTGCGCGTATGCACCACCCCGACCAGGAGCATTCGCGTGGCGGCGGTCGCCAGGACGTGCGCCACGAAGATCGGCAACGACGCCCGCCCCATCGCTCTTAACCACGCCAGGCCCGGCCCATTCGCCAAAGCCAACGAAGCGGCCAGGACCCCGGCGATCCCCAGCAACGACGCCCCAACCCGCACCCCCGGTCGGAACAACAGGTGCGCCCACGCGCCCATTCCCAGCATCAAACCCGCGACCGCCGCGAGCCCGAAGCAGGCCCGGGCCCAACGCGGCGACGGGGTTCGGAAGTCGCGCAACCACCCTTCCAGCAGATGCCCCAGAGCGAAGTATCCGAACGCATTCAACGCCACGCCAAGGATCGGGACCAGTGGGACATCACCCAGTCGCAGGGCGATCGGGGTGACGATCGCGGCCAAAAGAATCGACTTCGTCCCCATCCCGGCCTTGAACAGCGGCAGGAACAGGATGAACTGGATCATCAGGGCATACAGGAACCAGAACTGGGCATACGGCCGGATCGCGATCTGCTCGACCAATCCCGCGGCCGTCAACGGCGAGTTCGTGTGCCGGGACATCACCAGGTTGACCGACCCCTGAATCAGCGACCAGAGGAGGTAGGGGTAGGCAATCGTCCGCAGCTTATCGGCCAGGTAAGTGCCCGAGGACCGGGCCGCCGACCGTCCGGCGAACAGGCCCGAGAGCACGAAGAACAGCGGCATGTGGAAGCTGTAGATCCAGTCATCCACCCCCGAATAGAGTCCCGCCCGAATGGGGAAGTGGCCCGATTCGAGCCCCCGCCAGACGTGGCCAAAGACCACCAGGAGGATCCCAATTCCCTTGGCCAGGTCGACCCAGTCCAGCCGGTAAGGGGCCGATCGAGCCTCGATCGCCCTCCTCGAAATCGGCCGCGAGACGGTCGCGGTGGCCATGAGAAATCGCCTCGCCCGGGTCCGCCCCCTCCGCCCAGCCGATGCCCATCAGCCTCGACGAGGGGACCAGTCCGGCGAAGCCTAGGTCACTCCGGGCGAGGTGTCCTCCGTCTCGAATTCAAGGCATTCCCTCGGGAATCGCGTTGCGGGCGACGGCCGTCCAGATCTGGCCATCGAACCGCAGGTCATTCGGGGCGCAATGGTCGATCCCGATCGCCGCCAGGTCCGCCAGCCCAAGGCCTTCGACCAGTTCGGCCATCAGGACTTTCAACACCAGGCCATGCACCACTAGCGCCAGCGACCGGCCGGAAAACTCCCTGGCCAGGTTGAGAAACACCGGTACAACCCGTTGCGTCATCGCCCGATACGACTCATCGCCGACGTCGGCGGCGTGATCAATGTCACCAGCCATCCAGCGGCCGAGGGTCGCCTCGTAGTCGGCCATCCCCTCGGGCTTGGTCCGGCCGCTGAGCGAGGGCATCCGCCGCTCGTGCAGTGACTCGACCACCCGCAACGGCAGGTTGCCAACCTCGGCCAACGGTTCCGCCGTCGCGATCGCCCGGCGCATTCCCGACGACGCCACGCCCGCCAAACCTTCGCCGCGCAGGTGATCCGCCAGGAATCGCGCCTGCGAGCGTCCCCGGTCGCTGAGCCCGACGTCCGACTCGGCCCCGTGGAACCGCCCCGGCGACGACGTTTCCGCGTGACGGATCAACAGGATGCGCGTTTCCAAAGGGTCGAGCTCTCCAACGCGGGCAACGGCCGAAAAATGGCGAGGAGAAGGGTTGCCTACGCCCCCTCCCGGCAAGGATGATGGCCGGCGAGGGGGCCTGGCCCCCTCGGGGCGCTCGGCGGACCGATTCCCCCCCTGGACCGAGGGCCGCGAAAATGTCGGGTCGGCAGAAGTATCGCACCATTCTCCTGTTCGGCATGCCCGGAAGCGGCAAGGGAACCCAGGGCGTCGTGCTCGGTCAACTGCCCGACCTGATCCACGTCTCCTGCGGTGACATCTTCCGCAAACTGCCCAAGTCGGGCGAACTAGGTCGAGAGATCGGCCAGTACACCTCCCAGGGAGCCCTGGTCCCCGACGACCTCACCGTCCGGATCTGGTCTCGCCACGTCCACATTCTGGAACTCCAGGAACTCCTGATCCCCGACCAGCATACCCTGATCCTCGACGGCCTGCCGCGCAACTACGCCCAGGCCGAAATCCTGGCCGACGTCCTCGACGTCATCCAGATCTTCCACCTCAAGATCAAGGACAACGTCAAGGCCGGCGAACGCCTCAAGTCCCGGGCCTTGCGGGAGAACCGACTCGACGACATGAACGATCAGGTGATCAAGAACCGCCTGGCGGTCTACTACAAGGAGACGTACAAGACCCTCAGTTTCTACGACCCTTCGTTGGTCTACGACGTCGACGCGATGCAGGCTCCCCTCGACGTCCTGCGGGACATCGTCAACCGCCTCTCCGAAATCAACCGCCACCGCACCACGCCCCGCCCCTCGGCGCTCGCCGAACAGCGTCACTGATCGCCCCCCACCGCTTTCCCACCCCCAATCCCACCACCCGGAGCCCACCGGCATGATCGCTCGACGCCCGCTGGCCGCCCTGGCCGTCCTGGCCGCCCTGACCACTGGAGGAACCGCCGTGCTCGCCGACGAGGGAATGTGGACCTTCGACAACCTGCCCCT
This sequence comes from Isosphaeraceae bacterium, assembly GCA_965201075.1. Classification (GTDB taxonomy): domain Bacteria; phylum Planctomycetota; class Planctomycetia; order Isosphaerales; family Isosphaeraceae; genus CBDAVP01. Next base: position 262,630 of record CBDAVP010000016.1, on the reverse strand, counting down.
GGCCCACCTCAAGGCCCAGTACGGCTTCACGCCGCCGGCCGGTTGGGTCGAGCACCTGCGGTCCTCGGCCGTGAGGTTCAACAGCGGAGGGTCGGGGTCGTTCGTCTCGCCCGACGGCCTGGTGATGACCAACCACCACGTCGGTGCCGACACGCTCCAGAAGATCAGCGCTCCGGGCAAGGACTACTACAAGGAAGGCTTCTGGGCCAAGGCCCCGTCTGAAGAGGTCAAGGCCCCCGACCTGGAACTGAACGTCCTGGTCGGCATCGAGGATTGCACCGACCGCGTCAACGCCAAGATCACCGCCGACATGGACGATGCCAGGGCCAACGTCGCCCGCCGCCAGGCAATGGCCGAGATCGAGCAGGCGTCTCAGACGAAGACCGGCCTACGCAGCGATGTCGTCACGCTCTATCAAGGGGGGAAATACGCCCTCTACACCTTCAAGAAGTACACCGACGTCCGCCTGGTCTTCGCCCCCGAGTTCGCCATTGCCTTCTTCGGCGGCGACCCGGACAACTTCGAGTACCCCCGCTACGACCTCGACGTCTGCTTCTTCCGCGCCTACGAGGACGGCAAGCCCGCCAGGGTCGACCACTACCTGAAGTGGAGCGTCAACGGCTCGACCGACGGCGAACTCGTCTTCGTCGCCGGCCATCCGGGCAAAACCAACCGTCTCGACACGGTCGCCCACCTGGAATATCTGCGAGACCACGGCTACCCGTTCCAGATCGACATGCTCAAGGGGCGTGAGCGTCACCTGATCGCCTTCGGCAAGCAAGGGGAGGAGTTCGCCCGACGAGCCAAGGAAGACCTGTTCCACTACCAGAACAGCATCAAGGCCCGCACCGGCGGTCTCGGCGGCCTGCGAGACGCCGCGTTCATGGCGAGGAAGGCCGAGGCCGAGAAGAACCTGCGTCAGGCGATCGCCGCCGACCCCGCCCGCCGAGAGATGTTCGGCACCGCCTGGGACCGCATCGCCCAGGCCGAAACCGCCGCCGCCGCCTCGCTCAAACCCTACATGTTCCTGGAGCGCGGCCAGGCGTTCGATTCCCACCTGTTCCTGTTCGCCCGAACCCTGCTGCGCCTCGCCGCCGAGAAGGCCAAGCCCAACCCCGACCGCCTCCGCGAATACCGAGAGTCGAACCTCGACTCGCTGAAACTCGCCCTGTTCTCGACCGCGCCGATCTACCCCGACTTCGAGAAGGCCAAGCTCGCCCACTCGCTGGAGTACTGGCGGGAAACCGTCGGCGCTGCCGATCCGATCGTCGAGAAGGTCTTTCGGGGACGGACCGCGGCCGAGGTCGCCGACGCCCTGGTCGATGGGTCAAAGCTCGCCGATGTGGCCACCCGCCAGAAGTTGGCCGAGGAGGATTCCCAAACCATCGACGCGTCCGACGACACGATGATCAAGCTCGCCCTGGCCGTCGACGCCCACGCTCGAACTTTGCGCAAGGCCCGGGAGGATGAGGTCGAAGGGGTCGAGGCCGCCCAGTATGCCCTGATCGCCAAGGCATCCTTCGCCGAAAAGGGAGATTCGACCTACCCCGACGCCACCTTTACCCTCCGATTGGCGTTTGGCACGGTCAAGGGATACGAGGTCGACGACAAGACCATTTCCCCCTACACGACGATCGGCGGCGCCTTCGCCCACGCCCAGAGCCACGGCAATACCGAACCCTACGCCCTTCCGCCCAGTTGGGACGCGGCCCGCGCCTCGGGCAAGCTCGACCTCAAGACCCCGTTGAACTTCGTTTCCACCCCCGACATCATCGGCGGCAACTCGGGCAGCCCCGTGGTCAACCGGGCCAACGAGGTCGTCGGCCTGATCTTCGACGGCAACATCCAGTCGCTCGTCCTGGACTTCGGCTACGACGACCGGATCGCCCGCGCCGTGTCGGTCGACTCGCGAGGCATTTTGGAAGCCTTGCGGACCATCTACCACGCCGACGGGTTGGTGGCGGAACTGGGTGGAAGTCTCGGCGGAGGCCGCTAGCTCACGCGACCCCAGACCCGGCCGCGCCCCGCCCCATCGGCCCGCTTCAGCGGGCGGGGCGGAGGAGGCGGCGGGCCACCCGGGCGCAGCGGGGGTGACGCTCGGCCAGATGGTTCAACCGTAGGGCCAGCTCCAGCGACCGGTCGCCGATCCCGGCGAATCGCCGGAGCCGGTGCAATTCCTCATGAGCCCGATGGTGCCTCACGGGGATGAATTCGTCGAAGACGTTGATCGGCGCGGTCAGGCGAGCGATCAGCGGTCGGTCCTCCTCCCGGACGTAGTAACGGTTCAGCCCATCATCGGTCGCGTAGAGATAGTCGGCCGCGAGGAGCAAAGGCTCCCAGTCCTCGACACCGTTGGCCTCGACCAGAACGATCCGCGGTCGCCAGCGGGACCAGTCGGCGCCCAGGATCACCTGCCGCTCGTGACTCTCGGCGTCGATCTTCAAGAAGTCGATCGGCCGGTCCACATATCGCTCGCAGGTCGCCGCGAGGGTCAGGACCGGCACCGACGTCTCGGTGTAAACAATTCCCCGCCCCGCCTGGTATTCCGCCTGCTCGCGAGAGAACGTGGACCAGCCCTGGCTGTCGGTCGCGTCGTAGAAGGTCAACATCCCCTCGGCGTCGGAAATCCCGACGTTCAAAGTCAGGTCGTCCGGCCGGTCGGCGCGAATCACCGCACAGGTGCGCCCCTCGGGCTCGATGTTGATCCCCCGCCAGCCCAGCTCGTAGAAATGTTTGGTGACCGAGTGGAGGATCGGGTCGTTGGCGCCGACGTCGAGGTAGTACCCCTCTCGCCGCCCCTCGAACGCCCGGTTCAGCAGAACATCCTCGTGATTCTGGGCGTAGGAAATCATCATCGACAGGGTCTCCGGGCCCGGGAGGTGTCGCCGGTTCAAGCCACGAGATGAATCATTCAGCGGACCGCGAGGATCGCCTGGTCAACGCGTCGAAGTCCGACCCCATCGCTTCCACGTCGGTGAGAACATCGACAGCCTGGTGTGCGAACCGCAGGTCTCGGCGGACGCGTTCGTGAGTCTCGACATGCGACAACATTGCCATCGACTCTGCCCCTCAACCGAATGCGACAGCGAACTCGCCGATGAGTTGGACGACAGACTGACCCGTGATCGTTGATCCCCCGGACGGGCCACGCCACCGCGATCGATCAGCCGGCCCGCCTCGCGAGGATTCGCCTGGCCACCCGTCGCGCCGCCGAGGCGAGCCGGGGATGCCGTCGCGCTGTCCCCCTGGCCATTGCCAGGATCGAACGAGACGTGGGACCCATCCCCTCGAACGCCTGGACCTGTTCGTAAAGTTCCATGATCCGGTGGTGGTAGCCGTAGATAATGAAGTCGTCCAGGACGTTGACCGGCACGGCCAGCCGGGGCAGCAGGTCGGCGTCCTCGGCCCGCAGGTAGTAGCGGTTCAGCCCGTCGAAGGTGGCGAACCGGTAATCGGCCGCCAGCAAGGTCGGCTCCCAGGTCTCGGGGTCGTTGGCCTCAACGACCACGGCGCGGGGCCTCCAGCGTTGCCAATCTCCTCCGGCGATCACCGAGGCTTCCAGCCCTTCCACGTCGATCTTGAGGAAGTCGATCGTCGAGGGCGCGTGGGCCTCGCAGACCTTCGCCAGGGTGGTGATCGGCACTTCCCGGCGGACTGACCGGACGTTGACCAGGCCGAACCCCGAGGCGCGATCGTCGGAAAAGGTCGACCAGCCGGTGCGGTCGGGCGCCTCGTGGAAGGTCAAGGTTCCCTCGCGGTCGGAGAGCCCGACGTTGAGGTTGAGGTCCCGAGGTCGGTCCGCGCACAGTTTGGCGAACTCAACCGCGCCCGGCTCGACGTTGATGCCGCGCCAGCCCCGCACGGAAAAGTGCTTCGTCACTGAGTTGAAGACCGGCTCATTCGCCCCCACGTCGATGAAGAAGCCGTCGGCCGGCTCGGGAAAGAGCCGTCGCAGGAGGACATCCTCGCGGTTCTCGGCGAACGACATCATCGGCATGGGCGAAACTCCTCGGACCGCCAAAGGATTCAGGCAGCGGCCGTGCGGTCGGGACCGTCCAGGGTGTCGGGTCGTTTGGCGCTCGCGAGCAAGGCTTCCACCCGGTCTTCCAGGACGGCGAGTCGGCGGGCCATCGCCACCTGATCCCAACCCATTGCCGAGGTGGCCTGGATGCGCGAAAGCAGGGCATCCTGACGGCGGTCCTGCTCCGTTCGACCGGCCTCGGCGTCGTCCAGCCGCCGGCAAAGCTCTTCCAGGATCTCGACCTGGCGCAGAAACAAGGGACGGAGCAACCGTCGCAAAATCCGCCGCAGCGGCAAGACAAGACGTCGGGAACCGCTCGGCTCGCCGATCGCGTTGTAGAAAGCCAGGTCTCGCACCCTCGAACTCCCCGGGTCGGTCGACCCATCCGTTACCATCGGCAACGTCACGCCAAATCTTTCGTCCGAGGGATGGCTCAATCCTGGAAGGCCCGGAGTGATTTCCGGAATGTCGTCAGGCGGACCAGCACCAGTGGTGACGACCCACCCAGGCCGAGATGATGGCGTCAGCCTTGCGCTCGGCGAGACGCCGGTAGTCAAATTCCGCTTTCAGACGGTCTCGACCCCGGAGGACTTCCACGATCGCTTCCTCTCCCCGTCTGAGTGAACCCGCGATCAGCGACACCGCGGATTCCGGGTCATCCGGTGAAGCAAAATGAACACCGGCAAACCCCGCGAAGAGGCTTTCGGTGATGGGTTGGCGGGTCGTGAACACGGGCGTCCCGCAGGCGAGGGCTTCGAGGATCGGCAGGCCAAACGCCTCGAAGTCCGACAGCAACAGCAGCCCCGCGCTCTGGGCATACGCCCGCCGCAATTCGGCCTCGCCCACGTAGCCGCGCAGGTCGCACGCAGGTCGTAGGTCGTCGGGAATCAGCGCCGCGGCGCGGTCGCTGCGATTGCCGATGACCGTCAGCCGCAGGCCGGGCCACTCTTCAAGCAGCCGGGCGACCACGACCAAAGCGCGATCGAACCGCTTGCGAGGTTCGGCCAGGTCGCCCACGAACAGCAATCGCGGCTCGCGATGGACCGGGCCGGGGCGGAAGTTGGCGAAGTCGCAGCCGTTGGGCGTGTACTGGCAATGATCCCGGGCCGGGTCGAACCGCTGGAGGGCCCGCCGCTCGGCCGGCGAGACGCAACAGACCACGTCGGCCCTGCGGACGACCCGGTGGTGGACCTCGGCGACGTGCGCGGCCTCGACCTCCGAGAACGGCACGGTCCAGGTCGGCTGGTCGTGGGGCGTGTAGCAAAGCACGCGGTCGCCGATCAAGCCCAGCACCTGTTCATGGGCTGCCGAGTTCGCCCAGCCTTCCACGCCGACGACGTCCCAGCGATCCTCGGCCAGCAACGAGGGCAAGGCTTCGTTGACGGGCCCCGACTGGCCCTCGACGACCCGGCCGGGACCGACGTGGACCGCGCAGCCGTGGCGCTCGGCGAACCGTTGGAGGATCGCGACGTTGGCCGGCTCGCGATCGTCGATGGCGAAGGTCCAGGCGATCCGATCGGTCAGACGACTCACCGTCTCGAACAGGTTGCGGCCAATTCCCGAATACAGTTGGTTGGAGGACTCCAGCGCCCAGAGAGCTCGCATTCGTTGGGGATGTGCGTCGGAGCGTGCCGAGGGCAGGGAGAGTGTCGCTGAGGGTTCCGGGGCAATCATGGGCGGGAATCCTTTCGGCTCAGGCGACGCGGGGTTCCTGGAGAAGGATCTCGGTCAATTTCTCCCAGAGCAAGGCCATCCGCATCACGTCGTCGGCCATACCGGGCGGGGCGGGGCGAGGCTCGCTCGCGGCCTGGGTCAGCGCCCGTTCGATGCTTGGGAGGATCGCGTCGAGGCGGAAGTCGCGGCGGACCGTGGCCTCGGCCCGTCTCCCGATCGCTTCAAGGTCGACCGAGCCGTCCAGGACCCGACCAATCGCCGAGGCGAATCCCTCGGCCGTGCGCGGGGCCTTGAGGCAGTGGACGTCCTTGACCAGCCACTCGCCGACCCCGCAATGCTGGGCCAGCAAAGGCACGCAGCCCACCGCCGCGGCTTCCAGGGGCGCCAGGCCAAACGGCTCGTTCTCGTGGGTCGGGAACGCGAACAGGTCCGAGCGCTGGAACTCCTCGATGAGGCCCGGCTGGGGGAGGGCCCCTCGGAAGGTCACGCGGTCGCCGACGCCCAGTTGATGCACCAGGTTGGGGAATTCCAGATCCGCGACCCGGCCGAAGATGTCCACCTTGAAGTTGTCCCGGCCCGCGTCGTTCAGCAATGCCGCGGCCCGAATCAGCAGATCAATCCCCTTCTCACGGTCGATCCGACCCGCCGAGACGACCTTCAACCGGTCGCCGGGCCGGAAGTATCGCGACCGACGGGGCGGCGGCTCGAACGCGATCCAGTTGGGCAAGACCTCGACGGTCCCGTTCAGGGCGACCCCCCGGCGCTCGATCTCCTCCCGCATCTTCTGGCTGACGACCAGATAATGACCACGCACCTGCCGGCTGAACTCCCGAGCCAGCGGGGGGAGGATCTCGTCCCAGAAGCTGCACAGGTAGGCGGGGACAAGGTCGCCAAGCTGCCAGACCCAGGGGACCTGAAGGTGTTGCAGGCATCCCAGGAGCCCAAGCCCGCCCACGCCCAGCAGGTGGTTCAGGTACACGACATCAGGGCGGAAGTCTTCGAGGGTACGCAGCAGAGCATGGACATTGCCGGCGTTGACGAACCGCGATTCGGCGTCCAGGGCCCTCTGGGTGACGTGATGGATTCGGTGGAAGTGGTAGGGGCTCCAGGTGTCGCTGAACCGCAGGTCTCGGCGGACGTGCGCGACGCGCGGCACCGGCCGGGACCGCGGGGCACTGGTGAGAACCTCGACCTCATGGCCTCGGGCCCTCAGGGCGTCGACCACCTGGGCGCAGGCGAGTTCATAGCCTCCGACATGGTCCGGGGGATACAGGTTCGACAGCGCCAGGACCTTCAAGCGGCCACCTCCCGGCCCCGGCGGAGCAGGTCTTCATAGACCGTCACGGTCCGGGCACCGAGGACTCGTAGGTCATATTCGGCCAGGACGACCTCACGACCCCGCCGACCCATCTCGTCGGCCCGCGAGGGGTCGGCCGCCAATGCGAGCAGCTGACCGGCGAGTTGCTCGGGCGTGTCGAAGACGAAGCCGGTCTTTCCCTCGATGATGAACTCGGGCATCGCGCCGACCCTTGAGGCGATGGCCGGAGTGCCGCAGGCCATCGCCTCCAGCAAGGTCAGTCCCATCAGTTCGGGAGCCAGGTGACTGTTTCCGTAGCAATCGCGAAAGACCGACGGCAGGACGTTGGCCCAGGCCCTTGAGTACAGGTCCAGAATGGTCGCGTCGTCGGCGTCGGTCACGAACTCGACCCGCTTGCCCCGGGCCAGTTGTTGCAGGAGACGGAAATAGTCGTCGTGGTAAGGCCGTCCGCAGACGGTCAGGGGCAGGTCATGGGGGACCGCCTCGATCAGCCGATCCACCCCTTTGTGCGGCAGGAGTCGGCCGACGTAGAGGGCACGATCTCGCGTGGGGCGGACTTCGGGCGGGGCGAACCTCGTCGCGTCGACGCCCCCCTTGACCATCACCAGCGGGGTCCGGGTGTGCAGAAAGGTCGCCGCGTATTCGGACTGGCAGAAGACCCGATCGGCCAGGTCCAAGCTCGCCAGGTCCAGGCCCAGTTGGCTGGAGTTGCCGCCGTGGTCGGTGACGCAGATTGGCTTGCCCTGCTGGCGGGCGACCAGCAAGCCTAGCTCGCTGCAACGGGTGTACGCCTGGTGGATGTGGACGAGGTCGGCGTCGGCCAGGGCCTCAGGAAGCTCCCAGGAGACCACGTCGGCCGGGTTCGCGGGCCGTCCGGCGGCGACCAGAACCCGCAGGTCGACCCCCGGAGCCAGGGCTTGCCGCCTGGGCGCATCGCCGAAGGAGAGGATCTCGACGCCATAGTCCCCGTTCGACGCGGCGACGACCCCATGAGCCAGGTTCAGGGGGTAGCGCTCGCCCCCACCCAGGCAGGAGCGTTCGTCAAAATACAAAGGCGTCAGGAACGCGACCTTGCGGCGCGACATGGTGGCCCTCTCGCGGGTCGAGCCGCTCCCAACCGGGGCGTGGGCTCGGCGCGAGGGTTCTAGCAGAGGGGGCGAAACAGGTCAATCGCGGTCGAGGTGGAGGGCTCGCTCAGGCGTGGCCGTTGAGGGCCAGCGACGGTTCCTCGAAGATGCCAATCTTGCGGAACTTCTCGTAGCGACGGTCGAGCAACCCATCGCGGGGCAACTCGGCCAGTTCCCGGAACGAGCGGATCAGATACGACTTCAACGCGAGCGCGGTGCCACGGTGGTCGCGATGGGCGCCTCCCAGGGGTTCGGCGATGACGTCGTCGATGATTCCGAAACCCAGGGCGTCGCGGGCGGTCATCTTCAAGGCCCGGGCGGCGTCGGGCGCCTTGTCGGCCCCTTTCCACAAGATCGTCGCGCACCCCTCGGGGCTGATGACGGAGTAGTAGGAGTGTTCCAGCATCGCCACGCGGTCGCCCATGCCGATCCCCAGCGCCCCGCCAGACCCTCCCTCGCCAATGACCACGCAAAGGATGGGCGTGTCGATCTGGCTCATGGCCATCAGGTTCTCGGCGATGATCGCGGCCTGGCCCCGCTCCTCGGCGGCGATCCCCGGATAGGCGCCCGGAGTGTCGATCAGGCAGACGATCGGCAGGCCAAACTTCGCGGCCAGGCGCATCTTCACCAGGGCCTTGCGGTAGCCCTCGGGGTGGGCACAGCCGAAGTTGGTGGCCTTGCGCTCGGCCAGATTCTTTCCCTTCTGGTGGCCCAGGACCATTACCTTGAGGTCCCCCAGGTGGCCGAACCCCGTGACCATCGCCTGGTCATCGCCGATGGCGCGATCGCCGTGAAGCTCGACGAAGCCGTCGAAGACCGGCTCCAGGTAGTCGCGAAACTGGGGACGCTTGGGGTGGCGGGCGACCTGAACCGACTGCCAGGGGTCGAGGTTGGCGTAAATCTCCCGCTTCAGGGCCGCGAGTTCCCGGCGAATCGTGCGGATTTGCTCGGCGAGCTGGGGCGGAGGGCCTTCGCCCCCGGCGCGGGTCTTGGTGTGCAATGACTCCAGATCGCTGAGCCTCGCCTCCATCTCGTGGATGGGCGCCTCGAAGGGTAGGCGGTATTCGCCGGGGCTGGACATCGTCGTTCCAATCCTGGAAGTAGAAAAATAGGGCAGGGGGGAGACGGTGAGATGCAAACAATTCAGAGACTAGCGAATGCGATTCGTTGCGAGGAAAGGTCAGGCGATTCACGTCTGGGAAGTCGGCTCAAACTCTTCTCCCGGTCCCACATCGGCGTCCGCCCCGACCCACGAGCCAACGACTTGTCCGATCATCGTAAACAAGAGCCAGACGAAAACGGCGAAGGCACAGAGCATGACAACCGCCAACGGGAAGATCGCCTTGTGCTCCGTCACTTTCGGGTCGATCACTCCCGACATCATGCGCCACACGGCGAACAATCCTAGCAAGGAACCCATCCACGTACCAGGATTCGTGAAAGAGCGTCTTGAGGCAGGAGACCGCGGATCGTCACTGGGTCGGGTAAGTCCGCCGGGGTTCTCCATCGAGCATGATCCTCTAGGATCCGTCCACCTCACCGGCTCAAAAACGGTCAGACAGAGGGTCGGGGTCGTCGACGTAAATTTTCAGGCGGGAGTGCCGGCTGAGCACCTCGTGCATCGACTTCGGACGGTCAGCCGGCTTCTTGCGGATCATCGACATCACGAGTTCCGAGAACTCGGGAGTGATCGCCTTGTTGTAGACAATCGGCGGGGTCGGCACGTCCCGCATGTGCTTACTGAGCAACTCGCTGGAGGAGTTCGCCGTGAACGGCTTCTTGCCACTGGCCATCTCGTAGCAACTCACGCCGAAGCTGTAAATGTCGGCGGAGGGGTCGGGCGGGTCCCGGCGGATCTGCTCCGGCGACATGTACGAGGCCGTCCCCGCGCGAGCGGGCTTCATTCTCATCAGCTTCTGGAAGATCGAGTACGACTTCAACGCCAGGGCATAGTCGATCAGGCGAGCCTCGCCCCCCTTGTTGACAATGATGTTGGCCGGCTTGATGTCGCGGTGGACCCAGCCGCGGTCGTGCATGTACGACAGCGCCGCGCCGGACTGCTTGATGACCGTGTGCAGCCGCCCCTTGGGCAATGAGTACTTATCCGGCCTTCCCGTGTACAGCCCCATGTGGTGCGAGGGGAAATAGTCCATGACGAAGAACGGCTGGTCCTTGATCTTGGAATATTCGTGGACCCGGATCAGGTTGGGGTGGAACAGGATCTGGCCGAGACGGGCCTCGTGGTCGAACGCCCTTCGCTCGGCGGGGTCGCCGGTCTTGTTGCCTAGCAGTTGCTTCATGACGAACCGACGACCCGTCGAATCCTGAACCACCTCCATCACGCTGGAATTCTGCCCGGCGTGGATCATCCGGACGTAGCGATACCCTCCGATGCGGTCGTCGCCAAGGGTATTCGCTTCAGTCGCCAACGGAAGAGGTCCTGAATCGCGGAGCAAGCCGGAGGACAGGGGACGGACCCCGTCAGATGGTCGTGCCATCCTGCAAGATCGTGTACTTGGGGATCACCGCGACCTTGTCGCGGATAACGTAGTGCGGGGCGTCCTCGGAGTCGACAATGCCCGACTCGTTGAGGATGCGCACGTTGCGGCCGATGCGGGCGTTCTTGTCGACGATGGCGTTCTCGACACTGGAGCCGTCGCCGATGCCGAAGTTGGGACGGCCGGCGCGAGTGTTGGCCGCCTGGTCGTCGGGGGTCTCGAAACTGTCGGAACCCATGATGTAGGTGTCGCGAATCGTGACATTGGCGCCGATCCGGGCTCGGATGCCGATGACCGAGTTCTCGATGACCGACCCTCGCCCGATGACCGCCCCATCCCCCACCAGGCTATTCTTGATCATCGCCCCGTTGATCCGGGCACACGGCAGGTAGCGCGGGCGGGTATAAATCTCCCGGCCGCGAAAGCTGAAATCGAAGGCCGGGGAGTCGCGAGTCAACTCGATGTTGGCCTGGTGGAAGGCGCCGACGGTACCGATGTCTTCCCAGTAACCGTCGAAGAGGTGGGTCTGGACGCGGTGGCGGGCGATTGCCTGAGGGAAGAGTTCCTTGCCGAAGTCGGTCGCCGTGGTCGAGGCCAGCATCTCCACCAGCATCGACTTGTTGAACAGGTAGATGCCCATGCTTGCCAGGTAGGCCCGGCCTCCGGAGCGAATCCCGTGGCGGTCGAGCCAGTCGGGGTCGGTCCGGACGCGGGCGAGTTTTTCGGGGGTCTTGGGCTTTTCCTCGAAGTCGTTGACGCGGGCGTCGGAGTCAATTCGCATGATCCCGCAGGACTGCGCTTCCTTTTCTCCAACCGGAAGCGCGGCGATGGTGGCGTCGGCCTTGTTCTCCAGGTGGTCGCGGATCATCTCCCGGAAGTCCATCCGATAAAGCTGGTCGCCGGAGAGGATCAACACCAGGTCAAAGTGCGACTCGGTAAAATAGGGGATGTTGCGCCGGACCGCGTCGGCCGTCCCCTGATACCAGCTTTCGTGCTGCATCGTCTGCTGGGCGGCCAGGATCTCGACGAACCCGCCGCCGAAGGGGTCGAAGTCATAGGTGTTGGTGATGTGGCGGTGCAGGCTGACGGAGTTGAACTGGGTCAGGACGAAGATCTGGTTGAGGCCCGAGTGGATGCAGTTGGAAATCGGGATGTCGATCAGGCGGTACTTTCCCCCGATCGGCACGGCGGGCTTGCTGCGAGACTTGGTCAGCGGGAACAGCCGCGTCCCCCGCCCGCCTCCCAGAATCAGACAAATCACCCTCGGCATCGACATCCCACGGACCCCCAGTCACGCCCGACTCCACTCGAACTCGAACGCTCCGCCACTCCCCTCGTCCCAACCCGGCCCCGAGGCGTGCCGGGCTGCGCGAGTTCCCACCCGTTTACCAACCCATCGCCATGTTCGACTCGATGACCTTCCGGGCCCCGTCCAGGTCGACGCCGGTCTGCTGCATGTACAGGCGGACGGCGTGCAACTTGTCGCCCTGGGCCTTGGCCAGGCAGTCTCGGGCGTTGGCACAGGGGTCGGCCTTGCCGCCGAGGCCCAGCAAGGTCTTGGAGATGACCCACGCATCGCGAGGGCGGTGGCTGACCCGCATCACCTCTTCGCCAGGATAGTTCGCCTTGGCGAACGACCGAGCCGAGGGCTCGTCGTCGACGCAGGCGATCATGATATGCGACGTGGTCTCGACCTCGAACAAGGGCATGGTCGACCCCTTTCCCAGAAGTGACGGCAAGTGCCGCGCGGGTCTTCCGAAAGACGTGGATGGTTCCCTCGTCTACGGATGGTAACGCCGCCTCCAGGCCCGGTCAAACCCCGAGCGGCGTCGGCCTCCGCGTCAAAGGGCCGAGCCGGTCTCGGTCATCGACTTGTCCTCGTAGATCTGTTCGAGGATCAGGCTGCCAGTGGTCACGACCTCCTCGCCGGGGGCCAGGCCGTGGTGGTCCTTGGTCGCCTTGTCGACGATGACCTCATCGTCCCCTTCCTGCCAGGCGTGGATCGGCCGACGCTCGAACACGTGGCCCGTCCCGGGTTTGCGAACGAAGGCGTAGGTGTCGCGGTCGACGGCGATCATGGCGATTCTCGGCACGATCGTCCGACCCGGTTCCGGAGGAACGTCCAGCAGCACGCGGACGTACATCCCCGACTTCAAGCGACCGCCAAGGTTGGGGATCACCGTGCGGAACTTGGCCGCTCGTGTTTCCGGCTCGATCGCCTTGTCGATGTACTCCACCTTGCCGGGGATGTGCAGGTCCTCGTAAGGGAAGACCACTTCCAGGGCCTGGCCCAGTTGCACCTTGCCGGCGTCGATCTCGTTGACGTTGCCGCGCACCCAGAAATGATCCAGGGGCGCGATCGTCATCAGGGGGTCCGACGGCGTGTACAGGTTGTCCTGCACCACGTCGCGCTTGATGACGATCCCCGAAACGGGCGAACGGATGGTGAACTTCGCCTTCTGGGTGCCGGTCTCCTGGCGACTGCTCTCGATCTCGGCGTCACTGAGTCCGTAGACCAGCAACTCGTCCTTGGCCAGCTTCATGTCAACCTGGCTTTTGCGCTCGTTGTTTTCGGCCTCGACCAGCTCGCGGTTGGAGATGGACTTGGTCTTGGCGAGTTCCCGCTTGGCGGCGACGAGGTCCTTGTTGTAGATGCACTGGATGAACTTGCTCTCATAGTCGCTTTTGGCCTCGGCCAAAGCGGCGCTGAAGAGATCCACCAGCGGTTCGCTCTTCTTGACGGGGTCCCCCTCGCGGACGTGGACCTTCTCGACCCGGCAATTGTACTGCGGGCGGATGGTGGTGAGGGTGTAAGGGTCGTTGTCGGTCTGGCCGACGAGGCGCAGCTTGCTGGGATCGGACTGGGCCTTGACCGTCGCGGTGGCCAGGCCGAGGGAGGTGACCTGGGCCTCGTCCAGTGACAGGGTGTGGTCCCAGCGGCCCGTCGTCTCGGCCGGCGCGGCGGGGGAGCCGGGCGCGGCTTCCTCGTCGTGGCTGGTCATCGGCCGGACGGCGGCGGCCTTGGCCGTTTTGATGGCGGCCTCGACGGTGTGTCGGGCCCGGGGGTTCAGGACGCCGAACGCGCCGATTCCGGCGGTGGCGACGATGGCGATCGGCAGCTTCCAGTTCATCGTTGCCCTCCTTCCGAGACGTCCACACCCCCGTCAATCCCCGACGTGCCCGGCTCCTCCGACCGTCCGTTGGACCGGCCCCGCCGACCGTTTGGCTTCTCGGCGACCCTGGCCGCCCGTTTCTGGAGGATCAGGTCGGTGTAATGCGACCCCTCCTTCAACCCGCCCGGGTCGCCCGAGACCTGCCCCGCCGGCGCCGGGAAGAAGCTGTAGAGCACCGGCATCAGGTAGCGGGTCAACGCCAGCGTCACCAGCATCCCGCCGACGACCACGATCGCCAAGGGTTTTTGCGCCTGGGACCCGATCGACGTGGCCATCGCCGCCGGCAGCAAGCCCAGCGCGGCGGTCAGCGACGTCATGACCACCGGCCGCACCCGCAACTCGGCCCCACGCATTACCGACTCCCGCACCGGCGTTCCCTCGGCCCGCATCTGGTTGAAGTACGAAATCAAGAGCACCCCGTCCTGCACCGCGACACCGAAGATCGAGATGAACCCCACCGCCGCCGAAATACTGAACGGCGTGCCCGTGAGGCGCAGGGCCCACACGCCTCCCATCGTCGCGGCCACGACGTTGGCCATCACCAGCATCGCGTCCTTGGCCGAGTTGAACGCCGTGTACAGCAAAATCACGATCAAAGCGATCGACAGCGGCACGATCCACATCAACCGGGCGTTGGCCTCTTGCATCTGGGCGAACTCGCCCGACCATTCGATGGTGTAGCCATCCCGCAGCTTCGCCCCGGCCTTGGGGTCGTTCACCCTCTGCTGGGCCTCGGTGATCGCCGAGGCCAGGTCTCGGCCCACGACGCTGAACTTGATCGGGATGAACCGGCGGTTGTTCTCTCGATAGATGTACGAGGCTCCCGGCTCGTGAGGCAAAATGGTCGCCAACTGCGAGAGGGGAACCCGAGGCCCCGGCTTGCCCGAGGAGGGGCCGGGGGCGTCGACGGTGATCCTTCCAATCGCGTTGGGGTCGTCGCGCAACGACTTGGGCAGCCTCAAGACGATGTCGTATCGCTTTTCCCCCTCGACCATCTCCGAGAACGCCGCCCCGCCGACCGCCGCCTGAATCACCGCCTCGACGTCCGACACGTTGATCCCGTAGCGGGCGCACTCCTGACGCTCCACACGAATCTCCAAACTCGGCTGGCCCCGAATGTGGAACAGGCCGACGTTCTCAATGCCCCGGATCTTGTTCAGGACATTCACGACCCGCCCGCCGCCGGCTTCCAGTTCCTTCAGGTCGTTGCCAAAGAGCTTGACCGAGTTCGCCCCCTTGACCCCCGAAAGCGCCTCTTCAACATTGTCGCGGATCAACTGCGAGAAATTGAAGTTCAGGCCGGGGTAGCGGGCGAACCGCTTCATCAGTTCCCCCTCGATCTCGGTGCGAGAAAACGTGCGATCCCAGGGCAATCGGTAGCCCCAGAGTGTCGCCGGCTTTTTCCGCCAGGTCTCCATCGGCTTCAGGGGGACGTTGAATTCCAGGTTGAAGAAGCTGGTGACGTCGGTGCCGTCGTCGGGCCGACCCACGTGCGACATGACGCCGCGGACCTCGGGGATCGCCATCATTTCGGCCCGAAGGCGCGGGGCCATCCGCGCCGCCTCCTCCAGGGAGACGGTCCGGGGCAGCAGTGCGCGAATCCAGAGGTTCCCTTCCTCCAGTTCCGGCATGAACTCAGCCCCCAGTCCCGGCACCAGCGAGATCGTGAAGGCCAGCAAGCCGCACATCAAAGCCACCGTGACATACCGATGCCGCAGGATGCGGTCCAGTGCCGTCAGATACCGCAGCTTCATCAGGCGGTCGACGATCGTGTCCGACTCTTCCTTCTTGCCATGGAACAGGAACGAGCAAAGCACCGGAGCCAGGGTCAGCGCCAGCAAAAGGGCGCCGAAGATGGCGAAGGCATAGGTGTTGGCCATCGGCCCGAACAGCGCGCCCTCCGGCCCGGTCATCGCGAACAGGGGGATGAACGCGCACACGATGATCGTCGTCGAGAAGAACAACGCCCGCTCGATCTCGCTGGCGGCGTCCTCGATCGTCTCGATCAACGACTTCGACGGGTCGCGCCCGTGGGCCGTGACGTGGCGAAAGATGTTCTCAACGATGATAACCGAGCTATCGACGATGATCCCGAAGTCCACCGCCCCGATCGACAGCAGGTTGGCGCTCTTGCCCTGGAAGTACAGGATCGTCACCGAGAACAGCAAGGCCAGCGGGACCATGATCGCCACGATCCCCGCGCTGACCAGATCCCCCAGGAAGATGAACAGCACCAAAACCACCAGCGCCATGCCCACCACCAGGTTGTGCAGGACGTTGTGAGTCGTGACGTGGACCAGGTCGGTGCGCTGGTTGAAGACCTTCAGGTGCATTCCCTTGGGCAAGATCCCCGAGGTCTCGATCTCGCGGATCTTGGTATCGACCCCCTCGGCCGTCCCCAGCGACTTCTCGTACTTCCTCATCAGGACGATCCCCTCGACGACGTCGTTCTCGCTCGCCACGTCGGGCCGAGCCGTCGAGGTCAACACGGTCGACGCGGCGGGTTCCCGCGAGGGAGCATCGAGTGGGGCGTCGCGGCCGACGATCCCCAGCCGGGGCCGGTGGCCGACGATCACCTTGGCGATCTGCTTGAGATAGATGGGAATGCCGTTGTTGGAGGCAACCACCACGTCGCGAATGTCCTGGAGCTTGTCGGCCTCGATCGTGTAGGCCCGCTCGACGTTGGCCGGGTCCAGCGGGTCAACGCCCTCCCCGAGCAACGCCAGGCCACGCACGTTGTGAGTCTGCGCCCCCAGGGTCAGCACGTCGCCGCCGACGTTGCCGTTGGAGTTCTTGATCGCGTCCTCAACCTGCTGCAACGTCACGTCATACGACCGCATCAACTGCGTGTTGATCAACACCTGATACTGCTTGACCGTCCCGCCATAGCCGGTGACGTCCACCACCCCTTTGACCTGCTTCAACGCCCGGTTCACCACCCAGTCCTGAACCGCCTTGAGTTGATTGGTCGTGTACCTGGGGCCCTCCAGCACGTAGCGGACGATCTCGCCGGTCGGACTCCAGGGAGAAAGGCCCGGCGTCACCCCGGGCGGCAGGTTGTCCACCTGGCCGATCCGGTTGATGACCTCCTGGCGGGCCGCCCAGTAGTCGGTGCCGTAAGCGAACTGGCACTTGATGTCATTCAGGCCGGCGATCGACGTGCTGCGCAGGTCTTCCAGACCCGGCATCCCGTTGAGGACCGTCTCCAGCGGAATTCCGATGAGGCGCTCCATCTCCTCGGGACTGGCGCCGGTGTTTTGCGTGATGACCTCGACCAGTGGCGGGGTCGGGTCGGGATACGCCTCGACATTGAGGTTCAAGGCCGAATGGACACCGATCCCGACCAGGGCAATCACCCCCAGCAGGACGATGAACCGGTTGTGCAGGCTCCACGAGATAATCGCGCGGACCATGACGCAATGACCCCCACCCTCGACGGACGTTGGCGGTTCGCGTTCTCCTCCGACGGCGGACAACGGCCCGCGAAGTGCCCCGCCCTGGGCGTGGTCACGACGCGGCGCCCTTTTCACGATCCGTACGGATTAGCAGCGGAAGCGCAATAGGAGGAGATAGCGGGCGGTGGCGAGGGGGGGAACGGCGGCCGGAGCTGGGCGCGGGTCTGGCCCTGGGCGGTAGGGTTCCGCCAGGGATGGGGCCAGGAAACAAGGCGAAGTGCCGGTCAAGCCCTCGTCGGGCTCCTCCTCGCAGAGGGTCAGGCCCCAGGAGTCGCAAGCCTCCCCGCAAGGAAGCCCTTGGCCCGGAACTTCCGAGTGCCGACGCCCCTCGGCCAACACCGAGGGAGCCAGGCCGGCTCTCTCGGTCATCGCGACCGACGGCGACGCCCCGCCCGCATCCGCCCAACGGCAGAGCAGGACCAGAACCAGGGCCGAAAGGGGGCGGAGGCAACGCGACACGATCAGGCTTCCGCGAGTGAGGGGACGATCCGGCCGGACCGTCCCCCCATCATACGCCGCCCTGCCGAACTTGGCTCGGCGAGTTTCCCGAGAATTCCGCCGGCTCCGACGAGTGCCGACGTCACAATCTCGCCGAACGAATTCGGAATGGCGCGCCTCAACTTCCCAGTTTCTCCAGTTCGCCCCGAATCGCCGCCATCAACGGACCGAGTGTGCCGGCGCTGAAGTCGAACCGGGCACCGGCGGCCTCGAAAAGCTCGGGCAGCGGCCGAGCCCCCCCCAGGGCCAGGCCCCTCCGATAGCCAGTCACCGCCGAGGCGCGATCCTTCAATGACTTGACCCAGATTTGCAACGCCCCAAGCTGAGCGATGCCGTACTCAATGTAATAGAACGGGTACAGGAAGATGTGCAACTGCCGGTGCCAGCCGTGAGACCGGGCCTCCTCGTGCCCCGACCAGTCGACCTCGCCGCCGAAGCGGTCGAGCAGGTCGTTCCAGGCCGCCCGGCGCTCGGCTCGACTATGACCCGGGTGCTGATAAAGCCAGTGCTGGAAGGCGTCCACCGTGGCGCACCACGGGAAGAACAGGACGATCCCCTCCAGCAACTGCCGGTACGACCGCTCGGCCCCCGCCGGGTCGTAGAACATCTCCAGCTTGCGAGCGCCGAAGAGTTCCATGGTCATCGAGGCGACCTCGCAAAACTCAATCGGGCTCTCTCGATAGGCCGCCAAGGGCTCGCCTCGACTGGCCAGGGCGTGAAACGCGTGCCCCCCCTCGTGCAGGAGGGTCCGCAGGTCGTTGTCGATTCCCACGGCGTTCATGAAGATGAACGGCAGGCGGTCATCCTCCAGCGTCGTCTGATACCCACCAGGCGCCTTCCCCTTGCGGTTGGCCAGGTCCAGCAGGCCCCGCGCTCTCATGAAGGCGAACTGCCCGGCCAGTTCGGGGTCCACGTCCTCGAAGATCCTTTGCGTCCCCTCGGCCAGCGCCTCGGATTCGGCGAACGGCCGCAACGGCGGGCGGCCCTCCGGGTCGACCGACAGGTCCCAGGGGCGCAAGCGGTCGACTCCCAGGGCCTTGCGTCGAGATTCGTGAATCTCCCGAACCAAAGGAACCACGACCTCCTCGATCGCCCGGTGAAACGCCGACGCCTCGGCCACTCCGTAATCAAACCGCTCCCGGTTGCGGTACGAATACCCCACGTAATCGTCGAACCCAGCCTCCCGGGCGATCTCGACCCGCAGGGCAAGCATCCGGTCGAACAGGTCATCCAGGGCCTCGCGGTCGCGGAGCCGACGGGCCGAGACCGCCTCCCACGCCTCTTTCCGCAACGACGGGTTGGGCTCCTCCAGGAACGGGGCCATCTGGGCCGGCGTGCGCTCCTGGCCCTGAAACGTGACGGTCATCGCCCCGATCAGTTTTTGATACTGCTGCTCCAGCTCGGCGAGCTCGGTCTCCCGAGGGATGTTGGCCTCTCGAAACAGTTTGCGACGATTCTCTTGCGACCGGTCGAACACCGAGTACCGATTGGTGTCCAGCCCTGAACGATGGGGGCAATCCAGATACTTTTCTCGCAGGGCGTTCAGGACCGGCTTGAGCTTGGGCTCGATATCGCGGACGAACGCCAGGTGGGCCGCCTCGCGCTGGGGGTCGTCGGTCTGGCAGGTCATGGCGACGTAACGCTCGGCCCCGTCCTGGGAAACGACGCCGTTGAGTTCCCCCGCGTCGCGCAGCCACGTTTCCAGGTCGGCCGTCGAGCCGATCGGCCGTTCCTGCAACTTGCGATACCAGGGCTCGATCGCCTCCCAGGTCTTCAGCGCCAATCCCTCGGGCAGCCACTTGTGGGGAAACACTTTGGGTTCGTAGGCGACCAGCGGCATCGGTTCTCGCTCCTTGAGTTCGGTAGGAATCATGGTCCGTCAGTCGACCAGGATCTTCAAGCAGGTCCCGCCGATCAGGACCACCGCGGCCATCGCCATCGCCGCGCCGGAAAGAATGCCCAGGGTCGCCGCCAGGGCTCGGGCATGCTCGGCCAGCCCTTGGGCCTCGCCGATGGCCCCCACCGTGCGGAACAGTTGCAGGGCCGCGGCGGTCGCCAGGCCGACCGCCCCGAGGCCGATCACCAGCATCACCAGCATCACCCGGCCGAACGGCTCCCGGCCAATGCCCAGGACGATCGCCGAGCCGAAGACCAACCAGATCAGGTGCGCGATCCTCATGATGAACGCGACAACGCCCCCACGATCGACGATCCCCGGCACTCCGCCCGCCCGATTGTAAGGATTCCACCCCCAACGGCCAACCGGGACCCCCGGGCTGGCATTCACCCCTCAATCCCAAACCCTGTTTGTCCGAAAATCACTAGAGCGACCAAAGCCAACGGATTGGCCTTGAGTTTTCCCCCAAAATCTTCGATTCAGTGAACGACCCCCCGCGCTCGATTGAGGTCAAGGATGACGAGATGGCCGTGGACGGGGACTTCAACCCCCTCCGCTCGACCCGTCCGCGACGCCAGAACCCGCCGCCACTCGGCTCGCCGGCTCGTCCTCCTGCTCACTCCGATGGTTTTCGGACTGTCGGCCCTGGCCTGGGGGATGACCCGCCCTGCGTCTCTCGGTCCCGTCCTCCCCGAACCGTCGAGAGTGGTCCGGGGCTTCCACCTTCCCGACACCCAGGGAACCTTTCACACCCTGGCCGACGTCGCCGACCGCCGGGCTCTGGTTTTGATCTATCTGGGCCTGGAGTGTCCCATCTCCAACGGCCTCGCCCCGGAGATGGCCCGGCTCTCCAAACTCTATGAGCCTCGGGGCGTCCAGTTCCTCGGAATCCACGCCGACCCTGACGTCTCGCCCGACCAGGCCGCCCGCCACGCCGAGGAATTCGGCCTTCCGTTCCCGATCCTCCTCGACCCCGACCACGATCTCGCCAGCCAGGTCGGCATCACCCTCACCCCCGAGGCGGCCGTCCTGACCCCGGGCGGCCTCGTCGCCTATCGAGGAAGGATCGACGACCGCCACGTCCGCCCCGGCCTGGCCCGCGGCACCCCAACAGTCCATGACTTGCAAACGAGCCTCGACGCCCTGCTCGCCAGCAAGCCAATCCTCGTCCCTCGGACCCGACCCGTCGGCTGTCCGCTGCCCAAACCGCTGTCGGCGTCGACACCCCCGGCGGTCACCTACCAGGAGCACATCGCTCCGATCCTCCAGCGCAGGTGCGCCGGCTGCCACCGACCCGGCGAGGTCGGACCATTCTCGCTGTTGACTTATCGAGACGCGGCCAAGCGCGCCGACTTCCTCCGAGACATCACCCAGGACCGACGGATGCCTCCCTGGAAGCCCGAACCCGGTTTCGGCACCTTCCAGGACGACCCCCGCCTCAACGACCGGGAACTTGCCCTGATCGCTGCCTGGGCCGACGCCGGTGCTCCCGAAGGCCCCCCATCGCCCAGACCAATCCCGCCCCCGCCTCCCGACGGCTGGCAACTCGGCAAGCCCGACGTCGTCTTCACGATGCCCGAGGCGTTCCCCGTCCCGCCGGGCCCCGACCTCTACCGGGCCTTCGTCATCCCCAACCCGCCGGGCGGCCCACTCTCCATCCGCGCCATCGAGTTCCGCCCGGGAAACCGTCGGATCGTCCACCACGCCAAGCTCTTTTGCGACCCCACCCGCGAATCCTCGAAACGGGACAGGGCCGACCCCGCCCCCGGCTTCGCCTCCCTCGGCAGCGCCGACCTCGGCGTCCCGGCCCTCTGGGAATGGACCCCCGGCACGACCCCGAGGCCCTACCCCTCGGGAGTCGGCACGGTCCTCCGCCCCGGCGGCGACCTGGTCCTCTACATCCACTACCATCCCAGCGGCAAGCCCGAGCAGGACCAATCCCAGGTCGGCCTCTACCTCAGTAACGAGCCGCCCACCTGGCTGATGGCCGGAATTCCCCTGGGCACCACCAAGATCGACATCCCCGCCGGCGCCCGCCACCAAGAGGTCCACGTCTCCACCATCACCCCGGTCGACCTCCACGCCCACGCGGTGATGCCCCACGCCCATTTCCTGCTCCGGGAGATGAAGGTCCGAGCCATCCTCCCCGACGGCCGCGTCCGCCGCCTGCTCTGGATCTCCGACTGGGACTTCAACTGGCAAGGGCAGTACCGATTCGCCGACCCCGTGGCCCTACCCAAAGGGACCCGCATCGACCTGGTGGGCATCTACGACAACTCCGACAACAACCCCCGCAACCCGTTCCGCCCCGCCCAACGGGTCCGCTTCGGTCCCACCAGCTTCGAGGAAATGCTCGGCTGCCACATCCAGGTCATTCCCGACCGTCAAGAAGACTACCCCGCCCTCCGCCAGAAGTGGCGCTCCGGGCTCTGAAGCCGACAAATCAAACCACGAAGCCTCGTGACGACAGTCCCCGGTCGTCACGGCGCCCCGGCCGCGCCGCGGCCCATCCCCGCGAACCTCAAGCCTCAGCAGCCGCATCCCCACCCGAAGCCTCCGCCCCATCCAGCATCGCCCGGATCGTCTCCAACGAATCCGCCTCCGCCGCCGGCTTATCTTCTCGCCATCGTAAAATCCGGGGAAACCGAACGGCGATCCCCGACTTATGCCGGGTCGACCGCTGAATCCCCTCAAACGCCAGTTCAAACACCAATTTTGGCTCGACGGTCCGCACCGGCCCGAATTTCTCGACCATGTGCTGCCGGACGAACGCATCGACCCGGGCAATCTCGGCGTCGGTCAAGCCGGAATACGCCTTGGCGATCGGCACCAGCTTTCCCGCATCCCAGACGCAGAACGTGTAATCGGTATAAAGGCTGGCCCGCTTCCCGCTCCCCCGCTGCGCCGCCGTCAAGACCGCATCAATCGTGAACGGGTTGATCTTCCACTTCCACCAGTCGCCCCGCTGGCGACCCACCCGATACGGAGACGCCAGCCGCTTGAGCATCAACCCCTCGGCCTGCATCGCCCGGCTCCGCTGACGGGCCTCGGCCAGGTCCTTCCAACTCGTCGCCACCACCCCCGGAGACAGCCGCAACCGGCCCAACTCCCCCGCCACCGCCACCAACTCCGCGAGCTTCAACCGCCGCTCGACGAACGGAGTTTCCCGGAAATCCATCCCACCCCACTCCAGCAGGTCATAGGCGATCAGCACCACGGGCACCTCGGCCAAAATCGTCTTCCCCACACTCTTGCGACCAATCCGACGCTGAAGCTGAGCGAACGGCAGAGGCGAATCCCCCTTCCAGGGCATGATCTCGCCGTCGAGAACCGTCCCCTCGGGAAGGTCATCCCCCACGCCTTCCAGCTCCGGGTACCTCTCGGTGACCAGTTCCTCCCCCCGAGTCCAGAGGAACGTCCGGCCCCCTCGGCGGATCAACTGCGAACGAATCCCATCCCACTTCCACTCCGCCTGCCAGTCGCCAATGTCCCCCAGGCTCTCCGGCAAACTTTCCAGCGGATACGCCAGACAGAACGGATAGGGCCGCGAATGATCGGCGTCCTGACCGTCCGCTACGCTCAACCCGGCGTAAAAGGCGGGCGTCGGCTCCCAATCCCCCATCAACCGATGAGCCACGACGGCCGGCTCGACCCCGATCACCTTCGCCAAGGCCCGAGTCACCAACTGCTGGGAAACCCCGACCCGGAACGACCCGCTGATGAGCTTGTTCCAAACAAACCGCTGAGGACCATCCATCGCCCGCCAGGCCGCCAGCATCGCCTCGTGCTGCACTTCCTCGGGGGCGCCACGCAACGGCAAAAGCCGCCGTTCGACCCACTCCCACAACGGCAAATCCGTGAACGCCGAGGCATCTGGCGGGGGGAGCAACAAAGCGATCGTCTCGGCCACGTCGCCCACCGCGTCATACGACTCGTCGAACAGCCAGTCGGGGATGCCCGCCTCCGCCGCCGCCCACGCCCTCGACTTTTTCGATGGGACGACCTGCTTTGGCTTGCGGCCGATCAAAAAATACGTCGCCCACGCCGCGTCGGCCGGCGAGGCGCCCCGGAAATACGTCACCAGCGCCTCGACCTTGGCGTTGGTCTTGGTCGTCTCGTCCAGCCGCGAATACAGGTTGGCGAACGCCCTCAAGACGCCCCCCCCTCGAACAAAGGCCCGGCCGCCGGGTCGTCGTCCGCCTCGGATTCCGGAGGAGCATCTGGCTCGCCGACGTACTGGGTCGCCAACGGCGCCGCGTCCAGCCCGCGACCCAGAAGCCAGCGGACCACGATCGCCGAATAGCCGTGAGTCACCAGCACCCGGGACGCTCCGGTCGCCTCGATCGCCCCCATCAGACTCTCCCAGTCGACGTGATCCGACAGCACGAACCCCCGATCGACCCCTTTGCGACGCCTCGGCCCCCGAATCCGCATCCAGCCCGAGGCGAACCCCGAGGACGCTGCCCCAAACCGCCGGGTCCACGGAGTTCCCAACGTCGAGGGAGGGGCCACCACCATCGCCCCTCCCCAATCAAAACCCTTCTCGGCCGACCCCACATAGCGGGTCGGCGGCAACTCGACCCCGGTCTCCCGATAGGCCCGGTTCAACTTCTCCACCGCCCCATGAGTGAAGATCGGCCCAATCTCCGCATCCAGCCCCGCCAGAAGGCGTTGCGACTTGCCCAACGCATACCCGAACAGGAGGCTCGCCCGTCCCGCCTCCTTGTTGGCCCGCCACCAGGCGTTGACCTGCTCGAAGATGACCTCCTGGTCCTCCCAGCGATAGATCGGCAGGCCAAAGGTCGACTCGGTCACGAACGTATGGCAACGAACCGGCTCAAACGCCCGACACGTCCGGTCCGGCCCCGTTTTGTAGTCCCCCGAAACCACCCAGATTTCCCCTCGATGCTCGACCCGCACCTGACCCGACCCCAGGATATGCCCCGCCGGGTGAAACGACACGGTGACACCCCCAATGTCCGTGGTTTGCCCATACTCCAGGGTGTCGATGACCGCCTGCTGACCCATTCGCACCTGGAGGACGTGCCGGCCCTCGTATGAGGTCAAATACCGACCGCACCCCCAGCAGGCGTGGTCGGCGTGGGCGTGAGTCACGACGGCGCGTGGGACCGGCCGCCACGGATCGACGTAAAAATCCCCGGCCTCGCAATACAGGCCATGCTCGGTCGTGCGCAACAGCGGAGTCGACATCGCCCAGAATCCCCACCTTAACGCAACGGACCCAGTCCCACGCCCGCCCTCGCGGCGTTGATCTTCCCCAGGGCTCGAGGCTCCCGTTTCAAGAACCGCACCAACTGCGTAGTCGAAACACCCAGAAGTTCCGCCGCCGCTTTCACATCCATCCCGACCGACCCCAGATGATCGAGGGCCTCGGCCAGCAACGCGGGGAAATCCGGATGCTCCTCGGCCACCGACAACCGCCCGGCCCGAACCCTCGACCGCCAAAGGGCATTCGGAACGGCTCCGGGGGGCTTCCGCACATCCAGGGCCAGGACGACTCGCAGACGGAACAGGGCCACGGTCTTGTTCTCAATCTGGCTACGTCGCTCGCTCGCCTCGGCCGATGCGCCGGTGGGACCATGTTTGAGGACGAGGGCGGTTTCCACCTTGTTGCGATTTTGACCGCCCGGCCCCGAGCGCCGGAGCGTCTTCGCCTCGCACTCGGCCAGCAACCGCGAGGGGTCCCGGGCCGCCGGGTGTTCGGCCTCCTCAACCACGGCCGAACCCTCGACTCATTTTCCCGGACCTCCCGCCCAATAACGACCGCCTCGCCCCGAAAAACCAATGAGGGGCACGAACCTCGCCGACGACCGGCCCGGCGGTGCCCAGACGTCCTCGAACCCGGGAGTCCTCGACAATGGCATGCGGCATGGTGAAGAAAGGTGTGCTCGGGGTCGGCCTGGTCGCCCTGGCTCTGGGCCTGGGTCTGGGGCATCGCGCTCCCGGCTACGTCCGCACGGCGTTCCACAAGGCCCGCCACGAGATCCGCCAGGCGGCCCCCATCGGCTTCGACATCGACCGGGCCCGAGACGCCGTCGCCGCGCTCCGGCCGGCGATGGAAGATAACCTGGAGAACATCGTACGCTCGGAGGTCGAGATCGAATACCTCGACCGAGAGGTCGTCGCCACCCGCGCCAACCTCGACACCGAGAAGCGCGAAATGCTCTCCCTCCGCGACGAACTGAAGCGCGGCGACTACAAGGTCGGCAGCACCTCGTACACCCCCGACGAGATTCGTGGCGAACTCGCCCGCCGCTACGACCGCTACGCCCACGCCAAGGTCATGGTCGAGAAGAAGGAGTCGATCCTCAAATCGCGTCGCCAGGCCGTGGTCGCCGCCCGCGACCAGCTCCGCAAGATGGCCGACCAGAAGCAAACCCTGCTCGCCCAGATCGAGGCCCTCGAAGCCCGCTGGAAGCAGATCCAGGCCGCCGATGAGGTCGACAACGTCTTCACCTTCGACGGCTCGCCGCTGGCCCGAGCCCGCGCCGACGTCGCCGACCTGGAAAAGCGCGTCGAGATCATGGCCCGCGTCGCCTCTGAGAGCGGTAAAATCGCCGACAAGGCCGTCCCGGTCGTCGTCCCGTCCTCCCGAGACGTCGTCAAGGAGATCGACGCCGAATTCGGCGCCCACGCCGACGCCCCGACCGACAAGGACCTCTAATCCGACCTAGTGAATGCCATGAACTGGGCAGTAAAGGGGGGAAAAGACCACCCTTTTTCCCCAAGAATCCGCAAACCCTCCCAAAGCCCCGGGCCGACCGGCGATCGGTCCGGGGCCCATTTGTCTCGGCGACGCCCCGACCATCGAATCCCCGGGTGGGTGGCCCTCGAATTATGCTGGGACTTTGGCGGACGATCTTGAAGCAGGCCGAGGACGCCACCCGCGCCGGGCGCCTCGATGAGGCCGCGACCTTGACCAGTCAGCCCGACGTCGTCGACCACCGCCAGGTCGTCCGATTCCGCGACCGCCTGGCCCACGATTTCCTCGCCCGCGCCACTCGCCGAGCCGACCGTGACGACCTGCCCGGAGCCCTGGACGACCTCGACGCCGCTGGACGGCTCAACATTCCGCCCGACGCCCTGGCCGACGCTCGCAAGGGGCTGACCGACCGCGCTCTGGTCGACGCTCGACGGGAACTCGACGCCGGGGAACCCGCCCGAGCCGTCGAGCAGTTCGACCGCCTCTCGGCCCGGGGGCTGGGCGGCCCCGACCTCCGCCGTTTGCGAGACGCCGCCGAATCCTGGAACGTCGCCCTGGCCGACGCCCGCCTCGGCGAATTCGGCCGAGCCCTGGACGCCCTGGACCGCGCCGGCCGTCTCCTCACCGGGACCGCCGCCGAGGCGCTGGCCGCCGGCCGCCGGGAGATCGAAATTCGACGCAACTCCGCTCAGCCGCAGGCCGAACGACTGTACGCGGCCCTCGCCTCCGGCGTCTGGACCGAGACCCTCGCCGCGGCCGAGGCCCTGCTGGAAACCGTCCCCGACCATCCCGCCGCCCGGGAAACCCGCTCCCGAGCCTGGAGACACCTTGGCGCCCTGCCGCCGCTGGCGACTCTTCCCCCCAGCCAACGAGTCGGCCCGGCTCTCGCCCCCGTCGCGGTCGCCCCGACCGAGGCGATCCGCTTCCTCGGCGAGGTCCAGCAAGCCCCGCCGCTCACGATGCCGAGTCGCCCCGCCCGAGGACCACGCCCCGGGCGATTTCTCCTCTGGGCCGACACCATCGGCGGCTTCCTCGTCTGCCGGGACGACACGATCGTCCTGGGCCGGGCCGGCACCGATGGCGCGGCCGATGTCCCCTTGCTGGGCGACCTGAGCCGTCACCACGCGACCGTCGTCCGCGACGGCGACGGCTACGTTTTGTGGGCTGCCGGACCAACTTACGTCAACGACCGCCGGGTCGACACCGCCCCCCTGCGCGACGGCGACCGCCTCCGCCTGGGCCCGTCGCTGACCCTGGCCTTCCGCCAACCCAGCCCCGTCAGCACCACGGCCCGGCTCGACGTCATCAGCCGCCACCGACTGCCGATGGCCCTTGATGGCGTGATCCTGATGGGCGAAACGTGCATCCTCGGTCCTTCGTCGCAGGCGCATGTCCGCTCGGCGAACCTGCCCGGTCCGGTGGTTCTCTACCGACAGGGGGATTCCCTCTGGTGTCGAGCCTCGGGGGCCTTCGAGGTCGACGGCCGCCCTTGCCAGGGACGCGCCTCGCTGTCTCCGTCGTCGGCCGTCGAGGGAGAGGGGTTTTCGTTCAGCCTCGAACCCCTTGCCGACGGGCCGGCCCAAACATGACGATGGGTCGGAGGTCCCCGAGGTCCGGGCGATCAATAACCCCCGGACCCCGGCGAATACCCTCCGGACCCGAGCAGGCCACGCCTCCGGCCCCGATCTTTCCGGCGGGGGTCACGCCCCCGGAGCCTTTCGCCATGAGCCCAACATCGGCCCCGCCGGTCGCCCCCGAGCGGTACACCTACAAGTCGGGCGCCCGGCCGCTCGATGGCTACACGATCAAGCGGGCCATCGGCCGCGGCGGCTTCGGAGAGGTCTACTACGCCACCTCCGACGCCGGCAAGGAGGTCGCGCTCAAGCTCGTCACCCGCAACCTCGACGTCGAGCGCCGCGGGGTCGTGCAGTGCATGAACCTCAAAAGCCCCCACCTCATCACCATCTACGACCTGCGCTCCAACGACCAGGGCGACTCGTTCGTGGTGATGGAGTACGTCGCCGGACCGAGCCTCGCGCAGGTCCTGGCCGACCACCCCCTGGGACTTCCGCCCGAGGACGTTCGCCAGTGGCTCGAAGGCCTGGTGGCCGGGGTCGCCTACCTCCACGACCACGGCATCGTTCACCGAGACCTGAAACCGGCCAACGTCTTCCTGGAAGATGGGGTCGTCAAGATCGGCGACTACGGCTTGGCCAAGGCCCTGTCGAACCTCTCCGGGCCCGAGCATTCCGAGTGCATCGGCACTTGCCACTACATGGCGCCCGAGGTGTCCACCGGCAAGTACCACAAGCCCATCGACATCTACGCCCTGGGGGTGATGCTCTACGAGATGCTCACCGGCCGTCCGCCGTTCGCCGGGGAGTCGTCCCAGGAAGTCCTGATGAAGCACCTGACCGCCCAGCCCGACCTCGCGACGGTCGCCGAACCATATCGTTCGATCCTGGCCCGCGCCCTGGCCAAGGACCCCGAGCGTCGTCCGGCCTCCCCCCACGACCTTTTGCCGCCGAAGGCTGGCGCTCCGCCCAGGGACGACGTGCTGCGGATCAACGACGACCCGGCCGTCTTCTACATCGGCCCCGACACCGTCCCCCCCCGCAAGGGCTGGCGGGACAAGCCTCGTCGTGGCTGCAAGTCCCGCCGTCGTCCGGCTTTGGTGGAGACGGTCGCCTACCCCCCGCCGGCCCCGCCGACACCGCCCCCCGCGCCGGGACCGCTGCCCAGCGGCCGGTTGCGGACGGCCGAACTGGCGATGGCGATGGTCCTGGCCACGCCCGTCGTCGGCCTGGCGACGCTCCTGGGCCACTCCTCCACGATCCTCGACGGCGTCCCGCCCCGGCCGCTCGCTCAGCAGGCACTGCCGTTCGCCCTGGCCTTGCTGACGACCTGGACCCTCTTGATCCTGGGCCGGATCTGGGAAGGGCGAACCCCGCGACGGGGCGAAAAGCTGCTGACCTCGCTGGCTTCAGGGTTCCTGCTCGGCCTGATGACCCTGGTATTGGTGGTGCTTCTCTACCCGGCCGCCGCCCATTCGATCGGGCCTCGCGGGCCCAACCTCTATACTTATGGCGTCTCCTTCGCCTTACTGATGGCCGCGGCCACGGTCGGGAACCTGACCGGGCGCGACCGTCAACGACGGTTCCGCCCCTGGTCGGTCATCCGCGCGGTCCTGCTGGTTTGGGCGGCCACGTCACTGATCCTGCCCGACCGGACCGACCCCTCGCCGTTCTGGCCGGCGACTCACGGACTTTGGATCGCCGGCCTGGCAACGGCCACGGCGCAGCTGGTCAGCCCCTGGGACCGGGTCGCCGCGACCTATGCTCGCTACCGACGACGGAACCCCAGGCGGTTCGTCGCCTGAGCCAAAGCTCCTCCGTCGGCTCCGCCACCCGGGCGAATTTCCCCAATGAGGGGCGACCCCGGACGAATTCCTTCCTGACTCCGGCGAACGATTCCACCCGTTTCGTCCTGGCCGGGCTCGTCGAGGACCGCATGGTCATGAACGCCTCTCGAACGCTGCTCGGACTGACCCTGGGCCTCTCCCTGCTGGCGAACGTGGCCCCGGCCGCGCAACCCCCCGACGCGTCTCGCGGCTTCTTCGCCCGCCTCGGCCGGACGATTCTGAACCCCAACGCTCGGGACCGGCCCGTCGCCGACCCGGCCGCGGCCCCGTCGATGGCCGACGCTGAGTTCGCCGACGTCCCCGACTGGTTCCGGGTCGCCACGCCCGACCGCTCGTCACCCTTGCGGGTCGTCAAGGGGCGGCTCTCGGCGACCCGAGAGCGCGCCCTGGCCGACGCTCGCAAGGCCGTGGACCACGAGGTCGCCCGTTGGCTCCGGCCCGAGGTCAACGGCGGCTGGCAGGCTCCCAAAGCGACCGTCGAGGCGTTGATCCGTCGTACCCACGTCGAGCCGATCGCCCGAAGGGCCGGCATGCCCGCGCTCGACGATTATCCGGTGGTCTACGTCGCCGGCTATGAGCTGAACCTCGAACCCAATGCCCGCGCCAGCCTTGTCGCCGCGTACCAGCAAGACCTGGTCGCCCGCCGCTTGGGATTGCTCGGCTCGCTGCTCGCCTTGTTGTTGATCGCCCTGGCGGCGTTCTCCACGTATGTCCGCGCTGATGAGGCAACCAAGGGCTATTACACCAACCGCCTGAGAATGCTGACCCTGGCGGGCCTGGGTGCCGCGGGGTATGTCTTCTATCGTTGCGTCGCCTCCTGAGCGATCCTTGACGCTAGCGACGGTCCCCAGGGGCAAGTTATGATGGCGGTCCGGGCAAAGGGCCGCCCCGATCGTCGCGGCCCGCCCGATCGACCGGACCGACCGACCGACCGAGCCCGCGATGGCCACCAACGACGCCGAGAAGCTCCTCATCGGGCAGGTCCGCGCCGGCGACACCGAGGCCTGGCGGCAACTGATCGGTCGTTATGAAGGGCGGCTTTTGGCATTCGTCGATAGCCGTATCCGCGACCGCGCCGCCAGCGAGGACGTGGTTCAGGAGACCTTCATCGGCTTCCTGACCAGCCTGCCGCACTTCGACGAGGGGCGGGACATCGAGGCGTACCTGTTCTCGATCGCCGCTCACAAGCTGACCGACCACCTGCGCCGCAAGGGGCGGCGGCCCATCGACCAGTTCGGCTCCGACGACCACGGAAGGCCGCTGGACGAGGTGGCCGGACCCGCGCCCGCGGCCTCCAGCATCGCCCGCCGAGAGGAGCGAGTGGTCGCCGAGGAACGCCTGCTGACCCAGGCCGTCGGCGAGATGGTCCGCGAGTGGCAAGGCCGCGGCGAGTTCGGCCGGCTCAAGTGCCTGGAACTGTTGATCGTCAAGGGTTGGGCCAACAAGGACGTCGCCCGTCACCTGGGGATCACCGAGCAGGCCGTCGCCAGCTACAAGTTCCAGGTCGTCACTCGGCTCAAGGACGTGGCTCGTCGCTCAGGAATGAGTTTCGACGACCACCTGGGCCCGGGCACCGGGAGGGTCGCGCCTTGACGATCGACGACGCCGACCTGCGGGCCTACATGGCCGAGACCCTCCCCGCCGAAGGGATGGCCCGCGTCGAAAAAGCCTTGCGCGACTCGGCCTCGCTGCGGGCCGATCTGGAATCGTTGCGAACCAGCGGCGGCGAAGTGGGCCTGCACTCCCTGGGGGCGATCTGGAGGCGCAACCGCCTGACCTGCCCCCCTCGGCAGCAGTGGGGTAGCTACCTGCTCGAGGCGCTGGACCCGGCCCACGCCGAATACCTGACGTTTCACCTCGACATCATCGAATGCCCATTCTGCCGGGCCAACGTCGCCGACCTCCGCGACCGCGCCGACCTCGACGCCCCCGCCCCCACCCCTCGACAGGTCCGCTACTTCCACTCCAGCCGCCACCTGCTCTCCGGCGGCGATTGACGTTTCCCGCCTCCTACCGACCCAAGGCAGTCGGCCCGACTCGGCTCACGTCGGCCCCCACTCCGCGAGCGTCGGCGTCGGCCAGGGCGTAGTGGCTCGCGTCAAAGATCCCTGAATCCGGCCCGACGAAGTGGAACGACTTGGCGATCAAAGCCGTCTCGGGGCAAACCTTTTGCCAGGACGCCGGGTCATCCGGGCCGCCGGGCAAGGCGTCGAACCCGGAGGGGGGCAGGACGACCCATGCCGTTTTCTGCACGTCATAGCGGTTGCCCTCCCCCTTCCAGTGAATCGCCTTGGGGAACTCGGCCGGTGATGACTCCCAGAGCAACAGCGAATCCACCAGCGCCGCGGTCCTGGAACACGTCACAGCCAACGGTTGGGCGACCGTGAACCCCTCGCCCACGTCCAGCAGGCCACCGCCGCCGACCGTGCAATGATCCAGAACCAGCGATCGTTCGGCCGCTTCCCCCCGGCCCGCGACCCGGAGCGCCCAGCCAGTCTTCCTCC
This sequence comes from Isosphaeraceae bacterium, assembly GCA_965201075.1. Taxonomy (GTDB): domain Bacteria; phylum Planctomycetota; class Planctomycetia; order Isosphaerales; family Isosphaeraceae; genus CBDAVP01. The sequence continues at coordinate 230,320 of CBDAVP010000016.1, read as the reverse complement.
GGTCCGCCTTCGACCAGGCGAACAAACAGTGGTGCAGCGAGAGGGTCGCCCCGGGGCTCAAGGCCAGGTCCACCGCTCGGGCGTAGCCTCGGAACCCGCAGCCGTCGAGCGTGACCTTCGGGCCCGAGGCGACAATCCCCCGGGAATCCTCCTCCCCGTCGTTGGTCCAGACCAGGCAACGCCTCAAGGTCAATTCCCCCTCGGCCTCGATCAGCCGAGACCCCCCTTTGCGGTTGCAGGATTCGGCGAGGGTCAGCCCCTCCAAGATCAGCGAAGCCCCCGACTTGACGCGCAACCACGGCTCGGCGACCGACCGGGCGACCAGGATCGCCCCCGACCCCGGCTCTCCGCGAATCTCAACGGCGCCAGTGATCTCCAAGGGCGCGTCGATGGCGATGGACTTTCCCGAGACGCCCGACAGGACGACCTCGCCCCCCTTCGAGCCGACGTTCACCAAGGCCTCGCGCAGGTCGGCGGCCGTCGCCAGGTCGCCACCGGTCACTCGATACTGAATCGCCTTGCCCTTCGACGATGTGAGGAAGGCCCCCCGGCCATTATCTCGCTCGATCGACGGCCCCCTGGGCACGAACGCCGAGAGCCGGCGGCTCACCGAGCGAGCGATCAGGCCCAGCCCCAGCCCCAGGATCAGCAGGACGGTTACAACGTTGATGGCCTTCAGGGGCAATCCCTTCCCGCGGCGGACGGGACCCGGACCCCGAGGGCGCTCCCGGGTCGGGAGGTCATTGGAAACGAACGGCTCCACGACGACGATCCCCGTCGTGGCCGGCTCTCCCGAGACCGAGGCGAACCGGGCCACGTCGAAGATGGCCGAGGGATCATCGGGCTCCGCTTCGTCGTCGTCGTCAAGCTCCACGCCTTCGGAGTCAGGAGGGAGGGTCGAGGCGGGTGGAGCGCCTCCCGTCGCCGAGTGGGGACGGGGCGGGGTCGCGACCGGCTCGTCTCGGGAGGTCGACCCGCTGCCGGCGGGGAACCCCGAGTCGCCGCTGACCCAGGGGTTGGCGCCCGACTCACTCCTGGCCGAGGGGGACGAGCCGAGGGGCGAGATCAGGTCTTCCGAGAGGCCCGAAGATCCCCCGAGCGGCCCGGAGGATCCGAACGGATCGACATCGCGGTTGACTCCCGCCGTCAACAGGGCCGCCTCGGGCGAGGGCTCAGGCACCCGTTCCTGCTTCGGCCAGGGGATGACGGGCCGCCCGCTTCCCTGGAACGGTTCCAACGCCTCGGCCACTCGCATCGGGGTGGAGTAACGGTCGTCGGGCCGCTTCGCCATCATTTTCGAGATCACCGCCGCCAGCCCCGGAGGGACGTCCCCGGCCGAGTTTTCCAGAGGCGGCGGCTCGCTCGCCTGATGGGCGTAGAGCTTCTCGGGCAGGCTCGAGGTCGGGAAGGGGACTCCGCCCGTGATCAGATGATAGAGGGTGCAGCCCAGCGAATAGATATCCGCGCGGGTGTCGACGTCCCGAGAGGCGCGGGCCTGTTCCGGGCTGATGTAGTCAAATGTCCCGACCGTCATCCCGTCGCGAGTCAACGCCCCCTCGCCATCGGCCACATCCAGCGCCAGGCCGAGGTCGGTCAGCTTGGCGACCCCCTCGGCCGTCACCATGATGTTCATTGGGTTGACGTCCCGATGAATCAGCCCCTTCTGATGAGCATGCTCCAACCCCAGCGCTACCTGCCGGCCGAGGTTGGCGGCGATCCTCGGGGGCATCTGGCCCTGGTCCAGGAACAGCCGGTGCAGGGTCTTCCCCTCGATCAATTCCATGACGAGGAACGGGATGCCGTTGGACTCCCCTTCGTCGTAGATCCTCACCAGGTTCTCGTGCTGAAGCTGGGCTCCGACCTTGGCCTCTCTCAGGAACCTCGCCAGGGCCCTCGGGTTGCTGAGCCGCTCGGGAGAGAGAAGCTTGATCGCCACGCGACGCCCCAGGCGGGTGTCCCGGGCCAGGTAGACGCGACCCATCCCGCCCACTCCCAGGCGGTCCAGCATCACGTACTTCTCGATCTTCAACGACCCCGCGCGATTGCTGAGAAACTGTTGAGCCTGCCAGACCGTCAACAAGCCGGCGTCGACGGCCTGGCGAGCCAGTCGACGCTCGGCCCCATCAGTCGTGCGCTTGGCCTCCGGCACCCGGAGCCAGCACGACATCAAGGCCTGAGCGTCGATCAGGCCACTCTGGGTCGCCTGCTGCCAGAACCGTGTCGCCTTCGGGTCGACCATGAGTCTTCCTGCGTGGACGGCCCCAACCCCCGCCAAGCTCCCCCTCCCCAGACGTTATAGCTCGATCCCCCCCAAGTCTAGCCCCCCCGGCCGCGCGCGTGGGATTCCTCATGAATGCGAAGGAGGGTTCAGGGGGGGCCAATCGTGCGCTCCAGCAGACCACCCTTTTCGGAACGAAACCGCACAATGGCCTCACCCCGGCCCTGAAGAAACCAGCGAACCCGGGCGGTCCCGTGCCCCTCGACGCCTCGGGGAAGGTCCAGAACCTCGGGACGACGATCGGCCGGGTCGACCGTCCCGGCGTCGGGGTCAGTGACGAATCCGCCGCCCAGGACCCGCAAGCCGGGACCGGAAACCACGAAACGGTCGGGCAGGCCCACCCGCCGTCTTGCCGCCTGCCCGCCAACCGTCGACAGGGCCCGGCCGTTGTGGATGGCCAAAGTCAGGCACCAAAGGTCGTCGCCGAGTCGTTCGACCTTGCTCTCTCCCCAGGTCAGCCGGGGAAGCTGGTCGGCGTGGTACAGGACAAACGCGGCGTTGCGGTGGCAAAGTTCTTCCAGGAGAAAGCCCGGAGGGATGCGCTGGGATTGCTTGACGAACCCTCCCACCTCGATTTCGCCAAAACGCGGGTGGGCGACCCGATGCCAGGGGACGAACTGGGTGCCGAACAAAAGACGATCATTGGCGAAGAGTTGGCCCGTCTTGTCGTCCTCGCCGACGGCGAGAGCCAGGGCCCGTTCGCCGGTTCGCTTCTCGGATTTTCCGAGCAACTGCTCGTTGTTCCATAACTCGTTGGTGAACGAAACGATGCCCAGGTGCTCGTAAGTCCAGGTAATGAACCCGCCGTGGAGCGAGTATAAGTCCTTGTGGATCACCAGGCTTCGGTATCCCGGAAGCATTCGCTCGCCGGCGCGACCGATGGCCTGGGCGACCTGTTCGTCCTCGGCCGGATACTGATCGCGGCGGGACTCGTGCCCGGGACCTCTCAGGATCATCCCGGCGGCGTTGTGGAACGCCTGGACGCCCGCGATGTTGGGGTGATCGCGGACGAACGCCGCGACCGCGCGAGTCTCGGGGAAGCTGAGGGGAAAGTCCCCCGCGCCGGACTGGATGTGTTCGGGCTGCCAGTCGGCCGGGAAGTTGCGGTTCAGGTCGCCGCCGCCGGGAGGGTCTTCGTTGATTCGTCCGTCACCGTCGTTGTCGATCCCCTCGGACCCCAACCATTCATAGTCGCCAGGTTCCTCGGTCGCGACCTTGACGAGAACCCTCGGGTCCTCGGGCGAGATCCGATAGCGGCCATCGGGGGATTTGCGACGCATCTCGGTGATCTGGCCATCGCCGTCGAGGTCATCAAAGCCATCCTCGTCGACCAGGCCGTCCCGGTCCTCGTCCATCGGCCGCAACGGCCCGCGTCCGGAGTTGGTTGTGTTGGGCGCCCGGAACCAGAAGGCGCGACCGTCGGGGTTGACGACCGGCACGATGTAGAACGCCCGCTCGGCCAAGAGGCGTTTGACCTCGGGGACCTGGTCTCGACGCTCGGCCAGGGTCCAGAGGAGATACAGGCAGACCTCGGCGGCCTGGACCTCGTTGCCGTGGATGTTGCCGTCGACGTACATCGCCGGCTTGGAACGGTCGGGCCCGGTCTCGGGGTCGTTGACGGTGACGCACCAAAGGTCGCGCCCCTGGACGCTCTTGCCCAAACTCGTCTTCGAGAGGAACCTGGGGTGGGCCGCGACCAGCGAGGAAATGGCCTCGTCCATCGCCGCCTCGTCGTGCAGACGGTTGAAGGCCAACGGGGGCCGAGGAGCCTCGGCGAAGGCCAGCGACACCCACCCCGTCAGGACGGCCACGAGCTTCAAGGCCAGCCGCCGCCCTCGTTGTCCGGAAGCAAGAGTCATCGCGACCGGCCTCGGTTCAGCGGAGAGGGATGACCTGGGAAACGTGCCCCGCCTTGGCACAATCGGCCTCGACGGTCAGCGACTCGACGCCGGCGGGCGCGAGGACAAGCCAACGAAAGGACCGTCGCCCTCCCGAGCCAGCCAGCGCGTCGACCTGTTGCGCGGCCTTGCCGGCGAGGATGCGGGCTGTCCCGGGAAGCAGGCGAACGCGCACCGGAGGAGCCGTTCGGGTGCGGACTCCCTGGGCCAGGGCGGTAGGCAGGGTTCCGGTGTTCTCGATCTCGACGTGGACCTCGAAGACGCCCTGGCCCTTGGCCTCGGCGCGAGCCTCGGCGATGGCCAGGGCGGGCAGCCGACCGGCGAGGGCCTTGAGCAAGGCGAGGGATTCGTCGACCAGCGAGTCCAGCCGGGAGATGGGCGGGTTGACGCGGACGCCGGGCTTCCAGCCCCCGAGTTCGACGCGGCCCAGGGTCGGGTGGTCGAATGGGGCGAAGGGAACGAACGCCCGGCCGCCGACGACCCGGTCGTTCCAGGAGAGCCAGCGCGCCTCGCCTCCGGCCGGCGGTTCCGGCTGCCCCGCGGCGGTCGGAGGAAACTCCGGGGAGGGCCAAACCCGAGAAGCGAGGCCCAGAACGCCGAATTGGTGGTACGCCCAGGCCACCAGGGAGCCGTCGGCCGAGGGGTCGGACGTGGGCGGTTGGCCCTCGGTCCCTTCGTTGGCGGCGGGGCGGCGGTCGACTCGCGGTCCGGCCGCCGCGGGTCTCGATACCAGTGAGGGACGCTCGACCGGAAGGGCCACGACCGCCGGGGGCTTGACCGTCTCGCGAGTCGCCTTGGCCAGCCTCGAACATTCGGCGAAGATCGGCTTGTCGGCGTCCTCCACCTCGGTCGCGGCCTTGGCGAGGTTGTCCCGGAGGCCCAGGTTCCAGACGATGGCGATCTCGGGGTGGTCGAACGCGTGGCGGATCAAGGCCAGGACCTCGGGCTCGCTGGCGGGGGCGGTGCCGGCCTCGGGGTCGAACTCGGCCCAGCGATGCGGCCAGTTCCGGTCGAGGTCGACGCCTCGGGGCGGGTCCTCGTTGACGAGGTTGTCGCCATCGTCGTCGAGGCCCTCGGTGAACTCTCGGAACCGGGCGCGCTCTCCCTTCGACGCGTCGGCCCGGTGGGCGATGCGAGGGTCGGACTCGTTGGCCAGTTGCGTGGCTTGTCCGTCGAACACCCTCATGGTGGTGATGAGCCCGTCGCCGTCGAGGTCGTTGGGCCCGTCCTCGGCCGATCGGCCGTCGCGGTCGCGGTCCAGCGGGCGGAGGTTGCCTCGCGAGGGTGGGTGGGGCGCCTTCCAGGCGGATTCCGACCCGTCGGGGTTGGGCCTGGGGATGAAGTCGAGGGTGACGCGGTCCAGCAGGGCGGTGACTTCCGGGTCGTGACCGTCGGCCACGGCCAGTCGCCCGATGAGTTCCAGCGCGATGAGGCCCCCGACGAAGTGGTCGGCCTCCAGGTCGGCGACGACCAGAACGGTGGGACGGGGGGGGTTCCCCTCGGCGATCGGGTGACCCACCTGGGCCAGCCAAAGGTCGCGACCCTGGAGACTCCGTCCCAGCGAGCGGACGCGGACCGACCGGGGGTGGGTTTCGGCCAATCGGGTCAGGGCGGGGCCCATCGTCGAGGGTTCGGGATAGCCCTCGGGGAAGGGGGGTCCGCCTTGCGCTCCAAGCTGGTTGGACGTGGCGAGAAACCCGAGGCCGATGGAACCGATCATTGAGAGGAATCGGCACCGGGGGGTCGGCATCGTCGCGGGTTCCTCGGCCGTCGCGGGTCGGGTCGGGTCCGGTCGGATCGACTCAGGCGTGGGCGGGACCGGCGATCAAGCGTTCGAGGGCGTCGAGGTCGACTGGCTTGACCAGGTGGTGGTCGAAGCCGGCTTCCCGGGAGCGCTTGCGGTCGTCGTCCTGGCCGTAGCCGGTCATGGCGACGATGGTCGAGCCGGCCACGACGGGGATCTGCCGGAGGCGGCGGGCCACTTCCAGGCCGTCCATTCCGGGCAGACCGATGTCCAGCAGAACGATGGGTGGGCCGTGGTCGCGGGCCATCTCCAGCGCCTTGGGTCCGTCGTGGGCGACCAGCGGCCCGTAGCCCCAGAGCTTCACCAGCATCGCCAGACTGGTGGCGGCCGAAACGTTGTCGTCGACGATCAGGATCGGTCGCTCGGCGGCGGTCGCGCCGGAGGCGGCCGGGGTGTGTCCAGGCTGGGCGGTGGGGGCGTCATCCAGGGCCGGGAGCCGGACAATGAACTCGCTGCCCTGGCCGAGCCCCGGGCTGCGGGCCTGAACGGTGCCGCCGTGCAGCAACACCAGGCTGCGAACCAGGGTCAGGCCGATCCCCAGGCCCCCCCCGGAACGGTCCAGCGTACAGTCGGCCTGAGTGAACAGGTCGAAGACCCGCGGCAGCAAAGGGGCGGCGATGCCGATTCCGGAGTCGACCACTCTCAGGACCGCCTCGTCGCCGTCTCGCTCGATGGTCAGGCGGATCGAACCGCCGTCGTCGGTGTACTTGGCCGCGTTGCTGAGGAGGCTCGTGAGGATCTGTTCCAGGCGGGTCGCGTCCCCCATGACCGCCAGAGGGGCGGCGGGCATGGCGACGGTCAAGGCATGGCCGCCGGCCTCCAACCAGGGCCGCGCCGCCTCCCGCGATCGTGAGGCGATCTCGGCCAGGTCGACCCGTCCGCTCCGCAGGCGAATCTTGCCGCAGGTGACGCGGGACACGTCGACCAGGTCGTCAATGAGGCGGGCCATGTGGTGGACCTGCTGTTCGATCAGGGTCCGCATTCGTGCCGAGGTCTCGGCGCATTCGGCGCGAATCCTCAGGATCTGGGTCGCGTGCAGGACGGGCGCGAGGGGGTTGCGCAGTTCGTGAGCGAGCATCGCCAGGAATTCGTCCTTGCGGCGGAGGAACTCGTCACGCTCGGCCTCGGCCTTGAGAGCGCGATCCCTCCAGGGCTCGGCGTCGTTGAGGGCTCGGGTCAATTGGGCGAAACCGAGAAGCTCGCCATCGGGATCGCGTAGGGGAATCAAGACGACCCGGGCCGAGAACCGGGTTCCGTCGAAGCGTCTTCGGTGGCCGACGCGGGCGGAGCGGCCGAAGGCGCTGGCCTCGTCCAGAGCGGGAGAAAGCCCTACGCCCGGCTCGGGTCCGGGTTCCCCGTCGCACCAAAGGTCCGTGGCCAGGCGGCCCACCACCGAGGCGGCCAGGTGCCCCTCGACACGCTCGACCTTTTCGTCCCAGTCGACAATTCGTCCTTCGGGGTCGAGCCGGGCGAGAGCCTGGTCCGGCTCCCCCTCGGACCAGGCCCGGAGCGTCTCCTGGGCGATCCGGTCGGGAACGCCTGGGGCGTGGGGCAGGTTCACGTCGGCTCTCCGTGCGACATCAAAACGCCGAGCCAAGTGGTCCTGAGCGCGCGTCGACCGGCATCCCGCGAAGGATGCGTGGCGAACGTCGAACTCAAGCAAGCTGACTCGGTGGTGCCATCCCTAGCGTCCCGCCGGAATGGCGGACCGACCGGATACGACTCAATGGGCCCGACCTTACTCCTCCCCGAGGGCCGCCGGCAAGTCCAAATCGGGACGCCTGGGTTCCAGCCGCTTGGCGAAGACGATCAGGTCGTCGCCATCGGCATAAAAATCGGCGAGAGCGCTCGCCAGGTCAAAGCCCAGCGATCGGTAGAACCGGCGGGTCGGCTCGTAGAGCGGTTGCGAGGAGGTCTCGATCAGGAACAGCCGACCGCGACCGGAGGCGCGGATGTCGGCCTCGGCATGAGCCATCAAGGCCCGGCCGATCCCCCGACCTTGCGAGGCCGGCGCGACAACAATCCAGTACAGATACCAGGCCCGTTCGGCCATCGACGACGGGGCGTAATAGGCGAAACCCAGCGGCCGGCCCTCGGTCCCAACCTTGGTGAGACACCGATGATCGGCGCGGATTCGCTCAAGTTCGTAGTCGCGCAAGACTTCGTCCAGCGCGACGAGTTCGGCGGGGCGGAAGAAGCCGGTGTCGGCGGCCAAAGCCCTCAGCGACGGATGGTCATCAGCGGTCGTCGGCCGGATCATGCCTGGTCCCCCGACGCGCCGAGACCGTGGTCGGGACGCGCCGGGCCGATCGTAACCCGGACGGCGGTCAGTTGGCCAGGCGGCCTGACTCGTCGCCCAGGGACCCCATGAGCTTGCCTAGCGCCTGCGTTTCCAGTTGGCGGACGCGCTCGCGGGTCAGGCCGAGGTGTTCGCCGACCTCGCGCAGGGTCATCGGGCTGTAGGGCTCAAGGCCGAACCTCATGCGGATGACCGAGGCTTCGCGGTCGTCGAGCCGGGCGATGCCGCAGAGAATGCGGTCGAGGTCGTCGGCCTCGATCATCAGGTCGTCGGGAGCCTTGTTCCGCTCGTCGGTGAGCACCGCGTCGAGGGCGAAACCTTCCTCGTCGTGAGCCCCCTCGCCGTGAGGAGTGAGGTTGTTGACGGTGATCGCCTTGGCGACGATCCCCACCTTCTTCTTCGACAGCCGAAGCGCCTTGCCGACTTCCTCGGGCGTGGGCGCCCGGCCCAGCTTTTCGGTCAGCCCGATCGTCGCCCGCTTCCACTTCGACAGCAAGGTGACCATGTAGGCGGGCAGGCGGATCGGTTTGCCGTTGTTCATCACCGCACGGCGGATCGACTGCTTGATCCAGTAACTCGCGTAAGTGCTGAAGCGAGTCTCCATCCCGCCGTCGAAGCCCTCCACCGCCCTCATCAGTCCGAGGTTTCCCTCCTCGATCAGGTCTTCCAGTCCCAGCCCTTTGCCCACATAGCCCCGAGCGATGTTGACGACCAGGCGGAGGTTCGCCTTGACCATGTGCTCCCGAGCGTAGGGATCGCCAAGCGCCACCCGACTGGCCAGTTCGCGCTCCTCGGCCGCCGTCAGCAACGGAGTGCTGTTGATGTCCTGGAGATAAATCTGGAGGGTCGAGGGGTGGTGGGAATCCCGTCGGTGGGACTGGGGAATCATCGCTCGTAGCTCCTTGAGGAGTCCACTGTCACCACACGGAGGGAGAAAATCCCATTTCTGGCAATTCTAAGTCGGAATCGGGATTTATTGAACCGATTTTTTCCCTTTATGGAATTTAGGACACCAAATTCGGGTTGTCAATTCGCCGGGTTGGAATTTCCTTTACGGGAGAGATTTCGTGGGAAATCGATGGAAGGACGGAGAATTGGCGGGGAAAATCGTGATTGTTGGGGCCTGGGATGCCGATGAACCGAGTGAGCAAAGGCCGGCGCGTCGGGATGCGCGTCAAATTGGCCTGAGGTAGGTGTCCCCCGAAATCGTTCGGCCGACCTCGGCTCGGTCCGCCTGGGGCGGTGACGACGAGGCTCAGCGGAAAGGATCCCGGCATGGCGCGGTCGAGTCTGCTGCTGGTGGCTGCTTCTCTCGCCGCGGGCGCCGTGGGCTGCGCGCACTGCGATACCTGCGACGACTTCCCCCAGCCCTGTGTGGGGGCGAATTGCGGATATAGCTCGCCGATGGTGCCGTCGTACCCGGCTCCTGGACCGTCGATGATGCCCGCCGAGTCGGCCGGCTCGATGGTTACGCCGGTCCCCGCCGGCTCGGTGGTCCCGCCGATGACCAGTTCCCCCTATGCCCCCGCGCCGATGGATTCGCGGCCGGCGCAGCCGTCGACGCCTAAGCCGGTGGCTCCTTCCAACGATCCACTCCCCAGGGACATGTCCGCGCCCAAGGACGTGGTCACGCCGCCCGATCCCGGCCTGCCCGACCTGCCGCCTCGCTGATCGCCTCGCTCGCGTGGCTTGCCCCGGTCCATAAACTGCGATCGTTTACCGGCCGTGTCGGGAATGATTTTCCGACGCGGCCGGGTCGCGCTGGAGGGGAATCGGGGTTTTTTGGCGCGATCGGGGGAGTAACCCGCTGGCGGATGCGGAGATCGATCAGGTAAGCTCGGGCGTCCGACACGGGGAGCCCCGCCCGGAACCCGGCCTTTGATCCGCCGGCGCCCGGTCGCGAGGGAAAGCGGCGCGGGCCATTGGGGTGGGACGAGAGATGAAGCTGATCATCGCGATCATCCAGCCGACCAAGCTGGAAGCGGTTAAGGAAGCCCTTTCCCACGTGGAGGTCTTCCGCCTGACGGTGATGGACGTCCAGGGGTTTGGACGGCAGAAAGGCTATACCGAGGTCTACCGGGGCCACGAGTTCACGGTGAACCTTCTGCGCAAAATTGAACTCCAGATCGCCGTCAACGAGGATTTCGTCGAGCCGACGATCAACGCCATCATCCAGGCCGGGCGGACCGGGCCCGAGGGGAAGATTGGCGACGGCAAGATTTTCATTCTGCCGATGGACGACTGCATCCGCATCCGTACTGGAGAGCGCGGGCCCGAGGCGATCTAACCCCCGGGCAAAGCCGAGTTTCCCAGGGGCGAGCCGCCGCCATGATTCGAGCCGTGATCTTCGACTTCAACGGCGTGCTGGTGGACGATGAGCAGGTCCACTTCGAGCTATTCCGCGAAGCGCTGGCCGAGGAAGGGGTCACCCTCGACGAGCGGGACTACCACGAGCGTTACCTTGGCTTCGATGACCGCGGCTGCTTCGAGGCGGCCTTGAGGGATTCGGGCCGGGAGGCGAGTTCGGGGCGGGTCGGCGCCTTGATCGATCGCAAGGCCCGTCGCTACCTGGAGGTGGCGGCCGTTCGCCTGCGGATTTTTCCCGGCGCGGCGGAGTCTCTCGCGTCGCTCGCCGACCGCTGGCCGTTGGGAATCTGCTCGGGGGCCTTGAGGGCGGAGATTGCGTTCGCTCTGGACAAAATGGGGGTGGCCGACCGGGTCCACGCGATCATCTCGGCCGAGGATACCGAGCGCTGCAAGCCCGACCCCGAGGGCTACTTGCTGGCGCTGGACGCCCTGCGATCTTGTGACGGCGAGGATCTGGAGGCGGCCCACTGCCTGGTCATCGAGGACAGCCTCGCGGGGATCGAGGCGGCCAAGGCGGCGGGCATGTGGGCCATTGGCGTCGACCACACCTATGCCACGAAGCAGTTGGAAGGGGCTGGGGCCGACGCGGTCTTGAATGGTCTGGCGACGCTCAACCCCGAGTGGGTGGAACGGTTCTTCGCCCCGGAGGTTTCGCCTTGATCGACGAATTGCCGCCCCTCGGTTTACTGCTGAGCCGCGACCTGCTGTTCACCACCAAGATCACCACCACCGCGCGAGACTTGGCATGTCTGGTGGTGGTGGCCCGCGACGCTGAGTCAGCCGCGACCTTGATCGCCGAGCGACGGCCGAAGGTGGTTTTCGTCGACCTGACGATGGGCGAACCGGCCTCGTTGTCGTCGCTGTTGACACTTCGGCAGGTCGCGGGGCCATCCACGCCGTTCGTCGCGTTCGGCCCGCACGTCGATACAGACGCTCTCGGCGCCGCGAGGGAGGCCGGTTGCGAGGAGGTCTTGCCCCGCAGCAAGTTCACCATGCAATTGCCGTCGCTGATCCTGAACTATTTGAAACCGGCCTGACGGCTCATCCCGACGCCGGGCCGAACGCGAATTCGTGGAGCGAGAGTCGGTTGTCGCCCCCTTGAGAAGTGTTCGCGCCGTGGTCGGGCGTCTCCGAGCGAAACGGGATGTTCCTCAGGTCGACGGCTCTCGGTTCGGCGGTGAGGTTGAAGACGATGCGCAGGGCGTTGGGGCCCTTGCCTCGTATGACTTCCAGCACGTCGCCGTCGAGCAACGTGACTTGCGGAGCCGAGAAGTCGCGCAGTCCGGGGGTCTCGCGACGGAGGCGGAGAAGGTCCTGGTAGAGTTGGCGAAGGCCAGCGCGGACCGGGTCGGCCCAGCACCAGCTCAGGACGGCCGAGTCTCGGGTCTCGGCGGCCAAGGGGTCGGGCGGGGCTTCCTTCCAGCCGAATCGGGAGAACTCGCCGGCACGGCCTTTGCGCACCGCGTCTTGAAGTTCGGGGTCCTGGAAGTCGCAGAAGAAGGGGAAGGGGTTCGTTTCGCCATATTCCTCGCCCATCAGAAGCAAAGGGACTCTCGGGGAGAGCAGGAGGAGCCCGGCGGCGAGGCGGACGGCCGAGGCGGGCAGGCTGGCGGCGTAGCGGTCGGACTTCATCCGGTTGCCAACCTGGTCGTGGTTCTGCAGGAAGGCCAGGAAGCGGTCGCCGGGGAAGCCGTCGGCCGGGGCGCCGTGGCGTCGTTGGCGGAAGGCGCTGTAGTTGCCGTTGTTGACGAAGATTTCGCGGAAGGTCTTGGCCAACGCGGTGGGCCCGGCGGCGAAGTCGGAGTAATAGCCGTTGGTCTCGCCGGTCAGAACGACGTGGGCGGCGTGGTGGAAGTCGTCGTTCCACTGCCCGTCGAGGCCAAACCCGCCCGTCTCGGGCTGGCCGAGGAAGCGGGGGGCGTTGTTCATGTCGTTCTCGGCGAAGACGTGGGCAGGTCTTGGGAACCTGGCCGCTTCGTCGTGGGCGACCTGGGCGACCTCGGCCAGGATCGGCGAGGGGCTCCGGTCGTAAATCTGGTCGGCGGCGTCGAGGCGGAGGCCGTCGAAGTGGTAGTCGCGAATCCACATCCGCGCGTTGGCCAGAACCATCGCCCGGACCGGGCCACACTGGGGGGCGTCAAAGTTGAGCGCCGGGCCCCAGTCGGTCTTGTAGGTCTCGGTGAAATACTCGCCGAAAAGGGGGAAGACGTTGCCCTCGGGACCGAAGTGGTTGTAGACCACGTCCAACACAACCGCCATGCCCAGCCGGTGGCACTCGTCGACGAACCGTTGGAGCGACTCGGGTCCGCCGTAGCTGTTTTGCGGGGCGAACGGGAAGACGCCGTCGTAGCCCCAACTGCGAGTACCGGGGAACTGGCCGACAGGCATCAACTCAATGGCGGTGATTCCCAGTTCGAGCAGCTCGGGGACGCGGGGCAGGGTGGCGTCGAAGGTCCCCTCGGGCGTGAAGGTTCCGACGTGCAGCTCGTAGAAAACCAGGCTCTCGCGGGCGACCCCCTTCCAATCGTGATCGGTCCACGAGAATCGCTCGGGAAAGAACGCCGCGGACGGTTTCCCCACCCCGTCGGGCTGCCAGTGGGAGCAAGGGTCGGGTAGTGGGTCGCCCCCGTCGAGGCTGTAGGCGTAACGATCGCCGGGGGCTGGCAGGTTGGCCTCGGCGGCGAAGAACCCGCGTGGTTCGGCATCCATCGGCAGGCGTTGGGCCGAGGGGCCAATCCCCAGCACCAGTTCCACCCGTTTGGCCCTGGGTGCCCAGACCCGATACCGTGCGCGGCCGTCGGGGCTCGGCAGGATGCCTACGGAGGGGATTTCGGGATCGTCGATCATGGTCGAGCCTGGGCGCCTGGGGTTCGGGGGAGCCATCGTCATCCCCACCCTTTGGCCCGGTTCATTTCCCGTGCCAGTCAGTCGGCCGCGGCGGGCGAGCCGGCGAGAGCACGCGCGACGGCTACCAGCCAGGTCGCCACGGCGGAAGCTCCGGGGTCGGGGATGCCGGCGACGCGGTTGGCGAAGTAGCTGGAGCGGCCCACTCGGGGGACGAGGTTCGCGGTCGCCTCGGCCCCAAGTCGCGCCGCCTCGGCCGCTCGGGCGAGCCGTTCGACCGGGGTGCCCGCCGAAGTCGCGGCGGCCACCGCGGGGATCAGCGCATCGAGCATCGTTCGGTCGCCGATTCGAGCGCCGCCGAGCCGTGTTATCGCCTCGCAACCGTCGCGGAAGGCCTCAACCCAGGCGTTCGCGTCGTGGGAATCGCCCGACTTCAAACGGGTCGCCGCCTCGTGGAAAAACGCCGCGTAAAGTGGTCCCGACGTTCCACCCAGAGCGTCCAGGAACGTCAGGGCCAGTGCGTGAAGCGTCCCGGCGGCGTCATCGAGCGGATAGGTGGGCAGGGACTTGCGGATCGCCCGCGCCCCGCGAGCCAGGGTGATCCCAAGGTCGCCATCCCCGGCGCGGCGGTCGAGGTCGGTCAACTCGGGCTCGGCGACGAGAAGGGCCTCGGCCGCCGCCCGGATCGCGGTTTCCAGGCTCGTTCCCAACGGGGTCGAGGGGGGAGGAGGCTCGGCGGGAACGTCTTGTTGGAGCGGGTTCGGCGGCGGACCCGGCTCGGACGGCCGCCCGGGGCGAGAGGGCCAGGCCGGGGCCGTCGTGGGAGCATCGAGCCGGGCGAGACGGCCATCGTCGAGGGTCATCACCGACAGGGACACCCCGGCCATCTCCAACGCGGAGAGGAGTGTCCCCCCGTAGGCCCGCTCCACCTTCAAACCGAGACGAGTCAGGGACTTCACGGCATGGCGGGCGACGATCGCCAACTCCATCGCCGTCGAGCCGCCGAGGTTGTTGACCAGCAGGGCGACTCGGGCGCCGGGCTCGGGTTGGAGGTCGTCGAGAATCGCGTTTAACAGTTCGTCGACCGTGGAATCCGCCGGGGCGAGAGGGACGCGGCGGACCCCGGGCTCGCCGTGGATGCCCAGGCCGAATTCGACCTCGCCGTCCGCCAGGACGAAGCCCGGCCGGTCGGCCCCCGGCACGAGGCAGGGGGACATCGCCACGCCCATCGTCCGAACCGCCGCGGCCGCGGCGCGGGCCTCGGCGGCGACTTCCGCCAACGGCAAGCCGGCCTCGGCCGCGGCGCCGGCGACCTTGTGGACGAAGACCGTGCCAGCCAGGCCGCGACGCCCGGCGTGGTCGCCGTTGCCAGCCAGGGCCACGTCATCGGCCACCAGGACCACCTCAACCGGAATTCCCTCCCCCCGGGCGATCTCGGCGGCAATCCCAAAGTTGAGACGGTCGCCGGTGTAATTTTTGACGATCAGCAGGGCACCGGCCGGCCCAGCCGTGGCCTGGATCGCCGCGAGGACGGAGCCTGGGGCCGGCGAGGTGAAGACGTCCCCCGCCACGGCCGCCGACAGCATCCCCAACCCGAGGTAACCGGCGTGCGCAGGCTCATGACCGCTGCCGCCCCCCGAAATCAGGGCGACCCGATCGGGCGAAAGGTCGTCGCGGACCAGGACCGCCCGCCCGGCCAGTCGACGCAGGCCCGCGTCGAGGGTCAGGATGCCCTGAACCATCTCCTCGACAACCCGTTCGGGGCGATTGATCAGTTTCTTCATGAGCGTCGCGACGGGGGCTGGGCCTTCAGGTATCGGGAGGTTTTTGCAACGGGTCGGGCGGGACGATCGCGCCCAGTCTCAGAAACCGTTGGATGACCCCCGGCGACCAGGCCCGTTCGGACGGGTCGCCCCCCAGTTCGGTCAGGAAGTCCCGGCTGACCCAGAGGGAATGGTCCTTGAGCCAGCGCAGTTCCCACATCCGATGCAGGTGATCGGCCAGGCGGAGGAAGCAACGGTCGCAGGCCAGTTGCAGCCGGTCGACCCGACCGCCGGGTTGCTGATACTGAGCGCGGTCGACAACGACCTTGCCGGCCAGATCCTTGATAAGTTCGCCGCACTGGTCGCAGATCAGGCCGGACACGTTAGGCGAACTCCCCAGACTCGAAACAGGGCCAAGCCAACGCCGTCCGGTCGGTCGGTCAGCCGACGGAGATCAGATGCTGGGCGTCGTCCTCGACCAGGGAAAGCAGTAGCGATCGCTCCTTGCTACGGGTCTCGCCGATGGCCGTGACGTAGACGGCGGGGTCGTCCTTGACGGGGCATTCGTGCTCGCAGATTCCGCAGCCGATGCAGCGTACGGGGTCGATGAACGGCCGTTTCAACTCCAGTTTCGCCCCCCAGCGGTCGGTCACCTCGACGTTGCGGGTGAAAATCGCTTTGGGGCTAACCGGGCAGACTTCCTCGCAGACGACGCAAGAAGTATCCATCGCCCAGGGCAGGCAACGCCCCTGGTTGTAGAACGCGGTGCCGGTCTTGATCGGCCCGGCCTTCTCGAACGGGCCGGTGCCGAGCTTCTCGGCGATCGAGATTTCGCGGATGGCCCCCGTGGGGCAAACCTGGCTGCAAAGGGTGCAGTTCAGTTCGCACCAGCCCATCTTGGAGATCATGATGGGCGTCCACAACCCTTCCAGGCCCGCTTCGAAGACGGCCGGCTGGAGGACGTTGGTCGGACAGACGCGGATGCACTGGTCGCACTTGATGCAGCGGCGGAGGAACTCGTCCTCGGCCACCGAACCCGGCGGGCGAATCACCGCCTTGCTGAAGTTCTTGCGCACCCCGCCCGAGAGCCGGGCCATCGGGAAGAACAGCACCCCGAACAGCCCCGCCAGCACCAACTGACGACGTCCAACCTGCGGATACGTCACCTCACTGGCCTTGCGAGGCAGGAAGCGGAACGAAAGGGCGTCGTGCGGACAGTCCTCGATGCAGTTGAAGCAAACGAAGCACTCGCTCTTGCGCAGGTCGGTGTGAGGGTCGCTGGCCCCCTCGCAACTCTTGAGGCAAAGGTCGCAATCGGTACAGCGTACCGGGTCGCGGTCGATCCGCCAGAGGGCGAATCGACTGAAGACCCCCAGCAAGGCCCCCAGGGGACATAGGACCCGGCAGAAGAACCGCGGAATCCACCAGTTCGCTACCAGGAGGCCGACAAAGATCAGGCCGACGACCCAGCCGAACCAGTATTCGCGGGGCTCGGTGTAGATCTCCTCGGTCGCCTTGTGGACCGTCGGCAAGACGCCGGTGGTCATCGAGCGGACGGTCAGGGCGATCGGGTCGAGCAGGCCGATTTGCAAGGTGCTGTTGCCGACCTTGGTCTCCTCGGCCGCCCTCGACAGCCCAGTCCCGAGGGCCGCGATGACCCGCCGAACCCCATGCGACTTCAAATCGCGATCGCCATAAGACTCGGCGATGAGCCCCGGGGATCGCCAGGCGGCCGGGATGATCCAGAGGCCCGCCATCGCGATCATCGCCGCCAGGATGTAATACTTCGTCGCATAAAGACGTCGGTAGCGGTTGGAGTCGATCGCCTGCTTGGTGTTGCGACGGTTGCCGATGATGCCGAAGACGTGGTGCAGGATGCCGAAGGGGCACATCCAGTTGCACCAGACCCGACCCACCATCATCGTGATCGCCAGAACCACCAGCCCCCAGACCAAATTCCGGTAAATCGTATGGGTCGTCAGCGCCGTGGAGACCGCCACCAAGGGCGTGGCCTCCAGGAACAGCGACACCGGCCACCCTTTCAGGTAGCGCAGGTCGGTAATCAGCAGGAAGAACAGGAACAGGCCCAGAAACAGAACTTCATAAGCCCGGCGGATCTTGACCATCAAAGCCTCACTCGGCCGGGGGGAACGGGGCATCTCGACGAGGATGGCGTCTGGCGGAATGAGAACATCAGCCGCCCACTTCCTGACGATATCGCGGCAAGAGGGCGTCGCGGAGCCAGTCCATTGTCTCCCGAAACCAACGAGTCTGGTCGACGCCTTGACCCCTGGCCAGCAGATCGAGAACGATTGCCGGCGTCAGCATCGGCAGCGATCGGCTTCGCTCGATAGGAAGATAAGTCCCGTCCTCGTGAAGCGCGCCGAACCAGAGTCTCCCGGTCTTGACATTGTAACGCCAAAGCTCGGGCACTCCGAGGTGGGCATAGGTCGCGAGTTTCCTGCCCAAGTTTCGAGAATTCTCCACCTCGATGGCCAGGTCCGGAGGTGGATCGACCTCGAGTTGGATCTCGGTGTTTCCCCGAATTCGAGGCTCATTGGCGAAATAGAAGCTGGCGTCCGGTTCCTTGCCAAAACCCTTTCGCGGACCAATGCCCGGCCGACTCAGGGTTGTACTGCCGGCCGAGGACATTGGAATGTCGAAGACCAGCGCGACGAAAGGGATTAACAAGGCGAGACGTTGGCCGGAAAGATCATGGAGATAGCCCGGGGACATGATCGTCAGCGTCCCATTCCAGTAATCCATCCGAACATGATTGTTTTCTTCCGGGGCACGCAGGGCGAGAAAGACCCGATAAGGGATGTCGCGCAACACGGTCCGGTTCTGGACGGTCGTCCGGGTCGCCGTCGCCAACGACTCATTGGTGGGCAGGGACATCAGCCGCCCCCTTCCTGACGAAATCGCGGCAGAAGAATATCGCGGAGCCAGTCACGGACCTCACGATCCCAGGTCATCTCGTCTTGATCCGGGCAACGCGCCAGCAGTTCCAGAACCAGATCCGGCGTCAGCATCGGTAAGTTCAGACTTCGTTCGACTGGCAGATAGGACCCGTAGGGCTGCAAGGCATCGAACTGAAGTTTGCCCGAGCGGACATGGAAGCGCCAAACCTCGGGGACTTTGAGCCGTGCGTAAATCTCCATCATGTCGCGGGAGCGATGCGAACTCTCGACCTCGATCGCGAGATCCGGGGGTGGGTCGACCTCAAGGTTGATTTCGGTGTTCCCAGCAATTCGACGTTGGTTGGCGAAGTAAAAACTCGCGTCGGGCTCCTTGCCCACTCCGCGTTCCGGCCCAGGGCCAAGGCGACGCAAGGTCGTGGTCCGGGCCCCCCTCAGGGGAATCTCAAAGACGGCGCAGACGGCCCGGATCAGAACCCCCGAGCGCTCGGCGAAACCATCGTGGACATAGCCGGGCGACATGATCTTCAGAACCCCGTCGCGGTATTCCATTCGGACATGATTGTTGTCCTCCGGCTCTCGGATCGCCACATAGACCTGGTAGGAGATCCCTCGAAGCACCGATCGCCGTTGGATGATCGTCCGGATCGCCGTCGCCATCGGCCGTCCTCCTCGCGGGGCTTCGGGGAATCAGACCGTGACCTCGCTGGTCCACTGGGGACGCCACTCCTTGCCCAGGCCGCGGGCGATCACCTTGTCGAGGTAGATGATCTCGTGGCGCTGCTTCTCCAGCAGGCGGGTGACGCACCAGCTATCGACGGCCGTGCAGTCGGTTCCCACCACGATCGCGTCCCCCTTCTTGACGTCGTTGAGGCTGCCGCCGGTGGGGCCGTTGCGCATCAACAGTTTGCGGCCGTCGGCGATCACGAACGTCGGCTTCATCATCAAGGCGAAGTCGGAGATGATGCCGTGGATGTCTTGATGGAACTGGTTGCGGGGGTTGCCCAGCAGCCCGTACCAGTTCTTCATCGTCACGGTGGCCTTGCAGAGGTTGTGGTCCTTGACCGGCGAAACGCCGATGACCTTGGTCGCCTCTCGGAACGGACGATAAAACATCTTCCAGGTGTGCTTGATCGTCTCGCCGCCGACGTACAATTGCTCGAACGAGCTTTCCTGGGGCATCATCAACTCGGCGCCGGCTCGTCGGGCGGCGTCGCCGACTCGGGTCTTGTAGAAACAGCTTTCGGGGTTATTGATCGGGTTGTCGGCGACGATCACCTTGCGGGCGCCCGCGGCCTTGCACAGCTTGATGACCGCCGAAACCGTGTCGGGCTGGGTCGTCGCGGCAAGGTCGGGGTTCTTGTCGAAGGCAACGTTCGGCTTGACGACGACCACGTCCCCCTTCTGGATGAACCGCTCGATGCCGCCCATCTCGTCGAGGGCCCGCTTGACCATTTTGAGCGCCTGCTCCTCGCGGGCCTCGAACATTTCCTGGCCCGGTCGGGCCTCGGCCGGCGACGAGCGGACCACAACCAGATTGGGGCGGGACGCGGGCAGGATCACCGAATAATCCTTCAGACGCACGGGAGCGGGAGGTTTGACGCCTTCCATGCCCCACTGGTCGCGCACCAGCAAGCCGGCCCCCACCGCCGCGCCGCCCACCAACGCGGTTCCACCGACCTGGCGGACGAACTGGCGACGGGAGTACGAATCATCGGCCGGGTTGATCCCGCCGAGGCGCTCCAGGTTCTTCTGCTGGGTCCGCGTCAACTTCTCGCTCATGAGTGGCCTCGGGTCAGGGCTCAACCGCAAGGGCGTGAAGGGGGCAGGGGGGTGGCGGCGCCGGTTGGATTGGCTTCAACTATTGCGCCGCCTGACCGCCAACCGAGGGAACAGCGGCCGGCAGTTTCTCGGCGAACGTCTTGGCGAACGCCTCGGCCGGTCCGGGCTGGGTGGCCCCGTTGGCCCCGCCGATGGCGTTCCCTTTCAAGAAGATAGCGTCGGAGAGGCCGAAGTTGGAACTGACAATCAAATGATCGACCCCCGGCACGACGACATCCCGCACGTCCGAGCCGTCGAGCTTGGCGCCGGCCAGGTACTTCTCGAAGACAGCCCTGGCCTCATCGGGAGTGGGGTAGGGTCGCAGGAAACCCTGCCACTTGACGCCCCCCTCCTCATAATCGGCCATGAAGACGTCGGACAGGAAACTGTAGCCGAAAACGTCCTGCGGCACGAACTTCGGCCCCGACTTCGCCGGGCCCTCGGGCAGCAGGGCGAAGATGGCCTCGGGGCCCGACGGGGGCGCTGGTGACCCGGTTGACCCGGCCGGCGTGGCCACAGTCGGCGGAACTTGCTTGGCGGCGACCTTGCGAGCCAGATCGAGGACAAACGCGGAGAAGGCCGGGTCGTCCCTGGTCGAGACAATCTGCGTGTAGTACGGACCCGCGTAAAACAGAGTGCTGCCAGCCGCGGAGTACCCCTCGGACCCCAGCTTCACGGGCTCGGTCCCCTCGGGCTTCTCCGAGCCGTACTTGCCCATCGCCTTGAGCGGCCCGCCCATCTCGAAAAGGTAGAGTTGAACGTCGGCCGAATCGTCTCCGGCCGGGTGGAACGAGGCGTAGGCCATGCCCTTGACGTCGTACTGGACGAAACTCTCGGCGCGGCCGTCGATCTTTTCGTACAGGTTTTCGGCGTTGAACGACTCAAGATGCTTGCCGCCCCCCAGGTCGGCAACCTCCCAGCCCGCCGGCAAGCCCGACAAGGGAAGCATTTCGGCCAGGGGTCGCTGAGGGGCCGGCACCGCGGCGAACTCGGCGGCGAACTCCGACCCACCCCCCTCGGCCGGGGCGGGCGCGGTTGGGACGGCCGTCGCCGCGACCGGCGTCGCCGTTGTGGTTGTCGTGGAGGCAACCGCCGTCGCCGGCCCGAGGGGCGCGCCAGCCAGGGCCGCCGGTGGGGCCGTGGCGTCGATCAACTGCTGAGGCGCATCCACCCCCACCGACGCTCGAACCCCGGCCAACCGTTCCAGAACCGGTCCAAGGGCCTTGGCGGAATCGGGATAGCGAGACGCCGAGGCCCTCAACGCCAGCATCGACTCATCGAGCTTCTTGACCCGATCGACCAGGTTCTTCCGCTCGGTCCCCAGCCGCCCCATCTCGGCGCGGACCGCCTCGTCGGCCTCCTGGACCGAGCGATAGCCTCGCCCCTGGTCCAGCACCGACCACGTCTTGTTCGGGTCGTAGGCGTAGCGATCCTCGTCATAGTGCCGGCTCTTGAGGACGATTCCGCAGAAAACGGCCGGGATGCCCATGACCAGCATCATCGCGGCGACCACCGACGAGAAAGTCGGCTTCTGGAGGGTCCGGCCCCGACGGGTCTCGAAGTAATTCAAGGCCCCCAGCACGGCGAAGGCGACCGGCGTCAGGGCCAGGGCGACCAGCCCCGAGGCCAGCGCCAAACCCGTCCACGGATCGTCGACGAACGCCGCGCTCGCTCGGTTCCAGAGGCTGGGTCCGCCCATCGCGCAGGATCCTCGAAGCCGGCAAGGCAAGTCGACGCGAAGGCCGTCGGCCCTGGGGCCGGGCCAGCCCCTCATTATAACGGAAGCAGGAACCCCCGAACAATCACCGAGCCGTTCAGGCGAATAGAGCCTCGACGAAGGCGTCGGGGTCGAAGGGTTGAAAATCCTCGATCCCCTCCCCCACGCCGACGTACTTGACCGGCAGCAAGGTCGACTGGCGGATCGCCACCACGACCCCCCCCTTGGCCGTACCGTCGAGCTTGGTCAGCAAGATTCCCGTGCAGCCAATCGACTTGGTGAAGGCCTCGGCCTGGCGGATGGCGTTCTGGCCATTCGTCGCGTCCAGAACCAGCAGGACTTCGTGAGGAGCCCCCGGGATCTTGCGGGCCAGGACGTTGCGGACCTTTTCCAGCTCGCGCATCAGGTGAGACTGGGTGTGCAGGCGGCCGGCGGTGTCGACGATCAGGACGTCAATTCGCCGGGCGATGGCTCGCTCGCAGGCATCGTGAGCCACGCTGGCCGGGTCGGAGCCGGGCGCTCCCTTGACGATGTCCGAGCCCGAGCGGGTCGCCCAGATCGTCAACTGGTCGGCCGCCGCCGCGCGAAAGGTGTCGCAGGCGGCCAGCAGGATCGTGTTCCCCTGATCCTTGAGGCGCTGAGCCAGCTTGGCGATGGAGGTCGTCTTGCCCGCCCCGTTCACCCCAGCCACCAGAATCACCGTCGGCTTGTTCGGCGAGATCGCCAGAGCGCCGGCCTTGGGGTCGGCCAGCAGGGCTTTCAACTCGGTTTTGACGAACTCAACCAGGTCGGCGTCGGCGGTCCGGTCGGCGAACGCCTCTCGCACCCGATCAATGACCCGGGTGGTCGCCAGCACACCGACGTCGGCCTGGATGAGCTTGGCTTCCAACTCGTCCAGGAACGATTGGTCGACCTTGCGGCCAAACCACGAGCGGACGTCGAACAGCCGGGCGGTGCGGGCAAGGCCCTTCTTGAACGTCTCAACCAGGCGTTTGAGGGCCATCTCGGTTCGCTCGACCTCGGGACGGGATGCGACATGAGTCGTGGGGCAAAGCGTCGCGCAGACGCTCAAAGTCGGCTTGAGGGGTCCGCGTCGAGCCGACCCAGCGGCCGGGCCGGTCCGCCGCGTGGAAGTCGGACCCAGCGATGGGGACCAGGCCCAACTGATCGGCCCAGGCACGCCAGCGAGGGCCCAGAGCCTTGTTGACGCCCGGGCCGGCGACCTCGACGGACCCCAGGCCCCCCTCGGCCAGTTCCCGAAGGTCGCGTTCCCGAAGATCATAGGGGGGATGCGCCAGGCCGGCAATCCCGCCCGCCTCGCGGATCAACAGCAGCGCCTCGTTCCAGGGCAATCGCGGCTTGGGGACCTCGGCCGGACCCCCGTCGCCCAGAAACCGGGTGAACGCCTCGCGTCGGCCAGCGACCTGTCCGGTGATCGTCAACCAGTCGGCCAGGTGACGACGGCCAATCGTCGCCCGGGGGAACGTCTTCCGAAGCGTCTCCAGATCCACCGACAGGCCCAGGGTTTCCAGCCGCGAGACCATCCCTTCCACACGCCGGGCCCGCTCCTCCCGCATCCGTTGCACGGCGCACAGCAGGCCTGGGGCGTCGTCGCGGACGAAGTGACCGAGGATGTGGACCTCGCGACCGCCGAACTCGGCCGTCACTTCGATACCCCCCACCAGTTCCACCCCCAACCGAACCGCCTCGGGCCGGGCGACTGCCAGCGCCGAGAGCGTGTCGTGGTCGGTGATCGCCAACGCCGCCAGGCCCGCCGCCGACGCCGCCCGAACGACCTCGCCAGGGGAGCAACCGCCGTCGGAATGAGTCGTGTGGACGTGCAGGTCGGCGTCGCGGGGGGTGGGCCTCGGCCGTCTCAACCCTCGGGACTCGCGCCCGGGGGTTCCTCCGGCGGGAGGGTCAGGATCGGAGCCTCGCCGCCGGGGGGAGTCTCGGCCTGGAGGCGATCCAGGATGCCGTTGACGAACCGGCTCGACTGGGCGGTGCTGTACCGCTTGGCCAGTTCCAACGCCTCGTTGATGGCCACCTTGCGGGGGACTTCGGGGCAGTGGAGCATCTCGAACGCCCCCAGGCGTAAGATGTTGCGGTCGATCGCCGCCATCCGGTCCAGCCGCCAGTTCTCGGCCAGCGCGGCAATGCGCTCGTCCAGATTCGGTTGATGAGCCCGCACCCCGTCGATCAGCTCCTCGGCGAACCCGCAAAGGCGGCGGTCGCCATGCAAGCGGCGCTCGATGAACCGTCGCAGGACCTCCGGGGCCGTCCCGGGGTTCTGCTCGGTTTGGTAAAGGACTTGAAGCGCGATCTCACGGGCGCGAGTGCGTCGGGTCATGGTCGCCTCGCGGGGGGATCGCCCGTCAACATCAAGGGCGTGGCTCGACCCTTCATCCTATGCCAAAGCCCAAACCCCGCGATAGCCCAGCCCGACGGCCCGACGGTCATCGCAACCTCCCGAGATGTTGATTCCGGGCACACCGCGGCAATCCATCTTGCAAATCGCGATGTCCCCCTCCAATGATACCGCTCACTCATCATTTCGGGCCCTGTCTCGGGCACAGTTCGCCCCCCCCCCCCTCGACCCGTTGGCCGAGACAGATCGCATCGGCTGGAGCGGGGGCGAAGGGGCCCTCGCGTTCGTTCACGACGCTGGAACGCGTGGTCCGCCCGCCTTGCCTACTCATTGAGGTTGCACCCTTGATCCGACGACCTTGCCGCCGCTTCGCCGCGTCCCGCTGGATTCGCCTGGGGGCGTTCCTCGCCTTGGCCGCCTCGGCGGCGTGGCCGTCGGCGGCAAGGGCCGACCTGGAGTTCCTGCCCCGACCCTCCAGCGCGATCAAAACTCCCCAGCAACTCGGAGTCGTCGTCAGCGACATGACCGTCGCGCAACTGGCCGCTTCGGCCCCCTTGCCCGGTCCCGTCACGGCCGACTCGATTCCCCCGTCGGTCCACGTCTCCAGCGATGGCAAGACGATCAGCAACAGTTCGGGGTTCTCGATCGTCCTGAACCCCGACGCGGGCCTGTCGAGCAACTCCGCGGCCCTGGCCGCCTTTGACCGCGCCGCGGCCCGCTGGGTGTCGGAGATCACCAACCCGATCACCGTTCACATCGATGCCGGCCTGGACAACCTGAACTCCCCCAACGTCCTCGGCCAGACCTCCAGCGTCCTCTACATCGACAACTACACCTCGGTCCGCAACGCCCTCGCCGCCCACGGCGCCAGTCAGGGGGCCAAGGACGCGATCCTGACCGCCTTGCCCACCGCGTCGGAGTTCTCCGCCTCGCTTCCCAGCGGCTTCAGTCTCAGCGGCTACGTGGAAGCCACCGCGGCCAACTTCAAGGCATTGAATATCCCTCTTCCGGGCCATTCGGCGACCGACGCCGACGCCACCATCACCTTCAACAGCATATTCGCCTTCGCCTACGACAACACTCACGGGGTGCCGTCGAACCAGTACGACTTCGAGAGCATCGCCGCTCACGAGATCGGCCACGCCCTGGGGTTTTTCTCCAGCGTCGATAACGTCGACTACGACCAGGCCAATCACACTCTCGGGGCGATCAGCCCCTCGACGCTCGACCTGTTCCGCTTCAACGCCGCTTCGCCCCCGACCAGCGCCGCGGACTTCACGTCCAAGCCCCGCGAGCTGGATGCCGGGGTCGCGGCCGTCACCAGCGATGTGACCTCCAACTACCCGATGTCGACCGGCCAGAACGAGGGAGACGGCTTTCAGGCCAGCCACTGGAAGCACCAGTCGGCCAGCCAGCCGTATGTCGGCGTGATGGACCCAGCCATCCCCCCCGGCACGATCTATGAGAACACCGCGGCCGACTACCGCGCGATGGAATTGATTGGCTACAACACGATCAACGCCGCCGCCGTCCCCGAGCCCGCTAGCCTCGTCTCGCTGAGCCTGGGGCTTTTGCTGGGCGCCCGCCGCCTCCGCCGCCGGGCCGCCTGATCGTTCAACCTTGACCCATCCGTCCCTCACGCTGGCTCGCGATCGGCCGCGAGTTTGGTCCGCCGTGGTCCATTCCCCTTGCCGGCGACCGCCTTGAGCTTGGCCTTGGAGTCGGCCCAGGGGTCGGCGACAACCCCGGCGGCGCGGACCGCCTCGATCACCGCCTTGGCCGCCGCCTTGGGGTCGAAAACCGGCCGGGCCTCGAACGGGCCCGCGGCCAGGATCGGCTTGAGGATCGCGCCGGTGAGGCTCTCCCGGCATTTCGCCACGTCCTCGGGAGTTCCGGCCACGACGATCGCGCCGCCGCCGCCGCCCGCCTCGGGTCCGACGTCGATCAACCAGTCGGCCGTCTTGATGACGTCCAGGTTGTGCTCGATGATGACCACCGTGTTGCCCAGGTCGGCCAGTCGGTGGACCACCGTCAAGAGCTTGCGGACGTCGTCCATGTGCAGCCCGGTGGTTGGCTCGTCCAAGATGTACAGCGTCTGGCCGGTGTCGGGCCGGGCCAGTTCGGCGGCGAGCTTCACCCGTTGCGCCTCTCCGCCGGAGAGCGTCGGCGCCGCCTGTCCGAGCGCGACGTAGCCCAGGCCGACGTCGTGCAGGGTCTGGAGGATGCGGCGGATCTTGGGAACCTCGGCGAACAGTTCCAGGGCGGCGTCGACCTTCATCGTCAGCACGTCGGCGATGGTCCGGCCGCGGAACTTGACCGCCAGGGTCTCTGACTCGTAACGAGCGCCGTGGCAAGAGTCGCACGTCACCCAAACATCCGGCAGGAAGTGCATCTCGATGCGTCGCTGGCCCGCCCCCTCGCACGTCTCGCAGCGACCGCCAGGCACATTGAAACTGAACCGCCCGGCCGCGAACCCGCGAGCCTTGGCTTCGGGCAGTTTGGCATACAGGTCGCGGATCAGGTCGAACATCCCCGAATAGGTGGCCGGGGTCGACGCCGGGGTGCCCCCGATGGGCGTCTGGTCGACGCTGATGACCTTGTCGACATATCCGAGGCCCCGGATCTGTTCATGAGCCCCGGGCGTCACCTTGGCTCGATGCAGCGTCCTCGCCGCCGCCTTCCACAGGACATCCTCGACCAGGGAACTTTTCCCCGAGCCGCTGACCCCCGTCACCAAGGTGACCAGTCCCACCGGAAACCCCGCGTCGACGTTCTTGAGGTTGTTGTGCCGGGCGCCGATGACCTCGATCGCCGGACCGCCGTCAAAGACTCGGCGGTGGGTTGGGACGGGAATGGCCTCGCGACCGGCCAGGTAGCGGCCCGTCAGCGACGTTTCCACCTTGCGCACCGCCGAGGGAGCTCCGGCCGCCGTGACCTCGCCGCCCCCGTCACCAGACCCGGGGCCAAAGTCGACCAGGTAGTCGGCCGACTCGATCACCTCGCGGTCGTGTTCGACCAGAACCAGCGTGTTGCCCAGGTCCCGCAACCGCTGCAACGCCTTGAGCAACCGAAGGTTGTCTCGGGGATGGAGGCCAATGGTCGGCTCATCCAGAACATACAGGACGCCCGTCAGGCCGCTGCCGAGTTGGCTGGCCAGGCGGATGCGCTGACTCTCGCCTCCGGAAAGGGTGGGCGTGCCTCGGGCCAAGCTCAAATACTCGAGCCCGACATCGACCAGGAACCGCAGACGCTCGCGGATCTCCCTCACGAGGTCGCCGGCGATGTGGCTTTCATCGTTGTCGAGCCCCAGGTCCTCGAAGAACCGCAGAGCGCGGCCCAGGGACCACTGGCCGACCTGGTCAATCGTCGCGTCGTGGAACTTCACCGCCGCGGCGTCGTCCCGGAGTCGAGAGCCCATGCAGGCCACGCAAGGGACGTCGTCGACCATCCCCTGCAACCTCGCCCGGTACAGATACGAGACCCGCCCGGCCTCCTCCAACGCCGGGAAAAGCCCCTTGTACTGGAACGAGAACCCTGGCGCCACGCCCGCCGCCGGCACCACGAACCAGGACGACCCGGTGCCATGCAAAATCGCCCGCCGCTGCCGCCCTTCCAGGTCGTCGAACGGTGTCCCCAGGTCCATCCCCAACGACTGGCCCATCGCTTCGATCATCCGGGCAAACAAAGGAGCCTCGTCCAGCGCTGGCCAGGGCAAAACAGCCCCGTCACGCAAACTTTTGCGGCCGTCGGGGATCAACGCCGCGGGGTCCGCCCCCTGCTGAGTGCCCAACCCGTCGCAGGAGGGGCACCACCCCAACGGGCTGTTGAACGAGAAGTTGTGCGGAGTCAGTTCCTCGAAACTCCGCCCGCAACCCTCGCAAGAGCGATGCTGGCTGTAACGGTCGACCAGCCAGTTCGCCTCGTCCGCCTCGTCGCCGACCCTAGCGACCAGCACCACCCCCTTGCCCAGATCCAGCGCCGCCTCGACCGAATCGGCCAGTCGAGACCGGGTCGAGCGTTTCAGCACGGCGCGATCCACCACGACCTCGACGCGGTGGGCCTGCCGGTGGCTGAGTTTGGGAGGCTTGTCCAGACTGACCGACTTCCCATCGACCCGAACCCGGGCGAACCCCGAACCGCGCAACTCGTCCCAAAGTCCCTCGAACCCCTCATGTTCCCGGCGGATGACCGGGGCCATGATGTAGGCCCGCGTCCCCTCGGGAGCGTGGAGGATCTTCTCGACGATCTCGTCGGCCGTCTGGGTGCCGATCGGCGTGCCGCAGTCGGGGCAGTGCGCCTGACCCAGGCGGGCGTAGAGGATGCGCAGGTAGTCGTGAATCTCCGTCACGGTCCCCACCGTGCTGCGAGGGCTCTTGCTGGTCGTCTTCTGCTCAATGCTCACCGCCGGGGACAGACCGGTGATCTGGTCGGCCTTCGGCTTCTGCAACGGGGCGAGGAATTGCCGGGCATACGACGACAAACTCTCGACGTAACGCCGCTGCCCCTCGGCATACAGCGTGTCGATCGCCAGGGAACTCTTGCCCGATCCACTCGGCCCGCTGCACACGGTCATCTTGTGACGGGGCAGGTCAACATCCACCCCCTTGAGGTTGTTCTGCCGAGCCCCCCGCACCGAGATCCCCGCCAAAGTCGACTCCGAGGAGGCCGTCGCCTTCCGCGCCTTCCCCTTCGCCGCCCGCTTGGGAAGCTTTTTGAGCGGCGGAGGCCCGGCCAGCGCCTTGACCAACGCCCGGCCGGTGTGGCTGGCCTCGACCTTCGCCACGACTTCCGGCGATCCCTCGGCCACCACCGTCCCGCCCCCGGCGCCCCCTTCCGGTCCCATGTCGATCAGCCAGTCCGCCGTCTTGATCACGTCCAGGTTGTGCTCGATGACAACCACCGTGTTCCCTTGCGCCTTGAACCCGTGCAAGACCTCCAGCAACTTCCGCACGTCCTCGAAGTGCAGCCCCGTCGTCGGCTCGTCCAGAACGTACAGGGTTTTTCCCGTCGGCCGCTTGACCAGTTCCTTCGCCAGCTTGATCCGCTGCGCTTCGCCCCCGGAAAGCGTCGGCGAAGGCTGGCCCAGCTTCAGGTAGTCGAGCCCCACATCGTGCAGGGTCTGCAACATTCTGGCGACCTTGGGGACATTGGCGAAGTGTTCCAGCGCCTCCTGGACGTCCATCTCCAGGACCTCGCCAATGCTTTTTCCCTTGAACCGGACATGAAGGGTCTCGCGGTTGAACCGTCGCCCCTCGCAGACCGGGCAGGTGACCCAGATGTCGGCCAGGAAGTCCATCTCCAGTCGGTTCGACCCATTTCCCTCGCACGCCTCGCAACGCCCTCCGGCGACGTTGAAGCTGAACCGGCCCGCCTTGTAGCCGCGAGCCTTGGACTCCGGCACCATCGTGTACAGGTCGCGGATCAGGTCGAATAGCTTGATATAGGTGGCCGGGTTCGACCGGGGTGTCCGGCCGATCGGCGCCTGGTCGATGTCGATGATTTTGTCGAGCTGATCCACCCCCTCGATCCGGTCATGAGCCCCCGGCTCGGTCTGGGCCCCATTGAGGTCCCTCGCCAGCGCGTCTCGCAGTATCTCCCCCACCAGGGAACTCTTGCCCGAACCACTGACCCCGGTCACACCCACCAGCAAACCCAGCGGGATCGCCACGTCGATCCCCTTCAAGTTGTTCTGACGAGCCCCCACCACCTTCAGCCAGCGACCATCGGGCGCCTTGCGAACCTCGGGAACGGCGATCGTCTTGCGACCCGCCAGGTAACTCCCGGTGAGGCTCCGGGCGTCGGCGGCAAGGTCCTCCAGACGACCCGACGCCACGACCTCGCCCCCCTTCACCCCGGGCCCGGGGCCGAAGTCGACCAGGTGGTCCGAGGCCCTCATCGTGTCCTCGTCATGCTCGACGACGATCACCGTGTTGCCGGCGTCCCGCAGGCTCCGCAAGGTCGCGATCAGGCGGTCGTTGTCGCGGGGATGCAGCCCGATCGAAGGCTCGTCCAGGATGTAGAGCACCCCCACCAGCCCCGCGCCAACCTGGCTGGCCAGGCGGATGCGTTGGGCCTCGCCACCGGAAAGCCCCGGCGCCGCGCGGTCGAGGCTCAGGTAATGCAGCCCCACGTCCCTCAAGAACCCGAGACGCCCGCGGATCTCCTTGAGCAGCTCCTCGGCGATTGTCTGGGAAAGGGGGTCGAGCGCCTCGGGCTGGTCCTCGGGCCGAAGGTCGGCGGCGGGGTCACCGGCCAGGGCATCGAAGAAGCGGACCGCGTCGCCGATCGGCAGGGCTCCCAGTTCCACCAACGAACGCCCGCCGACCCGCACCGCCCTCGCCCGGGGGTTCAACCTCGCTCCGCGGCATTCCTGGCAAGGCATGCTCCGGAGCAACGGCTCGATCATCCTCCGAAACATCCCGCCTTCGCTCGACTTGTATTTCTGGAGCAGTTCGGTGGCCAGCCCCTCCCAACGGACCGGAAACGAGTAAGGGCCCGCCCCACCGGGGATCAAGATCGGCTCGTCGCCCCCATGCAAGATGGCGTTTTGCCACTCGGGCTGGAGGTCCGACCAGGGCAGTTTCAGCAAGGTCCCCTTCTTGGGACCCCCTTTTCGCCCTTCCAGGTGTTTGGCCAGCCGTTCGAGCATGCGCCGCTTGGCCTTGGACAGGTCGGCGGTTGGGCCAACCGGGCGGATCGCTCCGGCCTTGACCGACAGGCTCGGGTCGGGGATCAGGCGTTCCGGGTCGAAGGCGAACCGCACCCCCAGGCCGTCGCAACCCGGACACATCCCCTGGGGACTGTTGAAGCTGAACAACTGCGGGCTCGGAGCGTCGAAGCCCAGGTCGCAGGCCACGCAGGCGTACTTCGAGGAGAGCATCAGGTCGGCCTGCCCCTCGACGGCGACCACCAAGGTCCCATCGCCCAGCTTCAACGCCTGCTCGACCGCTTCGGCCAACCGTGATCGAGCCCCCTCGCCGGCCTTGAGGCGGTCAATGACCACCTCGATGTTGTGCTTGATCTGCCGACCGAGCGAGATCGGTTCAGCCAGCGCCACCACCTGTCCATTGACCCGGGCCCGCACATAACCGGCGCGGGCCAGATCCTGGAAGAGGTCCTTGTACTCCCCCTTTTGGCCGCGAACCACCGGGGCCAGGACCGAGAACAGCGTCCCGGGCGGCAGGGCGGCGATCCGGGCGACAATCTGCTCGCGGGTTTGCGCCGCGACCGGTCGTCCGCAGTTGGGGCAATACCCTCGACCGACCCGGGCGTACAGCACCCGCAGGTAGTCATTGATCTCGGTGATCGTTCCGACGGTGGATCGTGGGTTGCGACCGCCGGTCTTCTGCTGGATCGAGATGGACGGGCTCAAACCCTCGATCTTGTCGACCTCGGGCTTGGGCATCTGCCCGAGAAATTGGCGGGCGTAGGACGAGAGGCTCTCGACGTAACGCCTTTGTCCCTCGGCGTAAAGGGTATCAAAGGCCAGCGAGCTTTTGCCCGAACCCGAGACGCCCGTGAAGCAGATCAGCCGACCGCGAGGCAGATCGAGCGAGACGTCGCGCAGGTTATGCTCGCGAGCCCCACGGATCAAAATGTCCGACGCGCCCATGTCCCGGTGAACCTCCGTGTCGCGGTCGCACGCCGGCCCCTCGGCCGCTTTGGGGGATGACTATACAGGTGTTCGACGTTCGCGTCCATGCCCTGGGAAAACTCCGCTCCAGTTGTTCCCGATTTCTGGGTTGACGGGATCAAACTCATTGAAGCGAGTGGGTCAAATCGGCCGATTCTGAGGGGCACGAGGGAGCCAACTCATTCGCGGCACGACCAGTGACCAGGCCGTTCGCTCGCGTTCGCCAGGGAAAGGGTTACCAGGATGAGTCACGACCACAAATTCCGCCCGACCATCGACTTGCCGCTCGAAGAGCGAGTCGTCTTGAGCCCCGGAACCCCCAACCTCGGCCGGATCGTCGGCCAGGTGCAAGCGGCGTTCCGCACGGCCCAGAGCAATTATCACCGGGCCGCCGTCACGACCCCCTCGCAATTCTATGCTCGCGTCGACCGGGCCGTCGCCACGCTTGACCTGAACATCGCCAGGACGTTGAACCGCGTCCCCAACGCCACCAACACCCTGATGCCGGCCATCGACCAGCAGCTCCAATCGCCCAACTCCACCAGCCTCAACGCTCAGCTCACGATGCTCGCCCCCTCGGCCAGCGGCGTCGGGGCCAACGCCCAGACCCGCGCCGGCGTCGGCTCGACGGCCATCGAACAGGCCCGCCAGCAGGTCATCGCCGAGATCAACATCTTCTTTGGCAACCCGAATTATAACTTCCTCGCCACCCATATCGCCCCGACGACCCCGACGCCCTCGACGCCGCAACCCTCAACCTCGACCACGACGACCCCAGCCTCCACCACGACCGCGCAACCCTTCCAGCCATCGCCGGTGGGACAGTTGAAGGACCCATCCAGCACGACGGCCCCGACAACCGGGTCCACGACAACCGCCCCCGCGACTCCCACCGCGCCCAGCACCACGCCGACCTCGGGGACCACGACTCCCAGCACCCCCACCACGCCCTCGGTCCCTGCCAACACGAGCCCTTCGGCTCCCTCAACCCCCACCACACCGACCAACCCCGCACCTCCAACACCACCGATCTCCCCCAACCCGGGCAGTGGTTCCACACCAACCACGCCAACAACTCCGCCGACAACCCCAGCGCAACCACCCCCCCCATCCACCCCTTCGACCCCGACCACCCCCTCGATGCCCAACACGCCGACGACTCCGGCCAACCCGGCTCCGCCGACGACCCCGGCCAAACCGGCCCCGCCGTCGACGCCAAGCACCTCAACCCCGCCCAGTACTCCGAGCACCCCAGCCCCACCCGCTCAGCCGACGACGCCGACTCCTCCCACAACCTCCACGCCGCCCACCACGCCGACGACTCCAGGCAATCCGTCGCCGTCCGGAAATGGCGGAAGCATGGGTTCGGGATCAACGGGTGGGTCGGGCTCGACGGGCGGGACCGGAGCCACCGTGGACTTGCCGATCCAGATTCTGGCCCAGGGGTCGCAGAGCGCAATCCTCGCCGATGAGGATCTGGTCTTCCGCGACAAGACCAGTTGGGACTCGTTCTACGCGGCCCACGTGGCCAATACGATCAACTCCGACGGGACGCACCCCACGCCCCCGGAGGTTGACTTCAGCAAGCAGATGATTGTCGCCTCGATCATCTACCGGCCCACGGGCGGGTATTCGTTGACCCTCAACCACGTCACGACCCAGAACGGCCAGATTGCCGTGACGACCACCGAGCACCAGCCGACCGCCGGCGCCCCCGTCACCACGGCGATGACGCAACCCTATGTCTTCGCGGCGGTCCCGGCCCTGCCCGGTCCGGTGAACTTTGTCCACAACGTCAATGCTCCGACCGGTCCGGGCGCGGCCTGAGCCAAGCCCTCGATGGCGGATGAGGCAATTGTGCCAGCGCGACGACCCCGCTAAACTCGGGGCTCGTCGCGCCCTCTCCGCCCGCGAACCGGAGGCAGAGCGGGGCGGAGCGGGGGGTCTGGCGCAGGAGGCGACCGCGCGATGACGCTACGATGGGGCGGTTGGTGGGCTCTCGGCCTGGCTCTCATTCTTTGGACCATGGCCGCGCTCCCGGCCCACGCCCAGGATGCCCCGCCGGTCGACGCGCCTCAACCGCAAGCCTCGCAATCCTTCCTGGGATGGATGGCGAGATCCTCGGGGCCAATCGGCCTGACGATCCTGGCGATGTCCTTCTACCTGATCGCCCTGGTCGTCTGGATGGGGTTTGAGTACCGGCGGTCGGTTGCCTTGCCCGGTCCACTCATCGCCGAGTTGAACGACCTGATCGCCCAGAAGCGTTTCCCCGACGCGTTCGCCCGAGTCAACGCCGACACCTCGTTTCTGGGCCGGACCCTGGCGGCGGGAGTTCGCAAGCTCCCCTCGGGTTTCCCCAACGCCTTGCGGGCGATGGAGTTGACTAACGATGACGTCACGATGGAGATGGAGCATCGCACAACCTACCTGGCCACCGTGGGGACACTCGGGCCGATGATCGGCCTGGTGGGGACCGTTTACGGAATGATTCGCAGTTTCCAGGTCATGGCCACCGTCGGAGGTTCTCCCCAGGCCAGCCAGTTGGCCGGGGGCATTTCCATCGCGCTGTTCGCCACGCTGGAAGGGATCGCGCTGGCGATCCCGGCGATCACCTTTTACGCGTTGTTCCGCAACCGGATCGCCCGCCTGTCGCTGGAAGTGGCGCTGATGGGGGAAACCCTGCTGGAGCAGTTCGCCCCCGGCGTGCGACCGCCGCACCCACTGGCCACTGCCGCGGCGGCGGGGAATTCGGGCCCGAAGCGGACCGCCCTGACGCCTCCCAAGGACGAGGCCTGAACCCGCTGGCGAGGGACTTCTCCTCATGTCCCGTCGAGGCCGAGGCCGAACCCGGAGAGACGACGCGACGGTGGAGGTCAACCTCACGCCGATGCTCGACGTCGTGCTGCAATTGATCACCTTCTTCATGATGCTGGTCCACTTCGGCACCCAGCTCGAAGGCTCGGCCAAGTCGATCCGCCTGCCCGTGGCCCCCGCCGCGCTGCCCGGCGACGCTCCGGGTCTTGACCGCCTGGCCGTGGCGATCAACAACCGGGGCGCCCTGCTCGCCGATGACCTGGCCCGCGAAGGACCGGCGGCCGACGCCTGGTGGGACGACCAGGCCCGGCAACGCAAAGCGGGAATGCGATCGCTGGGCGGGCCCGGGGTGGAACTGCCCACCCTGGTCATCGTCCGGGCCGACCGCGACGCGCCTTACGGGGCCGTGCGGAAGGCCCTCAAGGCGGCGCAGAACCGAGGGTTCGCCCACTTCACCCTGGTCGTCAAGCGTGAGGACCGGCCATGACGACCCTCGGGACCGGCCCACGTCGCCGACGCGCTCCCGGGGGGGCGACGGACGGGGTGCAACTGCCGATCACGCCGATGCTGGACATGGCGTTTCAACTGCTGGCCTTCTTCATCCTGACCTTCCAGGTGGCCAACCCCGAGACACGACTCGACCTCGACCTGCCCGTCGCCTCGGTGGCGCTGCCGGGAAGTGGTCCCCGCCCGGCGAAGGCCGTTCCGGAAGCCGAGGATGACCTCGACGCCAGTCTGGTTGTCCGCGCCGAGGCCGCCGAGGACGGCAGTTTGCGGCGACTCTCGCTGGGCCAAAACGAATTGCCCGACCACCTGGCCCTGGCCGATCGGTTGAAGCGGTACGCCTCACTGCTGGAAGGCCGGCCCCTGCGGGTTTTGCTTCAGGCCGACGATTCCCTCCGCTACGAGGAAGCGGCGAGGATCGTCGGCGCCTGCTCGACGGCTGGGGTCTCCGCGATCCGCCTGGCCGACGAGGACACTTCGCGATGATCCGCCCCATCGTGATGCTGCTGGCCTCCTCGCTCACTGCCGTCGACGACGACGGTCCGCTCTCGCTGGCTGACCTCGCCGCCTATCGAGCCGCCCTCCAGCCAGGGGCGCCAGGGCTGGCGCAACCGGCGACGTTTCGCGACCTTTGGGATCATCCCGAGCAACTCCAGGGGCGGCGGGTCGCGGTCTCGGGACGCGTCGGCGCCCGGTTCCGGCAGGGGGCTCGGGGCGAGTTCCCGCCTTTGGTGGAATTGTGGATCGTTTCGCCGCAAGGCGACCCGACCTGCCTGGTTTACCCGGAAGGCGGGCCCGACCTGGGGACCGACCGAGATCGCGTGGTCCGTTTCTCGGGGGTCTTCCTGAGACGCATCCGCTATCGAGGGGGGGATTCCGACCGCCTGGCCCCCTTGATTGTCGGCGACGCGGCACCGATCGCCGAACGCCCGACGGCCGAGATGCTGGCGTGGGGTTCCTCGGGATCGCGGGTTGGGCTGAGCGTCGCCGCGGCGGTGGCCGTCGCGGCGGTGCTGGTCGGCCGGCATCTGGCGGCTCCCAGGCGTCGGCGAGTGGAGCGCGGCGGGCCCGAGCCCCTTTGGTATCGCCCCGAGGAGATGCCCGCCGACGGGGAGTTTCCCGCCTCATGACGTCCCCCCAGCCCCAAGCCCGTTCTCCGTGGACCGACCCCCGGGCCCTGTTCGGTTCGGTCGCGTTTCATGCGGTGTTGCTGGTGGTGGCGTCGGCGTTGGTGCTGGGTATCGCCGTGCCGAGGCCGAGCGAGCCTCCGGCGAGGGTGCTGAAGGGGGAGATTGGGCCGGTGGACAACCGGGCGCCGACGGACCTGCCCGGCGGGGCCCCGGAACGGCTAGGTGGAGAGGGACGGGTGGAGGGGGTTTCGGTCGAGGTGGATGGTCCCCGACCTCCCAAGGATGCCGAGGCCGAGGCGCTGCTGGCCGAGGCCCTTTCGCCCACGGGCAAGGCGCGGACCGACCCCGGCCCGGCGGGCGAGATCGGCGTCTTGCCGGGACCAGGGACCGGCGGCGGGTCGGGTGAGGGGGGCGGGTCGGGCGGCGGCGTCGGTAAGGGGTTCGGGCCGGGCACCGAGTTCTTCGGCGCCCGGGAACAGGGGGAGTCGTTCGTTTATGCGATCGACTGCTCCGGCAGCATGAGCCACAACGACGCCCTCGGGGTCGCCAAGCGTGAGTTGCTGGCGAGCCTGGGACGCCTGCCGTTCGCCACGAAGTTCGGGGTGGTCTTCTACAACGATAAGCCGACGGTGTTCCCCGACGCCCGGGGGCACGCCGGCTTGATGGCCGCGACCCTGGAGGCCAAGGCCCGCGTGCGCGGCCGCCTGCGCGAAATCCCCGCCGACGGCTCGACCGACCACATGAAGGCGTTACGGGCGGCCCTGGCGATGAAGCCCGAGGTTCTGTTCTTCCTGACCGACGCCGATTTCCTGACCCTCACCGACGTCGACGAGGTGATCCGCCTGGCCGGCACCACGCGCATCCAGGCCGTCGCGTTCGGCGAAGGGCCCAACATTGACGAATCGCCGCTGCTCCGCAAGCTGGCCGGCGCGACCGGAGGGTCGTATCGCTACCTGGACGTCCAGGGCTTCCTCGACGGGACGAAGTAAGCCCAGGCAGAGGCGGTCGGGCGGTCCCACGGAATCTTGGCGGTGGGGGTAGACTCTTCCGGCGAGTGTTGGAGTGGTGTCTAATCCGTCGGATACCGACCCGTCCGCGGGTGGGCGAGTGCCTTTTCACCTCATTTCTTCGCATCCCGTCATCCTCGCCCACCGGCCGAGGCCGGAGGCATTGTCGCCTCGTGGCGAGGATGACCGAGGGAGGACCGCAACATGCCACCGGCACCCACTCCGGCCGAGGCGTTCCAACTTTTCCCGTTCCTGCACAGCGAACAGTACAACTCCTATGAGCGAGCGGCGCTCTGGGCGGTACTGGGCATCGCGGTCGCCGGGCTTTTGTACGCGGCGATGCTGGTCGGCCAGGTACTGGGGGCCGACCGCGGCACCGAGAAGATGCGCAAGGTGGCCGACGCCATCAAGGCCGGCGCCAATGCTTACCTTTGGCGGCAATTCCGCGTCGTCCTGTTGTTGATGATCGTCCTGACGGCCATCGTCTACTTCTCCGCGGACAGCGTCGAGGGGCAGGGGGCCGTCCGGGTCGGCCGGGCCTTGGCGTTCGTCCTGGGGGCGTTGTTCTCTTGGGTGGTCGGGTTCGTGGGAATGAGCCTGGCCGTGCGGGGGAACCTGCGGGTCGCCGCCGCGGCACGAACCAGCTACGGCGGGGCTTTGCAACTCGGCTACCGGACCGGCACGATCACCGGCATGCTGACCGACGGCCTGGGCCTGCTCGGTGGCACGATCATTTTCATGGCCTATGGCAACCACGCCTATGAGGTCTTGCTGGGCTTCGGCTTCGGCAGCACCCTGCTGGCGCTGTTCATGAGGGTCGGCGGGGGGATCTACACCAAGGCCGCCGACATCGGGGCCGACCTGGTGGGCAAGGTCGAGGCCAACATCCCCGAGGACGACCCACGCAACGCCGCCACGATCGCCGACAACGTGGGCGACAACGTCGGCGACTGCGCCGGGATGGCCGCCGACATCTTCCAGAGTTATGAAGTGACAATCGTCGCGGCGATGATCCTGGGCTACGCCAGCTTCGGCCACAAGGGGGTCATTTTCCCCCTCCTGGTGAGGGCCATCGGGGTCATCGGCTCGATCATCAGCACGTACTCGGTCAAGGCCGGCACCGGCAGCACCGCCGACGAGGCTTTGCACACGGTCCACCGGGGGTTCATCATCGGGTCGATCATCAGTGTCGCCGGGTTCGTGGCGTTGGGCCTGGCCTATTTGCACTTCGACGACGACTACGTCCGCAAGTATCCCCAGGCGTTGGGCGGCTATGCTCTGACCAGCGAATTCGACCAGGCCCGAAACGCGTTCGACGCCACCACCAAGGGGGGCGAGACCGACGCGGCGAAGTTCCGCGAGTTCGTCCGCGAGTATCAGGGGCCGATTCTCTCGCCGACCCAGCCGATCTGGTCGTACCTGGGCTGGCGGGGACTGGACATGAGGCCGGCGTGGACCTGCTTCATCGGGATCTTGCTGGCGATCGGCCTGAACAAGATCACCAGTTATTACACCCACACCAAGTACGAACCGGTGCGGTCGATGGCCAAGGCGTGCCAGACGGGGCATGCCACCAACATCATCCAGGGGTTCGCCGTCGGCTATGAGTCGTCGGTGGTCTCGGTGGCGATGATCTCGGTGGCGATTTTGGTCTCGGTGTTCCTGTACGCCGGGGCGAGCCCGATCTTCGTGGCCTACGGGGTGGCGATGTGCGGCATCGGCATGCTGACCTTGACGGGCAACACCATCAGCATGGACGTGTTTGGGCCGGTGGCGGATAACTCCAACGGCATCGGCGAGATGGGCTACGACCGCGAGGAGATGGGGGCCGAGAACTACCGGAGGGCCCGGCAGGTGCTGGCCGACCTCGACGCGGTGGGCAACACCACCAAGGCCGAGACCAAGGGGCTGGCGATCGGTTCGGCGGTGATCGCGGCGGTGAGCCTGTTCGCCAGCTACATCGCCGTGCTGGCCGTGGGCAGCGAGTCGCGGATCGGCGAGATGACCACCCAGCAGTACCTGGACGAGGCCGCCAAGCTGTCGGTCGCCCAACCCGAGGTATTTGTCGGAGCGTTGATCGGCGGGGCCGTGCCGTTGCTGTTCTCGTCGATGCTGATTCGCGCGGTCGGCCGCGCCGCGTTCCTGATTGTCAAGGAATGCCGGGCCCAGTTCCGCGACCCGGAAATCTGGGCCGGGACCAAAACGCCCGACTACGGCCGCGTGGTCAACATCTGCACGGCCGCGGCGCAGTCGGAACTGATCGGTCCGGGCCTGCTGGCCATCGCCATGCCGATCCTGGTCGGAATCTGGATGGGGCCCTATGCCCTTGGCGGATTTTTGGCCGGGATGATCATCGTCGGCCAATTGCTGGCCGTCTTCATGTCCAATGCCGGAGGCGCCTGGGACAACGCCAAGAA
Source organism: Isosphaeraceae bacterium (assembly GCA_965201075.1). Lineage (GTDB taxonomy): Bacteria > Planctomycetota > Planctomycetia > Isosphaerales > Isosphaeraceae > CBDAVP01. The sequence goes on along the minus strand of CBDAVP010000016.1, from coordinate 190,738 downwards.
GTTGATCGAGGACGGCCTGTACGGCGGCAAGGGGTCGGAGGCTCACAAGGCCAGCGTCACTGGTGACACGGTGGGCGACCCCTTGAAGGACACCGCGGGCCCGGCCCTGAACCCGCTCATCAAGGTGATGAACATGGTCGCCCTGCTGGCGATCGCCCCGATCATCGCCTTGAGGGGTCGTCCGTTCTCGGAGCGGTGGGTACTCGATCTGGTCGGGGTAATCGGCGTGGTCCTGGTCGGCTGGGCGATCTGGCGGTCCAAGACCGAGTCGAAGGAGCTACGGGAGGTCGAGGCCGAACTCGCCAGCGCGGGCGTGTCCGAGTCACTCCAGCCGGTCGGCGGCGAGGTTTGAGTGGGAAGGACGGAACGCGGACCCCGGGGTCGGCCTCGATTCGGCTGACCCCGGGGTTTCGTTCAATTATCGAGGTCCAGGCCCGGCCAGCGGAATTTTGTCGCCAGGCCGGCGGCCGGGACGGGCGTCGGGGGCGGTTCGAGGACGTGACGGGCTTCGTCATCGTTGGCCATCATCGCGACGTGGAGGGCTCCGAGACGTCTCCAGTGGTGTTCCAGGATGGCCCGGCCCAGTTTGGCATTGCCGTCGGTGCGGCCGAGGTAGTCCAGGGCGGTGCCGAACTGGACCAGGGCGTCGGCGGCCTCGGCCAGCAAGCGGTGATTCTCTCGGTGCAACTGGATCAGGCGGGGACGGGTGGCGGCGGTCAAGGCTCGGGGTTCGTCAGTGGGGGACGTGGAATCGCGCCCGGGGTTGGGTCCGCCCGGCGGGGGAAGCGGTAGGTTCACGGTCTGGCCCTCCGATAGCGTCGTGAACATCGACGTTCTCGGTGTCAGTTGCGCGCTGTCGAGAAATCCGGCGGGGAATTTTGGAATTTCCCAGGGCCGCCGTCCCGCCCGACGGTTTCGGATTCCCCGCTTCGATTCGTTCGGCTAGACTCCGCCGGCTCGGGACCACGAGTGTCAGGGTGGTGCCGGTGCCTGCGGGCCGGGGCGATCCCCGGGGAAGGACTCCCGGCTCCATGCCAATCGGGCGAATCGCTTCGCGGAGCCGGCTCCTGCTGGCGGCGGCGGCGTGGCTTCTGGGAGCCTTGCCCGGCTGCGCCACGGTGCGCCAGAACGCCGACTCGGCCGACCTGCGGCCCTGCTCCGACGGGTACGCCGTCACCGACGATGGCTGGAAGCTGGGCATCCGCCACATCCGTCCCGAGCACCCCGACCCGAACAAGCTGCCAGTGGTCCTCTGTCACGGGATGGGCCTCAACGCCACGTTCTGGACCATCTGCGACGACCACCTGCCCGGCCAGTTCGCCGCCCGGGGCTACGATGTCTTCCTCGTCGACATGCGAGGCTCGGGCTTCAGCCACCACGTCGGCGTCCTGGGCTCACTCGATACCCGTCTGAAACAAACCTTCGTTCGCGAGATCGGTGGCGGGCGCTGGACGATGGACGACCAGGCGTTTCATGACGTCCCGGCGATCCTGAACTTCGTCTGCGCCCAGACCGGCAAAAGTCAGGTCAACTGGGTGGGCCACAGTCTGGGCGGAATGCTGATGTTCCCGGCCCTGGAGCGCGATCCGGCCGTCGAGGCGAGGGTGGCGAACCTGGTGGCGATGGGCAGCCCGGCGACTTTGGAACGCTTCCCACGCCATGCGCTGCTGGGGGCCAACCGGGCCTTGCGGTCGATGCTGAGGGTCGTGAGCACCGGACGGATCGCCCGGCCGATGAAGTATTACCGACTGCCGGGCCTGGAGGTGATCGACCGCTATTACTTCACCGCGTCGAACGTCGCTCCACGGACGGTCTCGCGATTCTACGGCTACACGCTGGAAGACCCCGGCCGGGGGGCCCTTCGGCAGATGGACATGTACCTGGCCACCGGGCACCTCTGGTCGGAAGACGGCCGGGTTGACTATTCCGACGAGTTGGGGCGGATCACCACGCCGACGCTCATGGTCGCCGGGGAAAAGGATGTCATCGCCGATATCGCCTCCACGGAGATCACCTTCAAGGCGCTCGGCTCGCCCGACAAGGAACTGATGCGGTTCGGTCGCGACACCGGCCAGCACTTCGACTACGGCCATTGCGACCTGGTCTGGAGTGTCTACGCCCCCACCGAGGTCTTCCCAACGATGATCGACTGGCTCGACCGCCGCCAGCCTCCGGGCCCAGCGGTCGCCGCGCCGCCAGCGGCTTCAGGCCCCGCGCCGCCACCGTTGCAAAGCATCGATGCAGAACTGAGACCAGGTCTCGAACCGATCACCGAGGCCGGGTAGGTCGGCGATCGGCACGAATCGGGCGTCGGCAAGGCCCTCCTCAAGAGGGGTAACGGCGGGCTCGTCCAGCTCGAACAGGTGGACGACCCCCAGGTGAACCGCTCCCACGGAGTTCTCATCATCATTGATGAGGCCGACGCGGCGCATCCGGCCGGGGCTGGCGACGCGGACCTCCTCGTCGAGTTCTCGTCGCAAGGCTCGCTCGTAGGCGTCGAGGTTCGCGTCACCGTCAAAGTCAGCCTCATCCACATGCCCGCCAACGCCGAGGGACCGCTTACAATGGAGTCGGGCCTCCCCCTGCGAGGTCCCCCTCGTGTAGCAAAACACCGACTCTCCCGCCACGAAGATGACGTAGGGGATGATCTGCTTGAACGCCGGATTTTCCTCGGCCTCGGCACGGACTCGGAAAGAGGCCACCCCCGTCGCCAGCAGGGCCGAGAGGTAGCGATCGGCGTCGTCGGAAACCCCCTGGAATCGCCCCAATCGGTCGAGTTCCGCCCCAGGGACCACCAAGATCCGTTCCTGATGCTTCACGACGCACCTCCCCTGCCCAAGCGGCAATGACACCATTTCTCCATTCCATCGACCGTCGCCGGTTCACAAAATCAGCATCGCGTCCCCATAACTGTAGAAGCGGTATCCCTGGGCGATCGCCTCGGTATAGGCGGCGCGGATCAGCTCGACCCCCGCGAAGGCCGAGACCAGCACGAGCAGGCTACTGCGCGGCAGGTGGAAGTTGGTGAGCAGGGCGTCCACACCACGGAACTCATGGCCCGGCTTGAGGTAAAGGGCGGTCTCCCCGGTGAACGGGGCCAACGCGCCGGCGCCGCCGGTCGAGGCGGTCTCCAGGGTGCGGGCCGAGGTCGTGCCGACGGCGACCACCCGGCCGCCCGCCGATCGCCGGGCGTTCAGGGTGGCGGCGGCCTCGGGGGTCACCTCGGCCCATTCGGCATGCAGGGCATGGTCGTCGATTTGCTCGACCTCGATCGGGCGGAAGGTGCCGAGGCCGACATGCAAGGTCAGGTCGACCCGGGCGATTCCCCGGGCGTCCAGGCGGTCGAAGAGAGCCTCGGTGAAGTGCAAGCCCGCGGTGGGGGCGGCCACGGCGCCGGGCGATCGGGCGAAGGTGGTTTGATACCGCGAGCGGTCGGCTTCCCCCGCGACCCCTTTGCGAATATAGGGAGGCAGGGGAATCTCTCCGTGGATGGCCAGCAGGTCCGCCGTTGGGCCGGGCGGCTCGGGCCGGACGACCCATTTCCCCGCGTCGAGACGTTCCTCGAGAATCAGCACCAACCCCCGGCCGACACCCACTCGCTCGCCCACGAGGGGTCGCCCCCGGGTCTTCGCCAGGATTTCCCAGGAACCGCCTTCGCGTTCGCGGAGAAACAGCCCTTCCCAGGCGCCTCCGGTGGCCAGCCGTTGACCAACCAACCGGGCGGGGACGACCCGGGTGTTGTTGCGGGCCAGCACGTCTCGGGGGTCGAGAAGCTCGGGCAAGTCAGCGAAGGTTCGGTGATCGAATGTCCCTGGGTCACGTCGCACCACCAGCAGACGAGAGGCGTCCCGGGGCTCGACGGGGTGCTGGGCGATCAGGGCTTCGGGCAGGTCGAAGTCGAATTCCTCGGTCCTCACGCGTCAAACCCCCAACCCCCGAGTTTTCGCCGAAGCCCGTGGTCCCTCGACGGTTCAAGATAGAGGGAGACACCCGGGCATCACAAGCGGTCGGCCGGGAGGAGGTCTCCGGGAAAGTTCGCGGGAGGGACGGCTGGAGGGTGGACGGTCGCTTACAATGGGCAAGTCATCGGCCGGGACGTTTTCCGATGCCGGCTTCCCGTTAGCAGGCGAGTGCCGATCGTGACCGAGGCTGATTCAACGCCCTCGTCGCTCTCGTGGCCGCCCGAGGATCGGGATCGGCTCGACCGGGAACTGGCGGGCTTTCTCGACGAGTCTCGACGGGCGTTCGCCCTCTCGTCGCACCTGTCGCCCCTGTTCGACCAGCTTACCGCCTTCGTCCTCGACGGCGGCAAGCGGCTTCGTCCTCGGTTGTGCCTTGCCTCGATGCGCATCCTGGGAGCGAGCCACTCACCAGAACTGCCCGACTCGTCGTGGAAAGTCGCCGCGAGCCTGGAGTTGTTCCACGCCTTCATGCTGGTTCACGACGACCTGATTGACGGCAGCACCACCCGCCGCGACCGCCCCACCTTGCACGAGGCCTTGCGAGGGCCGGGCCGCGACGATCGGGCCGAGGCTCTGGGCCTCATCGGCGGCGATTTGCTGTTCGCGATGGGGATGCGGATGCTGGGAAACGCCGGGCTGGAACCCGAGACCTGGATGCGGGCCCATCGGCTCCTCAGTGACATGTTGCTGGAAACGGGTCTGGGAGAGGCGCTCGACGTCCTGTCCGACGACCGGGGGCTCGATCAGTTGGACGAATCGCAGATCCTCGAAGCGTATTGCCGGAAAACGGCCCGGTACACCTTTTCCGGGCCCTTGGTCTTGGGAGCGACCCTGGCCGGGGCGCCAGAGACGGTGGGTTCCCTCTTGCACGAGTATGGGACGCGGCTGGGGCTGGCCTATCAGGTCCGCAACGACCTGGACGCCCTGGACGGCGACCCGGAATCCACCGAGCAGCCCGATTTGGACGGCGGCAAGCGGACGTTGGTTCTCTGGAAGGCGTATCAGCGGTCGGGGCCCGGAGACCGAGAGGCGTTGGTCGAGGCGTTGGGCCTGCCTCCGGGACCGTCGAAGCGCCGGCGGCTGCTCGACCGGATCGAGGCCAGCGGCGCGATTGGGTCCTGCCTGGGCCTGATCGCTCGCTTGCGGTCCGAGGCGATGGCGGTCCTCAAGCGGTCGGACCTCGACGCACCCCAGCGACAGGCGTTCCTGGCAATGGCCGACCTGGTCCGACCGGTCCCGGCGACGGCCGCTCACGCCGCCAACAGTTGGGTGGGCTGCCCGTGAGCGACGGGTCCAGTCGTGGGGCCGGGCGGACGGCCGTGGTCATCGGTAGCGGCTTCGGCGGGATCGCCTCGGCGATCCGGTTGCAGGCCAGGGGGTACGCCACGACCCTGCTGGAAATGCGCGACAAGCCGGGCGGGCGGGCGTATGTTTTCGAGCAAGACGGATTCACGTTCGACGCCGGGCCGACGATCCTGACCGTCCCGTTCGTGCTTCGAGAGCTGGCCGAGTGCGCGGGGAAGTGCCTGGACGACTATGTGACGATCGTCCCCTGCGAACCCTTCTACCGGATCGTCTTCCCCGACGGCCAGCGGTTCGACTACACCGGCGACCCGGCGACCCTGGAGGCCGAGATCGCCCGGTTCAACCCCGACGACGTGGCAGGTTATCGCCGCTACCTGGACTACACCCGGCAGGTGTTCGATCGGGCGTTCACCGACCTGGCGGCCCACTCGTTCCACAACCTTTGGGAGATGCTCAAGGTCGCCCCCGACCTGGCCCGCCTTCGCGCCGATCAGTCGGTGTTCCGTCGGGTGTCCGAGTTCATCGCGGACCCGCGACTGCGGCAGGTCTTTTCGTTCGAGCCCTTGCTGATCGGTGGCAACCCGTTGCGGGCCTCGTCGATCTACTCGATGATTCATTACCTGGAGAAGACCTGGGGCGTTCACTACGCGATGGGCGGGACCGGAGCGTTGGTGCGGGGCCTTTTGCGGCTGTTCGAGGAGATCGGCGGCACTTTGCGGCTCAATGCTCGGGTCGCCGAGATCGAGGTGGCCGGGGGCCGCGTCGGGGGAGTTCGCCTGGCCTCGGGCGAACGGTTGGCGGCCGACGTGGTCGTTTCCAACGCGGATGTGGCCAACACGTATCGGAAGCTGATCGCCCCGGAACATCGTCGTCGGTGGACCGATCGGCGCCTGGAGCGGATGCGCTATGCCATGTCGCTGTTCGTGATCTACTTCGGGACCGACCGGACCTATCCCCACCTGCCGCATCATACGATCGTCCTGGGTCCTCGTTACGAAGGGTTGTTAACCGACATCTTCGACCGCAAGGTGGTGGCCGAGGACTTTTCGCTCTACCTGCATGCTCCGACAAGGACCGACCCCAGCCTGGCGCCCCCGGGTTGCGAGGCGTTTTACGTCCTGTCGCCGGTGCCGCACCTCGGCGGCGGCCAGGACTGGGCGAAGATCGGCGAGGAGTACGCCGACCGCATCCTTGCCTCGTTGGAACGGGACGACCTGGTTCCCGGACTGCGGAAATCCCTGGTGACGAAGCGGCTGCTGACTCCGGCGGATTTCGAGACCGATTATGACGCCTACCTCGGCTCGGCCTTCCAGTTCGAGCCGATCTTGACCCAAAGCGCCTGGTTCCGTCCGCACAACAAGAGCGAGGATGTCGAGGGGTTGTACTTCGTCGGCGCGGGGACTCATCCGGGGGCGGGCCTGCCGGGGGTCCTCAGCAGCGCCAAGGTGCTGGACCGGTTCCTGTGACGTCCTGCCCGCCGCCCTTGACGGCCCGGGGTCTGCGGGTCTGCCGAGGCCTCACCCGTCACCACGCCCGCACCTTTTACCTGGCTTCCCACGGCCTGCCCCGTCTCACGAGGGCCCACGCCTACGCCGTTTACGGATTCTGCCGTTGGGCCGACGATGGCGTGGACGAGGCCCGCGATGTCGACGACGCGACCCAACGGCTCGACCGGGCCCGCCAGGCCCTCGACCTTGCTTATGGAAGCGGACCCGTGCCGCCGGGGCTCCTGGCGTTTCGCCAGACGGTGAACGCCCGGGCGATCCCCCGCGACTACTTCGACGACCTGCTCGACGGCATGGCGATGGACCTGACGATCAACCGCTACGCAACCTTCGCCGAGCTTTACCGCTACTGCTACCGGGTCGCGGGGGTCGTCGGTCTGATGATGTCTCACGTCTTCGGCTTTCGCGACCCCCGCTGCCTGCCCCGAGCGGTGGCCCTGGGCATCGCCATGCAGTTGACCAACATCCTGCGGGACATCGGCGAGGATTTCGAACGAGGCCGGGTCTACCTGCCCCAGGATGAACTGGTCGCGTTCGGCGTGGACGAGACGGCCCTCGCCGCGGGATGCGTCGACGAACGGTTTCGCGCTTTGATGCGTCACCAGATCGGCCGGGCCCGTCGGTACTATGCCGAGTCCGAGCCGGGCGTCGACGACCTCGTCGGCCTGACCAGCCGCTTGACCGTCCGCTTGATGGGCCGCCTATACGCCGGCATCCTCGACGCGATCGAGGCGGCGGGCGACGACGTCTTCCGCGCCCGTGCCTTTGTCCCCTGGCCCCGCAAGCTCGGCACGGTCGCGGCCTGTCAAGCGGGGGCCTGGGGCGAACGGCTTCGACGCGACTGGCTTTGAACCCGACCGAGGCCCCGCCGTGCCCGCTCACAACTCCGACTCCGACCCCGACCGCTTTTTCGACTTCGCCACCCCGGGCGCCCAGGAGTGGTGGTACTTCGACGCCCTCTCCGAGGACGGCCGAGACGCTCTGGTCATCATCTGGTACTGCGGACTCCCCTTCGACCCGGATTACGGACGCTCAACGTTCCGCCACCTCCGCGACCCGGCTCGCCACCCGTCGCCCCGGGCGGTCGATCACGCGGCAATCGGCCTGAGCTGGTATCGGGACGGCAAGACCGTGGCGTATGCCCTGAACGCCCACCCGGCCGAGGCGTTCGCCCACCAGCCCAAGCCGTTCTCGGTCGCCGTTGGGGCCAGCCGCGTCGAGCGTGAGATCTCGGGATACGCTCTGAAGGTCGAGACACCGGCCGTTGATGGTCGGCACCAGGTCGCGGCCGAACTCCGGTTTCTCCCCGCGAGGGCGACCTTGCCCGTGGAGCGGAACCTTGGCATGCCCGAGGCGCCCCACCACTGGATTCTGGCCGCGCCCGACTGCCAGGTCCGGGGTGTGGTCGCACTGGAAGGGCCGCGGCCCCGCCGCCTCGACTTCCAGGGGCGGGGCTATCACGACCACAACGCCGGCTCGGCGGAAATTTCCCTCGCCATGAGAAGCTGGACCTGGGGCCGCGTTCACCACGGGCCGCTCACGGAAGTGTTTTACCAGGCCATTCCCCAGGTCGGCCCGCCATCGAGTCTTTGGTTCACCAGCCGAGACGGGGCTCCCGAACGCATGCGAGACGGGGTCGCGGTCGGGGGCTCGTCGCCGAGGTTGGGGGCGTTTGGGATTCGGTCGCGACGCCTGACCGTGCTGGAGGCGGGGCCGGGCGAGCGTCTCGAATGCCAGAACGGCCCTTGCGTCGACGACGGACCCTTTTACCGCCGCTGGGTCTCGACCTTCCGCCGGAGCGGGGAAGACCCAGAGGGCTATCTCGGGATCTCGGAACACCTCGAACCGAAGCATCTTCATCATCCCCTGGTGCGATGGATGATCCCCTATCGCCTGAAACGACCCAGGGATTCGCGGGGCAGTGTCGCCGGAAGCCCCCCGATTTCGACGTCAAGGGTAGGGTGAGAGAGAACCACACACGAGACCATCATCCAGGAGGGAACGATGCTCGTCCTTAGCCGCAAGCTTTCGGAAGGGATTCGGATTGGGGACAATGTCCGGATCATTGTCGTGAAGATCGAGCGGAACGGCGTGAGACTGGGGATCGAGGCCCCCGACGACGTGTCGATCGTCCGCGAGGAACTCCTCCACGGAGCGACCGATTTCCCCACCCGCGTCGAACACGCCTACGCCTGAGCCCACCCCGCCGGCCCCGTCCGACGTGTTGCAGTTGATCGCCCTGGTCAAGCCCTTCCGCGCCGAGGCGGTCCTCAAGGCGCTGGAGGAGGTTGAGATTTATGCGGGGACGGTCCGCGAGGTCATGGGCTACGGCCGCCAGAAGAACCGGCTGCACCGGTATTTGGGGGGCGAGTACAGCGGCTCGTTCCTGCCCAAGGTCGAGGTGACGCTGTTCCTGGCGCCGGAGGACCTGCCCGCGGCTCTCCGCGCCATCATTGGCCAGGCGCGCACCGGCCGGATGGGCGACGGCAAGATCATCCAGATCCGTTGCCTGGCCGAGCACGTCCTCTGGTGATCCGAAACGGCCGGTCGGTCGGCCGGGCGAGTGGGCCATCCTCGCCAGGCCAGCCGGTCCGTCTGGAATTCAGTGACGGGTGCCGATCCACAGGACTCGGCGAATGCGCCGGTGATCCTCGGGGCCGTCGAGGTCAACCAGTTGGGTGGTGGTCTCAGGGCCGGGGTTCTCGGCCCGGAGCATGGCGAAGTGGCCCGATCGCTGGAGCCAGCGAACGATTGGCCCCTCGCCCACCCAGGCGACCACCAGTTTGCCGTCCAGGGCGTCCAGGTCCTCGGACACGTCAGCGAAGGCGACCTCGGCCCCCTCGGAGACAATCGGCGTCATGGCGTCGTCCTCGACGCGGATGCAACGCCCTTCTCGGCGGGCCACCAGCCATTCGCGGTCCGGAGCGTCGGAAGCTTCGGGGAACTCGGCCTCGTTGTCGTCCTCGGCGGCCATCGGGGTGGAACCTGGCCCCTTGCGGGCCAGGCGATCCAGCGCCGCCCTCAGGAGCGATTCCACCGAATCCCCGTCACCCAGAGCCGCCGACGCCGGTCGGAACTTCGGCCCCTGGCCATGCAGCAGCCAGGCCGACTCAACCGAAGTCAGCTCCATGAAGCGGAGGACGACCTCGGCCGGCACCGTCACGCCGGCCTCATAGTTGTACCAAGTCCGGATCGGCAGATTTAGCCGACGGGCCATTTCCGGTCCGCCGCGCTCTCCGTAAAGCTCGGCGCGGACCGAGCGGAGGCGTTCGGCCAGGCTACATTTGGCGCGGACGGATTCGGGCAAATTCTTACGGCGAGCCATGGCAAACCCTCGTCCGAAGCGTACTCCCAACGCATTAACCACCGCCCACGAGGCGTCGCGTCAGGCGGTTCCCGACCTTAGTACGAAGTTATATAAGGCGTGGGACGCTTATTGTCGAAAGAATTCCGACAAGATGCTCCGCGTTGTAAAAAAAAGCCCATGTGAGGACTTCATTCATCCTCGGTCTTGAGGCTCAAGAGGAAGTCGGCGACGGCGTCCTCCCCCAGATCCTTATCGTCGTCGGATTTAGCCTTCTGCGGGGTTGGCGTCGGAGTCGGGGCTGGAGCGGGGCGGGCGGCGGGTTCAGGGGTGGGGGTCTCGTCGTCCATGTCCACGGAAATGGTATCGTCATCGCCGAGTTGCTCGGGCGACTCGTCGACGATCACCTCAAAGTCGTTGGATTCGCCCACGGTATCCATGTCGGCGATGGCCAGGATCGGGTCGCCGAGGATCGGTTCCGCGGAGGCGGCGGCCGGTCCCACGGCGGTGTCGGAGGCCGAAACCGCCGGACGCGCCGCCGGGGTCGCGGCGGGGGCTCCGGCTAACTTCTCGACCCGGAAGCGGATTGGCCCGATCGCCAGTTCGTCGCCAGGTTCCAGAACTCGCTGCGGCGCGATCTTCTGCCCGTTGACGAACGTCCCGTTGGCGCTGCCGAGGTCCTTAACTAGCAAGTGCCCCTTGTGCTCGAACAACTGGCAATGCTTCCGACTGACCTGAGCCGAGGCGATCTTCAACTGACAATCGTCCTGGCGGCCGACGGTCGTGATCCCCTCGACCAGCTTCACCGCCTTCGACGCGCTTCGGCCACGGAGGACGATGAGCTGATAATTCATCGCGAAGCTCCCACTCGGTTCGTCGCGGTGCTTGGTCGGTCGGAAGGATCGCCAGCCGGGTCGGGGCCAGGACGGTCGGGGGAGACCCTGGGCGTGGAGAACGCAAATTTCCCCCCGAGTCCGCCCCGTTAAAATATCGCCGTTTCTCGCGCCGAGCAAACGCTTTTCGGCCGATTCCGGTACGATTCGACCTGAATGGCAGGTGGGGAACGCTCCAGGCGGGCGCATTGTGCCGACTGGCCCAATTGTGCCGGGAATGTTGAGGCCAGGGGAAAACAGTTTGGGCGGCCATAGGGGGACTAACCTCTTGCCAAGGGTTTCGGGGGCTGGCTAGACTGGCCCTTCGTCGTCCGGTCCACATGGGCCCGACGCCGGGTTGTCACGCGACGACTTGCCGACGATGCGGGAGTAGCTCAGGGGTAGAGCGCCACGTTGCCAACGTGGTTGTCGTGGGTTCAAATCCCATCTCCCGCTTTCCATCCCTCTTTTTTGCATCGGGATCGGTAAGACGCCCGGTCTCGAGCCGACGTGGCGCCGGGGTCCTCAGACACCAGACCCGATGGCCTGCCCGCTCCCCTCTTGTCGGAGCATTCCCAGGCGGGTTGGGCCGTCCGGTCGCACGTTGCGCAGGGAATGTCGTCGATGAGCACTGCCGAGCAGGACGTGGCGACCGCCGCCGGGGCCGAGGCCGCCGAGGCAACGCCGAGCAAGCCCAAACTCGACCTGGACGTCCAGATCAGCGACGCCGGCCCGTGCAAGAAGCACGTCAAGGTCGCCATCGCCCGGGCCGACATCGACCGCCAGTTCCAGGAGTCGCTGGGCGAGGTCCGCAAGGACGCCCAGGTCCCCGGGTTCCGGCCTGGCCGCGCCCCCAAGTCGTTGGTGGAACGTCGCTTCCGCAAGGAAGTCTCGGGTCAGGTCAAGTCGACTCTCCTGATGGCCTGCCTCGAACAGCTCGACGAGGACCACAAGCTCAACGCCATCTCCCAGCCGGAGTTCGACGTCCAGGCCGTCGAAATCCCCGACGAGGGGCCGATGCGGTTTGAGCTTGATGTTGAGGTCCAGCCCGACTTCGCGACTCCATCGTACAAGGGGCTGACGGCTCACCGGCGGACCAAGGAACTCACCGAAGCCGACGTTGACGCCCAGCAGACGACCTTCCTGGAGCGTTACGCCCAGATGGTCCCCAAGTTCGAGGGCGGGGCCGAGGTGGGCGACTACATCATCGCCGACCTGACCTTCCACAAGGACGGCATCACGCTGAACACGGCCAAGGAGGTGACCTTCCGCCTCCAGCCCGAATTGCGGTTCCAGGACGGCCACGTCCCGCAACTGGCCGAAGCCCTGACCGGCGTGAGCCCCGGCGAGGACCGCGAGGCCGACGCCCAGATCGGCGCCTCCTCACCCGACCCGGCGCTTCGTGGCCAAACGATCCGCGTGAATTTCAACGTCAAGGATCTGAAGCAACTCCGTCTGCCCCAGGTGGATGCGGCGTTCCTGAGCGGGATCGGTTTCAACAACGCCGACGACCTCCGCACGGCCCTGAAGGCGGTCCTGGAGCGTCGGGTTGAGTACCAGCAGCGTCAGGCGATCCGCCGAGAGGTTCTCGACCAGTTGATGGGGGCGACCCAGTTCGACCTGCCGACCGACCTGGTGACTCGCCAGGAGAAGTCGACCCTCCGCCGCCAGGTGAGCGAAATGCGTCAGGGGGGGCTTTCGGACTCCGAGATCCGGGCCCGGGAGGCCGAGGTTCGGGCCAACGCTCACCAGTCGACCCTCCGCAGCCTCAAGGAATTCTTCATCCTGTCGAAGATCGCCGAGGCCGAGACCCTGAAGGTTGAGGACGCCGACTTCGAGCAGGAGATCGACGCCATCGCCTCCCGCACCGACGAAACTCCCCGCCGGGTCCGGGCCCGCATCGAGAAGGAAGGACTGGCCGAGAACATCGCCGCCCAGATCCTGGAGCGCAAAACGCTCGACCGGATTTTGGAATTCGTCAAGTACGAGGAAGTCCCCCTCCAGGAGGAGCGGGCCGTCGAAACCCTCGATACCAATGTCGCCGCGGAACCGGTCGGCAACCCGGACGCCGACACCGCCGCCAGCGAAGGTGAGTCGGCGGCACCCGACCCCTCGCTATAATCCCCTCGGGGCGGGCATGACCGGGACCCCGTCCGCCCGCCCCAAGGATTTTCGGCGAGGCCAGGCCCAAGGGCCGCCGGCCTCGCCCGATCACCCGGCCGCTGGAATCGAACCGGACCGCCGAGACAGACCCCTAGGGACGCTCCTCCATGCGTATCGAGACGCCGCACCCCTTCGACGCGCCCCTGGACCCGCCCACCCTCCAGCGCTACAAGGATTACTCCCGACAGCGACAGATGACTCTCACCGATCTCCTGCTGGAGAATCGGATCATCTTCCTGGAAGGGGACATCTTCGGCCAGATGGCCAACCACGTCATCAAGCAGATGCTCTACCTTCAGTTCGAGAACCGGACGCAGGGCATCAGTTTCTACATCAATAGCCCGGGTGGGTCGGTCTACGACACCCTGGCCATCTACGACACAATGCAGTTCATCGACGCGCCAATCTCCACCTACTGCATCGGCCTGGCCGCCTCGGGCGCGGCGGTCTTGCTGGCCGGGGGCAGCAAGGGGCGTCGGTTCATCCTGCCTCACGCGAAAGTGATGATCCACCAGCCCCGAGGCGGTGTCGGCGGCCAGATCTCCGACATCGAGATCCAGGCCGAGGAGATCCTCAAGAGCAAAAAAGACATCAACGAGATCCTGGCCAAGCACTGCACCGTGCCGTTCGAGCAGGTCGCCCGCGACACCGAGCGTGACCGCTACCTGTCGGCGATCCAGGCCAAGGAATACGGCCTGGTCGACGAGGTCGTCGGCCACATCCCCAGCGCCGAGGCCGCCAAGGGCAACCCCACCCCGGCCTGACGAAACCGAACCCTTTCGGCCCCATCCCGTCCTGGCCGCCGGCCCGCCCCTCCACGGACACCACCACCATGCCCCTCGTCCCGATCGTCATCGAGCGTAGCGGCCGCGAAGAGCGGGCGCTGGATATTTACTCCCGCCTCATGCAGGACCGCATCATCCTGCTGGGGACGGCCATCGACGACAACGTCGCCAACCTTGTCGTCGCTCAGTTGCTGGTCTTGACCCACCAGGACGACAAGGCCGACATCCACCTCTACATCAACAGCCCCGGCGGCAGCGTCACCGCCGGCATGGCCATCTACGACACCATGCAGTTCATCCCCTGCGACGTGGCCACTTATTGCATCGGCCAGTGCGCCAGCATGGGCTCTCTCTTGCTGGCCGCCGGGGCCAAGGGGAAGCGAAACGCCCTGCCACACAGCCGGATCATGATCCACCAGCCGCTGGCCGGCATGGAAGGGACGGCGACCGACATCATGATTCACGCCGAGGAGTTCATCCGCATGAAAAAGGAACTCAACGGCATCTACCGTAAGCACACCGGCCAGACCCTCGAACGCCTTGAAGAGGACACCGACCGCGACCGGTTCATGTCGCCCGATGAGGCCCGCGAGTACGGGATCGTCGACATCGTCCTGGAGAAGCAGCCGATCCTGGCGCCCACGCCCCCGGCCTGAGCGTTCAGGCCAACGAACGCTGGCCTCCCAGTTCCTCCAAGATCGGCCCGTTCGCCTCGGGGAAGGGGAGGCCGGCCAGTTCCCCCGCCGGCACCCACCGGAAGCCGGATTCGGGCGACGGTTCGGCGCCGGGCTCGGCGGGCTTGCCGACGAAATAGTGCAGTTCGACCAGCCCGTGAGGGTAGCGGTGGGTGATCTGGCGACGAAGTGGGCCGACCACCACCTCGAAGCCGGCCTCTTCGAGGCACTCGCGGGCGGTGGCGGCCTCGGGCGATTCCCCCGGCTCGCACTTGCCGCCGGGAAACTCCCAGAGGCCCGGCATCGGCGAGCCGGGCAGGGGGGGGCGGCGGCGGATCAGGTAGGAACCTTCGCGGGCGATCAGGCCGATTCCCACCCGGATCGGCCGATCGTGCGAGTCCCTCGTCACGCCTTGCCGGCCTTCGCGGCCTCGATCGCTCGGCCGGGCGAGCCCATGATGTTGTAGCCGCAGTCGACGTGCAGAATCTCGCCGGTGATGCCGGTGGCCAGGTCCGACAGCAGGAACATCCCCGCCTTGCCAACCTCCTCGCGGTCGATATTGCGGCCCAGGGGGGCGACCGCTTCATAAAGACCGGCCAGCTTGTCCGACTCGCCCACGGCCGAGGCCGCCAGGGTCTTCACGGGTCCGGCGGACAGGGCATTGACCCGGATGTTCTTCGGACCGAGGTCATACGCCAGGTATTTGACCGCGGCGTCGAGGGCCGCCTTGCAAACGCCCATCAGGTTGTAGCCGGAGACGACCCGCTCGCCGCCGTAATAGGTCAGCGTTTCGATGGCGCCTCCGTTGGGCATGATCTCGGCGGCGTGACGGGCGACGATCGCCAGGGAATAAACGCTGACGTCCATCGCCGTGGCGAACCCGGAACGGCTGGCCTGGACGAAGGGGCCTTTCAGGTCGTCGAGGGGTGCGAACGCGATCGAGTGGAGGACGAAGTCCAGGGTGCCATAGGTGGCCTTGGCTTCCTGGAAGACGCGGGCCACGTCGTCGTCCTTCTGGACGTCGCAAGAGGTGATGAGCTTGGCCCCGATCGGCTCGGCGAGCTTGCGGAGACGACGCTCCATCTTCTCGCCGGGCAGGTGGGTGAAGCCAATCTCGGCCCCCTCGGCCAGCAGCTTCTGCGCGATCGCCCAGGCGATGCTCCAGTCGTTGGCGACGCCCAGGATCAGGCCCTGTTTCCCCGTGAACAAACCCATGCCGCCAACCCCCTTACGACGAAGTCAACCACTCACCCGTTCCCGACGGGACGTCAACCTCGCCGAGCCTATCGCGACCCCACTCTCGCCGCAACCTCACTCCCGCTTCCCCGACCCGGCCCGAGTCTCCCACCAGCCCACCTCAACGTGCCGCCTCAGCGTTCGACCACCAGCGGGACCGATCGGGAGTCAGAACTTTGGCCGACCTCGTCGACCTGGGTCACTCTCAACTGATAACTCCCGGGCGGCAGCGTGGCTGGGACGGTCACGACGTAGCCGACGAAAAACTCGTGGCGGGGCCGGTCGGCGGTGTCCTCGGCCAACCCCAGGGCCTCGCGTCGAACGGGGGACTGGGCTCCCTGGACGAACCACTCGGCCGAACCAGCGATCCGCGAGCGGACCCGCTCGCCAGCCTCTTCGTAGTGGACCCCCGACAACTCGCTGTACACGATGACCGACTGGCCAGGACGGATTCGGGGGGCGGTCCAGGGGTCGACGTCGCCAAATCCCCGGACCTTTCGGCAAAGCCTCAGCGCGGAGATTTGCAAAGGGGCCTCGATCACCTCGGGCGGCGCGACAACCTCGACGACCGGCCCGGCCGGAGTCGGCGCCTCGTTGACGGCGGCCTCGGCCGGGGGAGTTGTCGCGGGTTCCGGCAGCATCGTCGGGGCCTTCGGGTCGGCGACGGGCGCGGGCACCGGGTCGACCGCCGGAGCGAGATCGGGCAGGGCTTTTTCGGTGGGGACGGAGGCCTCGTTCGGCGGCCCGGTGGCGGGCTGGGAAGGCTCGGGGGGGATTGCGATGGGGGGAAGTGTCGTCAAGGGGGGCAAGGCGACCGTTGCGGGGGCGGGTTCGTTGTGGGCAACCTCGCCGGCCACCGTCGCCTTGAGGGCTTCGGCGCGTTCGAGGGCGGCGTCCAGCATCGGGGTGGGGGCGGCCGGCTCGGCCAGGGCGAGGGCCGCGGGCTCGGGGGCCTCGGCGGGCGGCGTCGCTTGCTGGTCGGGGTCGGGCAACGCCCGGTTCAGGACCTCTCGGGGCACCGAGGCGACCGGCGTCGGGGCGGACGGCATCGTTGAGGCCGGGGCCGGGGCCGCGGGGCGGACCGCCAGCCGGCTGCAACCGGCGGGGATCGCCAGCAGCGCGACGACCCACACTCGTTTCGCGAACCGCCTCCCGAGGGGTCCCGTCGGCATCGGGCTGGTCTCGACCTGGGTTCCTGGGAGGGCGTCGGGGTTTCCTGACCCACAAGCCCGGGGGACGTGCGAGTCGCAGGAAATAGCCAAATCCTCCGCAACCGGCAAGGTCAATGGTTCGCGCAAAACTCGTTGACGCCGACGAAGCCCCCGTCGGCGACGGCGGCCCGCAGCAACAAGAGCCGTGAGGCCCTCTCGCCGCGGTCGTCCCGGTCGAGTTGCCGGGCCTCGCCCAGCGTGCGGGATGTGAAACGGATCGTATCTCCTGGACGGGCCTGGGCCAGCCTCGCGAGGTCGGCCGAAATGACGTGAGCGACATGCGGGTAACCCCCCATCGTGCCGCCGTCGGGGCCCAGGACGATCCAACACCCCGCCGCGAGTTGAATGGCCCCCGGCCCAACTGGAGCCGAAAGCCGATCGGGGTCCGCCGGATGATCCAGCCGAGGACCGGCCAGCCGCAGGCCCATCCGGTTGCTGTCGGCTCGCACGCGGAAATCCAGCAGGCTCCAGGGGATCGGTTCGGCCGGGGCGTCGGGGCCGGGTAGGATGCGGATCGGCCCGTCGAAGTCACCCCCGTCGGGGCGAAGTCTCCGAGACGCGATCCGGCCTGGCTGGGCGGGTACGAAATCGCCTTGGCGGAGCGGACGAGTCAGGACGGAAGCTCCCCCCCAGCCGCCGAGAACCGCCAGGGAGGTCCGCAGCCCCCGGGCGGTCGCGCCGCAATCCAGCCGATCGCCGGGCCCGAGGGGGACGCTTTGGGGGATGACGATCCGCTCGCGACGTCCATCGGCGCGTTCGAGGTTCACAATCATCGGGGCGCCGGCCAGGGCGATCGCCAGCGGGCCCGTCGCCTCGTAATGTCCCCCCAGGCCGGTCAGTTCGAGGGCCGGGGACTCGGGCGGGTTGCCGAGCAGGGCGTTGGCCAGTTCGTGAGCGGGAAGGTCGAACGGACCACCCGGCGGCACGCCAAACGCCCGCCGGCCGACCGTGGCCGGGGCCTGGATCGAGTCGAAGAGTCCCGCTCGGAGGACCCGGAGGCCGCAACGGCCGCTCAGTTGGTCCACGGCCGGACCGCGATCCCGTCTTTCTGAAGGCTGGCACGCACTCGGTTGGCCCATTCGACGGCCTTGGGGGCATCGCCGTGGATGCAAAGGGTGGCGACCCCGCCCTTGACCAGCCGGGAGAGCTGGGCGTCCACCTCGGCCGGGTCGTCCAGCACGGCGTTGGGCTCGGAGCGGGGGACCAGCGAACCATCGGGCCGGTAGCGACGTTCCGGGAACCCTTCGGCCAGGAACCGGACTCCCGCGGCCTCGGCGTTCTTCGCCAGGGGGGTTCCGGGAAGCCCGACCACCGGCAGGTTCAGCCCTCTCGCCGCGGCAAGGACGCCCGCCCCGTGCGTCGAGTCGCGCTGGGCCTGGTTATACAGGGCTCCGTGAGGCTTGAGGAAGCGAACGGCCACTCCCTCGGCGTCGGCCAGGCGTCGAAGGTCGGCCAACTGCGAACGGATCAGGTCTTCCACCCGTTCGGCCGACATGACCATCTCGCGACGGCCGAAGCCTTCGCGGTCGGGGTAGCCGGGGTGGGCCCCCACGACGACCCCCTTTTCCCGAGCCACCCGCAAGGTCGAGCGGATCAACCCCGGATCGCCCGCGTGGGCTCCGCAACAAATGCTGGCCGATGTCACCAGCCCGAGCAACTCAGCGTCATGGGGAAACCCTTCGCCCAGATCGGCGTTGAGGTCAATGGATGGACCCTTGCTCATGGATCACCTCTTGCTCGACAGCCCGTGGAACTGGCGAAACTCGTCCTGCCACGCTGGGAACGCCTCGGCCGGGACTGGTTGAAACGCGATCCTCATGCCAGCGCGGATCGGAAAGACGTCAACCTCGGGGTCGGCCAGGGGGACGACCGTCCGGCCGATCAGGTGCCAACCGCCGGGCGACTCCCGAGGATACACCCCGGTTTGCCGTCCGGCGATCGCCACCGAACCGGCCGGCACTCGAACCCGAGGCACCTCACGACGAGGCAGGCCGCTCAAGGTCTCGGGCAGATACCCGGCATAGGGGAAGCCCGGCAGGAATCCCACGGCGAAGACGTCATAGGTTGGGTCCGAGTGGGCGGCGATCACCGCCTCGGCCGTCAGCCCGAGCCGCCTCGCCACGTCCTCCAGGTCCTCGCCATCGTAGACCACCGGCAGGCGGACCAGCGGGCCCGAGGTGGCTTCCTCGCTCGCTCGCGGGACGGGGATGGCCAGGAGACGGCCCTCGACCTGGTCGAAATCGGGGTGAGAGGGATCAAGGTAGACGCCGACCGACCGGTAGGCGAGGACGACCTCGGCGACGACTCGCGATGCCTCGACGGCCGAGGCCCAGCGACGGGCGTCGGCCTCGTTGGGGAAGCGGGCGAGGTAGGCACGATCACCCAGGGGGACCAGGTCAATCATAAGCGACGCCATTCGGACAGGGTGCGACCGCGACCGATGGCCCCGTCACGAGGGGATCGCATCCAGGCCAATCATCACCGGCCATGCTCAAGAAGTCGATGGGACTCGAATGAACGACCAGGCACTTGACATCGGGTCGCGCGGACGATTTTAATGACCGACCTCGACAGGTGCCCCCGGTCCGCAAGGCTCGGGGGAGAATAGGGAAGACGGTGAGAATCCGTCGCGGGGCCGCCGCTGTAATCGGCCAGGTCCCGGGTCAGAGGCCACTGCCGCAAGGCGGGAAGGCGACCCGGGTCCGTTACGAGCCGAGAGCCAGAAGACCTGCCCGTCGAGTTCTGTTCGATGCTCCGGCCACGAGCATCCGGGCGGGCCGCTCGCAGACTGTCTGCTGATGCGCCACGTGCCGGAGGGGGCCTGAGCCGGACCCTTTTCGCCCGTCCCGGCGGTAAGGTCTGCTCCGCGATGCGTCCCCGCCCCCGAACCCGCGCTGGCCGCGGGTTCACGTTGATTGAGTGGCTGGTCGTGATCGCGTTCCTCGCGGTCCGGATCGCACTCCTCCTGCCCGCCGTGCAGGCCGCTCGCGAGGCCGCGAGGCGAGTCTCCCGCTTCCATCCTCTGAAGCGGATCGGCATTGCCCCGCACGGGGATCACGACGCGAATCCGACCTTCCCCGCCGTGGACTGGGTCGCGGTTCCGGGGCAGCCATCGACCTATAATATGAACATGGAATTGTCGGACGCCGGCCTGCCCGGGGTTGAGCGGAACGCCGTCCTCAATGGGTGGAACTTCGGCTTCCCCACCAAACTCATTCGCCAGGGCCTCGGCCTGGGCCAGATGACCGATGGCGCCTCGCGGACGATCCAGGTCGGCGAGGCGTTGACCAGCCAGCACCCGGGCGGCGTCAACGTCCTGTTCGCCGATGGGTCGGTCCACGTCCTCGGCAACTCGACCCACGTCGTCCCTCTCGCCGCGCTCCGCACCCGAGCGATGGGCGAGGTCGTCTCGTCGGACCGCTTTGGTACCGATTCCTCCAGGAGCCGCTCATGAATTTTCCAAGACGTTTCGCAACCCTGCTCGGCCTCGCGATGGGCCTGGCCGTCCCGGCCGCCCGGGGCGACACCGTGGTTGACTTCGAAGAACTGGGCTACCCGAACGGGTCGTTCGACCCGGGCGAGAATTTCCCGCCGGGCCCCGCGCCGGGCGGTGGCAGTTACGACAACGGCTGGGACCTGAAAGGCGGTTTCACCTCGAACGGTGTCGTCTTCCACAACTCCTATGACACCACCTACAACTCCTGGGCCGGCTGGGGCTATTCCAACGTGACGGACGCCACGAAGACGAAAACCGATCCCTTCCCCGATACCAGCGACTACCTCCACCAGTTCGCCGCCGTCACCGGGAGCGGGTACGGCGGCTCGGGCAACTACGGTATCTCCTTTGACGACCACACCATCAACGGTTCCATCACCGACGGCGCTCCGAGCTCGTTCATCGACCTCCCCAAGGGACTGTCGCCGGTTTCTTTGGAAGTGACCAATTCCACCTACACCTACCTGTCGATGCTCAATGGCGACGGCTTCGGCAAGAAGTTCACCGACGGCGACTATTTGAAGTTGCAGATCCTCGGATACACGGGCGTGAACGGCACGGGCTCGATCGTCGGCGAGGTCGACTTCTACCTGGCGAACTACATCTCGGCCGACTCGCTCCCGGTCGACGTCTGGACCCTGGTTGTCCTGACCCCGCTGGCCGGTTCGCGGAGCCTCGGCTTCGGCTTCGACTCGTCGGACTCCGGCCCGATCGGCCTGAACACCCCGCTCTACTTCGCGATGGACGACCTGACCCTTAGCCCTTCGGCGGTCCCCGAGCCTTCGAGCATGGTGCTCGCCCTGGCCGGGTTGGGGATCGCGGGATTGTCCGGCGCCCGCCGGCGTCGTCGAGGGGCCGCGGGTCGCTAATCGAGTCGTCCCCATTCTCGAATGTCTCGTGTCTCCCCTCATCAACTCGTGAGCGGAGCCCGTGGAAGGTCCGCGCGTTCGTCACCACCCCGTTTTCTGTCTGGAGACCATGAGATGAGACGTCAGATCACCTCGGCCCTCGTCATGGGCCTGTTCGCCCTGGCCGCCACGCCCGCAAGAGTTCAGAGCGGCCCGTATGATCCCCAGGTCGGTGCCGGCGCCCAGGACGCCATCGCCAAGACCAGCCCACTCTTCCAGGAATGGGCCTCGTCGGTTCTCTCGATCACAAGGGGTCCGCAGGACATCACCGATCCCAACAGCCCCCTGGTCAGCTTCGGTTCGCCGTCCAACGCCCTCGGGTCGGGCTCCGGCAATGCCACGAACGGCTTGGTCTCGCTGGGCGACGGCGGCTCGATCATCCTTGGGTTCTCCTCGCCGATCGTCAACGGCGCCGGCGCTGACTTCGCGGTGTTCGAGAATGGTTTCGGTTCGGGAGGGTCCGGGCTGGCCTACCTCGAGCTGGCGACGGTCTCGGTTTCCTCCGACGGGGTTCACTTCTTCGAGTTCCCCGCGGTCTCACTCACTCAGACCCAAACGCAGGTCGGCGGCTTCGGGCTGCTGGATGCGAGTTACCTTTACGACCTGGCCGGTAAGTATACTGCCGGATATGGAACGCCCTTCGACCTTTCCGAGTTGGTGGGGGTGTCGCCTCTTCTGAATGTCAACAACATCACCCAGGTCAAAATCACCGATGTCGTTGGGTCGATCGACCCCCTTTATGGGACTCGCGACTCGCTGGGCAACCTGATTAACGGTCCCGTTCAAGACGCCGTTCAACTCAGGCGGCTTCGACCTCAACGGGGTCGGCGTGCTCCACGCGGCCGTGGCCCGAGCCGACGAGCCTCGCCCTCGTCGTGGGCGGTTTGGTCGGGATGGCCCTGGTCAGTCGAAGACGGCGGGCCTGATCCGAATCGATGGCCGCCGAGGCCCAGCCAGGGGCCTCGGCGGCGGGCGAGAGGGTCTCGGTTGCATTGGGAGATCAGGTCGATCATGGAGAAGTAAGCGGCGGGGCCAGGCCGGTGGGGTCGTCAAGTCCGAAGGCGTCGGCCACTCGGTTGAAGAAGGCGAACAGCGCCATGATGTAGACGCACTCGGCGACCTGGGGGTCGGTCCACCCGTGGCCTCGCAGGGCCTCGATATCCTCATCAGTAGTTCGGTGGGCGTGCTGTGTGACCTTGGCGACGAAATGCAGCAGGGCGCGTTCCGCCTCCGAAACGGGGGCCGCCATCAAGGTCGCCACGGGCCAGGGCTTCGAGCAATGCGGGGTCGGGCTCCTGCGACCGCAGGAACAAGGCGTGGCTTCCAGTTCAGTAAGGACACCGATTCAGGGCCGAGACATAGGTGGACGATCATCTCCTTGAGACGGCGGGTCAGGTGGCCGTCCCTGGAAGTGGACCCGGTTTGGAGAAGGCGACCACGTCCCGAAAGAAGTCGGGTCGGAGGCTGAAGCATTTGAGGATGCCCGGGATGGCCGGGCGGCCCGGGTTCGCGGCGAAACACATTCGTCGTAGGCGTCGGCGGCGTCTCCCGTGGCGGCCGATTCCTCGACCCAGCGAATCCTGGCCATGTTCGATCTCCATGCGGCTCGGGTACGATCAATGGCGTTCCGCCGAGAGTGTACAACGCCGACGGCGGAGGGCGACATGGTCCACATCCTCGGCGATGGGGTCTCGCCCTCCTGGTCCCAGGTGCCGACCCCGGGGCCATTTCCCCCGCCCGCCGACACGGCCGCCGACCGGGTTGTCCTGAAAAGAGGGATCGGAGCTACTGGGCCGAGTCGTCGACGCCCCAGAGGCGCACCTCCGTGTCGGTCGTGGTCGGCCGGGCCTGGGCCGAGAAGACGCTTCCGGCGGCCCGGATGAATGCCCTGCGAACGGCCGAGAACCGATCGCAAAAGCGGGCCCAGTCCTTGCGGGTGGCTCGGTTGCGAGCCTGGAAAAGTGAACGCGGCGAGGACCACGGCGATCCGGTCGTCTCCTGGATCGACGCCGAGCTGGAACGCCTGGCCGACCCCGCCGGCGCCCGGCGGTTCCCCGCCTGATGAAGGTGACGATCGACCGCCGAGAGGTCCGCGACTTCGTCCGCGCCTCCCCCGATCTCGAACGACTGATGATGCTGGGCTGGCGGTCGGGTCTCAAGGGGGTCGAGTCGATGACGCCGGCCGAGTTGAAAGCAGGCGTGCAGGGGCGGGGGTTCCTGCCTGAAGGGACCGAAACGCCCTCGATCGATGACTTGCTGCCCCTGGAGGCCGAGAGCGACACTCACTGGGCGATCCGGCGGGCCGCGACCGAGGTCCAGACCGAGCGGGCTTTGCGGTTCATTCGCTATCAAGGACTGGTGCTCCCCGAGGGCGTGCCGGGTCAGCCGCCGGCGCTGCCGGATGCCCTCGGGGCCTTGAAAGGGATTCTGGGCGGCGTCGATGAGGCCCAACCCGACCCGTTGCTGGAAAAGGCCCGAGGGGTGGCCGGTCGAGGACGGCGGGGAATGGTCGTCACCAGCCTCGAAATCGCTGCCGATGTTTCGGCGGTGCGGGTCGAGGCGACCTTGTGGACTCGCTCCGGCGCCAACCATTGGGAGCCGTCGCTTCGACAAGGGGCCACCCTTCGGACGGACGACATCAAGCCGGGCGCTGGCGACGACCTGGCGAACGACCCACAGGTGAAATCGATCTTCGAGATGGTCGAGGGTCTGGGACTTGGAGGGATCGACCCGGCCTTGAAGCAGCGAAGCCTGGCGATCGGGTCGGCGACCCGGCAGGCGCTGCACGACGCCCAGGGGGCGCTGGATCGGCAGGTTCAGGATGCGGCGTTGCCCGTCGGTGAGGCCCCCGCCGCGCCCCTGCCGCGCAGGCCTGCCCCGTGATTCCTGGATTCCTTCAGGACGCTTGCAAGCGTGGCGACAATGGCCGACAATCGTTAGGTCCGTTCTTGCCGAATCGTCGAGCCGGAGCCACAAGATGGGCGAGAAACGAGCCGGGATCGGTCGGTGCGTGCTGGCGTCGGCATTGATCGCGGGTCTGGGGCTTGCGGCCCACGACCAACTGGCGAACAGCCAGGAGGTTTCGGGACCGGGTCGCGAGGTCCGGCTGGCTCAGGCGTCCAAAAAGAAGGGCAAATCGACCAAGAAGGGGAAAACCAGCGCCGACGCAACCAAGGCCGAGGGTGCCAAGGTTTCGGACGTTGACGACCCCAACCCGCGTTTTTCCCGAGACGTCGCCCCGGTCCTGGTGGGCAACTGCATCGGCTGTCACGATCCCAAAAGCGCCAACAACCGGGCCCACGTCCTCGACCTGACGACGTACAAGGGGCTAATGTCCGGCTCGACGACCCGCAAGGTGATCGAGCCAGGCAAGCCCGACACCAGCCCGTTGATTCTGCGCATCAAAGGGGCCGAGATGCCCCGGATGCCACCAACGGCCAACGTCACCATTGGCGACCCGACCATCCAGCGCATCGCCGCCTGGATCGCGGCGGGGGCCAAGCTCGACACCGGCCGCGAACCCTCGGCGTTGATTACCACCTACGCGATGTCGCCCGACGCCATCCGCCTGGCAGGTCTCTCGAAGCTCAACGCCAACGACCGCGACAAGCGGGTCATCGACGCGGCGATGGACCGCTGGAAGAAGATCATGCTCGAGCCCCCGCCCGAAGCCGATGATCGGCACGCAAGGTCATCGTCTTCCACAACCTGCCCAAACCGCGAGCCGAGGCGTCTGAAGAAGTTGATGGACGACTCAGGTGAACGGGCCTCCGCAAATTCCTCGGCGACCGAGCCTCCCCACCCTCTGGACGGTCCCTTCAAACTGAGCATCTACGTCTTCAATGACACCAACAACTTCGTCGAATTCGCCCGGAGTCCCTGGAAAATCGCGAGAGCTGGACGAGGGAACCCTCGCCGTGGCGAACCTGGCCGACCTGGTCCCCTACGTCGCCGCGGCCGACCCGCTGGGCGGCCAGGAGGAGACGCCAGGATCGAAGAAGGAAAAAGGGTCCAAGGGCGGAGTCGGGATGAAAGCGTTCGGCACGATTGACCGCAACCTCACGGCGATGCTCACCGAGCAACTGGTCGGCGGAGCGCTCGCCCCGACGGCCGCGTCCCGCGCCCCTCGCTGGCTCCGTTCGGGGCTGGGCGCCCTGTTCGCTTCCCGCATCGAGCCCCGCAACGCCTACTACCGCCAGTTGCGCGGGAATGCCTTCGAGATGTACCAGACGAACTGGGCCGAGCAGGCCAACGGAGTTTTGGGCGACGGCCTGGATGCTCAGAAGCTCCGCGCCGGCGGGTTCAGCCTGACCGAGTGGCTGGCCAAGTCGCAGTCCGACCTGTTCCCCACCTTCGTCCAGGGAATGATGGCCGGGGGCGACAAGCTCGACGCCGGCCTGGATGACCTTTGGGGAATGAAGCGGGCCGACTTCGACACCGCCTGGGGCGCCTGGATCGCCGAAAATTACGGTGGGTGATGCCGACGGTCCGGTCCGTCTTTTCCAGAACTTGCTTGCGACGAACCCCCTCCCTAGTCGGGAGGGGGTTCTTTGTTGACGATGCCGCGCTTCAAAGCGTTCGGTCCACGGCCTCGGCGATTCGTCGGCACTGGGTCATCAACTGGGCGAAAGTGGCCGGGTTGATCGTTTGCGAGCCGTCGCTGGCGGCGCGTTCGGGGTCCTCGTGAACCTCGATGATCAGCCCATCGGCGCCGGCGGCCACGGCGGCCTTGCTCATTGGCGGCACCAGTTTGGCCTTGCCGGTTCCGTGAGAGGGGTCGACCACGACCGGCAGGTGGCTCTTTTCTTGGAGGTAGGGGACCGTCGCCAGCGGCAGGGTGAACCGGGTGTGCTCCTCGTAGGTGCGGATGCCCCGTTCGCAGAGCATCACGTCAGGGTTGCCGCGATCCAGGATGTACTCGGCGGCCAGCAGAAACTCATCAATCGTGGCGCTCATGCCCCGCTTCAACAGCGCCGGGCGGCCGGACTCGCCCACGGCCTGAAGCAGCTGGTAGTTCTGCATGTTGCGGGCGCCGATCTGGAGGACGTCGGCGTACTTGGCCACCAGGGGGACGTGCTCGGGCGCCATGACCTCGGTGACGATCGCCAACCCGGTGGCGTCCCGCGCCGCCGCCAGCATCTTGAGACCCGCTTCCTTGTGCCCCTGGAAGCTGTACGGGCTGGTCCGGGGCTTGTAGGCGCCACCGCGCAACCCCTGGGCCCCCATCTCCTTGAGGATCTGAGCGATCTTGACGATCTGCTCCTCGCTCTCGACCGAACAGGGGCCGGCAATGACCGCGACCTTGTTGCCGCCGACGCTCAGGCCCCGGGCCTGGACAACGGTCCGCTCGGACTTCAGCTCCGACGAGGCCCGCTTGTAGGGGGCCATGATCGGCAGGACTTTCTCGACCCCATCGCCCGGTTCCAGGGCCTCGACCAGACCGGGACGCTCTTCGCCCAGCGCGGCGATGACGCTTTGGTGAGTTCCCCGAATGAGTTGGGGGGTCAGGCCGAGGGCGCGGATCTGGCCCTCCATGTGGTTGATCTGGTCGGCGGTCGCGTCGGTCTTCATCACGACAATCACGGGGAACCGTCCTCCGTCGGGGTACGTCGTCGGGCAAAAGGGTGAGCAAAGGCCAGGAAACGAGAGCGAGGGAAACAAAAAAAGGCCCCGGGACCGACTGGGGTCCCGGGGCCTTTGGGTAATTTGTGGTGCTGGCGAGGAAGCGATCCGCTCACGACCCGCCGAAGGCCCTGCGACCCGGAAGTGACGACCCCGTAAAGTAGGGGTCCTTGCCACGCCAATACGCGCCAAGGGCGCGAGTGGTGTCCGGGGAGTCCGCCAACGGAGGTCTCATCTCGCCAGGGGTTAAGGAGTGGGAAAGGTGGAAAGAAAGCGCCGGACCCGAGGACGTGCCCTCGGGTCCGGCTATGCACAAACCATGCAAGGCACGGGGCTCGCCCGGTGGGCGACCCGTCAGTTCGCCGTTAGGCGAGCCCCCTCTGGTTACCACTACACACGCGATCACCTCCTTTACAACAGGGCCGTCCGGCCCCGCGAGAGTCCAGCCTCGTCGCGAGGGCGGTCTCTGGTCCGTCGCACCGTCGTGCGACCCCATCGCCGGGGCGGGGTGAATCCGCCTCCCGACGTGGGTACTATACGAAGCCAACTCCCGGTCATCAACGGTCCCGGCCGATCTTCGCCAATTTTTCAAACGGACGATCCGGGCCACGGCCGATCACTCGGGTCGAGGAAATCCCAGGGCTCGCAGAGCGTCCTCGGTTCTCCCCAGGTTGGCGAGAAACGTCGCCTCGGCCGACCAGTCTCCCTCGACTCGCCGGTGCCCAACGGCCACGCAACGCAAACCCGCGGCGAGGGCGGCGGTCAGGCCGGTCGCCGAGTCTTCCAGCGCGGCCACCCTTGAGGATTTCAGTTTCATCCGCGAGAGGGCCAGTTGGTAGGCCGCCGGGTCGGGCTTCATCGCCGAAACGTCCTCCTTGGCGACGATCAGCTCGAAGGCATCGGCCAGCCCCGAGGCCCCCAACACCTCGTCAATGTTGGCCCGCCAGGTGGTCGAGACCACTCCCAGGCGAGCCCGGCCCCGCAGCGCCCCGACCAGTTCCGCGACACCTGGGTAGACGCGCGGAAAGTCGCGGAGCATCTCCAGGGTCAGCCGCTGCTTGCGAGCCAGCCAGCCGTCGAGGTCTCCGCCGTCGATCCCCCGGGAATGGAAGATCCCCGAGAGGAAGGCGCGATCGTCAACCTCGGCGGCGCGGGCGCAGTCCTCGGGCGGGACGTCCCAGCCCAGGAGGGCGAAGGTCCGCTCCCAGGCGGCGACGTGGACGTTCTCGGTGTCGGCGATCACGCCGTCGAAGTCGAACAGGACGGCGAGCGGCCGCATGAGGGGGAACACCGTGGCCAGCGATAAGGTTGGGAGGGACAGGGCTCGCGACCGATTGTCGCCGAGGCCCGGCGGGTCGTCAAATCGTTGACAGCGCCCGACTTGCCCACTACGGTTGCCGTTCTCCTCGTTCCTTGCTTGACGCCGAGCCGAAATCGCACGCCCCTTTGGAGACTCCCGACGTGGCACGCCCCGTGACCCTGTTCACCGGCCAGTGGGCCGACCTGCCGCTGGAGACGATCGCCCAGAAGGCCAGCCAGTGGGGCTATGACGGACTCGAACTCGCCTGCTGGGGCGACCACTTCAACGTCCAGAAGGCTCTCAAGGAAGACGGCTACTGCCAGAGCCGCCACGACCTGCTGGCCAAGCACGGCTTGAAAGTCTGGGCAATCTCCAACCACCTAGCCGGCCAACTGGTGCTGGACGTCAACGACGCCCGGACCGACGACTGGGTTCCCGCCGAGCTGCGAGGCAAGCACACCGACAAGAACACCTGGGCCATCCAGGAGATGAAGGACACCGCCCGAGCCGCCCGCAAACTGGGCGTGGACGTGGTGGCGGGGTTCACTGGCTCATCGATCTGGCCGCTGGTCTACTCATTCCCGCCGGTCTCCGACGCCCAGATTCAGGCCGGTTTTGACCTGCTGGCCGAGCGGTTCAACCCGATTCTGGACGTCTTCGGCGAGAACGGTGTGAAATTCGCGCTGGAAGTCCACCCGGGGGAGATCGCCTTCGACCTGTACTCGGCCGAGCGGGCTCTTGAGGCGCTGAACCATCGACCGGAATTCGGCTTCAACTATGACCCGAGCCACCTGATCTGGCAGTTTGTCGACCCGGTGGCGTTCCTGCGGGAGTTCCCCAACCGGATCTACCACGTCCACGTCAAGGACGCCGCGCGAACGCTGGACGGCAAGACGGGGGTTCTGGGCTCTCATCTGAACTTCGGCGACGCCCGCCGGGGCTGGGACTTCCGCTCTCCGGGGCGCGGGCAGGTCGACTTCGACGCGATCGCCCGGACCCTCAACGCCATCGGCTACGCCGGCCCGCTGTCGGTGGAGTGGGAAGACCCCGGATTCGACCGCGAGTACGGCGCCGCCGAGGCCGCCAAGTTCGTCAAGCAGCGGATGGGCTTCGCCTCGGCCGGCCGGCTGTTCGACACCGCCTTCGCCGAGGCCCAGGCCAAGCAGTAACTCGCGGCGAGAACGGCCGATCACGTGACGCTCGCGGGGGAATTTTTCCAGCCCGAGGGGTCCTCTGGTTTAGACTGGTGAGACCGCCGACGCGGAAAACCTTGCCCCGGAGCGTTTCCACCATGAGCGGCCCGATCATCCGCAAGTACGGCTTTCCAAACTTCGAGGGGATCTTCGGCGCCAGGCCACCGAAGCATGGCGCTGGCGATTCGCCCCCTTACCAGGCCGCGGCGCCGACGGCCCCTCTCGATTCCGACAAGCCGGGTCACGACCGCCATACCCAACCGACCGAGCCCTCCCAGGCCCCGCAGTCGCCCAATGCCGACGACCCGACCGGCCGGGCGACCGAAGCTCCCGTCGACCCGACCACGTCGTTCGGCAATGCCGTGGAGTAACTCCGGACGGCGGAATCGTTGAAGTCCGCCTTGCCCGACTCCCGAAGATCGTCTAACGAAGAAGTCCCCCCGCCCCCTCCGCGTCCGCGATGCGGCGAGGTTGGGATGGGGGCGACGCTCCGGGCAGGGAGGGCCGGCGTCGATGGATCGTTCCGCGCCCAAGGGCGACCGAATCAAACCCCGGCGCCCCCGCGTCCGCTGGTTTGCCGAACTCGTGCCGTTACTGATGGTTCTGGGCAGCCTCGCCGGCGTCCTGCTTCTAATCGTCGGCGCGCATCGCAAGCCAATCCCCCCTCCGATCGCCGCTCACCGGGTTGTCGATCGCGCCGCGACGGTTGTCCACGCCTTGCCGGTTCCGCCCCCGGCCGCGATCGAACCGCCGCCGCCTCCGCCTCCGCCGCCACCTCCCGCCGAAGATCCGACCCCCAAGGAGGTTGCGCGGCTTCAAGCCCTCGCCACCGTGGATCGCGAGGCGGTGGCCCGCGCCGACCGGGCCGTGGAGGCACTGGAACGAGCCAAGGCCCGGACCAGTGGGATCGTCGAAAACCTGGACCGTCAGGAGAAGGCCATCCGCGCCCGAGCCGTGGCGCTGGAGGACCATGCCCTGACAATGGAGGCCGAGGCCGAGAATCTGGAGATTGACCGCCAGATCCTCAACAAGAACCGCGACGAGGCCAGGGCGTCGCTGGATCGTAGCCGGCTCCGGTCCAGGACGGCCCACTCGATCCAGCCGTTCAAGGGGCCCAACGGGACGTGGAGGCGACCGATCGCCATCGAGTGCACCGAGGGCCAGGTCCGCATTCAGCCCGACGGCCCGAGCTTCGGCCTAATGGAACTCTCGCCGATGCTGGGCATTCGTGGGAATCCGTTCCTGGCGGCCGTGGCCCAGGAAACGATGAACGCCCAGCGAGGCCCAACCCCCGACGGGGCGCCCAGCGTCCCCTATATCCTGTTCATCGTTCGGCCCAACGGCATCCGTCCTTATTATGAGGCTCTCGCGAAGCTGGAGCCGATGGGCCTGGCTTTTGGTTACGAGCTGGTCGGCCAGGACTGGGAGATCACCTATCCCGACCCGTCCGAAACCAAGGACTGGGACACCTCGGAACCAGCGCCCGAGCGCTGGCCGACGAGTCGGCCGCTCGCCGGTGGGCCAGATCGGGGGCCTGACCCGCCCCGTAGCCTCGACGAAGTGGAAGCCTTTGCCCATCAAGGGGGGGCGTACGCCACGGATTCCGACGGTAAACCGGTCCTGTTCCCGGGAGGTCTCGGCGGCGCCGGGGGGATCGGCTCGGGACCTGGCGTCTTCCGCGGGGGAGGCATCGGTAACGGCGGTGGGGGCGGGGGCGGGGGCGGGGGTTTCGCGGTCGGTGGCGGTGCCCCCGGGGGTGGTGGTCTATCGACCGAACCGGCGACTCGGGGAGGATTTGATGCCAGTTCTCCGTCTTGGCAAGGAGGCGGGCGAGGGAACGGTTTCGACTCCGGTCCGAGGAGTGTGACGGATCGCTTCCGACCCCCCGCGGGGAACAGCCTGGCCAACCGCCGCTTCGCCGATAACGGGGTCGGTGAAGGTGGCGGAGGGAGTACCTCGGCGGGTTCGGGAAACAAGCCTTCGGGGACCGCGACGGCCTCGGGTGGTGGGACCGAAGCGCTCGGGACCGACTTCGCGACGCTGGGGCAGCCAGGTTCCGTTGAGACCGCCACGACGGGCGGGGCCGAAACAGGGTCCTCGCCGACGACGGGCGATGCGGGTTCGGCGGCTCATGGGGAGGCGGCCGGCGCGGGAAGTGGGGGTAGTCCTGGCTCGGGGGGGTCCGGGGGCACGGGCAAGGGTTCAGGCTCCGGGCCGACGAATGAGTTTCAGATCAATTACGGCACGAGAGACTTCCCCTCGACCCCTTCCCCCTCGTCGTCACCGCCACCGCCGTCGAGGAGTCGGCCAGGCGGTACACCGGCGGCCGGCGCGACTTCGCCGCCCAAGCCCTCGACCGCGAAACCCAAGGGGCCGGGCAACGCCGAGGAGCCTCGGATTGAAACCGGACTGGAGCTGGTCGTCGTTTGCGAGCCGCGGGGGGTCATCATTCATCCGGGTGCCTATCGACTGTCTCAGGCGGCGATCAAGGGGAAGGACGCCAGCCTCGTCAAAGCGCTTCGGACGATTGTCGACGCCCGGCAGTTGGCCGAGCCCCAGTTGAAGTGGAAGCCGAGGATTCGGTTCCTGGTCGAGCCGGGCGGGCACCGGACGATGTGGGCGGCCCGGGGGGAACTGTTCGCCGAGGGGGTCGACTGGCCGTTGACCGTGCAGACCGCCCCGGGCATTACACTCCGCACGCCGATCCCGGAGGTGCGTTGATGTCGACGACGGATCGTCTCGCCCCCCAGGAACGTTACGCCGCGATCCTGGGAAATCTGGGGACCTTGGTGGCGGTACTGGTCGCCCTGGGAGTGTTCCAGTCCCTACGCGCTCGGCCTCGGCCTCGGCCATCGCCCATCGTCGTCGCTCCGATTGAGCCTGTGCCGGCGCCAACTCCGTTGGTCGTCATCTCGCCAACCCCACGCATTGCGTCGCCAGCGCCGGCGCCCCCACCAGCGCCAACTCTGGACCTGGCGGCCGTGGCGAAGGCCGAGGCCGAGGTGGAGTCGGCCCGCCGGGAGAAGGCGCGGGCCGAGGCGCGATTGGCCAAGGTGGAATCCGAGGTGACCACCGTCGCGGCCCAGGCCAGCGGGCGCGTTTTGGAGGCTCGCGACCTGCCCAACCACCTGCGCGACCCCTCGGCGCGCATCGAGCGGGCGAAAGCCCGGTTGAAGGCGTTGGAGGCCGAGAAAGCCAAGATTTCCAGGGAAGTCACCGCGTTGCAAAAGGCTCCCCGGCCCCAGGGGAAGCCGTTGATTGACAAAAGTCCGGTGGCCCGGCCCGCCAATGGCGAGGAGTTCCACTTCGAGCTTCTGCATGGACGCGTGACCGTGATTGACCTGGAGCGGTTGCTGTCGCAGGTGAAGGTTGACGCCCGCATCCAACTTCGACGGTCGGAAGGGCGGGCCGCCTCGTTGAATGGACACGTCGGGCCGATCGGGGCCTTTGGCATGACCTATCAACTCGGGCGGACGGGCGACCCGTTCGACGTGATGGGGGCTTCATTTGGATTGCAATCCTGGGAGATCATCCCCGAGCGGGACCTTCGGGGGGAAACCTATGAGGTCGCCGTCCGGCCGATCTCGGATTTCTCCCGGTCGCTGAACCGGCTCAACCGCGAGCGCGCGACGGTGACACTCTGGACGTATTCGGATAGCTTCGAGTTGTATCGCAAACTGCGGGACCACCTGCACGCGAAGGGGTATCAGGTGGCGGCCCGGCCGATGCCCGAGGGGATGCCGGTCCGTGGCAGCCTGGCGGGGACGGTTTCCGCGGGTCAGTGATCGGCTCAGGGGCGCAGGACGTACTGGCCGCCGGCCTGGGCGGCGATTTGCCGAAGTCCCTCGGAGCCTTCGCCGCCGGCCATGTCGATGCAGTGGATGGGGATCTTGCGGCGGTTCATGCCGGTGATCGCCTCGGGTACGCCGTCGGGGAAGGCGCCGTCGGTGAGAAGGTAGACCGCGTCGGGGCGGAAGTTCAAGCCGAGACTCATGGCGGCTCGGGGGTCGGTTTCGCCGTCGGCTTGGACGTGCTGGAGCCAACTGGTGAAGTTCGCCAGAGCGGCGCCGTCGGCGGAGCGGGGGGCGTGGCCGGGCATTGGCAACGGCTCGTCGTTGTAGAAGATGACCAGGAAGCGCTGGGGGTAGCGCATCGCTCCAATCGTGCGACGCAGTTCGGCCTTGGCTCGGACCAGGCGGGCCTGGTCGCCCATGCTTCCGGAACAGTCCACGACGAAGACAAACAGCTTTCCCCGAGAGCGGACCCCGAAGAACGACGATTGCTCCCAGGGGGGGAGCGCCGACCAGTCGATCGGTCGCTCCGAGAGGGAAACGCCCGGGGCCTGGAGGCCGGCGGCGACCTCGGTGGCCCCCTTGGGAGGTTCGCCCGCGGAGGCGCTGGTTGCCTTCCAGGCGGTCGCGAACAGGATCAAAGCGAGGCGGGCGAAGGGGCTTGGACGTTGGGACATGGCTAGGACTTCCCCGCGATGCGGTCGAAGAGCCAGACCAGACAGGTCAGAATCCCGTAACTGACGGCGCCCAGGAGCAGTCCCGTCAGGAAGAGCGCGGCGACGTCCGAGGCCTTGTAGGATTGGCGTCCCCGGAAGAGTCGGCTTCGGCCCCGGCCCATCGCGTCCTACCCCGGCCTTGGCCCTGAACCCGGTCTCGGTCGTCGCTTGTCGTCCCCAGCGTACCCGAGGGGCGTGCGCCGGGCCAAGCCGTCGCCCTGGACCGACCCTCAATGGACAGATACGGCCGACCCTTGATCGACTTTCCAAGCGTCGCTCTCGGATCTTCCCGGAGAGGTGGCCGCGTGGTCGCGAGCGGCGAACTGATGAACCGTTGGGGGAGCGATTCACTCCCTTCTGGTCGCTCAAATTTCGTCAATGGAGCCGATCAGAATTGCAACGATCGCGATCGGTAACCGCAGAAGATGAAGATTGGCAGGGGCTACTTCTTGGGCCCCTGCCAACGTCAGAGGGTCTTCGAGGATTGACGGGGGGACCTTACTTTCCGGCGGCTGTCGAGACCGGCTGGGACAGGAGATGGTTGACAGCCTCCTCCAGTTTTTCGCCCTGCAGATCCTTGTGGCGAATCACCCCTTCGGTGTCGATCACGTAGATCGTCGGGTAATATTGGACCTCCCAGGCCGAGGCGATCCCGCCGTTGGGGCCGTTCCAGCACTGAGTCCAGGGCATCGACTGTTTAGCCAGGAACTCGATCAGGGTCGATTTTTCCTCGTCGCAACTGATGCCGACCAGGGTGAAGGGCTTGTCCTTGAGGCGTTCGACCATTTCTCGCTCGTGGGGAATCATGGCCTTGCACGGGCCGCACCAGGTCGTCCAGATGTCGAGGACGACGACCTTCCCCTTCAGGGCCGAAAGACGGACCTCGCCGCCCTTGACGTCATGCAAAAGGACCTCAGGGGCGGTCTGTCCGATGGCGAGGGTGGGGAAGAAGTCGGCGTAGTCGGCGCGGAACGATTCTCTGAGGGCCTCGGCTTCGGCCTCGGCGCGGATGCCTTTGGCCAGCGTCTCGTCGAGCTTGGCCTTCCCCACACGCTGCTGGTAGGACTTGAGGAACTCGGGGTTGTTGCGGAGTCTGTCGGCGAGCTGGGCGGCCCCCTCGACCCGATGGACCAGGGCCCTGGCGGCGCCTCCTCGGGTGTCGCGGTCAGGGTTCTTGGCGAGGATTTCGCGCAGGAGGGCCTCGCTGGCGGGGTCGTCGCTGGCCGCGGAGAGGGTCCGGCAGACCTGCTTGACGGCCGGATCAGCGACGTAACGGTCGCGGATCAGTTGGAGGGCATCGGCCCGGACGTCTCCGTCGGCGTTGCCCGAGAAAATGACGATCTGTAGCGCGAGGTCCAGGGCCGGGAGGGCCTCGGGGGTGTCGGGGTGGTCCTTGGCGAACTGGAGAAATCGCGGGGCGAAGGCTGGGGCGGGGCTGTCCTCGACCCGATCGGAGGTCTTGGGCCTCTTGGCCTTCAGCTCCTCGCGGTACTTGGTGTAGGCGGTGTTGAACTCGGCCTTCAAGGCCGCGAAGGTCGCGGCGCTGTCGGCCGGGGTGTCATCGGCCCGCGCGGGGGCCATCAGGGTGCCGACCAGCAAGGTCAGCGAGGCGAGGCGGGGAAGCTTCATGTTGGCGCACTCTCGGGGGTGGTGGGGGTTCCACTCAGGTCAATAGTCGCTAGCGCTGGTGACCTCGCCGCCGTTGCGGGTGGCCAGCTTCTGCCAGACGCCCAGACGGCTGCCGGAGCCCAGCACGATGCCCGAGCTGGAGTAGGAGGGAGGGGAGAATGCGGGGGCGTTGCTGGCCCCGACGGGCAGCCCGTTGATTTGCGGCGAGGGGATTGTCCAGCAGTCAATGCTGTTCTTGATGAAACGGACCGAGCCGTCGCACATCGCGACGTTGATCCCGCCGGGGTGGAAGCTCATCGCGTCGTAGATCCCCCATTGGTCGATCGCGTATTTTTGGGGGTCGTTGGCAGGGTCGCTGTAATGCGGGGTCCAGTTGGGGGGAAGCGGGCCTCGAAGTTCCAGAGCTGCCCGACGACCCACCCCTGAGAGATAGCGGAATCAAAGTAGCCCGCGCCGTTATCGGAGAACATCATGGTGTTGGTCGTACCGTCGGTGAACGAGGAGATCGGGAAGTTCGCGCACATTCCCGTGAACCCTTTGATGAGCGACACGGCAGTTGGGTCGGTCGAGTCAAGGGCGCCGTTGGCGTTGGTCGTGTAATTGAGGACGAAGATCGAGATGGGCCCCGAGTTGGCTGCATAGAAGGTTTGGTACGCGATGGGGTTGGTGACGCCCGCCGGCGGGGGCCCGGGGGAGATGGTGGCGGGAATGCTGAGGTAGGCGGCCGGATCGCTGGGGCACTGCAGTGTCGCGATCATGGTCGAGGGGGCCGTATAGTTGCTCGCCGACAGGGTGCGCGTGCTGAAGTTGTACGCGTTATAGAGGGCCGACTGCTCCATGAACGGGAGCATCCGGACGAAGATCGAGGCGCCATAGGATGTGCCCGCGGTGTAGAACATGCCAGCGGGGAAGACGCCGTTGACGTCGTGGTAGTTGCTGGCGGCCAGGGCCAGTTGCTTGAGGTTGTTGGTGCACTGGGCGCGTCGGGCAGCCTCTCGGGCGGCCTGGACTGCCGGTAGCAGCAGGCCGATCAGCACGCCGATGATCGCGATGACGACGAGGAGTTCGATGAGCGTGAAACCGTGTCGCGGCCGGGGGCGAGGTCCGTTGGGAGCGGTCATGGATGCGGTCTCCGGACGGGGGATAAGGGGGTGGGATACTGACGGCGGAAGCCTAGAGGTGAGGAAGGTTAGGGAGACGTGGGCTGAGGCGTGGTCTGAGGGGCCGGCTTGGTCGTCGGCCGCGTCGACTTGGGCAACTTCGCCTGGACGTGCGGGGGGAGTTTCTCGAAGCGATCCTCGGTCGACTTTCTTGAGACGTGGATGGTCCCGGCGAGTCGTTGCGGGCGTTCGCCGCCGCAGCCGGGCAGCATGAAGACGCCCGAGGTGACGAGCAGGACGGCGATCGGAGGGGACAAGCGGGGGCGGGCAGGCACCATCGCGGGCTCCCAGGGGTAGGGGCGTCGGTCCGAGGTCGGACTTCACGCCGCGTCGAGTCGCCGGGAGAGGGCGGCCGCTGAACAATAAAGTGAAGTTTGGCGGTCCGAGGAGAGACGACCTCAGAACACCGATTCGTTCACGTCGCCCCCGACGGCGAGTTGATCGAGAGTGATCCGGTCGAGGACTTCGCGGCTGGCGAGTCGAGTTCGTTCAATGACTTCGTGGATGGCGGCCTGGTCTGGACACGCGGGGACCGGGGCGACGGCGAGGGACCGTCGAGGGCGGCCACGGCGTCGCCCAGGCAGATTTTGCGGACGGGCCAGGCGAGTCGGAAGCCCACGGTCCACCCCTGGACGCTGACGACCAGGCCGGCCCCTCTCAGTCGATGGAGCGTGGTCAACATGTATCGCTCCGAAATCCGGAGGGCATCGCTAAGTTCACTGGCTTGGAGCGAAGACCCTGGCCCTTGAAGGGCCATTGCGATCGCGGCCAGACAGCCATGACGCGCCCTTTCCGACGGGGAAGCCTCCAAGGCGGATCCCGGAACTAGGGGCCGGTCCTCCCGGCTCGGCCGTCCTCGGGATTCGGCCCAGGACGATCGGGCGATCCACCAAGCCTATCCCCGATGGGCATCGGGTGATGGGCCAGGATTCGACATCCGACGACCACTTTTGTGCGCGCTAAATAAGGCCCGGAAGGCGGACGGGCTGACCTGGTATTCGCGACGGAAGGCGCGGGTCAGGTCACGCGAACCGGTGAAGCCGACCGAGCGGGCGACGTCTTCGGTGCTGCGGGTGTCGTCCCTGAGGATCCGGCTGGCCAACTCGGCGCGGATTCGACGGAGGTAGTCGCCCGGCGTGCAGCCAAAGTATTGGCGGAAGGCCCTGGCCAGGTGCGAGGGGTCGACATCCACTCTGGCGGCGATCATGCCCAGAGACAGCGGCTCAGTGGCCCGGTCATGCAGCAGCTCGCGTACGCGGCGCAGCCAACTGGGCGTCAACAAATCGTTCGCCGCGGCTCGAGCCCGCTCGATCTCGACGAGCAACTCCAGAGTCAGGCTCTCCATCACCAGGGGGGAGAGGGATTCGGCCCGTCGATACTCGCGGTGCAGGCGGCCAACCAGCCAGAGCGGCAGGCCGCCTCGGCACTCCAAGGGCTGAGCCAGGACGGGCGCGTACCCGCGAATCTGCTCCAGCCTCGCCGGGGCGACCTCGATCCGGAACGAGGCTCCTCCTCGGGGGCCCCAGAGGGTGGCATGTTCGACACCGGAGGGATACGCATTGAGTAATGGCGTGTCCGGGCTCTCGTACCCTGAGGAGTACCGGGAGCTCTCGAAGCATGACCCGGCCAGGATGATCGCGAGGAACGGGTCGGCATGTTCATGCATCGCGGTCTCGAAGCCCGGTGGATACACCGCCTCCGAGAAGAAGAGACCACCTACCTCACGCGCCTCCTGAACTTGCCCGAACGACGCGCCGGATGCTAGCTTCATCGCCATCGCCATCGCGACAGCGGCCGGGGCCACCCTCGTTGAGGAGTTTGCGAGTCCGAGGCGTTGCCCCTCCCGAGGAACGCTGGGTGGAGCAGGCGCTGAGACGCCGAGTTCCCGCGCGGAACCATCAACCCACAAGCGTAACGTGGTGCCGCGTCCCATGCAGCCGCGTCAGCCGCCAACCCGCTCAGTCACCTTATGGTATCGTGATGGAGTCGGCCGGCGCGGCTCGTTGCGAGGCAGGCCAGCCCGAGATCCCTCCGTTTGTCCGGTTCCGGTCCGGTTGTCTCAGGAGCTTTGTCGGCATGGTCATCCCCCCCGCCCAGTGGCTCACGATCGCTGGCGCTATCCTGTCGCTGGTGGTTCTGGAAGGGCTACTTAGCGCCGACAACGCCCTGGTCCTGGCGGGCATGGTGCGGCATCTGCCCGATAAGCTCCAAAAGCGAGCGCTCCGTTACGGAATCTGGGGCGCCTTCGCGTTCCGTTTTCTGGCCATTCTGCTGGCGACCCGCATCCTTGATTTCTGGCAATGCGAGGTCGTCGGCGGCCTGTACCTGATCTATATCGCCGTCCACAACCTGATGGAGAGCCACGCCGCCGACGGTGAGGACGGTTCCTCGCGACCGGGCCGGGGGTTCTGGGGGACGGTGGTCGTGGTCGAACTGGCGGACATCGCCTTCTCGATCGACTCGATCCTGGCGGCGGTCACGACGGCCGAGGAGTTACCCCGCAACCTCAAGGCGGTCCACTTCCTGTTCTTCTCGGTCAAGCACTGGATCATCTACATCGGCGGGGTGCTGGGCATCATCGCGATGCGTTACGTGGCGAGCCTATTCCTGGTGTTGCTGAAGCGGTTCCCGGGGCTGGTGGTCGGGGCGTATTACCTGGTCTGCTGGATCGGTCTGAATCTGGTCGGGGCGGGCCTGCATCACGCGATGTTCCGCAAGGGGACGCGTCTGGAACGGGGCGACGCACTGGACCGCATCCCCGACGCCGTGGCTCGCTGGCTCGACATGCCGAGCTGGATTTACTGGGGGGGGATGCTGGCCATCGTCCTGCTCAGCGTGATTTACCGCCCCCGTCGTGGAGAGACGGGGACGGCTCGGGAGGCATGAGCGTGGGCCAATCGGGTCAGCGAAGGGCCTCATTCAACTCGTTGGCCAGGCGGACGCCGGCCTGGGCCAGCCGTTGGCGGATGATCGGGGTGGCGAATTCGGCGTAGGGGGCTGAGAGCTTGGCCCCGCTCTTGAGGGGCGCGGTCGCTCCCGGGGGGAAGTAGTAGGCGTCGTGGGCGAGTTTGAGGCTTTCGGTCGCCCAGTCCTCGACGTCGCCCTGGCTCCAGGCCTGGGCGGACTCGGGGGTGATGAGCTTCTCGGCTTCGACGACCCAGGTGGCCTCATCTCGGCTGACGAACTCGATGACGCCCGAGTCCCAGACCCGGTGCAGGTTCGAGCCGGTGGCCTGGTCGGGGAAGCGGACCTGGCAGAGGTTGCCCCCCTTGTCGTTCATGTGGCCAACGTGCAGGGGCATGTGAAGGTCTTCGGTCAGGTGGGCCAGGAACCGCAGCGCCAGGACACGGTCGGCCCGGGGAGCGGACTTGTCGGCCAGGATTTTGCGGAAGTCGTGAATCCGCGAAACGATGCATCCGCCTTGCTGACAGAACTTGGCGTCGTACCTGGGCTCGGTGAGGGGGACGTTGACGTAATGCCAGGGGGCGCTTTCGGGGATCTGCTTGCGGCCCACGAAGTCAGGCCAGTTGGAGGCGTCGCCCAGGTCTTCGCCCGGGTCGAGCAGTTCGGCGACCGCCGCCCTGGCCTCCGGGGTCAGGCGACCCTCGGCGACCTTGGCCGTGACTCGGTGGCCGATCGCCCCCCAGCCCCAGGCCGGGCCGGGGACGGCCAGCGTGGCGAGGAGCAAAGGACCCAGGAGGAGGCAGGCGGGACGCTTCGGCTTCGACATGGGGCGACTCCGGGGCGGACGGGGACGAAAGGAACACGCGATTGCCGGTTTCAGTGTAGGATGAGAGCTCTTGGTGTGTCGAACGATGAGGGTGGGGTGAAGGTTTCGGGAAGGGTTGGAAGGGCCCTCAGCGTGTAGGCGCGAGGGGAGGGCTTTGCTAGGTTGGTTTGTGCCTGCCGGGGTCGGCGGGGCCCTTCAGGGGAAAGGTTTTTGCGATGTCCGTGGTTGATCCGTACGCGCCGTGCCCCTGCGGGAGCGGTCAGAAGTTCAAGTGGTGCTGCCAGAAGGTCGAGGCGTTCGCGGAACGGGCCGATCGGCTCTTCCACGGCAACCAGCTCGACGCCTCGCTGGAGGCCCTGGACGAGGGGCTTCGCAAGGTCCCGGGCAACCCCTGGCTGCTGATCCGCAAGGCATTGATCTTCGAGCGGCTGGAACGCTTCGCCCAGGCCCGGCCGGTTCTGGAACGGGTGCTGGCCGACCACCCCGGGCACGTGGGGGCCCACGCGATCCTGGTGAGGGTCGTCCTTCAGGGGGAGGGGCCGGGGGCCGGGGCTTATGAGTTGCAGCGAGCCCTGACGACGCTGCCGGCAGAGTCTCGGGGAGTCCTCGCGTCGTTGGCGCAGATTCTGGCGGTGCTGCTGGGCCGGGCCGGTTACGTCCCCGCGGCGCTGGCCCACCTGGAGCTTGCCGAAGACCTGGGCTTTGACGACGAGGCCACGGCGGATTCGCTGCGGAGGGCGCTGGAAGGAGATCCGGCCGTCTCCCCCTGGTTGAAGAACCCATACCGGATCGCCCAGGCTCCGGAGGGCTTGCCGGCGGCGGCGAAGGCCCAGTTCGACGAGGCGGTGGAGTGGGCCGAGGGGGGACTTTGGGCGGCAGCGGCCTCGCGGTTTGAATTGTTGTCAGCCGAGTCGCGAGGGCCCGAGGCCGACCGGAACCTGGGGCTCTGCCGGCTCTGGCTGGCCGACGACTCGGGGGCCTTCGAGGCGCTGCGGCGGTCCATCGGCCGGTCGGAAGCCACCCCCGAGGCGGTCGACCTGGAGGCCCTTTGCCAGCGGATCGCCCCGCCCGATCCCGACGACCTGATCGAGCACTTCCACCTGACCTGGCCGCTTCGCAAGCGTGAGGCGTTGCTGGAGACCCTGAACGGCCGGTCCGACGTCCAGGAACAGGGGCATGGCCCGCTGGAGCCGGAGAACGAGGACTCGCCCGAGGTGGACGTCTTCGCCCTGCTGGATCGGCCCATGCCGGCGAAGGAGACCCACCTGGAGCGGCCCGCCGACGTGCCGAGAGTGCTGGGCCGGGTGCTGGTGGGCCAGGACGTGGCGATCCTGGACGCTTACGAGGATGGCAAGCTCCACGCCCTGACCGATCATTTCCGCGACCTCGCCGGTCACGCCCTTCCCCCGGCGCACCCGAAGACCAAGGTTGTCCAGAAGATCAGCCGGTCAACAATCGCTCTGGCCACCGATTGGACCTTCCCCGAAGCGACGACCCGGGCCGACGTCGACCGGATTTCCCGGCTGGAGAGCCGCCGAATCGCCACCGAGGTCTGGCCCCGGACCCCCATGCCGTATCTGGACGGCCAGACCCCCGACCAGGCCGCCAAGCGCGGCGGGTTCGAGGTCCCACTGCGAGCGGCGATCTGCCAGTTCGAGGCGTCCGGCGGTTCGTGGACCGGCGAGAGCGACTTCAGCGCCCTCCGCGAGCGGATGGGCGTTTCGCCGGAGCCGCCGATCGACGTCGAGACGGTCGACGTCGAGGACGTCCACCTCGGCCGACTGTTCCGCGTCCCGGCCGAAGGGCTGGAAGACGACCGTCTGACGTCGCTGTACCTGCGATCCCGGGAGGCGATGATTCCCCAGGCGCTGGAACGGGCGGCTCGGGCGCTGGTGGAACGGCCGTTGTCGGAGTCTCGGTCGCACGTGGATCGGTTTTCGGTCTACGCGGACCTTTCCAACCTCGCCATGACCCGCGACGACAAGGATGAGGCCTTCGGCTGGATCGAGCGAGGCCGGGCCGCCGAGCCCGCGGCGCTGAAGTCCCGCAACGCGAT
The DNA here is from genome assembly GCA_965201075.1 of Isosphaeraceae bacterium. Classification (GTDB taxonomy): domain Bacteria; phylum Planctomycetota; class Planctomycetia; order Isosphaerales; family Isosphaeraceae; genus CBDAVP01. Next base: position 148,120 of record CBDAVP010000016.1, on the reverse strand, counting down.
CCGCTGGGAGATGCTCAGCCTCCGCCTGCGAGCCCGCACCGAGGCGCCGGAAAGCTGGGTGCCCACCCTGGCAATGATCCTGGACCGCTACAGTCAGGACCGGGAGTCGAGCCAGGCCTTGATGGGCAACTTGCTGGACATGGGACTGGTGCAACTGGTGCCCAACCCGGACAACCCCGACGACGTTCTGCTGGACAGCCGGCGGCTGCAGGCGGTGCTGACTCGGTACGGCCCAAGGGTCACGACGGCGTCGGGGGCCCTCGGGGTCTCGGCGGCCAACCCCGAGATCTGGACGCCCGGCGGATCGCCCGCGGGTGGGGGAGGGGGAGGGGGACTCTGGACGCCGGGCTCGTCCCAGCCGGCCAGCGCTTCCGGCGGCGAGAAGCCGAAGCTGATCCTCCCCGGCCGCTAAGCCAGCCCCATCGTCGACGAGAGCCCGCATGTCCGCCCCGAACGATCGCGACGCCGAGGCCCTTTCCTGGGTCCACCGGGGCTGGGAACACCTGCGAGCCCAGCGACCGTTGGCGGCGTGGGGGGCGTGGCAGCGGGCCTTGCTGCTCAAGCCGGACGACCCAGCGGCGACCGAGGCCCTGGCGATCTGGGCCGCCGCCGGAGACCTGCCCCTGGCGGCAAGGACGGCGTATCGGTTCCGCTCGCCCCTGGACGAGGCGGGGCGATTGCGTTGGGATTCGGCCTTCCGGGGTCGGCCCACCGGTGACCTCGCCGTCGCCGCCGCGATCTTCGGCGAACTGGCCGCAGCCGACTCGTACGACGCGACGGCGGAGTTCAACCGGGGGCTATGCCTGGCCTGGGCCGGCGAGAACGTGGGAGCGATCGAGGCTTTGGGCCGGTCCTGGCGGGCTGACGCCGAGGCGGGCCGGGCCGAGGCGGCGGTCGAGGCGGTGGCATTGGCGGAGATTCTGCGACAGGGGGGCGGCGCCGAGACTTGGGCCGACGACCTGACGCATACCCTGGCGATCCGGATTCCAGCCGATGGGGGCGATCCGGCCGACTGGCTGGCCGAGTTCGCCGAGTTGCGAGAGCTGCCCCTGCCGCTCGACCCCGAGGCCATCCCCGAGGGCTCGAAGCCACCGCGAGCGTTCGAGTGGCTTGACCGGCCGATGCCCGAGGCGAGCCCGGACCTGACGGCCGACGACCTTCCCAGAGTCCTGGCTGGGGTCGTGGCCGACGGCCGAACCCTGGCGTTCACCAGTCCCGATGAGACGACCCTGCAACGGGTCGAGGCCCGGCTGGTGGAAGCATCGCCGTCGGTCCTGGAAGGGTCGGATCGACGTTCGACGCCCTTGCCGATCCGCCTGATGGACGCCTCGGCCTTTCGGACCCGGTTGCCCGAAGGGATGGATGAGGCGACTCGCCGCCGGCTCGCGAGAGAGTCGCTGGAGGCGTACTTCGAGGGGCGATGGCTCCTCCAGAATCGACGGTCGCTGGCCGGGGTTGGCGGCGAGAGTGACTCGGCGACCTCGCCGGCTTCGCTGGCCCTGGGCACCCGCGATTCGGCGGCCGAGGCGGTCCCTCGCGCGGTCTTGGAAGGAATTCTCCGGGTCCGCGAGCAGTTGGGGCGGAGGCGGAATTTCCTGGTGCTGTATGACGGCTATCCGTTCGACCGGCTCCGGCGACGGCTGGGGATGGCCGTCGTCGATGGGGACGTCGACCCGTCGGATTTGTCGTGCCTGAGCGGCCCGGAACTGGCGAAAGTCGACCCGGCCTCGCTGGATGACGCGGGGCTCGTCGAGGCGTTTCGCTCGGCTTGTCCGATCCGGCCGGACGTGGCCGCGACGCTGGCCCTGGCGATTCTTGACCGCGACGGGAACGGTCCGCGAGAAGGACTTTCGCGTACACTGGTCGAGGCCGTTCGGCGCGATCCCGCGGGCGCCCAAGCCTGGATCGACCGAGCCCTGGCCCTGGATGGGGAAACCGGGGACGGCTCGCGCGGGGCGTTCCTGCGAACTCTTCAAGACGAGGCCGCCGACTCGATTTCCCCCAACGGAGCCTGACGTGTCGGACCCCGCATTCCTCGACCTGTTGAAGTGGACCGCCGATGGGTTGATCCCGGCCATCGTCCAGGACTCGGCGACGGGCGAGGTCCTGATGATGGCCTGGATGAACCGGAGTGCGGTGCGGAAGACCCGAGAGACCGGCCAAACGCATTTCTATTCTCGTTCACGGCGATCGTCGTGGCACAAGGGAGGAACCTCGGGGCACGTCCAGTTCGTCCGGTCGATGCGGGTCGACTGCGATGGGGATGTCCTCCTGCTGGGAGTCGAGCAAGCGGGGGGTGCCTGCCACGAAGGGTTTCGTTCCTGCTTCTTCCGGGAGGTGACTGAATCGGGCGGGCTGGCTGAAACGGCTGAACGAGTCTTTCTTCCCGAAACGGTTTATCCGGGAAAGTCGGACTGACAGGCATGCTCCCTGGTGCGATGGTGCCGGTTGCGCGAGCCGAGAGATTTCGGAGTCGGTCTCGCCGGTGAGGGACGCTCGCGGGCCGGACCGATACGAAGGGTCAGGATGATGGGGAGGCGACGCTCCGAGGATGGGGGCGTCGGATCGAGGATTCCCCCCCGAACCAGGAAGGTGGCCGGGGCCATGCGTCGCTACATCGTTTCTTGCGCATTGGGGATCGTGACGCTGGGGGCCTGGGCGGGTCCCGAGGCCGTGGCTCAGGGTCCGACCATCGACGACAGCTTGCCCGACCAGCCGGGGGCGGGGCAGTCCCCCTTTGGCAAGACGCCGGGTTCGGGGGGCGGGTCGCTGGGCAATACGCCGGGGGACTCCCAGAGCATCTTGTCCGGGCGGCCGGGGCCGACGACGCCTCGCGTCAATCCGAACCAGAGCGGCAACAACCCGGCCGCGGACTTCGCTCCCGGACGCATCGAGCCAGTGGCCCCCTTGCCCAATGCCGACCTGCCGATTTACGGTAGCCTCGGCCTGCCCGGACCCGAGGACGAGGGGCCCGCCAACGGCCTGACCCTCGATCAGGCCATCGACCTGTTCGTTCACAACAACATTGACCTACGCAGCAAGCTGTACGAGTTGCCCCAGGCCCAGGCCGACGTCCTAACGGCCAGCCTGCGCAACAATCCGGTCTTTTATGCCGATACTCAGTTGGTCCCTTACGGCCAATATACCAAGCAGCGGCCCGGCGGCCAGACTCAGTACGACGTCAACGTCTCGTACCCCCTGGACGTGACCCAGAAGCGAAAGGCTCGCACCATCGCGGCGGTTCAGGCCAAGCGCGTCATTGAGGCCCAGTATCAGGACGCGGTTCGTCAGGGGATCGACAACCTGTACACGGTCTACGTCAACGTGCTGGCGGCCCGGGAAACGATCGCCTTGCAAGTGGAGAGTCTCAAGGGGCTGGACGAGGTTGAGCGGCGGACCCGCGAGAAGTACAAGCAAGATTTCCTCAACCAGGTGGAATACAACCAGGTCCTGGTTCAGCGCAACCAGGCCGAGATCGCGCTGGCCGACGCCCGGGCAGGACTGGTCAAGGCCAAGGTCGAACTGGCCAATCAGTTGAACCTGGACCCGGCCGTGGCCGAGCGGATCTTGCTGAGGGGGACGATCCAGGACCGCGCTCCGGTCCCCCCCGACGAGGCCGAATTGATTCGTATCGTCCTCAGTTACCGGCCCGATGTGATCGCCTTCCGACTCGGCATCCAGAGCGCTTTGGCCAACGTCAAGTACCAGAAGACCAACCGACTCCAGGACGTGTACCTGCTTTATCAGCCGTACACCTTCCAGGACAACACGCCGTTCGGCCTGAAGAGCCCGACATCGTGGGCGGTGGGCGTGACGGTGCCGATGCCGTTGTTCAACCGCAACCAGGGGAACATTCAGCGGGCAGAGCTGAATGTCTCGCAATCGAGGCTCGATTTAAGCAACGTGGAGCGTCAGGCGATCCGCGACGTGCAGCAGGCCCAGCGGGAGTATGCGGTCTCCCGGTTGGCGACCGAGCAATTCGAGGGTAAGGTACTTCCCCCCGCACGGCAGTCGTTTGGGCTGGTCGAGCAGCGATTTCGCGTGGGAGAGGCGTCGGCGATTGAAGTGCTGGATGCCCGCAAGGAGTTGAACGAAACGATTCGGCTTTACCGGGACGTACTGGTCCGCCACCGACGCGCGATGCTGGACCTGAACACCGCGATCGGTCAGCGGATCTTGCCTTGAGGAGCGGTCTGGGCCCGAAGGACGGGACCGATCGTCAATGGAGCAGGCCCTTGACAACATTGGCGAGAGTCTCGCCAGTTTCTGTCAGGCTATAAAAGTTGTTCTTGCCGTGGCGGCGAGGGGAGATGATGCCGCCGTGGCGGAGCAGGGCCAGGTGGTGGCTGACCGCCGGCTGGCTCTGGCTGAGTTGCTCGCAAAGGGCGCCAACGTGTCGCTCCCCTTCGGACAGGAGCATGATGACCTGGAGACGCGTCGGGTCGCTGACATGCTTCAGGAGGATCGAGGCCCGCTTGGCTTGCTGGAGGCGCAGGTCGGCTTCTTTTTGGGCCTTGACCCGGCTACCAGCACCACGGACGGCGACGCCATCCTTGGCCGCTTTCAATGGGGAGGACGTCGAGGCTTTGGTCACGGCCATCGCGGGAAACTCCAGTTGTCGACCGGTCGGGCAAGACGTCGCCCAACCTGGGTCGGATCGAGGTGAGGCGGGCCGAGAGAGTTCATGCCCGCAAACAGGTTCATTCTCCGAACCATTAGACGAGAATGTATCACAAAGGGGGCGAATAACAACATCCATCTGGGTCGATTTTGGAATGAGATACTAATGGGCACCCGTCAACTAATGAGTGGGTTCGGGCTGTTGGGCGGAGTTGGCGGCGGGCCGAAGGAGTCGCGAGACCTCGGCCAAGAGCGCGGCGGGAGTCCAGTTTGAGCCCAATTCCAGCCGGACCAAACGGCCATCGGGGCCGATCACCGCGGTGCTGAGGGAGTGGATCACCTCGCCGCGGGCCGGCCCGTAGCTCAGTCCCAGCGCCGGGGCGACCTTGGCGAGTTCGTCGTGCGAGGCGACCGCGAAACTCCACAAGGGCGGTTTCGCGCCCATCCGGGCGGCGTGGGCCTTGAGGACCTCCGGGGTGTCGTGTTCGGGGTCAAAGCTCAACGACAGCAGTCGCACCCTGGAGGCACGGGAGGGAACGCCCTGAAGCAGGCCGGCCAGCTCGGCAAATTTGCGGTCCATCAATGGGCAGTAGTTCGGCAAGGGGCATCGGGTGTAGATGAACGTCAAGATGACAACCTCGCCCCGGTACGAAGACAGAGAGCGGGGCTCGCCGTCCTGGGTCGTCAGGGTGAAATCCGGCACGGGTTGGCCGGGTCTTAGGATGTTCGGAGAGGTCGGAGCCGAGGCATCCGGCGGGGCCTGGGCATATTCGAGGATCTCCAGGCCGTTGAGAGTGGCGCCGTCTCCCTCGACTTTGAGGGTTGCCTCGATTTTGTCGCCGGGTCGGATGTCGTTCAGCAGGTTGCGATCGGCGGGGGCCGCCACGTCAAACGGCATGGTCATGGCGTCCATGTAGCCGGGGATCGCCTCGTGACGCAGCGTCAGGACGCCCGCTCGCTCATCCACGGCGCGGACGATGCCCACTACCGGATACGATTTCAAGGCCGGAACCTTACGCGTCGGCGGCGAGGGATTGGCCCGGCAGCCGAGCAGGGCGCATCCGGCCAGCGTCGTCGCGAGGGCCCACTGGACCGGACCGTCGAGCAGATGGCGGCGGGGGTGCGGGTTCATGCGCGGAGTCCGGGGAGATGAGGGACGGCCGAGGGATGGCGAGGCGCTTCGGCAGTCGGTAGGATGAGGCCGAATCGCCCGAAGGCGAGGCGAGGCGAGGCGGGGACGGACCCCGGCGACGGACCGGCGGGGCGGGGGCGGGGGCGGTGGACGTGCGAGTGGGCATTGGTCACGATACGCATCGGCTGGTCGCCGACCGGCCTTTGATCCTGGGCGGCGTGCGGATCGCTCATGACCTGGGCCTGGCGGGCCACTCCGATGCCGACGTCGTGCTGCACGCCGTGGCCGATGCCCTGCTGGGCGCCGCGGGCCTGGGGGACATTGGTGAACATTATCCGGACACCGACCCCCAGTGGAAAGGGCTCGACGGCGGTCGCCTGCTGGCCGAGGTGCTGGGCCTGGTGGCCGGGGCCGGCTGGGCTCCGGTCAATTGCGACGTGATCATTCACGCCCAGCGCCCCAAGCTCCTCGACCACAAGCCGGCCCTGCGCGTCAACCTCGCCCGGTTGCTGGGTCTCGACCCCGGCGCCGTCAACATCAAGGCCAAGACTGGAGAGCACGTCGGGCCGATCGGCCGAGGCGAGGCGATCTCCTGCGAGGCCGTCGTCCTACTCGAGCCCGTCCCGCCGATCGACCGACCGTCCCGGCCCTAGCCTTTCGGGATTCTCCCCGCCATGCCCTTGCGACTGTACAACACCCTCTCGCAGACCAAGGAACCGTTCCGCCCGGTCGACCCCGATGGTCGCAAGGTCGGCATCTACGTTTGCGGTCCGACGGTCTATTCCAACAGCCACATCGGCCACATGGTTGGTCCGGTGATCTTCGATACGATCAAGCGTTACCTGGTTTATTCCGGATACGAAGTGACCTGGGTCGTCAACATCACCGACGTCGACGACAAGCTCATCGTCCAGGCCCGTAAGGACGGCGTGCCGGTCAAGGAACTGGCCGAGCGGGTCACCGAGGACTACCTCGCGTGCCTCAAGGCGCTGGGGGTCGACGGCATCGACCACATGCCCAAGGCCACCGACCATATCGTCGAGATTGTGTCGATGACGCAGGGCCTCATCGACAAGGGGTTCGCCTATGCCTCCCAGGGGGACGTGTACTTCGACGTGACGAAGGCCCCCGGCTACGGCAAGCTGAGCCATCGGGACCCCGAGGAACTGCAAGCCGGCGCGCGGATCGAGCCGACGGCCGTCAAACATCACCCGGGCGACTTCGCCCTCTGGAAAGGCTCGAAGCCCGGCGAGCCGGCCTGGGAAAGTCCCTGGGGACCCGGCCGACCTGGCTGGCACATCGAGTGCTCGGCCATGAGCATGAAGCTATTAGGCGAGCATTTCGACATCCACGGAGGCGGTCTCGACCTGGTGTTCCCCCACCACGAGAACGAGGTGGTCCAGTCCGAGTCGTTCAGCGGCAAGCCGTTCGCCAACTACTGGCTGCACACCGGCCTGCTGACCAAGGGGGGGCGGAAGATCAGCAAGTCCGACCCCGAGACGATCGTTTTGATGGCCGACCTGCTGGAAAAGTACGACCCCGACACCCTGAGAGCCCTCTTCCTGTCCAGCCACTACCGAAGGCCGATCGACTACGGCCCCTCCCGCCTCGACGAGCTGGCCAAAGGGCTGCACAGCTTCCGCCAGTTCTTTGAACGGTTCGAGCGTCTGACCGGCCAGTCGTTCTACACCTTGACGGCGCCGACCTCCCGACTTGAGGACAACGCCTCGGCCGATGCCCCACCCTTGTTGAAGACGGTTCAGGAACACCGCGTTGGGTTCCTGTCGGCAATGGACGACGACTTCAATACCGGCGGAGCCCTGGGCGAACTGTTTGAACTCGTTCGCGTTCTGAATCGCTACGCCGACACCGAGAAGCTCGACGGGCCGGGTCGTTCGGAATCCGCCCTATCAACCTTGCGGGAGGCCACCGTGGTCCTGCGGGAATTGACCTCGCTGTTCGGCCTGTTCCGCGAAGCCCCCGCGGCCGAGAGCGTCTCAACGGATGCCTTGACCGGTCCTTTGATCGACCTGCTTGTGTCCCTCCGTACACAAGTTCGGAAGGAGAAAAACTTCTCGATGGCCGATCAGATCCGTAAGCAGCTGGCTGATCTCGGGGTGATCCTGGAAGATCGGCCGGATGGAACGCTCTGGAAGGTCGAGTCGCACTGACCGGCCGTTGCGCCGACCGACGCCGGACCAGGGAGGGCCGCGATGGGTGGTCTCGCCGAGGACACGTCGGCTGCCGAGGTCCCGCCACCGTTGGCACGGGTCGGTCGAGTCGTCGGGGTCGACCCCGGTTTGAATGTCACCGGCTACGCGGTCGTGGAACCGGGCCAGGGCGGGGCGTTCGTTGTTGAGGCGGGGTGCATCCGTGGGGGTCGCGACGCCTCGTCGCTGGGTCGTCGGCTCCACACGATCCACGCCGGCATCCTCGAAGTCCTCGACCTGTATCCCCCCGAGGCCCTGGCTCTGGAGCAGGTCCACAGCCACCCGAACCACCCTCGCTCGTCGCTCCTGCTGGCTCATGCGAGAGGTGTAATCGTCCTGGCCGCGGCGCAACGCGGGGTGCCGGTGGTTGGCTACGCCCCCACGCGGATCAAGAAGACCTTGACCGGCAGCGGCAAGGCCCCCAAGGAGCAGATGCAACACGCGATCCGCGTCGAGCTGGGACTGGACCGCATCCCCGAACCCCACGACGTCGCCGACGCCTGCGCCGTGGCCCTCTGTCACTTCCAGATCGCCCGCAACCTCCGGCTCACCCGAGGTCTTTGAGCCAGGGTCCGCCCACGACAATTCCCCCTTGACCTCACTCGAAATTGGTTTACCATTAAACCAATGAGCGAAACGCCTCCGTCGACCCCATCAGGCCCATCGCTGCCGATCCTGGTCCACCCGTCGGAGCTTCTTCTGCGGACCTGGGTCGAGTTGTTCCGGGTCCACCACGGGGCGACCCGGGAACTCGAGCGCCTGCTGACGCGCCACGGACTGTCGACGGCGCAGTTCGACGTCCTGGCCAACCTCCACTCGGGGGAGGGGATCACCCAGACGGAACTGGCCGAACGCCTTCTGGTGACCAAGGGAAATGTCTGCGGCCTGGTGGACCGGATGGCGGGTCGGGGCTGGCTGGAGCGTCGGCCCGACCCCGAGGATCGGCGGGCCCATCGTCTTCATCTGACCGACGAGGGGCGAAGCTTGATCCGCCGGGTTCTGCCCGATCAGCGAGCCCTCATCCACGAATACCTGGGGGGCCTGAAGTTGACCGACCTCTGGGCGCTCCAGGAACTCCTGAGCCGTGTCGGACCCACAACGAGCCCAAAGTCGTTCACGACCGAACCATTCGCTGAGAGCGAGTGAGCCTGCGAGGGGGGCGTCGGAGCCTTTTCGGCCTCGGGTGAGGCCGGGGCCTGTCGACGCCCGGGCATTGCCGAAAGGAGCCGTTTCGATGCGGAATCGCGCCAGGTTTGTCGCGCTGGGGCTGCTCGCCACGTTGGGAAGTGAGGGCGTGGCCGTCGCCGCCGACACCTTCAAGGCCGACCCGGTGCATTCGTCGGTGGTTTACCGGGTCAAGCACATGGGGACCAGCCACCACTGGGGGCGGTTCAACGAGATGTCCGGGGAGTTTACCCTCGACGCGGTCGACCCTTCGAAGGACCGATTCGACTTCCAGATCAAGACCGCCAGCATCGACTCGGGCAACCCCAAGCGGGATCAGCACCTCAAGAGCCCCGACTTCTTCAACGCCGTCCAGTTCCCGACGATCTCGTTCAAGAGCAAGGCCGTGGCGAAGTCAGGTGCGGCCCTGGACGTCTCGGGCGACCTGACGCTTCACGGCGTCACCAAGCCAGTCACCCTCAAGATCAACCTGACCGGCACTGGCAAGGACATGGCGGGCAAGCCGATCGCCGGGATCGACACCAACTTCCTGATCAAGCAGACGGACTTCGGCATCACCAAGATGACCGGGGCGGCCATCGGCGACGAGGTTTTGATCGTCGTGGCGATCGAAGGGCAGAAGCAGTAAATCGAGAGGTTCCTCGGCGAGACCCGCCCACCGCGGGTCCGCCCCCCCGAGCCCCGGAGATTCTCGACGATGACGCCGGTCCAGGCCGCCCTGTTCGTGGGACTGATACCGGCTCTGAGCGCGGCCGTGGTCGTGTTTCTGTCCCGACTCATCGGCCGGAGACGGGGCGGGGGGGAACAGACCGGCCTGGCATTGGCGATCGGCGTGGGGATGATCGTCGCGCACCTCGGCGTCGCCTGGCCGAACTGGCCGCCGGTGGATGTCACCGATCGCCTGCCGTTCCTGGAAACGCTGGCACTGATGCTGGCCCTTCTGGAAGTGACGAGGCCAACCCCCGGTTGGGCCCGCTGGGAGAACCGCGTCCTGCTGGCGGTCCTGACGCTGGGGGCGATCCTGGAGCCAATCTTGCAGATCACCCTGGCCGAGCCGGGTGGGGCTCAGTGGGTCTTGATCGTGCTGGCCCTCTGGCTGGCGTGTTGGGCGAACGGGGAAGCGCTTGCCGCTCGGCTGCCCGCGACAACTCTGCTGCCGGCCTGGGCCTTGACGGTCGCCGCCGCTGGAGTTGCCTTGCTGCTGACCGGAAGCGCGATTATGGGGCTGATCGGCCTGGCGACGGCCTCGGCCCTGGCCGGCGCCTGGGTCGGCTCGTTGCGAATGATCGGAGCGTTGACCTTGGCCCGGGGGGTCTTGCCGACGATGGTCACGGGAATCGGCGGCTTGCTGCTGACGGGCTACGTCTATTCCTCGCTGCCCAGCCGGGTCGCCTTGCTCCTGTTACTGGCCCCGCTGGCCGGCTGGATTGGCGTGATGGGCCCACTGCGACGCCGGGGGGGTTGGATCTCGATGCTGGCCCTGGTCCTGGCGACGCTGTTGCCGGCGGGGATCGCGGTCGGCCTGGCGTATGCGTCGATGGACCCCGAGGGGTACTGAGCGGGCGGAGGTCGAGCCTTGACCGTGGCGGAAGTCCTTCCTACGATGGACATTCGTCAACAGGAAGGATCGATCGCCCGTGACCATCACGCTCAACGGCCAACCACGCGAGGTCCCCGACGGCCATACCGTCGCCGACCTGATCCGAAGCCTGTCCTTGCGGCCCGAGCACGTTGCCGTCGAGGTCAACCGCGACCTTTTGCCCCGTCAGAAACATGCCGAGGCCATGCTCTCCGAGGGGGACACCCTGGAGGTTGTCACCCTGGTCGGCGGGGGGGGGCCTGAACCCGAGTTCGAACCCTTGACGATCGGCCCGTTCCACCTGCGGAGCCGGTTGCTGGTCGGCACGGGGAAGTACGCCAGTCTGGAGTTGATGAGGGACTGCCTGGAGGCCAGCGGCACCGAGGTCGTCACCGTCGCGGTGCGCCGGGAGCGTCTGTTCGACCGAGAGGGGCGGAACCTCCTCGACTACCTCGACCCCAAGCGCTACACGATCCTGCCCAACACCGCCGGCTGCTTCAACGCCGAGGACGCCTTGCGGACCGCTCGGCTGGGACGAGAACTGCTGACAGGGCTGGGGAACGCGGGGGCCGACTGGGTGAAGCTGGAGGTCCTGGCCGACACCCGCACCTTGCTGCCCGACCCGATCGCGACCCTGGAAGCAACACGGGTGCTGGTGCGCGAGGGGTTCCGCGTCCTGTGCTACACCAGCGACGACCCGATCATGGCCAGGCGCCTCAAGGCCGAGGGGGCCACCAGCGTCATGCCCGCGGGCAGCCCGATCGGCAGCGGCCAGGGGGTGCTCAACCCCAACAACCTGCGGATCATCCTGGAAGACCTCAAAGGGGACGACCCGGGCTATCCGGTCATCGTCGACGCCGGCGTGGGAACGGCCAGCGACGTGGCGATCGCGATGGAACTGGGTTGCGATGGGGTCTTGTTGAATACAGGGATCGCCTCGGCCAGGAACCCCCTGCGAATGGCTCACGCGATGCGACTGGCGATCGAGGCGGGGTATCTGGCCCATGGGGCGGGTCGGATTGGTAGGAAGCTCTACGCAACGGCGTCGAGCCCGACGGAAGGGCTGATCCGGGCTTGATGCGTCGGGCCACCTCGCCACGCAAGGGACGGTAGGATGCCGCCGCTCGACCCCACACTCATCCTTGGCCCCGACGGCGCCATCGCCCGGCGATTGCCCGGCTATGAGGCTCGCGTTGAGCAGTTGCGCATGGCCGAGGCCGTGGGCCGGGCGATTGACTCAGGCTCTCATCTGGTGGTCGAGGCGGGCACCGGTGTCGGCAAAAGCTTCGCCTACCTCGTGCCGACGATTTTGGCCGCCGCCGATCGGGGCCTCAAGGTCGTGGTCTCGACCCACACCATCAGTCTCCAGGAACAACTGCTGTTCAAGGATTTGCCCTTCCTTCGGGCCGTGATGCCCCAGGAGTTCTCGGCCGTCCTGGTCAAGGGGCGGTCCAACTACCTGAGCTTGCGACGGATGGAAGCCGCCGCGGCTCGGTCGGGGTCGATCTTCGCCCGCAACGAGGAACTTGATGACCTGGGGGCGATCCGCCACTGGGCCTCTTCCACGACCGATGGCTCCCTGGCCGACCTGCACTTCAAGCCATCGACGTCGGTCTGGGATGCCGTGGCCAGCGAGAATGGCAATTGCCTGGGCCGCAAGTGCCCTCGTTACAAGGATTGCTTTTATTTTCAGGCTCGTCGGCGAATGTGGTCGGCCAACATCCTGGTGGTCAACCATGCGTTGTTCCTGACCGACCTGGCCCTGCGTTCCCGGGTCGACGGCGCCGGGTTCCTGCCCGAATACGATGTGGCGATCTTCGACGAGGCCCACACTCTGGAATCGGTCGCCGGCAGCCATCTGGGGTTGCGGATCAGCAACGGGCAGGTCGAGTATCTGTTGACCCGCCTGTACAACGACCGCACCCGCAAGGGCTTGCTCGCGTTTCACGCTTTGGATGACTCGTTGATCCAGGCCGCACGCACACGGATCGCCGCCGAGGGGTTTTTCGATGCCGTGGCCGACTGCCGAGACCGCAAGACGCCCCCCAACGGCCGATTGCGCAAACCGTCCGGCCTGGCCGATACCCTGGGCGAGGAGTTGCGCAAGCTCGCCGCGGCGATCATCCGCGAGTCGGAACACCTGGAGCCCGAGGAGCAGCGCATCGAGCTCACCGCCGCCGCCGACCGCTGCGACGCCCTGGCCGACTCGCTCGACAACTGGCTTGGTCAGCGAATGCCCGACGCGGTTTACTGGATCGAAAACGAGCCGCAAGCCCGCCGTCGCCGGTTGACGCTGGTTGCCTCGCCGCTGGAGGTTGGGCCGACCTTGCGTGCCGATCTGTTCAATAAAGTCAAAACCTGCGTCTTAACCTCGGCCACCCTGAGCGCCGGCTCGCCCCCGACGTTCGCCTACGCCAGGTCGCGTCTCGGTCTCTTGAAATGCGAAACGCTGCAACTGGGCAGCCCGTTCGACTACGCCCGGCAGGTGGCCGTTCACATCCCCCGAGACTTGCCCGACCCCTCCGACGACCCTTCGGAATTTGAGCGTCGGTCGTTCTCGGCCATCCGCCACTATCTGGAACTGACCCGCGGGCGGGCATTTGTCCTGTTCACCTCTCATCGAATGATGGTCGAGGCGGGGCGGCACCTGGCCCCCTGGCTGGCCGAGCGAAGCATTGCGTTGTTCTCCCAGGCCGATGGGATGCCCCGGACCAAAATGGTGGAAGCGTTCAAGGCCGACATTTCCAGCGTCCTGTTCGGCACGGATAGCTTCTGGCAAGGCGTGGACGTTCCCGGGGAAGCTTTGTCGAACGTCATCATCACCCGCCTTCCGTTCAGCGTGCCCGATCATCCGCTCCTGGAAGCCCGCGTCGAGGCGATCCGCAAGCGCGGGGGCAATCCGTTCCTGGAAGTTCAGGTCCCCGAGGCGGTCATCAAGTTCAAGCAGGGGTTTGGTCGGTTGATCCGGTCAAAGACCGACACGGGGATCGTCGCGGTACTCGACCCCCGCATCCTCACCAAGCCCTACGGCAAGCAATTTCTCGCGGCCCTACCCGACTGCCGCCGCGTCGTCGAGGTCCTGGGCGGGGGGGAGGCTCTCGGACGATAACCCGCGGGGAGATTCGTCTGAAGGCGCGGACTTGGCGATCCAGCGGCCGACTTCGGTGACGAACGCCTCGCGGGCCTCGGCCGAGGCGAAGGCCCTTCTTGGCACGCACAAGACGTCTCCGGCGGGACGCGTCTCGTCAAAACTCCGGAAGGTGAGCTTCACGAAACGGTCGTCGACCCGGACCGCGAGGAGCCGAGACCAGGGGGTCTCCCCGACCTGGCCGCCGTCTCGCTCCACGCGCAGCGCATCGGGAGCGGCGGTTAGCTCCAGGGGACCGAACGTCGACGGGTCGGGACGTGGGCCGAACACAGCGAGGCGGACCGCTCTCCTCCCCCAATAGCCGAAAAAAATGACGCCGAACAGGCTGAAGATGCTGACGATGACCGCCAGGTCTTGCCCCCTTTGCTGAAGGGCCGTCGGAGCGTGGCTCGCCAGGAGGACCCCCGACACGACGGTCAGCGGGATAAAAATCGCGACCCCTCGCCAAGCCGCCGAAACCTGTGACCGATTGGCCCGGGACTCGGCCCTCCGCTCGGCCTTGTCGAGTTCGTAGCGCAGGAAGATGGCCCCCGGAGGCAAGGGCCGCTCCCGAGGCTCGACGGTCGACGCCGACCCTCCCCGATCCGCCGTGGCCGACCAGTAAAGCGCCGCCTTGCCGAAGGCCGCCGCCGCCTCGTCGTTGGCGAAGGCCCGCCTCGGGACCAACAGGGCGAGGGCGCGGTCGGCCTTTCTTTGGGTCACGTAAAGCAATAGGATCGCGTCGGTCCTTACGACCTCGGGAATCGTCCCCCAATCGCTCCGGAACCGCACCCCGGCGCCGTCGACGCCTTCCACCCCGGTGCGGCTGATCTTCAACGACTGTTCCGGCCGGTTGGCCCACGCCCGGCCCGCCCGCCGTCGAGAGAGACGAGCCATCCACTGCAACAGGCGGAGGCCCCCCAACAGGAGCAAGGCCAGGGGTACCCCGACGCCGACCGCGAGCAGGACGAATCCGCCCCCGATCCCGATCGACCAGAAGACGGAGTACGAGGAGGCTCGAATTTGGGGCGGCATCAGGAAGAAGACCACGCCGGCGCCCGCCCCGCCGCCGAGGATCGCGAACAGCCCCGCCAGCCGGAACACCGCTTTCATCCCGCCCACGGTCTCGCGACCGCCCAGGGCCCGTTGGTGGTGGGCCCTGATGAACGCCTCCATGTCCTCGGGGCACAGTCGGTAGCGGACCGCGTGGACTTCGTCGGGGTCGACAGGGTCCGCCTCGTCACGGTCGCGGGCCGTAGGATCGGACGATCTTGGAGCGGCGTAAACGTGGTCCTCATCGTTGGGACGAGTCAGACCCTGACGCCTGGGAACCGTCATCGCGTGAAGCCCTCCGCGGTTTCCCGATTTGCTCTCGAAGCCAGCCGTTGGAACGGTGTTCGTCCCCCCACTTCCCGATCAAACTCCAGGGCTAACCATTCCTGGCGCCGTTACCCGACTGCCCCCGCGTCGACGAGGGCCTGGGCGGGGATAGCTCGCCACCGATCAATCGCATGGGATTCAGTTCGAGGGCGTGCCCTGGGCGATCCAGCGGCCGACTTCGGCGACGAATGTCTCGCGGGCCTCGACCGACGCGAAAGCGCGCAGGGGAATGCAGAGGGTTTCTCCGACGGGGTGTTCCCGGTCGTAACTCCGATGAGTCAGGTGGACGAAGCGGTTGTCGGCCTTGACGGCGTAGAGGCGGGACCAGGGCGTTCCCGTCTCTCCGCGGGCCGTATGCATGGTCAGTTCCGCGGGTCCGGCGGCCAGTTCGACCGGCCCGGCCGATGTCGAATCGGGGCGCGGACCAAACAGGCTCAGTCTCCAGGTCGTCCGGGCAAAATGGCCGAAAACGACGACTCCCAGGAGGGCGAAGCCTCCTCGGAACATCGCCGCCACGGCTCGACCTCCGCCACCTAGGGCGTCCGGCGCGTTCCAGGCCACGACCAGCAGACACCCGGCCGTCAAAAGCGTCGTGATCGCGGCCCCGCGACGCGCCCCGGGAACCAGCGGCCGGTTCGCCCGGGCCTGGGCCCATCGTTCGCTCTCGTCAAGTTCATAGCGCAGCCGCGTTCCACCCTCGGGGATCCCACGCGAAGGAAACCCGTCGGCCGACGCCAGACTCTCCCGGGCCGCCGTGGCCGACCAGTAACGGGCCGCCTTGCCAAAGGCCGTCGACGCCTCGTCGCTGGCGAAGGCCCGTCGGGGGACCGTCAGCGCGACGGGCCGATCGGACTTCGGACTGGTGATATACAGCAACACGACCGCCTCGGTCATCACAACCTTGGGAACCGTTTCCCAGGGCCGCCAGGACCGCGACCCATCGCCGCTGGTTCCCTCCACCCCGGCCCAGGTGATCCGCAACCATTGCTCCGGGACGTTCACCAACTGTCGACCCGCCCGCCGCTGCTGACGACGGACCCGCCAACCCAGCAGCATGAGCAGGCCCATCGACACTCCCAGGCCCATGAGTAATTCGATGGGGAGCCACGGGGACAGGCCGGGGCCCCCGCCTCCCTGCATTCCCGAGTTCAGCAGATAGATCCCAAGGGCGATGATCCCGACCGCGAACGCGAGTCGCCCCCCCGACCGCCACGACTTCGGAGGAGGCTTCGAGGCCAACGACGAGCCGCCGGTGATCGCCTGCTGGTGGGCCTTGCGGAATGCCTCGGCGTCCTGAGGTTCCAGTCGATAGCGGACCTCATGGACCTCGTCGGGGTCAACCGCCTCGGCTTCGTCGCGATCGCGGGCGGTTGGGTCGGTTGACCTTGGAGCGGCGTAGTAATGATCGTCGTCGTCCGGCTTCGTCATGCCCTGGACGGTCATGGCGTGGGCTCTCCCGCGTTCGCCGCTCCGGCTTTCACCTTTTGGGCCTCAGCGTGCCAGGTTCGGGCCGCGTCGAGGAACGACTCGACTTCTTCGGGGTCGGCGAAGGCGCGTCGGGGGATGGCGGTGGTCGGGCCGGCGCGCATCTGAGTGCTTTGCGGACGAAGGGTCAGGGTCAGCGACGCCCTGTCCGAGCCGACCGCCGCGTAGTGCCACCAGGGGACGAACGAAGCCGTCCCGCCGTCGTGGCTCACGGCGCAGCCTTCCGGGCTGATGGTCACCGTGATCGGGGCCGGCGGTCCGTCGCTCTCGGGCACGCCGAACAGCACGATCCGCCAGGCCCTGGACGTCGACGCCGCCAGCAGTAAATTCACGACGACCAGCGCTGCCGGAGGGACAACGGCCGCCCAACGTCCCCTCGACGATCGCCACGCCGAGACCAGCCAGAGGATCGACGCAACCGTGAGGACCAGTACCACGAGGCTGTTTCCCAGGAGTGTCCTCCACAACTTGCCATACTGCGACCGCCCCCGTCGCTGGGCCGCGCGGCGCTCATCCAGCGTCGGGAGATAGGTCACCGACAGACCCCCGGCAGTCCTGGCGGGCGGGGCGGGGGTCGACCCGGCCGTCAGGTCGGACGCCACTCGACGCCAGCGGGCCGCCGCCTCGGAGAACGTGGCGAACGCCTCGGGCGTGTCGAAGGCGCGTCGAGGGACGATGTGGGCCATGGGCGCCGCGGGCCGCGACTTGGCGTCGTACAGGAACAGCCCGGCCTCGGCGACCTCCACCGCGCCCATCCCCCTCCAGGGACTTCGCGCCTCGGCCCCCCCGGCCAGCCGGACGGTCACGCCCTGGGGACCGATCTCGACGCTCTGTTGGGGACGCTGGTGGAACGTCCTGGCCATTTTCGCCGTGAGCCGGCGCCTCGACCACCGAAACAGGACCCAGATCATCAGCCCCCAGGCCAAAGAGATCACCGACACCGTCAGGCGTACCCGCGGGGGCCCTTGCCAGGCCATTACCAACCCAATCCCCACGATCAGTAGGGGGACGAGGAGCGGGATCGCGGTGATGATTCCCTTGCGCTGATGGCGATTCATCAGAGCGGCGATGTCCGCGGCCGTGTTCTGGTAGGTGACGCCATAGGTGCCATCCGCCCTTGCCGGCAGGTCACTCGGCGCGGAGCGGACCGGGGCATTGCCGGCCTTGGGGGCGGCGAACGGATTCTCGTCCCGGAAGTCGATCCCCATCCCCGCCTCTCCTCGCGAAATGACCCTTTTGAAAATCCCCCGAGTCGCTAGGATCACCCATCCTTCGCCGCTATGATAGGGAGTGAAGTCCCGGGGTTCACCTCTCTCCCGGGTCGTTCGGCCGCCCGCGCGCCGGGCCAAACACGGGACCGCCGATGCTGGCCAAGCGGATCATTCCCTGTCTGGACGTCAACCAGGGACGAGTGGTCAAGGGAACCAACTTCGTCAACCTGCGAGACGCGGGCGACCCCGTCGAAGTCGCCGCCCGCTACGAGGCCGAAGGCGCCGACGAACTGGTCTTCCTGGACATCACCGCCACCCATGAGGGGCGGGGAATCATGCATGACGTCGTCCGCCGCACGGCCGAGGTCTGCTTCATGCCGTTGACCGTCGGCGGCGGCCTGCGCGACCTGGACGACATCCGCGCGATGCTCAACGCCGGGGCCGACAAGGTTTCGCTCAACTCGGCCGCGATCCGCGACCCCGACTTCCTCCGACGTGCCGCCCTCCGCTTTGGCAAGCAGTGCATCGTGGTGAATGTTGACCCCAAGCGGGTGCAAAAGGACGGCCGCGAGGTCTGGGAAGTCCACATCAACGGCGGACGGGTCCCGACTGGCTGGGAGGCCGTGGCCTGGGCTCAGGAGGCCGAACGCCTAGGCGCCGGCGAGATTGTGTTGACCAGCATGGACGCCGACGGCACCAAGGACGGCTACGACCTGCCGATGACCCGCGCCGTGGCCGACGCGGTGGGTGTGCCGGTGGTCGCCTCCGGAGGCGCCGGCTCTCCCGAGCACTTGCGGGCAGCACTGGTCGAAGGGGGCGCCGACGCGGCGCTGGCGGCCAGCATCTTTCATTATCGCCAGTTCACCATCGCTCAAACCAAAGAGTACCTCGCCCGCCACGGCGTCACCGTGAGACGGACGGCGGACGGCGGAGGCCCCGACCATGTCGACGCACGCTCCTGAAGCCAAGGCCGCCCCCAAGCTCGCCCCCGCCGAGGCGTTGCCCGAGCCGGGCATCCCCGCCGAGCCCCGCGGCGAGCCCGAGGCGAATAAACTCTTCCGCATGGTCATGAAGCACAAGGGGTCCGACCTGCACCTCAAGGTCGGCCTGGCCCCCTCCATGCGACTGGCGGGCGTCCTCCGGCAAATGCAACTGCCCCCGTTGACGACCGAGGACATGATCCGCCTCATGTTCCCGATCCTCACCGAGCGGCAGAAGCAGATTCTGGAAGAGGACGGCGGCGTCGACTTCGCCCACATCGTTTACGACGGCGACCTGGAAACCCGCTTCCGCGTCAACCTTTTCAAACAAAGGGGCCGCCTCAGCCTGGTCGCCCGCCGCGTCAACAACATGATCCCCGACTTCGCCGGCCTCGGCCTCCCGCCGATCATGGCCGAGATCTGCGACTATGAGCAGGGCATCATCATCCTGGCGGGCGTCACCGGCTCGGGCAAAAGCACGACGATCGCCTCGATGCTCAACTACATCAATAGTCGAGAGCGGATGCACATCGTCACCATCGAGGACCCCATCGAATTCACCTTCCGGGACGACAAATCGATCATCAACCAGCGAGAAGTCGGCATCGACGTCTGCGACTGGCACACGGCGCTGAAGCACGCCGTCCGCCAGGACCCCGACATCATCCTCGTCGGCGAAATGCGTGACCAGGACACCTTCAGCGCCGCCCTCCACGCCGCCGAGACTGGCCACCTGGTCTTCGGGACCATTCACGCCTCCAGCGCCTCGTCCACCATCTCCCGAATCCTCGACCTATTTCCCCGAGAGATGCACGCCCCCCTTCGTCAGAACATGGCCTTCAACCTCAAGGCCGTCATCGCCCAGAAGCTGCTGCCCACCACCAAGGAATGGGCCGCCAAGACCGGTCAGACCCGTGTGCCGACCAACGAGATCATGCGCACCAACCCCACCGTGCGCAAGCTGATCCTCAACGAGGAAGACACCAAGCTCTCCGACGCGATTCGCATCGGCAAGGACGAGGGGATGATGGACTTCAACGAAAGCCTCCGCCAACTCGTTGTCGCCGAGAAGATCGAGCGGGCCACGGCCTTCGAGGTCGCCCCCAGTGTCGAGGTCCTGAAGATGGCCCTCAAGGGAATCACCATCGCCCAGCCCGGTATCCTCTAAAGTCTCTGCCGCCGAAGCGTCCTCACGCCGCTTTTGCCGAAGGGGTTGTGGAACAAGGGGGTCGTGAGATGCCGAATCGGGCGGAATTCGCGACGTTGATCGAGACCTTGATCACGCGGATTGAGGGCGACCTTGACGATCCCGAGTGGGTCAAGAAACGCTACGTGAAGAAGATGCGGGACGCGGACAGGACCGTGTACGAGATCCCGTTCCTGACCCTTCAGAAGGGGCCGGTCCGGCTCAGCCTCGACCCGACCGGATACGACATCCCCGGAGCCGAGGCGGCCGTTGACCTCTACCTGATGCCGACATTCGACCCCCTGGCGACGTTCTACAGCGAGGGTGGCCATTGGTCCATCGATTCCGGCTTCCTGCCCGAGCCGGAGGACGAAAGACTCGCTGAAGAGGGTCGGTGGGCGCCCTTCTCACACGACACGCTCAACCATTTGATGGACGCGATCGCGGAGCATGCCGTACCGTCGCTCTGACTTCCACTAGCACATCACCGAGGTTTGGGGCGAATACAAGGCGACCCGGACCGCCGTCGACCGGCTACGGGCCGCCTTGCAAGCCAACCCAGAACTTCGCAACCAGCTCGAAGGAACGGCCCGCGATAACCTCGGAGATGCGCACCGGAACCTCGAAGGGACCTTCATCGTCCGCCTCTTCGCGGCGTTCGAGGCGGCTCTACGGTCGTACGATCGGTCCAAGCACAACGACTCGACCCGTAGGACCGACGCTTCGGTCATGATCGACGAGATCGGCGGGAAGCGGAACCGGGGGATTCCGATGACGGACCGCGACAGGGCCCACAAGGTGCGGCAGGTCCGCAACTTCTGGGCACACGAGTCGGATGACGACCCGGGGCCGATGACACTCGACCTCGCCCGCGCCTCCCTCCAGAAATTCCTCAGTGAGTTGCCGGAGGCTTGGTCCTGACCCTGGTGTAAGTGATTGGCCCCCCGGGGCGTTCGTCCCTGTCCTCTCGCCAACCGTGATTCGTGGCCGGTCGACGGGCAAAAAGACCCTGGCCGCCCGGCCGACCCATTTGCCCCTCCTTTCCCGCCTCGCTATCATCGTCCATCCGGCCGGTGCGTCGGGTCGTGCCGAACCCCATCCGCGCCCCGTCCGCCGATCCTCGACGAACGCCTTGGCGACCGCAGGAGACTCGCCCTCGATGACCCGCCCGCGCCTCGGTTTCGCGATTCTCGCCCTGCTGGTCCTGGGCCTGGCCAATGACGCCGGCGCCGCGGCGTTCTTCCTGCCGCCTGGCCCCTTGCTGGCCCAGGCGGAAAGCGTCGTCCGCGGGCCGGGCTCGTACCTCAACGCCTTCAAGTTCGTCCCGGTCGTCCTCCTGTTCCTGCTCTGGGCCTGGACCACCTCGTGGGTCGAAATTGACACCCACGACCCGATGAACATCCGCCAGGACTTCTCCAAGTGGCCCAGCATTAACTTCTTCCCGTTCCTGGTTGCCTTCGCCGTCCTGTGGGTCGTGCCGATCTACATCGTCGGCATCATCCTGCTCGCGCTGGCCTGGCTGGTCCCCCTCTTTATTTACATCAACATACGCAACGTCGAACTGGTCGTGGAAGACCGAGTGATGACCGGCTACCACTTCGGCACGCTGGCCAACGGCCTGTTCTCGAAGATCGGTCTGGGCAAGCCGTTTAACAAGACCGCCGAGGAACTGGACACCGGCCCGCCCCTGGAGTTCTTCCCCAAGGTCAAGGCCGACCAGATCGAGCCGGAATTGCTGCTCCAGGCACGCGAGTCCGAGGCGTTCGACCTGGCGAAAGAGGTCGTCTTCGACGCGATCGACCGCCGGGCGACCGAGATCCAGCTTGACCCCGGCGTCGAGGAGACCACCGTCAAGTTCCGCATCGACGGCGTCTCGCACGCGGCCGACCCCTTCGACCGAGAGACCGGCGACGCCATCACCACCATCTTCAAAATTTTCTCGGCGCTCGACGTCAACGACCGCCGCAAGCCCCAGGAGGGCACCCTCGGCGCCAAGGTCGAGGGCCGCGACGTCGAGCTTCGAGTCGAGACCAGCGGCACCAAGGGGGGCGAGCGTCTAACGATGCGCATCCTCGACGTCCCCGCCGTCACCAAGCTCGACGAACTGGGAATGCGACCCAAACTCGCCGCCGAACTGAAAGAAATCGTCAAACAACCTCGGGGCATGTTCCTGGCCTGCGGGCCCGCGGGCGCCGGCAAGTCCACCATCCTTTATGCCTGCATGCGGGAGACCGACCGCTTCCAGGTCAACGTCTGCTCCCTGGAAGAACCGATCGAGGCCAAGGTCGACAACGTCCAGCAGACCGAGGTAAGCACCAAGAACGGCGAGACCTTCGCCGAGCCCCTGCGCTCCTTGATCCGCACCGAACCCGAAGTCCTGATGATTAGCGAGCTGCGCGACGCCGAGACCGCCACCATCGCTTGCCAGGCCGCCACTACCAAATGCCTGGTCCTCTCGGCGGTCCCGGCCGAGGACACCACCAAGGCCTTGATGCACATGATCGACCTGGGTGTCGAGCCGCCCCTATTGGCCGGCGCCTTGACGGCGATCATCAGCCAACGCCTCGTCCGTGTGCTGTGCGAGACCTGCAAGGAACCCTACAAGCCCAAGCCCGAGTTCCTCAAAAAGGCTAACCTCCCAGCCGACAAGGTCGACGTCTTCTACCGACCCCCCACGCCCAACCCCGAAGAACCCCGAGAACCCTGCCCCGACTGCGACGACACCCACTACGTCGGCCGGACCGGGATCTTCGAATTGTTGGTCATCACCGACGGCCTCCGAGACCTGATCCGCGAGAATCCCTCGATCAACGCCATCAAGGCCGAGGCCCGCAAGAACGGCATGATCTACCTGCACGAGGACGGCCTCCGTCAGGTCTTCCAGGGCCACACCTCCATCGACGAACTGAGACGGATCGTCGGCTGACCAAACCTCGAACCGAACCGAACCGAACCGAACTCGACCGCCCGCAAGGGGAACCGTCCGATGGCTTCCGCGATCCAAGGTCTGATCCTCGTCATCACCCTGGGCATCGGCTACTCCCTGATGGCCGAGGGGTTCTTCGGCGCGACGCTGATGCTGATGAACGTCATCTTCTCCGGGTTGATCGCCTTCAGCTACTACGAGCCCCTGGCCAAGATGCTGGCCGACGCGGTGCCCAACCTTTCGGGCTCGGCCGACATGTTCAGCCTCTTCGGCCTGATGCTGATTTCGTTCATCATCCTCCGCAACATCACCTTGTTGGTCGCCAAGCGCGACGTCCGCTTCCCCAAGATCGTCGAGTTGCTCGGTCGCGTGGTGATGGGCTTCGGCTGTGCCGCGGTGCTGATGGGAATGCTTCTGCTGGGGATGGCGACGGCGCCGGTTCACAAAGACTTGTTTTCGACAATCAAGCCCGACGACAAGCCGCCGTTTGGCCTGGGTCTGGACGGCAAATGGCTGGCGATGCTCCACCAGGCCACGGGCGTCGCGTTCGCCCGCTACGGAGACGCCGGCGCCCGCCAGTTCGACGGCGACGGCCAGTGGGTCGCCAACCACCGGGCCGCCCGCCCCTACGAAGGCGAGCCCGAGGCACCCGCCGCGCCAGCCAAGTAACCCAGGAACCCCGGCCGCGGCAGGGCCGTTGATTTCTCCATTGGCCTTGCAATGGGGGACTGGCTCTTGGCGGTACTCCGCCGGTGCCTCTCCCCCATTCCGGGGCCCGGTGGGCGGAGTGGGAGGGACATGAGTCGGCAAAAGGGGGCTGGCACCGGCGGAGCCAGTCCCCGTTGGTCCCCCCAAAGTGAGAACGAAATGGCCCTGCCGGCCGCGGTCATTCGCCTTGTGGGAATTGACCGATTCGGCTAGGGTCGCCCCGCTTCGGGGTCCGGGCCAGGAGGGCTCCGGGCGGCGCCGGCGTCCCGGCCGTCCCCCGATCCGATCGGACCCGCCAGCCCGGCATGGAGGCCCCCGGCATGAACCGTCGCAAGGCCCTGCTCCTGTCGCTTCTGGCCGGCGGCCTGGCCCCCGCCCGCCTGCTGGCCCAGGGGCGAAAAACTCGCGAGGACGACTCCGACGCGCCCGCCCCGGCCCGCCGAGGTCGTGCCACCACCCGGCCCGCCGCCTCCCGTCGCCGCAACGACGACGAGGACACGCCCCCCGATGACACCCCACCGGCCGAGGATTCGCCCGAGGGCCTGCCCCCCAACTTCCCCGAGCAGGCCGGCTTCCAGTTCCGCCACTGGGACATCAGCCGCTACACCGCCCTGGGTCAAGACCTGGCCCGTCCTCCCCAGGCCGCCCTCGTTGAATGGATCTTCCGCCGCACCGGCTCCACTCAGTGGCACGGCGACAAGGTGGCCGTCCTGATGGCCAACCGCCTGCGGCTCCAGGCCTACCATAGCCCCAAGGTGCTCGACCAGGTCCAGGAGATCGTTGAGCGCTTCACCGACTCCTACGCCGACGCCCTGCGCATCCGCGTCCGGTTCATCGCCGCCGACCGCCCCTCCTGGCGATACGTCCATTATTCGCGGCTGACCTCGCTGGGCAGGGGACCCCAGGGTCAGCAAATCTGGTCGGCCAGCGACGCCGACGCCGCGGTGATCCTGGCCCAGTTCCTCGGTGGGTCGGCCGGCAAGCAGCTCAACCCCGACCAGACCTACAAGATGATCAACGGCCAGACCCTGACCATCGAAACCCTTGAGGACCGCGAGTACAACGCCGGCCTTCAACGCTCCAGCGCCGTCGGCCAGGGGTATCAGGCCGGAACCGACAAGCTCAAGGAAGGCGTGGTCCTACGCCTCAGTCCGCTACTCAGCTACGAGGGGAACTCCCTCGAAGCGGCCATCGACCTGCGCGCCAATGTGGTCCGATCGCTCTACCACGCCCGGGTCCTGGCCCCCCGCGATGGTCTCTCGACCGAGTTGACGGTTGACGTCCCCGAGGTCTCCGAAACCCGCCTGAACCAGACGATCCAGGGATGGAACCTCGGACAAACGCTCGTCATCTCCGCCGGAATCTTGCCGGGCATCCTCCAGTCCAAGACCGGCCCCTTGAACCTGCGCATTCCGGGCACCTACCCAACGGCCACCGAGCTGTTGGTCTTCATCAACGTCGAGATCGCCGATGCCCCCAAACGGCAAAAGTCGCCCCAACCCGACGAATGACGAGGGGCAACCGGCCTCGTCTCGGGGGACCGGGGGGAGTATAACGGACCGATCCGCCGCGACGAGCCGACCCGCCCGCGAGACTTCCCGCTCCATGCCGACGCCCGAGCCACGAGTGACCCGCCTCGACGCCCCCGATGTGGTCGCCGTCGCCGAGCCTGTCATCCCCTCGCCGGTCCCGGGCGCTTCGTTCGCCCTGGCGGTTCTGTTCAGCATGAACCTGCTGAACTACATGGACCGCTACGTCTTCAACTCCCTCGGCAAGCAGATCGAGGAGGGGTTGAAGATCGACCACTCCGACTTCGCCTGGCTAGCCGGCGCCTTCATGGTGGTCTACAGCCTGGTCTCGCCGGTCGTCGGCTGGATGGGCGACCGCTTCAGCCGCCGCCACCTGCTGGCCGCCGGCGTCGGAATCTGGAGCCTGGCCACCGTCGGCACCGCCTTCTCCAACGGCTTCAACCAGATGTTTTTCTGGAGAGCCTTGCTGGGCGTCGGCGAGGCCAGCTACGGCGTCGTCGCCCCCGCCTTGCTGGCCGACCTGTTCGACCGCCGGTCTCGGGGCCGGGTCATGGGCTGGTTCTACCTGGCCATGCCGCTGGGGATCGCCCTGGGCTTCATCGTTGGCGGCATCGTCGGCCGCACCTATAACTGGCGGATCGCCTTTTTGGTCGTGGGTCTGCCCGGGCTCCTGGCCGCGGTGCTAGCCCTGCGCATCCGCGACCCCGGCCGTGGCCCGAACGCGGTCCGACGCCCCCGGCCCGCCCTGGTCGACTACGCCGACCTCTTCCGCAACGCCAGCTTCCTCTACAACATCGCCGGGCTCGCCGCCGTCACCTTCGCCATCGGCGCCTATGGCACGTTCGCCTCCATCTTCTACCAGGAAGTTCGGGGGATGACCCTCGACACGGCCAACCTCTGGATCGGCGCCATGGCGCTCTTCTCCGGAGTCCTGGGAATTCTGATGGGGATGGTGATGGCCGACCGATTCCGCCGAGTCACGCCCCGGGGGTATCTCCTGTGGACGGCCCTGGCCACCTTGATCGGCACCCCGTTCGTCGCCGGAGGCTTCTTGCTGGCCTCAACGCGCTGGTCGATGGCCTCGCTGTTCCTCGGCATGATCTTCATGTCCTCGGTGATGGGTCCGTGCAACACGGTGGTCGCCAACGTCGTGCCGGCCAACCAGAGGGCGGCCGGCTACGCGCTCAACATCTTGCTGATCCACATTCTGGGCGACATCAGCTCGCCAATCCTCATTAGCTACCTGTCCGAGTATCTGGGCCGCCCCTCCATCGTCGCCTCATCGCTGGGACGACTTCTGGCCTCGGTGGGCGCCGTCCCTTTCCCGGGTCAGAACGGCTCGACGAACCTGACCGCCGGGCTGCTGCTGGTCGTCCCCATGCTCGCCCTGGGCGCCCTGTTCTTCCACCTCGGCTCCCGCCACCTCCCCCGAGATCAGGAACGCGCCCTGGCCCTCGGCGGAGAGGTTGACGATTGGTCCCCCGCCGGACACTGATCCGCGCGACACCGGGCCTTCGTACGCAACCACCGAGCCTGCGTTCTAAGCCCCGGAGGGGAAGGCCGGCCTCGTGGAGTCTGGAGCGTCCGCCCCAGGATTACGAACAGGTGCGACGTTCTCGCGAGCCCCGCGAGGGCGGCATGGGCAGCGACAAGGCCCGGCCATACCGCGATGTCGTCTCTTTGGGACCTGGAGAGTTCTCGGGCCTGAGATCCCGCGGCTGATGCCCCGGGCCGCACTTTGACGCCCCTATTGGACTGACTGCGCCGCCTCCTCGAAGTCGCTGCGACCGGATGGGGCCACTCTCCCGTTTCCCGTCTCCGACACGGAACCTTCCCCCCGGCTCGCCCCACGTCGTGAGCCATTGATGGAGCGTTCGCTCGGGCACCCAACCGACGAAAGGCCCCACCGCGCCATCCTGGCACAGTGGGGCCTTCCGTCATCAAGGGACCGGGCGGACTGGGCCGCCCAATCCTGATCGGGTTGTGCGTTAGTTTGCCCGAGGGGTCAATCCCGCCGAGCCGGGCAGGGGGGGCAGCGCGACGGTCGACTCCGCCGGGGCGGGCGGAACAAACCGGGCCGCGGCGGCTCGGACATCGCCCGAGTCGTCACCCTGCGCGACCTCGGTCAGCCGTTGATGGGCCTCGGGCGTCGTCCGCGTTCCCAGAGCCTCGACGGCTCGGAGACGGACCGATTCGGCCGGATCTCTCGACAGGAACGTCAGCCAGACGACCGGGTCGATGTCGGTCCGCTCCAACAACTGGGGGATCGCCGAGGCCCTCGACAGCGGCACCGGGTGGGCGACCAACCGGCCCAGATTGACAAGATCGTCGCTCAGCCCACGAGACTTCAACGTCCGGGCCGCCAGGAAAGCGACGGCGGGGTTGGTGTCATGCAGGAGGGGAAGGATCGCCTCCTCGCCGAGCAGGTCACGGCGAGCGGCGAACCCAATCAGGGCTTGCTGGCGGACCGCCGGGTCGGAGTCGGCCACATACGCGGCGGCGGTGCCGGCGGCGGCGTCCAGCGGCAGGCGGGACAGACAGGCGACCGCCGAGGCCCGGGTGGGGACGTCTCGCGAGCCCAGGGCACGGACCGCCGGGGTCACAAAGCCCTGCTTCCATTCGTCGATGGCCCGCTCCTCGCCCGAGGTCGGCGTCAGGCCCGGCAACCATGACCAGACCCGGCCAATTTCCGTCAGGGCCGCGACCCTCACCGGCGGCTGAGTGTCAGCCAGACCGGCGAACAGGATCGAGGCGACCGGCCGCAGCGTCTGACCCCAGATGGGCGGGGCGGGGTCGACGCCCATTCGCGTCAGCAATCGCCCGGCTACGGCCATCGCCTCCACGCGCTCCTCGGGCGAGAACCGCGAGTACCCTTCCTGAACCCTCGTCAACACTTCGCTCGCCTCGGCCGCGTCCGCCTCCGTCAGGCAATCCGGCGGAGCGTCGGTCTTGGGCATCAGTTTCGCCGCGACCCCCTTCAGGTCGAGTCGCGAGTCGCGAGCCGTCTTGGCCCCCGCGACCGCCACCAACCGGCCCGATCGAGCCGCTTCCCGCCCGGTTTTTGTCGTCCAGACAAGCCCTCCGGCCACGCCCAGCACCACCACGCCCCCCAACGCCCAGGTCCCCAGCCGTCGCCGATCCGTCATGTTGGCCTCCCTGCGCCGTTCGGAATCGGTTGATCTGTCGCAAGGCCGGGCATAATAGTCCGATCCGCCACCCCGACAAGAGCAATTTGGCTCAAGACAATGGCCCCTCCCAGCCGACAAGGTCTGCCCCATCCTCATGAACTTCCCACACGAATTTAAACGGATTTTCAGCTCAACCCTTACCAGCGGACCACGCCTACCCGAAATGTCCGCCCAGTCTCCCATCGCCCGTAAAAATCCCCGAAAATGCCGGCACTTCCGCCAGGCGGACGCCTCGTTGGGCCGATCATGGGAAGGTGCCAGGAGGGGCCCCGGCAAGGATCGGCCGGAGCCCTCGGAAAGCGAGCCGGGCGTCGGAGGATTGCCGTGATGAACGTCCGAAGGATCGGCCGGGGCGCGTGGACGTCGTCGGCGTTGACCCTGGCGTTGGCTTTGACCCTGAATGGCTGGGCCCTGGGCGGTCCCAAGGAGATCCAGGCCCCGCGCCTCGTCCCCCTGGAGAGCGTGGACCCCGCCCTTCGCTCAACAATCTCCGAGGTCCTCGCCGAACCGACCCTGCACCATCGAGGAGCGTCGGATACTTTCCCCTGCCCACCGAAGCTTTATCAATCCTTGATGAACGAACCAATGCTCACGCTGGCCCTGTGGAAGGATTTGGCCGCCTCGCCGGCCCGACTCTCCCAGGCTAGTCCGACCAGGTACGAGGGGACCGACGGAGCGGGAACCACGGCGAGCTGGGAATATGCCTTGCGCTCGCCCCGGCTCAATGTGATGTTTTCCAACCTGGAGCACAACAGTCCCCGGGGCAACGCCACCTTGAAGGGTCGGATCGTGCTGGTGGTTCGCTCCGAGTACTACCGAGAGCCCAAGGGCGATTACTGGATTCGCCACGACGTCGAGGCGTTCGTCAAGATCGACTCCCGAGGCTGGAAGGCGGTCGCCCGGACGCTTCGCCCGCTTCTGGAGAAGCTGCTCGAAGATCAGGTGCAGGAAGCTGGGCTCTTCGTGTCGCTGATGGCCCGCCTGGTGGTTCAATACCCCACCTGGGCCTCGGGCGTTTGCATGGCTCAGCAGGACGTCCCGATGCCCTCCCGGGTGAATCTCCGAGACCTGGTCATCCTGTCCCGCCGGCCCGACGCCGTGAACGGCAGGCCCCAGATGGCCCAGACCGCTCCCACTGCGACCGCCCGCCGTTAACCCTTCCGCCTTGCTTCAGCGCACCAGGTTGAGCGGCAGTTTGAGCACGCCGCCAAAGAAGCCGACGGCCGCCTCGCCGACCAGCACCGTGGCGTCGGCGTTGATGACCGGCGACTTCAAGGTGCCGGTCACGCGAAACTTCAACAGGCGGTTGGACAGGAAGCCGCCGACCGCCGCCACCGACTGGTCGCGGCGGCCCACCATCTGCCCCAGCCCCGGGATGATCCTGATCAGGGCCTGGCCGGTCTCGGGGATCAACTGGGCGGTGTTGACCAGCAGTTCCATATTCAGCGACTCGTCGTATCCCACCGTGCCCGTGCCGTGCAGTTGAACGACTCGCCCCTGGAGCGTGAATTGTTCGACGAAGGCCTCGCGGTCGCCCAGGGTGGCGTGAAGGTCGCCGTCCTCGAAGACGCCATTCTGAGCCGACCCCAGGAACCTACCCATTTCACGGAACAGCGGCATCTGGAACAGCGAGGCATCGTCGAGGTCCAGGTCAATCCGTCCTCGCAACCCTTTCCGTCGTAGATAGTCGCGTCCCGAGGCCGAGACCGACCCCGAGACCCGGCCTGAAAGCGGTTTGCGGCTACCGGCCAGCGACCGCGAGAGGCTCTCCAGATCGAGCCGATTGATGGCGAGACTTCCCGAGAAGGCCCGATCTTCCCCCAGGTTGACGCGGGCTTCCCCATCCGCCCGACCGCCAGCGACCCGGACCGACCACCGGTGCGACTTCAACGTCCCGGTCCCCGGCCCGGCCGGCAGGGTGAGGGTCAGGGGGAAGCGTAACTCCTGGAAGGCGAGCCCCAAGGCATGCCCCCGGGGAATCTCTGCGAGAGCCGTGGCCCGAATCCCGTCCCCCTCGCTCGATCCGTGGCCGCGCAAGGTCCCCAACCCGTTGAGGTGGCGGCCCGTCTCACCCGGCAGCATCGGCGCCAACCTCGACAGGTCGAACTCGTCGAGGTTCAGCGTGAAGCCCGAGCGCCGCCCTTGCGTCGCGGTCGTTTCGCTCGTCAGTTCGCCCCGCAAAAACCCGCCCAGCAACTCCCCTTCCAGGGGGTTGATCTGGAACGACGTGGGAGTCGTGGCGATCGTCGCTCGCAAGTGCCCCACCGGCGAGTCATGCCAGCGGAGGTTGCGGGCCTCGGCGATCGCCCGAGCGTATAAACCTGGGTCGGCCACCGGGATACGGATGTTGGCGTCGAAGGCCCCCTCGCCTCTCAACGGCCCAAGCGTCGCGGCCATCCCCAGCGCCGGCCAAATTCCCTCCAGGGCGAATCCCACGACTCGGACCTCGCCGTCGAGATGCCGGGGCTTCTCCGGCTCCCCGTCGGCGACCGGCGGAAGGTTGCCCGTCGCCTTGAACTTTCCCCCCAGGCCCTCGGCGGTGACGTCGTAGTGAACGCCCCCCTTGCGGGCCCACAACACCGCCGTCAGGTGTCGAGTCGCGACCCCCTGGAAGGTCAGGTCGGGAGAGGCCAGGGTCAGGTTCGCCTCCAGCGACTCGGTGATCGACCCCGAGTGCGCGGGGACGAGTACGTCGAGGGTCCCGCCGGCCTGGCCGGTCATCTTGAACTTCCCCCCCGGCAGGGCGTCGGCCAGTTCGGCGGCGTCGACCTTGGTGAGCTTCGCCGTCGCGCGGATCGCTCCCCCGGACTTGGCCGGAAGTTTCGCCTCGGCGTCGAGTCGTCCGCCGAAGGGAGTCGCGTCGACGACCTTGACGTCGATGGTGTCTCCGTTGGTTGTCCAGGTGAACGGCAGGTCGCCCAGCGGCACGGCCCTGGCCTGGAGTCGCCGCACTTTGCCCGAGCCGCTCGTGGTCAGATCCAAAGGGACGAGAGTGCCGGACGCCTGCGCCTTGGCGGTAATCTCGCCATCGGCCGGCGGCGGCGAGGGGGCTCCCGGAACCAACGTCAGGACGTCGGAAATGTCCCAGTCATCCACGTCCAGCCCCGCGTCGAAGTGGTAAGGAGCGGCGACCGCCATCGACAACCGGCCGACCAGGGGCTTGCCGTGGAGTCGGGCGGCGAGGTCGGACAATTGCAGACGGCCCGCCTTGAGAGCGAACGACGTCGAGGCGGCGTCGAGGGTCGTCCCCTGGAAGGTCACTCGCTGGCTATGGACCTTTCCCGACGCCTCCCAGGTCGCCGGGTCGCTCAGCGTCGCGACGGCGGCCTCGGCGCGGACGTCAAGGTCGAGCGCGCCGGCCAACGGCGTCGGCCGGGGGTAGAGCGGGGCGGCCAGCTCCCCCAACGGCAACGCGACTCCTTCGAACTTCGCCGAAAGACGGCCGGGGGGCGAGACCTCCACCCGCAACTGACCACGGAACGCCCCCGCCGGCAAGGGGCCCTGCTCGGGGACCTCGGCGGTCATGGGAGGCCGGGCGCCGCCGATCCCGCCGGTGGGCAGGTCGACCAGGTGGCCCCGGAAGTCGGTCAGTTCCAGAACCCCCTTGTCCAGCGAGAGTTTGGCCCGTAGCTGGCCGAGGTCCACGCCGTCGATCGACGCCCCTTGCAACATGGCGTCGCCGTGAAAGATGTACCGGCTGATGTCCCGCAACTCCCCCAGTGGCAGCGTGGCGGTGGCCTTCAGCGACAGCTTGCCCACCACCGGCACTGGGAGGGTAATCCCCAGCCGCGCCGCCCGGTCCACGAAGGTCTTGAGATCCACCGCCTCCAGTTCGATCTGGGTCGTGATCGACTTCGGCAGGCGGATCACCCCCGCCTTCGCCGGGGGATTGACCTGGATCGACCCGGAAACCTTGGGCTTGGCGGCCGTCGAGGGTGACGGCGAGGGCGACGGCGAGGGCGACGGCGAAGGGGCCGGCGGCTGCAACCCGAGCAGCAGGACCGACCAAGGCGCGGCGATCCGGCCCCCCGGATGGGTCGAGGCGGAGCCCGGCGAATCGACCGAGTAAACCGGTTCGTCCCCTTCGGCCTTGAGGTCCAGACGGATCGACTTCACCGGGATTCCCTGAAGAGTCGCCCCCGAAACGGTCGCCTCGCCGGTGGTGCCGGTCAGGTCGAAGCCGCCGTTGGCCAGGACGACCTTGAGTTCCGCGTGCCCATCCAGCGTCCCCCCTTCAAACCCCGCATCGGCGAGTTTCCACTTCGCCGGCGCTTTGGCGGCGTCGATCCCCTTGAGGACGATTCGCAGGTCGAACGCCGGCTTGGGTACGGTGAAGTCCATCGTGCCGGCCGGCGCGGTGACCCGGCCGCCGAGGGACTTGCCCGTGACGTTCTGAAAGCTGACGTGGCCCCCGTCGACGACCACCCGACCCGTCGCGTTGTGGGCGACCAAGCCCAACCCCTTCACGTCGACGGTCGTTTGTTTCAGGTCAATCGTGGTGAGGACGGCCACCGGCTGGGGCGTCCCCATCGCGATCTTCAATGCGAGGGTCAGGTCGGCCGGGCCCGTCGGCATGAGGTTTTGCCAGACCTCGGCGGGGATGAACGGAACACTGACCACCTTCTGGGCGTCGGCCTGAACGCCCTTGCCCGAAAGCGTCAAATTCCCTTTCTGAAATCCCGGGTCGAACTGGCCCGCCAGGGTCCAGTCGCCCCAGGTGGGGTCGTCGGCGGTTCCCGAGAGCTTTTCCCCCTCGGCGACCGACTCCAGGGTCGCGGCGACCTTGGTGACGACCATCGCCGGGCGGCCCTCCTGGGCGATCTTCAGCGTGGCGTCATCGACCACGATCTTGGGCAAGGCCGCTGGGGTTCCCGAGGCGCCCGCCTTCCCCCCCTTCAACGGCAGCTTGGTGGCCGGGGACCCGTCACGATTGAGGCGGAAGCTCAGCGACGGCGACCGCAAGGTGATCGTCCGGGGCATGACCCGTCCGGAAAGGAGATCGCCCAGGGACAGGTCAGTCTCGATCGCGGCCACCGACGCCCAGACCGGGGAGCGGGGGTCTTCCGTTTCTCTCAAGGAGATATTGGTCACGCCCGAGGTCCGCCCGAGCCACCAGCCGCCCACGACGACCTTGCCCGCGTAGCGAGAGTCAATCGCCCGGGCGATCAGCCCCGGCACCACCCATTGGCGGACGACGAGACCGGCCACGACCAGGACTGCCAGCCCGATCCCCAGGAATCGCCAGACTTTGCGCGAAGGACGCATGCGATCGCTCCGGGAGACAAGGAGGCCCGGGAGAACGCCGGGGCGCGAGAGTCGCCGGGCGTCAGCCGCCGGCCCCGCGAGCATAGCGTTCCTCGGCCCCTGGCGGATGGGCAATTCCGTGGATTTCCCCATCGAAGCGAGGGCGAAACGGCCCGAGGGGCCTGACGTTCCCTGTCGCTGGCGTCCTCCGCCGAGTAAACTGGCCCCCGAGTCCGGGCCCCGGGGCGTTGCGGCATCGTGTCGGCCGGCAAGCCGGTGCGCCGTCGCCGTCAACGTCGTTGGAGCGTTCAGGATGTCGTCCGTCCGGGAGGATCGAGGACCTCGGGTCGAGCCCGAAGCGTCCGCGGGGGCGGTGCCGTCCCAAGCCCGTCGCCACTTCGACGAACTCGACTCGCTCCGTGGCCTGGCGGCCTTGACCGTCGTGGTCTGCCATTACTTCGGCACCTGGCTCTTTACCGCGCCCGGCGAAACCTTCGACGGCTCCTGGCACTCGTGCGTCGCTTACTCACCGCTGCGTTGCCTTTGGTATGGCTATCCCGCGGTCATGCTCTTTTTCGTCATCAGCGGGTTCGTCCTGTCCCTGCCCTACTGGGAAGGCCGGGCCGGCCATTTCGGCCCGTTCCTGATCCGCCGCTTCTGTCGGATCTACCCGCCCTACCTCGTCGCCATCGCGATCACGGTGCTCGTCCGGCCCTTGGTCGGCGGCGACCCGATTCCTGAACTCTACAAGGAGTTGAACCGGAACTGGGTCGCCCCGGTGGAATGGGGTCCGCTGATGCAACACCTCGGCCTTATTGGCGCGTCCGACCATCGTTACCTGCCGATGGCATGGACCCTCGCCCACGAAATGCGAATCTCGATCGTTTTCCCCCTCTTGATGGCCGTTTGCCTCCGTCTGCGAACGTCCGTCGTCATCGTGGGATCGATGGGGCTCGTCCTGCTGAGCCTGCTATTGGAGACCCGGGCCTGGCCGGGGTGGCTGGTAAGGCTCGCGCCGTTCCAGACTCTCCAGTACATTCCCCTGTTCCTCTTCGGGGCGTTGCTGGCCCGGCACCGGGCCGACCTGCCACGGTGGAGTCGGGCCCTGGGCCGACTGGGATGGGCGGGAGTGCTCCTCTCGGCGTTTCTGCTCTGTTCCTACGCCGACCAGTTGCCCACGAGGGTCGCCGGGTTGCGACTGGGGCTATCTCTACCGGTGCTCAGTTCCGACCTCGGAGCGGTCCTCTTCCTGGTCGCCGCGCTGGGGTCTCCAGTCCTCTCGGCGGGGCTGCGGCGCCCGGCTCCGCGATTCCTCGGCCGGATCTCCTATAGCATCTATCTCTTCCACTATGTCCTGCTGCTCGGCCTGGCTCACGCCCTGCGCGGCCTGGTCCCCTTCTGGTGGATTCTCTGCGGGACCACGGGTCTGCTGCTGCCGGTCTCGGCCGAGGCTTATCGCTGGGTCGAGCTGCCGTCGATCGCCGTGGGGCGGACCCTCGCCCGCGCCGCCGAGCGACGGATCGCGGGACGCCCGGCCTGAGCGCGGGCGCCCCAGATCCACAAAATCGAGACGTTCGGGATCAGCGAGCAGGACGGCCGTCGGGGGTCGTCGGCGCAACCTCCAGCCGGTCCAGCGCTTTCAACGCCGGAGTCGCCGCCCTGGCATCGCCGACCACCAGCACGGTCCGCAACGCCGGGGCGACCACCTCGGCCATCACCTGTCGCACCTGTTCGGGGGTGACGGCGGTCAGTTTGTCGAGGTAAGTCGCCGGGTAATCTTCCGGAAGGTGATGCCGGGCCATCTCCTCCAGCAGCCCCGCGATCGAGCCGGGCGACTCGAACATCTCGGGGAACCCGCGGGCCTCGGCCTCCCGGGCGGTGGCGATCTCCTCGGCCGTCAAGGGACGACCACCCGCCTCGGCCAGGGCGTCCAGTTCGCCCAGAACCTCGGCCAGCGCGGGGGCGGTGGCGTCGGCGCGGACCGAAGTGGTCACTCCCCAGACCGACCCCACTTGCCGGAAGCTGAACCCCGAGCCAATCCCGTAAGTGAACCCATTGCGCACCCGGAGGTTATCGTTCAACCGGCTGAGGAAGTCGGCCCCGAGGACGTGGTTGCCGATCGTCGCGGCGAAGTAGCGAGGGTCGTCGCGATCAACCCACAGCCGTCCCACCGACAGCACGCTCTGCACCGCGCCGGGCTTGTCGACCAGATGGACGACCCTGGGAGCGGGGGCCGGGGTTGGCCCTTTGCGACGGGATGGGCGGTCGGCCGGGGTCTTCCAGCCACCCAGCGCCTTTTCCAGTGATGGGATGAGCGTGTCCACGTCGATGTCGCCGACGACGATGAGGGTCGAGCCGGCCGGCGCGATGGTTTTTCGGTGGAAGGCGTGGACGTCCTCGGCGGTCAGCCCCTTCACGGTGGCCACGTCCCCTTCATCGGGATTGCCATAGGGGTTGTCGTGGCCAAAGAGCAGGGCGCGGAAGGCCCGGCGGGCGATCCAGGAGGGGTTGTCGGGGCCTTGCAGCAGGTCGCTCAGTTGAAGCTCGCGTTCGCGGGTGGTGTCCGCCTCATCCAGCCGGGGAGCAGCGAGCATCTTGCCGACGAGGCCGAGCGTCGCGTCGAGGTTCCGGGCCACGGTGCTGAAGGCGACGGTGGTGGTGTCGGGGTCGACGCCCACCGAGGGGGAGGCGCCCAGTTCCTCGAACCGCTCGGCCAGTTCGGTCGCGGTGAGGTCGGCCGTTCCCTGGTCGATCAGGGAGGCGGTCAGGTGGGCAAGGCCGGACTTGCCCTCGGGGTCGTCGGCGGTGCCGGCGGGGATCAGCAAGCGGGCGCTGACCAGGGGCAATGTCTTCCAGGGGGCGGCCCAGACGGTCAGGCCGTTGGACAGAACGCGGCGAGTGATCCTCGGCGGCTGGAACGCCCGCAGGGGCGCGGCGGCCGGTAGTGTCTTCCAGTCCGGGCCGGCCTGGGGCTCTCGGGCCGGGGCTCGGCTGGCGTTGTCGTCGGGGCGGGGTTTGGGACCGGTGGGCGAGGCGGCCGACTCCTCCTCACCGGGTTTCGCCGGGCGGATCTCCAGCACGACCTTTCCGGGCACCAGGTAAGCCTTCGCCACTCGGGCGAGGTCGGCGGGGGTCACGGCCAGGTAGCGGGCGAAGTCCTTGCGGTAATAGCCCGGGTCATCCTTCTGTGAGAACCCGATGGCCAGCACCAGGGCGCGTCCCAGCGGCGGGGTCAGGGCCGAGTAGTTCGCCTTCTCGAACAGGGCGAGGGCCCGGGCCAGTTCCTCGGCGTTGGGGGGCGAGGTCCGCAGGCGGTCGAACTCTTGCTGGAGGAGCATTTCCACCTCGGCCGTGGTTTTTCCCTCGGCCACGGTGGCGTCGACGCTGAAGAGGCCGGCGGCCTCCTTGGTGTCGCTATCGGCCGAAACCTCGGTGGCGGCCCTGGCGTCGAGGACCAGCGCCTTGTGCAGCCGGGAGGCGTCGCCGCCGGCCAGGACGTCGGCCAGCAGGTCGAGCGCGGGGGCGTCGGGGTGGTCATCGGCCACGGTCGGCCAGGCCCAGTAGACCCGAGGCAACCGCACGTCGTCGGCCTGGTCGACCCGCAAGTGCACGGCCGGCGCCGGCGGCACCAAAACGGCCTTACGCGCCGGGCCGGCGGCCAGCGGACCGAAGTACCGGGCGATCCACGCCTTGGTCTCTTCCGGAGCGAAGTCGCCGACGAGGCAGAGCGTGGCGTTGCCCGGATGATAGAACTCGCCGAAGAACGTTTTCAGGTCGTCGGTCGTCGAGGCGTCCAGGTCCTTCATCGACCCGATGACCGACCACGAATAGGGATGCCCGTCGGGGAAGACCTTGGCCTGCAAGGTCTCGCTGGCCAGGCCATAGGGGACGTTCTCGACGCTTTGC
Organism: Isosphaeraceae bacterium; assembly: GCA_965201075.1. Taxonomy (GTDB): domain Bacteria; phylum Planctomycetota; class Planctomycetia; order Isosphaerales; family Isosphaeraceae; genus CBDAVP01. Next base: position 110,524 of record CBDAVP010000016.1, on the reverse strand, counting down.
CGGCGTTCGTTCTTGACCACCTCTCGCTCGGTGGCGAACTTCTCCTGGTCCAGCGCCGAAGGGAGGAACGCCAGCCGCTCGGCCTCCATGTAGAGGGCGCGTTCCAGGTAGTTCTCGGGGACCGTCTCGAAGTAAACCGTCATGTCCTCGGAGGTGAACGCGTTGGTCTGGGCGCCGGCTTCCTGGAGGGGGATGTCGTAGTTGGGGACGTTCTTGGTCCCGCGGAACATCATGTGTTCGAAGAAGTGGGCGAACCCGGTGCGTCCCGAGCGCTCATCCTTGGAGCCGACGTGGAAGGCGACGGCGACGACCACTCGCGGGACCGTCGCATCGCGGCTCAGAACGACCTTGAGGCCGTTGGGCAGGCGATACGACTCGATCGGCAGGTCGGGCGCCCGCGGCTGCGTCGGCGGCTGGTCGGCCAGGGCGGGGAGAGTGAGACCCGTCAGGAGGGCCAGGGCGAGGGTCAACCGGGGACGCAACGGCATGATGGGTGAATCCTCGGGGCGGGGCCGGGCCGGGCGGATCAACGAAAGGGCCCGGCCGCGATGATACGCGGAAGGGTCGAGAACAGGGAACCTCCGCCCGCTCGCCCGCTCGCCCGCTCGCGGGGAGTCGGTCGGTCAGGGAATCTCGCCGATGCGATAACGGGCAACCACGACGGTGACGTTGTCGGGGGCTCCGCGAGCCAGGGCCAGGTCAATCAACCGCTGGCAGGTGGATTCCGAGTCGGTCGCTTCGCGCAGGACGTTGGCGATTTCGGGGTCGCGGACCGGCTCGGTCAGTCCGTCGGTGCAGAGCAGGACCACGTCGCCGTCTCGCAGGGTGACCTTGCGGACCTCGGCGTGGACGCCGGGGCGGGGACCGCCGATGACGTTGGTGACCACGTTGCGGCGACGGTGGTGGCGGGCGTCCTCGGGCGAGAGGGTTCCGCCGTCGACCAGCAGTTGGACCAGGGTGTGGTCGTGGGTCAGTTGCTCCATCTTCCCGTCTCGCAGGAGATAGGCGCGGGAGTCTCCGGCGTGGACCAGGTACAGGTCGGTGGCGAAGCTGTAGGCCATCGTCAACGTGGTGCCCATGCCTTCGAGCTTGGAGTCGTCGAGGGCTTCCTTGAAGACGTTGCGGTCGGCCCGTTGCAGGGCGCGTCGGAGTTCGGCGTGCAGCTCGCGCTCCTCGCTGCCTTCCAGGTGGAGGAACCACTTCAGGGCGTCGAGTGTGAACGCCTCGACGGTGCGCACGGCCAGGGCGCTGGCGCGTTCCCCGGCGGCGGCGCCCCCCATGCCGTCGGCGACGACCAGGAGGTGCCCTTCCTCGGTCGAGATCAAGGCGTCGGGGTCGTCCAGGCTGGAGGCCAGCACCCGGAGGGACTTGGCCAGCCTCGCCACCAGAAAGTTGTCTTCATTATTGGAGCGGACACGGCCGGGGTGGGTCCGGCCGGTGACCTCGATCTGGACGTCGAGACGCGGAGCCGGGATCGTCGAGACGAGAATCTCGGCCGATTTCGGCGGGGCGTCGGTCGAGTTCGGCGAGGCTTCGGCGGACATCGGCGCGCTCCCCAACACGATCGGAAGGGCGCCGCCCCGGCGGACGGCCTTGGCCCTTCCCCAGCGTACCGGGATGTCGCGGCGCTCGATAGATCCGAATCGCCATCATGTCTGATTCGGGGTCAGGAGTGCGCCTCTTCCCAGCCACGACCAAACTCGGCGACCTGGCCCGCCGGCCAGACGTGCGGCCCCTGGACGGGACGGCGTCGCAGTCGCCCGGCGAAATTCTTCCCCATGTCCAGCAACGCGTAGCTGACCGGCGTCACCAGCAGGGCCAGCAGCAGCGAAAGCATTTGCCCGCCGATGATGACCTTGGCCATGCTCGCTCGCGCCCCCGAGCCTGGACCTCGGCCCAGGGCGATCGGCACCATCGCCGCCACCAGCATCACCGTGGTCATCAAGATCGGCCGCAACCGCGTGTGGTTGGCCCCCAGGATCGCCTCCAGCCGCGAATGCCCCGCCGCCCGCAACTGGTTGGTCGCGTCGACTTGCAAAATCCCGTTCTTCTTGACGATTCCCACCAGCATGAAGAGCCCGAACATCGCGTACAGGTCCATCGGCGTGTGGAACAGCACCAAGGACAGCAGGCCGAAGGGGATCGTCACCGGCAGGGCCATCAGGATCGCCACCGGCTGCGACCAGCTTTCAAACTGGGCGGCCAGGATCAGGTACATGAACGTGAACGACATCCCGAAGGCCACCAGCAGGTAGTAAAGGGTTTCCATCAAGGTCTTGGCCTGACCCGAAAGGATCGGCGTGTACTGCGCGGGGAGGTGCAGCCCTTCCAGGATGGCGTTGGTGCGCGTGGTCGCCTCGCCCAGGCTGATCGTCTCGGGGTTGCCCAGGATCGTCACGATCCGTCGACGATTCAGCCGCTCAATCTCGGTTGGCCCACGCTCTTCCTTCAGCTCGGCCAGGCTGCGTAGCTTGACCGAGCCGACCACCGGAGAGGGGACGGTCAGATCGTACAGGCCGGCGGGCGAGGCGCGGTCGGCCGGTCGGGCGCGGAGCCAGACGTCGTACTGTTCGCCGCGATCCTTGAAGTTGGATACGGGCATGCCGCCGACCAGGATTCGCAAGGTATCGGCCACCGTGCCGACGGGCAGGCCCAGGTCATTGGCGGCCTCGCGGTCGACCAGCACGCGGACCTCGGGCTTGCGCAGGGCCAGAGTGGTGTCCAGGTCGGTCATGCCGCCCTGGGCTCGCAAGCCTTCGACGATCTGCTTGGAATAGACTTCCAGTTGCTCCAGGTCGGGCCCGGCCAGGTTGAGCTGAAAAGTCTGGGAACGCCGCCCCCCCTGAAACGACGACACGTCGCTGACGCTGACCCGCAGGTCGGGATACGTCGCCAAAAACGCCCGAGCCTGGTTCTGCACGGCGAACTGGGTGTAGTCGCGTTCCTCCAGATCCTTCATGCGAACGTAGACGGTGGCCCGGGTGACGTCCCCTTCGCCTTTCACCACCACGCCGCCGGAGGTCTGGCCAATGGTCGTGAACAGGTGCGTCGTCCCGGGCAGGGCTCGCAGTCGCGTCTCAACTTCCGAGGCAAGTTTGGTGGTCCGGTCGAGGCTGTACCCCTCGGGCGTCGTGAAGTTGACCTCATACTCGCTCTGGTCGTCGCGGGGGATCAGCGAGAACCCCGGAGCGAACAACGACCCGATCTTCGCCAGCACCAGTTTCAAGGGCGCCGGGCCGGGCACCATCGACGAGATCGGCCCAAACGTCGGAGCCATCACCACCAACACCGCCAGCGCGACGATCGCCGCCTTGTGCCGCAGCGACCACCGCAGCGCCAGCCCATACGAACCGTCGATCAAGCGGTAAACCAACCCCGACTTCGACTTGGCCGTTCCGCCGTGGCCCGGCTCCAGCTTGAGGAACCGGCTGCACAGCATCGGCGTCAAGGTGAACGAAACAAACAGGCTCATCGCCACCGCGAACGCCACCGTCAGGCCGAACGACGAGAAGAACCGGCCGACGATCCCGCCCATGAACCCGATCGGCAGGAAGATGACGATCAGCGACAGGCTCGTCGCCAGCACGGGCAGGGCGATCTCGCGGGTGCCGACATGAGACGCCTCCATCGCGTCCATGCCGTCCTCTTCCATGTGGCGGAAGATGTTTTCATGCACCACCACCGCGTCGTCGATGACAATGCCGATCGCCAGGATCAACCCCAGCATGGTGATGTTGTTGAGGGTGAACCCCATCGTGTCCATGAAAAGGAACGTCGGCACGATCGACGTGGGGATGGCCAAAGTCGCGATGACCGTCGTCCGCCAGTCGCGGATGAACAAAAGGATCGTCGCCGAGACCAGCGCACAGGCGAGATACAGGTGGAATTTCACCTCCTCGATCGACTTCTTGATGAACCGGGACTGGTCGCGGATGAGTTCGGTCTCAATATCCGGCGGCAAGCTGGGTTTCACCTCGGCCAGACGGGCCTTGATCGCCTCGACCACCGCGACGGTATTCGCCCCCGACTGCTTCTGCACCGACAGGCTGACCGCCGGAGACCCATCCAGTCGCGCCTCGGTGCGAGGCTCCTCGAACGAGTCCTCGGCGCGACCGATGTCGCGGATGCGGACCGGATAACCCCCCTTGTTGGCGACGATCAGGTTGTTGAACTCCTCGGCCGTCGTCAACCGCCCCAGGGTCCGGACCACCAACTCGCGAGGCCCCTGGTCAATCCGCCCGCCAGGAACCTCCATGTTTTGCCGACGCAGGGCCGTGCGGACATCCTCGACCGACAGGCTGTAGGCCGCCAGGCGGTCCGAGTCGACCATCACGTTCATCGCGCGGGTTCGCCCGCCAATCAGCGTGATCGCCCCCACGCCGTCGACGGTTTCGAGCCGTTCCTTGATCTGCTTGCGGGCAATCTCGGTCACTTCGCGGAAGTCGCGTCGGCCCGAGACGGCCAGCGACATGATGGGCGTGGCCCCGGTGTCGAACTTCTCGACCACCGGCGCCTCGGTGCTCTCGGGCAGGCTCTGCAAGATCGAGTTGACCTTGTCCCGAACCTCCTGGGCCCCCTCGTCGGTGTTCTTGGACAGGACAAACTGCACCGTGACGATCGAGATCCCCTCGGATGTCGTCGACCGCAGCTCATCAATTCCGCTGACGGTGTTGATGATGTCCTCGATCGGCTTGGTGATCGAGGTTTCCATCTCCTCGACGCTCGCCCCGTTCAGGGTCGTGCGCACCGAGCAGACCGGGAAGTCGACGTTGGGGAAAAGGTCGACCCCCAGGCGGTTGTAGGAAATGATTCCCAGCACCACCGGAATGGCCACGAGGACCCAGGTGAACACCGGTCGTTTGATGCAGACGTCCGAGATCGTCATGAGTTTCGGCCTCGCCGCCCCGGTTCGGGAATCCATTCGTCCATTCGTCCGCCCACCGATCGGCCACCGACCAGCCACATCCTCGCGAGACAGTTTCAGGTCCCAGGAAGCTCAGAGTCCCGCGGTGGTCGGGCTGGCCACGTCGCCGGTTTTGGGCTCCGTCGTCGCGGGCTTGGGTGTCTCCCGGACAACCACCGGCGTCCCCTCGGCCAGTTGGGCGAACCCCGAGGTGATGACCTGCGAGGCGTCGGGCACTTCCCCGAACACCTCGACCCAGCCGTCCCCCTCCGGGCCGGTCTCTACCGAGATCGCATGCGCTTCCTTGCCCCGCACCACGAACAGCTTGGTGACCCCGGCGAACCGGACGATCGACTCCAAGGGCACGATCCGGGCGTTGGGGTCGACCTTGGTCAAGATCGACGCCTTGGCGAATCCGCCAGGTCGCAACAAGCCCTCGGGGTTGGGGACGGCGACCTCGGCCTGAAAGGTTCGGCTGGTGGCGTCAACGGCGGGGTTGATGCGGGCGACTTTTCCCTCGAACGTCCGGTCCGGGAACGCCGCGACCCGGATCTTGGTCGCCTGGCCGGTCGCCACTTCGGCCGAGAATCGCTCGGGCACATTGACCCAGAGCCGCAACGGATCTTGAACCACCAAGGTCGCCACCGGGTCGCTTTCGCCGAGCATTTGCCCCTCGGAGGCCGACCGCTTCGACATCTGGTAAACCACCGCCTTGTCCTTGCCCGACGGCGGGGCCGAGGGGATCGGCGCCCGGATCAGCATGTCGGCGCGGGCCTGCTTCGCCACGTCGAGCGCCGCCTTGCTCGACTGGGCCATCGCCAGACTCGCCCTCGCGCTCAACTGGGCGTTCTCAAGGGCCGCCTCGGAGGCCAGTTCATCGTTCTCGGCGTTCTGGAAGTCCTGGAACGTGCCGGCCTTCCGCTGGCTGAGGTTGCGCTGGCGGTCCATGCTGATCTTGGAACGGTCCAGGGCCACGCGGGCCTGGACCACCGCCGGCACCTTGTTGACGTCGAAATCCTTGCCGGGCAAGGCGTCGAGCCCCAGCCTGGCCAGGTCGGCCTCGTGCTGTCGCTGGGACTGAATCACGGCAAGATCCGCATCCACCGAATCCAGCTCGATCAACGGACCGCCCGGCGCGATCTTGTCGCCCATGTCATGAAACACGCGGACGACCCGCCCGCGCTTCTTGGTGCCGACGGTCACATCCTCCCACCCCTTGAGCGTCCCCACCGCCTCGACGGTGCGCTCGATGGCCCGTCGAGTCATCGGAGCGACGGTAATCATCACCGTCTTGGGCCCGGCCGACACCGGCGCGCCGGCCGCGTCCTTTGGCTCGGCCGCCGGCTTTCCGCAGCCGACCAACCCCCAGGCCGTGGCCAGCAAGAGCCCGAGGGCCGTCCCTCCTGGACCCGCCGCGTGCCGCTTCGCCTCAAATCTCGAACGCATGAGCTTGAGCCTCCTCCTGGGCCGGTCCCCGACCGGCGAATCCCCAAAGCAGGTCGCCCACCATCCGCCGGGCCAGGCCGGGGACCAGCGGCTCGCCCTTGTACAGGAACCCCATCGAGCGGGTGACGATCATCCCCCGCAGCGCCTTGATGAAGTCGTCGACTCGGTCCGCGGCGATCACCCCGCAGGCCCCCAGGCGCTGGGCCAGTTCTCCATCCAGCCCGCACAACTCGTCGTGAACCCGGGCCAGCTCGCTCGCCAGGCCCGGCGACGGTGGCCCGAAGAACAGGGCATAAAGAAACCGGCCCCGGTCCGGGTCGTCACAGGCGAACGCGAGGTGGGTTTCCGCCATCGCCTCCAACTTCTCCAAACCCCCGGCCGGCGAGTCGAGAATCTCCCTCAACCGTCGGACCAGGACGTCCAGAGGGTCGGTCAACAAGGCCCTCGCCAGCCCTTCCTTGCTCCCAAAATGATAGTAAAGCGTGGGCTTGGTAACGCCCGCCGCCTCGCAGATCGCCTGCACGGAGGTCGCGTCGTAACCCCCAGCGGCGAAAAGCCGAGCGGCGACCCGGGCAATGTGCCCCGCCACTGCTCCGCCCTCCGCCCTCGCCGCCAATCCCTGCGTCATGAACCGTTGAGCCCCATTCCCTTCCGAGCCCGTATACCGACCGGTAAGTATCATGACCAAAAGGGCGGACCTGTTCAAGGCGAGTTGCCCCGGCTACCTTTGGGGCATCTCCGAGGTTGAACCGACCGCGAACGTCCCGCTGGAGCCCGCGTCCATGATCCGCAAGCCGATCGGTCCGAACCTCGTGGTGGCCGACCAGCCGACGGCCGAGGAGCTTGAGGCCCTGCGAGCCGAGGGGTTCGTCGCGGTGGTCAACCTCCGCCACGACGGCGAGCCCGAGCAACCCCTCTCCACGGCCGAGGAAGGCGAGGCGGTCCGAGCCCTGGGCATGGCCTACCTCCACGAAGGGGTCGGAGCCCTACCGTTCCCGGAATCGACGGTCCAGACCGTGGCCACCTTCCTCGACACCCACGCCAACGACAAGGTGCTGGTCCACTGCCGCAAAGGGGGCCGCGCCGCGGCGTTGGTGCTGCTCCACCACGCCCAGGCCGAAGGATGGAAGCCCGCCGAGGCCATCGCCAAGGGCCGGGCGCTGGGCCTGGAGGTCGACGGCAAGTTGCGAGAGGCCGTGGAAGCCTACCTGGCCGAATATCCGACCGAGGCCTGATGGATCGAAGTTTCCCCGGTCGCCAGAAACCGCGTGCCGGGGCCGACTTCGTACGACTCAGGGAGCGTTCCAGAGTTGGACTCCATGGTCGCCTTCCGCCGTCACCAAGGTCCGGCCGTCGGGCGAGAACCGCAGCGAGGGCGGGCCCAGGGAAAATGTGCGTTCCGGAAGCTCGATCCGCCCAACAACCCGGCCCGTGCGGACCTCGACGACGGAAATCCCCACCACAAGTTCCTCTCGTCGCGCAATGCCCAACCTCTCGGCCAGCGACGGAGGCAGCAGCGACGACCAATGCGGAACTTGACGCTCCCAGGCGACCGCCGCGAGCCGTCCATCGGGGCTCACCCCGAAGTCCTCAACGGAACCCGGGAGTGAGAGCCAGCCCAGCCGCTCACCGCTCCCCACATCGACGAACCGCTGGCCCGCCGCGAGCCACCCCTGGCCCCGAACGTCGGCGATCCCGACCAGTACTCCCGGACCCTCGGGACGAAACAGGCGGATCGGCATCGCGGGCGGGATCGGCAACGGCCGACCGTCAGCCACCCGCCACAGTCCCCTCAGCCCGGTCCAGCCGACGTTCAAAGCCACCGGGGTCGCGGCCGGGTCATAGTCCCCGACCATCCACAGCAGTGACCCATCCTCGGAGAAGCTCAGCTCCAGGTTTTCCAGTCTCTGGCTCGGCATGCATCGAAGGACGGTGGACTTGCGACGGGCGGCGTCGCAAGGGATTTCCCTAAAAGTCCGGCCCGAGGCCACCTCAACTAGCCGGAGGCCCCGGACCCCCGACACCGCCTTGATTCGCCCGTCCGGGGAAAAACTCGGCCTGGCAAACTTCGGATCGTACGGTTCTCGAAGCTCGGTCCGCTGACGGGTCGCCAGGTCCCAGGACACCAACCAGGACTCCGCGACGCGGAGGACCGATGGCGACGGCGATGGGTCGTCCTCGTCCGGTTCCTCGGCGTCGCTGCAAAAGGTCACCACCAGCCGACGGCCCTCGTCGGTGAATTGAACCGTGGGCATCCCCACATCTTCGACCGAGAGCGGACACAGGGCATCGAACAGAAGACGCGACCCATCCTCGAGGTCCCAGACCGAGACCCGATCGTCCCAATCCGCCCGCCCCTCGGAATGACGGTCGACGCAGGCCATCCGTCCCCCGTCGGGCGAAAACGCCCAGGAGTCGACCAGATCCAGCCCGGTGTGAGCGATCGGCGACGGCTGGACCTTTGCCTTGGCGACGTCCCAGAGCCGGATCCTGGTTTCCTCGGGCTCCCCCATGCTGGGAATGATCGCCAATCGATCCGCTCGTGGCGAAAACCGGAACGTCACCGGCTCGAAGCTCCCATCCTCCACAGGCATCTCCACTCGTCCGACCAACGTCAAGAGGGGAGGGCGATCGGGGGCACCCCACCAGACCCAACTGCCCACGACCGCCGCCACCAGCAGCAACCCCGCTACGACCCCACGCCGCCAGGATGAGCAGTGAGGGGACGACGTTCGCGACCGCGTCATGATTGACCTCCAAAAGGTGCGGACGAGATGCTGCGGAGGGTCTTTGTCGGTCCATTGACGAGAGTTCGCTCGGGAACGTCTCGGAGGAGTATCGTCGGCCTCGCTCGAAGTCACGCCGAAGGACGTCTCCAAGGGTTTCGGCGAGGCATCAGGGGGCCCGCCAGAGCCGAATCCCCGATTCGGGGTCCTGGGTCATAAGGGTCCGGCCATCGGGGGAAAACTGTTGCGCCTGGATGGATCGGGATCGCGAAGGCCGAACCCCGTCCAGCACGCCGACGACCCGGCACGTCCGCGTCTCCACGATCGAGAAGTGGTACAGAGCCACGGGCTGAGCCGCCACGAAACCGATTCGGTCCCGGAGGGCCGCGGGCAAGAGATCGGACCACCGTCGGGGGCTCTCGTGTCGAACCGAGGCAATCGCCGCGAATCGCCCGTTTGGGTCACAGGCCCATGCGGTGGGATCGTCGGGAAATGGCAAGCGGCAGACCGGGCGTCCAGTCTTGAGGTTGAAGAGGTCTTGCCGGGAGACCTTTATTCCATGCTTAGAAGCCTCGCTGCCTTGTTGGTGGATCGCCCACCTTGATAAACGATGGCGACTCTCATCGAGTTGGAGAACGCTTTGTTCGGCCGTCGACGGCTCACCCCAACGCTCCGAGAGCCGCCAGTTCCGCACGACCTCGGGGGATTGCCCGGACGACTCGCAGCGAAAACTGCTGAAGTCGTCAAGGTTGCCCCAGAGGAACGAGCCGTCTTCCAGGAAATGAATGATCTCCTGGTCGCCTCCTCCGTCATCCGTTTCGCCAGCGAAAGCCCCCGGCGGCGCCGGATCGCGAGTGACTCGCCCCAGAACTCGGTCGGAGGCCACGTCGACAACGCGAAGGCCCCGGGCCTCCGCGACCACCTTCCGTCGACCATCGGGGGAGAACGCCGGGGTGGCGTGCCCCTGGACGTAAGGCTCGATCGCGAGGCGTCGTCGCCAGGTGGCGGCCTCCCACCAAACGAGGCAGCAATATCCGTCCAGCACTCCTTCCCGTTTCTGATCCATCTGAATTGGCTGCCGGAAAGACACCAGGAGTCGACGGCCATCGGGCGAGAACCGCAGCGTCTCCTCCTCACTCGACCAGGCGCCGGGCAGAACAACGTCATCGAAGGCGACCCGGCCGCTGGGGACCTCCCAGACCGCGACCCTGAGGCTCGGGTCGTCGACAGCCTGGTCCCCCCGGACCTTCGGCCAGTACAGACAGGCCAAAAATTTCCCATCGGGCGAAAAGGCGGCATCAAGGGCATCGGCCATCCCCGGCACCCGGTCCCTCAACGGCCGAGAGTGTCCCGTCCGGGCGTCCAGGAGTCGGACCCGGTCTCCACCTGGCTCCCTCCTGAGGAAGATGGCCAGCAGGTCGCCGCTCGGGGAAAATTCACAAACCGCCTCAAAGCCGAACGGAGACCTGTGGGGGCCCAATGGGATCGTGGCCAAAAGTGCCCACCGAGTCGGCTGGTCGGACCAAACCCGGTAGGCCCAAGCCCCCGCCACCGCCGCCACGATCAGCAACGCCGCGGCGACCTTGCGATGACCCACCCGCCGAGGAAACCACGTTCGAGGTGGGGTCATTGAGGAGTTCCGGTGCAAGGCCCGGCCGAAGGGCGTGCGACCCTTGCTCGGTCGCGGCGGGCGATCTAGAGTACAGGGACGTCGTCGCCGCTCTCCGCATTCGCTCGTCCCGGGGGTCGCCTGGCCATGTCCTTTCGCCGTCGAATGCTGGGCCCCTTCGCGATGCTGGGGTGGGCCGCGACGACCTGGTCGGCCGCCCTCGGCGCCGAGTCTGGTCTGTCGCTGCCGGCGGCCCAGGCCCGGCGGTTTGTCGAGGCCCTCAACGATCGCGGCTATTCGGACTGGGCCCTCGATTATATCGAACTCGGCCGGCAGTCGCCCGAGACCCCCGCCGACGTCAAGGCGATGCTCGAGCTGGAGGAAGGCCCCGCGATGGCCGCCGCCGCCTCGCGAACGACCGACCTCGCCCAGCGGTCGCGGTTGTACGAGGAAGCCGCCCTCCGGCTCAATGACTTCGTCAAAAGTCACGAGGGAACGCCCCTGGGCGTCGCCGGCCTGCGTCAGCAATCGCGGGTGCTGGTCGAGGCCGGTCACCTCGCCGAGCTACGCAGCCTGGACGCCAAGTTTCCCGACGAGGCCAAACGCCTTCAGGAAGAGGCCCGCACCCTGCTCCGACGCGCCGCCGACGGCTTCGCCCGCGCCGAGGGGCCGCTCAAGGCTACTTACCTGGCGATGCCCAAGTCCCTCTCCGACGACGACCCGATGCGCCAGGCTCGCGACCAGGCCCTGGTCGACTGGGTCGACGCCCGCCTCCAACAGGCCTTGGTTGACTACGAGGAGGCCCAGACCCACCCGATGGGGTCTCGGCCGCGGGAAATCGCGCTGGATCGCGCCCGCAACCGGTTCGAGGTGATCGCCGACGAGCATCGCAACCAGATGGCCGGCGTCGTCGCCCGGATGTGGCAAGGCAAGTGTTACGAGGAGCGCAACGGCCCCGGCGACCTCGGCCGGGCGATGGGCATCTACGACGAGTTGAAGGACGAGCCCGACCCCAGGCTCCGCCCGCTCCTGAGGCAGGTCGCCTACTTCCGGATCATCCTCATGGGCAAGCGCCACGACTACGCGCTGGCCCAGGCGGAAGCCGAAAGGTGGCTCAAGGAAGAAGGTCGCGACCGCCAGAACGATGAGGCGCTGGGGGTTTTGGTCGAACTCGGCCGAGACCTGCTGGGTCAGGCCCACGCCCTGCCCGAAGGGGACGCGGACGGCCCCGCCCCCGCCCCCGCCGAGGTCGCCGCCAACGACCCGGATCGTACCGCCACGATCCGCCGAGCCAGCGAGGCCCTCAAGGAGGTGACCAAGGTCAGCTCCCGGCACAAGCGCGCCGCGATCCTGCTGCTGAGACAGACCAAGTCCGCCGCCGAAGCCAAGGGGGGACAGCCGGTCAATCCCACCACCCTCCGGCCCGAGGAGGCTCTCAGCCAGGCCGAGGGCCTTCTGCAAGCGGGCGGCTATGACCAGGCGATCTCCCTTTTGCGGGTGGCCTTGCGGAAGTTCGACCCGGGCAAGGACCAGGACCGGATCAATACCGCCCGGGGCCTGCTGGCCTTCGCCCTGTACTCTCACAAGGAGTACGCCGCCGCCGACGTGGTGGCCGAGCACCTGGCCCGCAACTACCCCAAGGACGAGCAGGCCAAGCGGGTTATCGAGATCGCCCTGGCCTCGCTGGGGGCTGCCTTCAACGAATCCCCCGCCGCCGAACGCGCCGCCGAGGCCGACCGCCTGGCCTCCCTCGCCGCCTTCACCGCGCAGACGATGCCCGACACCGAACCGGCCGACGTGGCCAAGGTCACTCTCGGCGAGATCGAGATGAGCCGCCGCCATTTCGACGACGCGGCCAAGGCGTTGGAATCCCTCCGAGCCGCCTCCCCCCGACGACCCGACGCCCTGGCCAAGGCCGGCAAGGCCCGCTACCTCCGCAGCCAGGAACTCAAGGACAAGCCCACCGAGGCCCAGGCCGAGGTCGACCGCTCGATCGCCCTGTTCCGCCAGGCCGTTCAGCTTCGCCAGGACGCCAAGACGCCTCCCACCGACCCGGCCCTGGTGACGACCACCACCGACCTCGCCGAAATCCTGCTGGCCCAGGACAAGCCTCAGGACGCGCTGACCCTGCTCGACCCCTTGGTCAAGGCCGCCACCGGCAAACCTTCCGCCGAGGAGGCCGACCTTCGCGCCCGGTTGGTCTCCACCCACCTGCGGGCTCTCATCGCCAACAAGAACATTGACGGGGCCGTCGCTCAGATGAAAGCCCTCCAGGCCAGCGGGGGCTCGGGGCAGGGGATGGTCAACCTGTTCTTCGGCCTGGGGCGGCTGCTGGAGCAGCAGGTCGCCGACCTCAAGGCCAAGGGGGACCAGGCCGCTTTGCAACAAACCCAGACGACCTACGCCCAGTTCCTCGACGCGATGGCCGCCAACACCGACGGGCAATCCTATCAGAGCCTCGAATGGGCCGGAGAGTCACTGCTGTCCCTGGGGCAAGCCGCCAAGGCCGCGTCGATTTTTGAACGCGTCCTGAAGACCTACTCCAACGACGCCGCCTTCCTGGCCGAGCCCGACGCCCAGGCCCGCCTGCAACGCGCCCGCTTCATGGAGATTCAAGCCCTCATCGGCGCCAAGCAGTTTGACCAGGCCCAGGCGATGCTCGACCCTCTGTTGACAGCCAAGCAGAAGTCGCTGGAGGTCATGGTCGCGCAGGCCCAGCTGTACGAGGCCCGCGCGCAGGAGTCGGGTCTGGACAAGGCCGGCTGGGTCAAGGCTTCCTCGGAGTGGTCCAGGCTGGCGACTCTCCTGGGCCGGTCCGCCAAGCTCGCCAGGTCTCCCGAGTATTTCGACGCCTGGTATCATGTCGCGCTTTGCCAGTCCCGCCAGGGTCGCAACTCCGACGCGGTCAAGACACTCAAGGCGATCATGATTCAGTCCAGGGGGGTCGGCTCCCCCGAGATGAAGAAGCGTTACGACGAGCTGCTCCGCGACGTGTCCCGCTGACCACCAGTCGAACGTCCCTCCCGACCGACACCTCGCAGGCCCCGACCGAGGAACCGCCCGTGACCGCCAGCCGTCGAGCCCCCGCCGCCTCGGCGATCGCCGTGTGGCTGACCCTGAGCCTCGCCGCTCCGCTCCTGGCCGACACCCTGACGACCGTCCCCGACGCGACGGGCAAGGTCCGCAAGCTCGGCGGGTCGGTGACGGAGGAATCCCCCGCCGAGGTCGTCATCGGCACCAACAAGGTCCCGGTCCCCGAGGTCGAGTCGGTCGACTACAACGGCTCGCCGCCGGCCCTGACCGTCGCCGAGCAAAACGAACGCGGCGGCAAGTTCCCCGAAGCTTTGGCCAAGTACCAGGAGGCCGTCGACGCCGCCGCCGAAAAGCCGTTCATCGCCCAGGCGATCCAGATGAGGCGCCTGGACCTCCTGGCGGCCACCAATCCGACCGAGGCGATCAAGGGCCTCGACGCCTTCACCCGGTCCAACCCCAAAAGCCGTCACCGGGGCCCTGCGCTCTTGTTGCTGATCCGCCTATCGCTGGAGGCCAGGGACTACGCCCACGCCGAGACCGCGGCGACCGCCCTGAAGGACGTCCCCTGGGCCAAGGAGCGGGCCGAAGTCGCCAAAGGCCGAATCCTGACCGCCCGTGGCAAGGCGGCCGAAGCGGTGGCGCTGCTGAAACCGATCACCGGAACCGTCGCGGCCGACACCCCCGCCGGCCGCGACGCCCGGCTCGCCCTGGCCGAGGCCCTGGCCGCCGACAAGAACTTCCCCGAGGCCGAGGCCGCCGCCCGGGAGGTCATCCAGGCCGCCCAGCCCGAGGACGCCCTCGCCCAGGCCCCCGCCTACAACACCCTGGGAGACGTCCTCCGGGCCGCCGGCCGACCCAAGGACGCCCTCTTCGCCTTCCTCCACACCGACCTGCTCTACGCCCGCAACAAGGACGAGCACCCCCGAGCCCTCGCCGCCATCGCCCAAATTTCCCGGGCCATGAACCGCGCCGACCGCGCCACCGAGGCCGTCGACCGCCTCAAGCAAGATTACCCCACCAGCCCCTGGGTCGCCGTCGCCCAGGGGAAGTGATGACGAGGCCCGACGGCCTTTCTCAACCGGGGAAGGCCGTGGCTGCGTTTCGCTTCAGCCAACCACGAAGTTGACCAGCTTTCCCGGCACGGCGATCACCTTCCGCACCGTCTTCCCCTCCAGCAAGGCGGCGACCTTGGCATCCGCCCGAGATGCCGCCTCCAGCGCCGAGGCGTCGGCATCGGCCGGGACAACCACCCGCCCCCGCACCTTGCCGTTGACCTGCACGGGAATTTCCACCTCGTCGTCGATCAACCACTTCGGATCAAACGTCGGCCACGGCTCGTAGGCCAGCGTCTGGTTGTGCCCCAGCGCCTTCCAAAGCTCCTCGGCGATGTGCGGGGCCATCGGCGCCAGCAATAGAACGAACGCCTCCATCGACGACCGGGGCCGCGCCTCGGCCGAGGTAAACGCGTTGGCGAACTCCATCAACCGGCTGATCGCGGTGTTGAAGCTGAGACGTTCATAATCCTCGGCCACCGCCGCGATTGTCCGGGCCACCAGCTTCGACTGTTCGGCCGTCGGCTCGACATCGCGAACCCGAGCATCCAGGGCCAATTCCTCGGCCCGTTCCTCGACGATCAACCGCCATGCGCGGGCCAGGAACCGATAAACGCCTTCAACCCCCTTCATGCTCCAGGGCTTGACCGCCTCCAGGGGTCCCATGAACATCTCATAGAGCCGAAGACTATCAGCGCCATACTCCTCAACCACCTGATCGGGGCTGATGACGTTCCCCCGGCTCTTGGACATCTTGTGAGCCCGAGCCTCGACGCGGATGTCCGGCCTCGCCGCCAAGACAAAGCTGTCCCCCTGCTTGACGACCTCCTCGGGATCAAGCTTCACCGCCTCGACCTTCTCCCCGCTTCGCGCATCATGCCGATGCCCCGGCTCAACCTCCTGGACATCCCCCGAGGAAGACCACGTCCCGGTCTCGTTGTTCCGATATCCAGTGTACTCGACCTCTCCCAGGATCATCCCCTGATTCACCAGCTTGCCGAAGGGCTCGGGCGTGCTGACCAATCCACGATCAAAGAGCACCTTGTGCCAGAACCGACTATAAAGCAGGTGCAGCACCGCGTGCTCGGCGCCACCCACATACAAATCGACGGGCATCCAGTACTTTTCGATCTCCGGGTCCCAGGGCTGCTCGGCGTTCTTCGGGTCGAGATACCGCAGGTAGTACCAGCAGGAGCCGGCCCACTGGGGCATCGTGTTGGTCTCCCGGCGGGCCGTCGCCGAGTAACGAACCCACTCGGTCGCCTTGCCCAGGGGGGGCTCGGGGCGACCCGACGGCCGGAAGTCATCCAGGTCCGGCAGCAGAACGGGCAACTCGGCCTCGGGGACAGCCGTGGCCCGATCCTCTCCATCCAGCAAGATCGGGAACGGCTCGCCCCAGTAGCGCTGACGGCTGAACAACCAGTCACGGAGCTTGGTGTTGACGGCTACCTTGCCTGACCCGCGGGCCTCCAGCCAGGCCGTCACCTTCGCCTTGGCCTCACCCGTCGGCAGGCCATCGAGGGAAATCTCGTCGTTGCGAGAGTTCACCGCCACGCCCGGCTCGACGTCGGCCTCCTCCAGCGGACGACCGGCCTCGGCCAACGAAGGGGCCACGACCCGGACGATCGGCAGGTCAAAGGCTTTCGCGAAGGCAAAATCCCGTTCGTCGTGGCCCGGGACGGCCATGATCGCGCCGGTGCCATAACCCATCAGCACGTAATCGGCGATCCAGACGGGGATCGGTCGACCATCGACGGGGTTGATGGCCATCGCCCCGGTCGCCACGCCGGTCTTGGTCTTGGCCAGTTCGGTCCGGTCCAGGTCGCTCTTGCGAGCCGCGGCTTCTCGATAAACGGCGACCTCGGCGCGCTGCCCCTCGGTCGTCAGGCGGTCAACCAGCGGATGCTCGGGAGCCAGCACCATGTAGGTGGCGCCGAAGAGGGTGTCGGGCCGGGTGGTGAAGACGCGGATCGACGCATCGCCATCCGCCACGAGGAAATCGACCTCAGCCCCCTCGCTGCGGCCAACCCAGTTGCGCTGCATGTCCTTGATGGCCCGCGTCCAGTCGACGAGTTCCAGGTCGTCGACCAGGCGGTCGGCATACGCGGTGATCCTCAGCATCCACTGTTTCAAGGGCATCCGCACCACCGGATGATCCCCACGCTCGCTCTTGCCGTCCTTGACCTCTTCATTGGCCAGCACGGTCCCCAGCGCCGGGCACCAGTTCACCGGCACCTCGGCGCGATACGCCAGGCGATGGCGATCTCGATAGGCGTCCGGGTCGGCCTCCCCCTCGGGAATCGGCAACTCGGCGATCGGCCGCCCCTTGCCCTTGTGCGGCCGACCCTGGCCATCGACCCAATCGAAACCGGGGTCGTACCAGGTGTCGTGAATCTTCAGGAAGATCCACTGAGTCCACCGGTAGTAGGCCGGGTCGGTGGTGTCCACCTCTCGCGACCAGTCATAAGAAAACCCCAACGACTCGATCTGCCGACGGAAGGTCTCGACGTTCTTCCGAGTGGTGATGCTGGGGTGGGTATTGGTCTGGACGGCATACTGCTCGGCGGGCAGGCCGAAGGCATCCCAACCCATCGGGTGCAGGACGTTGAAGCCTCGCATCCGTTTGAAGCGGCAAACAATGTCGGTGGCCGTGTACCCCTCGGGATGGCCAACGTGCAGCCCCGCGCCACTCGGGTACGGGAACATGTCCAGGACATAAAGCTTAGGCTTCCCGAGAACAAGGTCGCGAGCGCGGAAGGTCTCGTGAGATTTCCAGTACACTTGCCATTGAGGTTCGATCTTCTGGGGATGATACGAAGGCATCGACTTCTCCGACCTCAACAGCACACCAGCGGGAACGGATCACCCGCCAGTTCCGCTCCGAACAAGATTCGGCCCTTAGAATAACGCGACGCGGCCAGCCCCCGCCAGGTTCGGTGGATCGTCGTGACGGAAAGGAAAGCGCGGGAAGGATCGGTTTCATTGAATTTGCGGAAATTGAGGGTTGATTGGTTCCCGAAAAGCTTGGCGATTGGGCAAATTTGGGAGATTCCAGGGTAAGGTTTCTCGGATTGACAGGGGTCAGGAATTTCTTACAAGC
The DNA here is from genome assembly GCA_965201075.1 of Isosphaeraceae bacterium. GTDB lineage: Bacteria > Planctomycetota > Planctomycetia > Isosphaerales > Isosphaeraceae > CBDAVP01. The sequence goes on along the minus strand of CBDAVP010000016.1, from coordinate 92,655 downwards.
CCAGACCCCGACAAGGGTCCTCGCGGACTTGAGGATTTTTTACCCGCCAATCCAGGATTTCCGACCTTCGGCCAATTGGCGTGTAGAGTTGAGTCGAAATGAGGTGTGTTCGGCGACCTGGCATCGCGAGAACCGGGGGAAACGGCATCACGGTTGCGATTGTTCCCACCGCACCCCGGCCGTCCCACCCAGGATTTGCGATCCCCCGCCCATTCCGAGGTCCGCCATGCGATTTCTCCGATTGCCCAAGGGCCGGACGGCCCCCACGTTTCTGCTCGCCGCGTCCCTGACGCTGGTTGCCTCGACTGGCTGCCGCCACCACTCCCGCACCGCCTTGCGTCCGGTCTACGGCGCGCCGGTCCTCGCGCCGGCGGTGGTCGCTCCGGTCTCCCCTTGTCCTTCCGGCGACTGCGGCGGGCGTGCCGGCGCGTCGTCATCGGCCGTCATCACCCCCGGGTTCTCCGACGGCGGACTGACCTCTCCCCCTTCGGCTCCTTCCAAGGCCGGCGGCATCAGCGAGCCTCAGCTGGAACCGATGACCACGCCGACCTCCAAGACCGAGCCCGCCCTGATCGTCCCCCGCACGGGCCGGCGGATTCGTGGTTTGAACTTCCGGGCCCGGCAGGCGTCGCTGCGGGACGACCTGACCCCGTTCGTCAACGACGCCGACGACCTCTATACCCCTCCCAAGGCCGATCGGCCCTGGAAGTACGTCGTCCTGCACCACAGCGCCTCCCCCGCGGGCGGCTACGCGCAAATCGACCGCGACCACCGGGCCGCCCGCGGTTTCAATGGCTGTGGATACCACTTCGTCGTCGGCAACGGCACCGAGAGCCCCGACGGACAGGTCGAAGTCGCCCAGCGATGGTCCGACCAGAAGGGCGGGGCCCACTGCCGCGACGGCAAGTCGGCCGACGTGAACGAATACGGCATCGGCATCTGTCTGATCGGCGACTTCGACCACGCCCCGCCCACCCCCAAGCAGGTTGAGGCCACTCACGCCCTGGTCGCTTACCTTCAAGATCGCTACGCCATCGCCGCCGAGCACGTCGGGACCCACCAGCACCTCGCCTCGGGCCAGGTCGACTGCCCCGGCCGCCAGTTCCCCACCGCCCTCGTCCTCGCCGACACCTCCGCCGAAGCCGCCCGCTGAGTCGCCCTCCCCTCCCTCACACCTGCCTGGCCTTTCCCCGAATCACCGCCTCGTGTAGTAGAGCAATCACCGTCATCGAATCGGTGAGTTCACCCCTCCCCAGCATCCCCCAGACAGTCTCCCACTCCTCCACCCGGACTTCGATCCGCTCGCACCCTTCGGGCGAGCTCGGCCCTGGTTGCAACTCGGTCGCCCGGAAGATGACCGCTTCCTCGTCGCTGACTGAGTTCGATAGATGGGCCACGGCGATCCGATCCAACCGCCCCGCCAACAATCCGGTCTCCTCGCGAAGTTCACGGCGAGCCGCCTCCTCGGGGGTCTCGCCCGCATGGCTGCCCCCCTCGGGAATCTCCCAGGAATACTGGCCGATCGGGTAACGATACTGCCCGACCAACCAGATCCGCCCTTGCTCATCCACGGGCAGAACACCGACCGCCTTGTGGGCGAAGTGGACAACCCCATAAATTCCGGGCGTCCCATCGGGCTGGATCACCTGATCCTCTCGGACCGAGATCCAGGGATTCTGGTAAACGCCCCGGGTGGCCAGGGTCGTCCAGGGGTTGCCTTCGGCCTCGCTCATCCGGCCAGGACCGCTTTGAGCGTGGTCCCCATGTCGGCCGGGCTGCGAGCCACCTTGATCCCAGCCCCCTCCAGCGCCGCGATCTTGTCCGACGCCTTGCCCGACCCGCCCGAGATAATCGCGCCGGCGTGACCCATCCGCTTGCCCGGCGGCGCCGTCTGACCGGCGATGAACGCGGCCAATGGCTTGGTGAATCGGCCCGCGGCCTTCAACTCGGCCGCCTGCTCCTCGGCGTTCCCGCCAATCTCCCCCATCATCAAAACCGCGTCGGTCTCATCGTCAGCCTCGAACATCTCCAGCACGTCGACGAAGCTGGTGCCGTTGATCGGGTCGCCACCGATCCCCACGCAGGTGCTCTGGCCGATGCCCAAACTCGACAACTGCCAGACCCCCTCGTACGTCAACGTCCCCGACCGACTGACCAACCCCACCCGGCCCGGCTTGTGGATATACCCCGGCATGATGCCGATCTTGCACTGACCCGGAGTAATCACTCCCGGGCAATTGGGCCCGATCAACCGCGTCTTGGGATGATGAGCCTTCAAGTAAGCAACGGCCCTCGCCATGTCGAGCACCGGAATCCCCTCGGTGATCGCCACGATCAAGGGAATCCCCGCGTCGGCCGCCTCCAAAATGGCATCGGCGGCGCCCGGAGGCGGCACGAAGATCATCGTGGCATTGGCCCCGGTCGCCTTCACGGCCTCCTCGCAGGTATCCCAGACGGGAAGATCCAGAGCCCTCTGGCCGCCGCGCCCCGGGGTGACACCGCCCACCAGGGTCGTGCCATACCCTCGGCACTGCTCCGAGTGAAACGCCCCGGCCTTGCCGGTGATCCCCTGGCAAATCAACCGCGTATTCTTGTCAACGAGGATGCTCATGGTAAGTTCCGTGAAGGTTCGCGAGCCGCATCGCCCCAGATCAATACATCTCGTACATATGCTCGCCACCGTGGGCGGGATTGCCGATCAACGTGTGACTCTTCATGTCAATGACGAAATCCAGGTGGTCCAGCGGTAGTTGGCCGATCAGCACCGGGACAGAATCCGGGACTTCCATGACGTCCATCGTGCAATCCCGACCCTGGATGGTGAGTCGTACCGTCTCATACATGGTCGCCTCGGATTCCCCACTGCTGCTGACGACCCTGCGGACCCTCACCGGGGCCAATCCCAACTGGCGGATGATCCGGGTTGGCAACGAGAGTAGCGTAGCACCGCTGTCGACCAGGGCATCAGTGACATTGACGCGACGAACCTGATCCTCGGGAATCATCCCTCGCTGAGCATCCCAAAGATCCTTCAGGCTTTCGATCGTCGCCTCGGTCACCACACGATCCATCGCGTTGGGCTCCACAACCCCTCCTCGGCAACCCGTGTTGCCACGGGTATTACGAACCCTTCGCCGCCGCGACAACCTTTTGCGCCGCCTCGGTCAGCCCCGTCGCGGTCAGAATCTTCCGCCCGCTCTCGTCCAGCAGGCGCTTCCCCTCGGCGACGTTGGTCCCCTCCAGGCGGACGACCACCGGGATCTTGATCTCGATCTCCTGGTAAGCATCCAGCAACGCCTGGGCGACATTGTCGCAGCGCTGAATGCCACCGAAGATATTCACCAGCACCGCCTTGACCTTGGGCGTCCCCAGCAAGATCCGAAACGCCTCGACAACCTGGTCCTTGTTCGCCCCGCCGCCGATGTCCAGGAAGTTGGCCGGCTCGCCACCATGGTGCTTGATGATGTCCATCGTGCTCATCGCCAGCCCGGCGCCATTCACCAAACAGGCGATGTCGCCATCCAGACTGACATAGCTCAACCCGCTCTTGCCCGCCCGAAGCTCGTCGGGATCTTCCTCGGCCGGGTCCAGCAGGGCCGCGATGTCCTTGTGGCGAAACATCGCGTTATCGTCAAAGTTCAACTTACAATCCAAAGCCAGGACATCGCCCGACTCGGTGACGATCAGCGGGTTGATTTCGGCCAATGACGCATCGGTGGCCAGGAACATCTTGACGAACGCCTGAAGGAACGCCGCCCCCTTGCGAGCACTCTCCCCCTTCAATTCCAAAGCATGGGCGACCTTGCGGGCCTGGAAATCCAGCAACCCCGCGCCAACGTCGATCGGCTCTCGGTGAATCTTCTCGGGATGCTCGTGGGCGACTGTCTCGATCTCCACGCCCCCCTCGGTCGAGGCCATCAACACCGGGCACTGCAACTCCCGGTCAACCGCCAGACCCAGGTAAAGCTCCCGGGAAATCGTCTCGCCCGTGGTGACGAGCACCTGACGGATCGCCTGCCCCTCGGCGCCGGTCTGGTACGTCACCAGGACCTTGCCCAGCAAGCTCTCGGCGGCCTTGCGAGCTTCCTCGCGGGACTTGACCAGTTGGACGCCCCGAGCCGCACCCTCCGGACGGGGCTTCCGGCCGCTGGCAATCTCCAGCGCCTCGGCGCGGTCCGCCTCGGGCCCCACGGCGATCCCCTTGCCGCGACCGCCGGCATGGACCTGGGCTTTCACCACGACCACGGGAACGCCCAGCCGATCAAACGCCTCGGCGGCCTCGTCCGGGGTCCGAGCGACGATCCCTTCGGGAACCGCAACTCCGGCCGCTCGAAGGAGTTCCTTCGCCTGGTACTCATGCACCTTCATGATCGACCCGCCCCCCGGCCCATCTTGCCCATTCGCCACGGTTGTACCACACCCGCACGGGACGCTTCCACCCCCGGGAACCGAAGGTGAACCCTCGGACCGCCATCCCCGAGCCGTCGGCATCGGCCCGCCCGGCAAGGAAAAATTCCTCCGCGAAGTTGTAACACCTGGCCCCTCGCCGTCCACTACAGGGAAACCCACACGGCGATTGGGGGCGCGGGGGCATGGCGGAAGGGGTTTCGGGACCAGCCATCCGGCAGCTTCAAACGCTGCTCGAACGGGGCTCGGCGGGGTCCCTAGCGGACGCCCAGTTGCTTGACCACTACCTCGACGGGGCCGAGGCGTCCGGTTGGGCCTTCGCGGCCCTGGTGGAACGGCATGGGCCCATGGTCCTGAGAGTGTGCCGCGGCGTGCTCCGCGACCCGGCCGATGTCGACGACGCCTTCCAGGCCACGTTCCTCGTGCTGGCGATGCGGGCTGGAGCAATCCGGGGCCGCGGCTCGGCCGGCAGTTGGCTCCACGGGGTCGCCCTGCGAGTCGCGGCCGACGCCCGCAAGTCCGCGGCGCGGCGTCGAGGTCACGAGCGGCGAGCCGCCGTGGCCAGGGACGCCATCACCGGCAGGTCGGAGGGGGAAGGGGACGATCTCGGCCCCGTGCTTCACCAGGAGATTGGCAAACTGCCGGAAAAGTACCGGGCCCCGGTCATCCTCTTCCATCTCGAAGGCCTCGCCCTCGGGGCGGTGGCGCGGCAACTCGAATGGCCGGTCGGGACCGTTCAGGGACGGCTCGCCCGGGCGCGAAGTCTCCTACGCTCGCGACTGGACCGCCGAGGACTCGCCCCCGCGATCGCGGCCTGGGCGACCGCCGCGGCAGCGAAATCCGCGGAGGCTGTCCCAGCGGCTTTGCGTGACGCGACACTTTCCGCCGCGGGCCGGTTGGTGGCGGGTGGAACAGTGAAGTCCGGGGCGGTCCCGGCGACTTCCCTCGCCCTGGCGCTCGGAATGACGAGGAGCTTGTCCATGATTCGCCTGAAGCTAACCCTGGGCCTCGCGGCAACCTTCCTCCTCGGGGCGGCGGGGTTCAGCCTCTACCAGCTCCGGGCCGAGCCCCCCGCCAACAGCGCGCCCGTGTCGGTCGCCCCGCCGAAACCGGCTACCCCACCCGTGGCCAAACCGCCGGCCTCGGCCCGATCGGTGCGAGTCGTGGTCCTCGATCCCCGCGGCAAGCCAGTGCCGGGCGCCAAGATCCATGCCAGCATCTGGACCGATGAGAAAGACTTCCAAACGAAGCGTGACTACAAGGCCGACGCCAACGGGTCCACCCAGGTGGGCCTGCCGGCGACCTTCACCATCCTCCGGCTCTGGGCCTCCCAGTCGCCCTACGTCTCGATGTTCGCCCACTGGGAACAGGACGAGTTGGCCGCCGGCGGTACTGTCCCGGCCGAGTACACCTTCCATCTGGAAGCCGCCACCTCGGCCGGGGGCCGGGTCGGCGACGAGCAGGGCAACCCGATCGCCGGCGCCAGGGTCCAGGTCAACCTGTCCGGCGAGGCGATCCCCGCCGGCGGCGAGAGTCATGCGAGCTACAGCGGCTCGCTGACCGAGAGTAGCGGCGGAGCGACCACCGATGCCCAGGGGCGTTGGAACATCGACAACGTCCCGGATCAACCCACATTGAAGTTGATTCTGCTGGTAACTCACCCGGACTACCACTGCGACGAGAACTGGCAACAATCCCAGAACGCCGCCGGAGTTACGACCGCCATGCTCCGGGCGGGGACCGCCACGCTCAAACTGAAGCCCGGCGTGATCGTTCGAGGGACCGTGACGGACCCCACTGGTGGCCCGCTCAAGGACGCGCTGGTCATCCACGGCGACGACCCCTACTTCGCCAGCACCCAGTGCGATTTCCCCGTGGACACTGATGGCCACTTCCGGCTACCGGCCTTGCCTCCGTCGCCAACGACCTTGACGGTCATCGCCCCCGGCTGGGCCCCGCAGGTTCGCCGTATCGACCCGAAGGTCGGCCTGCCGCCTCAGGATTTCCGGATGGCCCCGGGCAAGCCGGTCCGGTTGCGAATGGTCGACCCGGCAGGAAAACCGATCCGCCAGGCCACAATTGACGTCAGAGAATGGGAGGGGGCCAAGGCCCTTCACAACCATGACCATTCCAAGGTGCACAACACCAAGATCCCGCGCGTCGCGGACGCCGACGGCCTGTGGGAATGGACATGGGCCCCGAACTCCCCGGTGAAACTCGAGGTCTACGGGAAAAGCTGCTCCCCCGTCGCCCTGGAGGTCCGGGGCGGCGACCCCGACCGAACCGTCGTCCTCAAGCCCGAGCATCGCCTCAACGGCCGAGTGACCGACGCGACGACGGGCCGGCCGATCCCGGCCTTCACCGTGATCCCCGTCAACGTCTTCCGTAACGGGTCGTTGAGCACCCAGCGAGGCAACAGCGTGCCCTACCGCGACGGCCGGCTCGACTACCTGGCCCATCGCAACGACATCGGGCAGCGTCTCCGGATCGAGGCGACGGGCTATCGCTCTCAGGACGGTCCGGCATTCCGCGTCGGGGACGACTCCAACCGAATCCAGAATTTCCAGCTCCTACCCAGCCCGCCCAGAGTCGGAACGATTCTCGGCATCAACGGCCAACCGTCGGCGGGCGTCGAGGTCGTTTTGGCGACTCCCACGCAGCAGGCCGAGTTCTCCTCCGACTGGGGAAACCAGCGAACCTCCACGGACGCGGCGGGACGATTCGCGTTCCCCGACCCCGGCGAGCCCTATGACCTAATCGCTCGCGGCGACCAGGGGTTTGCTTTCGCCGAGCGGCCGGCCAACCCGCCCGAAGCCGGCGCCCTCCAACTCAGGTCCTGGGCCTCGGTCCATGGCCAGTTTCGCGACGGTGGACGGCCCGTGCGTGAGGCGACCCTCCTGCTGCAACCCATCCGCGCCGGCGGGCCCGCCCGTCCGAGGGTCCAGGACGAACAGCAGGTCGTCACCGACGCGGACGGCCGATTCGCCTTCGATAAGGTTCCGCCGGGGCCCATCGCGGTCCAGACCTTGCTCGGCCCCTGGCAGGACGAAGGATTTCGCTCCGGCCCTTCAGTGCCGATCGACCTCCAACCCGGCCAGGCGATCGCCCTCGAACTCGGAGGAGGAGGCGCGATCGTGTCGGGGAAGGTCGCGTTGAAGGGAAACGTGCCCGATGGGCTCAATTGCACCTATTCGCTCAACTACCTCGTCCGTCGAGAGCCGGGCATCACGCCACCTCCCGGGGTCGGTGGCCCGGAGTTTGACATCCGCCGAGGTTGGCAGGAACTCTGGACCAAAACGGTCGAGGGCCTCGTCTACCGGGAAACCCTCCACTACTGGTTCGTGAAGCTGGCTCCCGACGGCTCCTTCCGCATCAGCGGCGTCCCGGCCGGCGAATACGACCTGGCGATTCAGATCTACGCGAAGCCCGAAGGCTGCCTGGTCGATCCCCTCGCACATACGTCGACGCAAGTGACCATAACTGCCGACGACGAGACCCGAGGGGAGTTGGCGCTGCCCGAAATCCCCGCCACGGTCGCACCCGCCCCCTCGGTCGGCGACACGCCCGCCTTGCTATTCCAGCAACCAAACGGCCCCGACGACTCGCTCGCCAATCACCGTGGCCACCCCCTGGTCGTGCAGTTCTGGGCAAGCTGGTGCGGACCCTGCAAACAGCAAATCCCCGCACTTCAGGGGATGTATGAGAAGTTCGCCCCCATGGGTTTAGAAGTCCTCAGCCTGTCGCTCGACGACGATGCCGAGGCCTGGAGGTCGGCCCTCAAAACCTTCAAGCTCCCCTGGTGTCAGGGCAGGCTCGGGGCCAACGCCGGGACCGGAGTGTCGAGCGTCCCCGCCTACTGGATCCTCGACTCGTCCGGCAAGATCACCGCCAGGGCCAACACCCCCGGCGACCTCGAAGGCCCGCTGATGAACCTCCGGAAATGAATCCGGAGGGCCGACCCAGGCTCAACCTCAACCCGATTCCCGCTCGACCTCCCGCTCGATCCGGGCGATCTCCTCATCGGAGGGCAGAAACTCGCTCGACGGCTCGGCCAGAGCCTCGCGCATCTCAGGGGCCTGGTCGAGCGCCCCGAACGTCTCCTGCCAGAACCTCGACTCCGCAGCCGAGGGCCCTTCCCGGCGCCCTCGCTCCTCGGCCGAGGGCTTCGGAGGAGACGCGGAAACCTTGCGGGGGCGCCGCACCCGTTCCCAGAACTCGTCGGACGTCAAAGTCAAGGCCCGCCGTCGTTTCGCCGCGTCGCGCACCCGTCGATCCGACGAAACCACCGTCAACTGCTTTGGCGACGAATGCTTGGCGATCAGGATTTCCAGACGAGCGTCGGCATCCTCATCGTTCACGGCATAAAGAACCGTCAAGCCCTTATGACGCTCACGGTCCGGCCGGTCGGGCGGAGGGTGGGCGGCGTCGAACACCACGGTCGTCTGATGAGCGTCCACCGGGTCCAACCCCGCGGCCAGATCATTGAGGAACCGCTTGCGGGCGCGACGGAACCCATCCGGGCCAAAGCTCGGCGGCATCAGGCCGATGGCGTGCATCAGGTTGTAGCCGTCGATCAAGATACGCATCTCCCTCAATTCTACCTCACGACCCCGCCATTGGGCAGCGTCATCGGCACCAACCCTCACGCCAGAAGCTGGAGTAGCTCCACCCGTTCGGTCACCAAATCCGCCAAGGTCACACCGTCCAGCTCATTCAAGAACGCCCGCAACGCCCGATCCAGCGCCCCGCGCAGCCCACACGCTGGGGTTATCCGGCAAGCATTGGTCGCGGGGTCGAAACACTCCACGATCCGAAAATCCGGCTCCGTCGCCCGAACCACCGACCCCACATTCACGTCCTCCGGCTCCCCGCTCAGCCGAATCCCCCCGTTCCGTCCCCGCACCGCATCCACCAGGCCCGCCGCCGTCAAGGTCTGGCTCACCTTGTCCAGATGATGCTCCGACAACCCAAACGCCCCCGCCATCTCCCTCACCGGCACCGGCCGCCCCGGGTGCAAGGCCAGGTACATCATCATCCGCAAGGCATAGTCGGTGTGCTGGGTCAACCGCATAAGAAGTATCCTTGTTGCTTCTTTTCTCGCCGTCGCGTAGAATCCAGTATCGAGTTTACCACTTTTCCCCGTCGACTGGCGGGTGGCCTGGTCCTGGAGGGTTTCTGATGAACGGCTTGAGTGCTGAGACCATCGCAACGATCAAGGCCACCGCCCCGTTGGTGGGGGCCCACGCCCCGGCGATCATTCGTCGGATGTATGAGCGAATGTTCGCGGCCAATCCCGAGGTGGCCCCTTTCTTCAATCCCGCGCACATGACCGAGGACCGCCAGATCCGCTCCCTGGCCGAGGCGTTGGCGGCCTACGGAGCAAACATCGACAACCTCGGAGCGCTGGGACCGGCCGTAGAGCGGATCGCCCAGAAGCATGTCGCTCTCCAGATCCGCCCCGAGCATTACCCGATCGTCGGCGGCCACCTGCTCGCGGCGGTCGTCGACATCCTGGGAGCCGCCGTGACTCCGGAGGTCGCCCGCGCCTGGTTCGAGGCGTACAACTTCCTGGCGGGAATCTTCATCGCCCGAGAGCGGGAATTGTACGCCGAGAAGGCCGCGCAAACCGGCGGATGGGACGGTTTGCGACCGTTCCGGGTCGTCCGCAAGCAACCCGAGTCGTCCCTCATCACCTCGTTCTACCTCCAGCCGGCCGACGGGGAGCCGGTCCCGACCTTCCGACCCGGCCAGTACGTGACTGTCCACCTGCCCGAACTGACCGACGCCGGCCGCTGGCGAAACTACAGCCTCTCCGATCGCCCAGGGCACGATTACCTGCGAATCACTGTCAAGAGGGAACCCGCGGCGTCGGGCCACGGCTCGGGGATCGTTTCGAACCACCTGCACGACGCCATCAAGGTGGGCGACACCCTGCAACTGGTCGCCCCCTCCGGCCACTTCGGGCTAGAGGGCACGCCCACCCGGCCGGTCGTCCTGCTCAGCGGCGGTGTCGGGGTGACTCCGATGCTCAGTCTCTGGAACCACCTGGCCGAAACCGACTGCCCCGTCCCGGTTTACTTCGTCCACGCCGCCGCCAACAGCCTGGCCCACGCCTGCGGCGCCGAGGTCGATCGGGTCCTGGTCAACCGACCGCTTTTCCGCCGACACGTCCACTACCGGCGGCCCACCGAGTCCTGCATCCCTCAAGTGCATTACGACTCGACCGGGCTCCTCGACGTCAACTCGCTGCGAGCCGCCGGAGTTCCGCTCGACTCCGACTTCTACCTCTGCGGCCCCGCCCCATTCCTGCGAAGTCTCTATCTGGGACTGGTCCAAGCCGGCGTCCCTCGCGACCAGATCCACCACGAGTTCTTCGGACCCGAATCGGCCCTCACCTCCTGAAACCGCCGATTGGAGCTTGACGGCACGCCCGGCGGCGGCCAAGATGACGCCCGGCCTGACCTGGCCATCCGTGCAGAACACCACGCAGGCACCAAGCGCCGCCGCCCGGGACCGCCCGCCCATGCCCGTCCGGTTCGTCCACGCCGCCGACCTCCACCTGGGCCTGCGGCTCTCGCGGTTCGAAAGGACCGCCGCCAACCAGATCGCCGAGGCCCGCTTCGTGGCCCTGGGTAACCTGAAGCAGGCCGCGAAGGACTTCGGCGCCCAGTTCATCCTGCTGGCTGGCGACCTGTTCGACGACCACAGCGTCCCGACCGAGCTGGTCAGCCGCGTTTTCCCGATCCTCAACGGCACAAGCTGGCCCGGCCCGGTCTACGTCCTCCCCGGCAATCACGATCCTCTCTCGCCCGGGTGCCTCTGGGAGCGCGACCCCTGGCAACGCCAGCAGGAAACCCCCCGACTCCACCTCCTGCGCGAGTCAATCCCGGTCCAGGTCCCCGGCGCCAACGTCACCCTGTTCCCCTGTCCCTTGAGGCACCGAAAATCCCTGAGCGACCCCACCGCCTGGATCGAGGGTCACCCCCCCACCGACGATCCCGGCTTCCGCGTGGGGGTCGCCCACGGGTCCTTGAAAATCCTGCCGCAACTGCCCGACGACGACCACCTCATCGACGCCGACGCCGCCGAACGCTTGAAGCTGGATTACCTCGCCCTGGGCCACTGGCACAAACCCCTTCGCCACAAAGGCCGCACCTTCTACCCGGGAACGCACGAATCGATGCGCTTCCCCAACGTCTCGGTCGGCGACTCGATCGGCTGGCGGGGCTACTCCGAGGACGGCGAGGACGAACGCTTCGCCGACGCCGGACGGGGCGTGGCCTACCTCGTCGAGATTGACGAACCCGGGGCGATCCCGCGCGTCCAGGAGGCCGACATCGGCCACCTGCACTGGAAGGCCGAACGCCACGACGTCACCGGACGAAGCCCGGGCCACTGGATTCGCGAGTTCAGCGAGCGGCCCGACCCGATGCGCACCGTTCTGCGCCTGTCGCTCGAAGGCGTCTACGGCCCCCAGGAGCATCGACGCCTGGACGAACTCCGTCAGATCGTCGAGGGCCGCTACCACGCCGGCTCGACCTTCAACGCCGACGCGGTCCTGATCCAACCCAGCGACGACCAGATCCGCGAGGCCGTCGGCGACGCCGTGGCCGCCCGCGTCCTCGAACGCCTCCACGAAGACATCAAGGTCGGCGACCTCGCGACCCGGGCCATCGCCGAGCACGCCTTGAAGGTGCTTTACCGCCTGGCCTGGGAGGACCGCCCCGTATGATCCTCCAGCGCTTCGAGGTCGAAAACTGGTCCTGCATCCGCCACGCCGTCATCGACAACCTGCCCGAATCCGGCGTGGTCGTCCTCCACGGACCCAATCGCACCGGCAAAAGCAGTCTCGTCGCCGCCCTGAGGGCCACGCTGTTCGACTTCCCGGCCACTTCCGCGAAGGCCGAGCTTCGCCGCTACTTTCCCGACTGGACCACCGACGCCCCCCGCGTCACGGTCGAATTCCAGGCCGACGGGGGCCGCTACCGGGTCCTCAAGGAGTTCAAGAAGTCGGGCGGGTCCTGTTCGCTCGAACGCTTCGCCCCCGGCGGCTGGTCGACCATCACCCGAACTCCCGCCGAGGTCCACGACCAGACCCTGGCCCTGGCCGGCGCGAAGGGCTCCGAACGCGGCCTCCCGCAACTCCTCTGGCTGCGTCAAACCGACATCCACCTGCCCGAAAAAGGAATCGACGACGAACTGCAAGGCCGCCTGAGAAGCATCCTCGGCGTGATGCAGACGCCCCTCGACGACGCCCTGCTGGCCAAGATCAAAACGCGCTGGCTCAACTGGCACACCCCCAAAAGCCGCCCCGGCCAAACGCCCAATCGCCCGAAATCCTGCGAACTCGTCAAGGACCTGGAACGTCTCGCCGAGTTTCAGGCCGAACGGAGCCGCCTCGACGACCAGTTCCGCGCCATCGAGGCGTGGCTCGCCCGCGCTGAGTATCTCGAAACCGACTCGGTGAACCTCCAGACCGAACTTCGCCGCCGAGACGCCGAGGTCCAGCAACGAGAAGTGCGGGAGCGAGAGGTCCGCGCGCGCCTCGAAGCCTTCCGCCTCGCCAAGATGGCCGCCGAGGCCGCCGATCGGGAGGTCCTCTCCTCTCGGAAACGCCTGGACGACCGCGAGGACGCCCAGCGCCTCCGGGATCAGGCCCACCTTCGCCTCAAGGCCGCTTCCAACCGCGCCGAGCAAGCCGAAGCCGCCCGCGACGCCGCCCAGGACCAACTGGCCCACCTCGACGCCCGCCTTGATACTGCCCGCATCCAGATGTCCGCAGTCCAACTCGTCCTGAAGCGGGTTGACGAGCAAGAACGGCTCGACCAGCAGCGTTCCCTCCTGACCCAGAAACGGACCCAACGCGACCAGGCGGATCATCTTCAACAGGAACTTGAATCGCTCCGCAAACTCGACCGAGAGCAGCCGGCCCCCACCCGCGAACTCCTCCAAACGCTGGTGGCCAACCGCGACCAGGCCCAGCGTCAACAAGCCCAGATCGACGCCGCCGCGATGGCCCTGCTCCTGAAACCCGCCCCGGAGGCACCCCCCGCGACCCTCGTCCTCGACGGCGAAGCACCCACCCTCATCAACCACGCCGGTCGCTGGGCCGCCCGCCGCCACCTGAGCTTGACCCTGCCCGGGTGGGGAACCATCGAGATCGCCCGAGGCACCGACTCCCGGCAGTTAGAGGACATCGAACGCGAGGTGGACCGCCTCGACCGAGAATTCCGCTCCCAGATCGCCCCGTTCGGCCTTTCAGGAGACGAGTCCGACGCCCTCGACCGCCTCCGCGCGGCCTTCACGGACCACTCCGGCCGGGCAGTGACCAGGGACCGCCTCCTCCGAGAGCAAAAGGCGCTGGGCGTCGCCGACCTCGACAAAATTGTCCAGGAATGCGAACGCCTTGAGGCCGCCATTCTCGTCGCCCACGAACGCCTGGCTAACCTCCCCGCCCCGACGGACCCCTCAACGAACCCCACGTCGCTCCGGTCACGCCTGGCGGATGGGGACGCCGAGATTACTAGCCTCAACAAGTCCCGAGCCCAGGCGATCCGGGAACTCGAGGGAACGCCCGACGGCCTGAGAGCCCGCGCCGGCGCCGCCCGCAACGCCCAGTCCGAGGCGAAGGGCGCGGCCCAGGCGCTGCAACAGGCGCTCGAAAACCACCCGAGCCTGGCGGACCTGACCAGCAGCCGAGACGCCGCCATCATCGCCCACGACCAGGCCCTCGAAACCTTGAAGTCAACGCAACCGACCGACGAGGAACTCGGCCTGCCCGACCAGCTCGCCCAGGCCCGGGACAGCCTCCGTCAGGGACAGGAGCGGTACGCGGCGATCCAGGAGGAGTTGCACCGTCTGCAAGGCTCACTCAGCGGTTCGGCAGGGCTCCACCAGCAACGGGCCGAGGCCGAGGCCGCCGTCGCCGCGCTCCTCCACGAGACCGAACGCGAAACCCTGGAGGCCGCCGCCTTCGACCGCCTCCACGCCCTGTTTGAGGACTGCCGCCAAAAGCAAATGGGAGCCGTCGTCGCTCCCATGACCGATCGCGTCCAGCGCTGGATGCGGTTGCTGGGCCTGGCCGACTACCAGGCCCTCGAATGTGGAGACCAGTTCCTTCCCCACGGGCTCATCCGCAAGGGACGGGGCGAGGTCTTCCCGCTCGACCAGGAATCGACGGGCACTCAGGAACAGTTAACCCTCATGGTCCGCCTGGCCCTGGGTTCGCTGCTCTCGACCGGCCGTGAGGCGGCCGTCGCCGTGCTGGACGACCCGCTGACCCACAGCGACCCCAGGCGGCTCGAAGGCATGAGAGCCGTCTTGAAAACCGCCGCCGCGGGCGACCCTTCGACCACCCCGCCCGCCGGCCCTCTGCAAATCCTGGTCTTCACCTGCCGACCCGACTGGTTCCCCGCCGAGGCCGGGCGGATGATCGACCTGGGCGACCCGGCCATCCTCGTCCGGGCGTGACTTGACCCACCCACCCGCCCGGCTGGCGAACCCCTCCGCGGCTTCCTACAATAAAGGTCGATGGACCGCACCCCACCCCCGCCCGGACGGCTTGGGATTCGTCGACGATGCCCACGCCCCCCCGCAACGCCGTCGACCGCCTCGCCCGCCGCCTCGCCCGGGAAACGCGCGGCGAGGTCCGCTTCGACTCCGGCAGCCTTGGCCTCTACTCGACCGACGCCAGCCTCTACCAGATCCAACCACTCGGTGTCTTCGTTCCCAGGTCCGTCGACGACGCGGCCCTCGCCGTCAAGTTCGCGTATGAGGAAGGCGTGCCGGTCCTGCCCCGGGGCGCCGCCACAAGTCTGTCCGGCCAGACCGTCGGCGAGGCCCTGATCCTCGACTTCACCAAGTACCTCGACCGCGTCGGCGTCGTTGACCGAGGCCGGATGACCGTCAAGATCGAGCCGGGCGTCGTGCTTGACCACCTCAACGCCCACCTCAAGCCGCTGGGCCTGATGTTCGGCCCGGATGTCTCCACGTCCGACCGCGCCACCCTTGGCGGCATGATCGGCAACAACTCCGCGGGCGCCCGGTCCTTGAAGTACGGCAAGGTCGTTGAGAACGTCCGATCGCTGGACGTGATCCTCGACGACGGCACCCGCGCCTTGTTCGGTCCCGTCTCTCCGGGCGATCTGGACCGCGTTTGTTGGGGAACCGACCGCGCCTCCCAGTTGCACCGGACCGTCCGCGACGAGGTGGCGGCCCACCAAGACGCGATCGTCGCCCACTTCCCCCGCTTGTTGCGAAGGGTCAGCGGTTACAACCTCGACGAGTTCGTCCCGGACCTGCCGGTTCGTCCCCCCGGCTGGACCGAACCGCCCTGGGCGTTCAACCTTGCCAAACTCATCGTGGGCTCGGAAGGAACCCTTGCGGTGGTCGCCGGCGCGGAACTCTCGCTGGTGCCGATTCCTCCGGCTCAGGGGCTGGTCGTCCTGTCGTTCGCCACGATCCCGGCGGCCCTGGGTCGACTCGGGGAGATTCTGGAGACCGGGCCGGCGGCCGTCGAGATGGTGGACCGGATGATTCTGGACCTCGCCGCCAGAAATCCCGACTGCGCCCGTCATCTCCACTTCGCCGAGGGCCGACCCGCCGCCGTCCTGGCCGCTCAGTATTACGCCGACTCCCCCGCCGAACTGGCCGACCGCGCCGCCGACCTCGCCCGCCGCTTCGAGGGACGCCCCGGCGTGCTCGGTGTCCGCCAGAGCCTGACGGCCTCGGCCAAGGACGACTTCTGGAAGGTCCGCAAGGCCGGCGTCTCCCTTCTGATGGGCATGGTCGGCGACGCCAAGCCCGTCGCCTTCGTCGAGGACACCGCCGTTTCCCCCGAACAACTCCCTGCCTTTTACGACCGCTTCCAGACCCTCCTCGCCCAGCACGGAACCCACGGCGCCTGCTACGGACACGCCGACGTCGGCTGCCTGCACATCCGCCCGGTCCTCAACGTCAAGACCCGCGAGGGGGTCGACCAGCTTCGCGCCATCGCCGCCGATGTCGCCGCGTTGGTCCGCGAGTTCGGCGGGTCGATGAGCGGCGAGCATGGTGACGGCCTCGCCCGTAGCCGCTGGAATGCCGATCTGTTCGGCCCCGAGGTCTACCAGGCGTTCGGCCGAATCAAGCACGCGTTCGACCCTCGCAATCGTCTGAATCCCGGCAAGGTCGTCGCCGACCCCGACCCCGGCGCGCACCTCCGCATCGGCCCGGACACCTTCATCGACGAGCCGGCCGCCACGACGCTCGACTTCAAAGGGCAGGGGGGGTTTGCCCGCGCCGTCGAGATGTGCTCGGGCGTCGGTGCCTGCCGCAAGACCGGCTCCGGGACGATGTGCCCCAGCTTCATGGTCACTCGCGACGAGGAGCATTCCACCCGAGGCCGCGCCAACGCCCTCAGACTCGCCCTCTCCGGCAAACTCCAGGGAGCCGGCCTCCACGACCCGACGCTCGCCCGCGCGATGGACCTTTGCCTCCAGTGCAAGGCGTGCAAGTCGGAATGCCCCTCCAACGTCGACATGGCCAAGCTCAAGGCCGAATACCTCCACCAGCGACACCACTCCACCCCGCCGCCGCTGGGCTCGCTCTTGATGGGCCATATCCACCAACTCAACCCCTGGGGCTCGGCCTTCGCCCCGTTGGCCAACGCGACCGCCCGGTCCCTGCCGTTCCGCTGGCTCCTGGAAAAGACCGCCGGGATCGACCGCCGCCGCATCCTCCCTCGTTTCGACCGCGACGACCTCCGCTCCTGGTTCCGCCGTCGACGCCCCAAGCCCGCCTTACGAGGCGAGGTGATCCTGCTGGACGACTGCTTCACCACCTACAACGAGCCCCGGGTCGGCCGGGCGGCGGTGGACCTGCTGGAAGCCGCCGGCTACCGGGTCCGCCTGGCGGGACTGGCCTGCTGCGGACGACCGGCCATCTCCAAGGGACTGCTCGACACGGCTCGCGACCTCGCCCGAGAGAATGTCGCCCGACTCACCGACGACGCCCGCCGGGGGACGCCAATCCTGGGCGTCGAGCCCAGTTGTCTGTTGACCCTCGCCGACGAATACCGGGACTTCCGCCTCGGCCCCGACGCCGACCTCGTCGCCTCGCGCTCCCGGCTGCTCGACGACTTCCTGGCCGATCCCGAGCTTGTCCCCGACCTGCCGCTGGCACCAAGGACGGGGACAATCCTGCTCCACGGCCATTGCCACCAGAAGGCCCTGGTGGGGACGGCCGGAACCGTCGCCGCCCTGCGCCGCATTCCCGATCTGGAAGTACGCGACCTCGATTCCGGCTGCTGTGGAATGGCCGGGTCGTTTGGCTACGAAGCGGGGCACTACGACCTCAGCGTCGCCCTGGCCAACCGCGTCCTCCTGCCGGCCCTGGCTGAGAACCCCAACGCCGAACTCGTCGCCCCTGGCTTCTCCTGCCGGAGCCAGGTCCACGGGCTGACCGGCGTCGAGGTCCGCCACCCCATTGAGATCCTCGCGGGCCAACTGGACATCCCAGGCACACCCTCGACCACCCAACCGGCGATGGCGGTGGCCTCTCGATGAAGACGACCACCGCGACCGTCCGCTCGATCCTGACCCGGGCTGGCGGCTATTTGCAGGGGATCGCCTCGCACTCCCTCCAGCCCTACCGGGGCTGCCCTTTCGGCCAATCCCTCTGCGGAGTCGGCTGTTACGTCCGGCACAACATTCACCTGACCGGCGGCCAGCCCTGGGGAACCTTCTGGGAGGTCCGTGCCAACGCCGCCGAATCCTACCTCCAAGGGTTCCAACGAGAGCGAGCCTGGGCCCATCGTCGACAGCAATCCTTCGGCATCTTTCTGTCCAGCGCGACCGAGCCATTCCCGCCCCCAGGAGACCCGATTCGGAGTCACCCGCTCGGTCCTGGCCGCGATGCTCGACCACCCGCCCGATGCCCTGATCGTCCAGACCCACTCGCACCGGGTCGCCGACTTCGCCGACCTCCTGGTGACGCTGGCCCGACGGTGCGAACTGCGAGTCCACATCTCGATCGAGACCGACCGCGAACGCCTGCCCGGCCTGCCCCCGCCGGCCAGCTCGGTGGCGAAGCGGTTCGAGGCGGCCTCGGCCCTGAAGGCGGCGGGTGTCTTCGTGGTGGTGACGGTGTCGCCTCTCTTGCCGATCGACGACCCCGAATCGTTCTTCGCCCGGGTGGCGGCCTCGGCGGACGCGGTGGTGCTGGATCACTTCATCGGCGGCGACGGGTCGGCCACCGGCTCCCGCACCCGACGGACCGCTTTGCCGGCGTCGATGGCGGCGGTTGACCCCAGTTCGGTCGACCTCCCCTACCTTATTACTATGGCGCAAGTGGCGCGCCGGCACATCCCTGGGCGGGTTGGTCTCCACCGGGACGGGTTCGCCGGTCGTTGGGAACCTTCATGAACTTCCTGGCGACGGCGATCCGCGTCGGCAAGGCCGCTTTCCGTCGAGCGACCGATCTGGCTCGCCGACGCCCCCGCCTGACCCTCTACCTTGGCATCCTGGTCGTCCCCGCGCTGTTCGTCCTGACTCTGCTGCCCGACCTGTTCCTGGCGATCCCCTGGGACCCATACCGCCGGGCCTTGACCGTTTGCGGTTTCCTCGCGTTCGGCCTGATGGGACTGCTGAGACTGGCGACGGTCCGGCCGGGGGACGACCTGCCGCCCCAGTCCCCGGCCAGGGGAGGACTTTTTTACGCCGTGGGGCTCTGGCTGGCCTGCCTCGCCTTGCTCATTCCCATCCTGCGACACCCTTATGCCTCGGCTCACAACGACTGGGACCTGAACTTCCAACGCTACGAAGCCGTCCGCCAGACGATCCTGCGATGGGGCCAGTGGCCCTGGTGGGACCCGTGGACTCGCGGCGGATTCCCCCTGGCGGGCAACCCCCAGTGCGGCGTCTGGGGAGTCGCCACGCCGTTGGTGCTGATCTTCGGCACACCCGTGGGAATGCGCCTGGCCACGGTCGCCTGCCTCCTGCTCTCAGCCGAGGGGGCGCGTCGCCTGGCCCTGCGTTGGCTGGGAGACCCTTGCGGGGCCGTCGCGGCCGGCTTGATCTACGCCCTCCACGGCGGAATGTTAATGGACGCCGTCGCCGGCTACCACACGATCATGAGCGTCGTCGCCCTCCCCTGGATTCTCAACCACCTCGCCAGCCTCGGACGCGGGCGGCTCGATGGCGTGGGCTTCGGGTTCTGGCTGGCGTTCGCTGCGCTCAACGGCATCAACTACGGCACCATCTACACCGGTCTGATCGTCGCCATCGTCTGGGCCCGCGCCGCCGTCGCCCGGGGCGACCGCCGCTTCTGGGCCGACTCGGCGATCGGCCTCGGCGTGGCCCTGGCCCTGGCCGGCTGGCGGGTCGCGGCCACGGTGCCCGTCTTCCTCGACTTCCCCCGGGTGCTTCGGGGGTCGCGGTTCGTCCCCTTCTCCGACCTGCCCAACCTGGTTCTGGGCCGGTTCGATCCCGCCGGGATGTTCACCCATCCGCCCCAGTTTTACACCTGGGCGACCCAAACGTACCTGGGGCCGGTCGCGGTCGCCCTGGCGATTGTGGGAGTGGCCAGGGGTTGGCGATGGTGGCACACCCTGGCGGTCCTGGGCGGCTGGCTGGCGATGGGGACAATCGCCTGGTATCAGCCGAGCCACTGGCTCCAGGGCCTTCCCCTGTTCTCGACGATGTACGAGGTCACTCGCTGGCGGTTCGTCGCGATGCTCGGCGTGGCCCTCTCGGCCGCCGGGGCCATCGCCACGTTACGGACCCGTCCCGGGCGGCTCCGCAAGGTGATCGCGCTGGGACTCGTCGGGGCGATTGGCTGGGATTACGAGTGGTACGCCTTCCGGGTCCTGCCACTGCTGGGCCAACCGCGGATCGGCCTGCACGAACCGCCCGACCCGCCACCGACCGTCGCCTCGCCGATCGGGCAACTGGACGATGCCTGGGGCTATCCGGCGCTGGTCCGTGGCTACGGGGTGATCCACGTCCAGGAGCCGCTGCTGGGGCTGGACGTCAACGCCCCGACCGACCGGACCTGGGCCGGCGGACCCGGCGACCTCGGCGAGTTCTGGACCGACCGTGGCCCCCTGCGCCCCGAGTCGTGGAGTCCCAACCGCGTGGTTCTGCGGGCCCGACCTGGCGAACTCGTCTCGCTCAACCAGAACCCGGGCTCCTGGTGGGTTGTCAACGGCCGTCGAGCCTTCCCGGGAATGCGTTGCGCCGAGACGCGGCGGCCCTTCCGGGTCCAGGCGGATGGCGACGGGTGGGTGATCCTGGAAGTCGTCCCCCCTCACCTCGCCTGGGGTTGGGCGCTGCACCTCGGCGGCCTCGCCGTGGCCTTCGGGGCCTGGCGATGGGCAAGTTCCTCACGAGTTCGCTTGCCTGAGCCGCCCGATCTGGGATAATTGAGAAGCCCGCGCGAAAGTTTTTCCCAAATCGCGCGAACCGGGACGATCTTCCTGGTGTCCCAGCGACGAGTCGGTCGTGGATACCCTCATCCGGTCGCCACGACCCACGTCGGCTGGGACTGAAGGTTTCGCCCTCTTGGAGGTCGCCCCACCGTCGTCCCTTGTTTCGTTTCCGACTTTCCCTGGACCGAGGAACTGTTCCTCAAACCGCGACGGCCGATCTTTCTGGACCGGCCCTGAACGACGGCCTTGAGAGGGTCGTCGAGCAGCCTGGAACGTCGCCCCACTTCTCAGACCCGCCCCAATCGGCGGATGTGAGGGCCATGCCATGTTGGACCGCAATACCCAGACCTCGTCGGACATTCAGAACCGGCTCGATCTCGGCGCGCGGCTGTTCGCTTCGGCGAGCACCCCCAACATGGCCTGCGGTACCCTGCGCATTCGTCCGGTCCATCCTGAAGCGGTCGCGAAGACCGTGCGTGCCGGGATTCGACCGGCCGTGAAACTTCCCCAAAAGCCGGGAAGTCTCATGGCCCACCTCCCGGGATCAACCTATCCCCCTCAGACCTTGGGGTCCGAGTTCTGGTTCGCCAGACCGGTATCCCAGCCCGCGAGGGTATCGCCATGGTGGAGCGTCCCCGACGTCACCACTCGTCGCGATTCCCAAACGGGCCAGGCTCTGAGGGCCACAGCCGTCGGAACCCCCGGCGCCTTGGCCCTAGGTTGATCGCAGGACCGCGGATGACGGGAGAACCCAGGACCATTGCCGGAAGGGTGCGCCCCGACCGGGCCGATCGGGCCTGAGTGTCCCCCAATCGTTCGTGCCCTCGCCTCGCGCGGCGGCTGGCCCCTGGACGGACTTACGACCCGTCCACGACGCCAAGCCCGCGCCCCCGCCGTCAACGTCGGACCACCGCCGTCCCTGGGAAGACCGCCACGCGCCGAGTTCCGTCGTCGTCCACCGACCGCCGCGCCTTGTTGGGCACGGAAAGGAGAGACGCGAGGGACATGGCCGTCGCCGGTCGCCCACGGCGCTTTGATCCGAGGACCGCGAACAGGCCCGCCCGCCGACCGACCCGAATTTTCGGGCGGCCGATGGTGTTGCGGGAGGACCCCGAGGATGGGGGCGACGCTCGTGTTGGCGACTTGTCGGAATCGGGAAGCCCCGGCCCTGGAGGCAGGGTGGGAGGAATTGGCCGAGCGGGTCGTCCGCGCCCGGGAAGGGGACCGCGCGGCCTTCGGCAGCCTTGTCGAGCAGTTCCAGCGAACCGTTTACGCCGTCTGCCTGTCCCGACTGGGCAACCCGAGCGAGGCGCTGGAGCTGACCCAGGAGGTGTTCCTCCACGTCATGAAGCGGCTGGATCAGTTGCGAGAACCCGAGCGGTTCGCCGGATGGCTGCGGCAGGTCGCCGCGCGAATGGCGATCAACCGCGCCACTCGTCGCCTGGCGCCGCCAAGCGTGGCTGACGAAGTGCTGGAAGGGGCCGGCGAGCACCAGGACGGCCCCCTCGACGTCCTGATCGCCCGGGAGCGGGCCCGACGCCTCCACGAGGGGCTCGGCCGGCTCAAGGCGATCGACCGCGAGGCCTTGACGGCCTTCTACATCCAGGGACAGTCCCTGTTGGAGATGGCCGAGGATCTGGAGGTCCCCATCGGAACGGTCAAGCGGCGGCTGCACACGGCCCGGAAGCGGCTCAAAACGCTGCTCCAGTCCGACACGGCCGACGCCGAGGAGTGGGCCGATGGGCCGGACCCGGAGGACAACGACGACGACGAGGCGCGGGAACTCGTCGGCGCCGGAGTCGCCCACCGAGCCGGAAATCCGTTCTAAGCTTTGTCGGAATCATCGCCGGAAAATCCCAGGCCCCCGGGCCTGTCGCGGGCGAGACGTCGGGGCCCCGGCGTCTCGCCCGTCGTTTTTCCCTCCGTTGACACCGGCCGCCCCGTGTCGGACGATCATTCGCCGCGCGCTTCTGGGACGTCCGCGGGCGAACGGGGTCGGTTGGGGACGCGGGGATGACGGTTTACTGGATCTACAACCTGCCCAACTGGCAGATCGCCGTCGGGATGTTGCTGGCCTTCGTCGGAGCGGCCGAGGCCGGGTTCTTCGCCACCCGCCCGCTGGTCCGTCGCCTGCTGGGAGGCTCGGGCCGGCACAACGACATCGTCAGCTACTTCCTGGCGAGCGTCGGCGTCTTCTACGGACTGGCGCTGGGCCTGATCGCCGTGGCCACCTGGCAAGATTTCTCCGACGTCGACGGCCAGGTTTCCAAGGAGGCCGCGGACCTGGCCCGGCTCTACCGAGACCTCGACGGCTATCCCTCGGCCCTGCGCCTGTCGCTGGAAGACGATCTGCGAACCTACACACGATCAGTCATCGACGAGGATTGGCCGCTGCACCGGAAGGGTCAGTCCAACCCCAGGGGGGAAGCGCGGCTCGACGCGCTGGAGAATCGGATCATGGCGATCGAACCGACTCGTGAGACCGAGCGAATTGCCCACCGAGAGGTTCTCGACGGGCTCAACGAGGTGGTTGAAGCCCGGACGCTCCGCGAGGGCTCGGTCGGAAGCGGCCTACCGATGGCTCTCTGGCTCGTGGTGCTCTCCGGCGCGGTCCTGAACATCGGCCTGAACTACCTGTTCTCGGTCGACAACGTCGGGCTCCACGCCCTGCTCATCGGGGTGTTCGCCGCGTTCCTGGCCTTGTTGATTTTCCTCACGGCCGCGATGGACAACCCCTTCCGGGGCGAGTTCAGCGTCTCCCCCGACGCCTATCAGGCCGTGATCGACCAGGTCATGTCGCCCCGGGGCTAGTTGCTCACTCACTCGGAAAGGTCGGCAGGAACGTCGATCAGGTCGGCTTCGGGGTCGGTCGCCTCGGCCGAGGCGACGGTCAGTCCGAAGCGGGCGGCCACGTCGGGAGCGTAGCTCGCCAGGTCGCGACGCAGCCGTAACAGGGCCAGATCCTTGACCTTGGCCTCCAGCATCACGTCAAAGGTCAGGCCCTCGGCCATCCTCAAAAACGACAGAAACTCGAACGGCTGGATGAAGTCGGCATGACCGGTCCAGACCGGCGGCTGGATCGTCTCCACCGGCTTTTTGGTCTTCGGATCCTTGCGGACGACCGTGCGCATCTCCGTGCGGGGCGAGGAGAAGTGCATCTTGGGACGCTGGCCCTCGGGCCAGGTCTCCAGGAATTGGCGGAAGGTGGCGAGCAGGTCTAGCCCCTCGAAGTTGTTGCACCAGTAATGCTGGTGGTCGAAGATCAGGCGGACCCCGGTTTCCTCGTGGATCGCCAGCACGTCGGCGGCGCTGTAGCGCAGATCGTCATTCTCCAGGACCAACCGCCGACGGGCCGGCTCGGGTAGGCGTCGATAGGTCTCGGCCCAGCGGCGCCGCCCCGATTCCCGGTCGCCGTAGGTCCCGCCGACGTGGATCACCAGCACCGCCTCGGGGCCCAGGTCCATCCGGTCCAGAATCTCGGCCTGGGCCAGCAGGTCGGCGATTCCCCTGTCGTTCAGAGAGGGGTCGGGGCTGTTCAGGATCACAAACTGCGACGGGTGAAACGAAAGCCGCAAACCCAACTCTCGGGCGAGTTTGCCGAGGTCTTCCAGTTCCCCGGCGCATTCGCGGATCTGCCCGTGGAACTGGGGCATGTCGGGATGCGTGACGTAGGGCGCCACGTCGGACGACATCCGATACATGCGGATGTCCCGCTTGTCCAGGTAGGCGAAGATGTCACGCAGGTAGCCAATCGAGACGCGCGGGTGGGGACCGCTGCGCCACTTGCGGGCGTCGTTGCTCTTGAGGTCGGGCTGGCCCATCACCTTGACGGCGAAACCGAGGCGGGCCGGCCTGATGAGGGCAGGCGTCGAGGTTTCGACGGGAGCCGGTCGTTTCTTCGCCATCGCTCCTCGTATCCTCGGTTCATTCCTGGAGATTCGACGGGACGCGGGGCTCAGGTTCCGCCTTCTCCGGTCCTCTGATAGGATAGGCGGTGGCAAAGGAGACGAGACCGGCATGAGCAAACCGATCACGGGCACGAACTCGGCCAAGCTCGACCTGCTCGTTCAGCAGAGCGGCGTTACCGAGGAGGCTTTGCGCAACCTCGACAAACGCACGGACAAGGCAGAAGCGGCCCTTGCTTCGTTGGCAAGCAAGATCGTCCAGCAGGGCGGCGTCACCGAGGAGGCGTTGCGCAACCTCGACAAGCGGATGGACAAAGCCGAAACCACCCTCCTCGTGCTGACCAACCAGGTTTCGGAACTTTCCAGTCGAGTCTCGAATCTTTCCGGGACCGTGACCCTTGGGAATCGTCTACTGATTTTGCTGGTGACGAGCTTCGTCGGTGGGATGGGCACGACGTTGTACCTAGCGTTGGAAACCAAAGCGGCCGTCTCAACGCTCCAGGCCAGGATGGATCGGAGGATCGAGACCCCGAAACCGTCACCAGTTCCGCCGACACTGGACCGTGCGGACACCGGGACGCCGATCGCTCGCTCCGAACCCTCCTCTGGGCGTTGAATGGACCAGGCGGATCAGCATCCGACCCGCCCCCGCCTCGCTTCGGAATGCTCGGCGGGGGCGGGGATGGGCTGGAGACGCGATCAGGAGTGGCCGTGAGGCTGGATGTAGCCCAGCTCGACCAGTTTCTGGATGATCACGTCGGCGCACTCCTGGACCGATTGCTTGCTGGTGTCCAGGGTGACTTCAGGATTCAAGGGAGCCTCATACGGGTCATCAACGCCCGTAAATCCCTTGATGATCCCGGCGCGAGCCTTGGCGTATAGGCCCTTGACGTCTCGTTGCTCGCAAACCTCGATCGGGGTGTCGCAGTACACCTCGACGAAGTTGCCGTTCGACGCCTTGCGGGCGTTGTCGCGGGTGTCGCGATAGGGGCTGATGACCGAACAGAGGGTCGTTCCGCCGTGGGCGGCGACCAGGCCGGCGACGTAGCCGACGCGGTTGATGTTGGCGTCTCGGTCTTCCTTGCTGAAGCCAAGGCCCTTTGACAGGTGGGTGCGAATCTCGTCGCCGTCGAGCCGGGACACGTTGCGGCCGAACTCGGCGAGGCGCTCGATCAGGGCGTGGGCCACGGTGCTCTTGCCCGAGCCCGAGAGGCCCGTGAACCAGACGGTCAGACCCTGGCGGAATTTCGGCGGGTTGGTCTCGTTGAGGATCGCGGCAACCGCCGGGCGGCTGAACCATTCCGGCAGGGGCAGGCCCTTGGCCAGGTAGTCGTCACGAACCTGAGTGCCCGAGATGTCGGCCGTCGTGGTGCCGGCGGGGACCTCGTCGACCGGGGCGTATTCCCCCTGATCCGGCAGGTAAACCATCTGCTTGAAGTCGACCATGCCCAGGCCGATCTCGTCCTTGTACCTGGCCATCGCCTCCTGGGCGGCATACGGTTCGTAGAACGGCTTGCCAGTGCTGTCCTTGCCGGGGCCGGCGTGGTCTCGGCCGACGATGAAGTCGGTGCAGCCGTGGTTGCGGCGGATGATCGCGTGCAGCAAGACCTCGCGAGGGCCAGCCATCCGCATCGCCAGCGGCAAGAGGCTGAGGGAGACCTTGTCCGCCTCGTAGTGGTCGTCAACCAGGGCTCGGTAGCAGCGGACGCGAGTGAAGTGGTCGACGTCGCCGGGCTTGGTGACGCCGACGACCGGGTGGATCAAGAGGCCGCCGCCGATCTGCTCGGCCGCTCTCTTGGTCAATTCCTCGTGGGCGCGATGCAGGGGGTTGCGGGTCTGGAAGGCGACGACCCTCGTCCAGCCGAGCCGCTCGAACTCGGCCCGGACCTCGGCCGGAGTCTTGCGTAGCTCGACGAAGTCATAGTGCGGCGGGGTGCGCAGCACTTCGAGCTTGCCCGAGGCGTAATGGCCGGGCTGGCGGTTGAGGTAGGCGACGGCGGGGTGCTTGGCGTCGGTCGTGCCGTAGGCGCCTCGGGCCTCGGCCTCCTTGTCGATGGCGTAGATTTCCTCGACGTGGAGGACCGCCAGCAGGTTGCCGTAAACGTCTCGCAGGGCCAGGGGCTTGCCGATCTCGACCCCTTCGCCGGGCGTGACCGACAGGGTGATCGGCAGGGGCCAAAGGGTGCCGTCGGCCAGTCGCTGCTCGGCGACGACGCGGTCATAGTCGGCCTTGCCCATGAAGGTGGTCAGCGGCGAGAACCCGCCGGTGGCCAGCAACTCCAGGTCGCAAAGGGCGCGATCGTCCAGGGTGAGGCTGGCGACGTCGGTGGATTTCGCCTTTAACTCGTTGGCGCGGGCCTCGGGGACGATCAGGTCGACCAGTCGGCCGCCATACGGGGAAATCAGCTTGCCGGCGGTCGCGGCGTCGGGGGCTTGGGGGCTCTTGGCGGAAATCTTCGGGCTCCTTTCCAGTTCCAGTCGAAGGGAAGGCGGCCCAACAGGGGGCGGCCGATTTGGGACCTCTCGCGTGGAGACCCATCGTCGCAAGGGGGGACCAACGGGTCAGATCGTCCACTCCTGGGGAGAAGTTCGCTCGGCAAGCTGGGCGATGGAGGTGCGATCCAGGACCGCCAGTTCCGCCTCGCGGATCAGCCGCCAGACCGAGGCCAAGGCCCGCCCGGCCGGCCCGTGAGCCGCTCGGGGAGGGTCGCCGGGCCCGTCGATGGCCGTCAAGACCTCGGCCAGCGAGATTTCCGCCGACGGCCGGGCCAGCCGGTAACCGCCCGCGGCCCCCCGAGTGCTCTGCACCAGTCCCGAACCTTTCAACTGGAGCAGAATTTGCACCAGGTAACGCTCGGGGATACCATGCGCCTCGGCGATCTGCCGGATGCGCAAGGGGGCCGCCCCTCGATGGGTGGCCAGGGCCAGGACAGCCAGGCAAGCATATTCCGCCTTGGCGGAGACCTTCATCACCTCACCCGATCCTCGGAAAACTCGGGTCAATCGGCCCGGACGACCGAGCGTCCCGGCGAATCATCACTAAGTTTACTCGAATACTAACCATTCGGCAAGCGCCATCCTTGACTTTAGGGGGAGCGGCCGAGGAACCTTCGCGTCGATGGTGGTCCTTGACCGGAAATTGCCGGATGGCGTGACCGAAA
The DNA here is from genome assembly GCA_965201075.1 of Isosphaeraceae bacterium. Taxonomy (GTDB): domain Bacteria; phylum Planctomycetota; class Planctomycetia; order Isosphaerales; family Isosphaeraceae; genus CBDAVP01. The sequence goes on along the minus strand of CBDAVP010000016.1, from coordinate 64,777 downwards.
ACCATAAGTCTTTGCGGCGGGGATCGGGTCCCGTTAGGTTGCGAGGGGGCGGATCGTCCGAAAACGACTAGGGGGCATCGGCCCCAGGGGGAGAACGATGCGAAAGAGCCTGGCGACGGTGGTGCTTGGCCTGCTGGCGGTCAGTCCCGATCCCGACCCGGCCCGGGGTGCCGACTGGGCTCCGGCGAAGGGGCCGTTGATGACGAAGTGGGCGAAGGATGTGTCGCCCGATTCGGTCCTGCCCGAGTACCCACGCCCCCAACTGGTGCGCAAGGACTGGCTGAACCTCAACGGCCTCTGGCAGATGGCAATTGGCCAGGATGCCAAGGAGTCAGCGCCGACGGGCAAGGAACTGGGCGGGACGATCCTCGTGCCGTTCCCGGTCGAGTCGGCGCTCTCGGGGGTGATGAAACCCGCCGAACGCCTCTGGTATCGCCGGACGTTCCGCGTCCCCGAGGGTTGGAAGGAGAAACGCGCCCTGCTGCACTTCGGCGCCGTGGACTGGGAGGCCGAGGTTTTCGTCAACGGCAAGTCGCTGGGAACGCATCGCGGGGGTTATGACGGCTTTTCGTTCGACGTGACCGACGCGCTTAAGCCCGGTGGGGGCGACCAGGAATTAATCGTCCGGGTGTATGACCCGACCGACCAAAGCACCCAGCCCCGGGGCAAGCAGGTGAACAAGCCGGGGGGCATCTTCTACACGCCGACCACCGGCATCTGGCAGACGGTCTGGCTGGAGCCGGTGCCGAGGTATTACCTCAAGGGATTGAAGGTCGAGCCCGACCTCGCCGCGGGCAAGGTCCGCGTCACGGCCGAGTCGGGAGATCTCAATACTCGGTCACGACCGTTCCCGATTGCCGTCAAGGTCATGGACGGCGAGACGACGGTCGCCCGGGGGAGTGGGGTGGAGGGCCAGCCCTTGGAGTTGGCGATCCCCGACGCGAAGCCGTGGAGCCCAGACTCGCCCACCTTGTATTCGCTGGAAGTCCGCCTGGGCGGCGACAACGAGGATGCCGACCAGGTTGGCAGCTATTTCGGCATGAGGTCGATCGCCGTGGGTCCGGACGAAAAGGGAACGACCCGGCTACTGCTCAACGGCAAACCGCTATTTCAGGTCGGGCCGCTGGACCAGGGGTACTGGCCCGACGGGTTGTACACCGCTCCCACCGACGCGGCTTTGAAATATGACGTTGAGGTCACCAAGCAACTCGGGTTCAACATGACTCGCAAGCACGTCAAGGTCGAGCCCGACCGCTGGTACTACTGGTGTGACCGCCTGGGCCTGATCGTCTGGCAGGACATGCCCGCCGGAGACAAGGGGATCAGCCCCGACGATGACGACCTGAAGCGTTCGCCCGAGTCGGCCGAGATTTATCGCAACGAACTGAAGGCGATGATCGACGGCCTGCGCAATCACCCCAGCATTGTCATGTGGGTGGTCTTCAACGAAGGGTGGGGCCAGTTCGACACGGCCAAGGTGACGGAGTGGACCAAGGCGTATGACCCGTCTCGGCTGGTCGATTGCGCTAGCGGCTGGACGGACCGCGCGGGGGTGGGCGACGTCCACGACATGCACAAGTACCCCGGCCCCGGGTCGTTCCACCCCGAACCCAAGCGGGCCGCGGTGCTGGGTGAGTTCGGCGGGCTGGGCTTGGCGTTGCCGGGTCACACCTGGTCCAAGGAGTCCTGGGGATACCGAGGGACGGCCGGGGCCGAGGACCTGACGGTCAAGTACCAGCGACTGCTCCAGAAGTCGTACGCCCTGAAGGACGACCCGGGCCTTAGCGCCGTGGTCTACACGCAGTTGACCGACGTGGAGACCGAGTGCAACGGCCTGTTGACCTACGACCGCGAGGTCATCAAGGTCGACCCTTCCAGGACCCGAGCGGCCAACCTGGGAGAGACGGTTGACCTGCCCACCGACGTCGAGGTCGTGCCGACCTCTCGCGACCAGCCGGCGAAGTGGCGGATGACCATCTCGGCGCCGGCGGCCGGCTGGGAGCTGCCGGGGTTCGATGACTCGTCGTGGAAGGAGGCCCCCGGAGGTTTCGGGACCGAGGAAACCCCGGGTTCGTCGGTGGGAACCAAGTGGTCGGGTCCCGACGTCTGGATCCGCCGCGGCTTTGATCTGGGCAAGGCCAACCACGACAAGCTCGCGTTGGTCGTCCACCACGACGAGGACGCCGAGATCTACCTCAACGGGGTCGTCGCGGCGAAGCTGAAAGGCCACGTCTCCGACTACGAGGAGGCGATGATCGCCCCCGAAGCCCTCGCCACGCTCAAGCCGACCGGCAACGTCATGGCGGTCCACTGCCACCAGACGGTTGGCGGCCAGTTCATCGACGTCGGCCTGACGGAGCGCAAGCCCGCGGCGAAGTGACGGGCCCGCGGCCCGAAGCGTCGCGATGACGAGCCCGGTCGGCTCCCAATCCTCGGGAACCGACCGGGCGTTTTCGTGCGCGTTCCACAGCGAGTCAGAAAGCGGGCCGGTCCGAGGTCGGAAGCCGGGGTTCCTCGGCGATGCGCCGGCCCAAACGGGCGGAACGACGAAAGGGCCGACGGGGAGGGGAGATATCGGGATAAACTCGCCGTCCGCCCACCTTTCTATTCGCATGAGCGGTCTTGTCGGGCGGGAGGTGAGGATGTGACGCGACAACCGGGCCGAGCTTCGGGCCTGTTCCTCCGGGCACTCTTCGAGGAAGGGACGACCAGCGGGATGGCCGATGGCCAGCTCCTGGAACGGTACGCGACGGGCCACGGAGATGCGGCCGAGGTGGCCTTCGCGGTCCTGGTCGAGCGGCATGGCCCGATGGTCCTGCGCACCTGTCGGGGCGTCCTGCGCGATGACCACGAGGCGATGGACGCCTACCAGGCCACGTTCCTGATCCTGGTCCGCAAAGGGCGGTCGCTGTGGGTTCGCGACTCGCTCGGGCCATGGCTGCATCGGGTCGCGACTCGGGTGGCGGGGCAAGCTCGGGCCAAGAAGATTCGAAGCCTGTCCCTCGCAAGGCGGCTTGCCGAAACGGCCCCTCGGGCTCCCGAGGGTTCCGAGGAACTGATCCGGGTGGTCCACGAGGAACTGGATCGACTTCCCGATCGCTACCGGTTGCCGATCATCCTCTGTGACCTGGAAGGCCAGACCTGCGCGGAGGCGGCACGCCACCTCGGATGCCCCATCGGGACGATCGGGAGTCGCCTGGCACGCGGACGCGAACGGTTGCGGGGTCGCCTCGTCCGCCGGGGACTGACCCCCGCGCTCGGAGCGATGACGGCCGCGTTCGCCAGGGAGGCGGTGGCGTCCCCATTGACTGTCGGCCAAGGCGTCGGGGCGATGTCCCCGGCGATTGTCGGTTTGGTGAAAATGTTCTTCCAGGAGGCCTTGATGTCCAAGCTCGGCTCGTTCGCGGCGGCGGCCATTTGTGGGATCGGCCTGTTGGCGGGTTGGGGGCTCTCGGGCACGCCGGCCCAGACCCCCGCCGCGGCCGCCGTGGGGAAGACGAACCCCAGGCCCGAGACATTCCCGTTCGTGAGCGAGGAACGGATGCGAGACTACACCCACGCCACGATCGGTCGCCTACCCTCACTTTTGGACGACCGTGGTGATGCCCATTTCACCGATCGCGAGGCAGTGTCCTACAAGGACGGGACGGCGAAGCTGTGGAACCAGGAGCAGAAGGACCCGATCGCAGTCTTGAGGAACCAAGGACCGATCCATGATCTTGCATTCTTCAACGAGTCCGGCCTGCTGGTCACGGCCTCCGACGAGGGGGTTCGGGTCTGGGACGGGCGGCATGGGAAGTTGCTCAAGGATCTCCCTGGGCAGGCGATCCGACCCTTGCGCGACTCGATCAGCCAGGGGGGTGGGCGATTTCTCACTTTCGATCTTCGGGATGGAGCCGTAAGCGTTTGGGATACGGCCCGACTGGAGCGGGTTGCCCACTTTCGCCCGGCGGCCACGGCTTCGGCGGCGGGCCTGTCGGACGACGGCCGAATCGCGGCGACATTCCACCTCGGTGAGGACTTCTCGGTCGAGTTGTGGGATGTGACGAGTGGCCAGATGTTCGCAACCCTCCGGCCTCCGTCTCCGTCGGTCGCCAGTATAAGGAACCAGGACGGTCGGGAAGTGGACGAGCGGAAAGTCGACCATGGCACCCGCTTCTGGGAACTCGCCAGGTCGTTGGCCCCCGAGTCACCGACCCGGAAGGATTGAATCGGGACGGAACCGCCCCGTCCGATCCGTCTATCCTGAAGGGCGGGTCACTTCGCGGGCGACGAGTACGCAGCGGACATGGCGTCGCAGCCGCCGATCATGATCGGCTCGTTGCCTTCGAGGGAACCCGGGCATCGGCCTCGGAGTGGGGCGGACGCTTGCGAAGGATCTCGGTGGGCGAGTCATCGGAGAGGCCGACCGACCAGGCGAGGGCCTGCGCTCTTCGAGGCACCGCCCCAAGGGCGCGAACCAAACCCCTTGGGATGGCCGAGGCCGTCCCGAGGGGTCCAGGTGTCTTTCGGAAACCGACCGAGCGAACCGCCGACTCAGTAGTCAGCCGAACTCAGCGGGCCTTGACGATAAGCGCCGGGCAGGCTGGAGCCGGCCGGGGTGACCAGTTTGGCATAAACGGTGCCGTTGATCGTCGAGGAGATCGTACGGGCCGAGCCGTCGCACATGCCGACCACGACGACGCCGGGGTGGGTGCTGTTGAGGAACGGAGCCTCAAGATCCTGAAGGCCGTTACGGGTGCCGAAGTTGATGCTCTCGTAAGTGGTGTCGTTATTGGCGGCGGCCCAACTGGCCCCGTCGGTGAAGACGCCGGCGGTGTTGGTGCCGGTGAGCGAGGCGGAACTGCAAGCGCCGGCGGCGCCGCAGACGTTGTCCGAAGCCTGGAACATGACCGAATTGGGATTCGCCGACCCCCAGTTGACCGCGGTTCCGCCGACGAAGCCGGCCCCGGCGAGGAAGTTCTCGCCGATCAACAGGGTGTAGCTCAGCCCGTCCGTGATCGCCGCCGAGTTGGTCTTGTAGTCCCAGGGGGCGCGACCAGTGAAGGTGCCGCAGGACATCACGCCCGTCTTGTGACCGACGTTGGCGTCAGCCCCGTTGGGGGTGCCGCTGCCGGTCCAGTCGTTGAAGCCATTGCTGGAGGCGTTCTGGGGCGGGGTGGTGGCGGTGGGCCCGGCCCCGACCCAGTAGATCGGGTAGGCCATCCAACGGGCGAACCCGCCGTTGACGACGTAGGAGAGGTTCCCGGCGCCGCCGTGTCCGGTGGAGTCGTCGGGGCAGACCAGGATGCCGATCTCAGTGGAGGTGACGGCGATGTTGGCCGGCTTGGACGCGTCGTCCCCGGTGCGGCCGTTGATGTCGTACCAGGCGCGACTGCGGTTGAAGTCGTTGTAGAGATTGTCGTTACCCATGTAGGGCAGGCAATCGACGACCCAGCTATAGAGCGGGCCGACGTCGCTAAAGGTACTGCCAGTGCCCATCTGGGCCGTGGAGGTCAGGACCGGGGGGTTGCTGAAGGCCGGGAGGATCGCCGAGTTGGCGACGCTGGCGCCGGTGACGGTCGTGGTGCCGCCGGTCGTGGTCGAGGATGGTGCGACCGTGGCGTCGGCCTCGCCGAAGGTGCAAGCATTGGGGAAGGTGTTCTTGGCGTTGAGAAACCCTTGCAGGGCCAGGCCGAGTTGCTTGACGTTGTTGAGGCACTGGGTGCGGCGGGCGGCCTCTCGGGCGTTCTGAACCGCCGGCAGCAGCAGGCCGACGAGCACGCCGATGATGCTGATGACCACCAGCAGCTCGATGAGAGTGAAGCCTCGACGCGGACGACGGGCAAGCATGGGACGGTCCTTTCTCGCACGGGATGGGGTTCGGTTCATTCTATACGACGGGTGTCGTGGATTCTAGTCAGTCCCCCGGCCGTGGCCGGCGAACGTTGAGGCCCGCGACGAGCCTCATTCGATGCGCCGACGGTACAGGACGACGTCGCGGAAGTCGCCCGGGTCTTGGGGGTTGAAGCCAGGGATGCGGGTGCGGTCCAGCAGGAAGAAGGACCGATAGCGGATGGCGCGGCCCTCTCGGGCGCCGACTTCTCGGCCAAGGACATCGGGGATCGGCGGGACCACCTGGGCGTTGCCGGCCGAACTGACCTCGAAGAACCCAACGGTCACCCAAACGGCGAACTGATGGGTGCGGACGGTGGTGAGGTTCATCACCTTCTGAAGCCACTCGGTCTGGAAAACCGGGTGCTGGCGGTTGTCGCCGGCAGCGATGCCGCCAAGCCACGAGGTTCCGACCGTAGGGGCCGCGGCGGAGGGGGCCGACGACAGGTCCACAACGGGGGCACCATTTACAACGGTGTAGGCGTTGAAACTGGTGTCGCCATACTGACTGGAGTTGTCGTGAGGGTTTGGAGTAGGGTTCGCCGTTGTGGGAATGCTAAACAGTCGGCGAGTAGGAACAGGCGGCGGGCCAATCCGAATTCCGCCGGCCCCAGGGGCGTTGTAATCGGTACTGGTGCTCTTAGTCCCTGGATCAAATGCCATCGACCCAGGCAGCAGGGCGGGCCGCATCACCGTGTAATCAATGTCGGGATAGGTCAGGTCATGGAAGGGCCGCTCTGGGCCAGGTCCAAACAGGATCGGGTTGCTGTTGGTCGTGCTGTCAAAAGTATGCCTCATGCCGAGGAAATCACGGAACGCCCGTTTCATGAATGAATAGGCATTATTCTGGAAGGCAGCGGAGAAGGAAGGGTTGCCAGTACCATCTAGGAACAGCTGGAATCCGCGGTTGGCCATCGTCGGATAGTAGATGAGGTCCGAACCGCTATGGGTGGCGATGTACGGGGTATTGATCACAGGCGGTGCCGCGACGGGATAGACCACGGGTAGCGCGGACGGTTGACCAGCCGGTCTAGCCACCGAGGCGACCGCGGTGGTGTTCATCCGTAGAGGATCGTCGATAAGGCCGAAGAAGACCTCCTCGTCGATGATAAGGTTGAGGTTCAACAAGCCGGGTTTGCGATCCTGGCGAAACCAGTCGAAGTTATGGCCATTCGAGTCGGGATTCGAGCTTGACGCGACCGGCCCGATGGCGTTGATGGCCGGGCTGGGGACTTCAAAAATCCCGAGCATCTTATGCCAGCCCGCGCCGGTGGTCCCGTTGATGACGGGTACTGCGTCCTGGGTATTTGTCGCCGAGTAATACAGGTTGTCGGTCAGGTAAGGGTAAGTATGCGGAGGTGTTTCGAGAGGTGCGGCCGTCGAAAGGGCGACATTCGTCGAGCCGTAGAGGTTGATCGCCTGAGGAAGTGTGGGCCAAGGGGATCCGGCCGGTGGTTTAACATCGGGCAGGCTCAGCACTGGGCTCCTCGGGGCGTTCTCGACGAACTGTTTGGTGAAAAGACCGGGCGGGCAGCCGGGAACTAACAGCAACTCGGCCACTCCCATGAAGTCGCGGTCGTGGAAGACGAAGTGGTCCCAGTTGGCGTCTTTGTTGAAGTTTTCCGCACCCAAGGTCTGTGCAATCGTAGTCGCATCGCAAGTATTACTAGCATTGGTAGATTTGTATGAGCCTGGGCCTTTGTTGGGTGTGTTAACTTGAGAATAAGGTGTGGGGGGAGTCGTTTGGGTGGTGCCGGTAATTTGGTAGTATTGGGGAGGAGTCGAAGTGCTCGGGCAGACGCCGAACATATAGGGATACACCGTACTCGTAAGGTTGCCGGGTCCAGACTTCATCGGCGTCGTAATGGCCGTCTGCTCCGAATAACCGAGGGATTGGGGCGGGGACGGATACGGTGGGCCGATCGGGGTTGGAATCTCCTGGCCACCTCGGTACGGTTGGGTTCGCTGGAACGAGTAAAGATCTCGGTTCAGGCTACGATCGATGGCCGGATTCTTGGGATCACTGATATCGACCTTGGCTCCTGCTTCGATGAAGGGGAATCGGAAGGAGTCGACGACGACCATTGGGTTGCCGGTCGCGGTGGCCGCCGAGGGGTCTGCCGAAACGAGTGGGTTGGCGGGCCGCCTCAGGTAGAGCCAGAAGAATTTCCCTTGGGCACGGCCGAGGACGTTGGTTGGAAGAGCGTCAATGTTGGTCTGCGGGATGTTCGAGCGTGTAGATGGATAATTGGGGTCTGCGATGTCGAAGGCGTTGGTAGTGTTGTAGGCCCCGGGAAATCCCGCTGGAGGGATCGTCGCCCCTAGGGCAAACGGGTCGTCCGCGGCAACATAGCTTCCGTTGTTCGCTAACACATCGCCTAATCCGGACCGCGTTAGGATGCCGTCCAAATTAGGCGCAATATTACCGGTCCCGCCCGCGCCCGGCGACGAATATCCGTTTTCGCACGTGTAGTCCACCAGAGGGTTGGACAAGACCATATACTGTGGCGTTCCATTGGCCTTGATGGACGGGGTGGAAAAGAATCGTGTGGTGCTATTCGTGGAGCCGGTCGGACGGGGTTGGAGCGGCATGTAGATAAACTGCGCCCGGCCCGTGGCGGGTTGGGGCGGGATTTGGCCAGTCAGGGGGTCGGGGCGGCAGGTGAAATCCTCGCCGGGGCTAGTCGTGCTGGACAAGCTATTATTCTCGAACGCGACGACTAAGTCCCATCCAGCCAGGTTGATGTCGCTTGGGTTCCAACCCGTAGAGGGGTAACCGCTAGGGATCGACGCGGGATTTCCGGCGATGCTAAGGGTGTTGACCAGTTCAACGAAAAAGCGGGGCGTGTCGATCCCGGTAGCGCCACTAGCCCGTTTGAACGAATAGGCCAAAACCTCATTGATGGCGATCGGATTATATTCCATCCCATAAAGATCCATCGGAATGGCCTTGCCGTAGTCCGGATCGGTAGTGTTGTAGGAGAGGATGGCTCGGGGCGGTGTGCCTGGAGACATTGCCGCCGCGGCGCCGGCGGGGACCAGTAGGACGTTGGGATGGATAAAATGGGTCATCGCGCCGTCGGGGTCGCGGAAATCGATGATGTTGACGAGGTACTGGCAGAGCTTAACTTGTTCCTCGGCGGTGTCGGTCGCCTCGGGGGGGAGCGTCTCCAGCAGGAAGTTATACGTCTCGGTGATCCACTTCTTGCGGACAGGCTCGTCTGGAGCATTGGAGACTGGCAGGGGATAATTCAGGTTGATCTTGCGGTCGCGGTGGGCAAGACTCGGCGTGGCCAGTGCCGTCTGGCCGGGGCTAGGAAGATTCACGTTACTCATGTAACTGCTGCTAAGGGTTTCGGCTTGAATCGGGTAATGCCGAGCCCCGGAATGCAGGGTATTGACGCTGCAGTTGGATGAGGGGAGCAGCCGGCTGTTGAATTGGAAGACGCCATTGGGACTGGCGGCACTGCCGGGGTTGTCGTTGGCCAGGACAAGGGCGTTGGTGTCCCAAACCTCGTGGGCGAAGAGGTTGCGTCGCATCATCGCGTCGGGCCGCAAGGCCCCATTGGCGCGGGCGGAGGCGCCGCCGTTGTTGCCGAAACTGACGGGGGCCAGTTGAGCCAGGCGGCTGTCCAGCGATGAGCCGTCGATGTCCTGGCGACGGTAAAGCCACTCGGTGTCCTCGGGCCCAAACGGCGAGTCGAAGTGGCTCGGGTTGTAGTGGTCCATTTCTTCGGCCTCATTCAATGCAAGGCTGCCGTTGAGATAGCCGTAGTTCACCGCAGGTGTGGTAGTAGAGTCCTCGGAGTTGATCGGCCCTGTGAACGTCGGGTAGGCCACAGCCGAAGTGTTGAAAGGCATTGCCGCGACGGATTGAACCAGCGCACCGGGATCGGGATTCCGCTCCGACTCATATCCGTGGAGGGGATTGCTGGTGATGTCCGGGCCGGCGTCGGGACTTCCATAAGACGGGTCGGAGTCGTAGGTGGTGTGGGAAACAATTGGTGGAACACCCGGGGGGCGATGGTAAATCCAAGTGGTCAGCCGGCCTGCGGCGTCGGACCCAAGGTAGCCCTGGCGAACCGATGCGGCGTCGAAGCCCGTCTGGGTTCCGGTGGCCGGGGTGTACGTCGCCCCACCAAAGGTCATCAAAGTGCCAAACGGGCCGAGACGACCGGTACCCGCCAAGTCGAAGGGCTTCACGAAGCGACGAGTTCGTTCCACCGGTGGCAGAGGGACGTTGACGTTGATAGCCGCCAATGGCGGGTTATCGTTATAGTCCCCATCCTCAGGATTGCTCTGGCCCGGGAGCCGGAAGTCGAACGTATTGCGGTTGTCGTCGGCGGCGTCGATCTCAGCCCGAGACGCGACGAACGGGACGTTGTTGGTCCGCCCGGCGCGGCTGCCATTGCCAAAAACATTCGGGTTGACCAGCCCGAGCGAGATCAAGTTCGGCTCACCCCACCGGCCACTGACCGTGGTGGAGTTGCGGACAACGGTGCCAGTCCCCACCGATTCGTCGTAGCTGGGGGTCGTGGTCGAATCATAGATATTGTTGCCCATCGAAATCAGCGACGTCCCGGCCGTCACGGTGTTGGCATCTTTATTGGTCGACAGGGGGACTCGCGTACCGGTCAGCAAATTGCGAAGCTGCGTCACGCTTACGGGCGAGGGCCCGCTGGGGGTGTTCGTGTTGTCGAACTGAAAGTAGTTCAGGTCCGGGGCGTTCTGCAGCGCGTAGAGCGGGCTGATCTCGCTGGGGGAATAGCCCAGATGCGAGGTGTGATTGAAGGTGGGGTCGCCGAGGTTATACAGGCCCGCGCCGGAGGGGTCGGAGTTGAGATGCCGGCCCTGGATGTTGCCCGCGGTATTCAGAGGGATGCGGCCGTTGAGTCCCATCACCGTCATGGCGTACAGCGGCTTAAACCGCTTGCCCGAGGCGTCGCTGATGACCGGGTGGCCCAGGTCCAGCCAGACCGACTCGGCGACCCCGTCGCCGTCATTGTCCACGTCGTAGGTGATCTTCCCGGTCGTCGCGTCTGGCACGAGGTTGGGAAAAGTCCCCGCCGAACCCGGATGGTCCACCGACCGAGGGCGGAGGATCTTTGCCATTGACGCTAAAACGCTGGATCGCTTTGCCGCGGTGTCGGTTGAATTGTACGGATACTTCCAGTCGTCGGCCGCCAGGATGCCCGGTCGGTGGAACGAGGGGACCACCACTGAGCCGTCGGCGCTGATCATCGCCAGGAACCAGTTCTCGGTGTCCACGGCGTCGTAATCTTCGTCCATGCCACCGAGACCCGTCTGGAAGGCGTTCGGGTTGCCGGGCGTGGGGTTGCCGTTGTTGATGTCACCATTGAACCGGAAGTTCGCGTACTGGGCGAAGTTGGCCGGAATCGCCGGGCTGGCGGTGGGCAGGAACGACCAGTTGTTGGCACCCGGCCCGTTGAAGGCGCGACGGAAGTTACCATCAAGGGCGGCCTGGGCGTTGGTGCTACCGAAATTCGCCAGGCGGGCGTTGCCGTCGAAGTTGGAGAGGGTCAGGAGGTGGTACGTCTTGGTGGCGGTGGTGGTCCGGTCGTCACGCACGACTTCCACGGTCTGCGAGACCAGCCCCGGAGCGGTCACGCGGATGATCCAACCGGTCAGGTCGGGCGTGCCGGCAACCGCGATGTTGGTCGTGTACTGCGTGTAGGCGGAATACGGAGTGGTGCCGCCCACACTCACGTTGTCCGCCGTTCCGGCCGTGAAACTGACGCCGGTGCCGCTGGAGAGGACGTTGTAGCCGTGCTGGTTGTATCCAGCGGCGTTGATGGTGCCGATGTTGGCCGCGTCGTTGCCGTACATGTCGTTGGCCAGGCTGTGGCCGCGAATGGCGGAGAGCGGGTTGGTCGTGTCATAGACCAGTTGCGAGAGGGCGAAGTCCATCACCTGGTCGGAGGTGGGGGTATAGGCCGCCTCGGCGAACCTGCGGCTGCCGGTTTGGGCCTGGCCGGTGATGGTGGCGAAGGAGACGCCGATCAGCGCCAGCAGTCCCAGCATCGCCAGGATCAAAACCAGCACCACGCCGCGTCGGGGCGGGTCGGTCGGATGTTGTGCGACGTACATGGGCCTTCGTTCCTCCCTCGACCGATGAATTGAGCGCGGTTGCGGCGACCGTTCGCGGCCGGGAATCAAAGCTTGTCGGAAAAGTCCTGGGTGATCGTCAGGGCCTTCACGTGGTCATTGTCGGGAGCGTTGCTCAGTCGAATCTGAATCTGGATCGCCCGCAGGGGAGCCGGGTAGGGGGCTGGGTACGACGGGTAGACCGGGGGTCGATTGTTGAGCGGTCCCTGGGTCGGGTCGAGCGGCAGGTCGGGGGCGTTGGTGTATTCGGTTGACCAGCTATCCCAGACACGCCTGAGGCGAATGGTCGAATTCGAGTTCTCGCCGATATTGTTGGCCTGGAGCGTGCCGGTATTGTCGACGAACGTGGGCCATTGGGGATCGACGCGGGAGTCGGCCGTCAGCGGCGGGATGCGGCCCTCGTGACCGAAGCTTTGCAGGCCCGAGGCGACCTGGGCCGCGGTATAGGTGTTAGGGAAGCCGCCCAACCAATACGCGGCACCGGTGCGGTCCAGCGCATAGCCAAGGTCGACATAGTGAGGGACGGGCGTTGGATCACCGGCCTGAAGATCCGTATGAGTGGCTATAACATTAGGATCATACGCCTTGATGTCGAACGAGCGCACCCCCGTCATGATCAGGTCATCTTCCCAGGCGTTGTTCCACAGCAAGGTCTGGCCGGTGGAGGGGTAAGTGAACGGAGCCGCGGCGGTCGGAAGCAGGGCGAAGGTCGAACTTCCCGCGGCGTCGTTGAACGGCTGGGGGATCGCTCGGTAGGGGACCGTCGACGAGCCGAGCATTCCGGTGGTCAATGGGGGCAGCGCCGCCGCGTTGGTGGAGAGGTTGGACAGCCCTGGGCTTTGCTTATTGCCATTATCATAAAGACGAATCCACGGGTCGGTCCAGAACGGCGACGCGGTCTCCTTCCAGGTCGGCCAGCCCCAGTAAGTTTGGAGGTTCGCCGTGGGGACCGGCAGGTTGTCTCCCAGTTCCAGAGGCGAGTGGTTCACGACCGGGGTCGCGGCGCCGACGGCGTGGATCGGCCCGTAGACCAGGGTTGCCCCGTAAGGGTAGTCGGGCACCGAGTAGGCCCCGGGGAAGATGTACGGGAAAGGCAGCCCGTCGAGACCCGGGTTCCCCACTCGGGTGAACTGCGTTTCGTTCAACAGGACCGAGCCCGTGGCCGTCGCGGTGCTGGTGATGACATTGGGATAGAGCGTCGGGTACTCGTCGAGGATCCCATTCGGGAGAGAGTTCGTGCCCGAGACCGGACCTCCGTGAAACTCGTCGGGGAGATTATCCCCGTCGTAGTCGTCATCGTACCGGGGCCGGAAGGCGCGGTTCTCGCGGTTGGTCAGGTCGCCCAGGGTATTGGGGACTGGGGCCACGGACAGGTCAACCCAGCGGCCGGGCCTCGCCGAGATGTCGTTGACGCCCAGCCAACTCACCGGGAGAGGGTTGGAGGGACTTGCATACATAGTTTTGAGAGTGACGGTGTAAGGGAACGGCGACGGCGGTGAGTTTTGATCGGCCGCAAGAAGGTTCCCGGATTTCTCGGGCACGATCAGCAGGATACGCCGGTAGAGGTTGCCGTTGCGCAGGAAGTAGAGGACCTCGGCGAACTCGCTGGTGATGATCGTCGGCTGGATCGCCTGGTTGCCGTTGGGGTCCCAGTAGCGCCCCTGGAACGGCTGGCCGATGGGGGCCTTGACCGTCAGGGCCATCCAGTCGTCGGTGTCCTCGCCCTGGACGTCGGCAAACGAATTCTCGCCGTACTCGAAGTAACCGAGGCCGTCCTTGGGGTTCAACGGCGGGGTGAACCGCGCCGTGGCGCCGGCCAGGTCCTGGCGGAGGGTGGCCTCCAGGCGGCGGAGGTTGACCTCGAATTCCTGGTTGATCTGCACGCCTCGCACGGCTCCGGTGGCCGAGCGGAAGACGTTGACGACGATTGTCATGATCAGGACGACCAGGGCCACCGTGACCAGCATCTCGACCAGCGTCACACCGCGACGGCCGGGGCGTCGTCGTGGAGCATTGCGGTGCATGGCGGTTGTCCCCTTGAAGTGCATGGCGATCGAGGTCCCCAAGCGGCCGGCGAGTCGAGTCAAATTGATTCGAGTGAATCAGTCCTGGGTGTAAATCACCCGGGGGAAGACGTTCACCACCGACGGGCAAAGCAAGGCCGCGTTGGTGTAGACCGGGCTGTCGGAATTGGGCTGGAGGAGCGTCATGGCGCGGACCGGAGCGGTCAGGGTGATTTGCATCCGTCGAAAGTCATTGAATGACGGATCGACGGTCGCCGCCGATCGCTTGGCCACCCGGTACCAGATGCAGCGCTGCATTGGGTACGGGGCGGTGTTGGCGAACTTGGTCGCCGAGTTCGTCGCGTTCTGCTCATAGGTCACGTCGGCGATCCAACTGCCCAGGGCGACCTCGGGGTCGGGCTCGCTGGCCGACCACCTCAGCAACACCAGCCGAGGATTCCCCGTGCTGTAACTGTTGACGCTATTCGCATTGACCCCGTAGCCGAAGACTCCCTCGACCACCCGCTCGCCAGCCGCACCCGTCGCATCGAGCCCGAACGGACGGTTGTTGTGGACCACCACCGACCCGTCGAAGACGGTGTACTCGTTACAGTCCGACTGCTGGCCGGTGAACATGTAGGAGTAGTTGTAATCGTACTGGACTGAGCCGGTACTCAGGTCGGGGATCAGAGGGCTAGTCGCTGGGGTATCTGTCTGATAGACCGGGTCATCCGGCGAAACAAAAGTCGATGGATCGCTGAGGACGACACTGGGCAAGATGCTGCTAATCCGTTGAAGGCCGAAGGCGCTGACCCCGGCCAGGCCGGTGCCATCGCCGGAACCGTGATGCAGCGTGTCGGTGGTCTTGACCCCGAACCGGGGGAGGCTGGAGGTGACGCTGGTCCGGTTCCACGGCTGATTGCTCAAGGCCCACCAGAGCGAGTCATACGCCACCGGCAGGCCCGGCCCCACGGACCCGGCCAGGGTGCGGTCAAGGTTGCCGCTGCCCGAGAGCCCGTCCTGAAGCCACGGGTCGAAGATCGTCGGCGGTACCGTCGAGTTATCGTAATAAGCCCCGAGCGTGGCGTTGAACGGGTATAGGTTCCGGTCGAAGAGGTTGCGGGCCTGAATCTGCGATCCCGCCTCGCGGGACAGCAACGCCGAGCGGCTGGACCTGGTGGCCTCGCGAATCCGCAGCAGCCCGATTGGGAACAGCGTGGCCAGCGAGATCATCCCGACGCCGAGGATCAAAATGCTGATCAAAATCTCGGTCAGCGTGACCCCCCGGCGGGCCCGAGGCGAGTGGGCGGTCATAGCTTGTCCCTCACGCCGTTCTGGGCGTCTCGGTACGGGGCATAGGCGTCAGTGCCGTCGAAGGTTTCGAGGAGGTTGACCGAGACCAGACCCGATTTGGTCTGAATCGTCACCAGCCGCCGTTCTCCCTTCAGCCCGGAAAACGGCGTCGGCAGGCTGGGGTAAACCGTCCCGGTGGGTTCAGTCACCCCGTCCCGGTCGGTCAGCCAGAAGTGAAAGAACGGGGAGGTCGGCAGTGAAGCCGTTCCGGCATACGGCAAGTTCGTCGTTACCTGGCCATTGGGTGCGAAGAGAATGTCGAAGTAGGCCAGGTTATTGAAGTCGATCGGCAGCCGCGATCGTTCCAGCGTCGAGTTATAAGTGGTCGCGTCGATGACGATCTCGGCGGGCAGGGCGGTCACTCGCGAGCGGGAGTCGAGGGCCGGGCGTCGGGAGATCGAGTAGGTGCTGAGGTTCGGGACCGAAACCGCGAGGGTATCGGGCTCCCATTCGTTGAGGTCATCCACCGTGCCATCGCCGTTGTTGTCCATCCCGTCGAACAGCTCATCGACATAGCCATCGTAACCCGACTTGGCGTACGGAACGGTGATGCTGCCGGCGGTGACGAAGTTGTCCTTGCCGTCGGTCAGATAAAGGAACTCGGCGCCGCTAGGGCCGGTCGGGGTGACGCCGGGCAGCCCCTCGTTGACGTAGCCTTCCGGGTTGTTGGTGGAGTTCCACACCATCGAAGCGGTCGTGCCGATGCCCCCGGCCGCCATAGGTCCGACGATGGTGTAAAAGGGACCCGAGTTGTTGAATCGAATCTTCTCCCCTCGGCGGATGTTCCAGTACCAGGACGTTGGGGGAAGGACCGTGCCGCTGGCCGTTTGCGGCGGCCCATAGACCGTCAAAGGCGTGACCGCCGTGACCGCCCCGCTGGAGAACGTCGCCATCGAGGTGGAGGCCAATTGACCAGTGGCGAGAACCTGCACGGACACCAGTCCCTCGGAATAATCCGGGGCGGTCCGGGTCGCGACGAAGCTGCTGAACCCGAGAATCACCGGGGGAGCGCCTGAGTCTCGCAGCGCCAACGACTGGTCTCGCAGGAACCTAAGGCCGACGGGGGCCCGCGTGCGGGCGGCCGAGTCCCTCGCGTTGGCCAGGGCGGCCTGGAGGATGCTGGCCGCGTCGGTGGCCTGGCGATTAGCCAGCGCCGGCAGGATCGCCGGCAGGGTGGCCGCCGAAACCAGCCCGATGATGGCCACGACCACCAGCAGTTCAACCAGGGTGAACCCGCGAAGGACGCGGCGGCGTTCCGGCGACATCAGCGTGGCCCTCCGGGATTGGGCAGGTTCTGGTTCGAGATGTCGTCCAGGGCCCAGGACTGAATCAACAGCGAAGTGGCCGTGGTCAGGTCGACCTGCTCGGGGTTCGTGGAATTCCGATTCGGGTCGGCCTTGGCCGCCTGGTTCTCGACGCTCAAGATGGCTCGACCGGAGACGGCCAGCGGCGCGGCACCGCCGTAGGCCGAGTAGTCAAACCCCAGTTGCCCCAGGCCCAACAACTGGTCGGGGCCGCTGGAGACGATCAACGGCCGCACGGCATAGGCTCGACGTCCATACGTCCCACTCCGGTCCCACATCGGGCCCGACGACGGCGAATTGTTGGTCAGCGGGTCGGTCAAAGAGTAAAACACCGACTGGAAAAGCTGGGCATTGTCACCCGGATTGGGAGCGGTGCCCGAACTGTTGAGATACCAGGCCGGGGCGACGAGCTGACGGTTTGGGTCCAGGGGGTCCTGGTCGCGGTCCTCGGCGATCCCGCCGTAGGGGTAGAACCCTTTCTGAGTGTCCGAATCGTAATAGACTGGCCAGCGATAGAACTGGAGCGGCTGGTCCCAGGCATCGACCAGTTCCGGCAGGCCATCGCCGTCGGTGTCCTGGATCTCGCGACCGAGGAAGTCATCGGCGGTGAAGACGCTGCCGAGGGGGCCGAGCCCTTCCAGCAGACTCGCGTAGAGCACCTCGGCCCGGGCGGTCTTGTGGGTGTGCAGGTTCAAGGCTGTCTGAACGGCGGTGATGGTCGTGGTGGCGGTCGCTCCGGAGGGAAGGTCCCCAAACTCGTCGACATTCCCATCCTGGTTGTTGTCGATCCCGTCATATTCGTAATTCGTGACTCCCAGGTTCTTCATGATCGCCCCGCGAGCCGTGAACGACGCCCCATACACCCCCTGCGCCGGCTGTCCCGCGTCGGTGATCCCCATCGGCAAGGTGTTGGGGTCACTCAGCGGGCTGATGTTCGCGATCAAGGTCGAGTAGGGTGCCACCGTGAAATCCGAAGCGAATTTGACCGGATAGCTGGTATCCGTGGGGTCGTAAAAGAAACAGTCGGACAATTCGCCCCGGAGCAAATCCGCCTGGGCGAAAACCTCGGCCCGCTGGGGGCTGGAGTTGAGGCCACCACTCGATGCCAAAAGCGAATGGAACGGGGTGACGGTCGGCGTGATGCTCAGCAGGGCATCAAGGCGGTCGGCGATCGCCACGTCGAGCTTGGCGATCAGTTCCCGGGTCGCCTGGAGCTTGGTGTACTCCACGCCGGCAAACGCCGCGTTGAGGATGAACGCCAGCAGGATGCCGATGATCGCCATGACCGCCAGCATTTCGACCAGGGTAAATCCGGTCCGGGCTAGGGGAACCTGCCGTCTCATGCCTCACGCCACCTTTCGCATCGCGTTGAGCCACCGGACCGAGGGGGCGAGACCCGCGCCGCCCACCTCACCTCGGGGAAACCCGGTTCACTCGAGCTTGCTGCCGTTGAAGTTGGTGAGGTTGTCCTTCTCAAAAGCCCGATCCGACAGCGGGGATCCCTGATAAGTCCCACTCATGAGCGAGTTCACGGGCAGTCGGCTCCCCGGGGCGTTGGCGATGTACTGGCCACCGAACCCAAAGACGCGGTCGCTGCCGGCGGAGATGATCTGGAACGTCTGTGGGTTCAGGTAGGACGCCGGAGGCGAGCTGGTCCCCGTGCTGGTCGGGACCGGGAAGCTGGAGGTGTACGGGTTGGGCGCGGGCGACTGGACCGAGTTGGCCTGGCTGCCCGACGGGCCGGCCAGGAACGTCGTGCGGAAGGTCGCCAGGATGCCAATCTCGGCGGCGGAGTTGTTGTCGTTGGGGTCATAGCCACCATTGGCCCCCGTCGCTCCGTAAGCGCTGAAGTACGCGTAATACGTCGCGTTGCCGCTGGAGACCGAGCCCAGCGAGTCAACATAGCCGGGAATGCTGTCGAGGTCGTCGTCGACGAGCCGGTCCCCCTTGAACTCGAACAGGGCCGTGTCGCGGGGAACCGCGATGGTGGTCGACAACTGGTTGGGGATGGCGTCGTTGACGAACGGATACTGCGGGCTCTTGGAGAACCCCGTCATCGCCCCCCCCGTCGAGAAACCAGTGGAAACGCTCGCCGTGCTGGGCAGGCCCCCCAGGAAAAACGCCAGGCACTCCCCCCCTTGCAGCAAGATCGGGTTGGCCTGGCAAACGCCGTCGCCATTGAAGTCCGGCCAGTAAGTGGGCGACGTCGAGAGGGCCAGGGTGGAGTTGGTCTGGAACGCCGATTGAGCCGACGCCCCCGAGGTCGAATCGAGCGCCTGGGCTCGCGGCCAGAACTTCCGCAGGTAGCCCAACGACCGCACCGCCAACTGGCCGTAGGTCAGGTCGTCGTAGGTCGTCGGATCGGGATAGTTGGGGACGCCCGTCGCCGAGGTGGCATACCAGGACGACGGGGGACTATCCAACTGGGCGGTGGAGAGGATATTGTAATAAGTGTTCTCGCACAGCATGATCCGGCTCGGGGGAAACTCTCCGTACCGGTTCTTGAACGTTTGCAGGGCCTGGCCAAGCTGGTTCATCTCGGCGAGAACGGCCGCGTTCTTGGCCGCGCCAACGGCGTTGCCGATCGCCGGCAGGAGGATCGCCGTGAGGATCCCGATGATCACGAAGACCGTCAGAACCTCGACCAGGGTAAAGCCTCGTCGTCGTCGCGAGCGATTCGTGCGGGTCATCGTTCAAATCTCCTGATGCGCCGGCGAGACCAGACACCAAGGGCCTGTGCCGAGAGAATGCGGGTCGCGAGTTCGTCGGTTCGGTGCGTTTCCGTCGAGCGGGGCAGGCGAAGGGTGGTCATCCTACGTCCCACCCGGCCCTTCGTGACGCCAAGGAGCCGGATGGGACCGCGTTTTCCGGGCGGCCGGCCTACTTGCCGCCGCTGAGGCTGCTGATGAGGTTGACCAGGGGCAGGAACAGGGCGATGACGATGAATCCGATGATGCCGCCCAGGACGACGATCATCAACGGCTCCAGCAGGCTCACCAGCCCTTCCACCAGCGTTTCCACCTCTTCGTCATAGTTATCGGCGATCTTGTTGAGCATGCTGTCGAGGTCGCCCGTCTCCTCGCCGACGTCGATCATGTTGACCACGATGTCGTCGACGATTCGCGCCTCCCGCAACGGCTGAGCGATCGTCTCGCCCTCGCGGATGCTTTCATAGATTCTCGTGAAGGCATTTTCAAAGACGGCATTGCCGGCGGTGTCGCGGACGATGCTCAGCGCCTCGAGGATCGGCACGCCCGATTGCACCAAGGTCCCCAGAGTTCGCATCGTGCGGGCCACCGTCGACTTCTCAACGATCGCCCCCATCACCGGAATCAAAAGCATCACCTTATCGAGGAAGTACGCCCCCGACTTGTTCCGCCTTGTCAGTTTGATCAAGATCCACACCACCGTCGGCACCAGCGGCAGCAAGTACCAGCGCTTCACGACGATGTTGCTGGCCTCGATCAGGAACTGGGTCATCGCCGGCAGGGGCAGGCCGAAGTCGTCGAAGATCTTCTTGAACTGGGGCACGATGTAGTAAAGGATGAACCCGACGATCAACACCGCCACGCTGATGACCACCAACGGGTAGATCATCGCCGACTTGATCCGCCGCTTCAGCGACTGCGACTTCTCCTTGAAGTCCGCCAGTCGCTGGAGAATCGCCTCCAACGCACCGCCAGCCTCGCCCGCCTTGATCATGTTGCAGTAGAGACGGTCGAACGCCTTGGGATGCTTGCTGAACGCCTCGGAAAGCGTCTGGCCGCTCTCGATGTCCTCGACCACGTCTCCCAGGGCATTCTTGAGCACCCCCGCCTTGCACTGCCCTTCCAGGATGCGCAGGCTCCGCAGCACCGGAAGGCCGGCGTCCTGCAACGTGGAAAGCTGACGGGTGAACGTGCAGAGATGCTTGTTCGAAATCTTGCCGATCGTGAACGCTTTTTTCTTGCGGGAGCCGGTCCGCCGCTTCTCGGGTCCGCCCTTCTTCTTCTTGCCGACCTTCTCGGCGATCTTGGTGACGAAGAAGCCCTTCTGGCGGATCAGTTGCTGGGCCTCCTCCTGAGTGGAGGCGTCGATGCTGTCCTTGACTTCCTTGCCGGTGTGGTCCATCGCTTCATACTGGAACGTCGGCATCCTCGGCCTCCCCGCGATCGCGATCGTTGGTGTAACTGCGGCCGCCAGGGCTCACGCCCGACCCGGACTCACGCATCTTCCTGCATGGTCGCCTTGATGACTTCCTCGACGCTGGTCATTCCCGTGTGGATCGCTTCCATTCCGCACTCTCGCAGCGTCTGCATCCCATTGCGCTTGCAGGCGTCGCGGAAGTCGTCCAGCGACGTCTCGGCGACGATCAGGTCGCGCAACTCCTCGTTCATGACAACGAGTTCGTAAATCCCCATACGGCCTTTGTAGCCGGTGTTGTTGCAGCGGTCGCAGCCCCGCCCATAGAAAAATTTCTTGGTCGAGGCCTGCTCGACGGTCATCCCCAGTTCCATGCAGATCTCGGGGCTCGGCTGGAAGTCTGTTCGACACGCGGTGCAGATCTTCCTCACCAGCCGCTGGGCCAGCACCGCCTCGCAGGTGGCGGTGATCAGGAACGTGGGCAGACCCATGTCTCGCAGCCGGGTCACGGCCGAGGGAGCGTCGTTGGTGTGCAAGGTGCTGAAGACGACGTGACCGGTCAGCGACGCCTGCACGGCGATCTCGCAGGTCTCCAGATCGCGAATCTCCCCCACCAGGATCTTGTCGGGGTCCTGCCGCAAGATCGCTCGCAGACACGCGCCGAAGGTCACGCCAATATCGGCGTTGATCGGCACTTGGATCAGGCCGTCGATGTCATACTCCACCGGCTCCTCGGTGGTGATGATCTTCTCGGTGATCTCATTCAACTCGTTCAAGGTCGCGTACAGCGTGGTGGTCTTGCCCGAGGACGTCGGCCCGGTCACCAGGATGATCCCGTTGGGCCGCTTGATGACCTCCCGCCAGGTCTTCAGCACGCCGGGGAACATTCCGACCTTGTTCAGGTCAAGCTGCACGACCGTCCGGTCCAGAATCCGCAAGACGACGCTCTCGCCGAACAGCGTCGGCAGGGTCGAAACGCGGATGTCCACCGAGTTGCCACCGATGTTCAGCTCAATTCGCCCGTCCTGCGGCAGCCGTCGCTCGGCGATGTCCAGATTCGACATGACCTTGATCCGGCTGGAAATTGCCGGGGCCAGGTGGCGGGGAGGCGGCACCAGCTCGTAGAGCACGCCGTCCACCCGATACCGCATCTTGTACTCGTCCTCGAACGGCTCGAAATGAATGTCCGAAGCCTTATCCTTGATCGCCAGCAGTAGCACCATGTTCAAGAGTTTGCGCACCGGGGCCGCCTCGGCCATCTCCTCGATCGCCTCCAGGTCGATCGTCGTCTCGCTCCGGTTCGAGAACTGGTTGAGCCCCTTGTCGCTCTCGATCTGCTTGACGACGTCCTGAATCGACTCCTGCTTGCCGGCGTAAACCCGCTCGATCGCCGCCAGCACATCCTTCTCCGAAGCCACCGCCCCGCGCACCTCGACTCCCAGGAACGACTTCAAACTGTCCAGCGTCGATGGGTTCTGCGGATCAGCCATCGCCACGGTGACGCTTTTGTCCTTCCTCGCCACCGCGATCGGCACCACCTTGAACGCCTGAGCCATCGTCTCGTTGACCAATTCCAACGCATCGGGAGGAATCGTCAGGTCGGCCAGCCGCACGACCTTCATCCCAAACTGCTCGCCCAGGGCCCGCAGCACCTGGTCCTCGGTCACTTTCCCCAGACGCACCGCGACCTTGCCGAAAAGCTCCTCGCCCGAGCCCTTCTGCTCCTCGATCGCTTCCATCAGGCCTTCCTCGTCGAGGAAGCCCATGTCGATCAGGATGGTACCGATGCGCTTGGCCATGTCGGTGCGTTCCGCGTCCAGGGGTCGTTGAAGGTCAAGGGTGTCGTCGTCGAGAGCCGTCGCACGTTACTTCTTGTCGTCGTCCTCTTCCTCCGGCTCGTCCTCGAAGATGCCGCGCTTGGCCATCTCGATCCGCTCGCGGAGGTCATTCGGCTTCCGGGCCTTGAACAGAACCTCTGACTCGTCGACGATCCCCTGCTTCCAAAGATTGAACAGCGAATCATCCATCAAAATCATCCCGTGCTTGCGCCCGGTCTGAATCGACGAGTCAATGCGGTATGTCTTGTTCTCGCGGATCAGGTTCGAGATCGCCGCGGTGATCACCAGCATCTCATAAGCCGCCACCAAACCCTTCGGTTTGCGAGGTAGCAGGGACTGAGCCAGGATACCGATGATCGCCACCGATAACTGCGTGCGAATCTGGTCCTGCTGCTCCTTGGGGAACACGTCGATGATGCGGTTGACCGTGCCCTCGGCCGAATTCGTGTGCAAGGTGCCGAAGACAATGTGTCCCGTCTCGGCCGCGGTGATCGCCGCCGAGATCGTCGCCAGGTCCCGCATCTCACCCACCAGAATGATGTCGGGGTCCATCCGCAACGCCCGGCGAATCGCCTCGGGAAAGTCCGGCACGTCGATGCCGATCTCCCGCTGATTCACGAGTGACTTCTGATGCTTGTGAAAGTATTCGATCGGGTCTTCAATCGTGATGATATGCCGGTCGAGGTTCTGGTTGATCCAGTTAATCATGCTCGCCAGGCTGGTCGTCTTGCCCGACCCCGTCGGCCCGGTCACCAGAATCAAGCCGCGTGGCCGGGTAATCAACTGCTCAATGACCGACGGCAAACCAAGCTGCTGAAAGGTTAGAAACTCGTTGGGAATCCGTCGCAGCACCAACCCGATATTGCCGCGCTGCTTGTAGATCGCGACCCGGAACCGCGCCAGTTCGCCAAAGGCAAAACCAAAGTCGGTCCCCCCCACCTCCTGCAATTCCTGCTGACAGCGCTCCGGCGTGATGCTCTTCATCAGGGCGACGGTGTCCGCCGGCTCCAGAATCTTGGTCGCCAACGGTCGCATGTGGCCGTGAAGCCGCAAGACCGGCTGGCTCCCCACCGTCAGGTGCAGGTCGCTGGCCCGCTGAGTGACAGCCGTCTGCAACAATTTGTCGATGAGCAGCGTGCCCATGAAGCCCCGTCCCCACATCGACCAGGTGAGTCGCGCACCAAGACCCGGGACCGCACCGGCCGGCCCGGAAGAAATCTCGGATTCAAATGTCTCGGCAAACGAAGGGAAAGTGCCAGGACTTGGAGAGCGGAACGCCCCTTCGCCCGGCACTTCGCATTATTCGAGGGACCACCGGATTATCAAGCAAACCCGTCGGCCCCACTCGCTCCCGTTGCGACGATCCGGGGCGAGGGTGTCCATCCCCAAACCGCAATCGAACAAGGTCCGATTCTCGCATTTGGGAATCAGCGCGCCCACTCGCTCGCAACCAATCAAGCTCAGGATGCCGCTCCCGCCGCTTGCTCCCGGTGGGTGATCCGCAAAACCTCGTCGATGGTCGTCACGCCCTTGAGCGCCTTCACCATCCCATCCTCGTAAAGCGTGCGCATCCCCTGCTTGCGAGCCGCTTTACGAATGACCTGGGTCGGTTCTCCCTTGAACGCCAGCTCGCGAATCGCGCTGGTCATCATCATCATCTCGTAGATACCCATCCTCCCCCGATACCCCGACTTCTTGCAGTAGTTACAACCCTTACCTTTCATGAAGTTGGCTTTTTTGGCCAGTTCCGGCCGCAGGCCGAGGCCATGCAAGAGCGATGCCGGAGGCTCGTATCGCACCCGGCATTTCGGGCACACCTTGCGGACCAAACGCTGCGCCAAAACTCCCATGATCGAACTGGCCACCAGGAACGGCTGCACCCCGATATCGACGAGTCTTGTAATGGCACTGGGCGCATCGTTCGTGTGCAGCGTACTGAAAACCAGGTGTCCCGTCAGTGAGGCCTGAATCGCCGTGTTCGCGGTCTCTTCATCGCGAATCTCGCCCACCAGGAGGATGTTCGGGTTCTGCCTCAGCATCGCACGGATGATCCGCGCGAAAGTCATCCCGATCTTGGCCCGGACCTCGCACTGGTTGATCCCGGGAAGGTAGTATTCCACTGGGTCCTCGGCCGTGATGATTTTCACGTCGGGCCGGTTCAACTCGTTCAGGGCGGCGTACAGGGTGGTCGTCTTCCCCGATCCCGTCGGCCCCGTCACCAGCAAGATTCCGTTGGGCCGCTTGATTAATGAGTTGAACTTTTTGTAATCCTCGTCACCGAACCCCAGATCTTTCAGCCCGACCTTGATATTCTCGCGGTCGAGAATCCGCATCACGACGGACTGACCATGATTGGTTGGGAGGATGCTGACACGCAGGTCGATGTCCTTCCCCGCGACGTGGATCTTGATCCGTCCGTCCTGGGGGCGTCGTTTCTCGGCGATGTCGATCGAGCCCATGATCTTGATACGGCTGATGATCGGCCCGAGAAGTCGTCGGGGGGGCGAGTCGCGCTCCATGCAAACGCCGTCGATTCGGTAGCGGATGCGGACCCGGTCGGCGAATGGCTCGATGTGGATGTCCGAAGCCCGCTCGTTCACAGCCTCCTGGATGACCAGGTGGACCAGGCGGATGATCGGGGCATCCCCTTCCTCCAGGGTGTTGGCCGACGAGCCGGCCCGCGTCACGCCGCCGTCGTCGTTGTAGTCGATGGCGGTATCGGTGAACTCCTGAAGCATCGAGTCCACCGACTCGGTCTCGGTCGTGGCACTGCCGTAATAGCGGTTGATCGCCTCGACGATCGCCTCTTTCGGAGCGAGGGCGACCTCGATCTCCCGGTTCAGCACGAACCGCAGTTTGTCGATGGTGTCGAAGTCCATCGGGTCATGCATGATGACCTTGATCGTGCCGCCTTCCTGAATCAACGGCATCACAATGTTGTCGCGGGCCACGGACTCGGGCACCAGTTCGACGACGGCCGGCGGGATGTCGATGTCATGAAGGTCCACGAAGTCAAAACCGAACTGCTCGGCCTTGGCCTTCATGATCTGTTCGGAGTCGGCATAGCCGAGCCGGGCCAACGCATCCTCGATCGAGCCCCCAGAGCCGTCGGCCTCCTTCATCTGGTCGGGGCCGACGATCCCGCGGCGGACCAGGATCTCTTTCCAGTCGCGAGCTTGCTTGGCCATGACAAAACCCTCCGCCGGGGACACAGACCGTTCGCGGACAAAACACCGCCGCACGCACTCCACCCCCCGGCCCATCGATGGGCCAGCCGGGCGAAGGAGCCATTGGCGAGACGTCGCATTAAGTCCGACCGACCTACCCGAGACGACCCGCGCGCCCCGGAGAACCTGGGGATCGGACGAATGACTATCGTCCAACCCCGCAACGGGTTGAGCGCGCAAGTCTCTCTCAGGCTAGCACAGCGACCGGCCGCAAACAAGTTCCCCAGGCTGGTCCGCTCAACGCGAAGGGCCGGCGCCTCGAACGGCGCCGGCCCTCGATCGAATGTCTCACGGACGAACCGTCAAACCCGCGACATCTCAGCGGTCGCGAGAGGTCGTCTCCCCCTTGGCCAGCGCCGCTTGGGCCGCGGCCAGACGGGCGATCGGCACCCGGAACGGCGAGCACGACACGTAATCCATTCCGACCTTGTGGCAAAACGCCACGCTGTCGGGATCGCCCCCATGTTCCCCGCAGATCCCCACCTTCAAATGCTCGCCAGTCTTGGTCTTACGACCGGCCCGGCCTTTCTTGACACCCATCTCGATCAACTGCCCCACCCCGTTGACGTCCAGCGACTGGAACGGGTCGACCGGCAGGATCTTTTCCTTGAGGTACGTGCCCATGAACCCCTTGATGTCGTCCCGGCTGAAGCCGAAGGTCATCTGGGTCAGGTCGTTGGTCCCGAACGAGAAGAACTGGGCCTCCTCGGCGATCTTGTCGGCCACCAGCGCCGCTCGGGGCACCTCGATCATTGTGCCGATCAGGTATTCCACCGTCGTCCCGGCCTTCTTCATCACCTCGTCGGCCACGGCGATCGTCCGCTTCTTCAACAGGATCAGCTCCTCGACGGTCCCAACCAGCGGAATCATGATCTCGGGCAGGACCGACTTCCCCTTCTTCTTCACCTCGACGGCCGCCTCGATGATCGCCCGCACCTGCATGTCGCCGATCTCGGGGTAAACGATCGGCAACCGACAGCCGCGGAACCCGAGCATCGGGTTGAACTCGTGGAGCTTCTCCACTCGTTCCTTGACCTTCTCGACCGAAACCCCCAACTGCGACGCGACCTCGGCCGCCCCCTTCTCGTCGTGGGGCAAGAACTCGTGCAGCGGAGGGTCCAGCAGGCGGATCGTCACCGGCAGGCCGTCCATCGCCTCGAACAGGCCGACGAAGTCATCCTTCTGGAACGGCTCGATCTCGGCCAACGCCGCCTTCCGCCCGGCCTCGTCGTCAGCCAGGATCATCTTCCGCATCGCGACGATCCGCTGATCGCCGAAGAACATGTGCTCGGTCCGGCACAGCCCGATCCCCTCGGCGCCGAACTCCCGGGCCTTCTGGGCATCCTTGGGAGCGTCGGCATTGGCGCGAATCTTCAACGTCCGCACCCCGTCGGCCCACTCCATCATCGTGGCGAACGTCCCCGAGATCGTGGGCGCCACAGTCGGCATCTGGCCGATCATCACGTCGCCGGTCGTCCCGTTGATCGTCAGGAAATCGCCCGCCTTGACCGTCTTCCCGGCCAGCGTGATCGTCTGCGCCGCATCGTTGATCTGCAGCGCCTCGCAACCGACCACGCAGGGCTTGCCCCACCCTCGGGCAACGACCGCCGCGTGGCTGGCCTTGCCTCCGGTGGAGGTCAAAATCCCCTTGGCCAGGTGCATCCCGGCCACGTCCTCGGGGCTGGTCTCCTTGCGGACGAGCAGAATCGGCTCATCCGGGTGATCGGCGGCATACTGCACCGCCGCATCGGCCGAAAGCACCACCTTGCCCGACGCGGCGCCCGGGCTCGCGGCGATCCCCTGAGCCGCCACCTCCGCCTTGGCCTTCGGGTCCAACTGCGGCAACAGCAAGTGGTTGAGGCTCTCGGGGCTGACCCGTTGAAGCGCCGTCTTCTGGTCGATCAATCCTTCCTGGACCATCTCCACCGCCGTCCGCACCGCCGCCGACCCGGTCCGCTTCCCGGTCCGGGTTTGCAGCATGTACAGGGTCCCCTCCTCGACGGTGAACTCGATGTCCTGCATCTCCTTGTAGTGCGACTCGAGTTTCTCGCGGATGGCCATCAACTCTTCGTAAACCTTGGGCATCTCCTCGTGAAGCCGGCTGATCGGCTCGGGGGTGCGGATGCCGGCCACCACGTCCTCGCCCTGGGCGTTGATGAGGTAGTCGCCGTAAAAGACGTTCTCGCCAGTGTTTGGGTCGCGGGTGAACGCCACTCCCGTTCCCGAGCCATTGCCCGTGTTGCCGAAGACCATCGCCTGGACATTGACGGCCGTCCCCTTCAGCCCGGTGATCCGCTCGATCCGCCGGTACTCAATCGCCTTCTTCCCCTCCCACGAGTTGAACACCGCCATCACCGAAGCCCAAAGCTGCTCGCGGGCGTCCTGCGGGAAGTCCTTGCCCACGTGCGACTTGTAAACCGCCTTGTATCGCTTGACCAGTTCTTTCAGGTCATCAGCGGTCAGGTCGGTGTCGAGCTTGACCCCTTTCTCGTGCTTCAACGAGTGGAGTTCATGCTCGAAATGCTCGTGATCGACACCCATCGCCGTCGAGCCGAACATGTCGATCAACCGGCGATACCCGTCAAAGGCGAACCGCTCGTTGCCGGTCTTCTTCGCCAACCCCGCGACCGAGGCATCCGACAGCCCCAGGTTCAGGATGGTGTTCATCATCCCGGGCATCGACAGTGCCGCGCCCGAGCGAACGCTGACCAACAACGGGTCGACCGGGTCTCCGAAGGTCTTGCCGACCTGCTTCTCCATCAGCTCAACGGCCGCCTCGACCTGCGGCTTGCACGCATCGGGCAGTTTCCGCCCGTTCTCGTAGTACGAGGCGCAAACTTCCGTGGTGATCGTGAACCCGGGGGGCACGGGGATGCCCAGCACGCTCATTTCCGCGAGGTTGGCCCCCTTGCCGCCCAGCAGGGCCTTCATCTCCGCCTTACCCTCGGCCTTGCCGCCGCCGAACGAGTAGACATGCTTCTGAGGGTCGGACATGGGCCTGAGCTGCTCCCCACGGTTGCCGCGCGCCATCCAGTTGTGCGCGCGTAAGTCATCGTTCGCCCGCAGCTTAACGGGCCGTCCCGCATTGCGTCAAGTTGCCGGAAACGACCGACGCCCGGCCTCCCCTCGGGGAAACCAGGCGTCGGATCGATCTCGTCGGAGGCATTCGAGCGAAACCCTCGTCCGGCCGTAACTCCCGATCAAGCCTTGGCTAGCGCGTCGGCCTGGGCCTTCTTGACAACCTCTTCCTGAAGCCGGGCCGGCAGCTTCTGATACTTCAGAAACTCCATCGAGAACCCGCCCTTGCCCTGGGTCATGCTCCGCAGGTCGTTGGAGTAGCCAAACATCTCCACCAGCGGAACCTCGGCGCTGATGACGGCGAACCCCTCGCGCCCCTCGGTCCCCAGAATCACCCCGCGCTTCGACGAGATGGTCCCGGTGACCGGCCCCTGGAACTCCACGGGTGTTTCCACCTCCACCTTCATCACCGGCTCCAGCAAGACCGGGTCGGCCCGGCGGAAGGTCTCGCGGAAGCAGTCGCGGGCGCAGATCTGGAACGCCATGTCGGAGGAGTCAACGTCGTGATACTTCCCGTCGGTCAGCACCATCTTGACGCCCAGCACCTCGTAACCGGCCACCGGCCCCTTGTGCATCGAGTCGCGGAACCCCTTCTCAACCGAGGGGATATATTCCGAGGGGATGCGCCCCCCGGTCACCTCGTTCTCGAACAGGAACGCTTCGACGGCGCCCTCGGGCAAGGGCTCCAGCGTGCCGACGATCTTGGCGTACTGACCCGACCCACCCGTCTGCTTCTTGTGGGTGTAGTCATAGGGCGTCACCTTGGTCGGGGCCTCTCGATAGCTCACCTTGGGCATCCCGACGGTGCATTCCACCTTGTACTCTCGGCGGATGCGCTCGACGTAGATCTCCAGGTGCAGCTCGCCCATGCCCGAGATGATCGTCTCGCTGGTCTCCTTGTCGACCTTGACCCGGAACGTCGGGTCTTCCCTCATGAACCGGTTCAGGGCCTTCGACAGCTTGTCCTGGTCGCCCCGCTTGTTGGGCGTCACCGACAGGTCAATCACCGGCTCGGCGGCGTAAATACTCTCCAGGGAGTAGTTTGTACCCTCGTCGCAGTACGTGTCGCCGGTGGCGCACTCGATCCCCATCACCGCGACGATGTCGCCGGCGCTGGCCGAGTCAATGTCTTCCTTCTCGTCAGCGTGGACCCGCAAGATCCGGCTGACCCGCTCCTTCTTCCGCTTACGAGAGTTGAAGTAGAAGGTCCCCTTCCTCATGGTCCCCTGATAGATCCGACAGAAGGTCACCTGGCCGAACTGCTCCTCGACCAGCTTGAACGCCATCGCGACCATCGGGTCGTCAGAGTCGGTGGTCAGGGGGACCTCGGCCATGCCGTCGTCGTTGTCCTTGGCCAACACCTGCCGGTCCAACGGGCTGGGCAGGTAGGAGGCCACGGCGTCCAGCATCAGCTGCACGCCCTTGTTCTTGTACGCCGAGCCCACCAGCACCGGGCAAATCTGCTGGGCGATGGTCGCCTCGCGGATCGTCTGATGGATCAACTCCAGGGGGACTTCCTGCTCTTCCAGCAAGAGTTCCATGATCCGGTCGGAAAACAGCGAAAGCGCCTCCAGCATCCCCTGGCGGGCGCGGTCGGCGGCCTCGACCAGTTCGGCGGGAATGGCCTCTCGGCGGACCGTCTCCCCCTTGTCGCCGTCGAAGTAAACCGCCTGGCGATTGATCAGGTCGATCACCCCCTGGAAGTTCACCTCTCCGCCGATCGGGATCTGCAACGGCACGGTCGTCAGGCCGAGCTTGCTTTCCAACTGACTGATGACGTTGTTCGGGTTCGCCCCGGTCCGGTCCATCTTGTTGATGAACGCCAGGCGGGGGACGCGATAACGCTTCATCTGCCGGTCGACGGTGATCGACTGCGACTGCACGCCCGCCACGGCGCACAGTACCAGGACCGCGCCGTCAAGGACGCGCAGCGAGCGCTCCACCTCGACGGTGAAGTCGACGTGGCCGGGGGTGTCGATGATGTTGACCTTGATCGGCTCTCCGGCGTGGTCCTGCCACTGGACGGTGGTCGCCGCCGAGGTGATCGTGATCCCCCGCTCCTTCTCCAGCTCCATGTGGTCCATCTTGGCGCCTTCGCCGCGGACCTCCTTGATGGCGTGGCTCTTGCCCGAATAGAACAAAACCCGCTCGGTCAGGGTCGTCTTGCCCGAGTCGATGTGGGCCGAGATGCCGATGTTGCGGACGTGGCTCAGCTTTTCCATGGGTGGCATTACCGTCTTCAAGGGAACGGCGATCCGATCCATCGCCGCCAAGACATCCTGACGCAAGCGGGTCGGGGGTCGCTCGGCCCGTCGTCACAAGACAGGCCGATCATTCGAGATCGCACGCCGAGGGGGGGTCGTCGGGGCCGACCCCATCGGGCGGTGCCGGCCAGTCCCGGGGGACCACGCCGGCCGAGCAAACGCGGCAAGGGACTGGGGGCGCTCGCGGAGGGCGCACTATCGTAGACCCGCCGGGAACCGCCCGTCAACCCCACCCACGCATCACCAACCCACCGCCCCAACCTGGCAACCTGTTCCTACGAACAGCCCCCCCTCTCAGGTTCGACCCAAACGCCGATTTTCCCCACCCGACCGAGATTCCAACCCAAAAAATGCGCCGGATCTCCCAAGAGACCCGCCCCAACTCCCCCAAAACGCCGCCCATCTTATCTGAGACCCTGGCCGCGTATGTCCGGTGCTGGGACCGATGATCCCCCCCGACCGTGACGCCTCCGAGAGACCGCGCATGCCCAAGCCGGACTCCCCCCCCCAGGCGCGACGCCCCCTCGCCCGCCAGATCCCCTGGAGCGTGGGCCTCGCCGCCTCGGCCCTGATGGCCGCCGGCTCGTGGGGAACCCCCCTGGGCCTGCCCGCCCTCGCCCTGGCGTTCCTCCTGCAAGGCGCCGGCCTCGCCGCGGTCCTACGCTCGCGGAACTTCCCCGGCATCGGCCCTTGGGCCACCCACGGTTTCGCGTTCGGATCGCTGGGCCTGGGAGGTTATGGGCCCGTCCTGGTCCTGGCCGCCACCCACGCCTGGCCCAGCTCCGACGGCGACGGCCGCTACCTGATCGATCGCGCCAGTTTCAGCCGCCAGGTCCCCGCTCCGGGAGACTGGGTCTGGCTCCGCCGCGAAGAAGGGCGGGGGAGTCTGGCCCGGGTCATGGCCATCCCCGGCATGGACGTCAACGCCGAGGGCGTCCTCCGGGTCGAGTCTCTCACGTTCGAGGTCCCCGACGGCTTCCTGCTGGTCCGCCGGCACCCCCCCCACGCGCCCAACGATCACCCGGCCGAACTCGTCCCCCACGCCGAGGTCCTGGGCCGACCCTGGTGGCGCTGCGGACCGGCCGGCCTGGTCGTCCCGCTCCTGGCGTCTGGGACCGACGCGGGCCCCTTGGCCCCAACCGCTTGGCCCCGACACCCTGACGCCGGTAAGATCGAACTCCAGTTTCCCTCCATCGCCAACGCGACCCGGGTTCCAACCGGCCGACCGCGCCTTCCCCCAGCCTCGGACCGAACATGGACCTCCTCTGGGCCCCCTGGCGAGCCCAATACATCCAGCAACCTCCCGAACCCCAGCCCGCCCCGGGGGATCAGCCCGCCTGCTTCCTCTGCCGAGGACTCGCCGACCGCGACGACCGCGCCAACCTCCTCGCCTGGCGACGCCCTCACTCAGCGGTCTTCCTGAACCGCTACCCCTACAACAACGGACACCTCCTGGTCGCCCCCCTTGTCCACGAGGGAACCCTCGACGCACTGGAAGGCCCCGCGCTGACCGAGCCACTGGAAACCGTCCGCCTCTGCGTGGCCGCTCTGGACCGCATGTTACGCCCCCAGGGCTACAATGTCGGCCTGAACCTCGGCAAGTCCGCCGGCGCCGGGCTCCCCGGTCACCTCCACTGGCACATTGTCCCTCGCTGGGACGGCGACACCAATTTCATGCCGGTGCTGGGCCAGACAAAGGTTATTGTGGAGAGCCTTGCCGCCTTTTATGATCGATTGCTTGCCGAGCTGCCTTCCCGAGACTGACCCTGCCGCCCCTCGACGACGACCAACCTCCCGACCCCGACCCCGACCCCGACCGCCTCGGCCACCGCGCCGCCACATTAAATAAGGTTGCCCCGGCCATGCTCCTGGTCATCATCCGCGCGATCTTCGTCCTCGTCGTCGCCGGCCTCGCCGTGCAGACGGCCCGGGCCTCCACGGCGTCGGTCAACCCCGCGGTCGTCTTCGTCGTGGGCTTGACCTCGGCCATCGTCGTCATCCTGGTCGACCTTCTGACCCCCCGTAAGCGCGTCCAATCGATCTCGGCGGTCTACTTCGGCCTGATCGTCGGCCTGATCCTCAGCTTCGCCCTGAACCTGGCCATCGACCCCACCCTGAAATGGATCGCCTCGGTCGCCAACACCGACCCCAAACTCGCCGCCGCCGACGAAATTCCCCAGGCGATTAAATTTCTGCTCCAGATCATCATCTGCTACGTCTGCATCAGCACCCTGCTTCAGACCAAGGACGACTTTCGTTTCATCATTCCCTATATGGAGTTCAGCCGAGAGGTCAAGGGGCTCTATCCTCTAGTTCTCGACACCTCCGTCATTATCGACGGCCGAATCGCCGACGTGGCCGAGACCCATATCCTCGACCAGCCTTTGATTATCCCCCGCTTCGTTCTCCAGGAACTCCAGGGAATCGCCGATAGCGCCGACAAGCTCCGCCGTAACCGGGGACGCCGCGGCCTTGACATCCTCAATCGCCTCCAGAAGTTCGAGGGGATCGACGTCCAGATCCACGACGGCGAGATTCCCGAGCTCGCCTCCATCCGCGAGGTCGACCAACGATTGGTCATCCTGGCCAAGCACCTCAAGGGCAAGGTCGTCACCAACGACTACAACCTCAACAAGATCGCCCGCCTCCAGGGCGTCGAGGTCATCAACCTCAACGACCTGGCCAACGCCGTCAAGCCGGTCGTCCTCCCCGGCGAAAGCCTGATGGTCAAGCTCATCAAACGCGGGGAAGAGCCCGGCCAGGGCGTCGGCTACCTCGATGACGGCACCATGATCGTCATCGAGCAGGCCGCCCAGCGCGTCGGCGAGCTCGTCCGCCTGACCGTCACCAGCGTCCTCCAGACCAGCGCCGGGCGGATGATCTTTGGCCGGCTCGACACTGGCTCGATCCCCTCGCGATCCGGCTCCGGCTCCGGCTCCGGCTCGGGGACGGGAATTGCCACCGGCGAGCGCCCTTCCGACATCATCAACCGCCCCACCGGATCCGACCGCCCCGCCGAGGGCATCAATCGCCCCAACGTCTGACCCAAATCAGCAACCCGCCCCGCATCGACCGGAGGGCCTGGGAGAATTCTTCGGGCCCACGAGTCGCCATCCCCCCATTCCGCTCCCAGTTTTCCGAATCTCCGACGCCGCCCAGGTCGATACACTCTCCTGACCACAGGACGGCCGACCGGTCACCTTCGACTCACCCGCCCTTGACTCAGCCAACCTCGGCTCCCGGGCTTCGTCTTGATTTTTGATAAATGCGAAACGGGCCGGTCGAGGGTTCTCCTCGACCGGCCCGGTTCAATTTCCGATCGTGGTGGTCGCGAATCGGTGAATGGCTTACTTGCCCGAGGGGCCTCGCAAGCCCGAGATCGACGGCAAGGTCGGATGCTCCGGCATCGCCCCGTTCGGGTCGGAACTGAGCTTCACCTCGCGGTCCACGCTGCGCAGTCCGGCCTGCGCCATGTCGGCCTTCTCCTGCGTCGGGTCGCGGTCCAGGCCGGTCAGGCGATTCTCGATCTTGGCCTTGCGCATCATGGCCTCGTAGATCTTGCCCATCTCGTCCTTGACCTTGTTCTCGCGAATCGCGTCGGTCAGGTACTTCCGCAGGTTCGGGTCGTTGGGGTCATGCTTCTCGGCCGCCTCCAGCGACTCCCTTTTAAAGATGACCCAGCTCTCGCTGGTGACCTGGACGATCCCGCTGATGTCCCCATCCTTCGGCTTGCGAGACTTGTCCGAATCGGTCGGGTCGCCGTCGACCAGGTCATGGAACACCGCCTTGGAGATGTCCTTGGGTTCGGCGAACCGCCGCACCGGCTCGGCCATCAACCCTCCCAGCGACCGCGTTCCCTGGTCGATCGACCTCGGGTCGTCCTTGGCGATCTTGTCGAACCGATCCGGATTCTTCTTCAGCTCCTCCCACACTTCCTTGGCCGCCTGCAACTTATTGAACATGATCATCCGGCACCGCAACTTCTCGCCGAAGCTGGTCGCGAAGTTCTCTTCGTAGTCCTTCGGGCTGATCGCCACCAGGGGCAAGGCCAACTTGCGCAGGGCCAGCGTCGGGTAGATGATGTCCCGGGCATACTGCACCGGGCTAATTCCCCGCTCCTTGTGCAGGGTCCGCAGCCAGGCCTCGCGACCCACGCCGGCCATCGACTGAGCGACCCGGTCGATCTCCTGGTCAATCTCGGCCGAGGTGACCGTCAGTCCCTTGGTTTTGATCTCCTGCTCGATCAGCTTGCGGGCGATCATCGTCTCCAGGATCTCGTCCCCCTTGCGGGCGACGCACTCATTGGCCAGTTCCTGGCGGCTAATCACCTCGCCGTTGACCACCGCGATCGCGTCGCCGGGGTTGACCGGCAACACCGTGGGCTTGATCGCGAACTCTTTGTCGCTTCCCACCGTGGCCTTGTTGGCCGAGGCGGCCGGTGCCGGCTTGCTCGTGGCCCCCCGCCCTGACAGCAACCCACGGCCAGACTGCGCGGTCGCCTCGGTCAACGCCCCCAGCAACGCCAGCGTTAAGCCCCCGACCACCTGTCCCAACCGGACCCGGCATCGCTTGCGGCTCATCAGTCCCCTCCTTGTGACCGACCGCCGAGAAAAACGTTCAAGTCTCGGCGCAATTCGGCCGAGACTTTAGGTCCAATCGTTCAAGCGGTCAACCGCAATCGCCCGGCGCGGCAATCTCGAAATCCTCCCTCCGCACGCACCCAATCCCGCCCGACCGTGGCCTACCGTTGATTTGGGCGGGGACTCGAGCGATGACGCCCCCATCCCGCCGGAGCTTTTCAATGTCGCGCACCAGAACGGGATCGCCCAGCCCGACGATCCTCCTGAGGATCAACAGGCCCGGGGCTTACATGCACCGTGCCTTCAACGACTTCGCCCGCGCTTCCCGTAGCGCCGAGGCGTTCGCCACCGCGGGATTCTCGGTGACGATGCACTCCGCCACCGGCCAGTTCCTGATGAGTTTCGACGCCGTACCCCGCCCCACCACCACCACCACCGCCACCCCCACCGCCACCCTCACTTCGCCCCGCGACGAACTCACGAGTTCCTCGACCGGATGATTCCACGTCCTCGACAGACCACCGTCGGCCGAGGAAACGCGAAAAACACCAGGGCCCCCCGGCCCGCGACCCCCAAACGAGGGACGCAGGCCGGGGGGCCCGGATTCTTGATCGAGCGGCGGACCGCCGCCAGCCTCCGAGCGGTCGCCTTAGCGACGGCGAGGGGCAGGGGAGTCCTTCGCCGCCAACGACGGCGTGCTCAGGTAGCAGGTCAGGTGTCGCGACGGCATCGGCTCGCCGGCCTTGGCGGGCTCCAGGCTCAGGCCCCGTCGCACCGTGCGGGGCGCCTTGCCCGGCTCCTTGATCGTGATCGCGAACATGCAATCCCGGTCAGCACTGGTGCTACGGGCCACCAGCTTGATCGGCGCCGTCTTTTGCACCGCGTCCGACGCCCCGCCCTTGACGCTGAACCGTCTCGGCATCCCATCAAACGAACAACCGGGGTGCCCCGCCTTGATCTCGACCTCGCACCCCTTGGGGCCGAGCCCGGCGATCTTCAACTCCAGCGTGACGTTGTTGGCGACCTCATCCTCGGCCGCGCTCGCGATCGCCCCGATCCCGGCCACCAACGCGACCGCCAGGGCGGACCCTCGCCAGGCCCAGGTCTTCCGTGACCCGCTCATCATCGTGTCCCGCTCCTTCGATTCGGTCGCCACCGTCCCCCGGCCCGGCATCCCTCCGGACGGGCGGCCGAGGCGGCTGGCTCCCTGGGTCGATCGTCGGCGCGGGAGTCGTCCTTGCCCCCGCCCGAGGCAGCGTCGAGGGGTCGACTCGATGAAGCGGCGGCACCTTACCCCCCGTCGACAACCCTGACAAGGTCAGTCAACCCGACCCGGTCCCGGTCCCGCCACCTCGGTCCCCTCGACTTCCGGAATCCCCCCATCGGGGCTCGAATCAAGCGGGCCCACCGGAGGCGCGTCCGGAACCGGCAGGAACCGGCCCAGCAGCGGCCTTGCCCGGTCCGTCCAGAGCGCCCGCTCCTCGCGATCCAGAACCAGGAACCACGCCAAAATCGGATAAACCAGCGACGCCATCCCCATCCGCAAGATCAAACCGAACCAGTCCGACGCCGGCCATCGTCGAGAAAACCACCAGATTACCAACCCAATCGGCACGCCCAGTACCATCGACGGCACGATGGCCAGGGTCAAACGGCGCGGCGAGATTCGAAACTCCTCCCACAACAACCGTGGGATCATCCAGAGTTGATACAACACCAGTGACAGCAAGGTTCCCAGAAGCGGCCCGACCATCCCCAACTGACGAGTCGCCGCGACGCTGATTCCCACGTTCAAGACCGTCGAGACGATCGTCATGCCCACCAGCCTCGGCGTCCGTCCTTGGCCCTGGAACACCCATCCCCACAACGAAGCGAACGGCAACAGCAACGCATTGGCCACCGCCACCAGCAACACCCCATCCCCGGCGTACACCGGGAACTCACGCATCCAAAGCCCCGTGAAATCCCGGGTGTACGCCGCGATCGGCAGCAACACCGTCAGGCCCAGGACCGCCAGCACACGATTGATCTCCAAGAACCTCTTCTCGAACAGCCCGTGATCGCCCCGCAAGCGGATCTCGGCCAACCCCGCCCAAACGGCCGAGCCCACGGCCAAAAGTTGGTTCTTGGCCATCCCCGCCAGCGCCGAGGTGAACGCCACCGACGCCACCGACGCCCCACCCATCATGGTCACCAGGTATAGCGAGTCGGTGTACAGCGACAGCCGACCGCACACGTTCAAGATCATACTCGCGCGATTCTGGTCCCAGAGGGATCGGCGAAGGGCCGCCGGCGCCGGCCGGGTCACCGCCTCCCGGATCACCCCCGGATAACTCGCCAACCCCTGCGCCGCCAGGATCACCGGCACCACTAAGGTCCCCAGCAGTGTCGCCAGAAACATCCCGGCGATCCCCAACCCGGAATAGGCGAACCCTAGCGACAGGCCCGTAATCAACAGCGTCTGCGAGATCACCAGCAAATTGATGAAGTAACCCCGCTGCCGTGCCTCCATCAGCGCTCGGAACGGCTGGAAAGGCACCATGAGGAAACCCAGTGAGAACAGGACGAACCCGACTTGCACGCTCCGCAGATACCGAGGGTCGATCGGCTCAAGTCCCAAACGACCCAGATAGGGCATCCCCAGGGCCACGCCCAACCCCGCGGCGACCATCAGCAAACAGACCTTGCCGGACAGGCGAATCCCCGCGGCCAACGTCTGGCGGATCTCGGCCTGATCCCCCCGACCCACCGCCCTCGACAGCAGGGCCATCATCCCGCCGCCCAGCCCCAACTCCAGCAGCAGGACGAAGCCGCCCAGGGCCAGGGCCGCCTGGTAATAGCCATAAGGCGCCGGACCACCGATCCACTTGGTGATCAGCGGCGAGGCGAACAATCCCGTGAACATCGTGACCACCGTGAAGATCACGTTGGTCCCATACGTCCAGGTCGCGCGTCGGGTCCGGCTCATGCCTGAATCGGTCTCGGGGCGGACTCGTCGTGAGCAACCGGCAGCGTTTCCACCCCGGAGGGAGCGGGAATCATAGCCGATCCTCGCGACCCCCCTCAAGGCCGACACGAATCGGTTCCATCGACGACGCCCCAACGGTTTCATTCCGGTCGCCAACGCGGTCCCGATCTCGTATAAGAAGGGTGCGCCGCGAGGAGACCGCGGCCCGGCCGGCCCCAGCGGCCCGATCGGCACCAGGGAAGGAGCCCCACCCCCAATGCACGCCCCCGGCACGCCCGGCCCCCAACCACCGTCCGACCCCAACGCCCGCCAGATCGCCACGGCCTCCAGCCTCGCCCTGGCCGCGGTCCTGCTGACCCGAATCCCGGTCGCCCGCCCCTCGGCCTTCGACTTTGACGAGGTCGGCTACCTTATCATGGTCGCCAGGGGGTGGTTCCCCATGCACCACACCCTTTTCCTGGCCGCCGCCCACGGCCTGGGCACGCTGCTGGGCGATCCCTACCGAGGCTTCCTCGCCCTCGACATGCTCACCAGCGCCCTGGCTCTGGTCGCCGCCTGGTGGTGGCTCCGAGCCCTCGTCCCCACCGCCACGGCCGCCGCCGCCACGCTGGTCCTGGCCGCCTCGCCCCTGTTCTGGTCCTACGGAGCGATGGCCGGCAACTACACCGCGATCATCGCTGTCGGGTCGTTCCTGCTCGGCATCGCCTACCGAGGGTGGACCCAACCCAGATCCTGGCACCCCTACGCCGCCGCCATCGCCCTGGCCCTGGGCGCCGGCTACCGGCAAGACATCGGCACCTTCTGGCTCCCGGTCCTCGCCGTAATCCTCTGGACCCACCGCTGGGTCGCCTCCACGGCCGCCGTCCTGACCTTCACCTGGATCAGCCTCGCCTGGTTCGTCCCGATGCTGATCGACGCCGGAGGCTGGCACCAATACCGACAGGCCAGCGCCGAGTTCGCCCACAAGGCCGGCTACCTCAACTCGATCTGGAACCTCGGCCCCATCGACGCCACCCTCCGCTACGCCGCCAAGGCCACCGCCGCGCTGGTCTTGACCCTCGGCCCCGGCCTACTGTTCCTCCCCCGAGGTCTGCAACGCCTGACCCACCGCCCCAACGGCCCCGCCCTGGCCGCCCTGATGGCCCTGGCCGCCGCGCCCGCCCTCGGCATGCACCTGTTGATCCACTTCGGCGTCCCCGGCTACGCCTTCCACTACATCCCCGCGCTGCTGGCCCTCACTGCTCTGGGAATCGGCCGCCGCCCGTCGACCGAAACCGCCCAAACCGACCAGGCCCCCACCCGTCTCGCCCTGCTGGCCGTCGGCCTGGCCCTGGCATTCCTCGTCTACCCCACTAACTACGAACGCCCCGGCCTCCGAGGCGACTTCGACCTGGCCTTCGCCCGCTACACCCGAGCCGGCCTCCAAACCCGCCCCCCCCTGAAAGACCCCAACGCCTGGAGAACCGCCAACTCCCAGGTTCTCCCTGGAGGCCACCGAGCCGCCCACTCCCGGCGCTCCCTGGCCGAACTCCTGGACTGACCAATCGACGGCGCTATGCCACGATGGCATCTCGCCATAGGATCGCAGCCGGATAGATACTACCAACCCACCGACATGAACGCTCAAACCAAAATACGTCAATGGGCCAATCTTAACTTCGATGCCCAAAAACGGGCTGCCGAAGCCTTGGCATGAACGAACAGAGTTTCAGCCGAAACCTGCATTTGCCCCCCGACAAGTCGCCCACCAGGCCGGTGCTGAAAAAGATCGCCGAGGCGATGGGCGTCACGATCAAATATCTCCTGGACTCAACCAAGGATTATCCGCTCCAACCCAATCCAACGGACCCCATCCAAGGAAGTCCTCAGTAGGCTCACGATCGAGACACTGCGGAACGGAAATCCCGTCGATTCACCCCACCTCGAGCATCGACCTGGCCAGACTTCCCCAAGAGCCGCTCAGCCTCTCCTGATTGGGCCCCGTGGCGGACCGGTCCCGAGGACAGCGGAGGAAGTGCGTGCCCATGCGGCCGAATTAGCCCGCGGCCTTGAAGCCCTGGACGACATGGGTGATGCGCAGGAGCAGGCGGAAACCCTGGCCTTTCTGATGGAAGCCCTCAACGCCGATCGCCGCCCGGAAGGGGATCGGTTTCCTTGATGCGAATTGTCTTCCTCGACTCTGGCCCGCTCTCCCTCTTGGCCAACCCGAAGCAAACCCCTACGACGCTCCCGATCCGGCAATGGGCTTACGACCTCACTAAGGGTGGTGTCTCGATCTGTATCCCTCAGATCGTCGACTACGAAGTCCGCCGCGAGTTGCTCCGCGCCAGAAAGACGGCCGGACTCGCCCGGCTAGACCAACTCAAGGATCAGATGACCTTTGTTCTACTTCCCGAAGAGGTCATGAATCACGCCGCCAACCTTTGGGCCTCGGCCCGCAACAGGGGCCGCACGACCGCCCCCGCCGAGGCCCTCGACGCCGACTGCATCCTTGCCGCTCAAGCCATCCTCAGTGCCAGGCCCGAGGATACCGTGACGGTCGCCACGACCAACCTCGGACACCTGGGACTTTTCGTCGACGCCCGTCCCCGGGAAGAGATCGGCCCCTGACCACCCGGGCCTCCTCACGCCCTCGCCATCAATGAGCCAGGGCCGGTCCCTCCTTGGTTCGCCCCCCGGGCCTCGCTACCATCAACTCCGGCCGTCGCACGCGAGACGCCGGCCGA
Organism: Isosphaeraceae bacterium; assembly: GCA_965201075.1. GTDB lineage: Bacteria > Planctomycetota > Planctomycetia > Isosphaerales > Isosphaeraceae > CBDAVP01. The sequence goes on along the minus strand of CBDAVP010000016.1, from coordinate 23,314 downwards.
GGATGGCCATTCCCCGGGGAGGCGCACACGATGGCGGACCAAGGAATCACACGTCGAGGATTTGTCGGGGCCGTGGGAGCCACGGCGGGAGCCACGGCCCTCATCGGCGCGGCGACCCGACCGACCAGGGCCGCCGCCGTCGGCGCCAACGACCGCATCCGCCTGGGGATCATCGGCGCCGGCGGTCGCGGCAAGGATCTGATGGGCTCCTTCCTCGCCATGCCCGAGGTCGACTTCCTCGCCGTCGCCGACGTCGACGACCGCCACGCCGAGGAGGCCGCCGCCAAGGTCGAGGACGCCCGCAAAACCCGCCCCTGGACCGGCCGCGACTACCGAGAGCTTCTCGACCGCAAGGACATCGACGCCGTCGTCATCGCCACCCCCGACCACTGGCACGCCGCCCCGGCCATCCTCGCCTGCCAGGCGGGCAAGGACGTCTACGTCGAAAAGCCCGTCGCCCACAACATCGCCGAAGGGCAGGCCATGCTCAAGGCCGCCCGCAAGTACGACAAGGTCATGGCCGTCGGCACCCAGCAGCGCTCCGCCGCCAACTTCCAGCAGGCCGTCGACATCGTCAAGTCCGGCAAGCTCGGCAAGGTCTTCTGGGTCCAGACCTGGAACTTCGAGAACATCAGCCCCCTGGGCATGGGCCCCGACCCCGAATCCGACGCCCCCTCGCACGTCGACTACGACCGCTGGCTGGGCGCCGCGCCGAAGCGTCCCTTCACGGTCAACCGCTTCCACTTCCTGTTCCGCTGGTTCTTCGACTACGCCGGCGGCATGATGAGCGACTGGGGCGTCCACCTCAACGACATCGTCCTGTGGGCCCTCGACGCCCCCGGGCCCAAATCCGTCGCCGCCAGCGGAGGCGTCCTCACCACCGACGACGACCGCGACACCCCCGACACCCTCCAGGTCGTCTACGACTTCCCCGGCTGCGTCCTCACCTACTCCATGCGCAAGGGCAACAGTCTGCCGTTCAACCAGCACGGCTACGGCATCCTCTTCTGCGGAACCAACGGCAGTCTGCTGATCGACCGTGCCGGCTACGAAATCATCCCCGACACCATCGCCGAGCCCTACGGCATCCGCCTGGCCAAGGGCAAGCAAGAAACCCGCACGATCGACCTCAAGCCCGACACCTTCAAGGCCAAGGACGACGGCATGGCCCAGCACGCGGCCAACTTCCTCGAATGCCTCCGGAGCCGCCAAAAGCCCGTTGCCGACATCGAAATCGGCCACCGCTCCACCATCACCACCCACCTGGGCAACATCGCCTACAAACTCGGCCGCAAACTCACCTGGGACACCACCGCCGAGAACTTCGGCGACGACAAGGAAGCCAACGCCCTCCTGACCCGCCTCTACCGGCCCGGCTACGAGCTGCCACAGGTCTGAACAATCTCAGGCCCCGGCCGTATCCGATCGGCCGGGGCTCCCCTCACAAGCACCAGACGGCCGGGACCTCACGGCGTCGACCCCCCAACCTCCCGCTCCAACCGATCCGGCGACCACGCCCCCTCATGCAACGAATGTAACGCCCGGCCCCGGAACGCCACGCCATCCAGCCCCGCCGCCATCCCCGGCCAACGACCCACGAAGCTCCCCGCTTCGGCCCCCTTCCGACCCGCCACCCATCCCGGCGACGACCCACCCCCCACCGAAAACCACTCGCTCACCCGCTCCACATCCTGAGCGCTTTCCAACCGCCCAATCAACTTCGTGCTGCAGTTGCCAAACACGTTGTAATCGACCGACCGCGGGCTCTGCGTGCAAAAGAGGCACGACACCCCATACTTCCGCCCCTGGGTAAACAACCGGATCATCGGCCCCTTGGCCGGAGGCTGGGCTGTCCCCGCCGGTATGAAGTCCCGAGCCTCATCCAGATAAACCAGCAAGTTCGCCCGACCCGCCTGAGCATTCAGCGACGTCACCATCCACCGATAGATCTCGGCCGCCAGAGCCCCCACGAACGCCTGCTTGGCGTCATCGCCGGCCATCGCGTTCAGGTAAACCACGTTCAACGGCGTCCTCCCCGCCTCCTCGGCCTGGCACATCGCATCCAGGTCCAGCGGCGTCCCCCCGCTGTACAACCCCTTCCCAGCTCCCACCAAAAGGTTATTCAGCTTCCTCGCCAGCTTCTCGCGCTCCGTTTTCTTGACATACTGATTGGGATCATCAATCCCGACCTCCGCCGGACTCAACGTCGCCTGGACAACCTTCGCCAGTCCCACGGCGCCCCCTTTCCCATCGCCGGCCAGCGACCGCAGCACTTGCAACAAAAACGTCCGCTGAGAATCCTCCTCACCCCCCACCTTCGCCGCCGCGACCAACTGCCCGGCCGCCACCGCCAGCATCCCCTCCCATTCCTCCTCACGACGCGCCGGGTCCACAATCCCCGCCAACTCTCCCCGGCCGGCCAACCGCACCGGGTCCAGCCCCAGCCGCCGAGCATGAGAGGTCCCCGGCGTCCAGACGCGAATCTCCGCCCGCTCCCGAAACGCTCGCCTTGCCTCCGCATCCCCCCCCGGCGTCTCCGACTCCCGCAGAAATTGCACCAGATCCCCCTGAGGATCTATCGCCAGAACCGGAACCCCCGCCGCCACGGCCTCCTCGGCGATGACCTTGGCCATCCACGTCTTGCCACCCCCGGCCGCCCCCACCACCGCCACATGAGTCGGCAGCACCGAGACCGGCAAAACCACCAACTCTCCACCCGCAGTCGCCCCCACCCGCAACCCAACCTCGCCTGCGACAAGTAACGGCGGAGAACCTCCCGCCGCGTCCTCCACGGTCACCGCGGACCCACCCGCGGGCGGAACCGGATCAACCACCGCCTCCCCATCAACCCACTCCTCCTCCGAGTCCTCCTCAACCTGTTCCGCCCACGACCGCGAAGGCCCAACCACCACCGCCGGAACCGAGTCGCGAACCGCCGGAGTCAACCCCGTCACCGTTGCCTGAGTCCAGTGCGTCAAGCGGGAGCCCTCCTCCTTGGGACCCAACCGGAGAACACACTGATCCTTCTTGTTCCAGGGACAATGGGCGCACTGAGAAACCACCCCCGGAGGCTTCAACCCCACCCCCGACCGCTCGTCATACCGAACCCACTCCGCCATCGACGCCAGCAAATTAAACTGTTGAGCCTTCTTCTCCTCCACCTGCGTCCACGTCAAAGTCGCCATCCACCGTTCCGGATGCAGATACAACACCCCCACATCCGGCTTCGTCCCGTGGTGGAGGTTGTGCATCAGCGCATAAAGTCCCACCTGAAACAAATCATTGTTCGGCGCATGAGCGGGAGTGAGCTTGTAATCCAGAATCCGGTGATTCGCCGACCGCCAGTCATAAAACACATAATCCAAAATTCCCACCACATGCACCGGTTCGCCCCCGGGCCCCACCGGAAACGTCGCGTTGACCTGCCGGCGCCGATCGCCAAACAAATCCCCCAAAATTTCCCCGGCCGGTCGCCCCCGCTTCAGGGCATCCCCCACGATATCGGCCAGTTCCCTCATATAAATCTCGACCGCGTGAACAAACCCCGCCTGCTGTCCGGGTGGCTTCTTCGCCACGCTCGCCAGGTTCACGCACTCCCGATTCAAGAACGTCCGAAGCCCCCGCTCCACCGCCCGAGCGTCCGGCCCGGCATCCAGCGCCTCGCGAACCTCCCGCGAATGAAACGCCCGTCGATTGAACCGGTCGATCGCCGAGTGAAACAACGTCCCGCAAGCCGTCTCCGAATCCCCCGCCTTCCAAAGCCGGGTCACGCGCCGAGGCTGCTCCGGCGCCCGCCGCGATGCCTCGGCATCGAAGTAAGCAATCCGGGGGCAGGTCGCCGCCACCCTCACCTGAGACACCGTGAAGCTCGGGACCGCCATCGCCGCCCGCCTACTTCTGGAGGATCAGGTAAAGGTCCGCGTCCCAGGGATTGGCATGAATCAAACCCTCCCCATGCATCGACGTGGCAACCGTCTTCACACACTCCCAGGCCCGCTCAACCTCCAGCCGCGGCGGGGCCATCCCCTTCGCATAACTCGCGGCAATGGCCTTCGCCGTCGAACCCATCTGCCACGCCAGTTGTGCCAGGATGTACTGCCGAAGATCCGCATCCGGAGGGCACGGAAGCGGTGGTGGTTTGACGTCGTCGATCGGTCCGTCCTCGGTCAACAGCGGATGCAGCAACGGATGGGCCCGATACCGATCCCGCCGATGATGAGACGCCACGACCTCCTCGACTCCCACCGCCCGGATGACACTCCCGGGCAATTCAATCTCCAGGTCACCGGACCTCGCCATCCGCACCACCCCATCCAGCGCATCCAGCATCCCATACTGCTCGGTTGTCAGTTTCAAATGCTGAAACCGATCACTCCCCAACTTCTGCAAGTCCTTGTAATACTCCAACCCCGCCGGGCCCACCGTCAAGGGCTTCCGTTCCTGGTCGGTCACCAGCAGCCGATGGTCGACTCTGGGTTCTTCCAGCAACCGCTTCAAGGCCGACGACGCCGAGATTCCGGCATTGGTGATGCAAGTCACCCCGGTCGTGATCTCCCGCCCATCCGGCTCCCGACGTTCCTTCACCTCCAGGTCAAACGCGGGCAACCGTCCTTTCACCTTCCCCAGCCGCGTCAACCCCCGGAACGTATAACCCAATCCCTCCCCACGGCACTGCCCCAGCAACGACTCCAGCAACCCCGCCAGGTTCCCGGCATCCGCCGGAAGGCTCCCCGGAGTCAACCGATGCTGGGACAACTGCTCCTCAATTTTCTTCTCCACCGCCGAGTCGATCAGCCCTTCAACCTCTTCGTTCGTCAGCGGCTTCACGGGAGTGCTCAGTTTCGCAACCGACTCGACCTCCACCCCGCCAGCCCATGCCGGAAAGCCGCCAGCCAGCGACATCTGATGATCCATCCAGGCATCGCGAGCCCACGTCAGGATGTCGCGAGGCCGGAAATCGATCCCATCCCCCACCTTCTTCTCGAACCACGAACGACCCAGGGGAAACAACGTATCCTCCATCACCCGCTCGCGAACCAGGTTGACACCCATGAACGGCTCATGAAACCGCTCCAGTCGTGCCTCCAGGATATGCCGGGCATCCTCCGCGCGAACCCGCTTCACCTCAACCTTGAACTGAGCCAGCCGGTCCCACGACGCCTCGGAAATGACGGCCTCTTCACGAAACCCGAGCAAGGTTTGTTTCACCCCCGAAACGATCACCAACAGGTTCTTCGCATGATCCAGCAACGCGTGAAGGAACTGGCAAAGCGGTAGAACATGATCGCGCTCGACATTCTCGAACTGGTCGACGCACAGTACCAACGGTTGGCCGCTCACCCGGGCCAACTGCGCCAGGGTCAGCAACACATGCTCCACCGCCATGTTGTCGGCCAGCATCGCCGGAGAATCGGCCACCATCGGCAGCCTCAGGGTCTTCGCCGCCTCCGGGTCGACCTCATCCCCCGACAGCCACGCCACCGCCGCCGATGCCAGGTAACGCCGAGCCGGCTCATCCGCCCGATCCGGCCGGGCATGGCGATAAAACTGATACAGCAGGTCGTGAACCACCCGCGTCCCGGGCGTGTCATCGAGCGACGCCCGATACGCCTCCAGCGAAATCTTCGCCGGCCAGGTCCCCACCCCGCTCGCTACCGACGCCGACCGCAACGCCCGATCCACCAGCCGGAATAGCGGCGTCTCATGGAACGGCCGCTGACCTCCTTCCGTCAACCGGCTCACCACATACTTCAGGAGGTAACGCGGCAATCGATCGGGGTCGGCCAGCAGGTTGTGAACGTACACATAACACGCATTCGACACCCCATCCCCATCCCTGGCGGGGGTCACGGCCCAGCGATAAAGCCGCGAAAGCAGGTGGCTCTTCCCCACCCCGGCCCCGCCCAGCAGCATCGCCCCAACGCCCATTCCCCCGGTATTCGCCTGCCGGGCCAGCAAAACCAGCCGGTCGAACGCCGCCCCGTGGATCGACGGAACGTCCACGTCCAGCGCCGACGGCTCGTTGACCCGATTATTCAAAAACGGGTTCACGTCGCGGCACGCCGATAGATAGGCATTGAGCCCATCCGTCTCGGCCTTTTCCGTTACGGACCGGCGCGAAGCCTTCGAAGCGCGGGGCATCAGTCCAACCTCCTACTCGCATAAATCAGAACGGAGCCCGACTCCCGCACCGCCGCCTCGCGGTCTTCCACGGTAAGTGTACCGATCAACCCCTCATGACTCTCCAGCGAAAACTCCTCGGCCCGGCGCAACTGACGCAACCCCGAGTCAAATGCCTCCCGATCGAACCCAGACAGTTCCCGACGCAGCTCCGACAGCTTGACCGAGTTCCCCGAACGATGCTGCCGATCCAGTCGATCAAACGCCGCTCGAAACGCCCCGGCAAAATCCGCCGAAGGACGCGGGGCAGGGGAGGGCGAGGGGAAGGGGACCGACTCACGACCCGAATCCACCCCATACCGCTCCACCTCATCGGAACGGCCCACCGGCGCAACAACCGCCCCTCCCCGGACCGACCCCGTCCCCGTCGGCCGACCCGAGCGAACCTCCGACAGCCGGAAGAACTGCGGCTCCCCCTTCAGCAGCAAATACCCCACCCCCTCCGGCAACGCCTCCTCCTCCAACCCCGCGGCCAACCGAGCCACGAACGCCCCGGAAAGTCCCTTGCCCACATGCTTCGCCAGCGCCTTGGCCCCAAACAGATGCGTCGGCCCCGGCGCCGCCTTCCCCTTCGAGGGCGCCTTGCCCGCCGCCGCGGCCTCGGCCTCCAGCGAATGCTCCAGCAAACCCGGCATCACCACCGCCGCCAGCCCCTCGGCGTCCGACTTCAACAAGATCAAATGATCGAGCGCCGAACCGCCCTGACCGGCCACCACCGACAACAACGACAACGCCTCGTCCTTCAGTGCCTTCGTCACCAAGGGGTCGGAAGCCTTGAAATCACACAACTCCACCAGCCGCCGAACCTTCAACGGGTAGGCCGGATGCCCCAACCGCCGCTGAACCGCCAACACCGAACCCATCCGCCGAACCAGTTCCGAGGGATCGGGCTTGGCGGGCTTCCGCTTGCCCGGCGGATGCGCCTTCCAATGGACCACCGACTCCGCCACAACCTTGCGATCGACCTTCTTCACCACCACATCCACCGGCAAAGCCTTGGCTGTCGCCGCCACCTCCACCGCCCGATCCGGCCCAATCCCCACCAACTCACCCAGACGCCCCACCGTCGAGGGATACCCCTCCCCCTCCTCGGCCGTCCGCAACCGCTCCAACGCCTCGGCCATCCCCTCGGCCAATCGCCGGACCTCCGGGTCCACGGCCTTCAGTTTCGCCATCACCGCCCCCCGCCGCATGGTCGGTCGCGGAGGAGAGAGACCCCCCACGCCTCGGCCGGCCATCTCCACGACGGCCACCGGATTAATTAAATTAGTACGCTGCAATCGTACATGCAAGGACGTCCTCCCCGAATCTCTCCAGGAGACCCACCAGCATCCCGCCCCAAGGGGTCTCAACCCCCCGAAAAACCCTCTCTCCCAGGGCCGACCACCGGAAACCTCCACGCGATGCCGGCCGCGAGCCTCGCCAAAGGCCAATCGGCCAATCGCCTCTCCAGGTTTTCGGGTTGACCATCCGCCAGGCCTGACCTACCATCCGCCGCGCCTCGGCGGACCGATGGAGCGGTCCGCCCGTCGCTCGGAGATGGCCGCATGTCTGGCCCGGTCGCCGCCCCTACCTCGATGGCCAAGCGAGTGGCGATCGTCCAGTCGAACTACATCCCCTGGAAGGGATATTTCGACCTCATCCGATCGGTCGACGAGTTCATCCTCTACGACGACGTGCAGTACACTCGCCGGGATTGGAGAAACCGCAACCGGATCAAAACCCGGTCCGGACCCTCCTGGCTCTCCATCCCCGTGCAGGTCAAGGGCAACTACTTCCAGTCCATCCGCGAAACCCGGGTCGCCGATCCCTCCTGGGCCGCCGAGCACTGGCAAACCATTCGCCACAACTACGCAAAGGCCCCCCATTTCGCCGAGGTCGCCAGCCTCCTCGAACCGCTCTACCTCGAGTTCGCCCAGGACGAGCCCTCCCTCAGCGCAATCAACCGCCAGTTCCTGACCGCGATCCGCGACTATCTGGGCCTCTCGGCAACCATCACCTCCTCATCCGACTACATGATGGCCGGCGACAAGACCGAACGCCTCGCCGGGCTCTGTCGGCAGGCCGGCGCCAGCGAATACCTCTCGGGACCGGCGGCTCGCGACTACCTCGACGAGGACATTTTCCGCAACGACGGCATCGCGGTCACCTGGGCCGACTATTCCGGTTTCCCCGAGTATCCTCAGTTCTTCCCCCCCTTCGAGCACGGCGTCAGCATCATCGACCTGCTCTTCCACACCGGCCCCGATGCCCCGCGATACCTGGAGAGGGCGTGACCCGTGAAACTCTCCATCGTCGCGACCCTCTACCGCTCGGCCCCCTACCTCGACGAGTTCCACCAGCGCGCCTCCACCGCCGCCGCCGACATCGACCCGGACTATGAAATCCTCCTCGTCGACGACGGCTCGCCCGACGAATCCGCCAACCTCGCCAAAGCCCTGGTTCGCCGAGACCCGCGAGTCCGCCTCGTCGAGCTTTCCCGCAACTTCGGCCACCACAAGGCGATCCTCACCGGCCTGCGACTCGCCCGCGGCGACCTGGTCTTCCTCATCGACTCCGACCTGGAAGAACCTCCCGAACTCCTCGCCGACTTCGCCCAGGAACTCGCCGCCACCGGCGCCGACGTGGTCTACGGCGTCCAGAGGACGCGCAAGGGAGGCTGGTTCGAGCGCGCCAGCGGCGCCCTCTTCTACCGGGCCTTTCGCTGGCTGGGCCAGTGCCAGGTGCCGGCCAACCTGGTGACCGCCCGCCTCATGAAGCGCGACTACGTTCGCGCCCTGGTCCGCCACCGAGACCGCGAGGTCTTCCTGGCCGGCCTCTGGGTCATCACCGGGTTCCATCAGGTCCCCCTTGAGGTCAACAAGGCCTCCAAGGGAACCACCACCTACACCCTCGCCCGCAAGCTCTCGGTCCTGGTCAACGCCATCACCTCCTTCAGCAACCGACCCCTCGCGGCCATCTTCCACCTGGGCTGCCTGGTCCTGGCCGTCTCCACCACCGCCGCCGCCTGCCTGCTCATCCGCCGCCTCTTCTTCGACACGATGCTCGACGGCTGGCCTTCCCTGATCCTCAGCGTCTGGTTCCTGGGGGGCCTGACCCTCTTCTGCCAGGGCATCATCGCCATCTACCTCGCGAAGGTGTTTTCCGAGGTCAAGCGCCGCCCCTACACGATCATCCGTGCCCTGCACGGCTTTGCCGGAGACGCGCCGCATGCTCGCCGCCGACGTCATCGCAGCGCGAACCGAACAATACTACACGGGCCGGCTCCGAGAGTTCGGCCCGACCCCCCGGGGAGTCGACTGGAAGGACCCCGACGGCCAGATTCAGCGGTTCGCCCAGCTCCTGAAGCTGCCAGGACCGAACCGTGACGCCACGATCCTCGACTTCGGCTGCGGCTACGGGGCCCTCGTCGACGAACTCCAACGCCTCGGCCACCAAGGAGCCTACACCGGCTTCGACCTCTCCGACGAGATGGTCCAGGCCGCTCAGTCACGTCTCGGCCACCACCCCCAGGCCCGCTTCACCTCCGACCGTTCGTCCCTCCAACCCGCCGACTACGCCCTCGCCAGCGGCCCGTTCAACGTCAAGCTCGGCACCCCCGAGGCCGACTGGAAATCCTACGTCCACAATTGCCTTGATGAGTTGAACGCCCTCGGCCGCCTCGGCTTCGCCTTCAACCTGTTAACCGCCTACAGCGACCTCGACCGCCAGCGACCCGACCTCTACTACGCCGACCCCTGCGAATATTTCCAACTCTGCAAGACCCGTTACAGCCGGAACGTGGCTCTGCTGCACGATTACAACCTCCACGAATGGACGATCCTGGTCCGAAAGTAAACCAACCGGGGCGCGGGTCGAACTCTCCAATCGCGATCGCGAGGCGAACTCATGAAAGACGTCGTGATCTTCGGCCTGGGAGACTTCGCCCAGGTCGCCCAGGTCTGCCTCACGCATGACAGCCCCTACAACGTCGCCGCCTTCACGGCCGATCCCGAGCACCTGGACGACCAGACCCAGCTCCTCGGCCTCGACGTCGTCCCCTTTCCCGACCTGACCAAAACCTACCCGCCCGACCGCTTCGCCATGCTCGTCGCGGTCGGCTTCCGTAAGGTCAACAAGGCCCGCGCCGAGGCCGTCACCCGCTGCAAGGCGCAGGGGTATGAACTCATCAGCTACCTCAGCTCAAAAGCCACCGTTTGGGGCCAGCCCAACATCGGCGAAAACTGCTTCATCCTCGAAAACAACGTCATCCAGCCATTCGCGACCATCGGCGACGACGTGATCCTCTGGAGCGGCAACCACATCGGCCACCACGTCACCATCGGCGACCACTGCTTCCTCGCCTCCCACGTCGTCCTGTCGGGCCGGGTCAAGGTCGGGGCCTACAGCTTCCTCGGGGTCAACGCGACGGTCCGCGACGGCGTGACGATCGCCCCCTCCTGCGTCATCGGCGCCGGGGCTTTGATCCTGGAAGACACCCGCGAGGCCGGCGTCTACGCGGTCAAGGGAACCGAGCCCTCGCCGGTCCCCTCCCACCGGCTCCGGGGCTTCTGAGGGACCGGGCCGATGCTCTGGAAAAAGCTGGGACGCGTCTTCCTCCCCGACGGCCAGACCGACTGGATGGCCACCCACGCCGCCTTGCCGATCGCCCAGCACATCGAGGGCGACCGCCACCGCATCCACTTCTCGGCCCGAGACACTCAGGGACGAAGCCACGTCGGCTGGGTCGAAATCGACCTGAGCCAACCACAAACCATTCTCGACGTCTCCAAACGTCCCTCACTCAGCCCCGGTCGCCTGGGCGCTTTCGACGATAGCGGCGCCATGCTCTCCTGGATCACCCCCGCCGACACCCACGACCACTGGTATTACATCGGCTGGAACCTCGGCCAAACCGTCCCCTTCCGCAACGCCCTGGGCCTCGCCCTGGCCCAACCCGGCGCCTCCCTCGCCCACCGAGCCTTCGAGGGTCCAGTCCTCGACCGCACGAAAACCGAGCCCCACTTCGTCGCCAGCGCCTGCGTCCTTCGAGAACCGCCCGACTCCTGGAGAATGTGGTATCTCGCCTGCGTCGGCTGGGATGAAGGGCCCCACGGCCGTCCCCGACACCGCTACCACATCCGCCACGCCCGCTCGAACGACGGCATTGACTGGACCCGCGACGGCACCGTCTGCATCGACTTCCGCGACAACCACGAATACGCCATCAGCCGCCCCTGCGTCCTCCACGAAGCCAGCCTCTACAAGATGTGGTACTCCCACCGAGGCCACTCCTACCGAATCGGCTACGCCGAATCCCTCGACGGACTGACCTGGACCCGGCTCGACGACCGCGCCGGGATCGACGTCTCCCCCTCGGGTTGGGACGCCTCGATGATCGAATATCCCTTCGTCTTCGATCACAAGGGCGCCCGCTACCTCCTCTACAACGGCAACGACTACGGACGAACCGGCTTCGGCCTGGCTGTCCTCGTAACCGACTGACGTCCCCCCGATCGGAGCAAGCCTTGTGAACGTGCCCTTCAACCGCGCGCACCTGACGGGCCTCGAGGCCGAGGCGATCGCCCGCGCCCTGGCCAGCGGGCACCTCAGCGGCAACGGCCCCTTCACCAAGGCCTGCCAGGCCCACCTGGAATCGCGCCTGGGTTGCCCCAAGGTCCTGCTCACCCACTCGGGGACCGCCGCCCTCGAAATGGCCGCTCTGCTGGCCAACCTTCAACCGGGCGACGAGGTCATTATGCCCTCCTACACCTTCGTCTCCACGGCCAACGCCTTTGTCCTCCGAGGCGCCGTGCCCGTCTTCGTCGACGTCCGCCCCGACACCTTCAACCTCGACGAAACCAAGATCGAGGCCGCCATCACTCCCAGAACCCGAGTCATCGTCCCCGTCCACTACGCCGGCGTCGGCTGCGCCATGGACGCCATCATGGCCCTCGCCCACCAACACGGCTTGCTGGTCATCGAGGACGCCGCCCAGGCGTACCTCTCCAACTACAAGGGCCGCCCCCTGGGCACCCTCGGCCACCTGGGCGCCCTCAGCTTCCACGAGACCAAGAACATTGTCGCCGGCGAGGGCGGGGCGCTCCTCATCAACGACCCCCAGTTCGCCTCCCGAGCCGAGATCCTCTGGGAAAAAGGGACCAACCGCACCCAGTTCTATCGCGGCGAGGTCGACAAGTACACATGGGTCGACGTCGGCTCCTCATTCCTCCCCGGAGAGTTGATCGCCGCGTTCCTCTGGGCCCAACTCCAGGACGCCGAGTCCATCACCGCCAACCGCCGAGCCTCCTGGGACGCCTACCACCAGCGCCTTTGCCCCCTGGAGCAATCCGGCTGGGCCCGACGCCCCTCGATCCCGGCCGACTGCGTCCCCAACGGCCACCTCTACTACCTGCTCCTGCCCGACCTCGCCACCCGCTCGGCCCTCATCGCCAACCTCAAGGATCGAGGCATCGGCGCCGTCTTCCACTACGTCCCCCTTCACGACTCCCCCGCCGGCCGCAAGCACGCCCGACCCCACGGAGACCTCCCCGTCACCGTCGCCGCCGGCCAACGAATCCTCCGCCTCCCCCTCTGGGCCGGCCTCGACGAAACCGCCATCGACGAGGTCGCCACCGCCGTCGCCACCTTCGCCGGAAAACGCCTCCGCTCCGACGCCGGCCACGGCGGCCCCTTCCAAGTGCCCCCTCACCGGCCCTCGCCAGCCCTCATCCCCGGAGCTCAGCGATGAGCGGACAACCCCAAGGCCAGCGGCCAGAACTCCCCATCCTTCCGACCCCCTCCCCAACGGCCAACCCCATCCTCCGTCCGAACCCGCTCCTCCCCCGACTGGCCACCGTGACGGCCGTCGTGGCCATCACCGCCCCTGTCTTCCTCCGCCTCTCCACGCTGAGGTCCAGCGACCACGGCCCCCATCTCGACGTCACCCAACGACTCGTGACCCAGGGCCGATTCCTCCCCTACTTCGGCTTCCACCTCGGCACCGCCTTGGCCGCCCTCTGGAGCGCCAACCCCGCGACTCTCGCCATCGCCGCGGCTTTGGTCCTGACCGCCGCCCTCGCCGCGAGGACCGCACTCACCCAAACCATCATCGACCCCACCAGCCAAAAACCCCGCCGCGCCGCCGCGATCACCCTGGCCCTGCTATTTGTCATGCCCCTGTGGAACTGGTGGAAGTTCCCCGCCATCTACCTCGGCCAACCCACGCCCAACGTCTGGTTCAACCCCACCCTGATCTTCGCCATGCCCTTCGCCCTGGGCCTGTTCGCCCTGGCCTCGCGAAGCCTCCGCGACCTCGCCCCCGCGAGCCTGGCCGGCACCGGCGCCCTGATGGTCCTCAGTCTCATCGCCAAACCCAATTTCGTGATCGCCCTGGCCCCCTGCTACGGCGTGGCCCTGGCCGCCCGGCTCCTCCCCACCGCCCTCGACGGATTTCGCGGAACCCTCAAGGCCCTGGGAAAACTCGCCCTGGCCTGCGGACCGCCACTGGCCGCCCTCATCGCGCAATACATCCTCACCTTCACCCGCGCCTCGACGTTCGGCCCCGCCTACCAGGACGCCCGTGTCATCTTCGCCCCTCTGGCCGTCTGGTCGCTCTACTCGCCCAACATCCCCGTCTCGATCCTGCTCGGAACCGCCTTCCCCGTGGTCTCCGCCGCCTGTTTCCCCCGCCAAGTCTGGAGCGACCCGCGCCTACGCCTCGCCTGGGCAACCATGGCCATCGCCCTGCTCCAGTTCGCCCTGCTCGGAGAGCAAAACCACCTCGGCGCCGCCAACTTCGCCTGGGGATGCTACCTCACCGACTACATCCTCTTCACCCTCTCCGCCGGCGTGCTCCTGCGCCAGCCCCAAGGGCTCCGTACAACCCTCTGCTGGGCAATCCTCCTGCTCCACACAATCGCGGGCCTCACGCACCTGGGCCGTTACCTCAACAACCCCGCCCACACCGCCGCCGACGACTGACCAGGGACGCCCCAGACCCAACCACCACCCTCAATGAGCAAGCGACGGATCATCGGCCGACGATACGGCACCGGCGATCCTGGGCGGACCACCGGCGCCAGTGGCGGATGGCGAACGGGGCAGGGGAGTCGTCTTCAAGCTCGGGCCCGCCGCCTTAACTGGCCCACAATGCCGAGCGCGCCGAGACCGGCCAGAGCCAGCGAGGAGGGCTCGGGAACGGCCGAGTTGCTGAGGGAGAAGGTCCTGTCGAGCCCCACGGTGGTGGTTGCGTTCGTCACCGAATAGTAATCCGAGCTCGTTCCATCGCCCACGTTGGAAGAATTCCAACTAAAGAACGTGCCATCGCCGGCATTGAAGGAGTAGATGGCAAGGTAATACTTGAAGTTGGCCCCGAGCGTGAACTCCCCATCAAACGTGACGGACTCATTGTAGTAGTCGACCGTCGTGTTCCCGAATGGGGCCGTGCCAGCCAGCGTCTCGGTCACCGCATCGGCTCCGACGGACGTGTAGCCAATCAGCGAGAATGGAAAGCTCGAGGAGCCTCCGTCCACATAGATGCCGAAGAACCATCCGGTGGAGTTCGGGGCGGCGTTCTCGTAGGCTCCCGTCGTCGGGTCGGTCTTGAGATACATCCCCCGCCAGGAGATCCCGTTCACCGTGGAGTCTTTCGCGAGCGTGAAGTCATCGACCACCAGGGCGTAGTCCCCCGCGGCGTTCAGGTTCGAGGATGCATAAGTGTCGTAGAAATCCGGCGGGCTGGGGGGCTTGTCGAAGACCACCTCGGCCCGAGCTTGGGCAGAGACGCACGTCAGGAAACCGATAACGAATAGCAGCCGCATCGCCAATCTCCATATGTAAAACCTGAAAAGCAGGTCTACAGTGAACGCGTGGGAATCCGAAGTCAACGACCAGCTACGTTTTATGAGGCGTTTTCGCCTCACCCCTTCCCGGTAGTCAAGATCGGGGGGCCGCCAACTCGTTTCGAGAAGCGCTCCCGGTCGAGTCGGAGATCCGTCACGAACGCACAGGGCCGTCGGGAAGAACTCCGCGGGAAAGTTGATAGCGCCTGGCGGAATAGGCACATTTCCCCCACGTCCTACCCATCATGGGGCAGTCGACGGCCCTGCGGGTCGGCGAGTTTCCCGGTGGATGAGGTCACTCCCACCACCCGTATGCGCAAATTGGCGCGATCGAATCGCCATGTGTCATGACCAGCCGCCGAAAGCGTCAAGCTCTCGCCAGAATCTCCCCCAACAGTGCATGTTCGCACGGTCGAGTGGCGTTCCAATCCGGCCAGGATCGGGGAAGCGGGACCATCCAGGTCAAGGAAGTCCGCGCTTCAACGACGGGGCTATCCCCCGCCTTCCTCATCCCCCGAATCGGCAAATTCAGCTATTCGAGATCGAGTACAACTCGCTCTGGCGTCCCATTGGCCCAAATACTTCGAGAATCAGAATGCACGAAGGCAATGAAAAACCCCGCAAAACCTTGTGGGATTTGACTTTCAAACGAATAGCGGCGTCCGGATTCGAACCGGAGACCTGCGGTTTATGAGTCCGCTGCTCTAACCAACTGAGCTACGCCGCCAGCAAATCGAAAGCCCCCCGGCTCGTCACCCAGGGGGCCTCGCGAAGGAATCATTATCGGCCAACCGGTCATCGACTTCAAGACCAGTCAACGACTCGCAGTCCAACCCAATCAGCCGTTGGGACCGCGCGACAGATCGTCAAAGACGGCTTCCTTGTAGCCGCTACCGGTGGCCGGGGTCGACGGACCGCCAGCCACAGCGCCCCGGGCCGTCAACATCCGGTGGATCACCAGCAGCAAGACCGACCCGCCGATCGCCGCGACCCAGCTCACCACTCCGTGGGTGGTGTCGAACCCGCCGGCCTGGGCGATGTACCCGCCCAGCAACGAACCACCGATCCCCAGCACCATCGTCCACAACCAGTTCATCGGGTCCTTGCCCGGATGCAGCAGCCGAGCAACCCCGCCCGCAATCAGCCCGAAAATGGCGTAACCGAGGTAGTAACCCACGCGCTTCTGTCCTTTCGCGAAAGAAGAAACCGGAACGGACGACCCAAACTCCGCCCATCCCGGATCAAAGCAAACCGGAGAACTTCGAACTCCCAAGCAAATCGCCCGCGATCACTGGTCGTAATGACGACTCAGCAACTTGCCGGCGATGATGCCGACCACCGCCGCCACCAGCGGCTTGCTCAGCAAGCGGACAAAGAACGGCTTGTCGGCCACCACCTTCTTGAACACCTCGGGATGGTTCTGCCGAGAGTACTCGCTCAGCTTGGCCATATCCTCGGCGCTGGCCTGGTTGGGGTCGGTCGAATGCAGCCCCAGCAGCTTCTGAAGCCAGGACGGCGCCAGCCCATGAGCCGCCAACTCGGCCAGCAGGTCATGCGTCACCTCGGCCCGCTGGTGGGGCTCCATCTGCTCGGCGGCGCGACGGAATTCCGGCTCAACCTGGTCGCTGGGCAAAGTTTCGGGATGAAACGCCTCGCCGACGCCCGCCTCCACGTCTCGCCGGGGAGCCCCCGAGGAGAAGTTCTCGAAGTGCTCGGCATGATCCTGGTCAGCCGAGGCGCTTTTGCCGCCCGACCCCTGGGAAAGCTGATCCAGCACCGCGCTCCGATAGTCCTGCGTTCCCCACTGCGGCATCGTCGGAATCTCCCCCGGGTGTTGTTCTCATCGGTGGTTGGGCAAATCGGGCGGATGGCGGAACCATCCGCAGCTTGGCGAGAAATTCAATGATCCCAGTGGACCGAGCCGTCCGAGCCCAGGGTCGCGGTCCCGATCCGCTCCCCCTCGGGATCGAACACAACGGCCGTCAGGTCCTTGCGGGGGAACTCATTGTGCGCCCCCTCCAGCAGCGACTTGGTCAAGGACGGCACATCCTTGGGGGCCACCGCCTTCGTCACGCCAAACCAGATTCGCCCATGCTCCTCCAGGTCGGCCTCGACATACCGCAAGAAATCGTGCCCCTTCTCCTCGGCCCACTTGGCGAACTTCACATCCCGCTCGGTCCTCCCGGTCTTCGACGCCGGCCGTTCCGTGGTCGAGGCCGTCGGAGCCGGCGCGGCGGCCGGTTCCCGCCCCTCCGCCCCGGGAGACTTCGAGAACTCGTGTCCCTCACGCCCCTTCGACGGCACCACCTCGTAATCCACGCCCTTGCCCGGCCGGAACCGAGCCCGCAAAATCGGCTTGCCCGCCGGGTCATACACCGCCACCGAAATGAACTCGTCCGGGAAATCCTTCCGAGCCCCCGCCATCAAGTTCTTGGTCAGCGGCAGAACATCCTCGGGAGAGACCGAGTCCTTCACCTTGACCTTCATGACATGCTCGGTCTCGACGGCCACATCGGCGACCATCCCCCCGGCCGTCTTGCGAACAAACTCCTCGAATCGACGATCCTGAGCCCCACGGCCCGTCGGCTCCTGAGCCCCCGAAATCCGGGAAACACCCACCAGCGCGACAACCACGGCCAGGCCGCGGACCATTCCCAACCATCGACTCATCTCGGACCTCGAATCAAAAGTGGGAAATCCGTGGCAGATTCCCAAGCCCTGGACGCTCCGGCCCCAAGCCTCGCCCGACCCGTCACGAATCGAAAAAGGGACCAGCAACCCCGGTGCCGATCGCAACCGGCCCGGCACTTCCCGGACCACCATCCTGCCAAGGTCTTCGTCGCCCCCGCCTCGACATTAAGCACATCCCCTGAAAAACTCACGCCCTTCCAAAACCGAAGAAGGGCGTTACTCATTACCCGACCAGAAGTTCCATCGCATCACGCATTCTCGGCGACGACACTCGTCGGGGCGGGCATCGGCGTTGCATCCGGCCAACCCGTGACTCGATGTCTCCATACCTCAGTCCGCCCCCCCGAATTCGTCGCCGAGAGTCTCCGGATGCCGACGGCCGCGCCTGCCACCAATGACGTCGAAGCCTGGAAGCGGCAGAAGCACGGCTTCGACGTCTGGAGTGACCTGGAAGCCCACGCCCGCCGGGCAACGCCCCTGGACGCCATCCCCTACGCCGACATCCAGCGTCTGAAGTGGTACGGAATCTTCGCCGCCCGCCACCGCGACGCCCCCGACGCCCGCTACATGCTCCGGGTCCGCGTCCCCGCCTGCGAACTCACCGCCTCCCAGGCCCGAGCCAGCGCCCAGGTCGCCCGCCGAGGCTCCGGCCCCCTGGAAATCACCCGCCAGGGCGACCTCCAGGTCCGCGGCCTCCGCCTCGGTGATCTCCCCCCGGCCATCGCCCGGCTCGAGTCCGAAGGACTCACCGGCCGCCAGACCGGCCACGACAACATTCGCAACATCCCCACCCACCTCCTGGCCGGCCTCGACCCCGGCGAGCTCCTCGACGCCCGTCCCCTCTGCCGGGCCCTCACCGACGTCTTCCTGGGCGACCGGCTCCTCTCCGACCTCCCCCGTCGCATCACTGCCTCCGTCGACGGCCGGGAAACCCCCTGCGCCTCCTGCTGGAACCAGGACCTCAGCTTCGTCGCCGCCCGAGCCCCCGACGGCACCCCCGGCTTCCGCTGGCTCCTGGCCACCTCCCACGCCCCGCCCCTCTGGTTCGCCGAGCCCGACATCCCCGACCTCTTCCGCCAGACCATGCACCTCTACCGAGACCAAACCTGCCGGGCCAACCGCTCGCGAGCCCGCCTCCGCGACTTTATCGCTCAATGCGGCCTCCACCCCTTCCTCAACCAGCTTCAGGACCGCCTGGCAACCCCGTTCCGCCCCCTCCCCGGCCCGCCACCAACCAGGGCAACCCCCTGCCGTCACCACGGCTGGATCGCCCAGAAGCAACCCGACCTCTGGTCCCTGGCCATCGCCGTCCCCCCCGAAACCCTCACCCCCCGCCTCCTCACCGGCCTGGCCGACCTCGCCGAAACCTTCGGCGACGGCACCTTGCGTACCACCTTCGGAGCCACCTTCGTCCTACCGGCGATCCCCGACCACCGACGAACCCCGACCCTCCAGGCCCTGGACCGCCTCGCCTCCCAGCCCCCGCCGCTCCTTCGGCAAGACCCGAACCTTCAGGTCCAGGATCTCCGCCCGTCCACCAGTCACCTCCAGCCCCAACGCTCCGTAGCGGAAGTCATAAGCCCGGCCGGTCAGGGCAAACCGCCCATCGACGAACGCCTCGATCAAAGGCCCCACCACGAACACCTGCAACCCGATCGGCCGCGTCGCGTCGAGGTCCACTCCCCTCGTGAACCGCTCGTCACCACGCCCCAGCTCCACCCGACCCCTCCCGGGCCGCAAGGTCAGGGGATATCCCCCCACGCCCGCCCCCTGCCGCCGAAACGTCAACGTCAACGAGGCCCCCACGTCGAGCCGCACCCGGGCCTCGACCAGACAATCTCCAGGCGCCTCGAAACTCCTTGACGCCCCCCCCCTCAACCGACTCCAAACCGACCCCGCCATACCGCCACCCCCGCGACCCCTCACGAAGCGCCGGCCGATCCGCCAGGTCCAAAACCGTCTCCCCAAACGCCCCCACCACCTCGGCCGGAGCCCGCGAGCAAAGCCGACCCCCCTCGTCGGCGAAAAGCTCTCTCGCCAGGCTCAAGGTCCCTCCCCAAAGCGGCTTCCCCCGATCCTTCCCCCCCTCCAGGTCCCGCACCCAACCCCAAGCCAGCCGCCGACGCCCATCCCAGAGCGACTTGGGAACGAACAGGTCCCCCACGTCATAAGGAACCATCCCCGGCGGATACGGACCCCCCGCCGACGGAGCCGACGCGTAACTCGTATCCGCCGCGATCACGAACCAGCGCCCCCCCACCGGAGCCGCCTGCGGGCAATCCAGCGACACCCTCACGTCATACTCCGCCAACCACCCCCCGCGGATCACCCAGAATCGTCCCCAACCCATCATCGGGCCTCCCCTTTTCCTTGAGAACCCAATCCCAACCACCCGGCCCCACGAAGCAAATCCCGCCGACCCTCCCCGCGTCATACCCGGCCCGCGACCACGACGCCACCGCCTCCCCCCCCGAAACCCGCCAAGGATTTGGGCAGAAATCATCTGGTAAAGGGATTGGCGTGGGTGGCTCGGGGCTCGTCTTCGAGACCCCAGTGGTTGCTGCCCGGACCGGGGTCTCGAAGACGAGACCCCAGCCACCCGAACATGCGATTCTTCCTGGAATTGGGCAGGTGATTCTTGCTAATCCCGCTGTCGACAAATTTCCAGCAACCAGCCCCAGAAACTCCCGAGTTGTCCCACCCGCCCCTCCACCAGAAAACGACCGCGAGGAAACCACGGGCGTCGGCTTCCCTCTACGAGGCCACGCCGGTAGCCTGGAACCGGCCCGTTCGGCCGTTCCTCACTCTCGAAAACTCATGGGAATGCGATGAAGCTTTGGCTCGAAAGCAAGTGGGACGACATCCGAACAAGCTTCTGGTTCATGCCCACCTTGATGGTCATCGCGGCCATCGCCCTGTCCCTGTTCACCCTCTCCCTCGACAAGGCGACGGGCAACCATAGCTCGATCGCCACCCTCGGCTGGACCTTCACCCGAGGCCCCGAAGGCTCAAGGGCCCTCCTCTCAGCGGTGGCCGGCTCGATGATGACCATCGCCAGCGTCACCTTCTCCATCACCATCGTCGCCCTCCAGCTCGCTTCCGCCCAGTTCGGTCCCCGTCTCTTGCGAAATTTCATGAGGGACCGCGGCAACCAGATCGCCATCGGCACCTTCATCGCGACCTTTACCTTTTGCCTCCTCATCCTCAGGACCGTCAACGGAACCGAAGGCGAGCAATTCGTCCCCCACATCTCCGTCACCGTCGGCCTGTTCCTGACCCTCGCGAGCATCGGCGTCCTCATCTACTTCGTCCACCACTCCGCCGAGTCCATCCAGGCCGAAAACGTCATCGCGGGCGTCAGTCGAGACCTCCACGAAGCCATCAACCGACTCTACCCCGCGAGCATCGGCCAGGGCCCCTCGGCCTCGCCTGGCCACCAGGGCCACCTCCCCGAAACCTTCGATCGCGAGGCCCGCGCCGTCCGCTCCTCGTGCAGTGACTATCTCCAGGCCATCGACCTCGAAAAGCTGATGCGTCTCGCCAAGAGTAACGACGTCATCCTCAAGCTCGACCAGCGCCCCGGCCAGTTCTTCTTCAAAGGCAGTCACCTCGTCCGCGCCTGGCCCGCCGAACGGGTCAACGACGAGTTCGCCGACCAGGTCCGCGATGCCTTCTACTTCGGCCGCAGGCGAACGCTCACCCAGGACATCGAGTTCGCCATCGACCAGCTCGTCGAAATCGCCGTCAGGGCCCTCTCTCCCGGCATCAACGACCCATTCACCGCCATCAACTGCGTCGACCGCCTCGGCGCGGCCCTCTGCACCCTTGCCGAGAAAGACATCCCCTCCCCCTACCGCCTCGACGACGAGGGCCGCCTGAGAGTCGTCACCGACACCTCGACGATCCCAGGAATCATCGACGCCTCCTTCAACCAGATCCGCCAGGCCGCCCGCTCCGACGTCTCGGTCACCTTGCGACTCCTGGAAACCATCGAAGCCGTCGCCCGCGACACCACCAACCCCGAGTTCCACGACGCGCTCAGGCGACACGCCGTCCTGATCCACCGCGGTAGCCAGGAAGGGCTGAACGACTCCTCCGACCGTCTCGACGCCGATCTACGCTTCCGCAACGCCCTCGCCGTCCTGGATGGGACGGGCGAATCATCATGATCGTCGCGATTCGGCCCATGACTCTCTCCTGATCCCTACCTAACAATCAAGAGTCCTCACGCATATGGATCAATTTGTTCGTCTTGTCGGCCCCAATCGAGCGGTCGAAATCCTCGGCGTGAAACTCGTCGGCGTCAACGCCGAGAACGGCTTCAAGGTCCTCTTCACGCTCGGCTTCATCGCCCTGCTGATGTTCCTCAGCCGATTCCTCCAGTCTCTCACCCAAAGACTCCTCCGAGGTCGTTCCGAGGCCAACGTCCGGTTCTGGACCCGACAGGGAGTGCGACTCTCCACCGCGGTCATCATGATCCTCGGCCTCGTCTCCATCTGGTTCGACGACCCCACCCGCCTGACCACGGCGCTAGGGCTGGTCACCGCCGGTCTGGCCTTCGCCCTCCAGAAGGTCGTCACCTCCATCGCCGGCTACTTCGTGATCCTCCGAGGCCAAACCTTCAACGTCGGTGACCGGATCTCGATGGGAGGGGTCCGAGGCGACGTCATCGCCCTGGGCTTCATCCAGACGACCATCATGGAGATGGGCCAGCCCCCCGCCGTCCAGAACGCCGACCCCGCCATGTGGGTCCGAGGCCGCCAGTACTCCGGGCGAGTCGTTACCGTCTCCAACGCCAAGATCTTCGAGGAACCCGTCTACAACTACACCCGTGACTTCCCCTACATCTGGGATGAGATGACCTTGCCCATCCCCTACACGGGCGACCGAAAGCGAGCCGAGCAAATCCTCCTGGAAGTCGCCCAAAAAACCACGGTCCGCATCGAGTCCATGAGCGAAGCCTCCTTGCAAGAAATGCAACGGCGTTACTTTCTGAAAACCGCCGAGATGCACCCCAAGGTCTTCTACCGCCTGACCGACAACTGGCTCGAACTCTCCGTCCGGTTCATCGCCGAGGACCGGGGAATCCGCGACCTGAAGGATGCGATGAGTCGCGACATCCTCCAGGCCCTCGACGACGCGGGGATCGCCATCGCCTCATCAACCTACGACATCGTGGGCCTCCCCCCGATCCGCATCGAACAAAACGGAGTCTTCCCCAACTCATCCTCAGCCTGAACCCGACCGATCATCCCAGCCCCCGTACCTCCGATCCCCCGAGAAATCGCCACCCCGGCCCTCCGCGACCCCGAATCGCCACGGGCCGATGAAACGGAAACTGGCTCTCGCGACCCAACACAGTCGCCCTCCCCTTGACCCATCGCCGCGAGTGCCTGTCCCTTTTTCCTCGGCCCGCGGGGGTACGCGGGGGCAAGGGAAAGGGCAACAACCATCCATACCCTTCGAGAAGAATCGCATATTGGGGTGGCTGGGGTCTCGTCTTCGAGACCCCGGTCCGGCTAGGCCATACGCCGGCGGAAACAAGGATCGACCGCGTTCTCCCGAAGCAACCCCCACTCCGGCCCTCCGCGACCCCGAATCGCCACGGGCCGAGGAAACGG
>CBDAVP010000015.1:0-193956 GCA_965201075.1 Isosphaeraceae bacterium | reverse complement strand
GTGAGTCGTTGCCCCCATCCCTGGGACGCTTGAAGGTGCCCGCCCTGGTCGCCGGAGTCGCCGGCCTAGCCGTCTGTCTGCTGGCCGGTTTGACCATGCCGGCGCGGGCCTTGCCGGCCTATCTGGTCGGATTTCTTTTCTGGTTCGGCATCGCTCTGGGTGGTCTGGCCCTCTCGATGCTTCACCGCCTGGTCGGGGGCGCCTGGGGCCTGATCGCCCGCCGGCCGATGGAGGCCGCCTCGCTGACCATGCCGGTGCTGGCCTTGCTATTCGTCCCGATCTTCCTCGGCCTGGGGACGCTCTACCCTGAGTGGGCTGTGCCGTCCGACAAAGTCCACACTCTCGCCCGCTCCGTCCAGCACAAAATCTCGTATCTCAACGCCAACTTTTTCCTCATCCGGGCGGGGGTCTGCTTCGCCTCCTGGTGGGTCCTGGCGTTCCTGATGAGCCGCTGGTCGGTGCGACAGGACTATACGACCGACCCAACCCCTTCGCGATGGCCGCAATTCGTCGCCGCCCCCGGACTGGTCTGGCTTTTCGTGTCCGGGACCGTCGCGACGATCGATTGGATCATGTCGCTGGAGCCGGAATGGTACTCCACGATCTTCAGCGTCATGGTCATGATCGGGATGGCACTCTCGAGCCTGGCCTTCACGATCCTCTTGACGACGACCCTGGCCCACGAACACGTCGAGCCGGTCGCTTCGGTCGCGACGCCTGGCCGATTCAATGATGTGGGTAACCTCACCCTGGCCTTCACGATGCTCTGGGCCTACACCTCGTTCTCCCAGTTCCTGCTGATCTGGTGCGGGAACTTGATCGAGGAGATTCCCTACTACCTGCGTCGCAGCAACGGCGGTTGGCAATTCGTGGTGGCCGCCTTGATGGTCTTTCACTTCGCCGCGCCGTTCTTCTTCCTGCTGTTGAAAGACGTCAAGCGCAGTCTGGTCAACCTCCGGACCGTCGCCGTGGCGATCCTGTTCATGAGGCTGATCGACCTGATCTGGCTGGTCCTGCCGGCCCAGGGGGTCATCGCCTTGGCCGGACATGCCTCGGAATCTCACGGCGAGGCGCCTCACATTCCCTGGATGACCTTGCCCCTGGTGCTGGCGGCGTTCGTGGGGGTCGGGGGGATCTGGCTCTTCGCCTTCCTTCGTAACCTCGACGGCAAGTCGCTGGTCCCGCTCAATGACCCGGGCATCGACGTGCATGCCGAGGTCGATCATGGTGGAGGCCACTGATCGTGGACGATGCGCCGCACCAGTCTTCCCGAGTGCCGACCTCCGGCGACATGAGCCCTCAAGGGTTCCAGGATCCCAACCAAGGTCCTGGATATGAGTTCGACAATGTCAAGTTCCGAGGCATCCTGATCTTTGGCGCGGGCCTGACCTTGCTGACGGCCCTGATTATGTTCGGCACGGCTCGGGTGATGGATGTCTTTGCCTTCGACCAGAACCGCAGGGCCGAGCAGCACCCTGAACAGTACGGAATCACCATCGGTCAGTTCCCGTTGCCCAAGCTCCAGGAACACGACGCCGAGGATATGAGGACCTTCTACGCCGAGGAGCGCAAGACCCTCGACGGCTATGGTTGGGCCGACGACAAGCATCAAACTGCCCATTTGCCGGTCTCCCGGGCGATTGATCTGCTAGTCGACGGAGGGCCCAACTCCCTGAAAGCCAAGCCCGCCGTTCCTGCCCCGGCCGACTCGCCTCCCTCCGAGGCATCCCCGGCACCTGCCCCGGCTCCGGTCCCGGAAGCGACTCCGGCCCCAGCGCCGGCTTTGGATGCCGCACCGACTCCGACCCCGAAACCGTCCTCCTGAACCAAGGGATTTTCCGGATGATTCCGCCTCGTACCCCTTCCCTGACGACCTGGGCCCTGGGCCTCCTGCTCGCGATGGTCGCGGGGGGTTCGGTCGTCCGTGGACAGGAGGTACGGGGCGGGTCGATTCAACAGGTCGCCTTCGATCAGCACCTGGATGCCCAAATTCCCCCGGACCTCACCTTCCGCGACGAGTCGGGAAAGGTGGTCCGCCTTGGTGACTATTTCGGCAAGAAACCGATCATCCTCTCGCTGGTCTACTATAAGTGCCCTTTGCTGTGCGGCCTGGAACTGAAGGGGTTGTCGACCTGCTTGAAGCCGCTCAAGCTGGATGTTGGTAAGGATTTCGACATTCTGACGGTCAGCTTCAGCCCCACCGAAACGCCCGAACTGGCTGAGGAGAAGAAATCCGCCTACATCCAAGACTATGGACGTCCTGGCGCATCGGCGGGTTGGCACTTCCTCACGGGCAAGGCCGATGCAATCGCCAGGCTGGCCGAGGTCGCCGGTTTCCGCTACACCTACGACCCAGCCTCCCAAATTTACACTCACGCCTCGGGTTTGCTGGTCTTGACCCCTGGCGGCAAGATTTCCCGCTACTTCTTCGGCATCGAATACTCCCCACGCGACATGCAGTTTGCCTTGATGGAGTCCTCGGCGTACCGCATCGGCTCGCCGATCGCCCGAATTCTCTTGTTTTGCTACCACTATGACGCGGCCACCGGCAAGTACACCGCCAACGTCATCCTGCTCACCAGGGTCTTCGGCGTGGCCACGGTGCTGGTCCTGGCCGTCTCGGTGATCGCGATGATCCGTCGGGAGCGTGGCCGCAACTCATCGGCTCCAGTCCTGGCCGCCCAGGCCCCGGGAGTGAGAGGTTGAACACCTGATATGTGGAATTTCCCGCTCTTCCCGGAACAGGCCTCGACCCTCGCGTGGAAGGTCGACTTGCTGTACCTCTATGAGGTCGGCATTGCCGCCTTTTTCACCCTGGCGGTGAGCCTTCTCTTCCTGGTCCTGGCGATTCGCTATCGCCAGGGGACGAAGGCTGACCGGGCCAACCCGCTGCTGCACAGTACCCGTCTGGAGACTCTCTGGATCGTCGTCCCCTTGTTGCTGACGATGACCATGTTCTTCCCGGGGGCTTACCTCTTCTATGAGATTTACACTCCCCCGGCGGACGCTTCGGACATCTACGTCGTCGGCAAGCAGTGGATGTGGAAGCTTCAGCATCCCGAAGGTCGTCGCGAGATCAACGAACTGCACGTCCCGGTCGGTCGTCCGGTGAAGTTGACGATGACCTCGCAGGATGTCATCCACAGTTTCTATGTCCCTGGCTTTCGCATCAAGCAAGATGTCGTCCCGGGCCGCTACACGTCCATCTGGTTCGAGCCGTCCAAGGTAGGTCGCTATCACCTGTTCTGCGCCGAGTATTGCGGGACCGAGCACTCGCGGATGGGCGGATGGGTCACCGTGATGGAGCCGGCGGACTACGATCGCTGGCTCGATGGTGGCAAAAGCGGCGGCAACTCGGGCGGTCGTCAGGAGACCTCGATGGCGAAGGAAGGGGAGAACCTTTTCGTTCGCTACCACTGTGCCGGCTGCCACCGAGGGAGTCAGATCGTCAAGGCCCCGCAACTTGAAGGGGTTTACGGTCATCCCGTCCCGATCCAAAACGGGAATGACGTTCGCTTCGTCCAGGCGGATGAACGGTATATCCGCGACTCGATCCTGCTGCCCAAGTCCCAGGTCGTCGCCGGCTATGAACCGATCATGCCGTCCTTCCAGGGCGTCGTCGCCGAGGAAGACCTCCTGAAGATCATGGAATACATCAAGTCCATCGGTTCCCGGGGGGCCGGCAAGTGACTCCCACATTCCGTCAGGACACCGTTGAGAAGGTCAACTACCTCAACGAGGATTACAGCGTCAAGTCGTGGCTGCTGACGACCGACCACAAGCGGATCGGCATCCTTTACCTGATCTCCATCACCGTCTTTTTCGTCGTCGGCGGGCTCGCCGCGGGCCTGATGAGGCTGGAGTTGTTGACACCCAAGGGAGACGTTCTTTCGTCTCCCGACGCCTACAACCGAATGTTCACGACCCACGGCGTCGTGATGGTGTTCTTCTTCCTGATTCCCTCGATCCCGGCGGTCTTCGGGAACTTCTTGATCCCGATGATGATCGGAGCGCGAGATCTGGCCTTCCCCCGGCTCAACCTCTTGAGCTGGTATCTGTACATGTTCGCTGGGGCCCTTGCCGTCGGTGTGCTGTTCTTCGGTGGGATCGACACCGGTTGGACATTCTACACGCCGTTCAGCACGATGTTTTCGAATACCCTGGTCGTGCCGGCGGCGATGGCGGCGTTCATCGCCGGCTTCTCGTCGATCCTCACGGGGCTCAACTTCATCGTCACGATTCACACGATGCGGGCGCCGGGGATGACCTGGTTCCGCATGCCTCTGTTCGTCTGGTCGCACTATGCCACGGCCCTGATCCAGGTGCTGGGGACGCCGGTGCTCGCCATTGCCCTGCTGTTGCTGGTGGCCGAACGGGTGCTTGGTGTCGGCATCTTCAACCCGTCAATGGGCGGCGACCCGATCCTGTTCCAGCACCTTTTCTGGTTCTACTCGCATCCGGCCGTTTACATCATGGTGCTGCCGAGCTTCGCCGTCGTCAGCGAGATCATCCCCTGTTTCTCTCGACGACCGATTTTCGGTTACCGCTTTATCGCCATGGCCAGTCTGGCGATCGCGGTCCTGGGCTTCCTGGTCTGGGGCCACCACATGTTCGTGAGTGGCCAGTCGATGTACGCTGGCATGGTCTTCTCGATCATCAGCTTCTTGATCGCCGTTCCCTCGGCCATCAAGGTTTTCAACTGGTCGACGACCATGTATCAAGGGTCGGTCCGCTTCGACACGCCAATGTTATATGCCCTGGGGTTCATCGGCCTTTTCACCGTTGGTGGACTGACCGGACTCTTCCTCTCGACTCTTGGTGTCGACGTCCACGTCCATGACACGTACTTCGTCGTGGCTCACTTCCACTACGTCATGGTGGGCGGGTCGCTCATCGCTTACCTCGGAGCCATCCACTTCTGGTGGCCCAAGATGACGGGTAAGCTGTATCCGGAAATCTGGGGCAAGCTCTCGGCCCTGACCGTTTTCATCGGTTTCAACCTGACGTTTTTCCCTCAGTTCATCCTGGGCTACCTCGGCATGCCTCGGCGGTATTACGAGTATCCCGACGAGTTCCAGGTCCTCAACGTTCTCTCAACGGCCGGCGCCACGGTCCTTGCCGCCGGGTTGGTCATGCCGGCGATCTACCTGACCCTCTCGATCTTCCTGGGTAAGGCCGCGGGCGACAATCCCTGGCGGGCGACTGGTCTGGAGTGGCAAACCCCCTCCCCGCCGCCGCACGCCAATTTTGATGAGCGCCCCGTCGTGACCGAAGGTCCTTACGAGTACATGCCCGACGTCGCGGAGCGAGTGAATGTCCACGCTTGAGCACGGCACCGGCCTCCACCAGGGGGATCACGGCCATCCTCACGGACACTCCCACGGCACTGGCCATGGGGACTTCAACGACACATTCCTCCAGCACCACTTCGACGACCTCGAGCAACAGCACGAGTCGGCGAACCTGGGGATGTGGGCGTTCCTCGCCACCGAAGTCCTCTTCTTTGGGGGCTTGCTGACGGCCTACGCGATCTTCCGCTGGGAGGAATCTCAGCGGGACGTCGCCCACAATATGTTCGTTCAAGCCAGCCGCTTTCTGCTGGTCAAGGCGGGGTTTCTCAACACCATCGTCCTGCTGACCAGTAGTCTGACGATGGCCTTCGCCGTCCATTTCGCCGCCCTGCGGGACCGAAGCAAAACCCTGGCCTGCTTGCTGGCCACGTTCGTCCTGGGCGCGGCCTTCCTGGGCGTCAAGGCGTATGAGTGGCGGATCGATTACGACGAGCACCTCGTCCCCGGCAAATACTTCGGTTTTGACTGGGCCAAGGCTCGCGCCGAACATCCTCATGGGGATGCCGAATCTCACGCGGGGGGAGGGGCGGCCCACGACGAGTCACCGGCGTCCGACGGCCGCCTCAATGGCGACGACGCCGCCAAGCCCGATGGGCCTCGGCCCAAATCGCCCGCCGTGGGAGAGTCCGTCGGCCTGGAGCGGATCGCCTCGACCGACGCCGGTCGCGCCGAGCGGTTCTTCCTGCTTTATTTCTTCATGACCGGTCTCCATGCCCTGCACATGATCATCGGCCTGGCGATGCTGGCCATTCTCATGGGACTTGTCTCCAGCCGGTGGATGTCCGGGGGCGGCCATACCCAAATTGAGATGGCGGGCCTTTACTGGCACTTTGTCGATATTGTCTGGGTGTTCCTCTACCCCCTCTTATACCTGATTGATATCCACAAATGAGCCAACACGTCTTGCCAGTTCGGGTCTACTACCAGATCTTCGGACTGCTCTTGTTGCTCCTGTTTCTGACAGTGGGCGCGGCCTTCGTCGACCTCGGCCGGGCCAACCTGGCCGTGGCGATGGCCATCGCGGTGGCCAAGGCCGTGTTGATTTTGCTGTTCTTCATGCATGTGAAGTTTAGCAGTAAGCTCACCTGGGCCTTCGCCGGCGCCTCGTTCCTTTGGCTGGGAATCATGATGGTTCTGTTCTTCCAGGATTATCAGACCCGCGACTGGCTGCCGATTCCCGGCAAGTGAACGCGAACTCGACCGCCCCCCCGCTTCTGGCGATCTTCGACCATGACGGGGTCCTGGTCGACTCGCTCGCCCTCCACCAGCAAGGCTGGGTTGAGATGGGCCGACGAGAGGGGCTGCCCGTCACGGCGGAATTGATCCGAGAAACCTTTGGCCGCACCAACATCGACATCTTCCGCCAACTTCTTGGTGACGGGCCGACCGACGATGACCTGAAGCGGTTCGAGGCCCGCAAGGAAGCCTGTTACCGAGAGTCCGCCCGGGGCCAAATTGTGTTGATGCCGGGCGTCCGGGAGCTGCTCGACGGCTTGACGGCCGACGGATTTCGCCTCGCCATCGGCTCCAGCGCCGTGCGGGCCAACCTCGACCTAACGGTTGAGCAATGCGGTCTCGCCGGACGTTTCTCGGCGATCGCCTCGGTCGAGGACATTCGCCGAGGCAAGCCCGACCCCGAAGTCTTCATGGTCGCTGCCGCTCGCGCCGGTGTCGACCCGAGGGGAACGGTGGTCTTCGAGGACGCACCCGTCGGCATCCAGGCCGCGAAGGCCGCGGGGATGTTGGCCGTGGGGGTAGGCACCCACCATCCCCTGTCCACCCTCCTCGTCGCCGGGGCCGACCTCGCCGTCCCGAACCTGGTCGATTTCGACCGCGACGCACTCAGGGATCGCCTCCGAGTTCGTGTTTCTTGCGACTGACAGACCGATCGACCGGCGGGCCGACCTCCATCCTGGTTTCTCGTGACATTGCACGCAGGTTATGGTTACGATCACCCTGGGCGACGCAATGAAGCCTTCGGAGGATCGCCGTGAATTCGCGACTTCGTCTTGGTTTGGGCCTGGTTTTCCTTTCTCTCGTCGTCCCCCATGTCAGTTCGCTTCAAGCCGCCGACCTAGCACCGATCACCGCGCCGCCACCAGCGCTGCGGCTCGACCCCTTCTACCGGAAATATCTGGACGCCGAGGGCCTGCCGGTCGTGTCCTCGGCCGCGGTGTCGGACCCGGCGTTGCGGGAAGCGGCCAACCTGGTCCATCACATGCTCGCGGGTCGGCCTGACGTTCGCGCGGCGATGATCCGCAACAAGCTCCGCGTCGCGGTGATGGCCGCCACGGAGCGGACGACCGACCTCCCCGAGCAGCGGACGATGACCCCCAAGGCGTACTGGGACGTCCGGGCTCGCGGACTGGGTGCCTCTCGCGATTCCCCCGTGGTCAGTTGCGGTGAGGAGAACCTGTTAGGGTTTCCCGGCGACCCCTACCGCGGCGAAAACATTTTGATCCACGAATTCGCGCACGCGACCGAGGACCTGGGTCTCCGCGACGTTGACCCGACCTTCCGGGCCCGCCTCAAGGCCAGCTATCACGCCGCGCTCGACAAAGGTCTCTGGAAAAGCACTTACGCGGCGACCAACCCCGACGAATACTGGGCCGAGGTCGTACAGTCCTGGTTCGATTGTAACCAGTCTCAGCCCAATGCCTCTCACAACGAGGTCGATACCCGGGAAGAGCTCAAGACCTACGATCCCGGCGTGGTCCCGCTCCTCGTCGAGGTTTACGGTGACGGCCCCTATCGCTACCAACCGCCGTCGCTACGGAAGTCCGAAGAGGCCAGTCACCTTGACGGCTTCGACCCGTCGCAATCTCCCACCTTCTCCTGGGGCGAATCCCAGACCCGTTTCGACGCCTTCCAGGCCGAGCGTCGCGAGCAGAAACGCCGGCAAGGTCACGACCGCGCCTTGCCGAAAGGTGACGAGGAAGCGAAGCCCAGCAAGTGAGCCCGCAGCTCAGAATGCGGCAACGGGGCGGCCTCGCCGTTGGCCAGCGGGGCCGCCCGAGTCGGCGTCGACACGGTCCAATCAGCGGACCCGGAAGAGGCCCGACTGGACACTGTCGGAAACGTAGGCCTGGAGATCGGACTTGACTCCCCGGAACGCGTCCAAGGTCGCAGGGCCTGGATGCCGGGCCTCCTGGACCGTCGAGACCGAGGCGAGTGTGTCGGCGAGCCCCGCCACCCGGTCCTGGAAGGCGGGGGCAAGGTTCACTCGGCCGTAGGGGACCTTGCCCGAGAGCGCCGTCAATTGGTTGCTGAACTTCTGGGTCCGGACGTCCAGGAAATGATAGAAACGGTTCAGGTCGGCGTCACTGGGATTGCCGGTCGCGTCGACCCGGATCGTCCGGATGACTTTTTGATAGTCGTTCAGGAACGACGAGAAACTGTTGTAAGCCCCCTGAACCACCTGGTTCAGGGACCGGGTCGTGACAACGGGCACCGCGGGCACCACCGAAGCAACGTGCAACGCGGCGTGAAGGTGAGACGCGGCGACCACTCGCTCTTCCAGCGGTGCGACGGCATCGGGGCAAAACGTTCTGGACTTCCTCATGGCGTGCGCTCGCGGGGGGGGGGGGTGGAGAGGGGATCACTCTACGCACCAATCATATTCCGAAAAGGCTCATACGTGGTGCGATTCATAGAGTAAAATCACGCAGGTTCCCGATCAAGGGGGTCGCGGGCCTCACGCAAGATTTTTCTCGTGGGGCGCCAGCGGCCCCCTCATTCCCCCTCGATGTCAACAGCCCAGTCGCGTCAGCCTCGGGAGCGGGTCTTGCGGCGTCCCAGGGCTCCGGCGCAGACCCCGCTGAGCATTCTCACGGCGTTGCGTCCCAGGGTGCGGATGTTGTAGCCTCCCTCCTGCACCAGCAGGGTGGGGAGTTTCAAGCTACCGATCCGACGACCGACCTCGAACAATCCCTCGGGCGTCAAACTCCAGGTGCCGGTTGGGTCGGCCTTGGCGATGTCCAGACCGAGCGGCACCACCAGAATCTGCGTCTTGAAGGCCCGCACGAGCTCGATGGCCTCATCCAGCTCTTCCAGGTAGCGCCCGTCGGTGACGTGCTCGGGAAGGGGGAAATTCCGGTTGAAACCCAGCCCCTCCCCCTCGCCCGTCTCGTCCGCGAATCCTGTGAAATACGGATAGGCAAAACTGGGATGGCCGTGGATCGAGACTGTGAGAATGTCGGAACGATCGTAAAACAAGTCCTGGGCGCCGTTGCCGTGGTGGTAGTCGACATCCAGGATCGCGACCCGTTCCCCCGAGCGAGACCGGAGATATTGCGCGGCGATCCCGGCATTGCAGAAGTAGCAAAATCCGCCGTACGTGTCGCGTTCGGCATGGTGACCCGGCGGACGGCAGAGGCTGTACACCAACGGCTCGCCCGTCAAAATCGCCTCGGCGCCCGAAAGGGCCACGTTCACCGCCGAGCGGGCGGCCTTGTAGGCATCGCGGCTCAAGGGGGTGAAGGTGTCGATGCAATAATACCCCGCGCGGATGCTCCGGTCGTGGGGCGGTCGGTCGGTCCGCCGGATCGGAAAGACGTAGGGATAGACCATCTCCCCCTTGGGCAGGTCCTGGCAGATGTTGCGCAGGTAGTTAACGAAATCCTTGTCGTGAACAGCGCGGATCGGGGCCTCTCCGAAGTTCCGAACCGGCAGTTTCTCGACGTCGGGCAGGGCATCCAGCGCCTTGAGGATCACGTCCACCCGCGCCGGCCGCTCGACATAGCCGCGTTCTCGGACGTGATGCAAGGCGTGCCCCGCCGAGCAAAACACCTTCAGCGGATGTAGACGTCTCGGTAGTTTGAACCTGGTCTCTCCCGGCCCGGCATACAACGGTTCGCGAATGCGGACCGGCGACTCCTTGACCGAGGCCACCACCGTCTTCACATAAGGGTCGTCCGGGTCGTATTCATACCGCAAGGTCAAAATCGACCGGATCACCTTTTTCAGTTCATCGGCTTCCAACGGGTTGGTGTTGTTGAGCGGGTCATACAGCAGCCGAGGCTCGATCGGCTGACCCGGTCGGATCGCCTCATCGTACAGGGTTCCCATGACCGGCCGTGCGCCGTAGCGTTCGTAGAATTTCAGTCGATCCTTGTTCGACTTCAGATGCACGGAGTTCTTGACCTGCTTGGGGTCGTCGGTGGGGACTTCCAGGAACAGGCCCATCGCTCCGCGGTCGATGACGTCATCGCGAAGCGCTTCATACAAGGCGCCCCCGAGCCCTCGCCCACGCTGCTCGGCCCGAGTGATGATGAAGTCGAGATAGGCATAACCGATCCCCTCGAAGAAGTCGGCCAGGGCGAACCCGATGACCCGATCCCCCTCGCCATGGGCGACCAGAAGGATGCACGGGTAGCCCCTCGCCGACTGGTCGACCAGCTTGCGAGGAATGTAGTCGGCATCCTCGGCCAGTTCGGGGAAGGCCTGGGCAAAGAGGTCCTGAATCTCGGCCAGGCAGCGGCGGTCGTACCCTCGGTGGATGCCGATGACGTGGCTGATCCGGAACATGCGTCGCCCGCCTTGGCTGGTCGCGGGGCTCGGGGGAATCCCGGCCGCCGGGGAGTGACCAGTTGACTGGCGATGGGCCGCGATTGCAAGGTCAGGTGCCCCACACGCCGCACCCTTTCTCGACAACCGAAATCTCGGGCCACGACTCCCCCATGAGTCTCCTCCGGGGGCGACAATCCAAATCGAGCCCTTGACGTTGTCCCGGATGAGACGACCCCGGCCTATTTCTCGATCTTCGGAACGGACCGCAACGGGTCGGGGCTTGCGGCGACGCCCCCGGGATTTAAGGATGGGGGACGCTCCTTCCCTCGGACGCCGCGCGATGTCGCTCTCGCCCAAGGCCCCGAACCGACCCTTCCTCAAGTTCGCGGTCGGACCGACGGCTACGGAGTCGCCATGACCAGTTCCGACGACAATCCCTACCAGGCGCCCCGCGCCTCGCCAGAGCCGGGACCGCCCCGACCGTTCCTGACCACGGCGATCAGCGCGACTCTTCTGATCGCGATCGGTTTGGCGATCGCCTGGGGTTTACCGGGTCTGGGGATTCCCTTTCTCCTGCTCGTGGTCCCCACTCAGGTGCGGGCATCGTTGTGGATCGCCCGCCGTCGGGCCACCGGCCAACCCTTGAGCGGAGCGGCTGAGTTCGCCGAGTATCTCACGTCCGCGGGGGTGACAATTCTCACTCTCCTGGTCTCGGGCATCGCCTTCGTCGGCACCTGCTTGCCCCTGAGTTGCATGACCGTCAACCTGGGCGGCCCTGGTCACGAAACGACGCCACCATTCTCCGAGTACGTCCCCTGGGCCGTCGGCGGAGGAGCGGCTCTCCTGGTTCTCCTGACCCTCGGCCCGCGCCTCTGGCGCCACAAGGCGGACCCACAAGAAAGCACGCCGCCGCTCGGAACCGACCGCCCCGGCGACGTTCCCCCGGAAACCTCAAAAGAGCCCGATCCCTGACCGAGGCGGATTCGCGATGACCACGCCCGCCGACGAAACCCCGGACATAGCCCCTCAGCCGCCTTCTCGGCCGTCCCGGAACCGGATCAGCCTCGGGGCGTTGATGGTCGCGATCGCGTGGGCCGCCGTCAGTCTTGGGGTCGCTCGTGCGTTGATGCTTCTGCTCCTTGTCACGGGGACCGTCGCGTTCGTCGGGACCTGTATGCCGGTCGGTTGCCTGGCCATCGGTGTACGAAGCACGATCGTGTCGGGGTCGTCCCCCCTTGCCATCCCGATCGTCATCGGCCTGGGAGCCGCCCTTCTGACCATGATCTCGATCGCCCGTCGGCTATGGCCTCACAAGGATCGCCCCTCATGAAACTTCGAGACCACACCTTCCTGGGAACCACCCAGAGCCTTTGCCCCGAATGCCTGGCCCTGGTGCCGGCCAAGATCATCACCAAGGGCCAGCGCGTATACTTCCGCAAGCGTTGCCCCACCCACGGCGTCCGCGAGGACTTCGTCTGCTCCGACGTCGCCCTCTACGACCAGATGCAATACAGCCTCCCTGGCAAGGTGCCCGCCCTGTACGGAGTTGAACCCGACAAGGGTTGCCCCTACGACTGCGGCCTCTGCACCGAGCACGAGCAGCACACCTGCATCGGCCTGGTCGAACTGACCTCGGCCTGCAACCTCCGTTGTCCGATGTGCTTCGCCTCCAGCGGTCCGGGCGGCACCCACCAATCGTTCGAGGACGTTCAACGAGCCATCGACCGCCTCGTCGCGACTGAGGGGCGAGCCGAGGTTTGCCAGCTCTCCGGCGGCGAACCGACCCTCCACCCCGAGTTTCTCCGCATCCTCGACTATGCCTGTGACCAACCCATCGACGTGGTGATGGTCAACACCAACGGACTGCGAATCGCCCGAGACCCGTCCCTGCTCGATGGCCTGGAGAAGCAACGCCACCGGATCGAATTATACTTCCAGCTCGACGGGTTCACCGACGCCACCTCCACCGCCCTGCGCGGCGAGTCGCTCACGACCACCAAACTTCGGGCCCTGGACCTGCTGGCCGAACGGGGAATCCGCACCACTTTGGTTTGCACGCTCCAGGGCGGAGTCAATGAGTCCGAGATCGGCCCCCTGGTCCACTACGGGATCGGCCGACCGCACATCACCGGGATCAGTTTCCAGCCGGCGACCTATTCCGGCCGTCACGTCCTGCCCGCCGACCTGGAACGCCGCGTCACCTTCCCCGACGTCATCCGCGCCGTGGCTGAACAAACCGACGGCCTCTTTCGCGAGGACGACTTCCTTCCACTGCCCTGCGCCCACCCGAATTGCCACAGCCTCACCTATGCCTACCGATCAGGTGGCGAGGTCCTGCCGCTGCCCCGATTCATCGACGCCCGCAACCATCTGGAAATCCTCGCCAACGGAATTCTCTTCTCACGAAACCGGGCCCGACAGCTTATCGAGCAATACCTGGCAAAACTCGTGAGTTGCTGCGAGTCTTTCCCGTCGACCAACGGGGCAGGGGGGAGCTTACCGACCGAGCCACTCCCCGCGGCGGCCACCGAATTTTTAGACCGCGCCATCCGCGAAAACTTGCACCCCGAGGATGTCTTCCGGATCACGATCACCTCGTTCCTTGACGTCTACAACTTCGACGTCCGCCGCCTGATGAAGTGCTGTACCCACCACGTCCTTCCCTCCGGCCACGTCATCCCCTTCTGCGCTTATAACGTGCTCTACCGGGAGGGGCACGTCGCCTTGCCCGCCTTGCGAGCGGCCGGGGCTCTCGTCGCCATCGGAGAACCCGCCCGTTGACCGCCTCCTATCCCATCCTGATGGGCCTTTCGGTGGCGACCGGCTTGCTGCTCGGCCGCCGCTCGCAGAGTCACCTGGGCCTTGCGCCTCGTGAGCGGCTCGGGCTGGCCCTGGGGGCGTTCTGCGGAGGAATGATCGGCGCCAAGCTGCCGTTCCTGCTCGCCGATCCCGACGGCTTCCTCAGCGGGAAAGCCTGGCTCGACGGCGGCAAGACGCTGGTGTTCGGCCTGGTCGGCGGCTACTTCGGGGTCGAGCTGGCCAAATGGTCGCTCGACCTGCGAGTCAAGACGGGCGACGGCTTCGCGGTGCCGGTTGCCGCGGCGGTCGGAGTCGGCCGGCTCGCTTGCTTCAGCGCTGGCTGCTGCTTCGGCCGGCCCACCACCCTTCCCTGGGGAGTCGACTTCGGCGACGGGTGTCCCCGCCACCCCACACAACTTTACGAAGCCGCCTTCCACCTCTCCGCCGCCCTGATCCTGGCCCAACTCCGCCGCCGAGGCCGCTTCCAGGGCCAACTCATCAAACTGTATATCCTGACCTACCTCGTCTTCCGGATCCTGACCGAGTTCCTCCGCCCCGAGCCAATCCTCGCCCTCGGCCTCACCGGCTACCAGTGGGCCTGCCTGGCGTTGATGCCCGTCTTCGGCCTCCTCTGGATCCGCGACTCCGCCGCCAGAATCCTCCCGAGGCGGACCGACGGGGCGGGCGCTTGATCGCGACCGCCCGCCCTGTCCTTTACCACCTCAACGACGCTTGGCCTGTTCCGCCTTGGCCCGGCGGAACCGCTCCAGGCTCGCGCGAAACGAGGCTGGGATGGGGCTCTCGGGGTCCTTGACCTGAGCCTCCACCTGCTCGAGGGCCTTTTCTTCCACCTCGACCGCCTCGGCCGCGTCCCCGGTCCAGTAAAGCGCATGGGCCAGGGTGTCCAAAATCGCCACGTTCTCCCCCTTGGTTAACTCCACGGCGCGACGAGCGGCCTCCAGAGCCAGGCGGGCGACCCGGGGATCCGGGTCCACTTTGGTCTCGGGGTCGATCACGTTCCAGAAATATTGATTGATCGCCATGGGATTATCCCGGTTGCGATCCAGCAGCTTGCGGCCAAGTTCCAGCCCCTTGTCGATTTCGCCGCTGTTGCACAGGCAGGCGAACTTCAACCAGTCGAAATCCTCCGCCAACGCCGGGTCGTCGGAAGTCGTCTGGCGCAGGGCCGAAAGGGTCGCCTTGTAATCCTTGGCCCGAAACGGAGGATAAACCTGCTCGGCGACCTTCGAAACCTTCTGCTGCTTGGCCTTCGCGGCCAGACGTTCTGGAGCTTTCGCCTTCGCGTCCCAGTCCCCCGCCACGATCTTTGCCAGAGGTCCATCCAGTTCCATCGGATGACCAATCCAGGCGATAACGCCGTCGCGGACCACGAACGCCGTCGGGATTCCGTTCTCCTCGGCCGCCTTCATCCAACCCTTCGCCATCGCCCCGTCGTTGGGTGTCCCCCCTTCGGGCACGTCGTCAAGCGCGACCCGATAGTCCATCTGGTCGCCCATCTCCTTCAGGAACGGTTCAACCTGCGAAAGATCGTGCTCCCAGACGTCGGCTCCCACGAACGCCACATCCTTGTATTTGTGAGCCAACTCGGTCAGGTGCGGGATGCTCGCCCGGCACGGGCCGCACCAAGTCGCCCAGAACTCGACGACGTAGGTCTTGCCCGCCGCGAACCCATCGAGTTTCTCCCCCTTGACCCACTCCTTGACCTTCAACGGCGGCGCGGGGTCGCCCAGGTTCAATACCTCGCCACCCCTCGCGCCGATCGTCGCAAGACTCGACGCGAGCAAGACGATGGCTGTCCAGGCGGTGCGCATGGCGAAAGCTCCGGGGTCGCCCGAGGCATCCCCCGGACCTTCCGGGCTAGGCCTCAAGCCAACGGTGTCGTGACCCCGTCACTCTAATCCCGCCGATCCGGTCACCACAACCTCACCGGTGCGCATCGCCAGAACTGCGGAGAAACTGATCACTTCCTCCCAAGAGCCCGCGACGTCAACGCCGCGACCGTCTCGGCATAATTTCGACCCGACGCGGCCAACGCCCTCGCCCACCCGGCCGAGGGGCCAAGGTCCGGATTCGGGTTCACCTCCAGGATCATTGGCTTTCCCGTGACATCGAGCCGAAAATCCACCCTCGCCACGTCCCGACACCCGGTCGCCACGAAAGCCTTCACCGCCAACGTCGCGAGGCGATCCGCCAGCGACGGATCAACCAGGGCGGGGCAGCGGACGGGGCTCGCCAGATCCTCGGCCGAGCCCGCCGACCACTTCGCCGCGTACGTCAGGATCGGCCAGGAACCGGGCAAACTCTCGAAGACCACCTCCGCCACCGGCAGCGCCACCGCTACCGGCAGCTCCAGAACCCCAACGTTATATTCGGGGCCAGGCAAGTACGCCTCGACCAGCACCTTCCCGCCATAAGCGGATCGGAGACGCTTCACTCTCATCCTCAAAGCGTCGACATCGGTCACGACGCTGCCCTGGTCGATCCCGAGGCTTCCATCCTCGGCTTCCGGCTTGACCACCAACGGGAACGGCAGGTCCGTGGGCACCAAAACCTCTCCCGCCTCCAGGATCACGAACGGCGCCGTGGGAAGGCCGCAACCCGCCAGTAGGGCCTTGGTCCGCCCCTTCTGGCGACACAGCGACTGGGCCTCGGGAGGGCAACCCGTGTAAGGGAGCCCGAGCAATTCCAGCAGCCCCGTGACATACGCCTCGCCGCCGCTCGACCCGCCAAACCCCTCGATCAGGTTGAACACCACGTCCGGCCGATCGGTCTCCAGGGCCGCGACCAACCTTCCCACGGGTGGACCCGCCGGCAGCAGCGTTGCCAGGAATCCATGACCCCCGAGGGCCTTGGCCACAGTCTCCGCCACGGCCACCACGTCCGCCTCCGACGCCGCGTCGGGATGCCCCGGCGGCAAGGTCGGCTCATTGAACAGCACGGCCACCCTCGGTCGGGCGCCGAGGCTCATGTCATCAGTCCGTTGCGTAGCAGCGACGCGTGCAAGATCCGCCGGATCAACTCGGCATGATCAACCCCATGCCCTGCGGCCAGGATCACCAGATCGCTCGTCAACGGCGCCAGGCCCGGCAACGGGTTGGCCTCGATGAAATAAGGGATGCCGTCGCGGACGCGAAAATCCAGTCGCGCCACGTCCCGACACCCCAGTGCCAGAAAGATCAGGTGGGCCGTCGCCTTGATCTGGTGATCCAGAATTTCGGGCAGTGCCGCGGGGGCTTCGTAGTCGACCCGGTTGGCCCAGTCCCGCTTCACCTCCAGCGAATAAACGAACGGCACATCCGTCCGCCTAGGGACGATTCGCATCGCGCCAATGACCTCGGCATCGTGGCCATTGCCCACCACGCCGACGGTGACCTCGTCCCCTTCGATGAACTCCTCGACCAGGACCGGTTGGTGGTAGTCTCTCGCCAGTCGGGCACACGCCTCGGCAACCTCCGCTCGGGAATGGGCCAGGCAGCGACCGCGAATCCCCTTGCTCGAACCCTCGCACGCCGGTTTCAGGATAACCGGGAATTGCGACGGACCCTTCAAATATTCCGGCCCGGTCACGAACCCGCGGGGGTCGGGGCGATAGACGAATCCGTGGGGAACCCGCACCCCGAACGAGCCGGCCAGTCGCTTGGCGACATCCTTATCGAGGCTAGCGGCCAGGGTCAGTGGGTCCGAGCCCGAATACGGCACGTCCAGCATCTCGCAAACAGCCGGCACGCGTGCTTCCCGACTCCGACCGCCCCCATGTCCCTCGGCAATGTTAAATACGAAGTCGGGAGGGTCTTCCAGCATCTCGAACAGGAACGACCGGCCATTGCCCAGCAGCGTGACCTCGTGCCCCTCGTCGCGAATCACCGCCGCGAGGGCCTCGACAGTCTCCGGCTTATCGA
The DNA here is from genome assembly GCA_965201075.1 of Isosphaeraceae bacterium. Lineage (GTDB taxonomy): Bacteria > Planctomycetota > Planctomycetia > Isosphaerales > Isosphaeraceae > CBDAVP01. Next base: position 176,378 of record CBDAVP010000015.1, on the reverse strand, counting down.
ATTCCTCGAAGCGATCATCCGGGCCGTCGCCGCCCCGTTCCGCAGGCAACAGGTCGTAGGCGAGGCCAACCCTCACGACAACGCTCCACCCTTCCCATTGACGCGTCCATTGCCGTTGACATGGCCATTGGTGCTCGCCGCGGCCGAGCGACGACGGTGACGCGGATTCCCCTCCGGGATCAAAGCCTCGGCCTCGCCGGACAGCAAGGCGCTCACCCCCTGCGTTTTCGCCGCGAGCCCCTCGCGAACAGGCGCGCCACTCGGGTTGTAGCGAACCAACATTCCCTCATAGTTGCGTAGCACCACCGCTTCGTCGGAAGCCGAGACCAGGTAATTCGGCATCAAGGGGATTTTCCCCCCACCCCGAGGTGCATCCACCACGTAAGTCGGTACACCCAGACCCGAGAGATGCCCGCGCAATCCTTCGATGATCTCCAACCCTTTCCAGATCGACGTCCGGAAATGCCCAGCGCCCGTCACCGGGTCGCAGTGGAACAGGTAGTACGGACGCACCTTGATCCGCAGCAACGCGCGGCACAACTCCCGTTGCGTTTCCAGGCTATCGTTGACGCCCTTCAGCAGCACGGCATGATTATTGATCGGCATCCCCGCCATTCGCAGTCGATCGCAACCGCGACGGGCCTCGGGCGTGACTTCTCGGGGGTGGTTGAAGTGCGTCTGAATCCAGACCTTTCCCGCCGCCTCCAGGACCCCAATCAACGCATCGTCGTCCAGCCGCTGAGGCAAGGTCACCGGCACTCGGGTCCCCACCCTCACGACGTCGACATGCGGAATCGCCGCCAGATTTTTCAAGAAAAATTCCAGCTTCGTCAGGGGCAAGGTCAGTGGGTCGCCTCCGGAGACGATCACGTCGCGAATCTCCGGATGATTGCGCACGTACTCGACCATACGCTCATCATCTCGTGAAACCGCATCCCACCCGCCCCGTCGCATCGTCGCCCGCTTGCGGGTGCAGAACCGGCAATACATGGTGCAGACGTGCGTCGTGACCAGTAAGGCACGGTCCGGATACCGATGGGTCAGGCCGGGTACTGGCGCATCCTTCTCCTCATCGAGCGGATCATCCTCCTCGGTCCCCGCGGCGCCGGCCATTTCCAGGGGTGAAGGGAACGATTGTAGGCGGATCGGGTCCAACGGGTCGGCCGGGTCGATCAGCGAAAAGTAATACGGCGGGATCGTCAGTTTGTACTCAGCCTGCAAGGCATCCATCGCCGCCCGATCCTCGGGCGACAGCGGCAGCAGCGCCGCGAGCTGCTTCGGCAAGCGGATGGCGTTCTGAGACTGCCATCGCCAGTCCCGCCAATCGTCCTCGGGCACATCGGCCCAGGCCGGATGTCGAACGGAACGCGCGGTCGAAGCGACGACCGGCGAACTTGGAGGTTCGTCGCCGTCGGGCGGCTCGCCCGCGACCGCGACGGGATCGACGACGGCTAGACTGAGATTCGGGCTCGCGGAACGATCGCCCATCGCGAAGAGACCCCCGACGGCTGGAGGGTGACGCGGGCGTGCCCGGAGGGTCGGCGCGTGCCCGGGGACAGTGAGGGTGTTCGGATTCTAAACCGCCGTCAACCGTGCACAAGACCAACCCGCCGCGGTTCGTCCCACGAGCCGCCCGCCAATTCCCGCCAGGTCCAGAACCGTGCGCGATCGAGGCCGCCCTCGCGATTGACGCTCGCGCGTCGCCGGGGTTATCGTCGCCCCGAGGGCCCGGCCATCAGCCTATCCCCCCAAATCGCCCCGCAACGCCGGAGTCGCCCCGTTGGACGCCACCATTCGCCTGCTGGCCGACCTCGTCGCCCTGCCCAGCCTCAACCCCATGGGTCGACCGGTCAACCCCGCGACGATGCTCGAAGGCCGGGTGACCGACTACCTTGAGGCCTATCTCCGCGATCTCGGCGTCCGCGTCGAGAGACGGCCCGTCGCCCCCGGCCGGGACAATCTTCTGGCCTGGTACGAAGCTCCAGGACGCCCGCCGCGCACGCTCCTCTTCGACGCCCACCAGGACACCGTGCCCGCCGAAGGCATGACCATCCCCCCCTTCGGCGCCGAGATCCGCAATGGTCGGCTCCACGGCCGGGGCGCCTGCGACGTCAAGGGGGGCCTCGCCGCGATGCTCCTGGCCTTCGCCCGCCTCGTCCGCGAGCGGCCCGCGGGCTCGGCCTCCGTCATCCTCGCCTGCACGGTCGACGAGGAATACACCCACCTGGGTTCCTCCGCCCTGGCCGGGCAACTCGCCAGCCTCAAGCCCGACTTCGCCATCGTGGCCGAGCCCACTCTCCTGAATCTCGTGAATTGCCACAAAGGGGCGGTCCGCTGGAAGCTCACCACCCGCGGACGAGCGTCTCACAGCTCAACCCCGCACCTTGGCGATAACGCTATCTACCGGATGGCCCGGGTTGTCGACGCCCTGGCCGAGCACGCCTTCGAACTCGCCCGGTCCACACCCCACCCGATCCTCGGCCCTCCCACCCTCTCCGTGGGACGGATCGAGGGAGGCCAGGCCGCCAACATTGTGCCGGACCGCTGCACAATCGAGGTCGACCGCCGCGTCTTGCCCGGGGAAACTCCCGCCCAGTGCCTCTCCCAGGTCGCGCAATTCCTTGAGGATCGCCTGGGTTCCGATCCATTTCGAGAAGCCGCGCCCCCCTGGGTCACAATGCCTGCCCTCGACCCACAGCCGTCCGCGCCGTTCCTCGACCGCCTGCGCGTGGCGATCGAATCCACTCTCGGTCGCTCGATCCAGGTCGGCGGAGTCCCCTTCGGCACCGACGCCGGCCCACTTGGCGAGGCGGGCCTGCCTTGCGTCGTCCTGGGCCCCGGCGACATCGCTCTCGCCCACACCGAGGACGAATGGATCGACCTCGATCAATACCGGGCCGCCATTGAGGTCTATTACGCAGTCGCCCTTGGGGGCTGATCCCCATCCCGCCAACTCAAGGAAGAGCGATCAACAATGCGCCCGATCCTGCCACAACCGCACCAATCCGCCCCTGACAAGCCCCAAGCCCGGCGACCACCCCGTCGCCGGGCTTCCGAACCGTTGCGATCAAAAGACGTCGAGTGTGTGGTGATACCCGGTGTAGAACTTCATCTTGTTCAGCCCGTGGAAGTTATTGGGGTGTCGCTGCCCGAAAATCCGGCTGCCGCCATAGAAATTTCGGTAGTACGGCCCCTGAATCTGCGGGACGATGCGCTGCTCCCGGGGGTACAGGTACCACCGGTCATACAACTGCTTGTTCTCAAACCCATTGCCCGGGGTCTGCGGCGGGGTATAGGGCCAGTGGTAGAAATCGGTCCAATCCTGGGCCTGGGCCGTAGAAGAACCGCCCGACCACAGGCCGACGAGGCCGCCCAGCACCAGAAGAGCCTTGAACAACGTACGATGCGCCACGTTCCACCTCCGTGTAGGGACGGGACTCCAACCCACCCGAGAGTCTTCCCCACGAATCCGGTCGACGTCGCCGCCCGGCCCCAAAAAATTCCCCCACAAGCCTGGGTTGCACCGACTGCGTGGACCTGCCTCATCCTGGCGGTCCTGACGACGCCTGCCCACCTATCCGCCGCCGAACCCACTCCGCTGCCCGACTTGCCCCGTCTGAAAGCCCACGTCGAGACCCTGGCCTCGCCCGAATACGCCGGCCGTCGAGGGAAGGGGGGGGCACTCGCCGCCACCTACGTTGCCGATGCCTTCAAGAAACTCGCCCTCGACCCCCTCTTCGGCGATTCCTTCGCTCAGGAGATCCCCGGCAACGAGCCCGGCACGGTCGTCGGCCGGAACATCGGCGCGAAGCTGGCCGGCTCCGACCCCAATCTCTCCAACGAGTGGATTATCCTCGGCGCCCATTTTGACCACCTCGGCATCCGCGACGGCGTCCTCTACCCCGGCGCCGACGACAACGCCTCGGCCGTCGCCATGATGATCGAAACCGCCCGCTGCCTCACCCAATCCCCCGAGCGGCCCCGCCGCGGCATCCTCTTCGTGGGCTTCGACCTGGAGGAGTTCGCGCTTTACGGCTCCCGTCACTTCGCCGCGCACCCGCCAATCCCGCTCGACCAGGTCAAACTCTTCGTCACCGCCGACATGATTGGCCGCTCCCTCGGTGGAGTCTGCGAGCCCTACGTCTTCGTCATGGGGACCGAGCACGCCCCAACCCTCCGTCCCTGGATCGTCGACGCCTCGCGAACGCTCCCCACCCTCAAGGTCGGCCAGCTTGGCGCCGATTTGACCGTCATCGACCGCAGCGACTACGGCCCCTTCCGCGCCCGCCACGTCCCGTTCCTCTTCTTCAGTACGGGCGAAAACCCTCGCTACCACACACCGCAAGACACTCCCGAGAACCTCGACTATCCCAAGCTCGAAGCCATTTCCCGCCTGATCCACACCCTCATCAACCGGGCCGCCAACGCCGACACCCTACCTCCCTGGTCGGCCACCCCCGACCACACCGCCATCGCCGAGGCCACCGCCATCCGCGACGTCCTGCGCACCTTTCTCGACCACCGAGACGCCCTCAAGATCGGCCCCGCCAAGGCTCTCATCATGGCCAGCACCCTGCGAGACCTCGACACCATCGTCGCCCGAGGCTCCATCACCTCCGACGAACGGACTCGAATGATCCGGGTCGCCCAACTCGTCCTGTTTACGGTCCTCTAATACTCCTGGGCCGCCTCCTGACCCCGATCCTTTCGCCTGCCGCCCGGCCGAAAGGATTTCTTTTCAGAAAATTTCTCGGAAATTGGTGAGCGGGCCGCCCTTTGGTCACGATGGTGAGAATGGCACCTCGTCGAACGCCCGATCCCCCGGGCCTCGACCGAAGTTCACGTCACCCTTTTGCAGGCGAAACACCCATGTCCTACCCCCCAGACCCCCGCCCCGCCCCTACCGGCTGGCCCAGCGCCGAGGTCGCCGAGTTGGCGGCCCGGATCAGCGAGTGCCATCGTCGCGAGGACGCCCTGATCGCCCAGCAAGCCGAACGCGCCCTCCACCACTGGGACGCCGACCGTCGCGCCGAGGTCGAGACCCTCGCCGCCGGCCTCGCCCGCAAGCCGATCGTCACCCTGGTCCAGCTTCGCCAATCGTTCCACGGTTGCGAACTCCTCATCGACCGCTGGCTACAGCTCGCCGAGGTCCACGCCGAGGCCGGACGATGGACGGCCGCCCAGCGCAAGGAGGCTCTCGACCTCCTGGCCTTCCCCCGCGAGCTGCACTCAGGGGTCACGCCGCTCGATCCCGACCCCAATGTCGACCCCGTCGAGGCGATTCGCGTTGCCGTCCAGGCCGAGCTTGACCGCCTCCGGGCCCGGCGGGAGTCCTACCGAAGCCTCGACGCCATCCAGCGACAGGCCGCCCGCGACGGCCTGGGCCCCGACACGCCCGCCAGAACCGCCCTACGCCGCGAGGAAACCGCCCTTTTCCGCCAACTCCAGGCCGCTTCTCCCCGCCTGCCTCGTCGGACCCCATCAACCGCCGCCTCCGCGTCGGCCGAGCCATTCCAACCCCTGGGACACGATCGCGTCATGATCGAACGCCAGGGGGCCAACCTCGCCGACCGGCCACCAGCGGGCCTCCTTCGCGTCGTCTCCCCCGAGGACTTCGGGCAAGATTCCCCCGGACGACACGACCCCGACGAACGCCAGGCTGATGGTCCGTCCTCGGGGATCTCGACCGGGGGCGTCAAAAAATCCCAGCGGCTCGATCCCGACGTCCAGGGCCAACCCGGTCTCCTCCCGCAGTTCCCGCAGCGCGCCGACCTCGCTCCTCTCGTCAACCTCCAGGAAACCGCCCGGCAACGCCCAACGGCCGGCGAACGGCTCCTCCCTCCGCTTCACCAGCAAAAGGTGAGGCCCACCGACGCCCCCAGTGGCGAGGACGACCAGGTCCACCGTGACGGCGGGCCTCGGGTACGGGTAACAATATTGCCGTTTCATCAGGTCCCAACCCCTCCCCCCGCCGACGGCCACCTGACACATTCGCGACCCGAGCCCCGCCCTCGCCCGCGAAAACCAACGCCCCGGCCACGAAGATCGCGCCAGCAACCTCCCAGCGACCTTTGACGGATCTCTCCAGCATGTCGCATACCCACTCCGCCCGTCCGAAAATCCGGGGGCGGGGTGGGCCCTCCGCCACCCAAGCTTTTCTTTTTCCAGAACTGCCGCGGCCGAGACCCCGAGCCGGTTCGGCTCATTGAAACGCGCGAGAGCCCGCGCTAGGGAAAAGGAAATCTTCCCGACTCGCCACTCAATACAGGAACGACTCCATGCCCGACACCTCCCAACCCCTGCCGACCTGGCCAGGACCCGAGCCCGAGGGGGAATCACTCCTGGTCGCCCAGCTGGCCGAGGCGGATGGCGCCGTGGATGAAGCCAATTCCTGGTCGGAACCACTCTGGACCCTCCTGACAGTCGCCGGCGCCCACCGCTGGGCGTTGCCCGGCTCGGGACTGGACCGTCCCGCCCTGATCCGCCGCTACGCCCGAATCGCCGAGGGAAGCCTCACCGCCGCCTTCGTGCTGACCCAGTTCGACGCCGCCGTCCGCCGCCTCATGGCCGCGGGGCCGTCCCACCCCCGCGCCATCCGCTGGCTCTCGGCCCTGGGCGGCGGCCAGGCGTTCGCCACCGTCGGCCTCTCGCAACTGACCACCTCCCGACGCCGAGGACCCCAGGCCCTCCGCGCCACTCCTTCGGGAACCGGATACACCCTCGACGGCTCGATGCCCTGGGTCACGGCCGCCCCCCGGGCCGACCTGTTCGTCGCCGGCGCCACCCTCGACGACGGCGGTCAACTCCTCATCGCCCTGCCGGCCGACCGTCCCGGCCTGGTCGTCCATCCCCCGTTTGCCCTTTCCGCTCTCCAGGCGTCATGCACCAGCGAGGTCGCCTGCGCCGCGGTCCCGGTCGAGCCCGAGGACATCCTGGCCGGCCCCGATCCCGACGTCATGGCCTCGGCCAAATCGGGAGGAACCGGCGGCCTCGAAACCTCGGCCCTGGCGCTGGGCCAGGCGAGGGCCGCTCTCGCCGCTCTCCACGACCTCGCCACCTCTCGGGACGACCTCATTCCCGCCCTCGCGGCCCTCTCTGAAGGCTGGGCGCGCCTCGCCAACGACCTCCTGGCCCGCGCCGCCGAAACCCCCGGAGCCGCCGAGCCCGGCGCCCTCCGCGCCCGCGCCAACACGTTCGTCCTCGACGCCACCCAGGCGTTCCTGACCGCCCGCAAGGGCACCGGCTTCCTCCGCTCCGAACCCGCCCAGCGCTGGGCCCGCCAGGCACTCTTCTTCCTCGTCTGGTCCTGCCCCGCCCCCGTCGCCCAGGCCACGCTTCGCGAAATGGCCGGTCTTTGCGAGCTTTGAGCAATCTCCGGCCCAAGCTCCGTGCCCTGTCCCTTGTCCAGGTCAGTCCGCGTATAACAGTGGGATTCCCGATCGACCAAGGGGCCGCGGTTCATGAGCGAAGCATCGCTACAGGTGGAATGTCCGCACTGCCGCCGGTTGCTGAAATCCCGCAAGCCGATGCCGGTGGGCGCCTCGGTCCGCTGCCCCCTCTGCGGCCAGCCGTTTCAGGTCGGACCACCACCATTCGCGTCGCCCGCTCCCCCGCCGCCGCCCACGCCTCCACGTCCCCCCGCCGATTGGGTCACCTCTCCCTTTGGCGGCCACCCCGACACTCCGACCCAGGCCGCCAACCCAACCGAGGCCTGGACTCCCCAAACGCCCCCGTCCTGGGCCAACCGCGTCCCCAGGCCGGGCGAGCCGGTGATCCCTGGCTATCAAATCCTCGGCGAGGTCGGCCGCGGCGGCATGGGCGTGGTCTACAAGGCCCGTCATGAGCGGCTCAAGCGAGTCGTCGCCCTCAAGCTCCTGGCGTTCGGCCCCGAGGTCGGCCCCCACGCCGTCGCCAGTATCCAGGCCGAGGCCGAGGCCGTCGCCCGCCTCCACAACCCCAACGTCATCCAGATCTTCGAGATTGGCGAGTACGCCGGTCGCCCCTACCTCGCCCTCGAATTCGCCACCGGCGGAACGCTCAAGGGACGCCTCAACGGCCAGCCACAGCCCCTCCGGGCCACCGCCCAGCTTGTCGAAAGCCTCGCCCGCGCCGTCCACGCCGCCCACCTGCGCGGAATCATTCACCGGGACCTGAAACCCGCCAACATCCTGCTCGACCCGCCCACCATCGGCGACGACTACCACGAATCCGCCCAGGGCTCCGGCCTCGAAGCCGCCCAGCTCTACGGCGTCCCCAAGATCACCGATTTCGGCCTCGCCCAGCGCATCGACGACGACTTCGCCCCCCACCGGGCCGGCGAGGTCAGCGGAACTCCCCTCTACATGGCTCCCGAGCAGGCCCAGGGACGCGTCGAGGACATCGGCCCCGCCACCGACGTCTATTCCCTCGGCTGTATCCTTTACGAACTTCTCACCGGACGGACCCCCTTCCACGCCACCACGATCCCCGACCTGATCGGCCAGGTCGTCTCGACCCCGCCCCAGCCCCCTCGCCAATTGCGCAGGCAAGTGCCGAAAGACCTGGAAGCGATCGCCCTGCGTTGCCTCGAAAAAGACCCCAGGAGGCGTTATCGATCGGCACTGGCCCTGGCCGATGATCTTCAGCGCTACCTTCACGCCGAGCCGATCCGCGCTCGACCCGCCTCTCCCCCGGCCCGCCTCGGCCGCTGGTGTCTGCGCAACCCGATTCCCGCCAGCCTCCTGGCCACGGCCGTCATCGTCGCCATCCTCGGCCAGTGGAGTCTCTTCCGCCTTTCCCGCTCGATGGTGGAACAGACCGCCCTCGAAGGGGCGGCCCAGCAGACCCAGGTGCTCAAGGAAGTCAACAAGCTCTACACCGAGGTCACCACCTCGGCCAAGAAGGCCGGCGTCGAGGCCACCCACCGCTTCCCCGACGAGGAAAAACCGGTCATCCCGATCCCCGCCCGCTTCACGATCCTCCTGGGAGAGCGTGTCGAACGCGAGGCCGACGACGCCGACGAGTCCCGCGGCGGCGGCCGCAACTTTCTCCGCCTCCAGATGTATAGTCGCTACCCCTTCCGCGAACGACCCGACAGTCCACCCCGCCACCGCTTCGGCCTCGACGCCCTGAAGTACTATGAAACGACCGGCGAGAAGGATAAGCCCTTCTACCGCTTCGACAAGTACAACGGCCTTCAAGTTCTCCGCTACGCCACGCCGCTGGTCATGAGCGCCCGCTGCCTGTCCTGTCACAACGACGCCAAGCGTTACCCCGCTCTCCAGAAAACCGACTGGAAGGTCGGCGACGTCCGGGGCGTCCTGGAGATCATCTGCCCCCTGGATGAAAGTCTGGAAAAAACGCGCCGAACTCTCTTCGGAACTTACGCCCTCCTCGGCGGCCTGGCCCTGGCCCTCCCGCTCCTCGGCTGGGGCGGACTCTCACTGGACCGCTGGCGACGCCGCCGCGTCTAAGTTTTGGGCAGGCTTCTTCGAGGAATCGGACCAAGCTTGTCGCCATCTCAACCGAGATCGCAAAGGTCCCGGACGTAAGCCATGCTCCCATCATTCGCCCACCCGTCGAGCTGCGCGACGTCCTTCAACTGCTGTCCCCGGCGTCGGTCGACCGCCAGGAACGCGCAGGGCAAATCCGGCAGGCTCGTCAGGTCTCCCCAGAGTTTCTCGAACTGGGCGACGGGGAAAACATCCTCCTGGGCATGGCCCCACCGGCGCTTCACGTCCTTGATGGTGACATACGTCGGCACCCTCGCCGCCATCGCTCGGATGGCCGCCGTCACCGTGTCGGGGTCGTGTTCCAGGTTGTCCCTTGTCAGCCCAAAAGCCTTCAGCAGTCCGTCGATGTCCACCCAGGTCGTCGCCGAGTTGTAGTATCGCAGGCGGAACTCGGTGTCCTCCCTGGGCGCCGCCAGCCCTTCCAGGAGTCGCAACCGGCCGCCGACCTTGGCCAACCCGCCGCCCCGGTCGTCGATTCGCCGGGCGATCACCTCACAACCCAGGGTCGCCCCAGACCCGATCGCCAGGCCCAACACCCCCGGATCAACGTCCGCCCCCAGCGTGTCGATGTTATGCACCATCAACCATCGCAGGCTTGGCCGTTCCCTCAGCAGTCCCGCCAGCACGCCGTTGCGCAGCAAGGTCGGGACCTCGTAGAAGTGCCCCGGCGGGTTGAATCGCTGGATTGGCACGTTGTCGGTATAGTCCGACCCCTCGCCCCGAGACCTGGCCCAACCCAAGATCGCCCGACGCCCCGCCTCGCGGACCTTCTGTTTGTTCTCGTCCAACGCCTCGTGAACCTGCTCCTCCCAGAGAAACGTCAGGTCCCTCGCCATCGGGATCAGCCGCTGACCAATCGACTGCCCCCTCGACAGGATCACCGGCCCGTCGTGCCCATGGTTGCCGGTGGCTTCCAGATGCCTCGCGATCGCCGAGTGCGTCAGGAAACTCGTCGTGATGACATGGGGGATTGTCGCCCCTTGCCGACGCATCGCCCTTCGCGTTTTGGCAAGGTGCAGTTCCAGGAAGCCGCGGTGCTGCCCGCCGAGCATCAGGAACGGGTTGATCGCCTTGACCACTCCCGCCCCGGTGGTCCACCGACTCCCCACCCCCGCGGCCAGCGAGACCACCGCCACCTCTCCTCGTCGCAAGGCCGCCTCGCCGACCGCGACCGCCTCGGCGGGGATTGGCCCATCAGCGCGAACCAGGTCCGAATCGTCCACGTCGCGGATGTCGGTGTCCACGGGCAGGCGGTTGCGGGCCAGCCCAATCCGTCCTCGCCGCAGGTCCTCGCGCAACTGCTCGTGCTGCACGGCGTCGAAGCCATTCTCGACCCGGACCCGCTCGGCTTCGCGATCCCAACCCGCGCTGGCCGACTCGGCCGACGAACCCGTCACCGGAAACAGCTTGTGGATCATCGTTCGGAAGACGCGTTGAAGCTCCTCGCTGTCCGGGCAGTGGTCGACGAAGTGGTCGACATCGGCCCTCCGCGACTCATGCAGCGACTCCGGCCCGGCGGCGATCATCACCGGCACCTGCATCGTGTAATAGCGCGCTGGCAGGCTCGCAGCCTCTCCCTCGATCAGTTCGCTGGCGGTTCCCAGGGGGTTGATGCGGAAGTCATAAACCACCGGCTCCATCGCGAACGGCAGGGCGTCGTCCAGCTCGGCCTTGACCCTCGCCAGGATCGCCGCCATCTCGCCGCGGAACGCCCCTTTGCGATGAGGCGCTACGAAAAAGCCCATCCCCCCGCCCGACATTCCCCCCAGCATCAAGAAGCCCCAGAAATCCGCGCCCAGGGCCTGCTTCGCCTCGGCGATGATCCGCTCGGTGAACCGGTTCGACACCCAGGGAATGATCCGCTTCAACGGCCCGTCCCAGTTGGCCGTCGTCAATGCCCCCAGTTCGCGGACATCCGCTCGACCCACCGCCTCGACAATCTTCTCGAAGATTCGCAGGGCCTCGCCGCGTGCCTCCCACTCCCCGGCCGACCTCAGCAGATACTTCTCCGTCACCATGTTCAAAATCGGCCCGACGTTCTGGGCCATCCCGCCGTGGACCAGCACCAGGCTTTCGGCCAGCGCCTCATGAAACGGCGAGGTTCCCGTTTCGGAGGGAGGATCAAGGCGCTCGTGGGTCGGCAGCAATCGGCCGCGACTGATCCCCCACTCCGGGTCATCCTCGCGGGTCGGGACGCCCCGAATCGCCTTGACCCCCGGGAAAATCCCGCCCGAATCCTGCCAGCCGCCGCCCGACCCCCCCAGCCACTCTCCCAAAATCGCTCGAGCCACCACCACCGGAGCCTCGGCCGGGTCCAGAGGACCCACCAGCGATCTTGCCTGGCCGGTCGCCCTCATCAGCAACGAGATCAAGGAGGCCAGCAGGTTGGTCGAAACCGCCAGGCGCGACCCCTTGGGAATGTCGTTGACCTTGCTGACGACTTCCAGCCCATGCCCTGGCCGGATCACCCGTCCCAGCACGTCGGCCAGGGCCACGCCGGTCCCCTCCAGGCTCGGCGGCACCAGTCCCGAGGCGATCACCCCCGCCTTGACCAGCCCGAGGTAGTCGTTGCCGAAGTTGAACAATTCCTCCAGACTCGCTACGTCCTTGGTCGCCCCCAGGTCGACACTGGTCAACCTCAAGACCGGCTCGGCGATCACCCGCGCATAAGTCTCGATCGGCGGCCGGGGCTCGTGGTCTCGCCCGTGGACCCCCAGGTCGACCGAGATGTTCAGCACCCGCGCTCCCTCGGGAAAATCCATCCCCAGAAAGAAAATGTCCGACCAGGCCGAGTGCGACAGGTCCAGCCTCACGGGCGTCCGCTCGATCAGGATCGGGAACAGCGACCCTTCCGAGGCTCGCTCCAGCAGCCTCGGCACCAATCGGAGGGGATGCTCGTCGGCGGTCCCCACCCGGAACATCCAGCGATTGCCCCGGCAATGACGAACCGACCGCCGCACCTGGTCGGCCAGCGTCTGATACGAAACCTGCTCATAAGCCCGGGCCAGGGCGCTGGCCAAAGCCCGGTTGGGCCCGTCCCGCCGCTGGACGCTCAGAAACGCCGCGATCGCCTGCTCGAACCGCCGGGCCGAAAGGTCCTCGAAGCCGGCAAACGGGATCAACCCGGTGGCCGGAAGCTCGCGAGCCTCCTGCAACACGTATCGATAAATCGCCTGCAAGAACATCGACGCCCGAACCCGCTCGTACAGGTTTTCCGACCCCTTGCGGAAGGCCTCCAGCGCCTCGCAGGCCCGCGGAATCTCCGCCGTGCTCATCCCGGCGATCAGGTCGAAGACCGAGCGATCCCGCCGAGACGGGTCGGTCGCGGTGATCGCCTCGATGAGTGGCGAAACGCCTTGGGGTCCGGGACTCGGGCTGGACGGCACGCCGGAGGCTCCTGCGGGGTGGATTGGACAGGCAAGGCGTGTCACGTCGAGGAGCGTTCAGGCTCGCCCCTCGACCTGCTCGATGCGGAGGATCGATTCCAGCAAGCCCGCCAGCACCTTCTGCCGATCCACGCCGGCCAGTCCCAGCGCGATCTGCGCGTCCAGCCCGCCATAAGGAACGCCCAGGTTGTGCCGGGTCCCCCGGGTCTCCAGCGCCAGGTATTTCTCCTGGCGGGCCAGACCGTTCAGGGCTTGGGTCAAGGGAATCGCCCCCCCCTGAGCAACACCCCGCGAGATCGACTCGCCCAGCAGTTCAAAGATCGCCGGGGTCAGGACGTGCATCCCAAAGAAGCAAAGATAATGCCCCGCCCGCAGACCGGGCACCTGAAGTCGAAGCTCGGCGGTCGTGGGGTCGGGCTTCTCCAGAATCTCGTCAATCAGGTAGACGTCGGGCCGCTCGTGCTGACGACGGCCGGTCAAAGTGCCGTACTGGTGGATCAGATGTTCCCGGGTCGCCTGCACGGCCGAGACAGCGCATCCCTCGGTTCCCGCCAGGTCGAGCAACTGCCGGGCGCACCGCCGGTCCTCGCGGGAGACGTAAACGTGATCTCCCAGAAGCAAAAGAAATGGCGCCCCGGCGGCGAACTCCCGAGCGCACCAGACGGCGTGACCATAGCCCAGCGGCTCGTCCTGGACGGCGAACCGCAACCGCCCTTCCAGTTCGTCGAGCCGACGCGCCTGAACCTCGGCCCCCTCCGCGTCACCCGAGTCTCGTCGAAGGTTCGCGACGTAGGACTGGAAGTGCCCGCGGTAAACCACTTCGTCCCCGGGCGCGACCACGACGCAGATTTCCTCGATGCCGCTGTCCATTGCCTCCTCGGCAATGATCTGGATCACCGGCTTGGCCCGGCCATCCCGGTCAACCAGCGGCATCATCGCCTGCTGGACCGGGTCGGAGGTCAAATGATGCCGAGAGCCGCGTCCGGCCGCGGTGATAACCGCCTTGGTGATCTGCACGTCCGCCCGCCCCCTCGGTCCCACCTGGCCCCTCGCGGGCGACTCGACCCGTTCGACTGGGTAGCCTAACGGGTGCGCAGCGACCCCTCAACCCTCGGCCGGATCGAGGAAACCCGTCGGGCTCCCTGGCGAATCCCGATCCGCCTTGGCAAGCCGAGCGGTCCCGGTTAGCATGCGCCCGCGCTGGTCCTCGGCTTGGACCCGGCGACCCGTCAAGGAGGACGGCGGCCATGAAGGCTCTCGCGCTGCTGGAAGCGCCCGATCACGTCTGCGGACGCTACCGGGTTCGGGCATTCGCCCCGGCCCTGGAGGCCGTCGGCGGCTCTCTGACGGTCGAGGGCCTGGCCCGCCACCCCCTCGCCCGTTCCCGACAGTTCCGCCGCGCCTCGCGTTTCGACACCGTGCTCCTCCAACGCAAACTTCTGCCTGCCTGGCAGTTGCTGGGATTGCGACGGATGGCCCGCCGCCTCGTCTTCGACTTCGACGACGCGGTCCTCTATCGAGATTCCTACGACCCTCGTGGCCCCCACTGCCGCCGACGTGCTTCGCGATTCGCCCGAACGGTCCGCCTGGCCGACGCGGTGGTCGCCGGCAACGACTTCCTCGCCCGCTGCGCCCTCGACGCCGGCGCCCGGCCCGATCGCGTCCGGGTCATCCCCACCTGCGTCGACCCCGCCAAGTATTCGCCAAAGGTCCACGGGGCGGCCTCCCCGGACGTTCAACTCGTCTGGGTCGGCTCCTCCAGCACGATGCAGGGACTGGAACTTCAACGGGCCATGTGGGACCACCTCGCCAGCGAGATCCCTGGCCTGAAGCTGCGGCTCATCGCCGACCGAGCCCCCGACCTCGGCCGCTTGCCCGTGATCGCCATTGCCTGGAGCGAGTCCACCGAGGCTCGGGAGATCGCCGCCGGGGACATCGGCATCAGCTGGATTCCCAACGACCTTTGGAGCCGAGGCAAGTGCGGGCTCAAGGCCCTGCAATACCAGGCGGCCGGCTTACCGGTGGTGGCCAACCCCGTCGGCGTTCACTCGCGGATGATTCTGCCGGGCGTCAACGGCTACCTGCCCGAAACCCCCTTGGCGTGGGCTCAGGCCATCCGCTCCCTCGCCGCCGACCCCGAGGCAAGGGCCCGGATGGGACGGGCGTCGCGCCTGGCCATCGAGGCGGGCTACGCGGTCTCGTTGTGGTCCGCTACCTTTCTCGCCGCCCTTTCCGGCCACCCCGAGGCGCGTCCCCGAGGCCGCTGGGCCGCGAACCGGAGAGCCGTGACCCCTCCGGCCCGCCACGAAGTCGCGTCCGACGGCTCGCACATCTGAATTTGCCAGCCTCGTCGACGAGACGCCCGCCCGACCCCCGACCCAGGCGACCGCCCCATGACCCGGCCCCCGAGCGAGCCTTCCACACGCCCCGACCGGGTGCCGACCACGGCGACCTCGCCCTACTACCAGCCCGACTGGGACCGAGCTTGCGCCGGCGACGTCCGCTGGAGAGTCCGCAACGACTGGAACCACGCCCTCCTCGGGCCCGACGGACTTCGCCTCGACGAGTGGGAAAAGCAGGGAACCCTGACCACCGTCAAGCGCGGCCCGCACCGGGTCGTCTACCGAGCCGATCTGCCCGAGGGCTCGGTCTTCGTCAAGCACTTCCTCGTCCCCAACCTGCGAGCGATCCTCCGCCAGTGGTTCCGTCGCGGCAAGGGGCGGAACGAAGGCAAGCGAGCCGTGCGACTGGCCGCGATCGGCGTCCCCACGATCACCCCGATCGCCCTGGGAGAGCAACGCAAACGCGGATTTCTTTTCGAGAATTACCTGATTAGCCCAGCCATCCCCGACACCGTCCCGGTGGATGAGTTTGTCGAGAGGCATCTCCCCGACCGGTCCGAACCCGGTCGCTGCCGTTTGCGTCGGGCCCTGGCGAAAAGCCTGGGAGAACTGGCCGGGCGGCTCCACGAGGCGGACTTCGTTCACGACGATTTCCACCCGGGAAATCTACTGGTCCGTCTCGACGGCGACCGTCCCCGGATGGCCCTGATCGACCTCGACGCGTTGAGGGCCCGCAAGGTTTGCGATCCCAAGGTGGCCCGCGCCAATCTCGCGCTACTCAATCATTACTTCTGGACCCGATCCTCCAAAGCCGACCGATTGCGGTTTCTTCTGTCCTATTTCGAGGCAAGAGGGGGTCGACCCGCCGACTGGAAGGCATTCGCCCGGGGAATCGAGATGGCCACCCGGGTCTGGGCCGAACGGCTCTGGACTCGCTGGGGCCGCCGTTGCCGGGGCACCAACAAGTACTTCTTCGCGGCCCAAATCCCCAATTGTCGCGCCGTGGCCGCTCGGGACCTGACTGCGGAACAGGTTGACGGGTGGCTCGCCGATCCCGATGCCCCCCTTCGAAATCCCGACGCTCGCATCCTCAAACACTCGCGGACCACCACCGTCGCCGAGTTGACCGTGGAAATCGGGGGCCGCTCGACCCCGTTGATCTACAAGAAGTTCCATCGCAAGAAGTGGCTCGACCCGATTTTCACCCTGTTCCGCCCCTCCCGCGCCTGGCAGGCGTGGCAGGGGGGGCAACACCTGGCCTGCCGGGGGGTCGCGACGCCTCGTAACCTGGCCTACTTCGCCCGCACCGGCCGACTTGGCCTGCTGCCCCGCGCCACGTACCTACTGACGGTTAAGGCCGAGCCCTCGACAACCCTGGGCGACTACCTCCGCGACGTGCTGCCCACGCTCGACCCCGCCGCCCGCCGCCAACGCCTCGCGAACCTGAATCGGTCGCTCGCCCGACTGATTCGCACGTTGCACGAGCGTTCGCTGTCACACCGAGACCTTAAGGCCGCCAATATCCTGGTGGAAGGGGACGTGGCCGACCCCGACCCGAGTCTTTGCCTGATCGACCTGGTTGGCGTCCGGCTGAAGCATCCGCTTCCCCCGGGCCGCAGGCTCCAGAACCTGGCCCGCCTTCACGTCAGCCTTGCGGGGAAGTCACGCACCGAAGCCCTCCGCTTCCTCCGTGCTTATGGCCCGGTCGAGCCCCACCACGACTGGAAATCCGCCTGGCGAGCGATCGTCGACCTGGGCGAGGCCAAGGTCGCCCGGAATTTGCGAAACGGCCGCGAGCTGTCGTGAGGTCGGGCGCCGTTTCGATTCGTTTCCCGAGGCTTCGGTTCAACGGAACCCTCTCATGGCTCGACGCTGGATGCTCCCCTGGCTCCTCCTCGCCGTCGCGGCGTCGGGCTGCGCGACGGTTGGGGGCGCGGCCAACAAAACTCAGGCGCCGACTCAGTTCGAGCGTGAGGCCGGGGCGTTCACGGTGTTCACCAGCGCCCCCCTGGAAGCCGACGCCCCCGCCGTCCGGCAACTCCAGGCCCTGAGCCGCCAGTTGGAGGCGAGCCTGGGGGTGAAGGACGACCCCAGGACCTCGCCCATCGAGGTTTACATCCTTGACAACCCCGACGCGTTTGGCCGCTTTCTTCACGAGTCCTACCCGAATTTCCCGCCCCGACGCGCCTTCTTCCTGGCTCAGGGGGGGCGGCGAGTCGTTTACACCCACCTGGGAGATCGCCTGGAGGAAGACCTCCGCCACGAGGCGACTCACGCCCTGCTGCACGCGGCCGTTGGCGACGTCCCTCTCTGGCTTGACGAGGGCTTGGCCGAGTATTTCGAAGGACCCCAGGGCGACGGCGGCCGAAACCCCGAACATCTCGACCGGCTCCCGAAAGACCTCGCCGCTGGCTGGTCGCCCGACCTGGCGAGACTCGAAACCCTGACCGACGTGCGGGCGATGAGCCCTCGTGACTATCGAGAGGCGTGGGCCTGGGTCCACTACCTGCTGGATGGCCCCGCGCCCGGCCGCGCGGCCCTGCTCGGCTACCTGGGGGACCTGCGTGTAAACCCCAAGGCTCCACCCCTTTCGACCCGGGTCGAGGCGTTCTCGGGCCCCGGCCTGCTGGCCCACCTGGAACGCCTGCGGGCCGATCCTGTCGCCACGACGGCCGGGCCGCCGCCAACGATCCGCCTTCAGTCCGGACCCGCCGATGCTCCCAGCCCCGAACCCCGACGCCGAGGAGTTCTGGGCTGGATCGGCCGGTTGTTCAACGGCCGGGACGATCGGCCCGCCAAGCCCTGAGTTCAGTCCGTCCGGATCGGCACGCGGTCAATCTTGGCGGCCAGGATGAAGTCGTTCTCCGAGAGCCCGCCGATGGCGTGGGTCCAGACCTCGACGGCGACCTGCCGGTAAGACGTCAGGTGCAGGTCGGGATGATGCTGCTCGGCCTCGGCGACCACGGCCACCGCGTCGAGAAACGCTAACGCGGCGCGGAAGTGCCTGGCGGTCCACTCCCGGCGAATCCGCTTGCCTCCGTCGATAATCCGCCAGTCGGGCACCGCCTGGAGGTTGGCCTCGGCCTCGTCAGGGGTCAGGGTCGGCACGCCCCCTTCACAGGGGACGCAGCGCTTCTGGTTCAAGAGGTCGGCGGTGACGGCGGACATGGGTGGCTCTCCGGTTCAGCGAAAGCTCTCGGCGTCGTTGGGGAAATGGCGGTTGCGGACGTCCTCGGCGAAGGCGGCGACCGCCGAGCGGATCGTGTCGCCAACCTCGGCGTAACGGCGGACGAACCTGGGGCGGAACCCCTCGAACTGGCCGAGCAGGTCGGGAGTGACCAGGACCTGCCCGTCGCAACGAGGCCCCGCGCCGATGCCGATGGTGGGGATGGCCAACTCCGCTGTCACCCTCGCCGCGGCCGGGGCCGGCACGCATTCCAGCACCACGGCGAACGCTCCGGCGTCGGCCAGGGCGCGGGCGTCGGCCAGCAGGGCGTCGGCGTCCTTCTGGACCTTGAAACCGCCGAAGTGTCTCACCGATTGAGGCGTCAAGCCAACGTGCCCCATCACCGGGATGCCCGACTCCACCAGCGTCCGGACCGTCGCCGAGACATGCCGCCCTCCCTCCAATTTCACCGCCTGGCAGCGCGTTTCCTTGAGGAGACGGACGGCCGACCGCAGCGCCTGGGCGGGCGACTCCTGGTAACTTCCGAACGGCAGGTCGACCACGACCAGGGCCCGACGGGCGGCTCGGGCGACCATTTCGGCGTGGTAGACCATCTGGTCGAGAGTGACGGGCAAGGTCGTCTCGTGACCTTGCACCACCGTGCCGAGGGAGTCGCCCACCAGCAGCACGTCCACGCCGGCGGCGTCCAGCATCCGGGCCATCGTGAAGTCATAGGCGGTCAGGACAACGATGGGCCGACCCTGGACCTTCATCCGGAGGAGTTGGGGCGGGGTGATCACCGCGGGTTCATCGGGGAGCATCGGCCGTTCCTCTCAACTCCGCCAACAGGACCACGTCTGGTCGATCCACCAGGACCGAGTAGCGGGCCCGGATGGCGGCCCTCCAGACTTGTCGGAGGGGATCGCCGTCGTCGGGCCCGAGGTCGGCGACGAATCGGGCACCTTGGGTTTGGTAAAACGCGACCAGGGCCAGGGGGTCGGCCGGGTCGATCACGCCTCCCCACTCCCCGGCCGCCCTTTTGCTGGCCGAAGAAGTGAATTCCAGCCGGCAGCCCCGGCGATCCGCCTCGAACAGTAACGCCTCGGGAGCCACAAGCAAGGCGTCCGAGGGTACCCGAGACCGGACGACCTCGGCCGCGGCGGGCAGGTCCACCCACTCGCGGGGAGTCCGCCAGGTCGAGACCGACTGAGCCGCCGCCAGGCTGGCAAACGCCAATCCCACGGCGACCGCCCCGGCCCTCCCGCAACTCGCCCAGGCCCGACCCGCGGCGATCGCCAGAGGGGGAGCGAGGCTCAACCAATAATACTCGTGGTGCAACTTCGCGGCCAAGGCCCCCAACCCCAACGCCATCGCCAACGCGTAGGCGCGGACCCAACGGTCTCGCCCGACAACCAATCCCCAGGCCGCCAGCGCTGCGCCCAGGGGAGTGAATGCCTTGACCAGCAAGGACCGGGCGACCAGAGCCCACGTCCGCCCCTCCAACCAGGCCGTCGGCAAGAGAGCCCGCAACCAGATCGCCCCGTTATCGGCCGAGGCCCGCGAACCCTCACCCAATTTCAGGAGCAAGGCGGCATGGGCATACCACAACAGGGCCGGTCCCAGCGCCGACAGGGCTAGGGCGATCCGTCCGGTTCGAGGTTTCTCCGACAACAGCAGGAGCGGAATCAGGACGACCGCCGAGGTCACTTTCAGAGCCAAACTGGTCGCCAGAAAGGCCCAGGCACACGCCCATCGCCAACGACTTCCCCTTCCCCCGCGACTGGCCGCGTCCCAAAGGCTCAACGCGGCCGCCTGAGTGCCGACCATCAGCATGTCGGGCTGGAAGGCCCGGCCGAAGCGGATCGTCACCGGAAACAGGCCAAACGCCGCCACCGATAGCAGGGCCGTCGTGTCGCCGAATCGTCTCCGGCAGAGCCCAAAAATCCCCCAGGCCCCCAGGGTCGCGCCGATTGCTGAGACCAGCCGTCCGCAACCCTCCAGCGGCCAGTGGGTCAACCTTCGCAGGCCCAAGGCGCAAGCGGGGAAGACGGGCGGCTCGACGAGGAAGAGGTTCGGGAACGGCCCGCAATCCAACCGTGGGCGCAAAAACCCCGAGCCCCTCTCCAGGTTGCGAGCGACCATCGCCGTGGGAATCTGCCGACCGACGTAGTTCTCGACAATCGGCTGATCGGCCCGATACGCCCGGGTCGCGAAGATCGCCAGGAGGAGGAGGAACAGAAGCAGGGCCGAACGGGGAAGGTTCCCGCCCGGCTTAATGGGCCTCGGCATGTTCCTTGGAGCGTGGGCCTGGGGCCTGATGCGTCTTTTCGACCTTGGGCGACGTGAAGGCCGTCTCGATCAAGGACTCGGTGGCGGCGGAAGTGAAGCCTTCGACCACGACGACGTCCGACCCGCGGCGTTCCACCGCGAAGGTGGAATCATGGCTAGGACGGCGGAGGGAGTCGGGGAAGGCTTCCGGTTCGGAAGCGTCGCCGCCGAGCTTGGACGACTGGAAGCGGGCGTAGGCCCTGGCGAATTCGGCGGCGTCGTCGGGCGTGTCCCAGGTTGATGCCCAGACCAGGCCGAGCTTGCCTTCGGTCCCCTCAAAGGTGGCGTAGGCGTCGCCGTCCCAGCCGGCGGCGGCGGTTCGGCCGTCGTGACGACGGAGCAGAATCGAGGTTTGGAGCTCGCCGACGACGTTGCGGCCGACCTCCTTCCAGCCTTCGCCCGCGTTGAGTTTGGGCAGGTCGATCCGGGTGGGCGGGTCGGGATTTTTAAGGAACTTGTCGGGGTGCATCACCTGCTCGGTCGACAGCGGAGGGGCCTTGTAAGCGGCGTCGACCGCGGCCCAGCCTCCTCGATTGGTGAGCGTGGCGCAGAAGATCAGGCCGCGGAAGTAGGGGAAGACCAGCGATTCGGACAGGATCGGCGGCGCCTCGCCGAGTCGTTGGCCGCCGCCCATCGCCATCAAGGGGCCCAGCAGGCTGAAGGCGCGATCGAGGTCGGCGGCGGGCATCTCGGTGACCTTCTTGCCCGTCCAGTCCTTCATCTGGGCGCCCATCATCGCCAGGGTCGCCTCGCCTTCAACCAGCGCCGAGAGAGCCAACTGGCGGTCGTCGTCCCCCTTGGCGTGATCCTGGAGCACGTCGAGTTCGTAATGCTGGTCGGCCAGGGCGTGGGTCAACTCATGGGCGATGGTGACCTTGTTTTCGTCCTTGTCGAAGCCGCCCTTCTTGCCCATCAAGCGTTCCAGCAACGAAGGGGGCTTGGCCTGGGCCGCCTCCGGTTCCTTGATGAGGTGCATCGTGCCGGTCTTGGGGTCGTAAAAGGCGGCGATCTGCTCGGTGTAGAGCTCCACCAACGTTTGCTTCAGGTCGGTGTCTCGGGGCAGCAGGCCCAGGGCCTTCATTCCCATCTCGTCGCCGTGGAACTGGGCAGGGGTCTGGTCCTCGTCGATCTCGCCAACGATCACCTTGCGCAGGTCTTCGCGAGCGGTGACGTCGCGCTTGACCTCTCGGTGGAAGGGGAGGCCGCGCAGGCCGGGCAGGAGTTGCTCAAAGGCCGCCTTGTAGCGGATGACGGCCTCGGTGGTGTCGCCCGCGTCGGCCTTGGCGTCGCCTTCGGCGAGCAGGGCTTTCCCCGCCTCGATGTCGGCCTTGAGGTCTTCCGCGGAGGCCCGGCCCGGCGACAAGGCGAACACGGCCAGAAGCAGCCAGAGCGGCAAGACGAATCGCGAACGGGGCGCGGGCATGGCGAGTGATCCTCTCCGAAGCGGCGGGACAGGGCGGCGACCCCTATCCTCTTATCTTGCTCGCCCGGGAGGGACCTGGCCAGGGTGTGCCGCCGCATTGGCGACGGAGGCCGGCGAGCGACTGGGCAGACCGTAGTCCAGCAGCCGGCGGGCCGCCACCACCAACGCCTCGTCCCGGGTCTTCGGCCCGTTGCGCAAACCGACGTGGGAGAGTTCCTCGTTGGCCAGGTCGAAGAGGATCATTTCCTCGGGGATGCCCCGTCGCCGGTAGAGTTCGACGCGGGTCCGGCGACCGAGGTGTGAGGCCAGGCCAATTCTCGCCTGATCGAAGCTCCGGCGCAACTCCGGGGGCATGGCGACCTTGCGGCGTCGGCAAAGGTCGGCGATCTCGTCGGCGCGGTGTCGGTTCGGCTGCGCCAGGATATCGGCGAGGTCGCCGTGAAAGAGGTAACGCTCGTCCTCGATGAAGCGGACGGCGCGGCGAGCCTGTTCGGCCTGGCGTTCGCGCGTCTCGGCCTGTTCCCGAGCGGTGGCCTGGGCCTTCAACTGGTCTTCCTGGCGCAACTGGGCTCGCGCTTCGTCGGCCTCTCGGGCAATCGCCGCCAGGGCGTCGTCCTTCGAGACCGGGCGGGGCGGCTCCGGTCGGGCGAACGGGATCAAAGGGGTCGCCGCCGCGAGGGCCGCCGCCGCTTCGGGCTCCGGGATGGGGGTCGGCCTGGGCTCGGGTTTCGCCTGGGGAGGAAGGTCAAACCCGAACGGGTCGGCGGGGGATTCCCCCTGAGCGACCGGTGCCGGGGCGGGGGGCGGGTCGGTCCGGATGCGGGCGATTACCGGCGCGGGGGCGGGAAGGGGGGTCGTGACAATCCTCGATGGCGCCGGCACCGTCACTGGTGCCCAGGTCGTCGTGACCCCAACCCCGCCGAGACCCGGCCAGTCGGTTCTCCAGAGTCGATAGCCCGCGACCCCCCCGGCGCAAACCAGGATCAACAGGGGCGGAGCCAGGGCGACCGCCGAGGAGCGAGGGCGACAATGGCGGGCGGCCCGTCGGCGGAAGCCAATGCGAATGGTCCGGGCTCCGGCCGGCGTCGGTTCGTCGGACATGGAGCCCTCAGTCGTTCTCACAAAAGGGTCGATCAAGCAACCTGGCGGACCTCAGCCCCCGGCCGAAGAGCCGACACCGGTGCCGCGGACTGTCTGTCCGTGGGGTTCAAGCAACTGGGCAATCTCGTCGGCGGACGGGACGCCCCCCTTGGGTTCCACGCCCAGGAATTCGGCGGCCTCGGCGGGAGATTTGCCGGCCATTTCCAGAGCCACGTCGCGGACGTTGCGTCCACTGGTGAACGCCTTTTTGGCCACCGCAGCCGAGGCGTCGTAGCCGATGCGGGGGGCCAGGGCCGTGCACATGGCCAGGCTGCGTTCGATCAGGTCCGCACAGCGGGCCTCGTCGGCCTGGATGTTGGCGACGCATTTTTCCTCCAGGGCCCTGGCGGCGTTGGCCAGCAGGTCGACCGACTGGAGAAGGTTGTAGGCGATCACCGGCATCTGGACGTTGAGGTCGAAGGTCGAGCCCAGGGCGTTGGCCCAGCCGACGGTGGCGTCGTTGCCGACGACCTGCGCCGCGGCCATCATGACCGCCTCGGGGATGACCGGGTTGACCTTGCCCGGCATGATCGAGCTGCCCGGCTGGAGTTCGGGGATGCGGATCTCGCCGATCCCGCAGCGAGGGCCCGAGGCGAGCCAACGCAGGTTGTTGGCGATGTTGGACAGGCTGATGGCCACGACTCGCAAGGCACCCGAGGCCTCGACGGCGGCGTCGCGGTTGTGCATCGCCTCGAACGTGTTGGCGGCGGGCCGGAAGTCGATGCCGGTCTCGCGGGTCAGTTGCGCGGCCATGCGGCGGGGGAACTCGGCGTGGGTGTTGATGCCCGTGCCGACGGCCGTTCCCCCGATGGCGAGTTCGCCTAGCGCCTCGCCCGCGTGCTTGAGCCGGCGGAGGCCCTGCTCGACCTGCGAGGCGTAGCCCGAAAACTCCTGGCCCAGACGGATCGGCACGGCATCTTGCAAGTGGGTCCGGCCAATCTTGACGATCGGGTCGAACGCCTTGGCCTTGGCGTCAAGAGCTTTGTGCAGGGCTTCCAGCGACGGCATGAGCCGCTTGTGCAAACCCTCGGCGGCGGCGACGTGGATGGCGGTGGGGATCACGTCGTTGGAGGACTGCCCCATGTTCACAGCGTCGTTGGGGTGGACCGGGTCCTTGCCCCCCCGGGTGCCGGTGAGTAACTCATTGGCGATGCCGGCGATCACCTCGTTGGTGTTCATGTTGGTCGAGGTGCCGCTGCCGGTCTGGAAGACGTCAACGACGAACTGGTCGTCGGCCCGTCCGTCGGCGACGGCCTGCGCGGCCTGGATGACGACCTCGCCGAGTTCCGGGATCAGCAGTTTCAGGTCCATGTTGACCTGGGCGGCGGATTTCTTGATGAGGCCCATGGCCCGGATGAAGGCGCGGGGTAGTCTCAGGGGGCTGATCTGGAAGTTCAACTCGGCGCGACGGGTCTGGGCGCCGTAGTAGGCGTCGGCCGGGACCTCCATCGTTCCCATCGAGTCCTTCTCGGTCCTCGTCGTCGCCAAGCCTCGATCCTCCGCGTCTGGGCCGTCGTCGGGCGTGTCAAAAGGCCCTGTCGAGGTCCGAACAGCATAAGCCGAAGGTCGCGTTTGCCGCAATGCCGGCTGGCCGTCGCGGTTCGCCGTTCGCCTCAGCGAGCGGGCTTGGCCTCGTCGGTCAACGCCGCGGCCTTGCCATTGAGCAGGGCGTCGATCTCGGTGGCCAGGATGGTCCCAATCTCGGGACGGGCCCCGATGTGGACCGCGCGGACCATGCCCTTGCCGTCGAGCAGGACGACCATCGGAATTCCCTGGACGCCAAAGGCCTGGCCGACCGCGTGGGTGGGGTCGAGCGCGACCTTGCCGACCTCGCCCCTGATCAATTCCAGCTTTTCCTCGGCCAGCTTCTCCTCAATGAGCTTCCGCAGGGGGGCGGGTCCGTCGGGGGCGGCGTCCTGACTGATGGCGACGACCACGACCCCCTTCTTCGCCTCGTCGTAAGTGGTCACGAGCTTGGCGATTTCGGGAAGCTCGATCAGGCAGGGGCCACACCAGGTTGCCCAGAAGTCCAGGAGCACCACCTTGCCGGCGAGGTCTACCTTTCGAAGCAGCTGTGTCTTGTCGGGCCCGTCCAGGACGGTCACGGTGAACTCGGGGGCGGGCTTGCCGACCAGTTCGTGTTCGGGTTCAGCGTCCTTCGTACCTGCGGGTGATTTGCCCAAAGCGATTGGCGCGACCTCGGTATATCCCTCGGGGGCGTGGAAGGCGAAGCGGTCGTCGGTGACGGGTCCGGTGGTGATGGGTCCGCTTTCCCAGGCGATCGACGCGTCGGCCAGGGCGACCCCAGGGACCTTGCCGGCCAGGTCACCGGGGGTCACGACGACCTCGACGCGGTTGAGCCATTTGGTCTTGGGGTCGAGGAATAGGCGGATCGCCGGGCCTCGTTGCTGCTCCAGAAGCAGGACCCGGACAGCGTGCCCGGCGACCTCGGCGTCGGCCTCCAGTTTCAAGGATCGCGTGTTCTCCAAGGTCGTCGCGGCGGGGTCGGGGCCGATCAGCAGGTCCAACAGGAGAGCGTCGCCCAGGAGCGGAGAGGCCGATGGGCCGGCGGGTCCTCCTCGCAGCATTGCCCCCAACGGCCCCTCGACCAGGAGAGCGGGGGCGAGGGAGCCCGCCGACTTGGCGACCATGTAGGTCCGGTCGGGCACGATCACCGTGGCCAGCGACTGACCGTCACCGACGAGCTTGACGTCGCCGGCATCAAGGGCGATCTTGCCCGGCCGGGCGAAACCTAGACGCATGGGCCGACGGTCGCGGATATTCCGGCCATCGACGGAAACCTCGACGGTGAAGGTTCCCTGGTCGTCATAGGCATCGAGAGCCCGATACGCGCCGACGACTTCGAGGAACAGGGCCCGCGCCTCGGCGTCATCGGCGGCGGCGGGGCCGGGCGGATCAGCTGCGTGGGTGCCGCGGGGAGAGACCGTCGCGGCCAGGGCGGCGACCAGCAACAGCGGTTCGAGGCGAGCGTGGAATCGGCGCGACACGTCGGCCTCCCGTGGAAAGCCCCCGAGATTTCAGCGGCGAGGGCCGAGGTCCCGGCCCGCCGCCCCTGACTTTACCGCAAAGGGGCGGGGCCTGATAAGCGGGGTTCCTCCGGACACGGGGAAGGGCCGTCGAACCGGTCTCGGCGAACTTCGCCGAGAATCCGGCCGCGGAGTCGAGGCATCCTCCCATTCGTGGAGAAGTCGGATTTGGGGAAATTTCCGAATTTTGACAAGATTGCGTTCCAATTTGGATCTCGACCGGCCACTCCCTGGATGTTCCATCCTGTCGCGAAGATCCGCTGGAAATTTTCGATCCGCGATTGGCAAGGCGAAACCGTCTCGCCAACTCGGAGCGTTGACCGGGGAAGGGTCGACCTTGCGACCGCGACCTTGTGATGCAGGAGGCGTTTCCGTTGGCGAGTGGGGAGGCCCGGAGCTTGGCGCCCGACGATCGGCCGGAGGGGGAATCGGACCCCGGCGGTCTCTCGACTCGTCGAGATGCTGGACTGTCCCGGACTACCCCGATACCGGCCGCCGGCCGGCTCAACCTCGTCCGGGCCGAGGAAGAGGAGACCGACGCCCGCCGGAATGAGTTCCTGGCGCGATTCGTCGCGGCGGAGCGGCGGATTTTCGCCTACATCTTTACGTTGCTGCCCCACCGAGCGGATGCCGAGGACATTCTTCAGGCCGTGAGCCTGGTGATGTGGCAGAAGTTCGACGAGCACTCGGTCCCGGAGGATTTCGTGGCGTGGGGCTGCCGGATCGCTCATTTCCGTATCCTCGATTATCGCAAATCCAAGCGCCGGCAGAGGGTGCTGTTCAGTGAGTCGTTGATGGAACAGCTCGCCGGGACGATGGCGGATGAGGCGATGGCTCGAAATCTGGAGGACCGCCGAGAGGCCCTGGCCCGCTGCCTTGAGAAACTCAGACGACCGGACCGTGATCTTTTGACTCTCCGGCTGGGCGAGGGCTCGACCACGAGGTCGACGGCCGATGGCCTGGGCCGGTCGGTTGACGCGGTTTACAAGGCCCTCCAACGCATTCGTCGTGGATTGTTCGACTGCGTCAGCCGGTCGCTGGCCGAGGGGGGACGGCGATGACCCGCGAGTCGGAATGGGGACCCGTTGAGCTTGACGCCCTGCTTGAGGCCGTTTGCGAAGAGGCCGCCAGCCCCGAGCAGTTGGCGAGGCTGGAGGCGCTGACCCTGGCCGACGCCGATGCCCGCCGTCATTGTGTTGCATATTTGCAGACCCAGGCGGAATTGTTGCATCAACTCGGCGGCATCCATTCCCTCGGCGAGGAGTTGCCGGGTTTGCCGGCGCGTGTCTTCGAGGCAGTGGCGACGAGGCCCGCTCCGGTGGCTCGAACTCGACGGTTGAGCCGGTGGGCCTGGCTCCCCTGGGCGGTTGCCGCGGCCGCTTGCCTGGTGGCGGTGGTCACCAACTTGCCGACGGCGAGACGGGTTCTGGTCGCGACCCTGCGCGGCGGATCGGCCGGTTCTCCGGGGACCTCGGTCTCCGGTGGGACGAAAGCCCCGAGGAAAGTCGTCCGGCGGACCGTGGCGGTTCTGACCCGGGCCATTGACGTCCGTTGGGGGCCCACCACCTTGCCCACGGACCTGGGATCGGCCTTGCCGACCGGCCGGCTGAGGTTGGAATCGGGGCTGGCGCAGGTGGAGTTCTATGGTGGGGCGATCGTGGTGGTTGAGGGACCGGCGGATCTGGAGTTGCTCGCGGCCGACCGGGCGCTTTGCCGTCGAGGAAAGGTCCGGGTGCGCGCTCCTCTTCATGCCAACAACTTCACGTTGCTGACCCCCGGCGCCGAGGTCGTGGACCTGGGGACCGAGTTCGGCGTGAAAGTGGGTGAGGCGGGCGACTCGGAGGTCCAGGTTTTCGAGGGGCTGGTCGAGCTTCAGCGTCGGCAGACCCCCGACGGACCCATCCCCGCCCGCCGGCTTCGCCAGGGGCAGGGGGTTCACGTGGAAGTCGACGGTGGCGAGCGTACCGCGACCGTCGAGCCCGATACGTTCGTCAGCGCTCGGGAGCTGGAGCGACGTTCCTCGGCCGAGGGGCAAGAGCGTTACCGTTCCTGGGTCGAGCGGAGTCGCCGCCTTCAGACCGACCGACGCCTGGTCCTGTACTACTCGTTCGAGGGTCAACAGCGCTGGGAACGGATGCTGCTGGATCAGGTCGAAGGTCGGGATGGGTCGCTGGATGGCGGCATTGTCGGCGGCCAGTGGACCGAGGGACGCTGGCCTGGGAAGGGGGCTCTGGAACTGAAACGGCCTAGCGACCGCGTGCGAGTTCATTTCACCGGCGATTACCCGGCCCTGACCTTGTTGACCTGGCTGCGAGTCGACGGGCTCGATGGACATTCCAAGACGTCTTTGCTGTCTTCCGACGCCTGGGGCCAAGGCGGACAGATTCACTGGGAGATCCTGGGAGATGGGCGGTTGGTGCTCGTCATCCACGGCGTGTTGCACCACGAGTCGCGGGTCATCGGACTGAGTCCTGGTGGCTTCGGTCTCTGGATGCAACTGGCCGCGACCGTGGGCGCCGATGGGGTCGTCCGGCAGTATGCCAATGGTCACAAACTGGGAGAGGCCCGCGTGGGGACACGCGTCCGAATCCGCCCCGGCTGGGCCGAGGTTGGCAACTGGACGCCCGACCCGA
The DNA here is from genome assembly GCA_965201075.1 of Isosphaeraceae bacterium. Taxonomy (GTDB): domain Bacteria; phylum Planctomycetota; class Planctomycetia; order Isosphaerales; family Isosphaeraceae; genus CBDAVP01. Next base: position 147,422 of record CBDAVP010000015.1, on the reverse strand, counting down.
CCGATGCCGACATCCAACGCAACCTGAACGGGCGAATCGACGAGTTCGCCATCTTCGATCGGGCCCTTGATCCTCTTGAGATCGAGGAGCTTTACGACGTCGGTCGTCCCTATCTTTGAATTCTGGCTCGGTTCCGAGCGATTTTCCCTTCCACCATCCCGACCCGGCGGTTGCCGCCCAACCGCCCCCTTCTTCCGGAGATTCTCTCCATGATTCGCCAGCCACGGTTCCGACGCGGATTCACCCTGATTGAGCTGCTGGTCGTCATCGCCATCATCGGTGTTTTGATCGGCCTGCTGCTGCCGGCGGTCCAGGCGGCACGCGAGGCCGCTCGGCGGTCCCAGTGCACCAACAATCTCAAGCAGATTGGGCTGGGCCTTCACAACTATGAGAGCGCCAATGGTGCCTTGCCGATGGGCAAGGGTTACACGGGGTGGAACGACTGGTCGGCCCACATCGGCATGCTGCCGTTCATTGAGCAGTCGGCCCTATTCAATTCGGTCAATTTCGCCAACACCGGCCACGCGATGCTGTTCAACCCGATGTCGGCGGAAAACTACACCGCCATCACGACGCAGGTGAATTACCTCCTTTGCCCCTCGGACCTCGACCGGATCACCCCGGTGGTCAACGGCGTCCTTTCCGGTCACAGCAACTACGCCATGAACGCAGGTACCAACTGCTACTCCATGAACTACAACCTGTCGATCGCCGGCTCGAACCTGGGGATCGCCTCCAATTACGATGTCCAGCCGGCCGTGAAGCTGCGTGACATCACTGATGGGACGAGCCAGACGGCCGCCTTCGCCGAGCGAGTGAAGGGCATTGGCCAGGCCAATACCGATTCCCTCGACCCCTCGAACCCGACCTCCAGCGCCTCGAATACCAACTCCTGGTTCAACGGCGACCCGACCACGACCTACCTGGCCTGCCTGGCCAATCGGCCCAACGCCACGAACCTTTCCACCATGGCGTCCTCGGGCTCTCAGTGGCAGAGCGGGCTGCCCGATGACGGGGGCTGGTATCACCACGTCATGCCGCCGAACACCTGGAGCTGCACCACCAACAACCAGGATGTTAACGGCAGCGCTTACACCACCAGCAGTCGCCACCCAGGCGTGGTGAATGTCCTGTTTTGCGATGGCTCGACCCGCGCGATCAAGAACAGCGTCAACGTCAATGCCTGGTTCGCCATCGGCACGCGCGCCGCCAACGAAGTTGTCTCGGCTGATTCGTACTGATCGCATGGCAAGGGTCCGCATGGGAATTTCCAGGGAGTCGCGGGCCGGCGCGCAAAACCCGGCCCGCGGCTTCGAGCTCGAATGGGAGGGCGGTTCTCGATGAGGTTGGGAACGATCATGGCTGGTCTCGGGATGGCCGCCGTCCTGGGATTGGTCGGCTGTCAGGCCGAGGCCCGAATTTCGCTGGCCAAGGTTCACGGCAAGGTGACGGTCAAGGGCAAGCCTCTGACCTCCGGCCGAGTGCTGTTCTTGCCGACCGCCTCGCCCGGCGAGGGTCTGCCTCATCCCGCCGCCGGGGACATCAAGCCCGATGGCACCTATGAGTTGACGACCAACGCTCCTGGTGACGGCGCTCTCGTCGGTGACCACAAGGTGGCCGTCATCGCGATGGAACCGCCCCCGCCCCGGGGCGCGAAAGCGGAGTTCAAATCGCTGATTCCCAAGAAGTACGGCAACCCGGAATCCTCGCCATTGAAGAAGACGGTTGTCGCTGGTGAAAATACCATCGACATCGAAATCGACGAATAAATCGCTCCGAGCCAGGGTAGCTCCTCGGCTCGGGCTGTTTTGATCCAGGCGTCTCGTACATTCCCCTGGCCTGCCTTTGATCTGACAACCTTTTGCTCTCGAGTCTCCCAACCGAGTGTTCTCCCTTTTGTGCATCCCGACCCAATTTCGATGCGGGACGGGGTCGGAGGGTTTGGAGGCGTGCCATTCTCAGGTTGAGGTGTTAGGGGGAAGCGTTCCCAGGAGTTGGGCGAGCATCGGGCCGAGCAGGGCTTTCAGCTTCCGTTCGAGAGCATCGTCGTCGATGGTGGCCGCGACGGGCGGGCAGGAGGGCGACGCGGCGGCGATGGTCGTCGAGATGGCAATGGGGTTTGGCGTGATTGGGGGATTGGGGAGAGTCAAAGGTCCGTTGGCGGCGAGCCGGAGGGCGACGGGTCGGGGGCCGTCCAGGGATTCGGCGGAGCGGGGAAGCTCCCGGTCGCGGGCGATGTCGAGGAGGTCGGGGGAGCCCGCGACGAGTTCCAGGTTGGGGGAGGCGAAGACGCGGTCCACCTGCGAGGCGGGAGTCCTCAGCACGACGATGGCTCCGTCGGGACCGGAGACCAGGGCGGTGGGGTCGTGGCCGGCGCGGGCGTAGTCGTCTCGGGCGGCGTTCAGGACGGTGGCGGCTCCCACCAGGATCCAGTCGGACTCGGGGGCGTTCTGGCGGGCGATGGCGTCGACCAGGGCCTGGGGAGGGACGCCGGGACGAACCGGAACGATCTGGAAGGGGATAATCACGCCTCGGCGAGTCGTCAGCCGAGCGGTGGCCCCCAGGGGTCCCTGGCCCGAAGCCCAGCCGAGGCGCGTCACGGCGAGCGTTCGGGACTTGCGGTAGAGGATGGCCGGGGCGATGGGGTCGTTGTCGAGAAGCATCGCATGGTCGAGCTGGAAATTGGTCTCCAGGTGGCTGGCGAGGGCGCGCAGGGATTCGGCGTCGGCGTGGGCCAGACACCAGAGGTCCAGGCCCATGTCGGCAATGACGCGGGCGACCTCGGCGAGCCGGTCGGGGCGGGCCAGGTCGAATCCGGCAAGGTTCCAGTAGGCGACATCGAGGTCATCGGCGCCGCCTCGGTAGCTGTCCACGACGACCTCGGCGGCGTTGCGCCCGTGAGCCTTGCGGCCGAGGGCGCCGAAGAAGCCGATCTGGGGGTCATGTCCGCCGAAGATCCCGCGAAGCCGGGTGACGGCCAAGCGGTTTTCGGGGGTGTTGGCCTCGCTGGTCTCCAGCCAGGTGGCGATGGCCGAGAGGCGGATTCCCTCGTTGAGGTAGCGGGCTGTAGGATCGGCGTCGGGCGCGTGACGGCCGAGGGCCGCGTCGGCCACGACCGACGCGTGATGCAGCGCCACCAGCCGCCACTGATTGTTGAAAACGGGACTGCCTGAGGAACCAGGCTCGGTGTCGCAAGAGTATTGCAGCACCACGTTGTCAGCGCGCAAGACACGGTTGTCCTGGAGAACGACCTCCTTGGGGCGTCCCCGGGGATGCTGGATGATGTTGACGTATTCCGACCGCATGACGTTGAGGCTGTTGCGGTTCAGGGGCACGACGCCGAGAAATTCCAGGCCCTGCACGGCGCAAAAGGCGAAGTCAAGGTCGGCATTGGCCAGGAAGAGTTCGCCGGGATCGAGGGCGGCGATGTGCTGGATGCCGAGGGTATCGGTCGGTGGCGAGACCTCATAGTTGGCCGAGGCGGTGGCTCCGGCGGCCGTGGCGACGTCGGGCAGGACGTGGTGGTTGGTCAGGAGGATGCCGGGGGCCACGAGGAAGCCGGTGCCCGCGGCGCCGTCGGACCGTTGGATCTTCACGACGGCGCGGCCGAGGCGGTCACCGGTCCGGAGGAAGTCGAAGGGCAGGAGGTTGCTGGCGTCCAGGATGAGTTCCATGCTGGGCAGGCGGGCATCGCGGCCGGCGTGCTCCACCTGCAACTCCAGGGAACGGCCATCACGAGGGGCGTGGGGGCGGCGGATCAACTCTTCCTGACGGAGCTGGTCGCGGCGGAAGAATTCGACGGCGGCCTCGGGCTCGGCCTGCCGACCGTCATAGCAGGAGAGGAAGGAGCCGTTGAGGCCCCCAGGCCACGCCGAGGGCGCGGCTTCGGCCGGCGAACGGGCGGGACCGGGGGGCGGGGTCAAGGCTTCGGCCGGGGGCGGGGATTCCGCGATGAGCCCGGTCAGGAATCGCTCCTCAATCGGGCGAGCGAGGATGGGCGTCGAGGTCGAGTGTTCCGGGTCGGGGAGATCGAGTTCGATCCGTCGCGCGGTGGGGCGGGACGGCGGGAAGCCGGCCAGAGGGAGTCGCGGTCGAGGGTACTCCGTCGAGGGGCGTGCTTCGGGGAGGGGTCGAAGGTCGGCCGGAAGTTTGCGAGGTTCGGCGGGCGAGCGGGAGTCGGGCAGCGCGCCAGCCGGCGCGATCACGCCTTCCAGGAGGGAAAGAATGGGGGGCCGGGCGAAGGCTGGGAGGGCGAGCGGGCGGTTGGCGAGGATGTCGAGGACGGCGTTGATGACGGGTCGATAGGTGGCGAGCATCGAGTGTTCGGTGCCGGCGGCGATGACCGTTCGGGCGTTCGGCAGAAGGGAGCAGGAGTGAGGGACCGTGCCGTCGCCGGGCAGGGCGAAGGCGGGGGCATCCCGCAGAATCGAGCCGTCGAAGGCCACGCCGCCGACGGTGGGGGTCCCGTGATTGTCGCCGAGGACCAGGGTGGTGCGGTCGACGAAGAACTCGGTGTCGACGACGCGTCCCCAGCCATAAAAGCGGTCGAGCCGGGCGAAGTCGATCCCCCCTTTCCAGAAGCGAGGCCGGCCCAGGTCGTTGTCGGCAAGCCAGGGAACGCGAGAGGAGTCCCAGGGGAGGAGCTGATAAAGGCCAGTCATGGAGGCCAGGACCTGTTGGAAACCTTGAGGAGGCTCGACGGCGAGGCGTTTGGCCAGGGGCAGGAGACTATGGCCGCCGCCGAGGGCCAGCGCCGCGGAAAAGCTGCCGAAATTGGCCGGGCCGAGCAGGACCAGTTGCGAGACAAGGCGGCGGGACTCGGTGGGGCCCAGGTGCTGGAGGGCCCGTCGGGCGACCAGGGCCCCCTGGGAGTGGGCGATCAGGTGGACCGGTCGCGGGCCGGCGCCGAGGGAGCGAAGGCGGGCGGCGAGGCGTCGGGCGGCGAGGTCGAGATCCTTCCGCCAGTCAACGGCGAAGATCACGGTGGTATAGCGGCGAACTTCCAGGGCCAGACGCAGGAGGTCGTAGAGGATCGGCAAGGGGCCGGTGGGGACGATGCGCACGCGGGGGTCGAGGTCGGCCTCGGAACCGTCGTAAGGGCCCAGTTGGAGGGCGCCCAATTCGTTGGAGACGACCAGGGCGGGGGAGACCCAGATCAAACCGAGGCCGCGAGTGCCAGAATCGGCCAGGGCGCTGGCGAGGAAGCCGGGGACGATGACGGCGACGTCGGTCGAACAGAAAAGCTCGGCGCCGGCCCCCAGGGTGGAACTGGGGGGCTGGTCCTCCTGGGCCTTGGCGGCGATCAGCTCGCGGAGGTGCTCGAGCATGTCGGCGGTCAGGAGGGCGTCCTGGCGACCGGCGGAGGCGGAGTCGCGGGCCTCGGCTTCGAGGTCGACGCGGATGGCCTGATGACGATAGGCCTCATCAAGGGGGCGACCCTGCACGGCTGCCAGGAGTCGACGTCGCCGGGCGGCGCCGGTTTCGGGATGGGACATCGAGTCGGTCTCGGAGGGGGACGCTGGCAAAACCAGGCCGTTCGGCCGCCCGGCTCCCCGATTCCGTACCCCTCCACCCTTCACCATCGTGACCGTCGGCCTGCTTCGTACGGACTTTTTTCGGTCCATCGCGAATTTTTTTGCGAAGGCGGTTTGGGCGATTCTCCCGGACGGCGTCCCTCGTCGGCCCGGAAGTTCTTGAGAGGTGGGCGGCTGTCGGCCTACAATGGGTCGAGAAATCGCGAGGCCCCCCGGACCGGAGGTGCGTGGTGAGCGACTGGACCGATAGCGGGCTTTGCGACGATCGCGATCGACTGCTCGAAACCTTGAGAGGTTATGGGCGGGTGGCGGTGGCGTTCTCGGGAGGGGTGGACAGCGCGGTGGTGGCGCGGGCGGCGCTGGAAGCATTGGGGGACCAGGCCGTCGCCGTTACGGCCGTTTCGGACAGCCTGGCCGCCGGTGAACTGGAGGACGCGGAAGCGCTGGCCCGGCGGATCGGGATCGCTTACCGAGTGATCCGTACCGAGGAGTTCGCCGACCCGAACTATCTCCGCAATGGGACCGACCGCTGTTACTTCTGCAAGAGCGAGCTTTACGGGCGGCTGGCGGGGATGCTCGAGACCCTGGGAGCGGAGGTGATCGCCTCGGGGGCCAACGCCGACGACTCGGGGGACCATCGTCCCGGAATGAAGGCCGCCGCCGAGCAGGGGGTGAGACACCCCTTGCAAGAGTGCGGCCTGGACAAGTCGAGGGTGAGGGCGTTGGCGAAGGCGTGGGACCTGCCCACCTGGGATAAACCGGCGACACCTTGCCTTTCGAGCCGGATCGCCTACGGAGAGGCGGTCACTCCCGAACGGACCCGGATGGTGGATGAGGCCGAGCGCTGGCTGAAGGGACGAGGTTTGCGGCTGTTGCGGGTTCGGTATCACAAAGGGGACCTCGCCAGGATCGAAGTTCCCCTGGAGGAACTTCCGGGTCTCGCGGTTCCCGAGGTTCGCGACGAGTTGGTGAGGGTGTTCCGTGAGCTAGGATTCAAATTCGTCACGCTCGATCTGGAGGGATTTCGGTCGGGTAGCTTGAACGTGCTGATCGCCCCCGAGAGCCTCTTGATCGGGGGGCGTCGCTAAGTCTGGCGTCATAGTTGCTTGCAAACATCCGTAAGTGCGGATCGGTCTCGTCGTAGGGGAGTGAGTGCATGCCGCGGGCAACCTGCCGTTGCGGCCAATTGTTGATAATTCCCGCAGATGGGGGGGAATGGGTGGTCTGTTCGGCGTGTGGGTCGCGCCTGCGTGTCCGGCCCAAGACGACCGCGACGCCCCCCGCGTCGGTCCCCGCACCGGTGATCCCGGCTCCTGCCGCGGTGGTCGGAGATGGGTTTGTCCGTTTTCGTTGCGATTGCGGAAAACGGCTCAAGGTTGAGGCGTCTCAGGCGCCGGGGTATGGTCAGTGCCCGGATTGTGGGGTCATGGTTCCGGTGCCGGCGGCGACCGCGTCCGCCACGCCTTTGCCGGGTCCGGGAAATTCCGCGGTCGCGACTCGGTCGGGAGGCGGAGCGGGGGCGAGGACCGTGGAGATGACCGCGGTCGAGCGGTCGCGCCTGGAAGCGTGGGGAAGAGCACACGCCCCTCCAGGACCGGAGGAATCGGACATTCCGGGGCCATCGGCGTCGGCGCTGCCGGGCCTAAATGTCCCGTCGATCGCGCTGGCGGGTTCGGCTCCGGCGAAGACCGAGGCGGGGTTGCGCGTTTGCCCGTCCTGTCGCAAGCCGGTCCATCTGAGCGCCGAGGTCTGCCGGCATTGTGGGACGGCGGTTCCTCGTCGCTGAGCCAGGCTCGCGAAAGGGAGTGACCACCGGGCCGCCGGGAGATTCAGGCGGATTTCTGGGCCCAGCGGTCGATGAGGGCGACCCAGGGCGCCGCGACCGAGGTTTCATGAAGGTCGTGGTGAGTTTGCGAGAGGGGGAGTTCGTGAGGGGTCATCGGGTGGGGAGCAGTGAGAATTTCCCAGGTCGGTCCAAAGCGAGCAAACCAGGTGGGACCCCCGGCGAGGTGGATCGAGCCGGGGTCGGGGGGGATGGCATGGTCCAGGGTGCGGTCGCGCACCTGAGGTTCGAAGTACCACCAGTCTCGTTGACGGGGACGCAGGGGAAGGCCCCGTGAGACCCGGGCATCCAGGCGGGGGCGAAGGAAACGCTCGCGGACGGCGCGGGTGACGGTCCGTTCCCACTTGAGGGCGAGCCGGCGGCGAATCTCGGCGAGGCCACCGGCGTCGTAAACGGCGAGGGCATCGTGGAAGCTTTGGATGGGGCGTTCGCCGGGGATCGTCTTGGACAGGTCGCGGGCGGCAAGCAAAGCGCGATGGCGGGGCTTGGCGCGAGTGGGCAGGATTCCCGGCAACGAGGGCTCCAGGAGCAAGACGCGGGCGGGGCGGCCGTCCCGTCGTAAACGGTGGGCAAGATCCAGGGCAATCAGGCCGCCAAAGGAGTAGCCGACGAGGGTGATGGGTCCAGGTGGGTTGGCGCCTTGGATGTCGAGGGCGAAAGCGGCGGCGATCTCGGGAATGGGCCGGATGGCGTCGGGCGGACCGTAGAGACCGTCGAGCCTGAGCCACCAGAGGGGCGGCGGCTGGGGGCGGGGCGGAGTCAGGGCCGCCAGGGGCTCGGGCAGACCGACGACGATGACCGGTGGGGACCTGTCGCCCTTCTGGAGGATTTCCAGGTGGGAGGGACGGGTCGGGCAGGTGGTCGGAAGTCGCGGACGGTTGCGGGCCAGCGGGAGCATGGTCGGGCCCTTGAGTTTTCGGCGACGAGTTCAGCCGATATCCAGAGACGCGTCGAGCGCTGGCAGGTCGGCGGGAAGGGGTTCGGACGACGTCGACAGCGGCGGGGTCGGATCGTCGGGTTGGTCGCTGACCAGAGCGATATCAGCGCCGAAGGGAAGCCACTGGCCGGGCTCGCGGAGCGATCGACGGAGCACGCCGGGGGCTGGGGCCCGGACCTCGATGATCGACTTTTCCGTCTCGACTTCGAGGAGCAAATCCCCCTCGTCGTAGGCGTTGTCGGGCTCCTTGTGCCATTGCAGGATACAGAAGTCGTGGGCTCCCTCGACCAGTTCGGGCATCCTCAGTCGGTACAGCATGAAATCGGAACTCCGAAGGAGCGCGTCAACACCCCAGGTAAGATGCCGACTTGGAGCTTTTGGTGACTCAAAAGACACGATTGGCGGGCGGGACCTTGGGGAGGTTGGGCGTGGGCCGCACCGATGGCGAGCGTAGCGGGGAGAGGCGGGGGTGGGCGAGGCGGATGGCCTGGTAGTCGATGGGGCCCGGGTCGAGGGCGACCGCTTCGAGGGCGGCGAGGGTGGGGATACGGGCGGGTTCGGGGATTGCCGGGTCCTGGGACAGGCTGAGCCAGAAGAGCGACATCAAAGGGACGGCTGGGTCGGGGTGAGCGTCGAGGAAATCTTGCTCCCAGTCCTCGACATCGATCGGGTCTCGCCAGCCCTCTCGGTGTGTCAGGTGGTAGGTATGGGCGTTGGGGACGAGGCGGACCGGGGCTCCTCGCTGCTGGAGTCGGTAGGCGAGTTCGCGGTGCTCGTTCATCATGAAGCGTGCGTCGAAACCGCCGACGGCCTCGAAGTCGGCGCGTCTGACCGAAAGATTGTGGCCGGCGGCGGCCATCCAGATGACGCCGAGGTCGGGGAGGTGGCGGAGGGCGTGCATTTCGGCGTCGAAGAGGCGACGGGGGCCAGCGCCTGGGTAGATGCCGGGCTGGGCGCGGCGAACGATGGCGGAGAAGTCGCGGAGGATCTGATCGCGGGTGACGCGGTTGCGGTCGAGTTCGGCGGGGGTCATCCGGGCGACCTGAGCTTCGCGGCCGGGTTGGGGTGTGCCGGCCTCGGGGTCGAGGAAATGGCGGGTGCCGCGAAGGTGGTGGGGCTTTCCGCGGAAGAGCCCACGGGCCTCGCGGTGGGCCTGGGCGTGGCGTTCGATAAGGTCGGGCGCGGGGAGGGTGTCGCCGTCGAGGAACAGCAGGACCTCGCCTCTCGAGAGGGCGGCGCCGGCGTTGGAGGCTCCCGCTCGGCCTCGGCCGGGTTGCAGGGAAACCGATCGCAACGGAAGTCGCGAGGCCTCAGCGGTAAGGAGCGCGGCGGTGCCGTCGATCGAGCCATCGTCAACGACGATCACCTCGGCGGCGAGATCGGAGGCGGAAGGGAGTGGAGAGCCCGACGCGATGAGGGGGACGCACTGGCGGCTCAGGGCGGCCAGGGTCAGGCGGAGGCGAGGCGCCTCGTCCTTGCTGCGGATCACGACGCTGACCAGCATGGGAAGGATCGTTCCGGGCGTCCGCGGTTGGGGATAACCATCGGGTCGAGCCGTCGAGGGCTAGGCCGCGGTTTGTCGCCGAGATCCCGCCGGTCCGTAGGGTGAGTCTACAAGGAGTTTTTGGAATTGGTCAATCGATCCAACATGGGTGTTTGGGAAATCCCACGACTCGATTCCGTGGAGCCACGTGGCGGATCGGGGAGTGACCATGGGGAGAGGGATTGGGAATCTCACCGCGGAAATGTGTCGCGTGTTCAAGGTTGACGGGTAAGGTAAGGTTTCGGCGAACGGGGCCGACGTGGGAGAGGGTCGGTTCGAGGAGACGATAATGGCGATCCGAACCGCGCTGGTCGTCAATTTCCCGATGGTGAGGGAAGATGAAGGGATGGTGCTCCGGGCGGCTTGGCTGGCTCGGGGATTGGCCACGATGGGACCCGTGGAGTTGTTCTGTCGAGCGAGGGCCGAGGATGTCGCGCCCATGGCGGGGCTGGAAGGCCGGGGGACGTTCGCGCGGGTCATTCCTCATGTCCTGTCGGGGGACGATTATGCCCGCCTGCGTCGGGTCTACACCGAGGAAGCGCTGGCGATCTGCTTTGCCGCGGACGACCCGCTTGGCGCGTTGTTGGCCGAGAGGCACCGGGAGGCGCCGTTCGACGTGGTCGTTTGCCAGCAGGTCTACACGGCCAAATTGGCCGAGGCGGTGCCGAATGTGCCGATGGTGTTGGACGAATGCGACGTGGGCAGTCTGGCGTATCGGCAGGCGATCGCGGCGTACGGGGCGAGGGTCGGGGCGGAAACGAATTCCCGATTCGTCACGGCTCTGGAAGCCGTCGAGGCGAGGTCGCGGGCCCGAGCGACCCTGGTGACCTGTGCGACGGACGCGGAAGCCGAGACGATCCGGGAGAGGGCCGGAATCGACACGCGACCGCGAATCGTTCCCAACGGGGCGGACCTTCGCGGAACCTCGTTCCGAAGGCCATCGGCAAGGGTTGGCAAGGAAATTCTGTTCGTCGCGGGATTCATGTGGCCACCGAACATTCAAGCCGCGCGATTTCTAGCCAAGGAGGTTTTGCCGAGGGTCCGGGCGGTGGAACCCACCGCGAAGCTCGTGCTTTGTGGCAAGGACCCGGGGATTGGAGTGAGCCTTTTACGCAAGCCCGAGGTGGAGGTGACGGGGACGGTTCCGTCGGTGGCGCCTTACCTGGACCGAGCAGCGGTTTACGCCAACGGGCTGTTCCACGGGGCGGGTTCGTCACTGAAGGCCCTGGAGGCGTGGGCGTCGGGAATACCCCTGGTCTCGACGGCGGTGGGGGTGCGGGGCCACCCGGTCGAGGCGGGGCGTCACTACTTGCCGGCCGAGGACGCCGACTCGTTCGCGAGGGCGATCCTGGAGGTCTTCGCCGACCCTCGCCGATTTGACGAGATGGCCGACGAGGGGCGTCTCGTGGCGGAATCGATGGCCTGGGAGAACGTGGGGCGAGGGTTTGCCCAGGCCGTCGCGGAGGTTGTTCCGGGTCGAAGCGACGTCAGCGAGTCGTGACTGGGCGGACCTGGATCGTGTCTCGATAAATCGTCGCGCCGGTGTCGAGGTCCAGGAGGGTCGTTCGCGAGCCCTCGGGGCCAGTGCTGGGCAGGAGGAACCATGAGGGGGGAACGCGGACGCCGATCGGGCCGACGATCTGGCGGGGGAATCGCTGGCAGGTCAGGCGAGGGTCTAGCCGGCCAAAGTAGTAATGGGCCCAAGGGTTGTCGGTGAAGTCGCCCGTGGCCAACTCTCGGCAGGCGAGGTCCAGGGGAACCCAGCCAAACGGAAGAAGCGCGACCTCGGCCCAGTAGTGGTTGCTGGGGATGCTGGCATACAGGGTGATGCCATTGACCAGGCGGGCGGGGATGCCCCGGGAGCGGCAGAGAGCCACCAGCAGGGCCGACCCGGCGAAGCAGTCGAACCAGCCCCGAGAAACCAGGTCGGCCAGGGGGTCGGCGGGGTCGAGTTCGTCGTGATGGATTCGGCCCAGCGCCATCCGCTCGAAGAAGAACCGCCAGCAGTGGTTGAGAAATTCCCAAGGGTTCTCGGTGCTTCCCGCCAGGGACTGGCCTAGCGAGACGATGGTTGGAGTGACGTGGATGAGTCCCTCGGACGCCCGGGTATACAGGTCAAATTCCGGTCCGTCGGCTCTCCAGGGTTGGATGGCAAGGGGATACAAGTCGACGGCCACGGGGGATGTTGCCAGGCGGATTCGGGCCTCGACCGCGACCCGTCCACCGTCTCGAGGGACTGGCACGCGGACTTCCAGCCGTCCTGGTCCCCGAGTCATCGAGACCGTGGCGGGGTCGGGCCGAAGAAGTTCGACGACGATCTCGCGGGTGGAGGGGTCGTCCTCAAGGGGAAGCGGGATTCTGAGGCGGGCGGTTGTGCCTTCGGCGGGTGGTGGAAGGAAGTGGAACTCGCGGGTGAGGTGGATTTCGAATCGTTGGAGACCGTCGGGATCGCGGGGTCTCTGGGCGAGCTCGGTCGCTGCCCGCCGAAAGGTGTGGATTGGGCCTTCGTGGTAATACGGGTCGCCGTCTCGGCCGGCCAGGGCCATGGCGTTGGCGACCTCGACGAAGTCGAACCGGCGTTCCCGACCGGCGTCTCGGTAACGGAGGAGGCCACGGTCAACCCAGCGGTTGACGGCTAGCCTGGTTTGCTCGCGGGCCAGTGCCGCGCGCATGGCTCCGGAGAGGACCTCGACAGGAAACGAGTGGTGAAGCAGGGCCTCGACGGTGGAGGATTCGTCGAGGACACGGTATCGGCCGTCGGAGTTCGTGCCGAGCGGTCGACCAGGATCGCGATGGGGGACGGGCGAGGTCACCGGTCCAGAAGGGTTTGGAACCGGCCGGCGGCGTCTTGCCAGGCGGCGGGGTCCTGGGGCTCAAAGGTGGTGACGGGGAAGGAGCGGGCCACGAGAGCCCGGCCTTCGGCGAGGTTGGTGAGGCGCCCCAGGGCCATCATTTGGAGCAGGACGTTGCCGATGGCGGTGGCCTCGACCGGGCCGGCGATCACGGGGATTCCGCAGGCATCGGCGGTGAACTGGTTGAGCAAGGCGTTGCGAGCCCCTCCGCCGACGACATGGAGAGCGCGGATCGGGGTGCCGGTGATCGCCTGGAGTCGGCCGACCACCCATCGGTATTTCAAGGCAAGGCTTTCCAGGGAGCAGCGGACGACCGCCCCCTCGTCGGCCGGCGGGGTTTGACCGGTTCGGACGCAGGCATTGGCGATCCGGGCGGGCATGTCGCCGGGGGGGAAGAAGGCGGGGTCGTCGGGGTCGACCAGCGCGGCGAAGGGTCGGGCGGCGTTGGCCAGAGCGATCAACTCGTCGTAGGAGTGGTCGTGGCCGGCCCGGGCCCAGGTCCGTTTGCATTCCTGGACGAGCCAAAGACCCATGATGTTCTTGAGGAGACGGGTGGTCCCGGCGACCCCCCCCTCGTTGGTGAAGTTGTCGGCCAGGGTGCGGTCGTCAATGATGGGGCGGGGAATCTCGACCCCCAGCAGGGACCAGGTGCCGGAACTGAGATAACACCAATCGGGCATCCCCGAGAGACTGGCGGGACGGACCGTGGGGACCGCCGCCACGGCGCTTGCGGTGTCGTGAGTGCCGGGCGCGACGACTCTCAGGCGACGCAGGCCGACTTCCTCGGCCAGCGAGGATCGGAGCGGGCCCAGCACCGTGCCGGGGTCGATCAGCTCGGGCAGGATGGCGCGAGGTAGACCGAGTTCCTGGCAGAGCTCGTCGGACCAGGTGCCGGAGCGGGGGTCATAGAGTTGGGTGGTCGAGGAATCGGTGCGCTCTCCGGCTCGACGGCCGGTCAAAAGCCAGCCGACGAGGTCGGGGATCATCAGCAAGGTTTCGGCCACGTCCAGCAGGGGCGACTTCGCTCGGGCGAGGGCCAGGAGTTGATACAGGGTGTTGATGTTGAGGAACTGGAGGCCGGTGGCTTCGTAGATGCGGCGGCGAGGGACGATGCGGAAAGCCTCGTCCATCATCCCTTCGGTGCGAGCGTCTCGATAGTGGACGGGGTTCCCCAGCAGCGTGTCGCCCCGGCCGATGAGTCCAAAGTCGACGCCCCAGGTGTCGACGCCGACGGACTCCAGCCCCGGCGCCTGGGCACCAGCCTTGCCCAGGGCGGTTTTCATCTCACCGAAGAGGAACGGGAAATCCCAGTGAAGCGTATCCAGCATGCGGACGGGAGTGTTCGGGAAGCGGTGGACCTCTTCGAGCTGCAAGGCCTGGCCATCAAATCGGCCCAGAAGCCCCCGACCGCTCTCGGCCCCGAGATCCAGGGCGAGGTAATCGCTGGTAGTGCCCATCGCTATCGTTGAAACCCCCGCGTTCGCCGGCCTCGATTCTCGCAGGCCCACCATGATAGGAGGTGGTCCAGGCATGGGCAAGGCGGAGGATGACTTGTGTCGGGACGGGGTGGGCGTAGGATCGTTGGAAACGGCCAACCGCCGTCCTCTTCTCGAGGATTTCTTGAATGCGACGACGCGTCCCCCTCCTCTTTTCCCGGATCTCGCAGGCGATCCTGCTGTTGGCCGCCGATCGCGGGAAGGACGCTTGGGCACAAGCCCCGCCAACAACGGACCCATCCGCCCTGGCCCGAGAGGTGAGGGTCTTGTTGACGGAGGAATTGACCAAACTCTGGTATCCACGAGCCGTGGACGTAGCCCAAGGCGGGTTTCATGAGAATTTCGCCCGGGACTGGTCGGCCCTGCCTGATGACGGACGCTCGGCGGTCTATCAGTCGCGCATGACGTGGACGGCCGCGGCGTTCGCCCTGGACTCGCCATCCCATCGCGACGAGTTCGAGCGTTACGTTCGTCACGGGGTGGCGTACCTGGATTCCCACCTTCGCGACCGGGAGCAGGGGGGATTTCACTGGAAGGTTGGTCGGGATGGAGGCGTGGACGCGGATTCGGGTGATCAGAAGCACGTCTATGGGACAGCTTTCGTCCTGTACGCGGCGTCAACCGCGTACAGGGCCACGGGGGACGCAACGGCAAGAACGGTTGCGCGCGACGCGTTCGCCTGGCTGGAGTCGAATGCCCACGACGCGGAGCATGGTGGCTACTTCGAGGCGCTGACTCGTGACGGGACCCCCATTCGGAAGTGGGACCCTCGGAAGCCTCCCGCCGAGCGTGTCGATCGACTGGGGGTGTATTACGGATTCAAGTCGATGAACTCGCACATCCACCTATTGGAAGCTCTGGCGGAATTTTTCCGGATCGAGCCGCGCCCCGAGGTGAAAAGTCGGCTGCGAGAGGTGCTGGAGATCGTGAGGGACCGGATCGCGGTGGACCCAGGAGCCTTGAATTTGTACCTGACTCGTGACTGGCGGGCGACGCCGGCCCATGATTCGTTCGGGCATGACGTGGAGACGGCTTACCTGCTGGTCGAGGCCGCCGAGGCGCTCGGTTTTGCCGAGAACTCGACGACCTGGGCGGTGGCTCGTCGGTTGGTGGATCACTCGCTGGATTGGGGTTGGGATGGTGAGCACGGGGGGTTTTACGACAAGGGAGACGTGTTCGCGGGTGGACCCCTGGACATGACGAAGGTCTGGTGGGTGCAGGCCGAGGGACTCAATGCCTTGCTTCTCATGCACGAGCGATTCGGCAAGGAGGAGGGCCGCTATGGTGCCGCCTTCCGCAAGCAGTGGGCGTTCATCCGCGATCACCAGATCGACGCAAAACACGGCGGCTGGTTCGGCGAGGTGACTCGTGAGGGGAAGCCGCTGGGCGAAGGGCGCAAGGCGAGCCCCTGGAAGGCGAATTATCACTCCGCTCGGGCGTTGATGAATGTGGCCCGGCGGCTTGACTCGATCGCGGCCGGTCATGGGGCGGCCTTGCCCTGATTCGCTCGTCGGTGGTTGTTCCCAGGGACCAAATGGCGTTCTGATCGTCGCCAAGCCGCGGACCAGGAGGCTGGGTGGCCAAGTCTTGACTTTGGACGCAAAGCTAAATTACATTACCCCTCATGGGTGGGCGTTTGGCGTCTCCCCGGTTGAGAACCCGGGTCCGCGTGGAGGAGCCATGGAAATCGATTGGCGAGGGGTGTTTCCGGCGGCGACCACGGAGTTCGGGCCGGACGGGGCGGTCGATCTGCCGGCGACGATGGACCATCTTGACCACATGTTAGGCGCGGGGATCGACGGCCTGATCATGCTGGGCACGGTGGGAGAGAACGGGGCGTTGGAGCCGGCGGAGAAGCGTCGGGTCTTGCGGGCGACAGTGGAGCATGTCGCGGGCCGGGTGCCGGTGCTGACGGGGGTGGCCGAGAACACAACGGCGTCGGCCTGCCGATTCGCCGAGGACGCTCGGGAGATTGGGTTGGACGGGTTGATGGTGCTGCCGGCGATGCTTTATCGCGCCGATACCCGCGAGACGATGACGCACTTCCGCGCCGTGGCCCGCGCCACCGACCTGCCGATCATGGTGTACAACAATCCGGTGTCCTACTCGGTCGACATCCCCCCCGAGGCATTCGCGGACCTGGCCGATGAGCCGACCCTGGTGGCGATCAAGGAATCGTCGGAGGATGTTCGGCGAGTCACGGACCTGTACAACGTTTGCGGGGATCGCTACCTGATTTTCTGTGGGGTCGATGACCTGATTCTGGAGAGTTTACTCCTGGGCGTGGTGGGCTGGGTCTCGGGGCTGGTCAACGCGTTCCCGGCGGAAAATCGTCTGCTGTGGGATCTGGCCGCGGCGGGACGTTGGGAGGAAGCGGTGGCGGTGTATCGCTGGTACACGCCGTTGTTGCACCTGGATACTCACGTCAAGCTCGTGCAATACATCAAGCTGGCGGCGCAGGAGTGCGGGCTGGGGTCGGAGCGAGTGCGGGCTCCGCGGCTGCCGCTGGTGGGCAGCGAGCGCGAGGCGGTTCTGGCGACGATTCGCCGTGCGGTTGCGACGAGGCCAGGGGCTCGGGTCTCGGTCTGATCGGTGGGGAAGAGATCCAGGCACGGGGGCGGCTTCGTCGGAAACGGCGACCGTCCAGACCGTCAATGCGAAAGGACCCGCTGTGAGCGCTGCCGGGAAACGGGTGGTGGTCGTCGGCGGGGGGGTGATCGGCACGGCCTGCGCCCATTATCTTTCCCTTGAGGGATGGGCCGTGACCATCGTCGAGCGGGGATTGGTCGGCCAGGGGGCGTCGGCGGGCAATTGCGGACTGGTCTGCCCGAGTCACGTGCTGCCGTTGGCCGAGCCGGGCGCGGTCGGACGCACCTTGGGGACAATCTTTCGGCGCAATTCGCCACTGGCCATCCGACCTCGGCTCGATCCCGCGTTGTGGTCCTGGCTGATCCGATTCGCCCGCCGCTGCAATGAGACGCACATGATGGAAGCGGGGCGGGGAATCTCCGCCCTGCTCGGCTCCTCTCTGGGGCTGTATGAGGATCTGGTCCAGCGAGAGGGCCTGGAGTGCGAGTGGGAGCGGCGGGGCTTGCTGTTCGCGTATCGGTCCTCCGCGGCGTTGCAGGCGTATCACGCGACGGATCGGTTGCTGGGCGAAGCGTTCGGAGTGCCGGCGCGTCGTCTCGATGGCGAGGGGTTGGTCGCCCTTGAGCCAGCCCTGACGGCAGGTTTGGCCGGAGGTTGGTACTACGAGGACGATGCGCACCTGCGGCCGGATGTCTTGATGCGTTCCTGGCGGTCGGCCCTGGAAGTCCGTGGCGTGGTCATTCGCGAGGGCTCGGGGCTCAAGGTGTTTCGTCAGTCGTCCCAGGGGCACGCGCGAGCCGTGGTGACGGAGGCGGGGGAGGAAATCGCGGCCGATGCCGTGGTGGTCGCCGCCGGGGCGATGACTCCGCGGCTGAACCGGGTGCTGGGGATGCGCGTGCCGATCGTTCCGGGCAAGGGATATAGCCTGACGATGCCCCATCCCGCCGTGTCGCCCAAGGTGCCCATGATCTTCCCCGAAACCCGAGTCGCCGTCACGCCCTTCCGCTCGGGCTTCCGGCTGGGGTCGACGATGGAGTTCGCCGGATACGACGAGACGATCCGTCCGCGGCGGTTGCAGCTCTTGAGAGATGGGTCAAGTCCCTATCTTCGGGGATCGGACCGCCCCGGGAGCGAGGGGGTTGAGGAGGCGTGGTATGGCTGGCGACCGATGACCCATGACGGCTTGCCGATTATCGATCAGGCACCAGCGCATCCCAATGTTTGGATCGCCGCCGGCCACAACATGCTGGGGTTGTCGATGGCCCCGGCGACGGGCAAGCTGGTCGCCGAACTGCTGGGTGGTCGCGAGCCACACGTCGATCCCTCGCCCTACCGGGTCGGCCGGTTTCGCCGGGGGGCCTGATTCGACTCAAGGGATCGCGGAGTTCGCGGGCTTGGGGGCGCCCCCGGAGTCGGCCGCCACGGGGGTGTCGGGTTTCAGGTGCTTGACGAAAAACTCACGCTGCTTGCGGGCTCCGTAAGCGCCGCCGATGCCGTGGCCGGCGTTGGGGACGACCAGCAGCTCAAAGTCCTTGTCGGCGCGGATGAGGGCGTCGGCCAGGCGGAGCGTGGATTCCGGCGGGACATTGTCGTCCATCTCACCGACGATCAAAAGCAGTTTTCCCTGAAGTCTCGCGGCGTTGTCGATGTTCGAGCTTTCGGAATACCAAGGGCCCACCGGATATCCCATCCACTGCTCGTTCCATGACGCCTTGTCCATGCGGTTGTCGTGGCAGCCGCAGCCCGAGACGGCCACCTTGTAGAAATCCGGGTGGAACAGTACGCCCCCAGTGGCGTTTTGCCCGCCGGCCGAAACCCCGGTGATGCCCATCCTGGCAAGGTCATACCAGGGATATTTCGCGGCGACTGCGCGGTGCCAGAGGATGCGGTCGGGGAAGCCGGCGTCCTTGAGGTTGTGCCAGCAAACGTCGTGAAAGGCCTTGGATCGGTTGGCGGTTCCCATGCCGTCGATCTGGACCACCACGAAGCCGAGGTCGGTCAGCGGGGAAGCGCCGGCCCAGGGGGAGAATGCCTTGGGGACCGACGAACCTTGCGGGCCAGCGTAAATCTCCTCGATGACGGGATACTTGCGCGACGGGTCGAAGCCCCGAGGACGGCGGATGATTCCCCAGATGTCGGACTTTCCGTCTCTCCCCTTGCTGACGAACGGCTCGGGGGTTTGCCAGCCGCTGGCCTTGAGGTCGGTCAGGTCGGCCGCTTCGAGGTGACGGACGAGTGAACCGTCGGCCGCGCGTCGCAGGTCGTGGACGGGCCCGAGGTCGACGCGGCTGTAGGTGTCGAGCAGGTAGGCCTGGTCGGGGGAGAACTGGACGTGGTGGTCGCCGTTTCCCTCGGTGAGGGCCAGAAGGCCGGTGCCGTCGAAGTTGACCCGGTAGTAGTGGAGAAAATAGGGGTCCTCCCCGGGATTTCGGCCGCTGGCGTGAAACCAGATCTGGCGAGCGTCCTCGTCCACGTGGTCGATGCCGCGGACGACATATTCGCCCTGCGTGATCGGTTCCATCGCGCCAGACTTCGCGTCGACCCGGTAAAGGTGACGCCATCCGGTGCGCTCGGAGACATAAAGAATCTCGTCGGTCTTGTCCAACCATTGGATCGGGCGTAGGTCGAATTCCTCGGTGTGGGCGGTCCAGAGGAAGGTCTCGGAGCGCTCATCAATCAGGTTGCGGGCGTGGCCGGACTGGGCCTCGACCTCGACCAACCGCAATCGCTGGTGGCCCCGATCGACCTTGGTATAGGTGAACCGCGAGCCGTCGCGACTCCAGCGGGGACGAGGATCGTCGAGGTCGATGCGGTCCACCTCGGGCCGGATCGGCTTGCGGTCGGCCACGCGGAACAGGACGGGCTCGAAGGCGTCGAGACGGTCGCCCGGGAGCGGGTAGGGGCGAGATTCGAGGCGTGCGCGGCCTCCCCCCGGCGGAGAGGAGCGGATGAGGTGGACCGGCAGGTTTTCACCGGGCTCGATGCGGAAGGCCAGGAGGGTTTGCGAGTCGGGCGACCATGAGAGAAGGCCATACTCCAGGCCCTCGCGGCCGTCGTCGCTCAGAGGGACGAGTTCGTCGTGGCTCTCGGATTTCAGGTAAACGTTGTGGTCGCGGAGGAATGCCGTCCAGCGGCCATCGGCGGAGCGGGCCTCGCCGCGGGGTGCTCCGTCGGCGTCCCCGTCGTTGCGGCGACGGCGGGGACGTCGCGGGTCGTCGCGGTTCGGGCCGGGGTCGGGCAGGGCGTCGACTCCCTCGCATTTCGAGAGGGCGTAAGAGTGGAGGTCACACCGCCAGGTCACGCCACGAACCCGGACGCGGAGGGATTGGCCGTTGGGTTGGGGAGTGATCTCGTCGAACGGCAGGCGATCGGCCGGGTCGTGGCCCCCCTCCACCGCCGAGAGGGCCGCGGCGAGCCGTGGGTGGTCGAAGGCCGGCCGTTTCGAGCCCGTTTCGGCATCGACCCACAAGAATTCTCGTGCACCCTCACGGCCGTCGTGGCGATACCAGAATTGCGTCGGGGTGACCCAGTGGGGCAGAAGTCGCAGCCCGGGGATCAGTCGGTCTCCCGGGCCTCGGCGAGCTTGAGGCGCGGCCCCGTCCGCGTGGACGGTGAGCGTTGGCGAAAGGCGGAGGCCCAGGGTCAGGACCAGCGCCAACGGAATGGCCAGACGGTTCGTCATCGCTGGGCTCCAGGTGAATTGGGATCGAGAGATCACTCAGCGCCAAGGAGTTCCACGGTGACGGCCATCACGACCGGCGCGGTGTCATCCCGCCCCTTGCGCAGCTCGATTGCCTCGATGGGTTCGGAGCGACCGGGAGCCACTGACAGATAACGCAGTTGCTGGCCGCGAAGTCGGAACGCCAGCTTCGAGCCCGGCACGTCGACCACCCGGATATAGTCCGCCACCTCAATGCCATTGCGCAGTGGGTGGTCCTCGGTCGTTCCGTCGGCATAGCGCAGGCGAACGATCATCGAGGTCGATCCTTTCTCGCCGATCGGGAAACCCCAGCCGGCCACGCCACCCAGCAGGTGGACCGCCTTGACCGACGCATGAACCGGAAGCTCCACCGACCGGGGCATCCTCGGCGGCTGATAGCCTTCGGGGCCGTGGAGCAGCACGACGTTGCGGGTTTCCTTCGACTCGGGCTTCACCAAAGTGAACGGCACGCCCTCGAAGACCTTGGGCGACCAATCGTCGAAGACCAGGGTCTCAACGTCCGACTCGGGGCTGAGGAACATGCCGACGGTGCTGTTGGCGGTGGCGGCCTTGGTCAAATCCAGCGGCAGGAACTTGCCTCGGCGGGTCAGGAAGGCGAGGAGGTCGGCGAGGTCTCCGGGGGAAACCTGCTTCTCGAATCCCTCGGGCATCAGGGATTTCCGGGACGCCTGCAACTCATCAATGTCGGCTCGCTGGAGGACGTGCGACTTGCCCTCGGCGTCGAGCAACTCAACGGCGGCCTTGGTCTCGGAGGCGAGCAGGCCATTGATGACGCGGCCGTCGTTGGTGGAGGCCATGTACTGGACGAAATTCCCCTCGACGCTGCGGCTGGGGTCGAGGATGTGGACCAGCAACTCCTCGCGAGGGTGCGCCGCCATGCCGGTGAGGTCGGGTCCAATCTTGCCTCCCTCTCCGGAGTGGGCGTGGCACTTGGAGCACTGGGCGGTGAAGACGAGCTTACCCCTGGCGGCGTCCCCCCCATTGAGGACGTTCGGGGCAAGTTCCTCGATCACCTTTTGACGGTCGGGGTCGGGCAGTCCCCCCTCCGCCAGCAGAATCTTGGCGCGACCGGCGAGGGCGCGGTCCCGGTGGGTGAGAAGGGCCTGTTTCTGGTCGAGGGTAAGTTCCGCCAACCGGACCTGGCCCGTTTCGGCGGCGTCGAGCAGGGCGGCGGTCCACTCTCCTCGACCCAGCAAGGCCCGCAGCGCGGCGGGCCGGACCCCGGGGGTGAAGGCGTCGGCGCGGGCGGCCAGCAGTGGACCGGTGCCGGTCGCCTCGCTGCGGGCCACGGCGCCGATCAGCCCAACGGCCAGGGGAGGGGAGGTCCGGGGAGTAATCAACCCCAGCAATTCCCCCGCCGCATGGGCGTCTCCCGGACGCAGGAGGACCAGTTGCTGAGCGGCGTTGATCCGGTCGTCATCGGGTTGCGACTCGTCGCGGACCACC
The DNA here is from genome assembly GCA_965201075.1 of Isosphaeraceae bacterium. GTDB lineage: Bacteria > Planctomycetota > Planctomycetia > Isosphaerales > Isosphaeraceae > CBDAVP01. Next base: position 125,461 of record CBDAVP010000015.1, on the reverse strand, counting down.
TTCTCGAAGCTCTCGGCGATCACTCCAGCGTATTTTTCCAGAGCATGACTTTCCAGGCGACTGGCCAACTGGACGAGGCGGCCTCGGGAGGTGGGCGGCAGGCTGGTCGCCAGGTGGATCAACGCCTTCTCGGCGGCCTCGTCGAGCGTGGCCGGCTTGCCTCGGGGCCAGCCCGTCGCCAGGCCCGCGACAACCGCCTCGGAAAGTACGGGGGTTCCGTCGCCAATGGCCACCAGCAACGACCCCAGTGACTGAGCCGGAGCGCCCCGGGCGTAATGCTCGGCGACCTTCTCAACGACGGTAAGCGTCATGGGCGCGGGCGCCTGATCGCGGCGAACCCGGACCAGGGCTTCCAGGAATTCGCGGTCGTGGGCCGCGGCGGCGACGATCCGGGCGTCGTTGGTGATTCGGTCGGCGGGTGGGACATCGTCCGCGACAATCTCGGCCAGGACCTTGGCAACCTCGGCCGATCGGGGCATCTCCGAAAGTGCCAGCAACGCCGCCAGGCGGACCTGGGCATTGCTGTCCTTCAACACGCCCGAGGCAACAATTCGGGCCGCCGACTGTTCCTCCCTTGGCAAGACAGCCAAAGCGTTGCGTCGGACGCCCGCCGAGGGATGACTGAGCGCCTCATCGGCCACCGGCGGGGCGTTCTCACCGCCGAGGGCGTTCAATCCCTTCAACGCCCAAAGCGCGTGAATCGCCGCCGGGCTCAGTCCAATCGCGTCGACCTTCGGGTCCCGAGTCATCTCGACCAGGGCCGGGGCGACGTCGGCCTGGCCTCGCTCGACCAGAAGCCGCTGCGCATGCAGTCTCCAGAGAAGGTTATCGCTGCGAAGTCCGGCCAGCAGCGACTGGGGATCGGCGGGGTCGAGCTTCACCGGGGCGGTCGGCGGACCGTCGAGAGCGACGACCCGGTAGATGCGGCCGTGGGTTTTGTCTCGCAGAGGGGTTTCATAAGCGTTCCCCTTGCCGTTGCGGAACCCCTGGGGCGTGGGGTTGTGCTGGACGATGTAGTTGTACCAGTCGATCACCCAGACCTGGCCATCGGGGCCAACCTCGGCGGCAACCGGAGAGGTCCACTCGTCGTCGCTGGCCAGCAAATTCCCGGCGGAGAAGGCCGAGAAGTTGCTGCCCTCGGGCTCCAGCGCGAACGTGGCGACAATGTGGCCGGTGGGTTCGCTGACGAACGCGGCCTTGTTCCAGTAAGCCCGCGGGTAGGTCCGGGCGGTGTACAGTGCGTGCCCCGCGCCCGCGGTGAACCCCCCAAAATAGTCGACCTGGCGGACATGCTCGGTGATCGGAAAAAAGCGGTTCGAGTCGGCAATGCTCTCCAGAACGCGCGGCGACAGACCGCGGACCGACTCATAATAGCGGTTCGGGGTCGGCAGGAAGACGCTGGGGCAACCGTTGGCCGTCGAGCCGAAGACCAGGCCCTCCTCGCTAAGTCCCACACCCCAGGAGTTATTGCTGGTGCTGCGGAGGAATTCGAGCTTCGACCCATCGGGCCGGAACCGATAAAAGCCCTGGCCGAACTGGAGATCCTCGCCGCCAACGGTCCCCTGGAACCCGGAATAGCCGACGATCCCGTAAATCCAGTTGTCAAATCCATAGCGAAGGTTGCTGGGGCCGGCATGGGTATCGCCAGTGCCCCAGCCGTTGAAGAGCACCTTGCGAGCGTCGGCGTGGTCATCGCCGTCGGCGTCGGTCAGCAAGACCGTGTCGGGAACCTGATGAACGATCACGCCGCCGCCGCCGAAGACGATGCTGGTGGGGATGCTCAGGCCGTCGGCGAACACGGTGAACTTGTCGGCCTTGCCGTCGCCATCGGTGTCCTCGCAAATTTTGATTCGGTCGTGACCCTGGCCGCGAGGCTGAAGGTTGTTGGGGTAGTCGACGGTCTCGGCCACCCAAAGGCGCCCTCGGTGGTCCCAGGCGAGGCAAATGGGCTTGGCGATGTCCGGCTCGGCGGCGAAAAGCTTCGCCACGAATCCCCTGGGCGACGCGAGGTGCCTGGCCGACTCCTCGGGCGACGCCGGTTCCTGCATCCGACGGCTCGGCTTGCCTTGCGTCCCCCACTGCTGGCCCGGCAGATAGACCGGGATATTGTCGGGTGACTCGGTGTAAGCGAACGGTTTCAGACCCTCGGCGACGCGGGGGCGGCTATCGAAGACCTCGCCCCGGCCAGCCGCCCAACGGATGCCGCGCTCCAATAGGTCATGGAACCCAGGGTTGCCCCAGGTGCGAGCGTCGTGGCCGTAGGCGGTGTAGAAGACCCGGCCCTTGCCCTGGTTCCGCGTCCACGTCCAAGGTTCCTCCTGATCCCCCTCGACGCGGACCTGGAGGACGTGACGACCTTCCGGGTTGTGCTTGGAGTGGACGTAGGTTTCATCCCAGGTGTGAAAGGGAGTCAGTCCGCGAGTAATCGGGTGGTTGGGATCGACAACCTTGGTGTCGAACTCGCCGGTCCCGTGGCGGAGGAACTGCGCCCCCACCAGTCGGACATAGGCGTCGGAGTTGAGGAAGCAATACGAGGCGCAGTGAATCGGCACAAACCCGCCGCCGCCTTCAACGTAGTCGATCAGCCCCTTTTCCTGCTCGGGCGAGATTTTGGTCGTATTGGCGTAAACCGCCAGGGCGTCATAGGCGCGGAGGGTTTCGAGGTTGAGTTGGCCGAGGTCTTCGGTATAGGTGACAACGATCCCCCGACCGGCCAGGACCGGGGAAATCTGCGCCGCCCGATCGGCGGGCCGGTGGTGACCCTGATCTCCCAGGAACAGGACCTTCAACGGCGTCGATCCCGGCTCGTCGGCCGCCAGGGATGGAAGCGTCGTCAAGAACAGCCCGAAGGCCGAAACCAGCGAGAGGCAGCGAGGCATGGTTCGTGTCCTCGGTCGGTGCGTGTCGAAAGGAGCCGATCCGTCGATGAGCGAGCGGAAGCGCGGGGCGGTTTGGTCGTCAACGGTCCGGGGCGCGGGCGGGGACGGGTCCGTCCTTGACTCCCCAGACAGTCACCTCAACGTGGCGGAAAGTCAGGGTGCGGGGCTGGGTCTTCGGGCTGGCGCCGAAGATTCCGACATACAGGTCTCGGTGACCGTCGAGGTAGGACGGGTGGGCGATGGCCAGGGTGCTGGAGCTGTGGCGGGTCTGGTTTTCCACGACCAGGGAAAACGCTCCGGCAACCCGCTTCAGGATGAGCCGGAGGTCATCGCCGATGTTGGTGAGACCCACCTCCTCCAGGTCCGAGTCTCGTCCGCCGTGGTTGTTCACCAGGAAAAGGCGGTAATGATCGGGGGCCTCGTGGCGGATCAGGCCGCCTCGCAAAACCTGGTCGCTGCCGGCTCCCACATACAGGCCAAACTGGCCGACATAGTCGAGTCCAGGAATGTTGGGGAGCGTGGCGGCAATGGCGAAATCCTCATCGCCCGAACACCCCAGATCCGCCAGGCGAAGCCCCGGAAACTCGCCGCTGCCGAGCTGAAACTGGGTATTGACGTCGCTGCTGGTCGTGCTCAATTGCAGAGCCCCCTGGAGCGTGTCCAGGTGAAAATTCGGGTCGGCTTCCGGCCAGTCGGCTCCGGTCCCCGGCAAGCGGTGTGTCAGACCGATCCCCCGTTTTTCGGCGTCCAGTAAGGTCCCCTCGATCGGCCGCTCGAAGGGAAAAGAGGTCACGCGGGGGATGACCGGCTGGCGGGGGACGATCGACCGGATAAATCGCCCGGCGACGGGTCCCACCGCCAGTTCCACGGCCCGGCCGTCGAGGCGAGCCGCCTGATTTTGAAACAACTTCACGGCAGACGCCCCCGGTCCACCATCACCGGGGATCGCTTCGACCTCGCCGTCAAAGACCCGCAGGGCGCTACTGCCGGTCCCATCGACCGCCAGGCCGAACTCGGTCCCCAGGTCGATGACCTTGCCGCCCGGGGTGTGGACGGTGAAACCCCGAGCCCCAGCCGGCACGTGCGCGGTGATCGCCCCGGAACGAAGGCGAGCCTCGTTGCCCGAGAGCAGTTCCAGTTCGGCCGGACCCTGGATGAGAACTCGGGCGCCTCGGCCAAACTCGAATTCGGCGAGCCCTCGCCTGAGCCTGAGCATCCGACCCGGACCCAGATCGCCACCGGGGTTGGCGTCGCCGTCGGACCAGACGCAATCCTGGGCGTTGACCAACCAGGCGACGTTGCCAGAAGTCCGAGAGGCCATGGTCGACCGCCAGCCCGAGCGACCCGCACCGTAAGCCACGGCGGCGATGGCCACGCCCGCCGCGACGGCTCGGGCCACTCGACGAATGGTTCGGCTCGCGGGCGGGAACGCCAACCAATTCGGCCCGCCTCGCTGTTCGCTCAATAGTGGACCACCCCGGGCGCGTGCGAAGAAGGCCGACGCGGCGTTGCGTGCGCGGACCGCGAAGGTGAGCTCGGTGTGCAATCGGTAGAATTCGACGAACTCTCGACGAGCCGACGGATTCGCCAGCAGTCGCGCTTCGAGACGACGAAACGCCTCATCGTCGATGCGGCCGTCGCAATAGCTGTCAAATAAATCGCGAAGCTCATCGGGAGGGCCGGCGCCAGGGCTCATAAATCCTCGTCAGGCAGGGAAAGTTTCACGCAAACAAAGAGAGAGTGGCGGATTCGTCTCAAGGAGTTGTGGATGCTCTGGCTCGAGCGGCCATGATTCCGTGCGACCTCGGTGATGCGGGTGGCGTCGGCGTAACACTCATCGAGGAGTCGGCCATCCTTGGGATTGAGCTTCTTGAGGCACTCCCCCAGCGCCTGCCGCCGACTTTCCACAGAGCCCCGGTCTTGATCCTCGTGGGCCTCAATGAGCAACAGGGCCAACGTGTCGCTGAAATATAGGCGGTGGCGGCTCCGGTGGCGAAGGAAGTTCAGCACCTCATACCGGGCCACGCCACAAGCCCAGGAGAGAAAATTGCGACCCCGTTCGTAACGATCGAACTTGTCCCAGAGAACCAGACTGACCTGCTGGAACAGATCGTCAGCATCGTCAAGGTTCCGCACGAGTGAGTAGATGTAGCCGAAAAGCTGCGTCTGATACCCGCCAAGCCGGTCGGCGAACTCTCGTTCCCGATCAAGGTCAGGCTCACCCATCGGCCTTGCGTACTCCTGAATCGAGTGGGGCGACGGAACGCCCTGCTTGATAGCCAACGGCCAGGCGGGGATATCCTGTATCTTTCCGCCAGGATAGCCCCTTTGTCACCCTCGGGCCCAGAATTTCCTTGATCCGAAGATGGGCCGCGTCCCTCCTCCAAAATTTTGGATGACACCCTCACCATCCCGGCGGATACCATGCGAGTCCCTTCTTTGGCCCAGCTCCTGGGCCGATCGCAGCCGAGACCTCGGGACACTCGTCCTAGAGCAATTCCTGGGGTCTTGCCCACCTACTGGCCAGAAGTACGCCACATCCCCACTCACGTCGAGAGGCCATCATCATGCGAAAGCGCACCCTCCGGGGATTCACCCTGATCGAGTTGCTAGTAGTCATCGCCATCATCGGCGTGTTGATCGGTCTACTCCTCCCGGCGGTTCAGGCGGCTCGCGAGGCCGCTCGGCGGGCCCAGTGCACCAATAACCTGAAACAGATTGGCCTGGCCATCGCCAACTACGAGTCAGCCACCCAGGCGATCCCCTGGGGCGATGGACCCTGGTCGTCGGAATGGTCGTCGCTGTCCCTCCTCACCCCTTATCTTGAGCAACGAGCCGTCTTCAACGCCCTCAACTTCGGCTACGGGTTGATGCATGATGGCATCACCAACTCGACAGCCGAGTACACGACCCTCTCGGGCTTTCTTTGCCCATCGGACCTGAGCCGCCTGACCAGTCCTTACGGCCCCAACAACTACATGGCCAATGCCGGCTCGGCCCCGAACACGTTCTACGGCGGGATCGCCGACGGCAGCGATGGCGCCACCAGCCCGATGTCGGGACCGTTCATCTTCACCGGAACCGACAACGGACAGCACGGCACCTGCGTCCGATTCAAGGACATCCTCGACGGCCTCAGTGGCACCGCCTCCTTCAGTGAGCGGGTCTCCGGCATCGGCAACTGGAACGGCGCCACCGGCCCTTTCGATGTTCTCAAGCCCACTGCCTCGATCTCGGGCATCACCAGCCCCCCCCAAGGTCAGGAACGATCGCCCCAACCTTGGTACAGCCTCTGCATGGCCAGCCCGCCCACCCCCGACGCCAGTGGTAATGACATGGCCTGGTCGATCGACAACGACATGTCGGGGGCGAGCTGGTCGGCCGGCCTGGCCCCCGACACCCGGTATTGCCACGTCATGACTCCCAACACCTGGGGATGCCGCGACTCCGGCGGCAACATCGAAATGTCCCACGTCGCCAGCAGCCGCCACCCGGGAATCGTCAATACCCTGTTCCTCGACGGATCGGTCCGGACCATCAAGTCCAGCATCGCCAAGGAAGTCTGGTGGGCGATCGGCTCCCGCGCCAACAACGAAGTGGTCTCGGCCGACCAGTATTGAACCCACCCCAAACTCCGTCGGCCCAGGGAGTTCGCGACTCAACGGGCCGGCGGGGTCCGTCCCTTAACGGACAAGGCCCACGCCTCATGAACACCCAGACCGCGACCCTCGGGCTATCGATCGCCCTGCTCCTGATGGGCTGCGACGCGGGACGTCCCAGGGTCGATACCGGAACGACCCCCGCCACCGTCAGCGGCATCGTTCACGCCGAGGGCAAACCCGTCACCAGCGGCAAAATTTTCTTCAACCCCAGCAACGCCGAGCGAAAAGCCCCCACCGCCACCGCGTCCATCGGCCCCGACGGCTCATATTCGCTGGAAACCCTCATCGGCGGTAACGAGGTGCGGTTCGAGGGACCATTCCTGAAGAAACACCCCAATGTCTCACTCCTCAGGCGGTTTACCGACCTCAATCACGGCACCAACACGATCGACTTCGACCTCTTCGGCCCCGGCGACACTCCCCGAGGCGTCACCCCTCCGCGATCGGGTTTGGCGTCGACCCACTGAAGCCCGCGCACCAAGACGTTTCGTCAAGTCGCGCCATAACCTGGATCATCCAGAAGACTTGTGTGAGATCTCCTTGATATTAGTGACATTAATGCTAAAGAGCGTTCACGGAATATCATCACGCACTTCCAAGAGAGTTTCGAACGGTCTTTTTTCAGGGAAATCGGGATGGAATGGGTGGGAGGGAGACGACTTAGCTTTACCTTGACAAGCCACGAAAATTTCCTCATAGTCAACCAGCGGTTTTCGTTGAGGACAGTTCGGGGCGTAGCTCAGCTTGGCTAGAGCGCACGGTTCGGGTCCGTGAGGTCGGAGGTTCAAATCCTCTCGCCCCGACTTTTCCTAACCCGATTGACGAACCCACCTTGAGTGTCGCCTACGACGGTAGTCGACGCGGCCGAATCCCCTCGCGATTGGACTAACCTGCCCGCTCCACTCATGGACCGGACAGCCTTCCCGATCATGGAGGGGCGTTCGCCCCATGCCTCGCATCCCCCACCCGGCTCGGGTGTCTCGGCCTCGAAGACCGAACCCCAGCCACCTCAACCTGCCATGTCCCCGCGGAAACGCCCGCCCGACCAAGACAACCTTCGCGCGGAAATTCATGGCTTGCATGGTCAACCCTGACGGCCTGACTCGGATCCGATCTTTCCAGCAGGGTTGAGAGACCCGGGCCGTGGGGAAAGCCTAAAGCCCCGCCAGCGCCCCGGGTGCCGCTGAAGGATCGCTCGGACCTGGCGGTGCGCGCTGGACCTGATAGGATGATCGGCCGTTGACGGGTGTCGGACGGGGGTTGGGGCGGGATAAGATCGCGATGGGATCACAGCGAGAGACTGGGCATCAGGCGGCGATCCGGGCGGTCGAGGTGAGGAAGGTGTATGGCGCGAGGAACGCCCTGGTCGAGGCCTTGCGGGGGATCTCGATCGAGGTGGCGGTCGGCGAGCGAGTGGCCTTGCTGGGCCGGTCGGGGTCGGGGAAGTCGACGCTGTTGAACCTCCTGGGCGGGCTCGACCGTCCCAGCACGGGCCGGTTGCGGGTCGGCGGGCGAGACCTCGACCAGCTCTCGGGGCGCGAGATGGCCCGGTTCCGGTCAGCGACCGTCGGGATCATCTTCCAGTCGTTCAACCTGATCAGTTCGAGGACGGCCGTCGAGAACGTCGAGTTGCCGATGATCTTCGCTGGTCGTTCGCAGCGAGACCGGCGGGCCGCCGCCCGGGGCGCGTTGGAGGCCGTCGGGCTCGGGGCGAGGCTGGACCACCGGCCGAACCAGTTGAGCGGCGGCGAGAGCCAGCGGGTCGCCGTGGCCCGGGCGTTGGTCAACCAGCCCCGGATCATCCTGGCCGATGAGCCGACGGGGAATCTCGACACCCAGACGGCCCGGCAAGTCATGGACCTGATCCTCGACTACGTCCGCCAGCACGCCGCGACCCTTGTCCTCGTCACCCACGACGAAGAGCTCGCCGCGAGTCGCACCGACCGGATCGTCCGGCTGGTCGACGGCCAGATCACGGCCGTGGGTCCTTGATTGGGACCAATCGGAGACTCGCCCGTTGCGGTGGATCGACCTGTTGTGGCTACCCCTGGCCTCCCTCGGCCAGCAGAAGATGCGAACCTGCCTGACGACCCTGGGCGTCGTCTTCGGCGCCTTCGTGCTCGCCGCGAGCCTGTCGATCGACGAGGGGGTTCAGCGGACCATCGACCGCGAGGCGAGCCGGGGCGACGTCGCGCGGAAAGTGACGGTCTCCCCCCATTGGCGGACGACCGGAGACAAGGCGGCCGAGGACGTGAAGGTTGCCGGGCGGATGGCACCGGATCGCCGCGAGCGAATCCGTAAAATCCTCGCCGAGCAGGCCGCCCACCGTGACTCCGGCCGCGAGCCGGTCAGTCTGACCCCGGAACGGCTGGAAAGCCTCTCGCGAATCCCCCACGTCGGGCGGATGATCCCGGTCGTCGGCGACGGGGTCGTCGCGACCCTCGGCAACCGGCCCGAGGGGGCGAGCGTCTCGTCGGGAGCCGGCGAGGACCCCGAGTTTCGCAAGCGGGTCGTGGTCGGCCGGGCGTTCGACTCGGAGGACGAGCGATCGGTCCTACTGTCCGAGATGTTCGCCCACCGGATCGGCCTGGTCGACGACGCGGACCTGGATCAAGTGCTGGGCAAGCCTCTGCGGGTCGAGCTCCGGAGCCCGGCCGACGGGCCGAGATTCCTCGTCTCGCTGGCCGAACCTTCGAAAACCGACAACCACCGGGACGAGCAAGCGGCCCTGCGACAACTCGCCTGGCAGGTCCCGGGGGCGTTGGACAGGCTCAGCCTGACCCCCGAGGAAGTCGCGACCTTGCGGGGGGCGATCCGCCCCGCCTCGGCCAACGTCGACCCGCCGGTCGTCGCCCAGGACTTCCGGGTCGTTGGGATCTTTCGGGAGCTGACCGACGACGAGAGGAAGGCCCCCTGGAGCCGATTCCCGGCCGATTCGGACCTCGTCCTGCCCCGGCGAGCGGCGGTCGACTTGATCTCCCGAGACCCCGCCCGTCGCGAGCAGGGCATCGCGCAGGCGGTCCTTTTCGTCGACGACATGAGGAACGTCAAGGCGGTCGTCGAGGCGGTCGATGCGCTGGGCCTCCGGAGCCGGTCGGCCGTCGACTTCGTCGAGCGAGAGCGGCTGACGTACCTGCTGGTCTTCGGCGGGATGACGTGCGTGGCCGGGGTGGCGCTGCTGGTCGCGTCGCTGGGAATCGCCAACACGATGCTGATGAGTGTCCTGGAGCGACGCCGAGAGATCGGCATCATGAAGGCCGTGGGCGCGGCGACTTGGCAGCTTCAGGCCGTGTTCGTCATCGAAGGGAGCCTGATCGGCCTGACCGGCGGCTGCCTCGGATTGTTCCTGGCCTGGTCGAGTTCGTTCCCCGCCGACGCCTGGGTCCACTCAATGGTCCACCGCGATATGAAAATCTTCCTCGAAGGCTCGATTTTCGCCTTCCCCTGGCGGATTGGAGCCACGGTCATCGGGTTTACCGTCGTGGTAACAACCCTCGCGGCGCTCCTCCCGGCCCGCCGCGCCGGCCGGGTCGATCCGGTCACGGCGCTGCGGCACGACTGATTCCCCCAACCCCCTCAGGGCAACCGGATCAGGCTGTTATGGAAGAAGCCGACCGAGTCGGGGTTGCCCGGGTCCTGGCGGAAGTCTTGTCCATCAATGAGGAACTTGTACTCGTGAGGGCCTGGGCCGAGGATCGCCGTCGTCGAGTAGACCCCCTGGGAGTCGGGGCCGTTCATCGACAGGGGCCGTCCCTTCCAGTCAGTGAACGTGCCCACCAGGGCGACCGACCTGGGCGATCCCTCAGGGTGGTGGCGAAAGGTAACGTCGTAACGGCCGTCCGCCCGTCGCTTCGAGGCGGGTGGGCCCAGGGCGAGGTTTTGGCCATCGAGGAGGAAGTTCAGGTAGCCGATGTGCATCTCATCCCGCGTCTGCTCGCCAAAGGTCACGGCGCGCGAGGGGTCGGGATTGTTCGGGTTGTCCGCCGAGTTGTCGAAATGGGCCTCGGTGTGCAGGATCGTCCCCTCGGGCATCGGCCGGGGCGGGTCGAGGACGTAGAGGTTTTGCCAGTCGAATTCGTAGCGGGGGACGTCCAGCAGAATCTCTCGGCGGCCGTCCGGGAACTCGGCGACGAACCGCATCGACCTGCCCCGCAAATGCATGTGCGGCAGGAGCGATAGAAGCGTCGAGGGCCTCGAAAACCGGAACTCGGCCCGAGAAACGTAGTCGCTCGCCCCGGGCGGGATCTGGAGGCGGGGGTCGATCGCCATGCCCGACAACAACTCCTTGTGGACGGTCGACGGATCAACGAAGCCAAGCCCGATCCGGCTCCGATCCACCTGCCGGGTCCCCCTCGGCGTGTAGTGGAGTTGAAGGACAATCCGCGACCCGGCCGGAATGCGTTTGGCCACCCCCTCGGGCAAGACGCGCGGCGGCATCCCAGGGGCATAGGCGGCGAGGAAGTCGCCGCCAGCCTCGTCGATCTTCTCGACGCCGGGCGGCAGGACAAAGGCGACGACGTGGTGAACGACCGCCGGGTTGCCCGGTCGGACCTGAGACGCCCGAACCCACACGTCGCTCGTCAACTTCGGGTCGATTTCGACAAGCTCATAGGGCATCGACCCCTCGGCCGGGATCTCAACCTCGCGAGGCATTTCCAGGACGAGGTCGGGCCGCGGAATCCGCCAGCCCTCAACGAACTGGGGCGGCGCCGGCAGGTCGGCCGCATCCCCCTCGGGCGATCCGGCGGCGACCCAATCGCGAATCGCGTGCTTCTCAACGTCCGAGAGCCGAGCGTCGTTGGCGAACTTGCCGTGATCGGGCGAGGCATGCCACGGGGGCATCCGGCCCTCGTCGACAACCTCGGCGATCATGCTCGACCACCCAGCCGCCTGTCGGTAGTCAGTCAGGGAAAACGGGGCGATCTCGCCCGGTCGGTGGCAGGCGACGCAGTGGGACTGGAGGATGCGCGCGATCTGTTTCGCATAAGTCACGGCGCCCCCTTCGTCCGGCTTCGAGGCCCGACCGATCTTGCAGCCAACCACCTCCGTCCTCGCCGTCGCGACCGGCCGACCGGCCAGGACGGCGTCCAGGGCCTCGATCAGGTCATGCCGGGTAGGCGAGGGCCGGTGGATGCCGATCGCATACTGATCGTCAACCCGTCCGCGGTAGACAATGCTTCGCGACCGATCCAGGACAAAAACCTCGGGAGTCCGCTCGGCCCCGAGTCGGTCGGCCAGACCGTTGCCAACGTCCTTGAGAATCGGGAACGGCAGCCCATGCCTCTCGGCGAAATGGCCGATCGCCACCGGCCCGTCCTGCTCGTTGGCATCGACGCCGAGGAAACTAACGCCTCGCCCCGCATAATCCCGGGCGATCTGGGCCAGTCGCGGGGCATAGGCCTCGGCGAGGGGGCACTCGGTCCCGAGAACGGCCAGCACGACAACCTTCCGGTCGCGGTCCTCGTCGAGCGTGTGCCAGGCCCCCCGATGATCCTGGAGTCGGAAATCCGCCACCTTCTCCGCCGGGTCGCCCGACCCCGCCAGGCTCACCAGCGCCACGACCCCAACAAATCCGGCGACGCCCATCGTTCGACCCTCACAAGGCAATCCCCCATCTCCAAACCCAATCGACAATATCACAAGTGTCCGACATGTTCCAGAAGTCGGCCACGGCGAGGTCGGAGATTGTCCGGCGAGCAATCCCCAACACCCGACGCCGCCCACCCTGGGGCGCGACGATTACGAACAGAGCGGACGGTGGCGACGGTGCCGGGCGAGACTTCCACCGCCTCGGCCCAGATTCCTGGCGGGCGTGGATCAGGAAGGCCGACTTTGGCGGCGAGCGGCCAGGGCGTTCATGACCTGCTCAAGAGTCGCGGCATTAACGATATCACTCGGCCCGAGCCCGGCCCGTCGTGCCACCCCCACCCCGTAATCGAGGTTCGCCAAACCCTCCGGGGAGTGGGCGTCGGGATTGATCACGATGGGAACTCCCAGGGCCTTCGCCCGACGGCAATGGACGTCGTCGAGGTCCAGGCGATGCGGGTCCGCGTTGATCTCGATCATGCAGCCGGAATCGGCCGCGGCGGCGATCACCGCGTCCAGATCCACCGCGTAGGCGTCTCGGCTCAGAAGCAGGCGGCCCGAGGGGTGGCCGAGCATCGTCGTGTGCGGGTTGCGGACCGCGCCGATGATCCGTTGGGTCATCTCCTCGCGTCCCAGCTTGAACTGAGAGTGGACACTGGCCACAACGTAGTCAAAACCGGCCAGCAGGTCGTCGGAGAAGTCGAGCGAGCCATCAGCCAGGATGTCGCACTCAGTCCCCTTGAACAGGCGGAAGGTCTTGCCATAGTTCTGGTTCAAGGCATCAATGGCGGCCCACTGCGCGCGAACCCGGTCGGGGCTCAGACCCCCCGCATACCCGGCGGATCGGGAGTGGTCGGCGATGCCCAGGTACTGGAGGCCAGCCTTTCGCGCCGCCTCGGCCATTTCCTCCAAGGTGGCGACGCCATCGCTCCAGTCCGTATGACAGTGAAACGTCCCGGCAAGGTCGGATCGGAGGAGAAGTCGGGGAATCGGCCCAGCCTCGGCGATCGCGAATTCGCCGAAATCCTCGCGAAGCTCGGGGGGAATCTCCGCCAATCCCAGGGCCTGGAACAGTTCCGCCTCGGAGGAGCAGGGGATCATCCCGTTCGGCCCTTCCAGGGAGTATTCACTGAGCTTGAGGCCACGAGCGATCGCCCGCTTGCGCATCGCGATATTGTGGGCCTTCGAGCCCGTGAAGTAATGCAAGGCAAACGGGAATTCCTCGGGCCGAACACCCCTCAAGTCGCATTGGACCCCATCAAGCAGGCGGACGCTCGCCTTGGAGCCGCCGTGGGCCAGGACTTTTGCGACAGCCGAGAGCTTGGTGAAGGCCTCCAGCACTGTCGCCGGGTCCAGTGAGGCAAACAGGATGTCCAGGTCGCCGATGGTCTCGGCCCGACGGCGAAGACTTCCGCAAACCTCGGCCTGAAGCACTCCCGGCTGGGCCCGTACGGCCTCGATCAAGGGAGTGATCAGCTTCCAGGCGGTGCTCTGAAGAACGCGATCCCCCACCGAATCCACGAAATCCAGGCCATCGCGAATCACCTGGGCGGACTTGGCCCCGAACCCCTTGACCGACGCGATTCGCCCAGAGTCCACCGCGGCCCGCAGGTCATCCAGGCCGCGGATGTCCAGCGAGTCCCGTAAGACCATGATCTTCTTGGGGCCCAGGCCGGGAATCCTCAAAAGGGCAACAAGGCCGGGGGGCGTCGAGGCCCTCAGGGCGTCGTACTCGTCGAGGCGGCCCGTGGTTGCCAGGGCGATGACCTTGGCCTTCATGGCCTCGCCCAAACCCGGGGTTTCGCCAAGAGTGCCATCGCCGATCAGGCCAACAAGATCGTCCGGCAGGCCCTTCAAGGCCTGCGCGGCGGTGTGGAAGGCCCGACAACGAAACGGGTTCTCACCGTTCAACTCCAGCAAGGTCCCCATCTCGGAGAGAATGCGGGCAATGCGTGGAGTATCCATCGATGGCCTTCCGGTCCCGGACTCGTTTCAGCGCGAGACTCAGGATACCCGACAAGGCGCCAACCCGTTCACTCCACCCTCAGTCCGCCAGGAACGTGGCCGAGAGTTTGCCCAGCGCCTCATTCTCGATCTGGCGGACCCGCTCCCGAGTCAGGCCGAGCGATTCGCCAATTTCCTTCAAGGTCTTCGGAGGCGCATCGTTCAGGCCGAACCGCATCCGCAAAACCGTGGCCTCTCGGCGGTCCATGTTGTCCAGATGATGCATCACCAGGCGAAGGTTATCCGCCTCGACCATCTCGACGTCGGGAGCCTTGGTGCGCTCATCCATGAGCATCTCTCCCAGACTCCAGCCATTTTCCGGCTGATCGGTCTGGGGAACCAGGTTGTAAACCTTGATCGCCTTCTTGACGATCGCCAGCTTCTTCTTGGGCAGTTCCAGGACGCGGGCAATCTCCTCGACGGTCGCCGGACGCCCATGCTTGTCCTGCAACTCCGCCGAGGCCCGCCGCCACTTGCAAAGCAACTCAACCATGTACGCCGGAATGCGAATCGGCTTCGCGGTATTCACCAGCGCCCGCTTGATCGACTGCTTGATCCAGTAGCTTGCATAAGTGCTGAACCGAGTGCCGATCGTCGGGTCAAAGCCCTCCACCGCCCGCAAGAGGCCGAGGTTCCCCTCCTCGATCAAGTCTTGAAGATGGAGGCCCTTCCCCACGTAATTGCGGGCGATATTCACGACCAGGCGAAGGTTTGCCCGGATCATGTGCTCTCGGGCCTTGTCACGCTCCGACGGGCTGCCGTTGGCGATGGTGACCGCGAGCGACTTCTCCTGGTCGGCCTTGAGAAGAGGGACCTCGTTGATCTCACGGAGGTACGTCTCCAGAGGGCTTTGCACCGTGTCTCGACGATGGCGACGGATACGGGCCATGAGGATCCTCTTCGGGTCGGTCGGTCCGGCTGGCGATGCCTGGGAGGGTCCGCGCCGGCGGGTGGACTGGAGAAGGGCACTCGACAAACAGGCGAGGCGAACGTCCCGCGTCTCGGTCTGGGGAACGATCCCAGAAGGTTGGGGGGCAAACCCACCCAGTCCTTCACGGCCAAGGTCAAATTCAGGTGAACTCGGGATCAATAAGCCGTCGGACCACCTGGGAGGACCATTCCAGTCCAGTCCAATCAGCGACCCGCCCAATGGGCACAAGATCGCTTCCCCAGCGTCCTGAATCTCAGCCTGACCCTCACTCCACCTACTTATCGGAGAGGAACGCTGGCGAGATTAGGTGGGATTGAGGATTTGGAGAGTTTTGGCAATTTGACGGACATGCGAGTTCTAAGGACGATGCGGACTGCGCAAAAAAAACCCTCCGCACCGTTGGCAAGGGTGCGGAGGGTTGGAAGGTTTGAGCCGGGAGGGCCGAGTGTTACTCGTCTTCCGTCGCGGGTTCGCTGGAATCTTCGAGCTTGTTCTCAGCTTCGGCTTCAGGCTCGGCTTCAGGCTCGGCTTCGGCTTCGGCTTCGGCTTCGGCTTCGGCTTCGGGTTCGGCCTCAGCGTGGGGCTCAGCTTCGACTTCGGAATCGGCCTCGGCCTCGGCCTCGGAGGTGCCGCCGCCGAGGCTGAACAGGAGTCCGCCGCCGCCGAGGCCGCCCTTCAACTCCTTGGTTTCGGGCTTGGCGGTCGACTCGCCGGACGACTCGCTGCCTTCCTCGATCTCCTCGCCGTCCTCGCCCGTCAGGTGGGCTTTCTTGCGAGACAGGCCGATCTTCCGCTCGCCGCGGTCGACCCGCAAGATCTTGACCTCGATCTCGTCGCCGACGTTGACGATCTCCTCGGGGCTATCGACCTTGTGGTCGGCCAGTTCGGAGATATGCAGCAAGCCTTCCAGGCCCGGCTCCAGCTCGACGAAGACGCCGAAGTTGGTGAGCTTGGTGACCTTGCCGATGACCACGTCGTTGGGCTTGTACCGGTCGGGGATGTCGGTCTCCCACGGGTCTTGCCGCAACTGCTTGAGACCCAGGGCGATGCGCTTGCGCTCCTGGTCGACGTTGAGGACCTGGCACGAGACCCGTTGCCCCTTTTCGAGCAACTCGTTGGGGTGGCCGATCTTGCGGGTCCACGACATGTCGGAGATGTGGAGAAGGCCGTCGATGCCTTCCTCGATCTCGATGAACGCCCCATAGTTGGTGAGGTTGCGGACCGTCCCCTCGATCATGGTATCGGGCGGATACTTCTGGGCAACCTGATCCCAGGGGTTGGCCTGGGTCTGCTTCATGCCCAGGGAGATTTCCTGCTTGTCGCGATTGATCCCCAGAACCACGACATCGATCTTGTCGCCGATCTGGACCAGTTCGCTCGGGTGATTGATGCGCTTGGTCCACGACATCTCGGAGATGTGGACCAGCCCCTCGATCCCCTCTTCCAGCTTGACGAAGGCGCCATACGACATGACGTTGACGACTTCGCCCAGCACACGGGTCCCCACCGGGTACTTGTCGGCGACATTCTCCCAGGGACTGGCGCTCTTCTGCTTGAGGCCCAGGGCGATCTTCTCGCGGTCCTTATCGACGTGGAGAACCATGATCTCGATGCGGTCGTCGATGCGGACCATGTCGCTGGGGTGGTTGATCCGGCCCCAGGACATGTCGGTGATGTGCAGCAGGCCGTCGATGCCGCCCAGGTCGACGAATGCACCGAAGTCGGCGATGTTCTTGACCGTGCCGGTGCGGACCTGGCCCACCTCGATGGTCGAGAGCAACTGGTGCTTCTGCTTCTCGCGCTCAACCTCGATCAGCTTACGACGAGAGACGACGATGTTGCGCCGGGACTCGTCGATCTTCAGAATGATGCACTTGATTTCCTGGTCGATGTAGTCGGCAATGTCCGAAGGGCGGCGGATGTCGACCTGGCTGGCGGGCAGGAAGACGTTCACCCCGATGTCGACCAGCAGGCCACCCTTGATCTTCTTGGTGACCTTGCCGGAAACAACGTCCCCTTCGTGGTGCTTGGAGATCACCATCTCCCAGGCACGCATCCGGTGGGCCTTCTTGCGGGACAGGACGATCTCGCCAGTCTCGTCCTCCATCCCTTCAAGCAAGACCTCAACCGCGTCGCCGGGCTGGGGCGGGTCTTCTCCATCGTCCCACTCGTGCAGGGAGACCAACCCTTCGGACTTGTAACCGACATCGACGATCACCTGGTCGCCAACGACCTCGATCACCTTGCCGGAGACGATCCCGCCGATGTCGAAGTTCTGGCCACCCTCCCCATGAAGGGCACGATCCAGGTCATCCGCCTCCTCGACGGTGACAACCGACGCCATCTCTTCATCGCTGACGTCGAATTCGCGGAGCAGGTTGCGATCTACCATGGAGAAAGGTTCGTTCCACCGGGCTCGCCGCCCCCGCATCCTCCGGCCTGGGCGCTCGGAGGAACAGGAACCACACCCGGAAAAGAGAAATCCAACGGCCGACACGCCCCGACCTTCGGGGCCAACGCGGCGTCGGATCGACCATCGTAGCCGATCGTCAAGATCGCGACCACCCAATCGGCTCCTGGGTTCAGAGCCGTTCCCGTCTCCATTGGCGTCACCAAAAGGGGCTGGCTCTGGCAGTCCCTCACCGGCGCTTCTCCCCCATTCCGATGACCGGTGGGCGGCCAGAAGCGGAAGGGGACCGCTGGCGGCCCGGATCGGAACGGAGCAGTTTCACCATTGTCATAGCAATCGGGGACTGGCTCCGTCGGTACTCCGTCGGTGCCTGTTCCCCCATTCCGATGACCGGTGGGCGGCGTGAAGCGGAAGGGGACCGATGGGCAGCGCGGAGCGGAAGGGGCTCGGTTCTCCATTGGCATAGCAATCGGGGACTGGCTCCGCCGGTACTCCGCCGGTGCCTGTTCCCCCATTCCAGAGACCGGTGGGCGGAGTGAAGCGGAAGGGGACCGCTGGCGGCCCGGAGCGGAAGGGGCTCGGTTCTCCATTGGCATTGCAATCGGGGACTGGCTCCGTCGGTACTCCGTCGGTGCCTTGTATGTTTCCACGGAGGGCGAATCACCGCGATAGACCGTTTGTGCCTGGGCCATCTTAGGCCGTGGGACAGCTGGGTCGTCGCGGCGATCTCTCCCGGACTTGAGCCCGAACAGTCGCCCGGACCACACCGGATCTGCAAGGCGGGGCCACGCCGGGATTTCGCTCGCCAACCTCCTCCAGGACGCATTTGCCATGACCACCCCCGAAGGCTTCGTCGGCATCGACGTCTCCAAGGCCCATCTCGATGTGGCCACCCGACCCGATGACCAGCTCTTCCGTCTGCCCAACTCCCCCGAGGGAATCGCCTCGCTGGTGGAGCGGCTGCGACCCCTGGCCCCGGCCCTGGTCCTGCTGGAGGCCACCGGCGGCCTGGAACGCGACGCCGCGGTGGCCCTGGCCCAGGCCGGCTTGCCGATCCGCATCATCGAGCCGTCGCGGGTCCGCTACTTCGCCCGCAGCCTGGGCCAGTACTCCAAAACCGACGCCCTGGACGCCAAGGCCCTGGCCCGCTTCGCCGAGGCCGTCCGCCCCGAGGCCCGCGCCCTGCCCGACGCGGCGACCTGTGACCTCCAGGCCCTGCTGGAGCGGCGTCGCCAGTTGGTGGAGATGCGGGTCGCCGAGCAGAACCGGCTGAAATCCCGGCCCTCGACCCCCGTCCAGTCCAACCTGAAGGCCCACATTGCCTACCTCAACGATCAGGTTCAGGAGCTGGACAGGTCGATCGAGGTGGTGATCGGGTCCCAGGACCATTGGAAGGAGTGTGACGTCCTGTTGCGCAGCCTGCCGGGGGTCGGGCCTCAGACCTCGCGGACGTTGCTGGGTCTGCTGCCGGAGCTGGGCCGCTTGACTGGCAAGCAGGTCTCGGCCCTGGCGGGACTGGCCCCGCGGGCCCGGGACAGTGGGACGATCCAGGGGACGCGAACGATCTTCGGAGGGCGTGCCGCAGTGCGTACGGCGTTGTACATGGCGTCGGTCTCGGCGGCCCGCTACAACCCCAAGCTGAAGGCGTTCTACAATCGGTTGCGCGAGGCCGGCAAGGCCTCCAAGGTGGCGTTGGTGGCGGTGGCGCGGAAGCTGCTGACGATCGCCAACGCGATGATCCGGGACATGACGGCCTGGACGCCTACCCAGGCGATCCAGGCGGCGTGAATTCCGGCGCCGACCCTTGACTCGAAACACAGTCGCTGTTCCCCCATTCCGATGACCGGTGGGCGGAGTGAAGCGGAAGGGGACCGCTGGCAGCGCGGATCGGAAGGGGCTCGGTTCTCCATTGGCATAGCAATCGGGGACTGGCTCCGTCGGTACTCCGCCGGTACCTGTTCCCCCATTCCGATGACCGGTGGGCGGCGTGAAGCGGAAGGGGACCGCTGGCGGCCCGGATCGGAAGGGGCTCGGTTCTCCATTGGCATAGCAATCGGGGACTGGCTCCGCAGGTACTCCGCCGGTACCTGTTCCCCCATTCCAGAGACCGGTGGGCGGCCAGAAGCGGAAGGGGACCGATGGGCAGCGCGGATCGGAAGGGGCTCGGTTCTCCATTGGCATAGCAATCGGGGACTGGCTCCGTCGGTACTCCGTCGGTGCCTGTTCCCCCATTCCGATGACCGGTGGGCGGCGTGAAGCGGAAGGGGACCGATGGGCAGCGCGGAGCGGAAGGGGACCGGTGGGCGTCGGAAAAGGGACATCGGGCGGCGAAAGGAAGATCCTTCCGATATACCCAAAGTGAGAACGAAACGGCCTTGCTCCTGGGTTCCAGGCGGTACCGTCCTCGAATCGGCAAAGTTCCCTCCACCGAAGAGGGCTCGGATCGAAACCCAAACCTGGGACCGCCGAAACTCGCCCAACCCGCGCCCTTGCCGGTTCAGGTTTCTCTGCGGAATGCCGCATCCACTTGCCCCACGTCGCCAGGAGGAAACGCGCTCCAAAAGCCCAGCATCCCCCGCTTCGACCGTCAAACCCGGAAGACGGACGAACGTCTCGAAACAGGCCCGAAACAGGAAATCCGAAAAAAGTTCCAAAATCCCCGCGCGAACGCCCATCAAGGTCACGATTCTGCATGGGGGAGGAAAAAATCGCCCGACCCCATTTCCAAAATTGGGCGGACCCTATCCCCCGGACGTTCGTCATCCCCCAGTGACCAGCCAGACGCCCCGATTTTCTCATCCTTGTCCCGACACCCAGAACTTCAACCTGAACCAAACTCAATCATGGCCGCCACCCTTCGCCAACTGATCGCCCAGTACGAACTCGTTGTCGCCGGTGACCCCAACCTCGGCCCCTTCGACGACCTCCCGCTCCCCGACGAGGAGCGCGCCGCCATCCAAACCCGCGCCGACCAGTGGTGCTCCTCCCTCAAACCAAACAACGCCATCGAGATGTGGCTCCTGGAACAGGTCTGCCTCCAGGCCCTGCGTCTCGAACGCTGTCAGATCGACGAGGCCGTCCACCGAGACGCCCTCGCCCGCCGCGCCATCGAAAGCTGGGATGACGACCGCCGCAGGGAAACCGAGCAACTCGCCCAAAAATTACCCAAATCCCCCGCCGCCATCGCCTACCAGCTTCGCTCGACCCACGCCGGCGCCGCCTGGCTCCTGGACCAATGGGCTAAACTGCAAGCCCCCCTCGACACCGGAACCCCCTGGGACGCCACCCAGAAATCCCAGGCCCTTCAACTCCTGGGTCTCTCCTCCGAAGCCCCCGACGCCTTTCCCCAAAGCCCGGCCGACCGGCTCGTTCTGGTCCGTTCCGAAATCGCCCGCCTCCGATCGCTCCACGACGGACCCCTCGCCGACCTCGACCGCCGAGCCCGCGCCGCCGCCGCCCGAGGTCTCGGCCCCGCCATCCTCGCCGCCCTGACCCCCCTCCGTCGCCAGGAAACCAGCATCAACCGCCGGCTCGAATGGCTCCTCAGCCGGTTCCAATCGGGCCGACGCCCCGCCAACCTCGCTCCCGGCTACCGCAAGGACCCCGACGGCGACCTTGTCTACGTCGACCGAAGCATGCAACCTGCCTACATCCCCCCCGACGTCGACCCCGCCACGGTCCCCCCCGTCAACGAACCCAGCAACGAACCGAAACCCAAGCGAACCCCCCGCCGAGCCCACGCCCGCGCCCACTCCACTCCGCTGCCGGCCCTTTGGAATTTTGTCGGAAAACTAAACCCCAACCCAATGGGCCCGACGTCCCCGAACTTCCCTCGTCGCGACACGCCGCGTCGTGAGGCCTCCCCAGCCCCGCTTAGGCCCGTCTCCGCCCGCGACCAGCCGCCACCAGGCCCGCTCCATTCCTCTCCCGGCCGGACTTCCCCATGGCCGACACCCCTGGACCTCAAACGCGGTACGGCCCGAACGGCCCAAAATTCCACGCACTGACGCTGACCCAGGGCGGCATCCATCGCCACGAGCGGATCGCGCTGAGGATCGGCCGGTCGCGACGCCCGGCCGAGGTGGCCCCAGGCGCGATCCCGAGCCGCGGGCGCTGGCCAGTCCGCGTGGCCCCCGCCGGCCGCTCGGCAAGGGTCGCGACGCGGCGCCGATCCACCCAACAATATCGAAACGGGATTCGCCCGAGGATCAGGCCCGGCTCGCTCGACGTTCCCGCCAGAGCCCCATCATCAAGTACACGGTGATGGCGACGTTCACTACCAGCACCAGAACCTTGAAGGGTCCAGCCCGTTTGGCGACCTCGTAAATCTCCAGGGGAATGAGTGAGCCAGTCGCGACCACCGTCAGATAACTGGCCCAACGCGCCCCGATCAACAGGCCAATCCCTTCCACGGCGTAAAGCGCCGCATAAAAGAAGGTGCCAAACTTGATCAACCGCAACTGGGTCGAACTGATACCCGAAGCCTTGGAGACCCACTCGTGAATGTAATGGTTCCCGGGGTCAAGTTTCAGCAAAGCCACCACCCGCAACAAAACGACATCCGCCCCCTGGTCGAGGTGCCGCAACAACCCCAACGCCGCCAGTGCGAACAGCGCCGCGCAGGCCGTTTTGAATGCCCCGATCACCCGAAATCCAACGGGGCCTCGGCGGGCCTCCCCTGAAGTCATCCGATTGCCTCGCCCCCGGCCCGAAATCGGGAATCCTCCCCAGAAAGTGGACGAGGGCCGGAATTTCGCCACGCTTTTTGCAGGTAAGAGACATACGATAGCAGAACGGGCCCCGCGTTTGTCCCCCTGAGTGCCCTCGAAAGGACCGTCATGATGTCCGCGATCTGTCGGCGGTTGGCCAAGGCCGCATGTCTCCCCGCCTTGGCCCTGGCCGCGTACCTGGCGATCCAGGCTCCGGCCTCCGCGCAGGTGATCATTTCCGGTGGTGGGTTCGGCGTCCCGAGTTATTCCGGGATCGGCATCGGTGGCCTCGGTGTCGGAGGCTACAACGGCTACGGCCTTGGCTACGGCGGTCTCGGCTACAACAACCTGGGCTACAGCGGCTCGGGCCTCGGCTACAACGGCCTCGGCTACAACGGCCTCGGCTACAATAGCTACAGTTCGTACACCGGAGTCTACGGCGTTCCCGGCTTCCGCTCGGGGACCTACGGCGCCTACGGTTACCCAGGCTACGGCCTCGGCGGCAACGTCTACAGTCGGGGCTATAGCTCCTATGGCCGTGGGTACGGCGGCTACTCCATGCCCGGAGTTCCCAGGCTTCAGGGCGGGTTCATGCCCGGAGTTCCCCGTCTGGGCGGTTTCCGTTGAACCAACCGGCAAAAAGGGGGGGGGCGACTCCAGCCCCCCAGTCCCCCGAAGGCCGGCTCAGCTCAGCGGCGATCGGCCACTCTCCCCAATCGCCCCGGGTGGCTCGCCCACTTTGCCGCCTCGATAATGGTTTGGGCATGAATGGCGACGGTCTCCTCCAGGTCGCGACCATAACCCCCGCCCATCGTGACGGCCACCGGCAGCCCCGCCGTGTGGCAAGCCGCGAAAACCCGTCGATCGCGTTCAGCCAACCCCGCTTTCGTCAACGCCATCCGCCCCAGCCGGTCCCCCTCGAACGGGTCGGCCCCGGCCAGATAAATGGCCAGTTGCGCATCAGCCGCCAAGATCGACCGTCGCAATCCCTCATCCAGCGCCGCCAGATACCTCTCATCGCCAGTGCCATCGTCCAACGCGACATCCAGATCCCCGGGGGGCTTACGCAGCGGATAATTCCGCGCCCCATGAATCGAAAACGTGAAGACCGATGGATCATCGGCGAAAATCGAGGCGGTCCCATCGCCATGATGGACATCGCAATCCAGAACCACCAACCGCCGAACACGCCCCTCGGCCTGGAGGGCCCTCGCGGCAATGGCAGCATCATTGAACACGCAATAACCGCCCCCCTTGCCGGCATGGGCATGATGCGTCCCCCCCGCCAGGTTCACCGCGACCCCATCCAGCAAGGCCGCCCGGCAAGCCGCCAACGTCCCGCCGCTTGACCGCCGAGACCGCTCCACTAGCTCCGTCGACCAGGGCAACCCAATCTCCCGCTCCTCGCTCGCCGTCAAGGAGCCGGTCAACACCCGACGCACATATCCCGACTCATGAACGCGGAGGATCTCTTCCTCCGTCAAGGCCGCCGGGGTAATCAAATCCTCCGGTGCAACCACTCCGGAAGCGGCCACCACCTCGCGCAGCCGAGCATATTTGGCGACCGGGAAGGTATGCCAGGAGGGCAGGGGGATCGGGAACTGGTCGGTGACAAAAACCTTCACCCCGCCTCACCCCTTCGTCGGCTTGCGATCCTTCAAGAACCCCCGAGCCGCCTCCAGGAACCGATCCCGCCCCTCCTCCAGCCCAATCATCGGCGCTGGATAATCCTTCGGCGAAACTCCAGCCTCCCACGGCCGATGGATCGCCTTCCCCTCCAGATGAGCCAGTTCCGGCACCCACTGTCGAACATACTCCCCCTTGGGATCAAACTTCTCCCCCTGAGCCACGGGGTTGAACACCCGAAAGTAAGGAGAAGGGTCGAACCCGCAACCCGCCACCCACTGCCAGTTGCCAATGTTCTGGGCCGAGTCCCCACAAAGCAACAGCCCCCGAAAGACTGCCTCGCCGATCCGCCAGTCGATGAGCAAATGCTTGCACAAAAACGAAGCTGTCACCATCCGAGCCCGGTTGTGCATGAACCCTGTCCGCCGCAACTGCCGCATCCCGGCGTCGACCATCGGATATCCCGTCATGCCCTCCGCCCAACGGTCCGACTCCACATTGGAATGTCGCCAGGGAAACCCTCGCCAGCTCTCCTTGAACTCCTCGGTCGCCCCCTCGGGTAGCCGGTCCAGAACCTCGGCATTGAAGTCCCACCAGGCGAGCTCCGACCGCCACTTGGGATTCTTCGCCCGAGAAACCGCCAACCGAGGACTCAACACGCCAATGTTAAAATACATGCTCAGCAAGGAAGTCCCCGGAACCTTCGCCGGAAAGTTCCGGGCCGTCGCATAGGCCGCCTCGGCCCGCTTCAAGAACGTCGCCAAAATCTCCTGAGCCGCCCCCTCACCCGTCCCTGGCAAAGAGATATCACTCTCCACCCGCCGAATCGTCCCCCTCGTCAACCGAGAGGGAACCGCCGGCAACGCCCGGGGTGTCGCCGCCAGCTTCGGCCTCGGCGCCGCCAACCACTTCCTCGAATAAGGTCCAAACACCCCATACGGAGTATCCGACCCCGTCCGAATCGTTCCTGGAGGTTGCGTGTATTGCCCATCATGAGCCGTCCACCGCACCTCCGCCTTTTCCAGCACCTCAGTCACCCGGGCATCCCGCTCCCTGGCATAAGGCGTGTGGTTGCGGACGAAGTGAACGCCTCCCACCTCATGCTCCTTCACCCAATCCCCAAAGATCTCGTGAGGCACCCCCTCCCGCACAACCAAATCCGACCCCAGTGCCCGATACGACTCCCGCAACGCCCGCACATTCTCCAGAAACCAGGCCTGTCGCCGAGGAGTCGTCGTCGCCCGCGCGAAAATGACCGGGTCGACAATAACCAAAGGAACCACCGGCCCCTCCTCGGCGGCCGCCAACGCCGCGGCCAGAGCCGGCTGGTCATGAGTCCGCAACTCGCTCCGATGCCAGATAATTTGCATGACGACGATTATAATCCCCCGACAACCACCCCCCCCACAACGCCCCGACCGGTTGACCTTGCCTGCCCCCAGCCCGCCGCTACAATCCGCCAACCCTCAAACCAGCCCAACCCGGACGAAAGGCTCGCCCTTGCGCCCTTTCCCCCAACGAACCAAAATCCCGACCCTGGCGGCTTCCCTCGCCGTCCTGACCCTCCTCGTCGCCTTCGTCACGCGACTCCCCTGGACGAATCCATGGGAATCGCGTGTGGCCACTCTCACCCCCGGCCTCATCCGGGGAGCCTGGCAATCCCCCGCCCCCCTGCGCCGAATCCTCGCCCGAGAGCATATCCGCACCGTCGTCACCCTCACGGCCATCAATCCCGACGACCCCAAATACCTCAACCAGGCCCCCATCCTCAAACAAGCTGGGGTCGACTGGGTCTTCATCCCTATGAGGGGCTCCACCGCCACCCTCGACCAGATGGCCGAGGCCGCCGACCTCCTCAACGACCCTGCCCGCCGTCCCCTGTTCTTCCATTGCGTCGCCGGGCACCATCGCACCAGTCTCGCCCACGCCGCCTGGCTCATCCGCCACCGAGGGGCCTCGGCCGAAAACGCCTGGACCGCCATCGCGAGGCTCCCCTGGTCCCGCCCCGAAGCCCCCGCCGACCAAAGGGACCGAGCCGTCATCCAGGCGTTCGCCCAACGAGAGGCCCAACGCCAATCCCCGGCCGACCGCCCCGGAGACGTTCCGTGCCGCCTGACCCAGCGCACTCCCTAATCTGCCGCCCGCAACCCACCCGCTGGCGTCGCCGAATGCGCCTCGCCCTGCTGGCCCTCGCAGTTCTCGCCGCGCCTCCCGCGGCCTGGTTCGCCGCAAGACTGACCGACGGCAACTTCGGAATCGTCGAGCCGAATCAGGTCTTCCGCTCCGGCCAGCTCTCGGCGAAATCCCTCTCCCAACGGGTTCAGCAGCACCACATCAAAACGGTCCTGAACCTCCGAGGCCCCAGCCCCCGCGCCCCCTGGCACGCCGACGAGCGAGCCGCCACCCTCGACGCCGGCGCCTCTCACATCGACATTGCCCTCTCCTCCTGCGAATGGATGTCCCGAGACCAGGCCCGCGCGCTCCTCGAAGTCCTGGAAACAGCTCCCCGCCCCCTCCTCCTGCACTGCCAATGGGGCTCCGAGCGAACCGGCCTGGTCTCGGCCTTCCTCGTCCTGCTCCGACCCGGTGGAACCCTCGAACAGGCCGAATCTCAGTTCCGCCTCCACTACCTCTACCTCCCCATCGGCGACGGAGTCGTCACGGCCCACCACCTCCAGCAGTACCGAGATTACCTCACCACCCGAAACCTACCCCATACCCCCAACCACTTCCGCCACTGGCTCAACGAGGACTTTCACCCCGGAACCCCCAGCCGAGAAAGCTGGCCCTGGGACCCTTTCCCCCTGGTCGTCACCACCACCCGCCCCCCCGCCTGAAACTCCCGATCGTTCCGCAAAGGGAAAAACGACCCCAATGGACGGCGAACCTAGCCCTAACAGCGACGAGATCAATATCCGCGTCCGCTACGCCGAGACCGACCGGATGGGCCTGCTCCACCACGCCAACTACATCATCTACTTCGAGATGGGCCGAACCGAACTCCTCCGCAAACGCGGCCTCTCCTACCGAGACATCGAGGACGCCGGCCACCTGCTGGTCATCATCGACATCGGCTGCAAGTACAAAAGACCGGCCCACTTCGACGATCTCCTGACCCTCCAAACCACCGCCACGAAAGTCACCCACGTCAAGATCATCCACGAATACCGCCTCATCCGAGACGGCCTCCTCCTCGCCGAAGGCAATACCACACTGGCCTGCGTCGACCGAGAGGGCCGCCCCCAGGCCCTACCCGACGCCTTGCGATGAACCCAAACCAAGTCGAAGCACTCGATTCCTCCCAGGAAACTGGGCATGACCCCTCACCCGATTTCGGCGGGCTGGGCGAACCTCAGCCCTCACCCTATAATGAAAAACAGGAAGGACCCGCCATCCTTCCGCCACCATGCCCCGCAAGGACCCTCGTCATGGCCTCCGCGAAATCGGTCGGGGCGAAAAAGCTGTTCACGGTCGACGAGGCCAATCGAACCTTGCCGCTGGTCAAGGTGATCGTGGCCGACATCGTCCACCAGTTCGAGGTCGTCCACGCCCTCCAACAACGCCTCTCGTCCCTGACCCTCGAGCGCCGGCGATCCCCGAGCGACCCCTACTCCGAGGAACTGGCCCACAGCCAGTCGGAGTTGCAGGCCGAGGAAACCCGCCTCCGAGGTCTCGTGGACGAGTTGACTCAATTAGGAGTGGAACTGAAAGGTCCCGACGGACTTTGCGACTTTCCTAGCCTTCGGGACGATCGGGAAGTTTACCTCTGCTGGCGGCACGGTGAGGTCGAGGTAGGACATTGGCATGAACTCGACGCCGGAGTCGCCGGTCGGCAGCCCTTGAAGCCGTCGATCCCCGTTGCCGGCCGCCGGGCCCATTAAGATGTCCGCGGATCGCGATTCCACCGATCACCACTCCCCCACGGTCACGCCCCTTCCGAAACGAGTGGTAACGATCGACGGCCCGGCCGGCGCCGGCAAGAGCACCGTGGCCCGCCTTGTGGCCACGCGTCTCGGCTGGCGATTGCTCGATACCGGGGCCATGTATCGAGCGGTCACTCTGGCCGCCTTGAGAGCCGGGGCCGATTTGGCTTCGGCCCAGGCTCTGGCGGACCTGGCGGGCCGGGTCGAGGTTCGCCTACCCCCCGGTCAGGTGCTCCTCAATGGCGAGGACGTCTCGGACCGGATCCGCGGTCGTGACGTCACCCTGGCATCACGACACCTGGCCGATGCGCCGGGGGTCCGGTCGTGTCTGGTCGTCTGGCAAAGGTCGTTCGCCTCCGAATACGACGTGGTGGCCGAAGGGCGTGACCAGGGTACGATTGTCTTCCCCAACGCCCTCCGCAAGTTCTTCCTGACCGCCTCGATCGCCGAAAGGGCCCGTCGCCGACACGCTGAATACCAGGCCCGGGGGGAAACGATCCTCCTGTCCGTCGTCGAACGCGACGTGATCGAGCGCGACGCCCGCGACGAGGCCCGCGCCATCGCTCCGCTGTGCGCTGCGGCTGACGCCCTGACCCTGGACACCACCGGGCTCGAACTGGCCGAGATCGTCGAACGGATCGTCTCCCTCCTCCCTCTCGCTCCGGAGCCTTCTGGGACCGACTGATGACCACCGCGACAACTCCGGCGAACCCGTTGAATTCCTCAAGAACGACGGTCCTTCCGAGAAGCGACCGCTCCCAAGCGCTTCTCCTATGGTATCTCCTGGTGCAACGGGTGGTCGGTTTGGTGCTCGTGATGAGCGGCGGACTCCGCGCCTCGGGACGTCGCAACATCCCGTCCAGCGGCGGCGCGATGCTCATCTCCAACCACCTCAGTCATCTGGATGTCTTCGTCCTGGGAATTCCCCTGGAACGGCCCCTGAACTACGTGGCCCGTTCGACCCTGTTCCTGCCCATCCTGGGACGCCTGATCCGATCGGTCGGCGGCTTTCCAATTCAGCGCGAGGGGATGGGGGCCGAGGGCCTCAAGGAGACCCTCCGTCGCCTGCGCAACGGCGGGATCGTCGCCCTGTTTCCTGAGGGGACGCGCAGCGTCGATGGCGAACTCGGCGAGTTGAAGCCCGGCATCGCCGTGTTGGTGACGAGGGCCCGGGTGCCGATCATTCCCGCCGCGGTGGCGGGCACCTTCGAGGCGTGGCCCCGCTCTCGCCCCTACCCGCGTCCAGGCTCGCTGCATGTGCATTACGGTCCGCCAATCGAGCCGGCCGACCTTTCGGGCCTGGATCCCTCGGCCGTCACCGCGTTGATCCGGCAACGGCTGCTCGATTGTCAGGGGGTCGCCCGAGCCGCCCGGTCGCGGTCGGTGGGTGGAAACTCCGCTTGGCCGCCTGTCGGAGATTGATTAAAGTCCGCCGCGTCTCTCGGCCGTGACCGGGAGTGCCCACCTTCGCTCGGCAACTTGGACCATACTCTCGGCCCCACTTCTCGGTTTCACCCTAGCGGCCGGGTCCGCCGTCGGCCCCTGCCAAGGAGTTTCGCCATGAGACGATCCCGCAGCATCCGCGCGGGCGCCCTGGCGCTGACGGTCGCCGCCTCGGGCTCGACCGGCTGCATCTCACACAACCACTACTACACGGCCTCGGGCGTCCCGACCTACTCCACGACCGACGTCGGACCGTTCCAGATCGGCACGGTCTGCGAGACCGCCCCTGGGCAGGTCGTCAACGGCACGGTCGTCGCCCAGGCCACGCCGACCACGACGCCGGCCCCGGCGCCTCGTGTCGTCGTCAGCCAGCCGAGCACCTCGTCGCGACTTTCCTGGCGACGGACCGACCCCGAAAGCGGCCTCGCCACGACCCGCGTCGAAGGCGCCGTCGAGGACTCCGTGAACCGCTGACCCGGGCCCGCCCCGGCTGGCCCGTTCGAGAAAGGTCTCACTCGCTCATGCCCCGGCGCAACTTCCGTTCGGCCCGCTGCCTCGTCACGGGAGCCTCTTCCGGCCTCGGCCGGGCCCTGGCCGAACACCTGGCCCTGGCCGGCGCGAAGGTTCTCCTGACCGGTCGGTCGAAGGAACGGCTCGTCGCGGTCAGGGACGGGCTGATCCAATCCGGTGTCGATCCCTACGCCCTTCAGGTCGCCCCCGCCGAGCTGACCGATTCTCGCGACCGAGGTCGACTCCTCGACCTCGTCGCCGAGGGATTCGGCGGACTCGATCTGCTTATCAACGCCGCGGGAGTGGGAGCCTACGGGCATTTCGAGACCCACGACGAGTCGGTCCTCCGCCAACTCTTCGAGATCAACTTCTTCGCCCTGGCGGAGTTAAGCCGAGACGCCTTGCCCCTCCTGCGTCGCGGAGAGAGCCCGGCCCTGATCAACATCGGGTCAATCGTCGCCCGCCGAGCCCTCCCAGGCCGTCCGGAATACTCCGCCAGCAAATTCGCCGTCGCGGGGCTGACCGAAGCCCTACGTTCGGAGTGGGCCAAGTATTCCATCGACGTCCTGCTCGTCAATCCGGGCTTCACAGCGACCGCCTTCGACCAGAACCTCGTGATTGATAACGCGGTTTACAGTACCAACCATCGCCGAACAATGACCCCCGCCATCGTGGCCAAAGCGACTCTCAACGCTCTGAGTCGCGGCCGACACGAGGTCACGCTCACAGCGCAAGGCCGATTGCTCTTGCTGGCCAACCGGCTGGCGCCTCGCCTGGTCGACTGGGGTTTCAACCGCTGGACCCACCGTCTCTACCCGATCGCGCCCCCATTACCGCCTATGAGACCCGAAGTCGCGGTTGCCCACCCGATCCCTTCGACGCTAAAGTGAATTCGGGGGCGATTAGCTCAGTTGGTAGAGCGCCTGCTTTACACGCAGGATGTCGGGGGTTCGAGTCCCTCATCGCCCACTTTTAAATGGTTGACGTCAAGAGAATTAAGGCAAATCAATTCTGTGGCGCCTGGCCTGTGGCAGATTTTGTGACGCAGCGGTCGTGGCCGATCAGTGTCGCACTATGTCCGACCTTTCGTCTCTCCCACGGTGCTGACGCAATCGGTGGGGGGAGCGGCAGCATGGGTCAAACCGGCGCCGCAACGCCCGCAAGACGTACCGGTTTAGCAAGGACTGGAGAGATCACGAGTCGGTGACCTACCTGACGATGTCTGTGTCCCATTTCCGCTGGCCGGTTCGGACCTTGCGGATCAAAGACGACCGAGGCATTTGGCTTTGTCGGAAGAAAAACCCGGCAATGACGGCCGGACTTGTGGATTATGCCTGGTCAATTCCCGAAGGGCTGGCGTTCCTATCCGAGCGATGATGAGCGGCCATGAGGAGGAGTTTCGAGTTTCCCGTTCCGAAACAACCTGAGATTCCGATTGGTTGAAGAGTACTGTCGGTCCCGATCACCAAGATTCAGCCACGTTGAAAGGTAATTACAGATTTAAAATTAATAAGCCATTATAGAAATGTTTCGTACAGGTTGATCTGAGCTTGCCATCGCGATTCGCACTTGCCTGCACCTGTGGCTCGCAAGCGCGAACCGATCCTTGCGACATGGAACCCGTGTGATAGATTGATAATGGCAACCACGATTCGAGTCTCGTCGCCGATAAAGACCGTTGCCTCCGCCGGGATGAGCGGTATTTCGGGCGACCGTGGGTCGGTTATTGAGGCATAGGTCGGATCATGTTGCCCGAGTAATGCGCCGGTTATTCGGAGCCTTGGCCTCCCGTCGAGCTTCCACCACCATCGGAGCCCCATCATGTCACGTCGCTCGCGGCTACTGGCCGTCGGTTTCCTCGCCGCGACCTGCTCGGCGGGGATGGCTCTCGCTCAAGGTCCCCGATCGCAGAAAACGATGCTCTTCGCACCCGGGGAATCGGCCGCCGATTTCGTTGGCCAAAAACGGCGGATGAAGCGAGATTTGCTTGGCGTCGCCGCCCCGACACCGGCTCCGACACCGACACCGACACCGACACCGACACCGACACCGACACCGACACCGAATCACCTCGTCCCCCCGTCCGAAGTGGCCGGCCCAGCTCCGTCCCCGGCGCCGGCGCCAACGCAATTTCCGACAGGATCGTGGGTTGCGACCAAGCCGGGCTCGGTCATGCGGTCGGAGCAGGGGAGCAACGTGGCGGCCCCGCCGATCCCCTTTGTCTATCAGGTGGTCGGGTTCACCGCGTCGACGGGCTATCAAATCCGCGGCCCCGTCTCCGGACAGATCTCCGCCGGGGCACTTCTGACGACCGACAAGGCGTGCGCTGGCCTGGCCGAGTTGATCCGGCTGGCTCCGCAGGATCCCCAGCCCTACGTTGCCCGAGGCTTGATCGAGAGCGGGGTGGGCCGCTCTGACGAGGCGATCGCGGACTTCGACCGCGCGATCAGGCTCGCCCCAACGGAAGGCCTGACCTATTACTCGCGCGGCCTCGCCCACAGCGAAGCCGGCCACACTCAGCAGGCTTACGGCGACCTGTTCGAGGCCATCCGGCTCAAGCCTTGCGACGCCCTGCTCCACCTCGAGCGGGCGAAGGTCGCGGCCGACCTCGGCGACATCGCCCGATCGATCGACGATTTCACTCAGGTGCTGAGGCTCAGCCCCGGGAATGTCGAGGCGTTGGTCGGCCGCGCGGCGGCATTCCAGGATCAGGGCGATTTCAACCGCTCGATCGCCGACACGACCCAGGCCCTCACGATTGACTCCGGCAACGCTCGGGCCTGGCTGGGGCGAGCCCTGACCCAGTACTACCGCGGCGACTATCCGGCCGCGATCGGCGATTACACCAAGGCGCTCACGCTCTCGCTCGGCCACCAGGATTGCCTCGAAGCTCGCCTCGGCCTGGCGCTGGCCTCCTATGCCAACGGCGACATTTGGGCCGCGATCAACTACTTCGGCACGGTGACCCAGATCGCCGAAAATACTCTGGAGGACGCGCCGGCCGCCCTGACGGCACACTACAGCCGCGGGATGTCCTTCGACACGCTGAAGGAGACGGACCAGGCCATTGCCGCCTATACCGCCGCACTCAAGATCGCGCCCGGCGAGCCCTTGACCCTGGCCGCACGGGCCCGCGACTTCGAAGATCCGAAGAATTACCGGCCGCAGCAGGCGATCGACGACTATTCCATGATCATTAAGATCGAGGGGGACAACATCTTCGCCCTCCTCGCCCGCGCCAAGGTCCTCGGACGTCCCGGGGGCAACACCACTGCCGCGATCGACGATTACTCCGCGGTGCTCCGGATCCTCCGAGACCTCGGGATTGACCCGAATACCGAATGGATCAAGGCGAGCCGCATCGAGGCGCTGCTCGGCAGGGGACAAGGCTACGAGAACAAAGGGAAAATCGCCCGAGCCTTGAGCGACTTCAGCGCCGCCCTCCTGCTGGCCCCGGACAACCAGGCCGCCCAGGACGCCGTGACGCGGCTCAACCCCCCGGTGAAGGACAAGCCGCCGTGCACAACCGATGACCCGAATGGGAGGAAACCCGAGCCCAAACCCTTGGATGCGGCCGTGGCACAGGCGCAGCTCGAAGAAGCGTTCGCCCGGGCCGCGATCTCGCGTGCGCGAGCCGAGGTGGCGAGGCTCGCGGAAGAGACCGCCCACCGAACTCGGCTCGCCGGGCAGAAACTCGACCCGACGGCGGCCACGCCCGGCCCAGCCCCCGCGGCCGGTGCGGGAGCGGGCGGGGCGGGACCCAAGGCTACACCGAAGTGAGGCACACGACGCCCGCCCCGCCCGCGACGACCGACTCCCCCCGGGTCGAGATGTAGCCCCGGGGGCCGGATCGGGTCAAGGCTGGCCGCGGAGTCGCTCCAGGAGAGGCCCGCGCACCGGCCTGGCATCGGGCCCCGCCCCGCCCTGGCGGTGGAACAAGCCGCGGTGCTTGGCGACCGGGGCCGCGACCGGCACCGAGATATTCAGCGGCGCCGCACGCTGGGGAACCACGACGACCGTCTGGGACGCCCGCGCGGGCGTGGCCACCAGGGCCGTTGGAATCGCCGGAGTTGAGGCCTCGTTCGTCGCCAACGACGCGGCCGCGACGGCGGGGGCCTGCGGCAGGGGCGGCAGAGAAAGCGGCAGGGAGAGGCCCGCCTCCGCCGGGGCTGGGGCCTGAGCGAGGGCGGTCCGCAACGCGGCCGGCTTCACCGGATCGAACGAGGCCTGACGCGTCCGCCCTCCGGAGTCGTCAGGCGCCTCGTCCGCTATTGGGGCGAGAGTCGGAAGCGTTTGCGCGACGGCCGGCCGCGGCTTGGCCGAGTTGGCAGCGGTAGCGGGTTTCGTCGCGGGCGTCGCCGCGGCGTCCGGGACGGTGGTCACGATCGGCTGGAAGGTGACATTTAGCGCGTTCGTCGACGGCGCGGGTCCGGGCGGCGCGGGCTGCCCGGGATCCTGAGACGCCTGGAAAGCTACCTGGCCAGGGCCCGCGCTCATCGGGAGGAAGTCCGGGTTCGCTCTGGCGTTGGTCTTCAGGAGCTGGAAGATCTGGTCCGCGAAGTCGTTGAGTTGTTCGGCCCGGACCACGTACATGTCCCCACGGAGCTGGATGTCCTCGATCTGGATCGGCTGCGTCAGCAGGCCATTGGGCAGGGCGAAGCTGGCCGAGAGGCTGATGGACAGCGGCAGGGGGGACGTGCGGTCGGTGGGCTGAATCCGCAGCTGAACGCCATTGGCGAAATGCCGCACCCCGACGACGCTGGCCTTATCGCCCGTGACGTTCGCGGCGAGGCCGATCTTTAGCTCGGGATCGACGATCGTGTAACCCGGCCCCGACGCGACCGCGGCGACCGGGGGCGCCTTCGCATCCGGCTTCACCGGGATCTCGATGCGGTTGGAGATTCCGTTGGGCGTGGAGACGTATAGCTCAACGACCTTCGTGCCATCGTCCCTCGTCGCCATCTGGAGGGACCCCGGGAGGTGCACCCTCATCACCTCGCGGCTCAGGATGTCATAGCTGCCGTGATCCTGGAAGGCCAACGGCGGGCCAACGGCGTTGATGAGGCTCAGCGTGCCATCCTGGGTCCGGAGCGGGCTCAGTGCGGTGCCCACCACGACGGGCACCCCGTCGCCGTTCTTCACGACGGCAGTGCCTTTCCCCTCCCGCGGCAGGGCGAAGCCCCCCGCGACGACGGCCGTCTCGTAGATGCTCAGGTGCTTGCCAAAGACGAGGATATCACCGCCTTGGTTCGGGTCGATGTACTCGAGCCCCTCGAACCCCGAGAGTTCGGGCACCAGCGCCGTGACCCCCTGCGTGAACAGAGCGAATCCGCCGAGGGTGTTCTCGTACGGGACCTTCACGATCTGGGTCTGGAGGGGCAGCATCCGCTCCAATTGGTGCAGCCGGATGCGCAGCCGCTCGGTGTCCTCGGGCCGGTACTGCCCGCACTTGCAGGCGACATCCAGCGCGGTGCGGGCCTCGTTGATTCGGCGGCCCAGCTCGATGGTCCGGGCCGAGTGAATTTTCTGCTCATCTGGGTCGTGCAGGCGGAACCAGTCGCCCGCCACGTCCAGCCGCATCCCGCGGACGAACGACGGCATGACCACCACCGCCGTCAGCTCCCTCATCCCGGGCTCGATCTTGCTGTTCTTTAGCCCGTAATTGGGGCCCGGCCCACCACGGAGCAGGAGGTTGCCCACCGCCTGGAGGTTTCCCTCCTCGGGCGGCGTCTGATAGCGCGGGGAGAAGCGCCAACCGAAGCTGTCGTTGCCGTGGGCGAATGACGTGATCGTCTGGTTCAGGGCGATCGTCTGCGCCTCGTACTGGAGCTGACGGGTGAACTGGATGGCCTGACGGAAGCTGATTCGCCCGGCCGAGAGCGCAAAGGCGACGGCCAACTGGAGGTCGCGGCGCCGGGTGAACGAGTCCTCGACGTTCTGCTCGTCGATGACCGGCTCCAGGGCAAAGGTGATCATCGGCCAGCGCGCCTTGATGTATTCCTGGAAGGCGAACTCCGCCTCGGGCATCGGCGTCGGCGGGTAGAAGAACATCCCCTCGACTTCGGCCGGGCAGGTGTAGCCCTCGGCCCCCTTGGTCTGGGTCATGTCCTCGCGGAGGTGGCGGTTGAGCAGGCCGGCCTCGATCGCGATCGCCCACGAGAGCGCCCCGACGGGCCGCCAGCGGATGTTGCCGGGCAGGCGGCGGGTGAAGCCTTCATAGAGGGTGAAAAAGTCGTTGACCTCCTCGGGCGAGTCGACTGGGACATCCTTCGCACCATCGAACCCACGCTGATAGACCTGGTCGGTGATCGACTCGATGTACTCCACGTCCTGAAGGAGCGGGACCTGATCCTTCAGGGGGCGGGTCATGAGGTCGTAGGCCGATTCCAGCTCCTGACGCAGGACCGTCCGGACGTCGGTGGAGCGGATCTTGTTCGTGTCTGGCGGCATCACGTCGCCGAGGCCCACCGTGACCTGGGCATGGTAGGCGAGGATCAGCAGGTTCTGCGGCAGGAACACCCGCTTGATGTCGCTCGGGGCGACCGGGAACGTGCTCGGGCTGCTCCGGCTGACGGGGGAGCTCTTGACTGCCTTGAGCTTGGCGATGACAGCCTCCAGCGGCACCCGCTTCCGGTCGAGTTCCGAGGCCAGGTCGGGCTGCGTCCGGCGGACCTGGTCGGCGAACGCCTTCTCCCCCTCCAGGCCCGAATAGGGGGCCTGCGCCAGGCTCACACCGGCCGGGGTGGCCTTCCGCCTCGACTTGAGGTAATCCACGACCATGTCGTGGTGCTCCTTGGCGGAGCCGTTGCGGATCGCCTCGGTTACCGGCGGGGCGAGCATATCGATCACGTCGTTGATGACGAGGTTCCGGAAGGTGCTGGCAAGGAACTTTGGGCCGAAGTCGTGGCGCATGGTCAGGTTGACCAAGGCCCCGTGCCCCTTCTTGGTCTGGTCCCCGGGCTGGATCGATACCGGCACCCGCATCAGGTATAAGCCGTACCCCGCCGAGTCGGCCGTGTCGTCGCCCAGATTCACCCGGCGGATCCGATTGAGGTGGTTGATGTAATCGGCCTGCTGGTCGATCTTGACGTTGGGCTCAAGTCCCAGTAAGAGCCCGGTCCCCGGTCCGGGCGTATCCTTCTTGCCCGTGGTGAGCTGGTTGATCAGGGTGAAGTCCGCCGCCGGGGGAAGATTCGCAGCCGGGATCCCCGGGACCACGACCTGCGAGCCCGAACCATCGGTCGTGGTGCTCGCGGTCGTCTGCGGCGTGGTAATCAGGCCCGTCGTGTTGACCAGCGCCGTATTCAGTTCTGGCTGAGAGGTGATCAGCGGCGTGAACGGGTTGCCGTTAGCATCCTTTCCAAAGGGCGTCAGTACGGCGGCAAGGGCCGTCTGACTCTGGAACGACGCGGCGTCGCTCCGCGCGATCCGGCCAGCGAGGTTGAGGGTGAAGCTCGCCACCTCCGGACTCATCGTGTCCTCGAACTCCTTCCGGAACTTCGTCATCCGCGCCTGGCTCCAGATGTCCGGCTGCTTGATGACGACGGTCCCCTGGTTCAGAATCGCGCTCTGGATATGGTCGACCATCCGGGCCACGTCGGCGAGGGTGGGGGGGGCCGACTCGCCCAGGAAGTGATCGAGGACTCCCGCCCGACCTCTCCCCGGCGCAAGGGCCAGGGCAATGAGGAATGCCGCGGCCCCCGCGCACCATGCGATCCGACGTGCCATGACGCCCTCCTGGCGATTGACCCGGCCCCTGGGCCGAACGCAACGAATATGCACAGAGAGACCATCGGTGCGATCCTATCGGTTATGTGAGCATTCCTGATTGCGGCGCCCACATCCGCCCCGCCCCGTACTCGCCCGCGGGCGACGCGGAGCCCGCCCCCGCGTCGCTAGTCCATCCCGAAGCAGGCCTTAAGCATGGTGAAGGGCATCGTCGGCGGCCCCTCCCGCCTCCCCTCCCAATCTTGAACTTTTCGCCCTGCATTTCCCGCCGGTGGCGTGCAATCGCGGCTGCCCCGGTTGGATCAACGGCTGAAAAATAAAATGTTTCGCTCAAGTCGCATTCGTACTGTATAGATCCACTGAAATCATCGATAAGTCCGCCGCGCCAGGTCCTGCGAAAGGGTCCTCGGAGGCGTCCAGGGATGCGGCGGGCCGCCGGCCACGAGGCCCTGACTTTCACGGAAGGAACTCACGATGCCGACGAAAGATCGTCGCAAATCTCGGCAGGCCGCCCTGGAGACACTGGAGGGGCGGGTCGTCCTGAGCCAGGCCGGGGTGCGTCATCCCTCGGTGCTAGTCGACGGATTGACCCCCAGGCTTCGCGCACTGGGCAAGGGGGCACAACAGCCGATTATCACCCTTGTCAACAAGGCCTTCGATTCGTTCGTGCAGGACTACACCCAGGCCCGGGGCACGTACCTGTCGTCGGTGGACCCCGGCGTGAACACCGCGTTCCAAAATTACACGCGTTACCGGGTGGAATTGTTGAGCCAGCAGCTCCTAAGCACGGCCCTTCAGACCAAGGCCGGCACCTCGCGGCCCAAGGGGGGCAGCCCCAACATCATGAGGCTCCTGGACCAGAAAATCTCCGGGAACGCCGCCGCCGGGTCCACCAATGCCGCGGCCAATGGGGGGTTCCGGTCAGGAACCCTCGGGCAGGCCCTCATCGCCGCGACTCCCCCGCCGGACAAGAACTCGCCGGCGACCGTGGCGCTCGACTCGCTGGCCCAGGACCAGGCCATCGCGTCCGCTCGCGTGGCCATCGTGAATGGATTCAACATCATCCGGAACAACGACTTCGGCGCCAATTCCAAGAACCACTGACCGGCCGGGCAGGCCCGCCGCCCTGCTCCATACAGGGCGGCCGGCACTTCCCATCGCATGGGGATCGACCATGAAGGCCCGCTGGCCCCAGTTTGGCTCGGATCGCAAGTCGCGGCGGCACCCCCGTCCCGGACCGACCATGCCGCCCGCCCAGGTCCTGCGCCTGGAGTCCCGCTCTTTGCTCGCGCTGGTCGTCCGGCCGGTGGTCGCGGCGCAAGGAGTAACCTTCCAGGGCCAGGTCGCAACCTTCACCTCGGTCGACGACATGCCGACCACCGCCAAAGACTACCTGGCCACGATCAACTGGGGTGACGGCACCCCCGCCACCCCCGCGACCATCCAGGCCGGGTCGGGCAATCAGTTCCAGATCCTAGGGACCCATAACTATTCGGCGGCCGGGGGCTTCGGCCTCTCCGTGACCCTCACCGAGATTGGCGGCGTCTCGATCTCCCAAACGGGCGTGGCCCAGGTCAGCGCCGCCACGCTCTCCGTCGCCGCCACGCCTTTCACCGCGGTGGCCGGCCAGCCCTTCAGTAAGGTCGTGGCCACGGCCCTCGACAGCAACCCCCTGACCACCCCCGACGACTTCACCGCCACCATCAACTGGGGCGACGGCACGCCTGCAACTTCCGGGATGCTCACCTTCAAACAGGGTGGCGGCGGCTTCAACGTCAACGGCACGCACACCTATGCCCAATCCGGGAGTCCGTCGGCTTTCGTGACTGTCACCCGCATTGTCAGCGGCCAGTTCGCCAATACGTCGGTGACCGCGACGGTATCCTCCCCGGCCAGTCATCTGACCGGCTCCGGCACCACCATCACGCCCGTCGCTGGCGTCCGCTTCTCCGGCGTCGCCGTCGCCACCTTCCAGGCCACCCCGCCGGTGTTCCCAGGGAACTTCGTGGCCACGATCCATTGGGGTGACGAACAGACCTCCGCGGGTACCGTCGTCGCGGGAGCCGACGGCCAATTCACCGTGCTTGGCTCTCACACCTATGGCAGCGTCGCGACTCGGAATATCCTGGTCACGGTGACCAATGGGTTCACCGGCGGGTCCGGCAACACACCCGACCAGACCACCTTCACCGAGACCACCATCGCGAGCCAGGCGGTCGTCCAGGCGCCGAACTTCACCGGGGGTCTCGCCCCGCGGAGCGACACGGGGCCGGTCTCGGGCGACGGGTATACTCGGCTCAATCAACTCACGTTCACCGGCACGGCGCGGCCCTTCTCGCTGGTTCAGCTCTACTCCCAGCGTCCCGAACAGCTCGGCCCGATCCTGCTCGGCCAGGCCGCCGCCAATGCCGATGGCGCCTGGACCGTCTTCGCCGGTCCGCTCGCCGACGGTGCCTACGCGATCACCGCGACCGTGACGCCCTCCGACGGCAGCCCCATCCTCACGGCGTCTCTCCCTGCCGTGACCATCGATACCCTGGCCCCGCGCATCGCCAACGTCGCCTACTACCCATTGGCCGGAACCGTTGTCATTACGTTCCGTGACGAGATCAGCGGCCTCGACGTCGCCAAGCTGCAAAACCCCCGCAACTACAACTTGATCGGCCTCGCCGCCCGCCGCCCCGGCGGCACCCAGCAGCCAGCGAGCGTCTCGGTCGAAACCGCCCCCACCGGTTCTCAGACCGCTGTCGTCACAATCCGCATCCCCCAGACCCGGTCCCGATTCAAGGCCATCCAGGTCGTCGGCGCGGCGATCACCGACCTGGCGAGGAACCCCCTCGCGGGGGGGAATCTCTCGACGCACCTCGTAGCCCGCCGCGCCCCACGCACACTTTTCGCTAGGGACGCCTCGCTCGGCCGGCACCTCCGCGGCCTCTGAAACGCCGGAAATAGGGCTCGCGGAGCTTCACCTCGCAAGAACTGCACCGAAGGCGACCAATTGAGCAGTCCATGCCCACTACAATGTCTAACCTCGAGCCAGGCCGTCGGGCAATCTTTTGGTCCACGCGAGCACCTCTCGCCACGACTCAGTGGCGATTTGGCCTCCACTACCCTCATCCGAAATGCGGTTCATTTGCCACCCTGAGTTCGACTGATGCCGATTCGTGGCTCTTCCGCTTTTTCGGTGAGCGTCGAACGTAATATGGATGAGTGGGCGTGAGTCGTTCTCCCCCGACTTATCCCTTTGCTGATCCCCTCCCGCCTGGCTTGACCACATCAAGTTCCCGGACGGCCTCCGCTTCGACTTCGTGGCGTTCGATGACGAGACTTTGACCCACGCCCTCACATCCTCGATTCCGACCGCCTGCTCCCCGCTGTGCGCTCATGCCACCCCACGCATCCACCGCCCGATAATCCCGCACGTAGCCATTCACGGCCTCGCCCGGCGGCCTTGGGCGGACGGTCGGCTTTTCAAGCCAGTGGGGACGGGATCGGTTGCCCGCTCCGCCTGGCTTCGAAGCATGCGGCGAGGTAGGCCGCCACGCTCCGTCGTCCTTGACGACAGGTCTCCACGCTTTGACGCTCAGAAATAGACTCCATGACCCAATGCTTGGAGGAGCAAAAGGAGCAACATGCCTTGAGTCGGCGAGTCGTTCTCCAGGCCGAAGGAGACGTCAATCACCCCTGGCTCGGCCGTCCGGACCTCGGGGATTGGCCCCTGGTTTCCACCCGCGAACCACGCGTCTCCCGCGATCCGAAGGGCGTCGGGATTCGCGGATAGGTACTGGACCTTGAGGCCATCGTCCCTCAGCGCCATGACAACACCAACGGCCTGGTCGTCCTGGACGTTCGCCGGCATCTTCCGACCCGCCAGGGGCGAGGAGGGATCACCAGCCGCGCCCGAGCGGTCGTAGTGCCGAATTCCCCAGAAGGCGGCGGAGGTGTCCGCGTGCTTCCATTCGGTGAGTTCGGCGGGCAAGGCACGAGAAGACCCTTTCTTGGCCATTCGCCCGAGGAGTTCCTTGAGGTAGGCGCGATTCGTCGCCTCGACCATGACCTTCGGACCAAGTTGGGTCACATAGGTCGTCCAACGGTCGAACATCACCTTCGCCTCGAAGACGGCAACGCGTTTCCCTCCGATCTCCTCGATGCGCAACGCTTTCTTCTCAAGGGATGCCATGATCGGCCCCAGATCGTCCCGGAATCGGATGACCTCGGCCCCCTCATAGGGCATCATCCCCAGATGGGTAGGTGCGCGGAACCGACGGCTCCCCTCAACGGACAGTTCGATGGGATTCTTCCAGAGGGCCTCCTCCGCGAGGAGGTTCCCGAGAGCCAGAATACGCAGTTTGAATTGAAGGTCATCCAGACTTGTCTTTCTGTCCGCCTCCGCTGGCATGAGGAGGTAAGGCCCCCGCTTCACGAACAGGGTCTCGGTGTCCTCCGGCAGCCACTGCAGAATCTCCTCGTAGCCGGAAGGAATCTCCTCTTCGGCCGCTTGCGCCGAAAGGTTGAGGCTCACGGAGGTCAGAACGCCAACGACCAGGACGAACGCTTTCATCGAATCCTCCTTGTTATCGACCGCTGACCCATCCACGGTTCGAGCACAAAACGGTCGCTCACGAATCTCCATGGGGTACCTAGTGCTGATGTCTCCGTTTCAGTACGCCTCCCTCGACATCGACCAGCGTGGAGACGATCAGAAAGGCCGAGGGGTCCACTTCCTTGACGATCGCCTTGACCTTGCCAATCTCCAGGCGGGTCACGACGCAGTAGAGAATGTCCTGATCGGAATTGCTCCGCCCGCCGCGCCCTTTGTAGATCGTCACCCCGCGGCCCAGTCGCTCGTTGATCCCCAGGCGGATCGCGTCGCAATGCAGGCCCGAGATGATCGTGATGGCCGTGTATTCCTCGATGCCGTGGAGGAGGAAATCCAGAGTCTTCGA
Organism: Isosphaeraceae bacterium; assembly: GCA_965201075.1. GTDB lineage: Bacteria > Planctomycetota > Planctomycetia > Isosphaerales > Isosphaeraceae > CBDAVP01. The sequence continues at coordinate 83,104 of CBDAVP010000015.1, read as the reverse complement.
GGCCGAGAAGTAGGTCAGGATGGAGTAGAGCGACGAGTCGATTCCCAGGAAGTAGGCCGCCATCAGGAAGATGACGATGTTCAGGCCCAGGATGACGTCTCCGACCCGCAGAAACGCGACTCGTTTACTGACAAGCAGGGCGGCGATATCCGTCCCGTCGAGGACTCCATTGCCCCGGATTGTCAGGCCGATCCCCGCGCCGATGAAGAACCCGCCGAAGACCGCCGTCAGCAGTTTGTCATCCGTGACGTTGTGGAAATGGATCAGGGCCAGGGCCAGCGAGAGGCCGAAAATGCCCAGGGCGCTACGCACCGCGAAGGCCCGACCTAGCTGGATGTCGCCCAGGAAGATGAACGGGATATTGATCAGCGCGATCAGCAATGGCAGGGAAAAGCCCAGCACTTTCGAGAGCAGCATCGAAACTCCGGTGACGCCACCGTCGATGACCTTGCTCGACGCCAGAAATCCCTCCAGGCCGAAACTCATCGACAGGATACCGACCAGAATCAGCGCCGCGTTCTTCAACTCTCTGCGTAGAAGCTTCATCGGCTCGGGTCACTCCGTGGCGTCCAGGACATTGGGAAGCGTGGAACACTCAGACGCGTAGATAGAGTTTGCGACGGTCCATCCAGAAGAGGATGAGCCACAAAAGGAGAAGCACCGCGCCACCCAGCAGCAGAGGTTGGAAGTCGGGCCCAGCCACGAGGAATGCGTCACGCCCGAAATGCGTCGCCAGGCTGGAACGGAGGAACTCGTCGAGCAGATGGCTCAACACGTAAGCGGCGATCGAGTTCCGGCCGACGACCAGCAAGGGATAGAACGGCCAACGGATCCCGAGCAAGTCGAGTCCCGCATAGGCCATCGCCAGAATCAGGGCACACCAGCCGCCGCTGAACAGCACCCAGCTTGGCGTCCAGATGCGCTTCACCACCGGGCAGATGCCGAGGAAACCCAGGCCATACCCAAGGCCCAGCCCAACCAACCCCGACCCCACGAGCCAACCCACCTTCCGCCAGCTCGAGCGGTCGCCGCGAAGCAGCAGGTCGCCAGCCCGAAGGCCCAGGATCATCGTGGCCAGCGTGGGAATCGCGCTGAGGGTTGTATAACCTCCCGAGTTGAAAGCGAAACGCGTGGTACGGGGGAAGAGGTTGAGAAACCAGCGATCAAAGGCCCAGGCCAGGTTCGTGTTCTTGTCCCAGTGCCTCGCGAAGCCTTGAAGGTGATGCCCCCAGTTGCCCGAAACTCCGCTCCGCGCGGCCGAAGCGCCGGCCTCAAGGGGAAGCGGCCAGAGGGCGAAGGCGAGCCAGTAGCCGACCAGGATCGTGGCCAGGGCGATCCACTGCACCCTTGCCGACCAGCGGGCCAGGACGAACAGGAACCCGTAGCCCAGGCCGATCTGGGTGAGAGTGTCCTCAAAGGTGAAGTTGGTACGAGGGGCATCGACCGACCTCAGAAAGATCCCCAGCAAGATCAGGATCAAAGCGCGGGCGAAGGCGTGAGCGTTCATCCCGGTCGGCGATTGGCCCCGGGCGGCTCGGGCTGCCAGCGAGAAGGGCAGCGCCACACCGACGAGGAAGCTGAACGAGGGCTGGATCAGGTCGTGCAGGGAGCAGCCCACCCACTGGACGTGCGACTGGTGCCAGCAGAGGGCTTGCCAGAAGCGGCTGGAGGGTCGCGCCTCGGCGACCCGGCAGAATTCCAGGACCTCGCCCATCATCAGCAGCATGACCGCCCCTCGATAGGCGTCGAGCGACGCCAGACGACGGGGTACGGCGGGCGATCCGGCGGTCTGGTTCATTGACGCAAGCCCCCTCGATCGCCGCGGCAAGCCGCCACCGCGACTCACCTTGCCCCGAGCGGACCCGTGTCCCACATTGGAGCCGTGGCGGCCGACGATTCCGCGGACCCGGCCAGGCTAGCTTATCAACCGTGTTCCGACAACCGGATCGTCGATGCGCTGACGGAACCGGCCGAGGTGGAGCGGGTAAGCTTCCGCCTACCCCTTGGCGACCCGTCGTGGACATCCTGCCCCTGGCCGTTCGCATCATCGTTCGGAGTGTGCATTCCGCGTGATTTTCAATAACGCTTATTCATATCGTAAGGCTTCGATCGGATTGAGGCGAGAGGCCTTCCAGGCGGGGTAGTAGCCGAAGACGACTCCGATCGTGACGGACACGGAGACCGACGCCAGGATCGCCAGCAGGGATGACTCGGTTGGCCACTTCGCCAGGAAACGGACGAGCAGGGAACTGCAGCGGCCCAGCACGATTCCGATCGCCCCTCCCAGGACGCACAGGACGATCGCCTCGACCAGGAACTGGCGGAGGATGTCGCGAGGGCCGGCTCCCAGCGCCATGCGGAGGCCAATCTCCCGGTAACGCTCGGTCACGGAGACCAGCATGATGTTCATGATGCCGACGCCACCGACGACCAGGGAGATCAACGCCACGATCACCAGCAGGCCGGCAACCAGGCCGACCGTGGACTGGACGGCGGCCAGGACCTCGGTGAAATCCTTGACCGTAAAGTCGTCGCGGCCATCGGATCGGGCGTGATGGCGCTCGTGAAGCAACGCCTGGATCTGTCCCATCGCCAGGGGGATTTCGTCGGTGGAGCGGGCCCTCACCAAAATTGAGTCGATGTTGGAGAAGCGTTCCAAACGCGGGGTATCGAGGGCCTGCACCGCCGAGGTGACCGGGTAAAGATTTGTCTGGGCCCTGAGGTAGCGACGAGACGCCTGGTCGACCGGCAGCGAAAGGTCGGCCACCGCGCTGGCCGCGGCCGAGTTGACGCTCGGGGTGGGGGAGACCCGGTACTTGATGGTCGTCCAGGGGGCGAGGAGGATGTCGTCCTGGTCCTCGCCGATAATGTTCGCCCCTTTTTTGCGAAGTACACCGACCACTCGCAAGGGCACGTCGTTGACCAGAACCTCCCTGCCGACGGGAGAGTCCGTCTCCCCAAAAAGTTCGCGAACCAAGGTTCGGCCGAGCAGGCAGACCATCGCCGCGTCCTGGACGTCGGAGTCGGTGAAGGGGTGGCCCTCATCGAGTTGGCTCCAGTCGCGGACTCTCAAAAAGTCCGGCGAGGTGCCGTAGAGGTAGACCGGGTTCCAGTTCTTGTTGGAATAGACCACCTGGCGGCGGGCATAAATGATCGGAGCGAGGCTGTCCACGGCGGGGCACTCGCGGCGGACCGCGTCGGCGTCCTCGGGGGTCAGGGTTTTGACGCTGCCGCTGCCCAGGCTGACCCCGTTGGCCGAGGCCGCTCCTGGAAGAATCAGCACGTTGTCCACGCCGGTGCTGGAGAGAACCTCGCGAATGGCGGTTTGCGACCCGAGGCCGATCTCCGAGATGGCGATGATCGACGCCACGCCGATGATGATGCCGATGGTGGTTAACGCCGAGCGCAAGGGGTTGCGCTTGAGGGAGCGCAAGGCGGTCGCCGCGGTCCGCAGATAGGAGATGAACGACCCTCCGCGCCTCGGCGACGCTGGGGGAGCCGAAGGAGCGCGAGAGGCGAGTGCCTCGGCGTGCCCGGGAGGGGTGGGGTCGTCGGCAACGAGGCCGTCGCGGACGCGGATGACTCGGTCGGCGGCGGCGGCGACTCCGGGGTCGTGCGTCACCAAAATGATCGTAAGACTGTCGTCGTGATTCAGCTCGCGGAAGACCTGGAGGATCTGCTCACCGGTCTTCGAGTCGAGGTTGCCTGTAGGCTCGTCGGCGATCAGCACCGAGGGGCGATTGATGAGGGCTCGGGCAATGGCCACTCGCTGCTGTTCGCCGCCGGAGAGCTGTGCCGGTTCGTGATCCATCCGGTCGCCCAGCCCGACGCGGGCGAGCAACTCTCGGCCCCGCTCTTCGCCCGCCGAGGGGCCACCGGGGGCATAGGCCAGCGGCACCAGGACGTTTTCCAGAGCGCTGAGACGAGACAGGAGGTTGAAATTCTGAAACACGAAGCCGATTTTGTGGTTGCGCAGGCGGGCCCTGGCCTCCTCGGAGAGCCCCGCCACGTCCTCGCCATCGAGCCGATACCGCCCCGAGGTCGGCCGGTCGAGCGAACCCAGCAGGTTGATCAAAGTGGTCTTGCCCGAGCCCGAGGCCCCCATGAGCGCGACAAATTCGCCCCGCGCCACGGAGAGCGACACCCCTCGCAAGACGGGCACGATGACCTTGCCCCGCGAGTAATCCTTCGTGATGGCTTCCAGGTTCAGGCAGTCCACGAGCAAGCTCCGGGCGGGGCGGGTCGGGCGATGATCCGGTCGCAACCAGAACCCCCATCTTAACATGCTCGCCCGTGGCGGGGGTAGCCCGGACGTACCGATGGAACCTACGATAGAGCGGCAAGGGCGGGTCGTCATGCTGCGAGGTACGGGCGGGAGGAGCGGAGATGAGTGACAACGACGCGGGGGACGCACAAGCCCGCCCGGCGCGGTTGGGCCTCGGCCTGGCGGCGCTGGGCCGTCCCGGTTACATCAACCTGGGACATGGCGAGGACACTCGCGAGGGGCGCGACGTGGCCTCGATGGAGGGTCGGGCCTTCAGGGTTCTTGACGCCGCCTGGGATGCCGGGATTCGCGATTTTGACGCGGCTCGCTCGTATGGACGGTCCGAGGAATTTCTCGCGAGTTGGCTCCGGTCCAGAGGGATTGCCCCCAGCGCAGTCCGAGTGAGCTCGAAGTGGGGGTACATTTATACGGCCGGCTGGCGGGTCGAGGCCGAGGCTCACGAGGTTAAGGATCATTCGGCGGCGAATCTGGCCCGTCAACTCGTCGAAACACGCTCATTGTTGGGGCCGTATTTGCGGCTCTATCAGATTCATTCCGCCACGATGGAGAGCGGTGTCCTGGAGAATCGTGATGCCCTCCGAGCCCTGGCCGAGTTGCAGCGGGAAGGCGTGGCGATTGGCCTGTCGCTCTCGGGCGCTCGCCAGGCCGAGACCTTGCGGCGGGCTCTGGTCGTGGAGGTTGAGGGTCGCCGCCTGTTCGACGCGGTGCAGGCGACCTGGAACCTGTTGGAACCGTCGGCGGGCTCGGCTCTGGCAGAGGCTCACGCGAATGGGTTGCGGGTCATCGCCAAGGAAGCGCTGGCCAACGGCCGATTGACTGGGCGCAACGAGTCGGCCGCCTTCGCTGACCGCCGCTCTTTGCTAGAGAACCTCGCCCGCAAGCGCGAGACGACCCCCGATGCCCTTGCGCTGGCCGCGGCGCTGGCCCGTCCCTGGTCCGACCTGGTTCTTAGTGGGGCGTCGAGTCCCGAGCAGCTCTCGTCGAACCTCAAGGCTCGGACGATTGCCTGGGATGATGAGTTGGATCAGGCCCTCTCGCCGCTCGCCGAAGCTCCCGACGAATACTGGGCCACCCGATCGGCCTTGCCCTGGAACTGATGGCGAGGTCAGGCCGGCTCGCCGATGGATTGCCGATGAGGGAATCGCCCTTCCCACTGTTGACTTTTCAGGGTGTCGACGATGGTGGACAGGGCAGGGGGGTGGATCAGTCCGAAGGCGGAATCGGCCTGGTTTCCTCGGACGTGCAGGGCCAGAAACCCTCCGGCCACCGACGCGGCGGACAGGTCGCCCCAGCACCCTCGGGAGATCCGGTCGAGGAGCGTTCCGGAAACCATCAACGGGCGTCGGAGCCACCCGGGCAGCGGTACGACCCATCGCGGCCAGCCGGCGACCTGGCGGACCAGACGGGCCATTTCCCGGTAACTCAGGTAGGGTCCGACGACGATGTAACGCCGACCCGGCTCGGCCCGGTCCAGGGCGCGTCGATGGGCCATCGCCAGGACTTTCGCGTCGATGATCGGGATACCCCCGGCGGGCAGGGTCGCGATCGGCGTGGCCGCCATGGTCAGGAGGAGCCGCGACGAGGTTGGGCGCGAGTCTCCGATACCAAGCACCAATCCGGGACACAGGGCGCAAGTCGTGAACTGGGAGGTGGATCGGGAGAGGACGAGTTGTTCGGCGGCACGTTTGGTGTCGCAGTAAGCGCATCGCGTCAGACTGAGATTCCACGGGGTGGATTCGTCGGCGGGGTTGTCGGCGGTTCCGGCGGCGGTGGTCCACAGGGTTGAGGTAAAGACGAATCGGGCGACCCCGGCGGCCTCGGCCTCGTCGAGGAGCCTGGCGGTCGCGTCGACGTTGATGGCAAGGGCGTCTCCCCGACGGTCCATCCCCAGGCTGACCCAGCCGGCGCAGTGAATCACCCCCCAAGCCCCGGCGACCAATCGGGCGCGGGTCTCGGGCTGTCGAAGGTCGCCGATCAACACCTCGACGCCGGAAATCCTCCCGGTCACGGTTGGCGGACGCCTGGACAGGGCCCGCACCCGATAGCCCGCCGTGGCGAGGTCTCGGACGACATGACCACCGACGAATCCCCCGGCGCCGGTGACGGCGATGAGGCGCTCGGCTGGCTTCGCCGCGCCGACCCTGGCGGCGAGGGTCAGGGGCGTCACCGGCCGCCGGACCGGGCGAGGGTTGGGTCGGGCTGCCATAAGTAGAGGAACGTCGGCAGTTTGGCGCGATCGAGCCCCGGGTAGCTGAAGGGGACAATTTCCCCCTGAAGCGGGGTGTTGGCTGTGATCGCGTAGATGGAGCGAGGCGGCGAGCCCGGCCTGGAATACGAGACGACCTCGACGCCAGAGGAGCCGGATCGGGCTTCGGCTTCGGCCAGGGCGTCGTCCAGGTAGCCGAGGCGGTCGACCAGTCGCAAGGCCAGGGCCCTGGTGGCGGGGACCACTCGGCCGTCGGCGATTTCGGCGTGGTCGGCGCCTGTCATCGTGGGGCGCCCGAGGGCGACCTTGGCGGCGAAGCGGTCACGGAAGCCGTCGGCGGTCATTTGCAGGAGCTTGCGGGCTTCCTCGGGTAGGGGGACGGTCACGCTTCCCATGTCGACAAGGTTGCCCGCCTTGATCGGGTCGGCCGTGACGTTGAGTTGGGCCATCGCATCCTGGAGGTTGAAATGGTTGACGATCGCGCCGACTCCGCCGACGATCGCCGTCGGGTGGGCCACGACCGCGTCGCAGCCAACGGCCAAAAAGTAAGCTCCGCCGGTCGAAAGGTCCATCAAGCAGGCCACACAGGGTTTGCCGGTCGACACGCGGAATCTTCGTAATTCCTCGGCCATGATGTCGCTGGCGGTCACGCCTCCCCCGGGGCTGTTGATCCGCAGAACGACCGCGCGGACTCGGCAGTCCGCGGCGGCGGCCTCGAGCTTCTCGCGGAAAGCGGCGACCGGGTTTTCCCCGGCCGAGTACAGACCGGTGAGGTTCTGGTTGAGCAGTAGGCCGTCCACGTCAATCAAAGCGACTCTGGGCGCCTTCGCCCCCAGGGACGAGCCTCTGACGATTGCCGGAATCATCGGCCCCGGGTCGGGCGCGGTCGGCAGCTTGACCTCGATCGAACCGTTGACGTTGGCCTGGGCCTTCAGGTGGGAATCGGTACGAATTGGGCCCGTCCCCGAGATGACCCGGCAGCCGCTGGCCAAGCTCAGGAGAAGGATCGGCGCAAGGAAGCCTATCGACGCACGGTCCATGACCCGCCGGCTTTTGGGGGGCTGGGAACCTCGGGACGTGGGAGGCGACGCGAAGCCCATGAGAACCACCTCCCCGGTCCGCGCTTGCCAAGTTGGCGGCGTATGACTAAGGGTTGTATCGGTTGCGAGGGCTGGAAACTTCGCCAGTGAACCCGTCCAGGAGTGAGGGACATTCCAATGCTGGTCGTCACAACCTGTTTGGCCTGGGCTCTCGCGGCCCAAACTCCGACCGCCACGGTGGTCGTCGGGCATGACGCGAACCCGGTGCTTGCCGAGTTGATGGGAGGAAAACTGGTGATGGAGGCGACGCCCATCCCCCTCCCACCGCCGAGTTTCGTGGATGGGGCGTCGGCTCGCGAACAGGCCGCGGTTCTCAAGAAGGTCGCCGGGTCGCCAGCCAAGGCCGAGGAAATGCTTCGCGACTCGTTGACCGCTCCGCATATTCTCCTGCCGCCTCATGACTCGCCGACCAAAGGGGGGGGAATCGCCCGGTTCGTGGATCTTTGGTTCGCGATTCACGCCAACCTGGATGCCCTGGACCCATCGAAACTGGGGGTTGAGACCGGGCCGGTCGAGGCTGGAAACATGAAGTTCGAGACTCAGAAGTTGGACGCCGCCGCGCTTGAGGCTCGCGATCTGAAAGTCACCCCTCGGGATGAGTGGTATTCCCACCAGACCGGACGATTGCTGGACCGGGTACGGGTGGACTCGACCGATCGGCTGAGTGCCTCGAAGTCAGCCGAGTCGTGGGTGGTCGCGTCACGGACTTCCTCGGAGTTCGACCGCGATCGGGAGTATCCCAACATCTGGCGGCGGCTGTTTCGGAACGCCGAGGGCACGCCCAACGCCGTCGGGCCGCCGTTTCTCTACGCGGGGGGCGCGGGGTATGTGAAGGTGACGCGCCTCAAGGATCAGCCCGCCACCTTGATGGTCGAGGTCCACGCGGCCTATATCGAGCCTCGCGAATGGTTCGAGGGGGCGCCGATCCTCCGGTCCAAGGTCGGTCTCGCGGCGGAGGACCGCATCCGCAAACTGCGGCGAGAGTTGGCCGGAGCGAAGGGAGACGCAAAAACGCCACCCTCCGCCGGCCTCGACAGCGGGGAGGCCACGAAACCTTGATCGTGGACGGATTCCCCCGGGCATCCTAAGATGGGCGCGGGTTGGATGAGTTAGGCCGGATGGGCCGGTCTGTTTCCCTTGGGGCGAACCCGTGACGACGCGACCGGGAAGTTTGGGGTGGATCGTCCTGGGAGGGCTCATCGTCCTGGTCGGCTGCCGGGACAACAATGCCTATGTGGCGCCTCCTCCTCCGGAAGTGACCGTCAGCCTTCCCGAAAAACGGTCGGTCACCGTCTATCAGGAATACACGGGGAACACCCGGGCGATCGAGTCGGTCGACCTTCGTGCCCGCGTCCGCGGGTTTCTCAAGGAGGTGCGGTTTGTCGCCGGCTCGAACGTGAAGGCCGGCGACCTCTTGATGGTGATCGAGGAAGAACCGTTTCAGGTTCAGGTCGAGCAGGCCAAGGCGCGACTGGCCGTCGCCGAGGCCGCCTTGAGCAAGGCCGAGGAGTCGAAAGTCCGCGAGGTCTCGGCCGCCCAGGTGGCCCTGGACCAGGCGCAGTTGCTCCTTTCGCAGATCGAGGAGAACCGTCAACGCAACCTGGTGAATCGCAACGCCGCGTCGAAGCAGGAGTTTGACCAGGCCGAGGCCAACCGCAAGAAGGCCGCCGCCCAGGTTGACGCCGACAAAGCCAGCGCTGAACAGTCCAAGGCCGACTATGACATCGCCATCCTGTCGGCCAAGGCCAACATTGAGCAGGCCCGTGCCGACCTGCGCAACGCCGAAATCAACCTGGGCTATTGCCGGATTACCGCTCCGATCGACGGCCGCATCAGTCGCAAGCTCGCCGACGAGGGAAATCTGGTGGGGGATGGCCAGGCGACCATCCTGGCGACGATTCTCAAGGACAAGCCGATCTATGCGTACATGAACGTCAGCGAGGCGGACCTGCTTCGGTTTCGCGAACAGGTTCGCAAGGGGGAACGGGTCAGTTACTCCAAGGGGGTTTCGCCGGTCGACCTGGCGATGCTCAATGAGACGGGCTATCCCCACCACGGGCGGATTGACTATGCCGACCCGGGGCTCGACCCAACCACCGGCACCGTCTCGGTGAGGGGAATTTTTCCCAACGACGAGGAAACCATCCTCTCGGGTTTGTTTGTCCGACTCCGCGTGCCGATGGAAGAGCGCCAGGATGCCCTGCTCGTTCCTGAGCGGTCGTTGGGTCTCGACCAGGGTGGGCAGTTCTTGCTGATCGTCGACGAGAAGGGGATGGTCGAGCAGCGGCCGGTGGTGATTGGCTCGGCCGTGGGCGAGTTGCGTGTCATCGAAAAGAACCTGAAGGCGACCGACCTGGTCGTGGTCAAGGGGCTCCAGAAGGCCCGACCGGGACTGAAGGTCAAGGCGGTCGAGGCCAAGATGCCAGTGGTGTCGACCGCCGCGACCCCCTGAACCGCGAAACCCGCCCCCCCCCTCCCCCCGTCTCGGGACGACCGGCTGGGTCGGCCCGATTTCCATGAGTCGAAGTCGGACGAGGCCGCCGATGTTCTCGCGATTCTTCATTGATCGGCCCATTTTCGCCAACGTCATCGCCATCATCACCCTCTTGGTGGGTGGGGTGACACTGATGTTCCTCTCGATCGAACAATATCCCCAGATCACGCCGCCCACGGTGGCCGTCTCGACGGTTTACCCGGGCGCTGACGCCACGGTTCTGGCCGACACCGTGGCCGCTCCCATCGAGCAGGAGGTCAATGGCGTCCAGGGCATGCTCTACATGTCCTCCACCTGTGCCAGTGATGGGTCGTACAACCTCACCGTCACCTTCGAGGTGGGGACCGACCTCGACATGGCTCAGGTTCTGGTTCAGAACCGCGTGGCCATCGCCCAGCCCAAACTTCCGCAGGATGTTCAGCGACAGGGGATCACCACCAAGAAGAAGTCAACCGCGATCATCCTGGTCGCCGCCCTGACTTCCGACGACCCGAAGTATGACGACCTGTACCTGAGCAATTACGCGACCTTGCGCATCAAGGACGAGATGAGCCGCATCCGGGGGGTCGGCGACATTCAGGTGTTCGGCCGCAGCAATTATGGCATGAGGATCTGGATCGACCCTGAGAGGCTCAAGGCCCGCAACCTGACGACCGAGGATGTCCTGACTTCGATTCGTGAGCAGAACGTGCAGGTCGCCGCCGGGTTGGTGGGCCAGCCGCCGACGCCCAACTCGCAGGACTTTCAATACACCGTCACGACCCTGGGCCGGCTCAAGGATGTCCACCAGTTCGAGGAGATCATCGTCCGGGCGTCGCGATCGACGGACGACCAGGGGACAGGCTCTCGGCTCACCCTGGTACGCGATGTCGCCCGCGTTGAGTTGGGCGGTCAGGTTTATGACCAGTGGACCGACGTCGGGGGCAAACCAGCGGCGGGCCTTGGGGTGTTTCAACTGCCGGGCGCCAATGCGCTGGATGTGGCTCGGCAGGTCAAGGCGAAGATGGCCGAGCTGAAAAAGACCTTCCCGCCGGGCATCGATTACGACATTCCCTTCGACACCACCCTGTTCGTTCAAGAGTCGATCGCCGAGGTCTGGTGGACCCTGGCCGAGGCGGGCGTCCTGGTGCTGGTCGTCATCCTGGTGTTCCTCCAGGACTGGCGAGCGACATTGGTCCCGGCCACCACCGTCCCGGTGACGATCATCGGGGCGTTCGCGGCGCTCGGGGCGTTGGGCTTTTCAATTAATATGCTGACGCTGTTTGGGCTGGTCCTGGCCATCGGCATCGTGGTCGACGACGCCATTGTCATCGTCGAGAACGCCTCTCACCACATCGACCACGACGGCCTGCCCCCCCGCGAGGCGACGATCGTGGCGATGAGCGAGGTGATTGGACCAGTCATTGGCATCACCCTGGTCTTGATGGCCGTGTTCCTGCCCACCGCGTTCCTGGGCGGCATTACCGGGCAACTTTACCGGCAATTCGCGTTGACGATCGCCGCCACGGCGCTCATCAGCGCCATCAACGCCGTCACTCTCAAGCCGGCCCAGTGCGCCACCTACCTGCGTCCCTCGACCGGCCGCAAGAATGCCTTCTATCGGGCGTTCAATACCGTTTACGATCGCAGTGAATCACTCTACGCGGCGATCGTCGGCCGGATGATTCGCCATGTCCCGACGATGATGCTGGTGTTCATGCTTCTGGTGGGTGGGACGTTTTACTGGTTCACCCAACTGCCGACCGGATTTCTGCCGGTGGAGGACCAGGGGTACGCCATCGTCGGGGTTCAGTTACCCGACGCGGCGTCGCAGGCGAGGACCCGGAAGGTGGTCGACACGGTTGAGGGGATTTTGCGCAAGACGCCCGGCATCCGTTCGTGGTTCATGATTGGCGGGCAGTCGCTGCTGGACCAGGCCGTCGCCTCGAACGCGGCGACCTTTTACCTGACCTATGCCCCCTACGCCGATCGGCCCACGCCCGAGACCTCGCAGGACGCGATGCTCAACCACCTGCGCGGCGAGTTCGCCCAGATTCAGGAAGCGATGGTCTTCTGCTTCCCGCCGCCCGCGATCATGGGGCTTGGCACTGCCGCGGGGTTCCAGGTGCAGATTGAAGACCGGGGAGGGACCGGGCTGGACGACCTGCAAAAGGTCACCAACGAGATGCTCGCCGATGGCAACTCTCAGTCGGGGTTGCGAGCGTTGACGTCGAGCTTCCGCGCAGGGGTTCCCCAACTGTTCGTCGATATTGACCGGACCAAGGTGAAGAGCCTGGACATCCCGCTGGACTCGGTTTTCGGCACGCTTCAGGCCACGATGGGCTCGGCCTATGTGAACGATTTCAACCTGTTCGGCCGGACCTATCAGGTGAGAGTGCAGGCCGACCAGAAGTTCCGCCTTCGCCCGGAAGACATCCGGCGGCTGGAGGTCCGCGACCGCCAGGGGAAGATGGTTCCCCTGAGCACCGTGGCCACAGTGAGCGAGGCCCTTGGTCCGCAACTGATCAATCGCTACAACCTTTATCCCTCGTCGTCGATCACCGGCGAAGGGGCTCCCGGGTTCAGTTCGGGCGAGGCGATGCGGCTGGTGGACCAGATGGCCGCGACGAAGCTGCCGACATCGATGGGTTACGAGTGGACGGCCATGTCGTACCAGGAAAAACTGGTCGGCTCGCAGGCCATTTACGTTTTCCTGCTAGCCGCGTTGATGGTCTACCTGGTCCTGGCTGCGCAGTACGAAAGCTGGTGGTTACCTGCGGCGGTCATTTTGGTTGTTCCGCTGGCTTTGCTGGGGACGGTGGCGTTCGTGGCGGCTCGTGGGATGGACGTGAACATCTACACGCAGATCGGCATCGTGTTGATTATCGCCCTGGCGAGCAAGAACGCAATTTTGATCGTCGAGTTCGCCCGGGAGTTGCATGCCCAGGGGGCCTCGACCCGCGATGCCGCCATCCGGGCGGCGCGCTCTCGGTTCCGGCCGATCTTGATGACGTCGTTCGCCTTCATCCTGGGAATTTTACCGCTGGTTCGTGCCACCGGGGCGGGCGCCGCGAGCCGCCAGGCGTTGGGAACGGCGGTTTTCGGCGGGATGCTCGCGGCGACGATTCTGGCCGTGTTTTTCGTTCCCGTGTTCTTCGTCTTGATCCAGGGGATTCGGGACCGATTGCACCCGCCCGAGCCGAGAGCCGCTTTCTCCGAAGTTTCGGATGCGACCAATGGCGTCGATGGATCGAAGGACATCCGCTTGACGGATCATTCACCACGGGCTGACGGACAAACCGCGATCGAACCCCCGGAGCAACAACTGGCGGAGGGTCACGCGGGCCGGTAAACTCGGGATAAGGGTCAATTCTTGCGGGTTGAGTGTCCGGCCTCCTTCCGTCCTCGAAGCGCCATACATGATCCAGGTCGAACGACTTACCAAGCGTTACGGCGCCGTCCGCGCCGTCGATTGTCTCAGCTTTGAGGTCGGCCGCGGCGAGGTCGTGGGCTTCCTTGGTCCCAACGGGGCGGGCAAGACGACGACGATGCGGATGCTGACCACCTATCTCCCCCCCACCAGCGGGCGGGCGGTTTTGGCCGGCCATGACGTGCTGGACGAACCGATTGAAGTCCGCCGTCGCGTTGGCTACCTGCCCGAAAACGTGCCGATGTACCCCGAGATGCGGGTCCGCGAGTACCTTTCCTTTCGGGCCAAGCTGAAGGACGTCCCTCGGTCGCGACGCGCCGGAGCGATTGGCCGCGTGGTCGAGCGTTGCGACCTTGAGGACGTCAAGGAACGAGTCCTCGGGCATCTGTCAAAGGGTTATCGCCAACGGGTGGGACTGGCCGAGGCGATGCTTCACGACCCGGACATCCTGATTCTCGACGAGCCAACCGCCGGCCTCGACCCGATCCAGATCCGCGAGGTTCGCTCCGTCATCCGCGAACTGGGCAACCATCACACGATCTTGCTGTCGACGCACATCATGCAGGAGGTGGAGGCGGTTTGCGGACGGGTGATCCTGATCGCCCGGGGGACGATCGCCATCGACGAACGGTTGGACCGCATCCGCGCGGGGATGGCCGCGGTTGTCGAGGTCCGAGGTCCGGGCGAAGCGGTGCGCAAGGCGTTGGAAGCGATGCCGGGCGTGGCTCGGGTCCATCAGGCTCCGGTCGGGGGCGAGCCTGGCGCTCATCTGTTCGAGGTTCACGCTCGGAAGGACGATGCCGACCTTCGCGAAGCCTTGGCCGCCCGGGTGATCCAGAATGGCTGGGGCTTGCGGAGGCTGGACCTGCGGCGCTCGACCCTGGAAGATCGCTTTATCGAGGCGGTTCGCCAGGCCGCCGCCGGGGGCGAGGCCGCCTAACCATGAGACACGTCCTGACCTTGATGCGACGGGAACTGGCGGCTTACTTCCTCAGTCCGATCGCTTACCTGATTTTGCTGGCGTTTCAGCTCATCGCCTGGATCAACTTCTACCAACTGGTGGAAGTCTTGCGGCAGCCGCAGATCGCGTTCTCGGGCCTTCACGACCCGATGAACACTTACATCTCGCAAAGCTCGACGTTCTGGATCGCCATGATGGTCGCGATCCCCGCCCTGACCATGCGGTTGCTGTCCGAGGAACGGCGGTCGGGCACGATTGAGACGCTGTTGACGGTGCCGGTCTCCGAGGCCGAGGTGGTCGTGGGGAAGTGGGCGGCCGGCGTGGCGATGTATCTGGTCTTGCTCTTGCCGTTCGCGGTTTATCTGCCAATTTTGCGGCATTACGGCAAGTTTCCCTTCGACACCGGTCCGTTGATTTCCCTGGGGATCGGTTTGACCAGCGCCGGCATGATGTTCGTGGCGATCGGCCTGTTCTTCAGCGCATTGACACGCAACCAGGTGGTCGCGGCGGTGGGTACGTTCGTAGCCCTTTTCAGCCTGCTGATCGTCACGCTGCTGGGCTACCGGGAAGCCGTCACCCGGCAGAACCTCGGCCTGGCCGCGACCTTGCAATACATCTCCATCTTGCCTCAGGTGCAGGAATTCGGCCGGGGGCTGCTTGACCTGCGCTATGTGACGCTGCACCTTTCCGTCACGGCGTTCCTGCTCTACCTGACGACCAAGGTCATCCAGAATCGGCGGGGGGCCTGAGACGCCAATGGCCGACCGCTTGAACAAACTGCTGGAATGGGACCTGTTCTGGCTGTGCGGCCTGTTGCTGGCCGCGGGCCTGGCGATCTCGTGGGTTCTTCGAGGGGCACCGGTCGGGCAGTCGGCCGAGGAAGAAGCGGACGAGGACGCGCCCCGCTCCCGCTACCGAGACCGCGTGGTCGCCGCGGCGGTCGCCGGGCTGTTGCTGATCGCCGCGGGCGCCTACATCGCGGCCTCGCGAAGCATTCCCGGCTCGCTTCCACTGTTCGCCGCCGGCTTCGCGATCGTCGTCTCTCTGAATCGGGCGAATCGCCGCTATCGACACGCCAGCCCTAGCCTGCGAAGGGTGACCGACGCCTCGGGCACGGCGCTGAATACCGCCCTGCTGGCCGGAATTCTGATCGTCGGCAACGTCCTGGCGTTCAAGTACGGCGGCAAGGCTCTTGACTTCACCCGAGAGAGCGCTTTCACCCTGTCAAGCCTCACCACCAATCAGCTTCGCACCCTCGACCGACCCGTCACCTTCACGGTGGTATTCGGCCAGAGCGAGTTGGCGGCCGAGCAGCGCTCGCGGATTTTGCAACTTCTGGAGCTTTATCAGGACTTCAACCCGCCGAAGGTGAAGATCGAGCAGGTCAATCCCTTCCGCGACCGCGAGCGTTACGAGGATCTGGTCAAGTACGCTCCCGACCTCGCCGTCGTGGTGGGGCAGGGGGGCGGCGTGCTGGTGGACCTCGGTGAAGGACCCACCCGCGAACATGCCGTGGTCCGGAACAGCGACCTTTTCGCCTTGAACGCGGCCAACCCCGATCCTTCTCGCTTCGATAGCAGTTTCCGGGGCGAGGACGCGATCACCTCGGCTTTGATCCGGTTGCGAGAGGGGAAAAAATTCCTGGTCGCCTTCCTCACCGGCCACGGCGAGCCTTCGATCCACGACGTTGACGTCCGCACGCCGGCCCTGGGAATGTTCCGCTCTCGACTCGAAAGCCTGGGCGCCCGCGTCGTCGTCAGCAACTTGCTCACCAAGGATCTTGACCCGGCGATCGAAGTGGCTTTGCTTTGCGGACCCAGGACACCCTTCCAGCCTCAGGAGCTGGAGCGTTTGAAAGCCTACGTTGACGGCGGAGGCCAACTGCTGCTCGCGATGGGCCCTGAATCCGACGAGGCCAGCACCACCGGGCTGGTCTCCTGGCTCAAGGGGTACGACGTCGAGGTTGGGCCCGGCGTGATCTGGGACGCCAAGCTCAACTATGCCAATAACCCTCGCGCCATCATCGGTCACAACCTGAGCCGGGTGGCTCACCCGGTCGTTGACGCCATCGCCAGCAGCTATGTGATTTTGCCCGACGCCACCCCGGTCCGTCCCACGGCCCAGCCGGCCAACCCGGCCCTGTCGGTGACGGCGATCTTGAAGTCGTCGCCCGATTCCTGGGTCCGCACCGACCGGACCGACAACCGCCGCTCGCGGGGCGACAAGGAAACCTCCGGCCCGTTCGACGTGGCCGTGGCCGTCGCGACGAGGCCGGTCGTTCCTCGGTCCCCCGAGGTCCCCCGCATGGTCGTTCTGGGCAGCCGGGATGTCGCCAATAACCCTTATGCGCCTCGAAATTTCGATCTTCTCATCAACACCATCAACTGGCTTCGCGGACGGCCCTATCAGCAGGGACTGATTCCCCCCACGCCGTACTCCGCCGTGACGCTCTCGGCCGACGCCCCGTTGCGGGCCAAGCTGGTGGTTGTCCCCACCTTGATGGCGATTTCGGTGATCGTGGGTTTCGGCATCGCGACTTACCTGGCTCGTCGCGACTGACCCTGAACGGACTCGGCGTTGCGGTGGCAGGCGGATACGACCATGAAGACGCGCGGGACATTCGCTCTGATGGTGCTGTTCCTGGGCGGCCTCATGGCCCTCTGGTGGGCGGACCGCTCGGAGATTCTGAACCGTCAAGACGCCGAGGCGCTAAAGGACCGGATCCTGCCGGCGCTGGACCCGCTCAAGCCCGCCGACATTGCCAGAATCGAGATTCGCGGCAGTGGCGAGCCGGCGGTGGTCCTGGAACGCCGCGGCAATGAGGCCTGGCAGTTGGTTGAGCCAGTAGAGGCCCTGGCCGATCGCGGCAAGGTGGATGGCTTCCTGCAAAGCCTCAAGGGCCTGCGGACCTCGAAGGACGCCGGGGTCGTGGACGGCCCTCCCGAGCGTTTCGGATTCGAGTCGCCGCGGGTCGTCAAGCTCTTCGGGCCGGGCAAGGGAACATCCGCGCTGGCGACACTCGACCTGGGGGACGCCAAGAGCTTGCCGGGCTTGCGTTACGTTCGACCCAACTCCGGGCCAATCGTGGTGGTCGACGCCCTGCCGCTGGCCCTGGCGGATTTGCCGGCCGTCGACTGGCGAGAGCGGAGTCTTCTGGGCCTTTCCGGACTGGACATCGGTCGGATCCAGGTTGGCGGCCCGGACCGCAAGCTCGCCGCCGATCGCAAAGGGCAGTCCTGGCGGATCGTGTCTCCGATCCAGGCCCCTGGCGATGAAACGAAATTCGAAGGACTGGTCGCCGACCTTGCCGCGCTGCGGGTCGAGGATGGCCCCAAGGGGTTCGTGGCCGAAGGCGTGACCGACTGGGACAAGTACGGACTCGCTAACCCCGACCTGACCCTGGAAGTCGGCCCGCCGCCTGGCGAGGCCGAGACTCGTCGAGCGGTGGCGCGGACGGTCCAGATTTCGGCCCCGCTCAACGGCCACCCGGATCGAGCCCATGCTCGCCGCGGAGATCAGGACGATGTGATTTTGATCAACCCGACCGCCTTGCGCACCCTCGGCAAGAACCCCAACGAACTGCGTAGCCACAAGCTGACCAACCTCGACAAGACTCGAATCCATTTCCTGGCGATCCAGGTTGGTGAAGATGCTCATGAACTGGCTCTGGGTCCGCGGGGTTGGGAGGTCGTGAAACGGTCCGCGACCGGCGTGGAATCACTGGGCAAGGCCGATGGGCCCACCGTGGATGCCCTGCTCGCCCAGCTTCTTGGTCTGGAGACCGCGGAATTCCTCGACCCCAAGAATTATCCCGAGGCTCACCTCGACAAGCCCACGGCGACGGTTCGGGTCTGGGAATCACCGTCGGCCTCACGGGCCGACCGAGCCCTGGTGGACGGCCCGATCGGTGAACCAGCCCTGAACCTGACTCTCGGCACCCGCAACACCATCGCCCGGATGGTTTACGCTCGATCCACCGACGACCCTGCCACTTTGCTCGCGCTTCCCGAAGCCATTGTCTCCGCCCTACCGGCCGGCACCCTGGCGTTTCGCGACCGGAGCCTTTTGACCCAGGATCGTTTCGGTCTCGACCGCCTGACCGTCCGTCGAGCGGGTGACGAAGCGGGTGTGGCTTACGTTGCTCTCCAGTCGCCCGCCACGCCACACCCGGGACCGGAAGCGTTTGCCCAGTGGCGAATGACTCAACCGGTGGACGCTCCGGCGGATGCCCAGGCGGTCGCCCGGGTGGCGGTCCTCCTCTCCGGCCTTCGCGCCGAGCGTCTGGTGGCCGAGGGCGGTGACCCGAAGACTTACGGCCTGGATACCCCCCATCTCGTCGTAGCCTGGACGGTTCGCAATGGTGAGAATGCTCTGGAGATCGGGTCCGAGGTTCCTGGAGGCTCGGGAACCCGCTACGCCCGGCTGACAGGCCGGCCCCTGGTCTTCACGCTTAGCCGCAGGGCCACCGAGATTCTGGGAGCCGAACTCCATGACCGCACTTTGGCGACGATCCCCCTCACGACCGTCGAGAAGGTAACCTTCCGCTGGCCGGGTCGGCGAGTCGACCTGGAGCGTGATCCCGCGGGAACGCCCAAGCTCCCGCTCTGGAAGGCGGCGTCCGGGACAGACCTCGCCGGATTCGAGACCGCCCGGGTCAACACCTTGCTCGACGCCTTGGCGAATCTCCAGGCAGCCCGATTCACCCAGTACAGCGGTGCCATCCCCTCGCCGACGGGCCTCTCCCCGCCCGCCTGCGAGGTGTTCCTCACGCAAGAAGGCTCGACCACGCCAACGTCGATCCGCCTGGGCGCCCCTGGGCCGCGGTTGGGCGATGAGACCACCAGGCACGCCACGACCGCCCTCGTCGACGATGGGCCCGTGGCCTTGCTGGCGGGCTCGCTCTGGGAGCTTTGGGCCACGCCGCCCAATTCCCCCGGCCCGCTGCCCGCCGACCCGTTCGCTCCGGCGTCTTCTCCCTGAACCGAGCCCTCTCCGCGGGTTGACGCTCGCTGGCCCTTGACCGGATAATCGCTCGACAAATCCCTACGGAAGCGTCTCGGAGTTGGAACTTTGCTGAGGATCGTGAACTACCCTCATCCGGCTTTGCGTTACCAGTCGGTCCCGGTCCCCCGCATCGACGACACGCTTCGGGCCCAGGTCCGGGCCATGTTTGACCTGATGTACGAACACAAAGGGGTTGGCCTCGCCGCCAATCAGGTCGCGCTGCCGTTCCGCTTCTTCATCCTGAATGTCAGCGCCGACCCGCAGCGTGCCGATCAGGAGCAGGTGTTCATCAATCCCGAGGTCGTCAAGCGGTTCTCCCAGATCGAATGGGAGGAGGGCTGTCTCAGCTTCCCAGGACTCTACGGGATGGTGCGTCGGTCGAAGAAGGTGCGGGTGCGGGCCTATGACCTTGCGGGCAACCCGATCGAGGTCGACGGGGACGAGCTGCCCAGCGTGGCGATGCAGCACGAGATTGACCACCTGGATGGTCACCTCCATATCGACCACTTCACTCCTACCGCGAAAGACGCGGCCGGCCCGAAACTCCGAGAGTGGGAGGCCGCGTTCCGCCGAGAGCAGGCCGAGGGGATTACCCCCTCGGACGACGAGATTCGCCGCCAGCTCGACGAGCTCGCCCGCGACGGCAGGTCTTGAAATGGCGAATCCCATGCGACTCCTCATGCTCGGCACCGGCGACTTCGCACTGCCAACCTTTCTCGCCCTCGTCGATGCCGGCTGCGACGTGGCCACTCTGGTCACCCAGCCCGACCGTCCCCAGGGACGCAAGCAGCAACTCATCCCCAGCGCGATCAAGCTCGCGGCGATCGACCGAGGCGTCCCCGTCGACCAGCCCGAGGATGTCAACGCCCCCGAGGCGATCGCGCGAATCCGCGACCTGGCACCTCAAGTTCTGGTCACGGCGGCTTACGGCCAGATCCTCTCGGCGGAACTTCTGGCCCTCCCCCCGCTGGGAGGCGTCAACCTCCACGGCTCGGTCCTGCCCGCTTACCGGGGAGCGGCGCCGGTGGCCCGCGCGATCCAGAATGGGGAACGGGAGAGCGGAGTGACGGTCATCCGCATGACCCCCCGCATCGACGCTGGCGGAATGATTGCGATCGCTCGCACGCCAATCGACCCCGATGAAACCGCTGGCGAACTAGAAGCTCGTCTGGCCAGCCTGGGCGCGCCCCTCGTGGTCTCGACGCTAGCCTGTTTGGTTGACGGAACCGCCCAGGTGCTGCCGCAGTCGAAAGCCCAGGTCACGAAGGCACCCAAACTCCGCAAGGAGGATGGGCGGATCGAGTGGTCCCGTCCCGCCCGAGTGATTCACAACCTCGTCCGGGCGATGCAGCCCTGGCCGATCGCCTCGACGACCTGGCACCCCGCCGAGGTGGGCAAAGGGCCCGTGCGGCTGATCGTCCACCACACCACCGTCGTCGATGACGTCTCCGGCTCTCCGGGTCGCATCCTCGAATCAACCGGCGGGCGGCTGGTTGTCGCGGCGGGGCAGGGGGCCATCGGCCTGGAACGAGTTCAGCTTGTCGGAGGGAAACCGCTGACCGCAACGCAATTCCTCAATGGCCACCACCCCTTTCCCGGCGACCGCATGGGCGATGATTTTTTGGCCACTCACGGACAATAAACTGTCAACGCGTGATTCGCTCTGGCCAGGCTGGGCTCGGTTCTGATCTGCTGAACCCTCCGGTACCCAACGGTCCCGTAAAAAGCCCTCCGGTCCAGGGCTGACGGCGGGAGGTCCGAGAGAGCGAGCCGACCTGATGAATGTTCGTCGTGGGTTCACGCTGATTGAACTATTGGTGGTTATCGCAATCATCGGGGTGTTGATCGGGCTACTGCTTCCCGCGGTGCAAGCGGCCCGCGAGGCCGCCCGTCGGGCTCAATGCTCGAATAACCTCAAGCAGATCGGGCTCGCCTTTCACAACTATGCCAGCATTCACGACGCCTTTCCGCCCACTGCGTTCTCGAAGATCCCCCCCGTGCAGCCCAACGCCGAATACTTCGGCGGCTGGGGAGTTCAAATCCTTGGCTATTTGGAACAGGCCCCTGCCTATCAGGCTTACAACTTCTCGTTCGGATTCCATGTTCCCGCGAATCAGACCGCCGTCAACACGACGATGTCGGTCTACCTGTGCCCGTCCTCGCCCCGACCCAACGCGTCGGTCGCCGGCCTGATCTCGTTCACCGGCACCACCGGCACCCCGGACTTCACCCAGTCGGCCGCCGCGGGCGACTATTTCACCGCCAGAGCCTATTCCGAGCCATTCGGCACCGATTATCCCGGCGCCCTCGACCCCTCCACGCCGATCGCCCTTCGATCGATCCTCGACGGCCTGTCCAATACCATGCTAACTTTTGAAAGCGCCGGCAAGCCCGACTATTACGAGCAGGGCCGCTATGTTCACGGCTTCCCGTGGGCTAGCGCCACCAACATTGTCGACAAGGCGTGGTATTTCGGTCCCTGGGCCAGCTTCCAGAACATGCGGATCGCCACGTTCGCTGGCGGTGCCTATCAGTACAATGGCAACTGTGTGATCAACTGCCACAATGGCTTCAACGCGGCGTATTCCTGGCATCCAGGAGGAATCAACGCCCTCTCCTGCGACGGGTCCGTCCGCTTCCTCAAGCAATCGACGGCCAGGGCGGTCATCCATGCGTTCGTGACCCGAGCCGGCGGCGAAGTCCTGAGCGCCGACCAGTTCTGAACCGGGCCGAATCGAATCGAGACAAGGATTCCCCCATGACGGTTCTGCCCGCCATCGTCGCGACGCTGCTAGCCGTCGCCCCGACCCCACCCCTGACCCGTTCGGCCGGAGAAGGCCCGTGGTCCGCCCCCGCCACCTGGGAAGGAAGAAGCGTCCCCGAGGCCGGGGCAAGGGTCCAGATCCGGCCGGGTCACCGGGTCGTCTACGACCTGGCCAGCGACACTCCGATTCGGTCAATTCATGTCGCCGGGACCTTGGAATTCGCCCAGGACCGCGCAACCCGACTCGTCGTGGGGCTCATCAAGGTCCAGCCCGGCGAGGACTCCTCCGAAAACGGCTTCGACTGCGACGCTCACGATGCCAGCCCCGACCCCACCCACCCCACGCCGTCGCTGCTGGTCGGCCGGCCGGGCGAGCCGATTGCCGAAGGCGTGACGGCCACCATCCGCCTGAAGTGGGCGGAAGGACTCGACCCGGAGACCTGCCCCGCCATCCTCTCCTGCGGCGGCCGGATGGAGTTTCACGGCACGCCGATGCGCCGGACCTGGACCAAACTCGCTCGCGAGGCCTTCCGGGGGGAATCCATCGTCCTGCTGGACCGCGAGGCGATCGAGGGCTGGAAGGCGGGGGATCACCTCGTCCTGACTGGCACCTCTCGCCAGTACGGCTACAAGCAGACCCGCACCACCAGCGTCGCCGAGCGTCCCGCCACCGAGGAGCGGACCCTCCTGGCCATCAAACGCTACAACGAGGGGAACCTCGCTCTCCTGACTCTCGACAACCCTCTGGAACACGACCACCGGGCCCAGGGCGAAACCCGGGGCGAGGTCGCCAACCTGACCCGCAACGTCATCGTCGAATCCGCCGAGCCCGACGCGATCCGGGGCCACACCATGTATCACAAGGGGTCGTCCGGCTCGGTCTCCTATGCCGAGTTCCGTCACCTCGGCAAGGAAGGGCGGCTCGGCAAATACAGCCTGCACTTCCACCTCGCCGGCAACACCATGCGCGGCGGATCAGTCGTCGGCGCGTCGATCTGGGACAGCAAGAACCGCTGGCTCACCATCCACGGCACCTCTTACCTCGTCGTCCGCGACTGTGTCGGCTATCGCTCGATCGGCCACGGATTCTTCCTGGAAGATGGCACCGAGACCCGCAACGTCCTGGACGGCAACCTCGCCATCATGGCCCTGCGAGGCAAGCCGCTGCCCGACCAGGTCCTTCCGTTTGACGGGAATCTCGGTTCGGGCTTCTGGTGGGCCAATAGTCTCAACGCCTTCACCCACAATGTCGCGGCCGAGTGCGACCAGGACGGCTTCCGCTTCGAGGTTCTCGCCGGCAAGACTTTTGACCCGGTGCTCCCCATCCTCCAGGCCGACGGCTCGCGAACCCGCGTCGACGTGCGAACCGTTCCTTTCCTTCGTTTCGAAGGGAACGAGGCGCACGCCATGCGTTTCTTCGGCCTGAACCTGGGCGGGTTCACGCTGGGAGGAGTGCCCGGCTACGAGATGGCCGAGGGAACTCTGCTGGAAGACGTGGATGGCGTCGGGCCCGACTCCGCCCATCCCTTCGTCATCCAGGACTTCCGGGCCTGGGACTGCCACTGGCCCTTTCACGCGGGCTCCCCGTGCGTGCTGATTCGGGGAATGACCCTCTCCGACAGCCAGTACGGCCTCTGGCGATCGAACATTGACCGGCACGAGTACGCTGATCTCCGGATGGATCGAATTCTGTCTTTCGGCGTCTTCGCCCCCCGCCCCGGCCGAGCCCCCCGCGACAACGCCAACAACTTTCTCAAGCCGGTCGATGACCTCCCCCCCTCGACCATGATCCACCGCCTCATTCCCCGAGGCACGCAAGGCGGCCTCACCGTCCAGGGTTCGGCCATCGACAACAACGGCATCCGCCGAGTCGTGGTCAACGGTCAGGAGGCCCGCTCCTTGAGACCGAACTTCGCCGAGTGGGCGGTCGACCTCGAACCCGGCTCTCGCCAGGTGATCGCGCACGCCGAGGACCTCGCGGGCAACGTCGAGACCACCGCTCACGAACGTCCCTGGCCCGAGATTCACCCGCCCAGTCTCCAACCCTGAACGTCCGCGAGCCCGCCCCCTCGCCCGCGGCCCAACCGCCTGCTAGCCTTGAGGCCGGTCCGGTCGTGGGGGATGGGAGTGGGGCCGATTGACTCGCGGAGCCAGGGGAAATGTCACGTCGCCTGATCCTGAAAGTTGGTCTGCTTGTCGCGTCCGTCACCACGTCGTCGAGTCCCATCCGCGCTCAAGAATCCCTCGAAGCCTTACTGACCCCCTCCTTGAGCAAGCACCAACTGCCGGCGCTCGCCGCCGCGGTCGTCTGCGGCGGCGACGTCGTGGCCGTGGGAGCGGTCGGCACGCGACGCGCGGGGTTTGCCCTGCCCGTGACCCGCGACGACCGCTTCCATCTGGGTTCCAACACCAAGGCCATGACGGCCCTGCTCGTCGCCCAGCTCGTCGAGGAACAAGCGCTCCGCTGGGACATGCCCCTGGCCGAGGCCCTGCCCACCTTCGCTGGCCAGATGGACGCCGCCACCCGCCGAGTGACCGTGGAGCAACTCCTCTCCCACACCAGCGGCATCCCGGCCGATGACGCCGCTTTGAATGACGATCTGATCGGAGCGACACTCCAACCGGGAGACCTCGACGACCAGCGAGCCTGGGTCGTCGAGCGCTGGGTCCGCCGCCCTTTGAAATCTCGACCCGGCCAATCGTTCGCCTACGCCAATCGCAACTACATCGTCCTGGGCGCGATCCTCGAACGGACCACCGGACGGACCTGGGACGAGTTGATGTTCGCAAGGATTTTCACGCCATTGGGCCTCAAAACCGCTGGCCTCGGCCCAACCACCGCTCTCGGCCGGGTCGACTCCCCACTGGGCCATTCGCGGGTCCAGGAGCAACTGATCCCGCGCCTCTCCGGCCCCAGCGCTGATAACCTTCTGGTCCTCGGCCCGGCGGGGATCGCCCACATGTCAATCCTCGACCTCGCCCGCTGGGCGGGCTGGAACGCCGGCCGGGGACGACGAGGCCCGGCGCTCGTCCGGCCCGAGACGCTGGTCAAGCTCCAAACGCCCGTCAAAATGCTCGAAACCTCGGCCAACTCGGCGAATCCGAAACGTCCCGTAGCTGGCTACGGTCTTGGCTGGGGGACTCTGGAGGTCAAATGGGCCCCATCGCCATTGGTCTTCCACAGCGGCTCGAACACCATGAACCTCGCCCAGATCTGGATTGACCCCGCACGGGACCTCGCCATCGTCCTGACCACCAACGTCTCGGGACCGCCCGCTGAGACGGCCCTCAACGATTTGGCCGCCGCCCTTTACGCTCGCTTCAGCAAGGGAACCTCGCCCGCTCCATGAAGCTGGGGGAGCCACCCACCGGTCATCAGATCCCGACAGGCCAGCAACAAATCCGCGAGTGGAACGTCGTCCACGACCGCTCAAACCGAAAGGTGGGGAGCCGGGATCGGTCCCGCGAGGATTTCCGCGAGATATCCCAGCAGCCGCTCCCGGTACACGGACAAACCCAGAGCCTCGGCCTTGCCACGGCCCTCCTCCGGGTCATGAGGCCGACCGCGTGCCTCCCAGTCCTCCAGCGTCGAGACGAGCGAGTCCACCGTCGCATTGGGATACGTCGCGCCAACCTGGTGGTCCACCGTTTCGGGGACGCCGCCATGGGCCAGGCAGATCACCGGCGAGCCGCAAGCCAGGGCCTCGATCGGCACGATCCCGAAATCCTCCTCGCCGGGGAACAGCAGCGCCCGACACCGCCGATAATGGTCGCGGATCACCTCGTCCGGTTGCCAGCCCAGAAATTGAACCGTCGGACCCGCCAGGCGTTCCAACCTGGCCCGCTCGGTCCCCGTGCCAATCACCACGAGCCGCCGCCCCGTGGCCGTGCATGCCTCCACCGCCTGGTCAATCCGCTTGTAGGGCACCAGCGCCGAGACGCATAAATAGTAATCTTCGCGAGAGACCGCCGCGGGAGTGTAGAACCCCACGTCCACCGGCGGACGGATCACCCGGCTGGATCGGCCATAATGCTCCGCGATTCGCGCGGCGACGGTGTCACTGATGGCCACGAACTGAGTTACCCGCCCGGCCGTGTCCCGGTCCCAGCCTTTCAAGCGATCCAGCAACGTCTCGGCCAGGGCCCGCCGCAGGGGTCGTCCGGACCAGTCCCGAAAGTACGCCTCGCGTCCGGGCCAGGCATAGCGCATGGGTGTGAAGCAGTAACAAACATGAGGCACGCCCGCCGGGGCTCGCACGGCCTTGGCCACGCAATGGCTGAAGCTGACCACGAGGTCAACCCCCTCGGGCCGCCACGACCGCGCCGCCAACGGCATCAAGGGCAGCAGTTTGCGATAATGGCGGGAGATCCCGGGAAGTTGTTGCAAGGGGGACGTTCGAATCGCCATCCGCTCGATGGTCGGGCTGGTCGACCCTCGCCGATGCAACAGCGTATACAGTCTCGCCTGGGGGAATGCTTCGCAAAGCACTTCCAGGCACTTCTCCCCGCCGCGCATTCCCGTCAGCCAGTCATGTACCAGCGCGACGCGCAGGCCCGAAGGCAGGGTAGGGGGGACCGTCCTGACCAGGGACGACTGGGCAACCCGTCCGATGGCGGCGTCCATGCCGACCTCCCGGGGGAATTCGCTCGATCGGGTACAGCTCCCGACGGGAGGCGAACCTTAACCCAGCACCCCCCAGCGATCAAGTCGGATCGTTCCGCCCGAGCCGCCCCAAGGAAGCCAGATTTCACGGCGACGGCTTCGCCGATTCGGAAGCGGCTGGTGCCGGTGTTTCCGCCTTAGGGACTTCCGTCGTCGCCGGTTTCGTCGTGGCCGGATCGGTCTTGGCGGGCTCGGCCGGCGTGGCGGTTTCGGGTGGACCTTCGCTGACTCCAATTAATTCGATGTCGAAGACCAGCGTCGAATCGGCAGGAATCTTGGGCTTGGATTGCGAGCCATAGCCCAGAGACGGAGGAATCGTCAGCCGACGCCGCTCTCCCACCTTCATCCCCACGATCCCCTCGTCCCACCCCTCGATCACCTGGTGAGCGCCCAGGACGAACGGGAAGAGCTTGCCACGGTCCCGCGAACTATCGAATTTTGCCCCATGAAGCAGCCAGCCGGTATAGTGCATTGAGACCGACTGACCCGCCTTCGCCTCCTCGCCCGCCCCTTGCTGCAAGACCTCGATCTTGAGCCTCGAGGATGTCGACCGCTCGGAGATGGCCTTGACCTCGGGCGCCATTTCGGGTTGCACCTCCTGCATGGCGAGCACGGGTCCCTGGGGTTCCGAGACCCCCACCAGGTCCACGTCATAAATCAACGTGGCGTTGGTCGGCACCTTCATGCTCTCCATGCCCTTCTCGCCATAACCCAATGCCGGCGGGACCGTCAACCGCCGTCGTTCCCCCTTCTTCATCCCGACAACCCCCTCGTCCAGGCCCTTCAGCGCGTCGCCGGACCCG
The DNA here is from genome assembly GCA_965201075.1 of Isosphaeraceae bacterium. GTDB lineage: Bacteria > Planctomycetota > Planctomycetia > Isosphaerales > Isosphaeraceae > CBDAVP01. The sequence continues at coordinate 55,415 of CBDAVP010000015.1, read as the reverse complement.
AGGACGAAGTGGAATAACGCCTTTTTCTGCTGGGTGCTGTCGAAAATCCGGCCCCCGTCGACCCAGGCGGTGTAGCGAACGTCGGTGGCCAAGCCCGGCTTGGCCTCGTCCCCCGGCCCTTCTTGCAGAATCGCGATCTTCAGGCCCGAAGGCGTGGTCCGCTCTGCGATAGGTTGGACCGGTGGCGGCGTGACCTGCTCCTCGGCCCCCACGGTCGGCTTGGTGGTATCAACGTCGTTGCCAGGCTCCCCCTTGGCCTGCGCCGGGTTGGCCTCGTCCTCCTTGAGAGTCCGTTGGACCCCGGGGGCCAGGGTGGGGATCGTCTCCGGAGGCGGCCCGCACGCTGGGATCGCGAGGACAACCAGGCCCAGCCACGATGCGCGAATCCTCAACATCGACCCACCCTCAAGACAGCAACGACGGGCTCGAAGCGGCCCTCGCCGGACCGCTTCCGTCCCGCCTCGTCCCATTTCCCGACAAGGACCCCTGCTCGCATTATGACGGCCCACCTACCTCTCCCGCCAGTCCCGACCCCAGGGCCGTTGATTTCTCCATTGGCCTTGTAATCGGGGACTGGCTCCGGCGATACCCCGCCGGTACCTGTCCTCATTTTGCGGCCCGGTGGGCGGCGTGGGCGGGACATCAGTCGGCGAAAGGGGGACAGGCAAAGTGAGAACGAAATGGCCCTGGTCCCGCCCCCCTCCCGTCTGGCCACAGCTCATCCCGGACCCACCGCCACGAGTGACACCGCGATCCGGCCGCCGAAACACACCGCGACGTCTCCCCCTTCGAGTCTCGCGCGTCCGTGATAATCCGCGTCATAAGTGGCGGTTTCTCCTTCCCACCGGTACGAGAGCGGCAGAGGGCTCGGGTCGGCCCTGCAAAAAACGATATCCGGCTCCGGTCCGCCAGGCGGTTGGTGCGGCAGGTTAACGTTCCAAAAGGTTCCAGGCGCCCACGGTCTCGCGAGGAGGTCCGCCAGGACCAGAGCCGTCCACCGCGCTGCCTGGTTCCAGTCGATCGTGAGCCCCCGGGCCCGATAATGCGAGATCGCCACTGCCGGCACCCCTCGCAACGCCGCCTCCCGCGCCGCCGCCGCCGTAGCGGAGTGGTGAAGGTCTCCACCCAGGTTTCCTCCCGCGTTGATTCCCGAAAGGACCCACTGAATGCTCGGTTCCAGGTGGTGCAGAGTCAATCGCACGCAATCGGCCGGCGTCCCTCCCACCCCGACCGACCCGTCCTGCCGCCGTTCCAGTCGGATCGGCTTGTGCGTGGTCACTCCATGCGAACCTCCTGAACATTCCCCCAACGGGGCCACGATCCTCCACTCCCCCAGCCCTACCGCCGCTTTTGCCAGCGCGGCCAATCCGGGGGCGTCGATCCCGTCGTCGTTGGTCAAGATGAGCCGTGTCGCTGTCATGAAATCCGCCCCTTGGTCGCTCTCGATCAAACCCATCCCCACGACACGCAATGGTTGACAACCCGCGATTCGCCTGTTAAATTTCGACCTGTTGACGAGGCTCTGGCGTCGTCGGCTCACATCCTCGCGGGGGATTAGCTCAGCTGGGAGAGCGCTTGCATGGCATGCAAGAGGTCAGGGGTTCAAATCCCCTATCCTCCACTCGCACCACGACGGCCCGTTTCGACGGGCCGCTCGCATTTCTAGGCCGACTCGTTTCCTCACGTCCAACGTCCCCATCCCCGCCGCCGCGACACCCATCGGCGACCTCGGGAATGTTTTCCCTCCGCCAAAGGGAGCCCGGGATCATGTCAGCCAGGCCTTCCGCGGCGCCGGTGCGCATCATCGGCAGTCGCGAGTTGCACCAGAACCTCCCTGCCATCCTCCAGGATCTGGAGCGGGACGAGGTCCGTTACGTCCTGACCGTCCACGGCAAACCTCGCGCCGTCCTGATCGGCGCTCGGCCTTACATGAAGCTCACCCAGGAACCCCAGGCATCCAGCGACGCGATGGTGGGCCTCCAACTCAGCGCCTTGCTCGGCGGTGAGTGGGAAGCGGAACATCTCGTCGAACTGGAGCGGGCACTCGACTCGCCCCCGAACTCACTCGCCGTCGGGGGCCGCCAGGGCATCGCCGAGCCCCTCGTGGCCGCCCCGCAGCCGGTTGCGAACCAGGGCGACGAGCCCCGGCAAGATTGACAGAAACACCACCACGACGATGATCACTTCCAGCCGCTTCACCGCCCACGGAAACGCCTGACCCAGCAAATATCCCACCGTGGTCATCCCCGTGACCCAGCCAATCCCGCCGATCACGTTGTAGAACAGGAACTTGCGGTAATTCATCCGGCCAACGCCCGCCACCACCGGAGCGAACGTCCGGACGATCGGCATGAACCTCGCCAGGATCACCGTCTTCCCCCCATGTCGCTGGTAGAACCCCTGAGCCGCCTTCACGTGGTCGGGGTTGAACAGCAACGACTTCTCGCGACGGAACAGCCGGGGCCCGCTGTGATATCCCAGAAAATAGCCCAGCGAATCGCCCAGGATCGCCGCCGGGATCAGCAGCGCATTGAGCGTGAAAAGGTCCAGGTCGCCCCTCGCCGCGAAGATCCCCGCCGTCACCAGCAGCGAGTCGCCCGGTAGGCAGAACCCAATCAGGAGCCCAGTCTCGACGAAGACGATCGCCGTCATCGCCGCGTAACCGAGGCGCACCACGTCTTCAGCTTTCAGCAAGCTCAGGATCGGGTGGAGAAAGTCCAGAATCGGCTGCACGGTCATGCCTCAAGTCGTGGGGGGCTGGCGAGTGACGCAAGGGCGGATTAGCGGGCCGACGGATCGGTGCGGGGCCGGACCGGCAGGCGGACGTTTTTTACCCCGGCCGTTTCGCAGGCGGCCAGGACGTCCGCCACGTCCTGATAACTCAGGCTCGCCTCGCCCCGAACTTGCACGCCCTGGTCGGGATACCGCTGGCAGGCCTCTCGAAGCGCCGAGGTCACGGCCGGCAGGTCCAGAGTCTTGTCGCCCAGGGCCACCCGCCCAGGAGCCACGACTTGAAGCTCCAGATCACCGGGAGCCGAGGTCAAAGGGGCCGCGTCGGAGACCTCGGGCACCTTGACCACGAATTGCTGATCGTCCCAGTCATACAGACGCGTGGCCGCCATGAAGAAGATTAGCAGGCAGAGCACCACGTCGATCATCGGCATCAGGTTGATCTGAGGAAGGTCCTCGGCGGGCTGGCGGTCGATCAACATCGCGAAACTCCCTGGACCATCCGTCGCCACGCCCGATCCGAAAACTCAGACCGCCTCGGTACGCCCCAACGAGCTAGGGCGCGGTTCATGACGAGGGGGAAACTCTCGCCGTTCCCCGACGGTCGATCGGGGCGTGGGCGGCTCGGCGGCGACCAGGTCGATCACCCGCCGCGTCTGGGCGTCGAGGTCGCGGATCACCACGTCCAGCCGGTTCAGCAGGAAGTAATATGCCGTCACCGAGAACGCCGCCACGACCAACCCAAACGCCGTGGCCCCCAGAGCCAGGCTGATCCCGTGGGCCAACGCTCCACCGCGAGCCCCTCCGGACGACGACGAGTGAGCAACCGCGTCGAACGACTCGATCATGCCGAAGACGGTTCCCAACAAACCCAGCAGCGGGGCCAGGGTTGCCGTGGCGTTGAGGACCCGGACATTGCGCCGCAGGTCGGCCAGTTCCCCGGCGGCATCCTGGCCCATCGCCAGGCGAATCGCCGCGGCCGGCTGTCCCCAATAGCCCACCACCCTCGCGAAGATCCGGGCCACTGGGCTCTCGTTCGCTCGACAAAGCTCCACGGCCCGATCGCGATCGAGTTTGCCATTGGAAACACGCTCGACAAACCGTTCGACGAAGTCCGCCGGAATGACGCGACTTCGACGCAGCGCGACCCATCGCTCCAACGCGAAGCCAACAGCCGCGATCGAGCAAAGGCCCAGCGGGATCATCATCGGGTTGGCCGCGAGTTTCAGCAGGCTCGCCCGATCGACCTTGGAACCCCCCGAATCGGTCGCGGGGTCCGCCTTCGCCTTCGCGGCCCCAACCACCTGGCCCGCGGGCGCTTTGGCCGCCGGAGCCTGGCCGTAAGCCGGCACTTCCCCAATCAGCAAGGCGACCAGGGCGACCCATTGCCAGGCCAGAGACGAGCGCGACAGCATCCGGTGGTTCCCTCCCCGCGGCCGCCGCCACGCCCAGGATTCTGCAAGCGAGGTTGGCGCAAGCCTCGCGAGGCCCGATTGTAGCGACCGCGCCCCGCCTGTCAATCGCCCGAACCGATGGCCCAAGACCAGGCGCCTCGGTCCAGACTCCCCATCGATTCCGCCTGGCCTCGGCAACCGGGGTCCACTCAAGAGTCAGCCTTCGGTCCGCGCGGATTCCGCAATCGACCCGGTTCGCTCCACCTCCTGGAGAATGGCCATCCGCCCCGCGCCGAATCCATACCCGGTCCCTCCGCCTCCAACCAATCCTTCACCCTGGCACGAGGCTGGACAGGCAGATCGTTTCGGGCAGTCGGTTGGATCGAGGCCATGACGGTCAGGAGATCGCCGCCTGACCTGTCAGGGGAGAGCCTCAACCTCTTCCTCGACCATCCGCCCATCCGGGTACAGCAGACCCACGGGCCCATCGAATCGCCACGTCCCTCCGTCTTCCTGGACGAACCGATAGACCGGCCCCGGATGGTCACGCCCCGACGGACAGACCAGGACCTCCTTGCCTCGCTTCCAGGCCCGAAAATTGCGATGAGGAAGTCCGCGGGGCAAGCCATTCACCCCACCCTCGGGCGCCAGCGACGGGGGATGCGCGGCTCGGTAGTGAGCCGAACACAAGGCCTCGACACCCGCCAGGTCGCCGAGGTTGCCCGCCACGATCAATCGTTGGTAGACGTCCAAAGCCCGCCGCACCGGCAGGGTTCGGCCCACTTCCCACGCCAGCAAACCCACCAGCGCGGCCACGCCGATCAGGGCCGAGACCACCTGGCGAGACCGGGACCGCGGGCGGGACGGATTCAACGGCGCGACGCTCCACGAAGGCGACTCTTGAGTTGATCGGCCAGGCCCCGAGTCAGAGTCCGCCGATCGGTCGACCGGGCCAGCCGGTCCAGCGAGGCGACCAGGCCGCCGTCTCCCCAATCATGCCCCCGCTCGAAATAGTCCACCAGGGCCCGTCCCAGGATGTGGCCAAAGACCCCCGCCGAGGTCGCCTGAGTCAGCGCTCCGGCCAGGTGCCCCGCCCCCGGCAAGAATTTCATGATCCCGCCCAGGCCCACCCCCGCCAGCGACCCCCAAAGCGTCGACCGCCCTCCCCGGAACAACTCCGACGCCAGCGCCCGGGCCGATTCCGGTGAAAGCACCTCGCCGTAAGCCCCGGCGACTCGACGGGCCAGGAGTGTCAACCCGCCCGAGCCCGCCAGGAAATCAAGGATCGGCACCGGGTTCAACGCCAACGCCAGGGCCAGACCCAGGCTCGTCTCATCGGCCACCCGCTCCGCATGAGCCCGTCGACCCCGACGATCCACCTCTCGGTCTTCCAGATGACGGTCCACCTCCCCCGCCACCTCGCCCAGCGTCTTCAGTTCCGGGGCCGAGGCCGCCAGCGCTGCCATCAGCCGCTCGCGCAACTCCGCGATCTCGGGTTCACCGCGACCGGTCTCGACCCGCCAACGCCCATCCTCCCCCTCCACCCGCCGCCGGACCAGCGGCGCCGCCGAGACTCCAAACACATCCTCCGACGGAACGATTCCCTCCAGTCGCCGCCGAACCGCCCGCAAGACAACTGCCCGCTCCTCCTCTTCCAGTAAATCCATCTTGTTGACGGCCACCAGCATCGGCTTGGCCGCCGCCCGCAGATTGCCCAGCGCTATCAGGGCCGTTCCCGTCAGATCCTCGGCCGCCACGAACAAAACGACGTCCCCACGCAGGGCCGCCTCGATTGCCAGCGGCCCCCGCTGCGAATCCCCCACCTCCTCGATCCCCGGAGTATCCACCAACCGAACCGCGTACGGGCCGACCTCGGCGAGAACCTCTTGCCAGTCTCCCGCCGCCACATCCAGGGTCGTTCCACCGATCGGGCTCGTCGGCCTCGTCCCCTCACCGGCCAGCGCATTGAGCAGGCTCGACTTCCCGGCATTGACCAGGCCGAACGCCACGACCTCCAGCAATGGCCGAGCCTCGCCTGCCATCAAGCCCGCTCCCGCAACGGTGACGTCCTCAAGCTCGCACCTTCCGCTTGAGGTCATCCTTGAGACGATCCATCACTGAGTCGGCCTGGGCCTGATCCAGAATTTGCTGGATGACGGTCTTGATCCCCTTGGTGCCCCACTGGCACCCTTGCTGCAAATAAATCTTCGCTCCCTGCCCCAGAATGTACGACGTATAAGCCGCCGTTGCCCCCTGAGCCAACCCGATCGCCCCGTATCCCAGCGCCGCCAACCCGCCGGTGGCCACCGTCGCCCCCGCGAACGTCGCCTTGACCCCGGCCATCAGCAATCGTGACGCGACCTCGACCGCTCCCAGGGCCCCCAACGCCTTCACCATGTCCTTGACCAGTGTCGCCGCCGTTCGCTTCGTGAGCGCGATGCCATAAGCCCGACTCAGCGCGACGATCATCGCCACATCCACCGCCAGACCCCCGGCCATGTCCGCCACGGGAATCGGGTTCAGACCCACCGCCGCCCCCTTGGCCAGCGAGAAATTCCAGATCAGCTGGTTCGCCGCCTCGTCGCGGATGTGCATCTTGTGAGAAACAATTTCCTGATGCAGATCCCCCGCGAATAGCAGCGTATTCAATGCCACCAGCGCTTTCCCCTCGCGATGCAACACCTCCAGGATGCGCGCCTTCAATGGCTCGATCACCGGGTCGGGCCGCTCCCAGGTCACCGTTGTCGTCCCATCGGCGTTGCGGATCTTGACTTTGTACGGGTCGGGTCGGGCCGCGGTCATCACCACATCCTCGGGACGGACCAGGTGCCGCACCCGCTCGTCGCGAATCGTTTCGTAGACCTGGTCCCGATCCGCGTCCGGGTAACGGTCGATCTGGTTGAACACCAGGATGATTGGCTTCTGGGCCTCGCGCAACTGGGCCAGGGCGTCGTACTCGCGACGCGTCATGTCGCTCGACACGACGAACAGCAGCAGGTCGGCATGGCGAGCCACGTCCCTCGCCAGGGTTTCCCGGGCCTCCCCGCCCACCTCGTCAATGCCGGGCGTGTCCACCAGGACCAGCTTCGCCGATTCCGGGTCATCCCCCGAAAGCGTCACGCTCTGCCAGGGCTGGGCGTCGCGAACGGTGGTCGTCCCATGAGTCGAACCGGTCTTGAACGCCTCGCGCCCCAGCAAGGCATTCAGCACCGAGGACTTCCCCCGACTGACCAGCCCGAACGCCGCGATCTCCACCACGTTGTCGTCCAGCTTCGCCGAGAGTGCCCGCAGTTGCTCAAGCTCCTCGGCCAGCGCCGCGGTCTCCTGAGTGGTCAGTTGCAGACCCGCGAGCGTTTCCTCCAGACTCTCACGTGCCCGAGCGGTCAAATCCGGCTGGGTGTCGAGTTTCCCCAAAAACCCGGCCAGCGCCGCCTCCTCCTCGGCGGTGAGGATGTGCTCACCGTCGTGGGTCGCGGGTTTTGCCCCCGCCGACGTATTCTCCTCCTCGACCGGCGAGTCCCCCTTGAGAAATTCCTCGGGGGTGGGGACGTGATCCATCGGCATCGTCGCGTCCTCTTGAGCCGAATCCCCAGCCTCGCTCACCGGCAACAACACCCGGCCCGCCACCACCAACGGCCTCGACGACAACGCCCCTGGCGACCTTGGACGCGAATGCCCCTTCAGCTTCAGCCGCCGCAGCCAGAAGCTCAGTCGTCGACGCCAGCCCTGAATCATCGGCCGCCCCCATCTCCGACACAACCGCGAACGTTCAACGGCGGCCCGCCCCTTCCTCGGCATCCTTCGTCCCCGTCGCCCGGCGAACGACCCTCGCCAACGCCTGCTTGGCGAAGTCCTGAAGAAAATCCGCCCGGCTATTCAAGTCGAACTGCCGCTGCAACGCCGCCTGCATCCCGCCATCGCCCCAGTCCTGCCCCTTGCGGAAATAGTCGGCGAAGGTCAGCCCCGAAATTCTCGTCAGGTACGCCATCGAAACGGCCTGGACCGCCCCCCCCGCCGCGTATCCCACCATCGTCGACTTGAACAGTCCGGCGATCAGCGACGTCGAGGCCTCCACGATCCCGGTTTTCAACAACATCTGGATCATCTGCCCGCCGATCAGGCGGGCATGGGCGGTCGAAAGCTCTACCCCATAGGCGCCGGCAATTTCCGAGATCATCTGAAACTGGACCGCCCCCACCGCCATCAAATCCAACGCCGGGATCGGGTTGGCGAACACGGTGCCGGCCGCGATCCACTGAAATCGTTCCAAAACCGCCCGGGCCTTCTGGTCCCGTTCCGAGGAAAGCGCCTCCTGAGCCTCCTGACCCAGCAGATGGGCCCTGAGAAGCAAATTCCCCGCCCGGAGCGAGTCCCCTTCTCGATCCAGGATCGCGCCAATCCGCTTGCGGAGTTCCCCCAGGTCCGGCGGCTCGGCCTCCAGCACCGTCTCCGTCGTGCCGTCGGCTCGCCTCAATCGAGTCGGGACCGCCCGGGGGGAAGCCGCCACCGGAACGACATCCGCCGAGGGGACCACCCCGTGCAACCGCTCGCGCAACTTCGCCAGGATCGCCTGGATGTCCGCCTCACCGTACCGATCCACCTTGTTCAGGACCACCAGCGACCGTTTCCCCTGCTTCGCCAGCGCCGTCAAGGGTTCATATTCGGCGCGGACGAGGTCCCCATCCACCACGAACAGCAAAAGGTCGGCCCTGGCCGCCAGGTCCCTCGCCGCCGATTCCCGCCGCGCCCCTCCCTCGCCAATCTCCGACAGGCCGGGAGTGTCCGTCAGTAACAAGGTCCCCTCGACTCCCTCGACGGTGTGCGTATGCCCCTCGACCGCCTTCGTGGTGCCGATCCGAGCCTCGGTCCGGCCCACCTCCCGACCGAGCAAGGCATTAATCAGCGACGTCTTGCCCGCCGACCCCGTCCCGAACACCACGACATGAAACCGCCGCCCATCCCGATCCGCCCGAAGCGTCGCGAGTTCCCCATTCAGCCGGGATCGCGCCCCCTCGTCGCGGATCTGGGCGATCACCCCCTCGGCCTTCTCCGCCTGAACCTCCGCCGCCTTGACCACATCCTCGGGAGCCGTCGCCGGACCACGCTCCGGCCGCGAAAGTCGCCAGGCCAGCCTCGCCATCGCGAACAGGCTGACCACCAGCGCCAGCGACAACGCCCCGATCACCGCCATCGCCAGCGGCGGCGACACCCGGGCAAGCCGGTCGTGCAGGTCCCCCACCGAAACGATCACCCAACCGATCACCACGACCAGGGTCATCACCGGCAGGAACAGCGTGAACAGCCAACGATTCGCGCGACTCATTCCGAGAACTCTCGCCTCGCGCGGTCAGGCCGGCCGAGTAGCGACTCACCCGGCAAGTCCGATCGTCGTCGCCGGCCGCAAGATCCGGAAATTCCGATTGGCGAGGGTCGCGGCCCACTCCATTCCCAAACCGCCCGGGCCAGGGCATACAACCCGGCGACTTGCAGCGGCGTACCCAGGACGACGACCACCACCGCGAGCGGCAGGGGAAATCTGGCGGGGCGATCCCACAGGACTCTCCACGAAACGCTCACGCAGCCAATCCCCACGGCCAGGATCAACGCCGGCAACACTTGTCGGGAGATTCCCCAAGTCCCGCGTCTCATAGCGGTAGCCCTCGCCGTTGCCATTCACCATCCCACTGGGCCATTCGTCGGGACACGCCCGATCTTGGTCCCCAGGCCGTCACCCACCGGAACCCGCTTCAATAGATCTCGATCGTCCACTCGCCGTCATGGGCCGGGTTGGGCTTGAGTTTCCGCTCCTTGGGATACGGGATCAGGTCCATCTCCTCCAGCGGAATCTGCCCCACCAGCACCGGCGACCCATCCGGAATCTCGGTGATGCGGATCACGGCATCCCGGTCCAGAATCGTCAAGCGAACCTCGGAGTACACGGTCAACATCGTGATACCGGCGGCCGTCCGCGCTGATCGCCGCCTCACCGCCGTCAAACCCAACTCCCTCACCATCGACTCGGGCAGGCAAAGCCCAGTCGCCCCGGTATCCACGAGCGCGTCGTCAATCTCCAACGTCCGGACCGACCCGAAGGGGATTTGCCCCTCCTCGGCCCGACGGACGTCAAAGTTGTTCTCGACCCGCACCGCGATCGTGATACGGCCCATCTCCTCGCCCTGAGCCGGCGCCACGGGGGAACGGCGAATCATCAGGCCGCCCTCGGTTGAGGCCAAAAGTTAGCTTGTTCGGACGCAAGTCCCAGTTTAGCCGCCGGATCGGGCATCCGCCTTACTGAACAAATGAACAAAGGTGATCCCGATTCGGCCCCTAACGACAATCCCCCTCGATCGACGCCTCCAGGGGCGCGGTCGAGGGGGACGGGAACGGGTCCGGCGAACGGGAGGATCGCTGGTCTCAGCGGCGGCGGAACCGGTTGAAGACGCCGCCCAGCAGGCCACGTCGAGGCGCGGTGGCCGGCGCCGGGACACTCTCGACAATCGACGGCGGGGCGATCGCCGGGTCAGCGGTTCCGTTGCCCGTCCTGGGGTCAACGCCCAGCGGGATCGTCGGCTCGGGTGTCGCGGGCATCGGCGCGGTGGCAACCACGGAAGCCTCGGGTGAGGAGAGGGAGGGAGCCTCGTCCACCACCGGAGCCGCGATCGGCCGGGCTTCGGCGGGGGGCGGCAGCGGCGTCGGGTCCGTGGTCGAACCATCGGCTTCCACCAGCGGGGCCATCGACGGGGCGGCGGCGGCGGTGGAGGGCAGGTCGGCGGCGGTCGCTTGAACGGGGGCCGCGGCCACCTGCACCGGCGGACTCGTCATCAACGACGAGGTCGAAGGCCGATCCTGCGACCCTCGCGCCGGGTTTCTTCGAGGCTCCGAATCCAACGAGTCATCCCCCTGCAAAGGAGGCGGAGTCGCCGGCTTGGTGTCCGGCTGCCGGAAAGGAGAATCGCCATTGGGCGTTTCGGGGAGGTCCATCGGCTCCGGGCGGGGCACATCCCCATCGGCCCCCGCATCCGCCCCCGCGTCTCCGGGCCGATCCGCCGGACCTCCTTCGTCGACCCTCAATTTTCGGTCCTGGAGGGCCTGCTGGAAATTCGGCAACTCCGGATTCGGGCATGGGCAGGTCCAGCCCGGTGGGAATCGCCGCCAGCAGGTCGGGTAATACCCGAAGTATTGATGCCGCACCGTTGCATAGAACGGCGGTTCCGAAGCGCAAGAGGGCTTTTCCCGGTACCGCGTCCCAAGGTTCGGCAACAATCCCTGCGCCCCGACCAGCGACGGCGCCGCCAGTCCACCCAACACCACCAGACTCGCGGCGAGGAGCCTGCGACTCCCGGATTTCGTGACCATCCTTGCACCATCCTTCGGGGAGTGTCCGGGCGCTCCCGCATCCGTTTCGGGCGCGGCCCTTCGGTTTGTCTTGCTAGTTGCAGATCGGAATGGGCTCACCTCACCCTGGATGGAAAGGCAAAATGCGAAGTCCGGGTCGAGCCCGTTGTTCGGGAAGGGTGGGCGGTATCGGTTGAGGCCAGTTCGTCGGGTTGCGACGCTCGAACTCGTGAGGGTGCAGGCTGCACCCGTTCGGCACCGATGCTGTAATCCGGGATCTCGCCGCTCTTTGGTGATCCCGGAACTGACCCAACGAAGGAGGGCGGAATGCGACGCATGATCAGGTTCGAGGCGCTCGCGGCGGGACTCGTCGCCATGGCACTCTCCACCCAGGCCCAGGCCCAGGGCCTCGGGATCGGCCTGGGAGGGGGAGCCGGCGCGACCCCCGCGGCGGGACCCACGTCCTCGGGGTATTCCGGCACGACCTCGGGGGGCATCGCGGGGTTTGGCCCGGGCGTGGGCTTGATGGCCAACCCTTATACCAACCCTTACGTGAACCCCAACGCCGCCGGCCTTTACGGCAATGCCTTGCCGGGCGGGGGCATCGGCGCCGCCTGGATGGTCATGGGCATGAGGCAGCAGGCTCAGGCCCAGTCGATCGCCGCTCGCAACTCCGGTAACGGCCGCAACCGAGGCGACGGCCTGACCGTTCCTCGGGGCGCCATGATGAGGCCCGGCGGAGGCGCCTCGCGTTACTTCGGCGGAGGAGCGGCGGGCGAGCCCGATGAGGACCAGACTTCCAACCCCGGCCTCCGCAGCGGCTACTTCTCCCGCCACGACCGATTCTTCCGGCCCAACGGTTGATACCCAACGGTCGTTCGGATTCGCTCCAGACGGGGCGGTCCTCGACCGATCCTATGGTGTGTCAAGCCCAGTCTTGCCGCTCATGCGGCGACCGGGCGATTTGGTTCCACGGAGGGGGGAGCGGGCCGACCAGGATGTCGACCGTTCCGGCCGGTCCCGGCCCGCCGGGCAGGAGTCTCGCATGGATCGCAAGAGCGTTTCCCGCCGCGCGGCGGGCTGGGTCCTGCCCGTCCTGGCCCTGCTGGCCTGCGGTTGCCAGACCGTCAGGACGCCCGAGGAGCAGATCGCCAAGCTCAACCTGCCGAGAGAGTTGAGCAAAACCACGATGCCCGACTACGTGGTCGAGACCCCCGACGTCATCCACGTCGCGGTCCTCCAGGCCGCACCCGGACGTCAGCTCGACGGCGATCGACTTGTTCGGCCCGATGGCAAAATCTCCCTCGACTTTTACGGAGACGTCTACGTCGCCGGCCTGACCACCGACCAGATCAAGGAAAAGATCATCATCCACCTGAGGAAATCCCTCACCGACGACGCCTTGGGCCTCATCAAGTACGACGAAAAGACGCTCGAACCCCTGAAGGACAAGGACGGAAACCCCGTACCCGTCCCCCCGGCGGAGTCCGAATCCGTTTTCGTCGACGTCGCCCAGTACAACAGCAAGGTCTACTACGTCCAGGGCGACGTGAGTCTTCAGGGCCGCTTCCCCATCACCGGCAACGAGACAGTCCTCGACGCCATCAACTACGCCGGTGGCCTGTTGCCCACCGCCGCCTTCCAGAACATTCGCCTCGTCCGACCGGCCCCGCCCGATGCTTGTTGTGCCCAGACCTTGCCGGTCAACCTACCGGCCATCATCAACGCCGGCGACACCACCACCAACTATCAGCTCATGCCCGGCGACCGGATCATGGTCTTTCGAGACCCGATCGTCCGCACGAGTGTCCTCTTGAATCGCCTCTCCGAACCGTTCCAGATCGTCGTCAACAACATCTTCAGCTACAGCTTGATCAAGAACGCCCTGCGACGTAACGCGTTCGGCTCCACGGCCACTTCCAGCACGACCTCCCGAACGGTCCTCCCGGCGACGTCCTCCTCGGGGCGTTGATCGCCCGTCGCTGTGTCTCGCAAGTGGGCATCGAACAACGGGCCCGGCTCCTCCCCTGGGAGGCGCCGGGCCCGCTTCATTAATTCTCAAAGCGCCTTGAACCTCAGCGATCCCGAGGACCTTCCATCTTGACCTCGAAGGGAGAGCCGACCAGATCCTTCCACGCCGACTTCTGCTCGTCGGTCAGCACCGCCACGGCCTTTTCAGTCGCCGCCTTGCGTTCCGTCATCATCTTCTCGCGAGCATCGCGATTGCCGCCACCTCCCTGACCGCCTCTCATCGACTCCCTCATCGTCTTTTGCAGATCGTTCTGAATCTCCTTGACCTTGCCCACCTGCTCGTCCGAAAGTTTCAGGGTCGACACCACTGCCGGCTGATGCAGCGCCATCAAGACATTCTGCTGACGCTCGATCTGGACGAACCGCTTGAGCTGGTCAGGGCTCAGGATTTCCCCCAGGCTCTTGTGGGCGTCCGTCATCATCTGGTGGCTGAGGGCTTCCATCTTCTCCCGACGACCTGACTCGTCCCCTTCCCGAATCTCACGCATCTCCTCGCGATACTTGTCACGCATCGAGTCGGCCGCTTCGTCGATCTTGGTGGCCTGCTCGGACGAGACCTTCAGTTCCTCCTGAACGCTCTTGTTGCGGGCGAGATTCGCCCCACCTGGCCCACCCATCATCCCGCCGCCGCCGCGAGGTCCCTGGGCGTAAACGGAAGGACACGCGAGCAACGCCATCACTGCGACATACCGGAACTTGGTGAACATGGGAAGCGTTCTCCTGGTTGCGAACCTGCAAGAACGGGCCGGAGCAACCGGCAACCGCTCTCCCGTCGCTGAATTCAGCGTCGGGGACCGCGACTGGGGCCGCGAATTCGCCTCAACTCACTCGTCCACGCGGATCAACGGCCGAACCACCCCGTCCCGACCGAACCGACCGACCAGAAATCTCGAACGGGTTTGGTGCCCCAGGAATGTCCGCAATCCCGGCGCCACCATGCTGCGATAAATCACCAAGCCCTCATCGCGCCCCCAGGCCACCCTCGCCGCGAACGCTACCCCGGGCGGACAGGTCCGCGACCGCTCCGCGACGGTCAGCGGAAACCACGAAACAGGCCGACGGTTCCGCTCCGGGTTCCACGAAACCAGCAAAGGCAGCCAGTTCCTCCCCCCACTGGCCAGCCGCACCGACGAATCTCCCGACATCCGCAACCAGCCGCCCCCCTCCAATCCCATTGGCGACGCCAAAGGCAAAAGTCGCGCGCCTCCGTTCAGAATCAGCCCCCGACCCTCCTCCACCTCCCTCGCCGTCACCCCTTTGGGCAACTCCAAATCCATCGAGGCCGCGCTCACGCCCCGGGGAACCTGCTCGGCCAGCAACGCCAAACCTCGCCCCCTCAAAAGGAGAGCCGACCGGACCACCCGACCCCCCGGCCGCGGGTAGCTCCACTCCAGAAGGTCCGCCTCGGCCCCGGACTTCCAGTAAATGATTCGGGGTGCCCCCGTCGAAGCTTCTCCAACTTCGCCGACCCCCGAACTCCAGGACGGACCCAGCAGCCGACGGCCCCGACCCACCAACTCCACCAGGGCCCGACCCCCACGGTCTCGCTGATCCACGGCCAGCCAATCGCCTCGCGAAGACCAATCGGGTCGAAGAATCGCCAGGGGCCGATCCCCGCAAGCGAATGCCGGCAAAGGAGGCGGACTCGGTAACTCCGTGTCCGCATCCCGCCGATTCGGAGCCCAGCGTCGAGCCACGGAGAGGAGCGACGGATCTCCCAAGGTCTCGGCCCAGCGCCGCAACCAGGCCCGATGTGCCGGGTCTGGCCCTTGTGAATCGAAAACGATCGAGCCATCGGGACGCCCAAACCGCAGAATCCCCCGCAACAACCCCGCGATCCGAGCCAATTCCCCCTCGCTTTGCTCAAATCCACCCTGCCCGAGCCGTTCCAAACATTGCGGCCAATCGGAGATTGGCAACCGCCTGGGCACGCCATCCGCATCGAGTTCGCAATCCCCAAGCGGATCCCGATCCCCCGCCATTCCCTTCGACATTGACAGGATCGCCTCAGGCTCAGAAACCGATTTTGGACGCAATGTCACGGGATCGACCCTGAAGAAATGGCGTTTTGTGAATCACAGTTTGCCCGGTTGAGAGCATTGCACATTCCCCTGGCTCACATGCTCAAGGTTACGACAACATCCGAGTCTTTGCAGCGACCCGCTCTACCCACTCCTCTCGACCTTCGGTTTTCCGAAACATCATTAAGTCGTTTCTTTGGATCGCCTTAGAACAATCTGAGGCCATCTCTCATGGCTACTGGCATCCGCTTTGCCTTGTATCCTTCCCGAGTCGACTGGACGGAAAGCGGCCAAAATCGTAATCAGTCCTCTCGACACAAACCACCCCCAGGGCGACGGCCGGCGGCGATCTCACGCTCGTCACCGGCCAACCGCCAAGGGGCGAGCGGGATACCTCGCACGACCCCCCCGCTCGCCCCCTCCTACACAGCCAGACCCCTTTCTAGGGGTCTCGCGCCGAGCCGAGCCGGCCGGGCTCATCACTGAAGCGACCATGGGAGAGGTGGTCTGCCCAGGTGATGATGCCCGGTCGGCTTGATTCTGGCTTCTTCCCCCCCCCCCAACACGGCCCGCCTCGACGGAATGACGCGGGCGCCTTGCCCTCGGGTCGTCTCACCGTCAACCAAGCTCCGCGACCTCCACGCCCAAATCTCGACACCGAGCATGGCGGCGGCGTCCTCGCCGTCATACGATAGGGTCTGGCGTCGAGCCGCCCCCGAAGGGCCTTCCAAAACGCTCGTCCCCGGCCCGGTGCGAGACGACCGCATGACGGCGGACATGGGCCTCACCCCGCCCCACGACCTCGAAACTTTACGCGTCGACGCGCTACGCCGCGCCGTCCAGATCTACCTGGAACGGGCCCATCCCCACGGTCCCCCTCCAGCCGCGGTTCTCCGCCGACTCTCCTGGCTCGACAACGCCGCCGATTCCGCGCCCCCGGCCTGTCCTCCGTTCGAGCGAGTCTCCCGCGCCGAGGGCGACTCCTCCTCCATCTACGCTCTGCGGCTGGGAAATCACCGCTACCCTCACATGAAACTCCAGGTCCAGCCCTGGCCGAACCCGGCGGGGTTCCTCCTGTCGGTCAACACCCACGACCAGGTTCTCGCCCTCGACCCCAACGACGCCGACGTCGAAGCGTTCCGGTCCCTCCAGGTCGAGAACCAGCGCCTCAAGGAAGAAATTGAAGCGGCCTGGGACGCGGCCGGCCTCCCCACCTTCCTCCGCTACCTCCGCGACTACCTCCACGACCATCCGAGCCCTTGACTCCGATTCTCCCCCGACCGTGGCCGCCGCTCGCCCGCCCGCCCGCCCGCCCGCCGACGCACCCGAGGTTCTCACCGCATGACCACCCTTCGTCAACGGCTCCGGCACTGGTTCCTTGCCCTGATGGCCGTGACCACCTCGCCCGTCGCCGCGGCCGAACCGGAACCCGACCCCGCCCCGCCCCGGGTCCTCGGTGCTTCGGAGGAGGCCCGCCAGGCGATCGCCCGCTTCCGCGTCCCCCAGGGTTACCGAATCGAACTTTTCGCCGCCGAGCCCCGCCTCGCCAACCCCGTCGCCTTCGCTCTCGACGAACGAAACCGCGCCTACGTCGCCGAGACGTACCGAGTCCACGCCGGCGTCACCGACAACCGCAACCATCCCAACTGGGTCGACCGCGACCTCGCCAACCGAACCACGGCCGACCGTCTCGCCATGTTTCGCGACGACGCCGGAGCCAAATTCCTTGACGAGTACGGTCGAAGTCCCGATCAGATTCGCTTCGTCGAGGACCGCGACGGCGACGGCCGCGCCGACCACTCCGACATCTTCGCCGGCGGCTTCCATCACCCCGAGGACGGCATTGGCTCCAGCGTTCTGGTCCGCGGCAAGGACGTCTGGTACACCAACATTCCACATCTCTGGCACTTCCGGGATGAGGACGGCGACGGGAAGGCCGACCATCGCCAATCGCTCCATGAAGGCTACGGCATCCACGTCGCCCTCCTCGGCCACGACTCCCACGGCCTGACCTGGGGCCCTGACGGGCGCATTTACTATTCCGTCGGCGACCGCGCCGCCAACATTTCACTCCCCAACGGCCAATCGGTCACGAACCTCGAATCCGGCTCGGTCTTCCGCTGCGAGCCCGATGGATCGAACCTCGAAATCTTCGCCACCGGGCTGCGGAACCCTCAAGATCTCGCGTTCAACGACCTGGGCGACCTGTTCACCGTCGACAACAACTCCGACAGCGGTGACGAGGCCCGGGTCGTCCGCGTCGTCGAAGGGTCCGACAGCGGCTGGCGGGTCGGCTTCCAGTCGATCGAAACCCCCAACAGCCGGGGCGTCTGGAACTCCGAGGACCTCTGGCATCCCCGTCAGGACGGCCAGCCCGCCTACCTGATGCCCCCCCTGGCCAATCTTTCCGACGGACCCGCCGGCCTCGCCATCGACCCCGGCACTGGCTTCCCCGCCTCCGAACGAGGCCGGGCCTACCTGGCCGACTTCCGCGGCACCGCCGGCGACAGCGGAATCCGCTCGTTCGCCCTCAAACCCGATGGCGCCTCCTACAAGGTTGAGGACCCCCAGGAATTCCTCTGGTCGATCCTCGCCACCGACTGCGTCTTCGGGACCGATGGCGCTCTCTACGTCGCCGACTGGGTCGAAGGCTGGGACGGAGCCGGCAAGGGTCGCCTCTACAAACTCCTCCCCGAAATGACCGACCCACGCACCGCCGAGGTCCAACGCCTGATCGCCGAGGGTTTTGATCACCGCCCCATCCCCGAACTTCTCCCACTCCTCGCCCACCCCGACCGCCGCGTCCGCCTCGCCGCGCAATTCGCGATCGCGGGGAAGGGGGGAGCCGCCGAAGCCTCCCTGACGCAAACCGCTCAGTCCTCCAAGAACCCCCTAGCTCGGATGCACGCTCTCTGGGCCCTCGGCCAGATCGCTCGGAACTCGAAGGAGCCTCGCCACGAGCGGTTCTCGGAATTCTTCCACGACCCCGACCCCGAAATCCGCGCCCAGGCCCTGCGGACCCTCGCCGACACCACCTCCCCGGCCACGAGGCCCGTCGCCGACAATCGAGCGTCCGCCGACCTCTCCCAGCGGATTTCTCTCCTGCTGGCGGACGAATCCCCCCGGGTCCGCCTCTTCGCCGGCCTCGCTCTGAACCACGTCGGAACTCCCGAGGCCATCGAGCCCCTCCTCCAACAGCTTGACGCCGACTTTCCCGACCCGGTCCTCCGTCATGCGGCGGTCATGGGTCTGGTCGGGTCCGCCCGGACCGAATCGCGCTGGCTGTCCCTCAATCCACAAGATCCACCGGCCCCGGGCCGTTCCCCGAACGTCCGCCTCGGCCTGGTCCTGTTCTGTCGGCGGACGGGGCACCCCGCGCTCGCCCGGTTCCTGGACGACCCCGACCCTCAGGTCGTCTCCGAGGCCGCCCGAGCCATTGCCGACGTGGCCGCCTCGCCCGAGGCCACGGCCCACCTCGCCGAGAAACTCGCCGCCGGCCACCCCGACCTCTTCCTGAGAAGGGCGATCCGGGCCAACCTCCGCGTCGGTGGACTCGAAGCCGCGGCGCGACTCGTCGCCCTGGCCAACTCCGCGGCTCCCGAACCGCTGCGAGTCGAAGCCCTGAACACCCTGGCGACCTGGGCGACGCCACCGGGACGCGACACGATCAACGGCCTCTGGCGACCCATTGAACCCCACCCGGTCGAACAGGCCGCCGAAGCCCTCAAACCCACGATCGCTCCCTTGCTAAGTTCGGTCCCCGACCCGGTACGAACCGCCGCGGCCCACGCCGCCGGGGTCCTCCAGGTTTCCGACGCCAATGGCCCCCTCGCGACCCTGGCCGCCGACCCCGACCGCCCCGGCCCGCCGAGGGTCGCCGCCCTCCAGGCTCTGGCCACCTTGAACGCTCCGGGCCTCGCCGAATCGGTGAGAGCCGCCGTCGCCTCCACCAACGCCGACCTCCGATCCGCGGGCCGTCGCTTACTCGCCAAAATCGACCCCGCCGATGCCGCCCGGGTTCTCGAAATCGGCCTCGCCCATGGATCTGTCGCCGAGCGTCAAAGCTCGCTGTCCACCCTCGGCGATCTCCCCCACCCCCGGGCCGACCAGATTCTCGGGGACTGGCTCGACGACCTCCTCGCCGACAAGGTTCCCCCCAGCCTTCGGCTCGATTTGCTGGAAGCCGCCGCCAAACGGCAAGATCCCGCGATCCACCAAAAGCTCGCCCGGTTCGAGGCCGCCCGCCCCGTCGACGACCCCTTCGGTCCTTACCGAGAATCCCTCGAAGGCGGTGATGCCCAGCGAGGCCAGGCGATCTTCACCACCAGGGCCGAGGCCGAATGCGTCCGCTGCCACCGACTTCGCCAGGGACCGGGCGCCGAGGGTGTCGGTGGTGACGTCGGGCCCGAACTCACCGGCGTCGGCGCTCGAAATGACCGTGCCTACCTGCTGGAATCGATCGTGGCCCCCAACCGTCAAATCGCCAAGGGGTTCGAGACCATTGTTCTCGCCCTGGACGACGGTCGGACGATCGCCGGAGTGGTCAAGTCCGACAATGGCAAAACGCTTCAGGTGCAAACGCCCGACGGCAAGGTCGTCGAGGTCTCATCCGCATCCATCGAAGGCCGAACCACCGGCCTCTCGGGCATGCCCCAGGATCTCGTCAAGCACCTCTCCCGTTCCGACGTCCGCGACCTGGTCGAATTCCTCTCGACCCTCAAGAACTGACGACCTCGGGCAAGCCAACTTCCCTTCCCGTTGAGAGACCGGCCGTCATGCTCCTCCGCGACAATCCGGTCCTCTCCCGGGAACTGCTCGTCACCCTCAGGTCTTCGCGATCGTTTCTGCTCCAGGCGGCGTATGTGGGCCTGCTCAGCCTGGTCGTCTACGTCGCCTGGCCGGAAGGGCAGGGGGCGGCCCGGCGGGTCGGCTCGGCCACGGCCTTGCGGCTTTACAACCTGTTTTTCCTCGGCCAGTTCTTCCTGGTCGCCCTGATGGCTCCCGCCTTCGCCGCCGGCAGCCTCGCGGGCGAAAAAGAGCGCAAGACTTACGAGATGCTCCTGGCCAGCCCTCTGGAACCGTTCACGATCCTGATTGGCAAGCTCCTCAGTTCGATGACGTATCTGGTCCTCCTGATCCTCTCCAGCCTCCCCTTGATGATCCTTTGCTTTTTGCTGGGGGGCATTCTGCTCTCGGAAGTCGTGCGGGCGTATCTCGTCCTGATCCTGGCCGCCGGGACGTTTGGCCTCATCAGTGTCGCCTGTTCCAGCGTCTTCCGCCGGACAAGTTCCGCACTGGTGGTGGGCTATCTCATCATTCTCCCCCTGGCCCTGGCCACTATTTCGCTGACCCGCACCGACGACACCACCTTGCGAGACTTCGTCTCCATCGCCGTTTTGCCTCCGTGGTGTTTGGCGATCTGGACGGTCATCTCGATCCTGGTCACCCGGCGGCTCCTCCGGCCGCCCGACGTCGGCAGCGAGGGGAAAGAGGTTGTCGACGAGAAGGCCGAGCTATCCAACGCCGTCGGCGTGGTGATCGACCGCGACCGCTTCCCCGACTACCTCTTCGCACCGGCCAAGCGCACCGAGCCAATGCCCGACGGCACCAACCCCGTCCTCGACAAGGAACTGCGCAGTGAAATCTTCAGCCAGGGAACCCTGATGCTCCGCCTGGTGATCCAGGTGAGCATGTTCCTGTCGATCCCCTTGATGGCCGCGCTGCTGTTCTTCCAGCCCAAACTGACGGCGTATTACGTCTGCTATGTCCTCGTGTTCAACATGCTGGTCGGCCCGGTTTTCTCCGCCGGGAGCATCACCCAGGAGCGGGAACGCCAAACGCTGGGCCTCCTGCTGACGACGCTGCTGCGTCCCGGACCCATCGTCCGGGCCAAACTGATGGCCGCGCTGCGAGTCTCCACCGTCCTGACCTTCCTCCTCACCGAGCAACTTCTGCTGGCTTATGTTCTGGTCGCCGAACTACTGAGACGCCTCTGGACCCTGCCGATCTATCTGGCGATCATCGCGGCCACTTGCCTCATCACGACGACCATCGGCCTGCTCTGCTCGGCCCTGAGCCGCCGGACCTCCTCGGCGCTGGTCATGACTTATCTGGTCCTGCTGATCGTCTTCGCCGGGCCGATCGCCGTGGCCCGATTCCCCCGGACGGGTGAGCAAACCGCCGGGGCGGGCCTTCAGGTCACCGACCGCCTGGTCGCCGGCCTCTCGGTTATCAGCCCCTTCGCGGCCACCTTCAACGTCCCGCTGGGGACCACCAGCAAGGTCGCTCCCGACGCTATCGGCGAGGATGCCCTCCCCGACCCCGCGACGGCGACCACTCCCTTCCTGGGGCTCCCCATCTGGATCAGCTTCCTGCTGCTGACTCCCCCCGCCTGCGCCTTGCTTTACGCGATCACACTCGTCGCGTTTCGCTACCGTTGGTGGCAAGCCAGCGGTTAACCCGTGAGTGTCCTCTCCGTTCGGGAACCAGGTTCAGAGGGCCTCCGCGCCCGCCGGATCGACTCGGATTGGCAGCGTCCCATCGTTCAGGTACCACATCTTATCGGGGCCACGAACCAGCCCAATCGCCATTCGATAAACGCCCAGCTCCTTCCCTAGCTCTCCAGAAAAGTCCTGAGCCCGGACCCGAACCGAAAATTTCGCGTTCAGCGCGGTCTTCCCGGCGCTTTTTTCCGAACGAAAGTCCTGGACCTGAAAACTCAGCGGGGCCCGCCCCAGGTCCTTCCCTTCCCGAATCCCCAGCAGCACCGACCGCCAGTAATCCTGAAATCCCCCGAAATCCCGCCAACCCGCGGACTGCCTTCCGGCTGAACTTAGCAGTAACCACATCCGGCGGTAGTGGGGGCGAAAATGCGTGAGAGCCCCAAAGTAGTCGCGGACCGCCTGCTCCGGCGTGACGCGGATGGGCCGTTCCATCGTGATGGCCATCGGGTAGCACATTACGATCAAGGCCAGGAAGCCCACGCCAAACAGCAAAAACGACCAGAAGAACCCCGCGCCGTTGCTGAGGAACAGGTAAAGCAGAAAAATCCAGCCCGCCGCCGCCAAGGCCAGGTTGCGGAGGTCCGGCCCCCACTCAGCCCAACGTGACCACGGATGATCGACCCGCGCCTCCACGGCCGAAGGTCCGAAATCGTCATCATCCTCGGTGAGTTTCCGCCGCTTCGCCTCGTCGGAAGTCGTCCGGACCTGGGGCCGAGGGGGTCGAGCCGCGGGCGAAGCGACCGGGACGACCGGCGGGACGGGTTTCGAGATCACGTCTTCCACCGGGTCATCATCGCCGAGGAGGTCATACTCGTCTCCACCCGTGACGGGAGCCGGTCGTGAGACTGGCACGCGCATTGGCGAATCGTCCCGGAACAGGGCATTGGCGTCGCTGGTCGCGTCTTCGTCGTCGGGGAGCCGAGCCATCGCGAACGCCCTCACTTTGGCGGAGTGGTCGAGGAAGCCCCTGGTGCCGGAAACGCCCGCTGCACGACCTGTTTCAACCCTGCCTCGCCTGTCTTCCCCAGCAACCCGCCGAGCAGCGGCAGATCCGCCTGAGCATAAATGGATTGCCCATCCACTCGCAACTCGGCCCAGAATCCCAACCCCACCAGCTTGGCCGAGGAACGATCCGCCGACCACTCCACCCGCCGGACCATCGGCCCGAACACCTTCGACGCCTCGGCCACCGCCATCGCCAGTCGGCCCCGAGCATCATCGAGGGTCCGCCCATGCGCCACGGTCATGTCGATCAAAGGCATGGGCGGGCCCCTTCAAATCCGGCGGTTCATTGATCCGATTTCGGCAAATACGAGTCGAACACCCGGACCTTGGCGAACTTCGCCTTGTTCTCGGCCACGAATGCCTTGTGGCGTGAACTCACCTGATAGGCGTCGGAAGCCGCTTTCGATTGGAAGACGATCATCAACGCGACGTCGAATTCGCGGTCGCTGACCGGCTCAACCACATCCTCGGCGATCACCCCGGCGGAGTACGAAAGGACCCCGTCATGGCCGGTCAAATACTTCTCGCAAGAGGCCAGGAATGCCTCGCGAGACGCCTCCGACTGATCCTTCAAGGTGAAGATCACGACATGCGAAAGCCGCCGAGCCTCCCCGGGCTCCACCGCCGCCGCCGTCACGGACGCCAGGGTCAACCCAACCACCGTTGCCAGCAGTCCGAAACGCCGGAAATCGTTCATCGCGGCCATCGCTCCACGTTCCTGGGAAATCACTCTCAAAGCACAAACGAAAGTTTGCGGCGATACTCGTTTGTGAGCGGAGAATCGTCGGGCAAGACCTGGAAAACGGCCAGCATCATGGTTCTCGCCGTCTCTCCGGTCCCCCGACGGTCTCGCTCCACCAGGTCGAGGAGCAAATCCAGCGCCTCGGGAAACTCCCGAGCCCCGATCAACGCCTCGGCGAGCTCCAACCGCGTCGCCAGATCCTCCGGCTTGGCCGCGACCGCCTCCCTGGCCGAGGCGACGTCGCCCGCCTGGCTGGCACCCGCCCGCAAGGTCAATTCCGCCTTGAGGGCCTCGGCCTCGGGTTCCAGATAGCCGCGCTGTTCCAGCTCGGCCACGACCTCCCGAGCCTCCTCGACCGACCCCCTCGCCAGGGCCAATCGACCCAACCCCACTTTCGCGGCCGGCTGATCGGCGGAGAGCGCCAGGGCCTCCCGATATTTCCACTCGGCGGCCCCGGGGTCGCTAGCCTCCAGGGCCCGAGCCGCCATGACCGCCTGTTCGGCCTCTCCCGGGACCAGCCGATCCAGAAACGCCCGGATGGCCGACTCGGCCAGGACCCCAACGAACCCGTCGACGACCCGCCCATCTCGCACACCGAACACCGCCGGGATCGACCGCACCCCGAAACTCGCCGCGATCTCGGGCATCCGCTCGGTATCCGCCTTCACCAGCAAGAACCGCCCGTCATACTCCTCCGCCAGTTTCTCCAGGATCGGCCCAAGCAGCCGACAGGGTCCACACCAGGCCGCCCAAAAATCCACCACCACCGGCACACTCGCCGACCGTCCCAGGACCTCCGCCTCGAAGGTGGACGCCTCGGCTTCGATAATATACGGGCTCACGTTCGCCATCCGTCCCATGCCCCCCAGACTAAAGCTCTGGCCGAAAATGGTCCGCCACCGGAATGGCCTTGCGGATCTCTCGGACTCGCCGCAAATCGATTTCCGCCAGGGCCAGCCCCGGCCCGTCCGAAGCCCTCGCCACCACCAACCCCCACGGGTCCACGATCATCGCGTGCCCATAGCTCTCCCGGAGGTCCGCGCCCTCATGCCGCCCAACCTGCGCCGGGGCCAGGACATACGCCTGACATTCAATCGCCCTGGCCCTCAGAAGGGGTTCCCAGTGGTCGCGACCCGTCGTCATCGTGAAGGCCGACGGCACGCAAAGGATCTCCGCCCCCTCCCGGGCCATCCGCGAGTAGAGGTTGCCGAACCGAAGGTCATAACAGATCGACAGACCCAGCCGCCCGACGGAAGTCTCCACCACGACCACCCGGTCCCCCGGCTCAACCGCGTCCGACTCCCGCACGCTGACCGACTCATTCACGTCCACGTCGAACAGGTGGAGCTTCCGATAGACGGCCAGCCGTTCCCCGTCCGGGCCGAACAGGACGCTGGTGTTGCGACACTTCCCCGGCGCCTCCGACCGCTCGTTGAACGATCCCAGCAGCAGGAAAATCCCGAGCCGGCGGGCCAACTCCGAGAATCGCCCGCAGGTTGGCCCCTCCAGCGGTTCGGCGGTGCGCGCCTTCTCGGCCGGCGGGCCCAGGAAGTTCGTATTCTCGGGAGTCGCGACAAGGCGGGCCCCCGCCGCCGCCGCTCGCCCGACGAGGTCCTCGGCCTGGAGCCAGTTCGTCCCGGCGTCAGCCGTCCCGTTCATCTGGATCACCGCCGCCATCGTCATCGGGCCGCCTCCCCTCGGGTCCCCATTCTCAACCGCGACCGATCGCAAAGGAAGCCCCACGCCGAGAGCCCACGCGGGGGTGGCCCCCGACCGGCCCGCCCGTTACGATGGCCCGCCGACCCAACCGACCCCAGGGACGACGGATGCGCCCGAGATGACCCCCAAGGCCCCCGCTCCCGATGACCCTCGGATCGACACCATCGAGGGGGTCGAGGAGCCCCCCGCCACCTGGGTCGGTTCCCTCTCCAAGATTGGCCCCGGCCTGATCCTCGCCGGCGCCATCGTCGGCACCGGCGAGTTGATCTCCACCACCGGCCTCGGCGCCGAGCAAGGCTACACCCTCCTCTGGCTAATCCTCTTCAGTTGCATCATCAAGGTCTTCGTCCAGACCGAGTTGGGCCGCTACGCCATCGTCCACGGCAAGACGACCTTGGGCGCGATTGACACCCTCCCCGGCCCTCGCCTCGGGACCAACTGGCTCGCGTGGCTCTGGCTGTTGATGCAACTGGGAACCCAGGCCCAGATTGCCGCGATGGAGGGCCTCATCGGCCAGGCTGTCCACCTGGCATTTCCGCAAGCCTCCGCCTGGCTCGCCAACCAGGCCGCCCGCGTTTCACCCGACCTCGGCGCCTATCTCCGCGTCCATCCCGAACACGCCTGGGCCACGCTCACCGCCCTGGCCGCCGTCGCGCTACTCCTTTCCGGCGGTTACAAACGCCTGGAGCGCCTGACGACGATCATGGTCGCCCTGGTCACCGCCTTGACCGTGGCTTGCGTCGTGGCCCTGAACTGGACGCGGTTCTCGGTCGATTGGTCCGCCACCGCGGCGGGACTCGTCCCGTCCCTGCCGCCCACCGGCGTGGCCCTGGCCTTCTCCACCTTCGGCATCACCGGCGTCGGCGCCGCCGAGCTTTTCGCCTACCCCTACTGGTGCCTCGAAAAGGGGTACGGTCGCTCCACCGGCCCCCGCCTCGCCGACGACCCCGCCTGGGCCCGTCGCGCCCGAGGCTGGATCGCCGTGATGAAGCTTGACGCCTGGGCCAGCATGGTCGTCTTCACCCTCGGGACCGTTGCCTACTACCTGATGGGCGCCGCGGTCCTCCACCCCCAGGGACTCGACCCCAAGGGCTCCGACATGCTGCGGACCCTGACCGCCATGTACGTCGGCCCGATCGGCGCCTGGACCCGTCCGGTCTTCCTCCTCGGCGCCTGGGCCGTCTTGTTCAAGTGCCTGTATGTCGCCACCGCCGGCAACAGCAGGCTCACCGCCGACTTCCTCGACCTCGCCGGCCTCTGGCGGCAAACAACGCCTCGCGCCAAGTCGTTCGCGATCAACACCTTCTGTGTCGCCTACCCGGTCCTGGCGGTGATTCTCTACTTCCTGCTGCGCGACCCGAAGCTCCTCGTGAAGATCGGCGGATTCGGCCAGGCCCTGATGCTCCCCTTGATCGGCGGCGCCATCCTCTACCTGGCCCGAAGGGATGACGACCGTCGCACCCGGGCCGGCTTCGCGGGCGAGATTTGCACCTGGTTCGCCTTCTTCGCCATGGCCGCCGTCGCGCTATTCGCCATCAAGGTCGCCCTCACCGACCTCCTCCCCGCCGCCTGGGTCTCGTCGAACCGGTCTTGAAAACCTATAACGGCGACGATCGACCACAAGCCCCCGGCCTCGCACCCCGCCCAAAGGCGAATCCCAGGATGATCACCCGCCTGCTGATCCGGGCCCGCTACATCACCTCCGCCGCCACTCTGGCCTTGCTAGCTTGGCTCGTGTACGCCGACCGACATGCCACTTACGAGCAATCCATTCAATCCTTCTTCGCCGACGACGACCCCGCCGTCATCTCCTACCGCAAGGCCGCCCGCTCCTTCGGCAATGATCAATTCGTCTTCGTGGCGTACGACGACCCCCAACTCCTCACCCCCTCGGGAATTGGAAGGGTCGCCGAACTCGCCAAGACCCTCGGCCCCACCCAGCTCGAAGGCGTCATCCGCGTCGAATCCCTCGACGCGATGCCGATCCTCTGGCAACTCGACGACCAGCTTCTCCTCCTGGAACGGATGCCCGACTTCCTGCGAGGCCCCGCGCTCAAGCAAGCCAAGGCCCTCCTCGCGAACTCCGGCGCCGGTCCCAACCCGGCCACCCCCACCCTCGCCTCGGCCATCCGCAACGCCAATCCCACCGAGCTTGCCGACCTGCGACACCGGATCACCGCCCATCCGCTCCTGAAAGGGACCTTGATCGACGGCAAGGGGACCACCACCGCCCTGGTCGTCCGCATGAAGAACCCCGAGGACCACGACGTCAAGGGGACGATCCGCACCCTCCGGGAGTCGGCCGACGCCTTCGCCGCCCGCCACCAGTTGCCCCGCCCCGCGATCGTCGGTCCCCCCGCCTTGCTGGCCGACGGCTTCGCGGCGATCGAGCGAGACGGCCGCCACCTCGCCATCGCCGGCATGGCCATGATCGCCCTGGTGACTCTCACCGCCACGGGAAGCCTCTGGTGGGCCGCCATCCCCACCCTGGCCGGCTGGGTCGTCTGGCTCCTGGTCGAGGCGGTTCTCGGCTCCCTCGGCATCAAGCTCGCCCTTTCCGGGGGCCCCATCGTCGCCCAGATCATCGTCCTGACGATGCCCGCCGCCAGCCACCTCGCCATTCACTTTCGCGACGAGCTCCGCCGCGACACCGATCGCCGATCCGCCGCCGCGCTGACCCTTCGCGCGGTCGCTTCCCCCATCCTGTGGTGCGCAGTGACGGGAGCCATAGGCTATGGGGCCCTGATGACCAGCAACGTCGTGCCAGTCCGCCAGTTCGGCACGATCCTGGCTGGTTGCACCGTGGCCGCGGCCCTCCTGACGATGGCCCTGGCCCCCATCGCCATGCTCCCGCCGCTTCGACTGGAATGGGCCGTCCGTCCGGGCTCGACCTCGCCCACCGGCAACGCCCTCGGCCGCCTGACCGCGCTCGCCTGCCGCCACCCCGCGCCAATCGTCCTGGGCGTTCTGCTCGTGGTCCTGCCCCTCATCGCCGGCGCCGCCCGACTTCGCATCGAATCGAACTACATCAACGCCTTCCGACCCGACAGCCGAGTCGTCCAGGATTATCGGTTTGTCGAAAGCCGACTTGGGGGGATCGGTCTCGTCGAACTCGTGGTCCCCCTCGGGACCAGCCTCAGCCCCAAGGACCTCGCCGCCTTCGCCAAGCTCGACCGGGACGTGTCCCAGATCCCCGACGCCGCCGGTGCCCCCGCCGTGTCCCAGGTCGTCTCGCTCGCCACGGTCCTCGACCCCGACGCCAAACTCGCCGCCCTGCCCGAGCCCCGCCAGGCCCGAGCCCTCCGCACCAAGCTCGAACTGATCGACGCCTCCCCCCAGCGAGACCTGCTCAACGGTTTCTGGGACCGTCGAGGAGGGTGGGCCCGCATCCTTGTCCGCGTCTCCGAGCAGCAACCCGCCCCCGCCAAGGAAGCCACCTTCGACCGCGCTCGCCAACTCGCCAGTACGGCGTTCGGCCCCCGGGCCTACCTCACCGGCCTTTCCTACCTCCTGACCCAGACGACCCGAGGCGTCATCGACACCCAGTGGAACACCATCGGCTGGGCCGTCGGCGGCATTTTTCTGATGCTCACCCTGGCCTTCCGGGGGCCCAAGCTCGCCCTCCTGGCGATCCTTCCAACCGTCCTCGCGGTCGGCCTGGTGCTAGGCTTGATGGGCTGGACTGGCGTCAAGCTCGACCTGGCCACGGCCCTGGTCGCCAGCGTCGCGCTCGGCCTTTCCGTCGACGACACCTTCCACTGCCTGCTCCAGTACCGGCGGCTCCGACGACGCCTGCCCTTCCGAGAGGCCCTCACCGAGAGCTACGCCGTCACGGGGCCCGGTGTCCTGCTCTCCAGCATCGCCGTCGCGCTGGGATTCGCCGTCCTCCGCTTCAGTGAGTTCGCCCCCTTCGCCCTCTTCGGGACGATGGTCTGCATCGCCACGGCCGGAAGTTCCCTGGGCAACCTCGTCCTCCTCCCCGCCTGCCTCAGCCTGGGCCGTCCCCGAGAGGCTTCCCCCATTCCGCCGCTCAAGGAATCGTCCACCCCAGCTCGCGCAAGACCGTCGTGAGGGCAATCAGCGGCAACCCCAGAATGGCCGTCTGATCGGCCGATTCCACCCGCTCAAAGAGGGTGATCCCCCGTCCCTCCAGTTTGTACCCGCCCGCGCAATCCAACGGCCGATCCGCCCTCACGACCCGCTCCAAAGCCTCCCGGTCCAGGTCACGCATCCAAAGCGTCGCCACGTCGGTCTCCCCGCGAACCTCGCCACGATGGAGCACCACCATCGCGGTAATCAACTGATGAGGGCGCCCCGCCATCGCCACCAACTGATCCACCGCCCGCTCAACCGTTCCCGGCTGACCCAGCGCCTGGCCC
Organism: Isosphaeraceae bacterium; assembly: GCA_965201075.1. Classification (GTDB taxonomy): domain Bacteria; phylum Planctomycetota; class Planctomycetia; order Isosphaerales; family Isosphaeraceae; genus CBDAVP01. The sequence continues at coordinate 25,556 of CBDAVP010000015.1, read as the reverse complement.
TCGAACGAGACAACCTGATCCCCACCAATCACCGTCGCGCCCGGCCATTGCCCCGCCACGGCCAACGCCTTGAGAAGCGCCAGTTTTTCCGCCAATTTGCGAGAACCCAGGCCCAACCGCTTCACTTCGTTCTCATCCACCCCAGGATCCACGCAGCGGAACGGCAACCCGAGACGTTCCAGCAACTCGCGTCGATACCGAGACGTGCTGGCGAGGATCAACTCTCCCGACGAATTCATGGAATTCTCCTCGCCCCAGCCAAAATCGCCTCCCCACCCAGACTGTACAAAAAAACGGGAGGAGGGGTCATCCGAGAATCGCACACAGGTTCCTCAGGGCCGTTCGTTAATCCATCGGCCTTGCAATCGGGGACTGGCTCCAGCGGTACTCCGCCGTTGCCTGTTCCCCCATTCCGGGGACCGGTGGGCGGCGTGGAAGGACATGAGGCGGCGAACGGGAGAGCGGCACCAGCGGCGTACCGCCGGAGCCAGTCCCCAGTCCCCGCTGGTCCACCCAAAGTGGGAACTGAACGGCCCGGACAGGTTCCTGCCGTCCATTGACGAGATTGGCATTGGGCTGGTACATTTTCCCAAAGTCGTCGCCATGCTTCCTCGGAGAGGTGGCTGAGTGGTCGAAAGCGACGGTTTGCTAAACCGTTAGGGTGCGAAAGCGCTCTCGGGGGTTCGAATCCCCCCCTCTCCGCTGAAAAAGAGGTCCTTCTCCCCGCTCGCTTGCTGGTGCCAATCCGTAGGTTGGGGGACGCACCCTCCGAACCTCGGTCACCCGCTTATTGCTATCACGCCCGGAACCGGGGCAACGGCCGCGCCGAAGTCTTCCACAAGCCCGACGACTACCTGGCCTTCCTGATAGCCATCGCCGACGCCCAGGCCCGCTTGCCAATGCGCGTGCTGGCTTACTGAGTTACGCCCGACCACTTCCATCCGGTGGCGCGGCCCCACGGCGACGGCGACCTGTCGCGTTGAATGCAATGGCTGCTGACAACCCACGTCCTGCGTTCCCGTTGAGTTTGCGGTCCCAGTGACCACGTTTGACAAAGGCAACTCAAGGTATTTCCCTGCCAGGACGATAGCCAAATTCTGACGGTTTTCCGCTACGTGGAGCGCAACGCTCTGCGTGCCGGACTGGTGAGTTGCGCCGAGGCTTCGCCACACGGCTCACTCCACGCGGCCGCCCGGCCCCGTGGAACTGGAACCCGTCCCGGAACTCTCCAACGCCCAGTGGATCGCACGCGTCGACCAACCCATGAGCGAAGCGGAGCTAGCGGCCTTGCGGCACTGTGTAATCGGCGGCTTGCCCTCCGGCTCGGACGGCTGGACACGCCAAGCCGCCGAGGGATTAGGTCTCGAATCCACCCTGACACCCGGGAACGGCCGAAGAAACATATGGAAAAGTAGAATGACCCCTTATCGACCTGCTGACCCCTTATCGACCTGCGGCCGACGAAACATGTGGAAAAGTAGAATGACCCTTTATCGACTTACGGAAGAGCCACACCAAGGCAATGCGAAAGAGGCTGCGAGGGTTGGGTATCAAACTCACCGAGGTGCCACACTGTGCCTGGGGAAAGACTTAGCGCTGTAGTACTAAGCGACCGAGGGACCATCGCTCGGAAAAAGCTCGGCTCGAAGCGAGAACCGTGGCCGAGCGATGGTCTCCGAGTGTCGCAACCGGGCGGATGAGCCGGCCGGGACGCTCGAAGTAGAAGCTAGCCAGGATGGCGGCCGAACTGCCCGAGAGAGAGGCGGCTCGGTCGGCGTCTTGACCCCACGGTTCGTGGGGAGTATATTCGTTTAGGCGTATGAAGACGACATCGACAAATCCGCTGGACTCCTCAGCTCGCCTCTTCAAGGCGTTCGCGGACCCGGTGCGACTTCGGCTCATGAACCTTCTCGCGGACCGTGAGGTCTGCGTCTGCCACCTGCACGGGGCTCTTGAGCTGCCGCAACCGACGGTCTCCCGGCACCTGGCCTATCTCAAAAAGACGGGCCTGGTGGTGGGTCGGAAGGACGGATTATGGGTCCACTACCGTTTGGCAAAGCCGGGTGGTCCTGGTCTTCACCGAACTCTTCTCGGCTCAATCGGGACCTGCTTCGGAGACGTTGAGACGTTCACGCGAGACAAGGAACGGGTGGGACGTCTGACCTGCTGCTGATTTTCACTGCCGCCCGTGGGGCGGTTTTTTAGCGACTCAATATATCCGCCTAAGCGGATATAATCGGAGACTTTCCAATGGAACTGAAGACCATCGAAGAACCGTGCTGCGGACCTGATTGCTGCACCGAAGCCGCGGCAAGCGTTCAACTGAAAGAGTCGGTGAAGGCTCGTTACGCGGAAGTAGCTGAGGGAACGGCAACCTGCGGTTCTCTTTGTGGCTGCACGGAGAACGCGGCGGACCTGGCCGAGAGCTTCGGCTACACCACTGCGGAACTCGCCTCAATCCCGGAAGGGGCGAACCTCGGGCTCTCCTGCGGCAACCCGCAAACTCTCGCGGCCCTTCGACTTGGTGAGGTCGTGATTGACCTCGGGAGCGGGGCCGGGTTCGACATCTTCCTTGCCTCCTCGAAGGTCGGTCCGACCGGCCGGGCAATCGGCGTGGACATGACCGACGCGATGCTTGAGAAGGCTCGGGCCTATGCCGAGAAGGCCGGGTTCTCGAACGTCGAGTTCCGAAAGGGCGAAATCGAGTCGATGCCGGTCGAGGACTCTTCGGCCGATGTGGTCATCAGCAATTGCGTCCTGAACCTCGTCCCGGACAAGGACCGGGCCTTCCGGGAAATTGTTCGCGTGCTCAAGCCCGGCGGGCGGCTCGCGGTCTCTGACATGGCCTGGGAGGTCGAGCCTGAAGAGACCGTCCGGCGAGACTTGGAAGCAATCGTTGGCTGCATCGGCGGGGCCTTGGTTCTTGACAACTACGTGGCTCGCCTGAAAGCGGCCGGGTTCAAGTCGGTCGGGGTCGAAAAGCACCCGAACGCGGCAAGGAAGATGGTCGAGGTCTCGGGGACAACTCCCCCTCCGGGCGTCGAGCACCTTCTAAGCGTGAACATCACCGCGACGAAGTGAGTGCTGGTTTTGACCTCCTCTACCCTCGGAGATTGGCATGGTGAATCGTCTCTCGGGCCTCGTTCTCGTCGCCACCGCTCTCGCTCTTCCCGCTCCGTCCGCTTATGCGGGCGAGCGGGAAAACGGTTCTGACCCAGGGCCGCTCGTCCGTGGCCTCTGGCTCGTCCATCGCTACGGCAAACCCGACGCGACAAACCCGGCGAATGACATCAGGACAAAAGCCCTCCTCTCGAAAGCTCTCGGAAAGGACGGCGTTTTCACCGCGAAGGGCCTCGGTGCTCTCATGACTGACGAAACACTGTCGAAGCTCGCCGGGGCCGATGGTCGGCTCGAACCGTCAGAAGTCCGGGAAGCTCTCGGGGCATCGGTCCCGGTGTCCCGGACAAAACTCCTCCCGGGCGTCAGGACTCATGCGGACTTCCTCACTACGGGCTTTGACCTGATTGATGAAGCCCACCGGGAAGGCTCGGAAAAGCTCGTCGAATGGATTGCCGAGAACTACCGGTCTGGGGAGCCGCTGAACATCGTCTTCGTCTGCACGGGGAACTCTCGCCGGAGCATCCTCGGGTCAACGACCGGGAACATCGCGGCGAGCTATTACGGGCTCCCTGAAATCCACTGCTTCAGCGGCGGGACGGCTCCGACGGCGTTCAACTCGCGAACGGTCTTGACGCTGAAAGCCATCAACGTCGAGGTCGAACCAACCGGGAAGGAAGCTCTTCGGGGAGAACCGAAGACGGAAAATCCGGCCTACCGCGTCCGCTGGGGCGAGGGCTTCGAGACTACCGAGTTCTCAAAGCTCTACGACGACAAGGCAAACCCTCAGAAGGGCTTTGCCGCCCTGATGGTCTGTAGCGAAGCGGACGCCGGTTGTCCGTTCGTTCGTGGTGCGTCGCTCCGGGTTTCGATGCCCTATCTCGACCCGAAAATTTACGACGGCGGCTCTTACGAGTCGGCGAAGTATGCGGAGCGGCGGGACGACATGGGCCGGATGATGCTCTCCGTGATGATGCGGGTCAGAAACCGCCTCGGGGAAGCTCAGAAGCTCGCTCACGGAACGACCGAGCGATAGAGGCCAGTAAATCGAAGGTTCTAATAGGCCCTCCGGCCGGGTCCATCCCGACCGTCAGGGCCATCTTCTTCAATCAAATCAAGAGAATTACATTAATGGAACCGACATCGACTTGCCGCCCGACGTCCTCTTTGAAAGGCCGGGGCCGTCTCTCATTTCTCGACCGCTACCTGACGCTCTGGATTTTCCTCGCGATGGCTCTCGGCGTCGGCCTCGGCTGCTTCGCTCCGGCCGTGACTGAGAGCATCACCCGAATGTCGGTCGGGACGACTTCGATTCCCATCGCGGTCGGGCTCATCCTGATGATGTATCCGCCTCTCGCGAAGGTGAAATACGAGGAGCTTGGGGGAGTCTTTAGGAACACTCGCATTCTCGGGCTCTCGCTCGTTCAGAACTGGATAATCGGTCCGCTCCTGATGTTCGGCCTGGCTCTCGCGTTCCTCGCGGACAAGCCAGAGTATGCCATCGGGCTCATCATGATTGGGCTCGCTCGCTGCATCGCGATGGTCATCGTCTGGAACGAACTCGCGAAGGGCGATAGCGAATATGCGGCGGGCCTCGTCGCCTTCAACTCCGTCTTTCAAGTGCTCTTTTACTCGGCCTATGCGTTCATCTTTATCAAGGTGCTTCCGACGCTCCTCGGCGTGAGCTTCAGCGACTTGGACCTTTCGGGCATCACGATGGGGTCGATTGCAAAGAGCGTGTTTATCTATCTCGGAATCCCGTTCCTGGCGGGGATGCTGACTCGCTTCGTGCTCCTCCGGGCGAAAGGCCGGGAGTGGTATGAGACGCGATTCATCCCGCGAATTTCGCCCATCACGCTCGTCTCGCTCCTCTTCACTATCGTCGTGATGTTTTCCCTTCAGGGCGGAAACATCGTCCGGGTTCCGCTCGACGTGCTCCGAATCGCGGTCCCGCTCCTGATTTACTTCGTCGTGATGTTCCTCGTCTCGTTCTACCTCGGGTACAAACTCGGGGCGGACTACTCGAAGACGGCTACCCTCGCCTTCACGGCGGCGGGCAACAACTTTGAGCTTGCCATCGCCGTGGCGGTGTCGGTCTTTGGCATTAACTCCGGGGCAGCGTTCGCGGCCGTCGTTGGGCCGCTCGTTGAAGTCCCGGCACTCATCGGCCTGGTCAACGTCGCGTTCTTCTTTCAGCGGCGGTATTTCGGGAGGGAAAAGGGGGTCAGGGAGGAATGGTCCTAAGTTAAGCGTTAACCTCCTGTGCCAGGTGGCCTTTGCGTAGCACCGATCTGGGTTTTCTCATGAGAGGGCCTGGGGAAAAGGGAAAAGGGGGTCATTCTAGAAAGGGAAAAGGGGGTCATTCTAAAGGGAAAAGGGGGTCATTCTACTTTTCCCTTAAACGGGTTTTTATCCCAAGAAGGGAAAAGGGGGTCAAAGGGAAAAGGGGGTCATTCTACTTTTCCCTTAAACGGGTTTTTATCCCACGCGTGCAAGAAGGGAAAAGGGGGTCATTCTACTTTTCCCTTAAACGGGTTTTTATCCCACGCGTGCAATGAACGCCTTGATCCCTTCGTATATCTATTTAGTCCAAGATCCCCGGCTCCGACACAATCCTTGGACCCAACACCGCGGCCGAACGCATACTCCCAAGCTGACGTCAATTTCCCGCAAACGCAATAATCCGCTTCGCATTCCCTCCGCCCGCGCGCCATACTACCTCTACGGGAGGCTCCCACGACCCCAACCTGTCCCTCTCCGCGAGTCTCCCTCATGGCCCCCGAACCCGCAATCCCCGCCGAATTCCAATCCTCCGCCCCGACCCCATCACCGCTCCCCCTGGCCACCCTCAGAGTCATCCCCCCCGACCAGGAGGCCCAGGCCCTCATCGACCGCATGAACCTCTGGAATTCCTCACTCAAACCCTGGGACGAATACGAACTCTGGCTCGAACAGGGCGTCGGCCAAACCACTCTCCACACCGATCGCATCCACCAGCAAGAAATTCTCCTGCGACACGCCCAGGCCCAACGAGCCCAACTCTACTGGGATTACGACCGCCGCGCCGACGTCGAGGCCCTCGCCGCCGGCCTGATGCGGCACCCCGCCCTCATCATCACCCGTTTACGCAGGACCAGGCATGGCTGCGAACTCCTGGCCGAACACTGGGAGATTCTCCAGGCCACCGCCGAGGCCCGAGGCGTCTGGTCCGAGCCCAACCGTCTGCTCGCGATGAACCTTCTGGGAATCCCCCCCGAACTGCGAGACGCCGTTACCCCACTGGACACCCCACCCAACGTCGACCCCAAAACCCACCTCATCGCCCTGGCCAAAGCGCAGGCCCAGCGCCACCGCGACCTCGCCGCCACCCTCACCCCTATCGACGCCACCGAACGAGCCGCCGCGATGGCCGGCCTCGCCCCCGCCACTCCCGAACTAAAGGAACTGCGCAAGGAAGCCCGGGGCGTCGACCGCCGCCTCGGCTGGTATCGCTCCCAGTTCAAGACCAGCCGCCCAACCCCCCGACCCATCGACCGGGGCGACCTGCCGGCCTACATCCCGGGCGAGTTCCCAATCACGCCGGTGAAGCCGATGATCCGCGACGAACCCCGCAGATCCCGCAAGAAGGACCCCAAATCGTCCAATCCCGAAGATCCCCCCTCCCTCCTGAAGGCCTGACATCCCCCCCCAACCTCCAACCGCCGCGGTTCTTTCCCAATCCGGTCCCACTCCCAACCGCCCTAAACCTAGGCGTCCCAGGCCCCCGCGCGACCATCAAACGCCCCCAACCGACCACTTCCGGACTCGAATCGACCTCCACTCGACCTCAAACGGACGCAAATCGCACCCCGAATTCCACTCTCCAACACCCTCGCGAGGCGTCCCCATTCCCGGTCGTGGGCTCCCATTCTCTCCACCTAAATCATTTCGAAAGCGTTTTGATCCCGCCATTTTCTTCCCAATTCCGACCCCCCACGACCCACCGCCGCCCCCAGCCTGGGGCCCACCCGCTCGACCCTCGCGGTCTCCTCCGTCGCGGCCCCTTGCACCCATCGCGGTCGGTTTCCTAGGATGGGCGGGTTGGCCTCCGCGACGGACGGGGGGCCCGCATCCAGGGCGCCCCCCCGGCTAGGAGCCTATGCAGTACAACCCGGCCAACCCGTTGATCGTCCAGGGCGACAAGACCGTCCTCCTCGAAGTTGACAACCCCCTTTATACCGAGGCCCGAGACGCTCTCGCCCCGTTCGCCGAACTGGAAAAAAGCCCCGAGCACATTCACACCTATCGCCTCTCCCCCCTCTCGCTCTGGAACGCCGCCGCCGCCGGACTTACCGCTCCGGAAATGATTGATGTCCTCACGACTTACAGCAAATACAACCTCCCTCCCAGCATCGCCGCCGACCTACACGAACTCGTCGACCGCTTCGGCCGCGTCCGTCTCCTCCGCGTCGGCGACGACCTCATCCTCCACTGTGACGACAAGCCGCTTCTGGAGGAGTTGACCCGTCGCAAAGGGGTCCGAGACTACCTCGGCCAGCGCCTCGACCCCGACAGTTTCCTGATCGACGACGCCCACCGCGGCGTCCTCAAAATGGCTCTGATCTCGGCGGGCTACCCCGCCGAGGATCTCGCCGGCTACACGCCAGGGGCCGACCTCGCCGTCGCCCTCCGATCGGTCGGTCGATCCGGTCGCCCTTTCCAGGTTCGCGACTATCAGCGCATGGCCGTCGACGCCTTCCACGCCGGGGGCGAGGCCCGCGGAGGCTCGGGAGTCGTCGTCCTGCCCTGCGGTGCCGGCAAAACCATCGTCGGAATCGCCGCCCTCGCGGCCCTCGGCAAACAAACCCTAGTCCTCACCACCAGCACGACTTCCGTCGAACAATGGCACCGCGAGATCCTTGACAAGACCGACCTCGAACCCGACATGGTCGCCACCTACACCGGCGAATCCAAGGAAATCGCCCCGGTCACCCTGGCCACCTACCAGATCGTCACCTACCGACCCAAAAAGGACGGCGAATTCCCCCACTTCAAGCTCTTCGATCAACGAGACTGGGGCCTCATCATCTACGACGAGGTCCACCTCCTCCCGGCCCCCGTCTTCCGGGTCACCGCCGAAATCCAGGCCCGCCGCCGCCTCGGCCTCACCGCCACCCTGGTCCGTGAAGATGGCCGGGAAGAAGACGTCTTCAGCCTGATCGGCCCCAAGAAGTTCGACGTACCCTGGCGGGTTCTCGAACAAAAGGGCTGGATCGCCGAGGCCCTCTGCCACGAGGTTCGCCTCGGCCTAAAAGGCGACGGCCGCATGGAATACGCCGTGGCCGACTGGCGAGACAAGTTCCGTCTCGCCAGCGAAAACACCGCCAAGGACGACGTCGTCGCCGCCCTGATCAACCGGCACGACGGCCCCGACGACCGAGTCCTCGTCATCGGCCAGTACCTCAAGCAACTCCGCCGCCTCGCCGCCCGCTTCGACCTGCCCCTCATCACCGGCCAGACCAGCAACGTCGAGCGCGAATCCCTCTACGCCCGCTTTCGAACCGGCGAGATCCGTAAGCTCATCCTGTCCAAGGTGGGCAACTTCGCCATCGACCTGCCCGATGCCAACGTCATGGTCCAGGTCTCCGGGACTTTCGGCTCTCGCCAGGAAGAAGCCCAGCGTCTCGGCCGAATCCTCCGCCCCAAGGGCGCAGGCGACCATGACCCAGCCCACTTCTACACTCTGATCACCCGAGACACCCGAGAGATGGACTTCGCCCACCACCGGCAACTGTTTCTGACCGAACAAGGCTACACCTACGAGATCCACGACGAATCCGACTTCCTCGAGGACGACGACCAGGCCGCGACCACCCGCGACATTTCCCACTCCGCGTCCTGAACCCGGCCCAGGTCTCCGGCCCCATTCCTGAGGATCGCCCCGCACGATGGCCGCCCCCTCGCTCCGCATCCCGGTGAAGCTCCACAAGAACGTTTCCCTGATCCGCACCGCCGAACCCTTGCTCGCCGAGGAGCTTCTGGCCCGCAAGAACCTCGCGCGACTCCTGGCCGGTCGGCTCTCCGAAACCGTCCTTTTGGTCCGCGCCGAGGAGGAGGACGCCGTCCTGGAAGAATTGCGACGAATGGGCCACACCCCCAGGGTCATCCGCTGAGCTTCCCGCACCTCTCCTCGGGTCAAATGGAACACATGGGTACGACCGAAGTCACCGCCGACCTTCCCCCAGCGCCCCTCCCGCCGCAAGAGCCCCCGGCCGACCCCTACCTCTCGGCGCTGAAGCTCTTCGACGGCGACCGCCTCCGAACCCTCATGACCACCCTGGGCCTGGAAGCCCGGGGCGCTCGCTCCACCCAGGCCGTCGAAGCCATCCACGACCGCCTCGCGCAGCCAGGAGAGGCCGCCAAGCTGATCGCGGTCCTCGGCCACGAATCCAAGCTCGCCCTCGGACTCTTCGGCCTGGTCGAAACCCCCAGCTGGCCCACCGCCGGCCTTGAGTTGACCCTGGGCAGCCTCGGCATCCCCGCCGATGAGGCCCTGAATCCCTTGCTGGACCTGGGCCTCCTCGCCCCTCGGAACCTTCCCCCCGCCCCGAGGGAACTCGTCGCCCACCCCGCCGCCCTCGCCGCCGCCCGCACGGTCCTGCCCAACCTTCCCGGCCCACCTGCCGTCGAGAAGGTCGTCCGCGAGCGAGAATCCGACGGCCTGGAGCCCACCCTCCGCCTGGCCGCCCTCTGGCAACGCTTGGAAGCCGCTCCGCTCCGTTTGACCATGCAAAACACCCTCTATAAACGAGACCGAGAGCGCCTGGAGGATGACCCCGCCCTCGCCGGTCCAATCGCCGACGCCCTCGAACCCCTTCCCGACATGGTTCCCCTCTGGCTGGCCCTGGCCCGTTCCGCCCACCTGATCGCCCCAGAGCCCGGCACCGACCGAATTGTCCCCGCCGGCCCCGCCGCCTGGATGGACGTCGCGTTCCACTTCCCCCAGATGCTCGCCGTCGCCTGGCTCGGCCTGCGTGCCTGGCACGAACAGGGAGGGATGCAGCAGGACGGAACCCCCGCCACCCTCGCGCTTCCCTTCCTCCGCCCGGCCGCTCTGCTCTGGCTGGCCACCCTCCCCGAAGGCGCCTGGACCGCCCTCGACGACCTCGCCGCCCTGCTGGACCACCACCAACCCGGCTGGGACCGACCGGTCCTCGACCCCAACGACCTCGTCGCCTCGCCCTTCGCCTCCCATCCCAAAGGCAAAACCTCGCGATCCCGGTCTGAAAGCCCCTCGCCCCAGCCAATCGCCGAGGGCGGTCCCCTGGGAGCCATGCTCCTCGGTCCCGCCTACCAGCTTGGGCTCATCCGCGCGGGCGAGGAACCTGGCTCCGGCCGACGCCTGGTGCAACTCTCGTCACTGGGCCGCTACGTCCTGGCCATCGGCCCGCCTCCCCCACCTCGCCCGCCCTTCGACCAATTCCTCTTCGTCCAGCCCAACTTCGAGATCGTCGCCTACCGCCAGGGGCTCAACCCCTCGGTCATCGGTCAACTCAGCCGCTTCCTCCACTGGGTCCGGGTCGGCGGAGCCCTCGAACTGAAGCTGACGGCCGAGTCGATCTATCGAGGTCTCGAAGGCGGCCTGACCCCGCAAGCGATCCTCGACCGCTTGGCCCGCCACGCCTCCCGCCCCTTGCCCCCCGGAGTGGCCGAGGCCGTCCGCACCTGGTCCACTCGCCGGGACCGCCTCGCCTATCACGCCGCCGCGACCCTGATGGAATTCGCCACCGAGCAGGCGCTCGAAGCCGCCCTGGAATCCTGGCCCCCCGAGTCTCCCGCCCCCACCCGCATCACCGACCGCCTCCTCCTGGTCGACGACGAGCAGTCCATCCCCTTCATCCATTTCCGAATGGCCGGATCTCGAGACTACCGACGCCCCCTTGAGGCCTGCGTCGAGGTCGAGCCTGGTGGAGTGACCCTGGCCCTGGACCTCAGCCGCTCCGACCTGTTCGTCGACGCCGAACTCGCCCGCTTCGCCGAGGAACTCCCCCGAGACGTCACCACTGCCACCCGCCGTCGCTTCCGGATCACCCCCGAAACCCTCGCGAAAGCCAGCGACGATGGCCTGACTCTCCCGGCCCTGTCCCGTTGGTTTCAGCAAAGGACCGGAGCCGACGTTCCCCCGGCCCTGAGGCTCCTCCTTCACGCCGCGACGGCCGGAGACACCCCGCTCCCCACCACCCGCCCGCTGCTCCTGCACACCCCCAACGCCGACTTCCTCGACGGCCTCCTCCAGCACCCCACGACCCGCGGACTCCTGGGAGACCGCCTCGGCCCCACTACCGTCGTCGTTCCCGATGAAAAGCAAAACGAACTTAGCCAGGCCCTCGCCGACCTCGGCTTGAAGCTCGACGAAAAACCCCGGACCCAGTGACCCCATTCCAGCCCACGATGTCGTAGGGTCAGGTCAGAGGTAGGCCACCTCGATCCGGCAGTCAAGGTCCGGGTCGTCTCCGGAAAGCTCGTCGACGGCGAAGAGTAATAAAGAGATCGCCACATCCGTCCCTCGGAACACCCGGCCGGAGAATTCGCAATCCTTTGCCAGCGTCAGCGGTGGGTGGTCAGCAAACGTTTGGTGTACAGAGCGAACTTAATTGGCGATCTCGGGGTAGCCGATGATGGCCGCCGAAGTTCGCGTCGATCTCGCGAACGACCCCCTCGCGATCGATGAACTTTCCCGGTGCTGGAAATCGCCAGACATCGCCGTCGGCTCGCTCGGGCTCAGCCAGTTCGGTACAACCTGGGGCCTTTTCTCGATTAGCGACCCGCCGAGACCTCGCGCTCAAGGCCGAAGGGTCGCGCCAAGGGAGCCCGCATTGACGCTCGCGAGCCTCCCGGCTAAAGTCCCCCCGCACGTCGCGGCCCTTGGTGGCTGGGACGGACGGCGATCCTCGACGATCTTCAAGAGCATGTCCTCCGCCGGCCGATCTCAACGCACAAGGGTCCCAGCGCGGCGCTCGGGCGGCCCAAGGATTGGGCGGCATACCGGCACGCGCAAAGGCGACGGGCGAGGGTGGGTCATGGATGATTTCCCCGCCGGTCCGGCGAGCTCCGGACCCCGGGGGCCGGCGCTCTCGGTGGTTGTCCCCGTCCTCAACGGGGGTGACGCCCTGGGTCGCTGCCTCCGGGGGCTCCGCGATTCCACCTGTTCCGACTACGAGTTGATCGTCGTCGACGACGGCTCGACCGACGGTTCGGCCTTTCTCGCCGAACAGTTCGGAGCGCGAGTCCTGCGCAATCGCACCCCTCAAGGACCCGCCGCCGCCCGCAACGCCGGCGCCGAAGCGGCCCTCGCTCCTCTGATCTTCTTCCTCGACGCCGATGTCGTCGTCCACCCCGAAACCCTAGCTCGCACCCTGGCCCGGTTCGCCTCCCAACCCTCACTGTCGGCCCTCTTCGGCTCCTACGACGACCAACCCGCCGACCCAGGCCTCGTCAGCCGGTTCCGCAACCTGCTTCACCACTACGTCCACCAACAGGGTGAGTTCGTCGACAACACCCGCCCCGCCCATACCTTCTGGACCGGCTGCGGAGCCATCCGTCGTCGAGCCTTCCTCGACGTCGGCGGCTTCGACCCCCGCCGCTACCGACACCCCACCATCGAGGACATTGAACTCGGCTACCGACTCCATCGCGCCGGGTATTCGATCGTCCTGGCCCGCGACGTCCTGGCCAAGCACCTGAAACGGTGGACGGTCCGCTCGATGGTGAAAACCGACATATTCCAGAGAGGCGTCCCCTGGACCCTCTTGATGCTCCGCTCCCGGGTGGCCGAGGCGGACCTCAACGTCGGCGGGACCCAGAAGGCGTGCGTGGCCCTGACGGGGGTCGCGGGTTTGGCGATCGCCCTGGCTCCCTGGTTTCCGGCGATACTCGGGCTGGCGGCCTTCGCGATCGGATCGGTCGTGGGGCTGAACCGAGGGTTTTACCGATTCCTGAAGATCCGGGGCGGGTGGGGCTTGGCAGCGGCGTCGGTCCCGTTGCACCTCCTTTATTACGTGTGCTGCGGGATGTCGGTGATCCTGGCCGGGGTAATCTGGCGGCTGCGGGAACGTCCATCCTGGACCAAGGCTCGGAGCGTCGAGGGGCATCGCGCCGAGGGACCGTCGCGGCCGATCGGCGCGCCCCATGCCCCAATGTCCCCATCCGCCTCGGAACGGGTGCCGGCGGATCGATGAAGATCGGCATTGACGGGGCCTGCCTGGCCAATCGCCGGGGATTCGGACGGTTCGCCCGGCAAGTTGTCCGGGCCCTGGACGAAGCCGAGTCGCCCCACGAGTTCGTCGTCTTCGTCGACCGACCGTCTCGCGACAGCGTCGAGGTTCCCAAGCGGTTTTCGGTCGTCGAGGTCGACGTGAGCGAGGCCCCCACCCGCGCCGCGTCGGCCGAGGGGCGGCGTTCGCTGGCCGACCTGTTCGCGATGGGCCGGGCCGTCTCGCGGTCGAAGCTGGACCTGATGTACTTCCCAGCCTCCTACAGCTTCTTTCCGGTCTGGCGTTGCGGGCGGGTGGTCGTCACTCTGCACGACACGCTGGCCCTGGCCCACCCGGAATGGGTCTTCCCCGAAGGCAAGGGGCGGCTTGCCTGGAAGGTCAAGGAACACCTGGCGGTCCGCCGGGCCGACCGAATCGCCACGGTCTCCGAGACGGCCCGTCGCGATCTGGAGGCGTGGTTTCGCCTGCCGACGGGACGGGTGAAGGTCATCCCCGAGGGACCGGCCGCCGCGTTCCGCCCCACCAACCCTGGCCCCGAGTCGGACGAGGCGCTGCGTTCTTGCGGGATCGCCCCCGGCGAACGCTTCCTCCTTTATGTCGGCGGACTGAGCCCTCACAAGAACCTGCCCCGGCTGATCGAGGCGTTCGCCCGGTCGGCCGTCGTTGGCGAGCGGCTGGTCCTGGTGGGAGACTTCGCTGACGTCTTTCATACCCACGTCCCCGCCTTGAGAGCCGAGGTCGAGCGTCAGGGCCTGGGCGACCGGGTCGTCTTCACCGGGTTCGTTCCCGACGAGCGACTGGCCTACCTGTACGGCCGGGCCTATGCCTTGGTCCAACCGTCCTTGATGGAAGGGTTTGGACTGCCTCCGGTGGAGGCGATGGCCTGCGGGACGCCGGTCCTCAGCAGTCGCGCCGGTTCGCTGCCGGAAGTCGTCGGCGACGCCGGGCGGTTCTTCAACCCCTTCGACGTGGGCGACATCGCCGGGGCGATCGGCGGTTTGCTAGCCAATCCGGAGGCCCGCGAACACTTGGCCGGGCTGGCCCTGGCCCGTTCGGTCCGCTACACCTGGTCAGCCGCCGCCGGGGCGTTGCTGGAACTCTTCGGCGAACTTGCCCCGAAGACTCGGCCGACGTGAACTTTCGCCCTGTTGAGTGCGTAGGAGGGTGGGAATTCCACGCTTGGGCGAGAAATTGACGAATGAAGTTCGCCATTTCGCTCGTGCGTGATATACTACTTCAGTGATGTTTTTCGCCGCTATTCTCCCGCCGGCTTGAGTTCGCAGACCTCGCCCCCCAGCTTAGACGGGGGGGGCGGACGGTTCCCGCCGAGTTGGTCTCCTACGCCGCCCTTATTGCTCCGCCGCCCAGAGTTCTGGCGGGGGCTCCCGGCAGCGACCAGGCCGACACGGTTATCCAGTCCGAATCGAGGACGACCGATCGGGTTGCCGAGTCGCAAGTCGGGGGACATAAGGAGTCGGTCTTTGCAGACGACGATTGCAGACGAGATGCCTGAACCGATCGAGACGACTGAGTCGACGCCGGAAATCCCGGCCGGTCCCGAGGGCTTCCGCGCCCTGGGTGTCGACGACAGCATGATGAACGCCCTGACCCGAGGCGGGTTCCGAGAGCCCAGCCCGGTGCAGGTCGAGATGATCCCCTCGGCCCTGGCCGGCCGCGACTGCCTGGCCAACGCCCCCACCGGAACCGGCAAGACCGCCGCGTTTTTGGTTCCCCTGATCGCCAAGCTCGACGACAAGGATCGCACCACCCAGGCCCTGATCCTGGCCCCCACCCGGGAACTCGCCCACCAGATCGGTCGCGAGTTCGACAAACTGACCCTCGGCCGTCGCTGCCGGGCCGTTGCCGTCGTCGGCGGCGAGTCAATGTTTCGCCAGATGCGAACCATCGACCAGGGCGTGCAACTGATCATCGCCACCCCCGGGCGGTTGATGGACCTGATGGAGCGCCAGGCCGTCCGCCTGGAGACGGTGAAAACCGTCGTGCTGGACGAGGCGGACCAGATGCTCGACATCGGATTTCGCCCGGCCGTCGAGGCGATCCTGTCCGAAATCAAGGGGCCCCGACAGACCTTGCTGCTGTCGGCCACCATGCCCAAGGGCGTCCGTGACCTGGCCCGTGCGTACCTCAACGACCCGCTCCACATCCGGCTCATCAATGAGGATGAGGACGCCACGGTCGCCGCGATCAAGCAGTCGTACATCATGGTCGAGCAGGCTCGTAAGTACGAACTGCTGACCGAGTTGTTGCGACGGGAGCAGGCCCAGCGGGCCATTGTTTTTTGCCGCACCAAGTTCGGCGCCGACCGACTGGGTGAGTCCCTGCGGGCCGACGGTTTCCCCGCCGCCGCCATGCACGGCGACCTCAGCCAGGCTCAGCGTAACCGAACCTTGCTGGCCTTCCGCCAGGGACGCCTGGCGATCCTGGTGGCGACCGACGTGGTGGGCCGCGGCATCGACGTGCCGGGAATTTCCCACGTCGTCAATTTCGACCTGCCGGACGACCCCTCCTACTACGTCCACCGGATTGGCCGGACGGGGCGGATGGGCAAGGACGGCGTGGCCTGCTCGTTCGTCTTGACCGACCAGGGGAAAATGCTCGACCAGATCGAGCGGGAAATCTCCCGAACGTTGGACCGCGACGAGGTGGAAGGGATTTATTCCCCGCCCCGTCCGGTCTTCCGCCCGCAGCGCTCTGGCGGCGGCCACGGCGGCGGCGGAGGAGCCCGTCGAGGTGGAGGCCGTCCCAACCGCTACACCGGCCAGGGCCAGGGCCAGGGCCACGGTCACGGCGGTGGAACCAACAACAATGGCGGAGGAGCCCGACCCCCGCGTCGCAGCAGCGGCCAGGGGACCGGAACCGGCCCGGTCGGCGGCGGCATCGGCATCCGTCGTCGTCGCGACCGCTCGACTCAGGGCGTCGGCGGCTGAGCCTCGACGGTCCGCTATCGTGACCGTCGGTTGAATTTGGCGGAGTTTGAGGAGAGGCCGGGGGTTGGAGAAATCCACTCCCGGCCTTTCGACGTTTCCGATGCTTTCAGGAACCGACCATGAAACGCTCATCGGAAAGCGAGGGCAAGGCGGCCTCGGAGCTCATCTCCCATCGGATCAAGGAACTCGGGGATTGGCGGGGGGTAACCCTCGACCGAATGCGTAAGCTCATCCAGAGTGCCGACCCGGATGTCGTCGAGGAGTGGAAGTGGATGGGCACGCCAGTTTGGTCGCACGACGGGATTCTCTGCACGGGCGAATCCTACAAGACTGTCGTGAAATTCACCTTCGCCAAAGGCGCGTCTCTAAGTGATCCGGCTCGACTCTTCAATTCGAGTCTCGACGGAAAGGTCCGACGCGCGATCGACATTCACGAAGGCGAGGAAGTTGACGAGTTCGCTTTCCAGGCGCTCGTCCGCGAAGCGGTCGCCCTCAACAGTTCCGGTAAGTCGAAGGTTTCGAGAAAAGCCAACGTAAAAACCCCGCCGCGTCCGTAAACGATCCAACCTCGACCTTGTGGATCGGTTGAGGGCCTTCAGGTTGATCCCGAGTCCGACACTTTTCCAGCAAATCCCGCGAGCCATTGAATCGTGGCCCAGCGGGTTTGCAACGAACAGTGGTCATCACCTTGCCACCGCGTCTGGAGACCGCACTGACCGAACAGGCCCATCGGCGGGGGATTTCGCCCGAGGTTCTCGCGTTGGACCTCCTGGGTCGGCATCTCTTACCAAGCACGCCTCCGGTCCCGTTCGACGAGTGGGAGCAACGTCTGTTCGCCGACGCGGTCGACTGCGGCGTCTCCGTTCCGGATGCGGCGTTAAGTAGCGACGGCCTCTACGAGTAATGGCAATCCTCGTCGACACGAGCATCCTGAGTCGACTTGCCAGCCGGGCCGATACCGCTCCATGGCGTGGCTCAGGCGGCCGTTGCCGAGTTGCATCGCCGAGGCGAATCGCTTCACATCACAGCTCAAAACCTGGTCGAATTCCGGAATTTCGCTACGCGGCCGACTGCAGCGAACGGTCTGGGACTGGCCCCAAGGGTGGCCGCGGCGGTTGCCGCATCGTTTGAGGCGGCGTTCCCATTGCTGGAGGAAACGCCAGCCATTTCCCCGACGTGGCGAAATCTGGCGGATGCGTTGGGTTTGATCGGCAAACAGGTCCACGATGCCCGGCTGGTCTCGGTTTGCCACATCCATGGCGTGACGCATTTGCTGGCCTTCCACATTGGACACTTCGCGCGTCTAGCCCCAACGCCGCCCGAGGTCGTCGTGGACGAGCCGTCGAGCGTATGAAGCGACACTTGTTGGGACAACGAGACGCTCAAGGGATCAGCCAAGAATCGAGGGAGAGACCAGTCTCCGTTGTCAATGATGGTGGGGATGTTCGTGGTGGTGCGAGTGAACCGGGGCGGCGGGGGCGAGGACGAGGCGGCCGGTTTCAACTCCTTTGATTCCGATGAGGCCGTCGGCGAGTTCTCGGACGGTCTTGGCGGGACCTCGGAGGAGGATCACTTCGAGGCAGCGGCGGGCGTCGAGGTGGACGTGGGTAGTGGTGAGAACCTGGTTGAGGTGCTGGTGCTGGAGTTCCGTGAGGCGGTCGCCGACTCTTCCGGCGTGGTGGTCGTAGATGAGGGTCAAGACCCCCATCGCATCCTCGTCGTCTCGGGCGATGGCGTCTTCCATCAGGGCGGCTCTCATGAGTCCCCGGACGGCCTCGGAGCGGTTGGGGTACTGGTGGTCCTCCCGGTACTGGTCGAAGCGTTTG
This sequence comes from Isosphaeraceae bacterium, assembly GCA_965201075.1. Lineage (GTDB taxonomy): Bacteria > Planctomycetota > Planctomycetia > Isosphaerales > Isosphaeraceae > CBDAVP01. Next base: position 7,412 of record CBDAVP010000015.1, on the reverse strand, counting down.
AGGAGTTCGCCGCCGATGGCCACGCTGAAGCGGACGAGGGCGTCTTTCATTGGGGAGGGGGCCCTTGGGTCGAACGGGTTGGGGTGGCGGTCCCTCAACCTGCCCATTTGGCGTTGGGTAAATGCTTCCGGAGTCGGAAGAGTGGGGGGCTCAGGCGTCGGCCGGGACCTCGACCCAGGCTCCGTCGTTCTTGCCGCTGGCGACGGCAGCCTCGATGAAGGCCATTCCGGCGAGGCCGTCGGTGATTCCGGGGTGGTCGAAGGGCTTGGGACAGGTTTCTCCTCGCTGGGAACGGATCGTCCATTCGAGGGTTCGGTGGAGGTTGGCCAAGGCGTCGTGGAAGCCCTCGGGGTGGCCTGCGGGAAGGCGGAGATAGGGTTTGATCGAGGCCGGGAAGTAGTCGTAGTTGCCGCCGAGGCGGTAGAGGTGCTGCGGGTGGGTGGCGGTGGAGTGTTTCAGGACCGTGGGGTCGGTGATGGTCCACTCCAGGGTTCCGGTGGTTCCGCTGATGCGGAAGCCGTTGTCGTTCTGGGCGCCGATGGTGATCTGGCTGGCGGCGATGGTGGCGATGCCTCCGTTGTCGAGTTCGGCCAGGACCGTGAAGTCGTCGTCGAGGGCGCGGCCGGCGACGAAGGTTTTCAGACGGGCCGAGAGGCGGGTCGCCTTGCAGCCGGCGACAAAGCGGACGAATTCGTAGGCGTGGGTGCCGATGTCGCCTCCGCAACCCGAGGCTCCCGACTTGGCCGGGTCGACTCGCCAGGCGGCTTGTTTCTGGCCTTCGGCTTCCAGCGCCGAGGCGAGCCAGCCCTGGGGATACCAGGCCTCGACCTTGCGGACCTCGCCGATCTTGCCGTCTCGAACGAATTCACGGGCCAGCATCACCATCGGGAAGCCGGTGTAAGTGTAGGCAGTCGCGAATGGGACGTTGCCGGCGGTGACAACCTTGTGGAGGCTTCGGGCCTCTTCCAACGTGGTGGTGAGGGGCTTTTCGCAGAGGACGCCGATGCCGGCCTTCGCGGCGGCCTCGGCAGGGGCGGCGTGGGCGTCGTTGGGAGTGACGATGGTGAGGTAGTCGATACGGTCGGAGTCGGGGAGCTTGGACTCAGCCTCGATGAGGGCCTGCCAGGTGGGGTAGCCGCGGGTGAAGTAGAGATCCTTGGCGGACTGGAGAGAGTCCTCGGGGGTGCTGCGGAGGGCTCCGGCGGTGAGTTCGGCGGAGTTGTCCAGCAAGATCGCCCTGCGGTGAGGCGCCCCGAAGAAATTCGCCGGGCCCCCGCCGCCCACCATGCCCACCCGAAGTTTCCGCTGGCTCATCACGTTGTCCCCGAAATCCACCCAGAGCAGGCCCTTGGGCGATGGCCCGATAGCCTTGCGCCCTGAACCGGCCATGATAGTCGGCCCCAGGGCACTCGCAAGGGTTGAGGAGCTTCGCTGGGAAGTGTTGCGATCCATTCGGGAAAAGGGAAAGCCCACGGAGGGCTATCTTGACTAAATCGGTAGGGATGATGGAGAATTCCTTATCTCGGCTTTGTTGGATGGTCGATCATGGGAGCGGGTTGATGCGAGGCGAGACGGATTTAGGAGGAAAGGGAGTCATGGCGATTCGCCTGGTGGCGGCCCTGATATTAATGGTTGGGGCGGCTTCGGCATCGGCGTTGGGGGGGACCGAGGGGGGTCGGCCCAACGTCTTGTTGTTGCTGGCCGATGACCTGGGGTATGGGGATGTGGGGTTTCATGGGCGCACAAGCTGGGGCACGCCGAATCTGGACCGGCTGGCGGGAGAGGGGGCGGACTGTCGGCGGTTTTATACCGCGGCGGTGGTGTGTGCTCCGAGCCGTGCGGCGTTGCTGACGGGAAAGTCCCCGATTCATTGCAAAGTTGCGCGTAACGAGGCCGATTTGCCGGCGGGGGAGGTCACAGTGGCCGAGGCGTTGCGGGATCGCGAGTATGTGACCGCCCTGCTTGGGAAGTGGCATCACGGACGTCCCGTGGCCGGGGGTGAAGGGTATGTGCATCCGCTGGATCAGGGATTTGGGACCTTTTTCGGGTTCACCGACGCCTTGGAAGCGTTTGAGAAGTTTCCGGACGCTCTTTTCGACGGAAAGGAGCGGGTGGCGTCTTCGGGTTATGCGGACGATCGGTTCACCGAGCGGGCGTTGACGTTTTTGGAGGGGCGGCGGGGGAAGCCCGAGCCGTTCTTCTTGATGGTCAGCTTCACGGCCCCCCATTTCAGCGTGGAGGCGCCGGAGGATGAGATGGCCCAGCATCGGGGGCGCTTCGCGGAGGCGGATGCGACTCGTCCGGTGAATGCGGCGTATGCGGCGATGGTGACTCGGCTGGATCGGAACGTGGGGACGATCTTGCGGTCGCTGGCCGATCAGGGATTCGCCGAGACGACCCTGGTCGTTTTCACCAGTGACCATGGGGCGACGTTCGAGTCGGGCAATCAGGGGGCGAGCGCTTTCCATGACAGTAACCGGCCGTTCCGAGGTCAGAAGCGGACGCTTTGGGAGGGAGGGGTACGAGTGCCGACGGTGGTGCGCTGGCCGGGGCGGGTGAAGGCGGGGTCGGTCGAGGAAGGGCCGGCTCAGATGATTGATTTGCTGCCGACATTTCTGGCGGCGGCGGGTGGGATGCCGTCTCCCGAGTGGAAGGTCGATGGCGTGGACCTGTTGCCGGTTTGGTCGGGGAGTGGGTCGGTCCCGGAGCGGACGTTGTTCTTCGAGTGGCGGTCGGAGGGTTCGGACCAGTCGGCGGCGCTTCGGGGAAACCTGAAACTGGTGGCCGCGGCGGGGTCGAGGCCGGAACTTTACGACGTGGTGGCAGACCCTGGCGAGCGGATCGACGTGGGTGCCGAGCATCCCGAGGACGTTCGCCGACTGCGGAAGGAACTCAAGGCGTGGCTGGCGACCGAGGTCGCGGGGCCCCAACGGGGAGGACTCGACCGATGATCGCGACCACGTTCCTGGCTGCGGCGTTGACGGTTTTGAGTGGAACCCCCGAGGACGCTTCGTCCGGTGGCGACCTGGCGAAATTTCAGGGACGCTGGACGGCGAAGGCGGGATTGAAGGGAAAGCTGGATGTGGTTTTGGAGGTTCGCGGGGACCATGCCGAGGTCCACATCCGAACTCCGACGGGTTTGACGATGACAGCCGAGGGGTCTGTGAAGCTGGATGAAGGGGTTAGCCCAAAGGCGTTGGACTGGGTCGAGTTCTCGGCTCCCGACGGTCAGGATTTGCCGACGGTACTGGGGATTTATGAGTTTGATGGGGAGGCTCTGCGGATTTGCAACGGGAGCTTGAATGACGATCGGCCGGGGGCGTTCCGGTCGGGGGAGGGGCCCCTGGCTTCGGTGGTGGTGTTCCGGAGAGTCGATGCAGGTGCTGCGGCGAGTGGGCCGTCGGTGGCGGAGACGGTGGGGTCTCGATAAGATCGCCCGTTGGGGGTGGGCGAGAGTCCGGTTTTGGGACCCCGCCCTCCCTCGACCCTTCGGGGGGAGGGATCTGCGATGCGAACTCTGCTGGCGGTGGTGGGGTGGGGAGTGGTCGTCGCGGGGTCGTGGCTAACGGCGGCACTCGCGGCGGACGAGGACGCGGCGCCCAAGGGGGACTTGGGGAAGCTTCAGGGGAAGTGGACGGCCAAGGTCGGGCCGGAGAAGTCGATTCCGCTCGTAATGGCGATCAAGAAGGACAAGGTGACAATCACCATGACCAGGCCCGGGGGCGAGGACTTGACCTTGACCGGGCGGGTCAAGGTACGGGAGGACAAGGTCCCCAAGGAGCTGGATTGGTATGAGTTCGACCGGCCGGATGGCCAGCCGGCCGAGGAGAATCTGGCGATTTATGAGCTGGATGGCGACCACTGGAAGGTTTGCGCCGGGGGCCCGGGGAACGAGCGTCCGGAGAAGTTCGAGCAGGCGGCCGATGGGGGGCATCCGCGGATCGTCGAGTTCGAGCGGGTGCCGGAGGAGGCCAAGGATGGGGCGGCCAGGGGGGACCTTGCCGGACTCCAGGGCGTATGGGTGTCCGAGCATGTCGAGAATGATAAGCTCTGTGAGATGACGATTTTACGTTTTCGCGGGGAGTGGCTGACCTGCACCTGGTTCGGGGTTGCAAGGAGGCGGGCTTGTGGGGCGGTTGCCGGATCAAGCTCGACGAATCTTCAGTCCCGAAATCCTTCGACTGCTACGGATTTGAGTTCGTTGACGACATCCTCCCGTACGCCGTGGTCCGGATCGATGAATTGGTGGGAGAAGTTTTGCGAACTGACGTTGGCTTGGCCTCCACCATGCGTCGGGCAGGTCCGGCCCGACCGTCCGCCAGTATTTATACCTTTCGCCGACCGAACCACAAGGACGTGAAAAACCTCGAAGCATTTCATGATCATCTTCTTCAAAATCCGGTAAGTTTCAATGCGTATACTAAATTGATGCTCAAAGCTCGACGGGCTCAAAAGTGAGCGTGGTCGAGTTTTTTGAAGGGGGGGAGGGCCTGGTTGTGAACGCGAGGTTCCTGGGTAAAGCACTCTTCGCGTCGCTGTTCCTGGCCTCGGGCGTGGGGCATTTCCTGGCGACCGACGCCTACCTCCGGATCATGCCCCCGTATCTGCCCTATCCGCGGGAACTGGTGTGGATTAGCGGGGCCTGCGAGATCGCCGGGGGGCTCGGGCTGTTGATCCCTAGGACGTCCCGGTGGGCGGCGTGGGGCCTGATCGCCCTGCTGATCGCGGTATTCCCGGCGAACCTTTACATGTACCAGCATGCCGGGCAATTCCGAATTTCGGCGCTATTGCTGGCGGCGCGACTGCCGTTGCAGGCGTTGCTGATCTGGTGGGCCTGGGCGTATGCGAACAAGCCGGTGTCGAGTCGCGGGGGCGGTATCGGGTCTCGGGGCGAAGCTTGAGCCGATGGATTGGCCCGGTGGGGTGCCTTGAACTCGGGGATGATCGTTGATGGTTGCATGGTCTAGGCGAGTCATTGACGAGCAGGGTTCATTTTGGGAAGGTAGGCGTGTTTTTCAACCCGGAGGGTGGGTGGTTGCGTTTTCGCCCTCCCCCCGTGCACGCCTGGGAGTTGAAGGTCTTATGTCCCTCCACGGACGTTGGTCGCGAGTTGCCCTGGGTTTGCTGGTCGTTTTCGGTGGGCCTCGCGTGTTGACGGCGGGTCAGATCCAGTTCACCGGCGATGCGTCGCTGGTCGCGGCGTTGGGTCGGACGGTGTCGACGGGGGCCACCCGGCTCGCCGTCGGCCAGACGTTGAACCTCCCCTTCAGTGCCACGGTCGCGGGGGTCGAGAGCGTCTCGGGGACCGTTGTGCTGACCAATACCGCCGGCGGGGGCTCGGTCCGGCTCGACCATGTGGTGTTTACGGTCCTGTCGTCCACCGGGCAGGACGCGGAGTTCGGCCTCAAGGTCACGCAAGCGTTCGTGTCGAGCAATATTCCATCCATCGACGGCCTCGAGACGGCGAGCGGGTCGTCGCATCTGACGCCGCCCGGCGAGGCGATCCAGCCAGGTTCGGTGGTCACGACGGCGAAATACACGGTTGTGCCGTCGATCGCGCCCGATAGCCCCAACTCCTCCTACGGGTACGTTCCCGCGGGCGGCGGGGGTTTCGGTTTCCCGTCCAGCACGTATCCCCTGGACCAAAGCTTTCAACCTTTGTCCGTGCCCCTTGCAGATCTCCCCAAGAGCACGGGCAATCCGGTGACTTTGGCCTTCACTTACATGACCAGCATCTCGACGTTCAACGCGACGACCGGGGCGGGATCGTCGACCACGCTGGATTCGGCCACGTTGTCGTTCCAGCCTTCGCCGGTCCCCGAACCGTCGGGCCTGGCCCTCGCCGGCCTCGGCGTGATCGGTCTGGGACTTCTTCGACGGCGTCCTCGGGCCACCTAAAGCTTCGCAATCTCGCGACTCACGATTCACGAGGGGAGGCCGCGTGGGTTTGGCCTCCTCTCTTCGCGTGCTGAGTTTCCGTGCGAGGATCACCCGAGGGGAGATGATGCGAGAGGAGGGACTTGAACCCTCACGCCTTGCGGCACAGGAACCTAAATCCTGCGTGTCTGCCGTTCCACCACTCTCGCGGGGGCTTGGGGCGGGGCCATGCGGTCGAGGGTTGGGTCGACCGACGGCCCCGAGGATTGGCTTATCGGCGGTCCTGGAGGTTCCTCAGGAGGCGGAAGATTTCGAGGTAGAGCCATATCAATGTGACCATCAGGCCGAAGGCTCCATACCACTCCATGTACCTGGGGGCTCCGGACCGTTCGCCCTGGGTGATTGACTCGAAGTCGAGCAGGAGGTTGAAGGCGGCCAATCCGACCACGAAGAGGCTGAAGCCGATACTCAATTGGGAAGTTCGGGCGATCGGGATCTCGACGTGGAAGAGGCTCAGAAGCATGAAGACGAGGTAGCTCAGGGCCACGGCGCCGGTGGCCGCCATGATTCCGGCGGCGAGCTTGGGCGTGACGCGGATCAGGCCCGTGGCGTAGATCAGCAGCATCAGCATCAAGGTGCCGGTCGTCAGGACCACGGCGAGCTGGGGCAGACCCTGGTACCGGGTGCCGTCGCCGCCGAGGATGCTGGAGATGGCCCCTAGGAAGACGCCTTCCAGGGCGGCATAGAGTGGGGCGGTGATGGGCGACCAGGCGGGCTTGAAGGTCGTGACCATCGCCACGATGAACCCGCCGATGCCAGCGCCCAGAGCCAGGGGCATGATTTGCTGGTGGTGGGCGACCTGGGTCCAGGCCCAGCCGGCGGTGACCAGCACGATCGCCAGCAGGCCGAACGCCTTGATGGCGGTTCCCTGAACGGTCATGGTCGTGGCAAGCGAACGACCGAAGGCGTCCTCGTTGCGGCCGAAACCATAGTTGGAGGTCGGGCCGCCGAAGGCGGTGGATGTGAAGACGGGGTTACTGGAGGGCAAGGCTGGTCCTTTCGCGGTCGGAGGTCATGGTCCACCAGTCATGGATTCCATTGTCGTCCGTGGAGGGCCAGCGTGCAACTCGGGGCGACGCAATACGGTCAAGGGGCCGTCCCGATAAACGGGTTGGAAGCCCGGGGAGGGCAGGTCGGGGAGGGGGCCGGGGTTCCAGGAGAGGATCGCGTCGATGGCCGGCCCATCATGGTCGAGGAGGGATCGCCAGCGTTTTCGACGACGGAGGGCGTCACGTGGGTCGTCGAGCAGGGCGATGGCCTCGAACTCGGCCGGGTCGGGGTGGGGCAGGTTGGGGCGGAACTGAACCGGGAAGTAGTAATGGAGGGCTTCGTAGTTGCTCCAGAGGATATTGCGGGCCTCGACTCCCAGGAGGTTGTCGGCGTGGAGGACGGGGTTGGATCGGAATCGACCATGGATGCCGACCAGCAAGGTGGCGACCCGCTGGCCCCGGCCGATGGCGGGAGTGGCTCGTTCG
>CBDAVP010000014.1:0-320196 GCA_965201075.1 Isosphaeraceae bacterium | reverse complement strand
CCTCACCGTCACCAACGCCGACCTCCGAGCCCTCACCAAAACCATCGCCGGCAAGCAGTCCCTCCGCGGCCTCCTGTCCGGCCACCTGGTCCTCTCCGGAATCGGCTACGACGTCCACACGATCCAGGGCCAGGGCGAAGCCCACATCGCCGGAGGAGCCCTCGGAGAACTCCCCAGCCTCCTACCCCTCTTCAAACTGCTCAGTTTCTCCAAGGCGACCAAAACGGCCTTCGACTCCGCCGACGTCGCCCTCCGCATCCGCGACGGAAAAACCTATCTCGACCCGATCAAGCTCACCGGAGACGCCATCAGCCTCCGAGGCCGAGGTACCCTCGACGCCCAGGGCCAGATCGACATCCGCCTCAAGGCCCACTACGGACGAGACGCCTGGCACGTCCCGGTCCTGGGCGACCTCTTGAGGGGAGCCAGCGCCAACATCTTCGACATCCACGCCTCGGGCCCCGCCGGCTCCCCCCGTTTCCAGCTCGAAGCCCTACCGCTAGCCCACCGACACCGTCCGCCGAGGAGCCCGCGCCTCCCGACCCTCCCGGGACTGACCGGCCAACCTCAGCGTGTCAAGACCCCGACGGCCTCCCGACCCCAAAAACCGCCCCGGAAGGTCCGAAGCCCTCAACCCCCGAACCCGGCCGCCGGCTCGTCATCCCCGGGCCGGGCCGCCAGCAGGGTCTCTCCCGCGTCGTCGCCCCCGGCCTCGTAGTCCAACTCTTCGAGCCACACGCGGATCTCGTTGCCGTACTCGCTGGCCAAGTCCCCCTTGACCAACTGCCGGTGGAAGCTCGCGGCCCCCTTCTCCACCAGGTCGGCGGCCTCGGCGTCGGGAAACCGCCGCGACGGGTCCGGCTCGATGAGGCCGGTGATGAGGCTCATCAACAGGTCGTTGCGGACGACCTCGTGCGGCAGGGTCCTCGGCAGGTGCTCCAGGATCTCCCGCTTGGCCCTCCGCAATTCGCCAAACCTCGTCAACCCGGCGAACGGCGGGGCTCCCGAGAGCATCTCGATCAGGACGTAACCCAGGCTCGCCAGGTCCGACTGGAACGAACCCTCGGCCCCTTCCAGCACCTCCAGCGCCGCGTAGCTCGGTGTGCAGGTCGTGCGGGTTGGCGCGTCATCCTTGGAAAACGCCGCGCCAATGTCGATCAGCTTCGCGCTTCCGGTCCGCTTCAGCATGATGTTCGACGGCTTGACGTCCCCATGCACCACCCCCTCGCGATGCAAGGCCGAGAGCGCCGCCAGGCAGTCCCGCAGCACGGCAATGGCAATACCCGGCTTGAGCCTCGGCCCGATGATGCCAGGAGTGACGATCACATCGTTGAGATAAGCCCAACGATCGTCGTCGACCCGGTCTCTCACGCTGCGGAGCATCTCCGGGGTCAGGAGACGCTGGAGGTCGTACCCGTCGATCCACTCCATCTCCATGACGCGAATCCCCTCGCGCGCCACGAAGTTCTGCACGTCGAGCAGGTGGTCCTGCTGAATCTGCGCGACCCTCACGGCCACGCGGGCCATCCTCGCCATCGTCTCGTTGTAGGCGAAGTCGTCGGCATAGCGTTGCGGAGAGAACACCTTCAGCGCCACCGGCAGGCGAAACCCGTCGACTCCCCGGCGCTCTCCCAGGAACACCACCCCTTGGCCGCCCGAGCCCAGCCTCCGAATCAAACGGTGATGCTCGGTCCAGTCCAACTGGGACGAGTCGACGATCCCAAAATAGCGCTCGACCAGGGCGCGAGGACCGCCCCCCGAGATCAAATCGACATCGGCCACCGAGTCGTCGCCATCCGCCCCGCCCGGCACCGCGGCGACTGTCGTGGAACGCCGAATGATCTCCGACTCGTCGGGGGCCACGTCCATGCCCATGCTATCGCCACGCTCATGGTTAGAGTCAAGAGACCGGGCCGACCCCACGGCCGCGTCGGGCCTGGGCCGGTATTCGGAGAGAGTCGAGGGGCTCGCCCGGACAGACGGGACAACGTCCGGCCACTCCATTGTAGTCCGCCGACGCCTCCCGTTCCACCCCGCCGCCCCGACCGGCGCACTCGCGCCCGGCGAAATCCCGTTTGCTTCAAGCCCTTCCGACCCACCCGCCGATACGCCCGAGGTCGCCCATCCCCGGAGGTCCGCCGATGTCTCGCCCCACCGCCCGTGTCCTGCTGCTGCTGGTTGCCGGCAGCCTCGTCGGCCCGACCCTCGCCGCCCCGAACGCCCTCGCCCAGGTTCAAACGATCACCTCCCTCGGCGACCTCGCCCGGCTGACCCCCGCCCAGCTCGACGCCCTGTACCGGGCCTCCACCCCGGGCCCGATGCCCAGCGGCAAGGTCCGCGGCCGGGCCCTGATCGCGCCGGGCTCGACCTTCGCCGGACCCCTCTCGGCCGGTTCTCGCCTCGCCTGGCAGGGGAAAGTCTTCAACAACGCCGACGGCTCCGCGGTGAATCGTTTCTTCGGCGTCCGAGCCATCCGCGGCCGTACCTACGCCGGCTCCAGTTGGCTCGACGGCCGCCCCTCCTTGATCCTTGACTACGCCGGCACCTCCCGCCTCTACGCCGCCAACCGCGACGAGATTCGCCAGGTCGCCCCCGGCCTCTACCTCGGCCTCATGTACGCCCGAACGTCGCCGTCCCCCACTTTCAAAATGTACTTCGCCTTCCAGTCCAACCCCTGAACGCGCCAGGGCTCTACGTTCTCACTTTGGATGGGCCAAAGGGGACTGGCTCCAGCGGTACTCCGCCGGTGCCTGTCCCTCTTTCGTCGCCCGATGTCCCATTGCAAGGCCAATGGAGAAGATAACGGCCCTGCTAACCGCCCAACCTCGACTACCGACTGCCTCGCCCGTCCGGCTAAGCTCGCGTTGTCCCGACGGACGCCGAGAGCCCCCGACCGTGTCAACCGACGAACCATTCGACCCCCGCGACCAGTCGCCCGACGCCACCCTGGCCCACGTCGCCGCCCTCGGCTTCGTCCCCGGGGTCGGCCGCCGGCTGGTCACCGCCGTCGTCGCCCGGGGAGGGTATGACCCAGCGATCTGGACCCGCGACTTTCAGGTTCCCAAGAGCGCGATTGCCCGGGTCCGTAACCCCTTGCCGCGTCTGCGACTCGAACGCTCGGTCACGTCGGCCGTCGACGGGTTCCAGAAACTGCTGTTTCGCACCGGCGACGGCCTGGCGATCGAGACGGTGCTCATCCCCCTGCACAAAGCCGGCGCCGTCAGCGTCTGCCTTTCGTCGCAGGTCGGCTGCGCGATGGGCTGCACCTTCTGCGCCACCGCCCGGATGCCGACCCGTCGCAACCTGGCCACCTGGGAGATTCTCGACCAGTGGGCCCACGCCCGAGAGGTCGCCCACGACCAGGGCCGACGAGTCACCGGCGCCGTCTTCATGGGGATGGGCGAACCGCTCTTGCCCTCGGTTCTCCCGAAGGTGCTCGACGCCGCGGCGTTGCTGTCCTGCCCCTTCGGCGGCGCCATCGGCGCGGGGCAAGATCACCCTCAGCACCGTCGGCATCGTCCCCTCGATCGACGCCTACACCGAGGCCGGCCACAAGTACCGCCTCTCGATCAGTCTGGGCGCCCCCACCGACGCCCAAAGAGCCCGCCTCGTCCCCGTCGCGGCGAAGTGGCCAGTCGCCGAGGTCCTGGCCGCCGCCCGCCGCCACGCCCAGGCTCGCCGAGACCGCGTCAACCTCTCCTACGTCTGCATCGCGGGCGAAAACGTCAGCGAAGCCGACGCCCAGGCCCTCGGCGCCCTGATCGGCGACACCCCGGTCCGCCTCGACCTGATCGACGTCACCGACCCCACCGGCCGCTACTCGCCTCCAACCCCGGCCGAACTCTCGGCGTTCCGCGACGCCCTGACCCGCCACGTCGGCCAGCCGGTCGCCCGCCGCTACTCTGGCGGCAAGGACATCCAGGCCGCCTGCGGAACTCTCGCCGGCGCCGGCTGACCGAGAGTTCCGACCTCAATGCTCCTTGTCTCCCTCCTCGATCGCCCGGGCCATCGCCTCACGGAACCCCATCGGCCGGATCGGGAACGCCTCCAGCGCCGAGCGATCCCGCACCAGCGTCGGGTTCTTCAACCCCTCGATCAGGTGCCGCCCAACCCCGAACTGATTCGGCGTCACCAGCGCCAGCCATAGCCCCGAAAGCGTCGGCGACAGCAGCGGCACCGGGATCAGCACTCGCTTCAAGCCTTTCTGCCGCGCGTACTCCCGGATGACGTCGTTGTACCGCAGAACATCCGTTCCCCCAATCTCGAAGACGCGGCTGCCCGGCACCACCACGTCGGGCGCGGCCTCCAGGTAGGCCAGCACGTCGTCGACGGCGATCGGCTGCGTCCTGGTCCGCAACCAGCGGGGGCAAAGCATCACCGGCAGGCGGTCGGTCAGCTTCTTGAGCAGTTCATACGACAGGCTCCCCGCCCCGACGATCATCCCGGCACGGAACTCGATCGTCTCGACCCCCAGGCTCCGCAGGATCTCCCCCACCTCGTGACGACTGCGCAGGTGGGGCGAAAGGTCCGGGTCCGAGTCGTCCCCCAGGCCGCCCAGATAGATCACCCGCCGCACCCCGGCCGCCCGCGCCGCCTGGGCGAAGTTCCTCGCCGCGTCGCGGTCCTGCTGCTCGAAGTCGCTCGACCCCGACATCAGGTGGACCAGGTAATACGCCGTGTCGACCCCCGCCATCGCCCGGTCCAGCGACGACCGATCGGTGACGTCCCCCCGGACGACCTCGGCCGTCGTCACCGCCCCGGCCATTTTCTCCGGGTCGCGCGCCAGGCAGCGCAACGGCCGCTCGCCGGCTTCAAGCCTCGGGATGAGGCGGCTCCCAATGGACCCGCTCCCCCCGGCGAGTAAGATGGTCCCCTGCCGATTCGCGATCGCCACGGCCTGGCCGCCCCCCTAACAAGGAAAATTTCGGCCGCGGCCCCAGCCACCGCCTAGAACAACCCGACCGCCCTCGCTCCCGCCCAACCCGCCACGCCCCGCCATGCCCTGATTCGAGACCCCGATGCGATCCCTCCGCAAACCCAACGACGAGACGGTCCGCCGCTTCCTCCAGACGCAAGGTCGGCACGGGTTCACCTACAAGGCCGTCGGCGCCACGGCCGGCGAGCCCCCGCAAGGTTATAACCTGGATCACACCCGGTTCAAGCTCGGCGAGGGTCCCGAGGTTTACCAACGAGCCAGGGCGGCCCTGCGTCGCTGGGACCAGTTCCGCCTGGGATGGGTCGGCATCATGCCCGAGAACGCCCCGATCGAGCCCGACGGCCTCGTCGCGGTCGTCGCCCACAAGGTCGGCCTCTGGTGGATCAACGCCTGCCGGATCATCTACGTCCTGGACGACCCCGCCCCGGTCCACCGCTTCGGTTTCGCCTACGGAACCCTCCCCGACCACGCCGGCACCGGCGAGGAACGCTTCCAGGTCGACTACGACGAAACCACCGGCGCTGTCCACTACGACGTCCTGGCCTTTTCCCTGCCCCATCAATTCTTGATCAAGCTCGGCTACCCCTACCTCCGTCACACCCAGGGCCGCTTCGGCCGAGAGTCCTCCCAGGCCATGCTCCGAGCCGTCGCCGGCCACGCCCCCGTACCACTGGGGACCAACCTCGACTGAGCCCCCAAGGATGAGGAAGTGACCGGAGCGACAGGCCCGGGTCATTCCCCACGCAGGTGTTTGCCCAGGAACTCCCGCATCAGCCCAGCGATCTCGGCGCCTCGGGTCTCCAGCGCGAAATGCCCGGCATCGATGAGATGGAACTCGACCTCCTTCAGGTCGCGCTTGTAGGGCTCGGCTCCGGCCGGAGGGAAGATCGCGTCGCCTTTCCCCCAAACGATCAGCATCGGCGGCTGGTGCTCTCGGAAATAGGCCTGCCACTTCGGATAAAGCGGCGGGTTGCTCCCGTAGCTGAGGAACAGGTCCAGCTGGATCTCATCATTCCCCTTGCGGTCCAGCAGGAACTGGTCATGCGCCGGCCCGTCCGGGCTGACCAGGTCGGCGTCCTTCACGCCGTTCGTGTACTGCCAGCGGGTCGCGTCATAGGACAGGAACGACCGCAAGGCGTCTCGCTTCTCCCGACTCTTCGGCTCGTTCCAGTACGCCTTGATCGGCTTCCAGAACTCATTGTCGAGCCCCTCGTCATAGGCGTTGCCATTCTGCACGACGATCGCCGTCACCCGCTCCGGATGGGCCACGGCCAGCCGGTAGCCGACCGGGGCGCCGTAGTCCTGCACGTAAAGCGCGTAGGTCTTCAGGCCGAGCTTCTCGGTGAACGCGTCGACGGTCTTCGCCAGGTTGTCGAACGTGTAGGCATATTTCTCGCGATCGGGCATCGAGCTATGGCCGTAGCCGGGATAATCCGGCGCCACCACGTGATACCGGTCGGCCAGCGCCGGAATCAGGTTGCGGAACATCTGCGAACTCGTCGGGAAGCCGTGGAGCAGCAGGACCGTCGGCGCCCCCTCCGGGCCTGCCTCCCGATAAAAGACATCCAGATCGCCGACCTTCACGGTCCGGTAATGCACCACGACCGACGGCCGGGCGTGGGCCGAACCGTCCATGCCCAACAACGCCATCGAGGCCGAAATCACGACCAGGCCGACCTTCATCGTGCGGTTCACGTCGAGTTTCCTCGGGCAAAAGGAACGGTTCACACGACCACGACCAACTTCCCGGGCTCCTCGTTCGCCTCCATGACGCGGCCTCGTCCTCGGCAGCATCATCGTGCTGGCCTCGGCCTGCCCACGTCCCCGACAACCCAACACGCCACGGCCCTCAAACTCCAACAATGACAAAAGAGAACCCGGGCCTCAAAACCCGGGCTCCCCCGTCGAACTCCTGCCCAAATCAACGAATCCTCAACCCCGAGCCTTGAACATCTCCGCGCCGTAGATCGCATTGGCCCCAAGCTCCTCCTCGATCCGCAGCAACTGGTTGTACTTGGCGATCCGGTCCGAACGGCTGGCCGAGCCCGTCTTGATCTGCCCGCAGTTCGTGGCCACGGCGATGTCGGCGATCGTCGAGTCCTCGGTCTCCCCCGACCGATGGCTCAGGATCGCCGTGTACTTGCTCCGCAGCGCCAGGCCCACCGCCTCCAGGGTCTCGGTCAGCGTGCCGATCTGGTTGACCTTCACCAAAATGCTGTTGCAAGACGCCTTGGCGATCCCATCGGCCAAACGCTTGGGGTTGGTCACGAAGAAGTCGTCGCCCACCACCTGCACCTTGTCGCCCAGGGCCTTGGTCATCGCCGCGTAGCCATCCCAGTCGTCCTGATCGAGCGGGTCCTCGATCGACACGATCGGGTACTTCTCCACCCACGACGAGAACAGGTCGATCATCTCGGCCGACGAGAACAGTTTCGACGGGATCGATTTCCAGAACTTGTACCCCTTCTTCCCCCCCTCATCCCAAAGCTCCGAACTGGCGCAATCCAAAGCGATCGCGAAGTCCCCATCGCGGGCCGCGCGATACCCCGCCTTGTCGATCGCCTCCAGTACGAACTTCAACGCTTCTTCGTTGTCCAGGTTCGGAGCGAAGCCCCCCTCGTCGCCGACGTTGGTGTTGTGCCCGGCCTTCTTCAAGACCGACTTCAAGGTGTGGAACACCTCGGCCACGGCGCGAATCCCCTCGCGGAACGAGGTCGCACCAATCGGCATCACCATGAATTCCTGAAAGTCAATCTTGTTATCCGCATGCTTGCCGCCGTTGATGATGTTCGCCATCGGCACCGGCAAGACCCGGGCATTCGCCCCGCCCAGGTAGCGGTACAACGGCAAGTCGCTGGCCAAGGCCGCGGCCTTGGCGGCGGCCAGCGAGATTCCCAAAATCGCGTTGGCGCCGAACTTCCCCTTGTTGGGGGTTCCATCGGCCTCGATCATCGCCGCGTCCAGCCCCGCCTGGTCCCGGGCATCGCGCCCGACGACCACCTTGGCCAGCCCCTCGTTGACGTTCTTGACCGCCTGGGTCACGCCCTTGCCCAGGTAGCGCGTCTTGTCGCCATCGCGCAGCTCGGCGGCCTCGTAAATCCCCGTGCTGGCCCCCGACGGCACGGCCGCCCGGCCCAACGTCCCGTCAGCCAGCACCACATCCACCTCCACGGTGGGGTTGCCGCGGCTGTCCAGGATCTCCCGGCCGCGCACGGCGGCAATCGACGCAAGGTAAGTGCTGCTCATCGTGGTGCGGGGCCTCTCCGGTTGCGGGGCGAAGCAAAAGGTGAAGAACTCAAAGGGGGGGGGGGAGAGGAGCCAATCGCCGGCCCGACCAGGTTTGACCAGGCCAGACCAGGATCAAAGGGCCAAGAATCATTGCGCGGGACGGTCCCGCCCCCGCGAGTGGTGTTGGGGGCGAAGGGGGAGCGAACTCCCCGAATCAGGGGCGGGACCGCCGCGCGGTGCGGCTCAAAGGGAGCCAGTTCTTGGGCACGCACAACGGTGGAGATCATGGTGGGCTTCGGGCGTGCGGGGCGGGGCCCATCCGTTTGAGGGGCCCCGCCCGGCACGCCCGGACTTCCGACCGATCCTACCACACCGGCCCGGCGTCCCCGACCCGGCCGGCCATTGTGGCAAGATCCGGGTCGATTCGCCAGCCGTTTCCCAGGGCAACTGTCCCCCGGGCCCTTACGTTATCGGCGCGTCAACGCGCGAGCTTGACCCCGGCCCCGCTTGAACTTCGGCGCCCGTCACACCCGTCAAAAGCGGCACCACGTGAGTCCGCAAAAAGGCCGGCACATCCGGTCCAACATGCCCACCGAAGTACCCGCTCCTGGCCATCGACGGACCCCAACGCACCTGCCGCAGCTTCGTCTCATACGCGGTTCGATCCGCCCCCGCCGGCTCTCGGAACCCCACCAGCCCCGCGCTCACCGAGTTCACCCGGTCCACCGTCCCAAAAATCCGCGTCCCGATCCCCAGGATCACCAGGTCCAGCGGCGACCAGAACACCACCATCTCCCGCCTGACCGCCCGCAACGCCCCCGAAAGGTCATACCCCGGAGCCAGCGCCGGAGCCAACAACACCGCCGCCTCCACCGACCCCGCCTCCAATCCCTCCAACGCCCGGACCACCAACCCCGTCCCCCCCGACTTCCCCACCAGGAACACCGGCGCCCCCGGCCGCTCTCGACGAAACGCCCGCACCTGCTCCACCAATAACGCGGCCTTGGCGGCATGGTTGGCCACGTTGGTCAGGTCGGCGTGCCAGCGACCAAACCCATGCCCCCAGACAAACGGACGGACCTCCAGCGGAAGCCCCCCCGCCGCCGCCACATGCTGAAGCGCCGTCCCGCAAAGCTCTAACCCCCCCACCCCATCGGCCACCAGCACCAAACCCGCCCCCGCCGGCGCCTCCAACGGGGGCTCCCCATAAACCGTCCGAAACAGGGCCTTCATCAACGCCGAATACACCATGACGCCATTCTAGGGCCCCACCCCACCCACGACCACCCACGCCCAAACCGGCACGGGGTTTGCCACCTGGCCACCCCCACCAACTCTGCCTAAGATCTCCAGAACCGGACGTTCTCCAACTCAAGACGACCGCACCAGGGAAACCCCGACATGGCCGCCAAGCCCAAACCCAGCTCCAAGCCCGTCGACTCCTCGCAAAAGGCCGCCCAGTACGCCGACGCCCACATTACCCAGGGCCAAGGCGGTGAAACCCACCAGGTGGCCGGCGGCGACGTCCCGGTGATGACCACCCAGCAAGGCATCCCCGTCTCCGACGACCAGAATTCCCTCAAGGTCGGAGCACGAGGCCCCACCCTCCTGGAAGACTTCCACTTCCGCGAGAAGATGTTCCACTTCGACCACGAACGCATCCCCGAGCGAGTCGTCCACGCCCGCGGCGTCGGCGCCCACGGCTATTTCGAGAACTATGCCCCGCAAGCCGACCTCACCCGCGCCGACCTCTTCCAGCGCAAGGGCGAGAAAACCCCCGTCTTCGTCCGCTTCTCCACCGTCGCCGGCAGCAAAGGCTCCCCCGATCTCGCCCGCGACGTCCGGGGTTTCGCCGTCAAGTTCTACACCCAACAGGGCAACTGGGACCTCGTCGGCAACCACATCCCCGTCTTCTTCATCCAGGACGCGATGAAGTTCCCCGACCTCATCCACGCGGCCAAGCCCGAGCCCGACCGCGGCTTTCCCCAGGCCCAGACCGCCCACGACAACTTCTGGGACTTCATCTCGCTCTCGCCCGAGAGCATGCACATGGTCATGTGGATCATGTCCGACCGCACCATCCCCCGCTCACTCCGCTTCATCGAAGGCTTCGGCGTCCACACCTTCCGCCTGGTCAACGCCCAGGGCAAATCCACCTTCGTCAAGTTCCACTGGAAGCCCAAGCACGGCCTCCAGTCGGTCGTCTGGAACGAGGCCGTCAAGATCAACGGCGCCGACCCCGACTTCCACCGACGAGACCTCTGGGACGCCATCGAATCCGGCGACTACCCCGAGTGGGAACTCGGCTTCCAGCTCTTCGACGAGGCCTTCGCCGAAAAATTCGACTTCGACGTCCTCGACGCCACCAAACTCATCCCCGAGGAACTCGTCCCCATCAAGCCCATCGGCCGCATGGTCCTCAACCAGCGCGTCGACAACTTCTTCGCCGAAACCGAGCAGGTCGCCTTCTGCACCCAGAACGTGGTCCCCGGCATCGACTTCACCGACGACCCCTTGCTGCAAGGGCGGAACTTCTCCTACCTCGACACCCAACTGAAGCGGCTGGGCGGGCCCAACTTCACCCACATCCCCATCAACGCCCCACGCTGCCCGTTCCACAACTTCCAGCAAGACGGCCACATGGCCATGCACAACCCCAAGGGCCGCGCCAACTACGAGCCCAACTCCTGGGGAGGCGCCGCCGGAGGACCCCGCGAATCGCCCGAGTTGGGCTACCAGACCTATCCCGAACCCCTCTCGGCCCCCAAGGTCCGCGCCCGCTCCGAAACCTTCGCCGACCACTACAGCCAGGCCCGCCAGTTCTACATCAGCCAGGCGCCCCTGGAGCAAACTCACATCGCCCACGCCCTGACTTTCGAGCTCAGCAAGGTCATGACCCTGGCGATCCGCGCCCGCATGGTCTCCCACCTGCTGAACATCGACAAGGGCCTGGCCGACAACGTCGCCAAGGGCTTGCGCCTCAAGGAGATGCCCGCCCCCGCCACCGCCGCCCGGCCGACCCGCCAGGACCTCAAGCCTTCCGACGCCCTGAGCATCCTCAAGAACCCGCCCAAGTCCTTCGCCGGCCGCAAGGTCGGGGCGCTGGTCACCGACGGGGTCAACGCCGACGTCCTCAAGGCCCTGGCCAAGGCGTTAAAGGCCGAAGGCGCGATGCTCAAGCTCATCGCCCCGGAGGTCGGAGGTGTCAAGGATTCGGCCGGAACCTGGCACGACGCCGACGAGAAGCTCGAAGGCGGACCCTCGGTCCTCTTCGACGCCGTCGCCCTGCTCCCGTCCAAGGACGGAGCAACCTTGCTGGCAAAGTACCCCGCCGCCAGGGACTTCGTCGCCGACGCCACCGCCCACCGCAAGTTCATCGCCTACGCCGCCGACGCCACCCCGCTGCTGGAAAAGGCCGGAGTCGCCTCCAGCCTCGACGAGGGCTTCATCCCCCTCAACCAGCCGGCCGACTGCGAGAAATTCCTCGCCGCCTGCCGCAAGCTCCGCTTCTGGGACCGCGCCAACGCCGAGCGCTAAACCGTCGCCCACTCGAAAGGGCTGCCACGTCCGGGTGGCTGGGGTCTCGTCTTCGAGACCCCGGTCCCGGCGGCAATCCCAAAGTCTCATCTTCGAGACCTCCTCCTCCAAACCAAACCGACGCCGCCCAATCGCCAAGGCCCCATCCCCCGGACGCCCACGATGACGACGCACCCCACCCGCCGCTCAATCCTCTCGGCCCTGGGCTTCGCATTGCCCACCGGCCTGGCCGCCGCCGCCTCGGCCGCTCCGGTCACGACCGCGACGCAAACCGGCCCCGACCTGGTCCTCCGCTTCCGCCCCTTCGAGCAGGCCGTCCGCGAAGCCTTCGCCAACCGGCCCAAAACACCGACAACCCGCCGCATCGAGATCGGCCACTCCGACCTCACCCGAGCCGGCCTCCAGGGCTGCCACAACGCCAAACCCTTCGCCGGCTTCCCCGCCGGCCACCTCCGAATCACCCACACCGGAACCGAGCCCGGCCCCATCCTCAACGGCGTCCGCCTCTACATCGCCACCGTCGACCTCGCCTGGACCGGCGGACAGAACTCAAGCGAAGAACCCAGTCGCCCCCTCGACTTCCACACCCTACCCCCCGCGCCCCGCTTCGCCTGAACCTGGATCAATCGATCGAAACTTGGCCTCATCCCCGGCTCAGGGCAGGCCCCTCGGGTCGGGGCGCATCGGCCTCTCAAGAGGCTCCTGACTGCGGCTTCGGAAACGGCAGCCCGCGAAGATCGTCCACAAATACAGGGCATTGAGGAGACACCAATCGCCTCCAGCCCCGAAAAAATCAGAGATCGCCTTCCCAAGACGAGAGCGTATCTTCAAACGAAAGAATCTCGATTGCAATGTCCTTGGATTTGACCTTGATCCTCGAGCCCGATTGAAACACTAGGCCGAGGAGTAGTCCTGTCGCCCAGAAAACTCAAGGATGTTAGATCGACTCACAGAGGCACGCTCAAGGTCGCAGTCAATCACGCAATCCAACTCATACGAAACATTAAGGATCTCGATAGTGTTTGAGACCAGAACGATCTGGATTGAACAATGAAAGATTTGGAAGTGCTTTTCGCGCACAAGATTGTAGTCATCGCACTTGTCCAAGACAATGTTCAAATCATCTTGGAGTAGGTCAAGAACTTGGGCTTGGCATCGTGCCCAGAGATAAACTGACACATCGGCAGGACCCTCGCAGAAAGCCCATGTGCTCTAGGATGGCCGGGTTCCGAGTGCCGAGGGGAGGCGAGTCGGCCCTTCGCCCGACATCATGCCCGAATTCATCGGACCATTCCAGACTCGCCCCACTCAACGACGAGACCAGTGCCCCCGGCTCACCGAGGTCTCAGCCAGCTCGAACGACGTGCGGTATGGCGTGAACGACACATGCCGATTCACCGCGTAAAGGACACGGGGGGCGAACAACGACAGGACCAGAGCCTCGTCCCTCACCAGCCGGTCCATCTTGCCGGTCAGCTTCACCTGTCGACTCGGGGCGAGCGACCGGCCAAATTCAGCGTAGATCTCCTCGAACGCGGGGACGACCGGCCCGGCACGGTACTCGCCCGACTCCCCCGCGAACGCCCGATGGAACTCCAGGCCCACCGAGTCCACCGCCTGCGCCGCCTGCTCGTAAACCAGCACGTCCCAGCCGCGAGACGTCCGCCGCTCGGCCAGGCCTCGACGAGCCTCCCTCATCTCCAACCCGCCGAGGATCGTCACCTCGACCCCCACGTTCAAGGCGGACCGCAGCCCAACAGCCACCGCCCCGGCGGCCTCCCGATACTTCTCGGGCGCCGCCAAGCGGATTGGCCGGGTCGAGCCCCCGGCGGCCTCTTGCCACAAACGACCGGCCACTCGGGGGTCATGGGCAGGCGGCGACAGCCTCATCCGCCGAGGGACCGACGACTGCGGCGACAATCCCGCCAACGGCGTCCCATGCCCACGCAATGCCTCTCGCACCAACCCCACCCGATCCACCGCCAGGTTCAGTGCCAACCTCGCCCGACGGTCCGCCATCGGCAAACCCTCGGCCTCGCGGTCGATGATCCCCACCACGGCCCGCACCGCATCCCGCTTCACCAGTTTGCCATTTGGCGAGGTCTCCACCCGGGCCGCATCCGCCGGGGCGACCTCGGTCACCAGGTCCACTTCCCCCTCGGAGTCGCAAACCATCCGCAGAGCCTCGTGCGGCTCCAGGTCATTGCGAAACTCGACCTCCCGCAAGCGAGGCCCGCGAGCCGCGTCCCAGTAATGGGGGTTGGCCTGCAGCTTCAAGGTCGGCGTGCGGTCCTCGGGACCCCACAACCAGGTGGCCGCCTTCGGGTCGGTGCCCACCCCGACGCGTTCGGTATCCAGCGTCGAATAGCCCTGAACCAGGGCGAACGGCCCAGACCCCCATGGGCCCGGCCGGTCGATGATTCACCAACGCCCTTCGCCGGTCTGGTTCCGCAAGTAGCCGAACCCCACCTCTTTCCAGAACGGCGAGCTCATCAGGTGCATCGCCCGCAGCTTGCCCGGTGCCAGCCCATCGACCTCGGGCAGGTGGAACCGCACCTGATGCTCCCCGGCCACCTCGCAACGTGTCTTCAAATCGATGTTGAAATGCGTGCCGGGAGGATGAGGAGCCTCCCAACGCATCATCTCATCGAAGGCCGTCTTCACTGATCCCGCCGTGATCGCCTCGCCGTCGCGGAACCGATTCCCCGGCCGGACATCCACCTCCAAAGTGCGATCATCCTTCCAGCGGAACGACTTCATCGCCGCCGGCCCGACCACGCCCGACGGCGAGACCCTCACCAGCTCCTCGACCGTGTTATACGTGATCCAAAGCCAGTTGAGAGGGCTCGGGTCGACCACCCGGATCGACCCCGCCGGCTCAGACTTTCCACCCGTCACTCGCGACGCGATCCGGCCCAGCAAGTTCATGACAATGCTCCAAGTGCCCTTCCCCAAGGCCAACCCCTCACCGACCCCAACGACCGGGAGGGGAACGCATCAACGTCTCGAAGCCTGACTCACTTCGGCTCGCGGCCACCCGTGCCGTGGGTCTGGCCAACAACCCCCGTCGCCTCGCTCGGTTGGTGGAGCGCGCCGGACGGGTTGCGCGGCGGCTCGTCGTAGTGCATCTTGTCGGCCAGCGTGGCGGCCATCTTGTCGGCCAGCCCGGGGATGACCCGGGCCATCGTCGTGTTCAGGACCGACATTCCGCCGACCGCCTTGGCCCGGATCGGGTGCTGCGCCGCGTGCAGAATCGCGTCGGCCACCTGCTGGGGCTCGACCATCGGCTTGGGCAGCATCGGCTCCTTGTCGGTGAAGTTCCGGGCATGCTGGGGGAACGGCGTGTCCACCGCCTGCGGCTGAATCAGGGTGATGGACACGGGAGCCTTGTCCAGCCCCTCGATCTCCACCCGCAAGGCGTCGGTATATCCCTTCACCGCATGCTTGGTCGAGGCATACATCCCCTGGATCGGCGGATAGTCGTCGGAAACCTCGCTGCCGACGTTGATCAACGCCCCGCCCTGCTTCTTCAGGTGCGGCAGGGCGGCCATCGACCCATGAACCACTCCCCAGAAGTTCACGTCGTAGAGTTTCCGGGCCTCGGCCGTCTCGGTCTGATCCAGCCGCCCCCACATCCCCAACCCGGCGTTGTTGACCCAGGTATCAATCCGCCCGAACCGCGTGACCGCCGCGTCGGCCAGGGCCTTGACCTGGGCCTCGTCAGCCACGTCGGTCGCCACGGCCAGCGCCTCCCCCCCGGCCGCTTCAAGCCGCGCGGCGATCTGCTCTAGCGCCGCCTTGCTGCGCGCCGCCAGCACCACCTTTGCCCCCGCGTTCGCCGCCGACTCGGCCGTGGCCAGCCCAATGCCCGACGAGGCACCGGTAATCACCATCACCTGGTCGGCCAGCTTCTTCAATTTCACGGACACAAGCCAATCCTCGAAGTTTCGCGGAGGGGCGGGCGGAGCCCTTTTCACGCGACGGTCGTGGTCGACGATCGGCCTCCCAGCCCCGGGCCGTATCCACCCATGTCCGACAGGATACGATCGTTCGGATCGGTTCCACAGGCAAACCCGATGCCGCATCCCGCTGCAATGGGCACGTCCGATCCGGCGGGGCCAAGGCCCGTCCGGCTCGTCATGTTCGCATTGGACAGGAGAGCCGGGATCGAATCGAGGCGTCCCGCGGCCTCAATTCGCGCGGTCGGGGGGCTCGGTGTCGTCCTCGACCCACTTCATCGCCCGAGCGTGCCGCATCGGGGCGATCCTCAGGATGATCTCGCCCCCCTGGAACAGCCGGACCGTCCCCGTCGACTGGCTGACCACCACTGCCAACGCCTTGGTGACATTCGTGATCGCCGCCGCGGCCCAATGCCGGGTCCCTAACCCTTTCGGGACCGTCAGACCGGCGTTCGGAGCGTCGACGATCCGGCAGGCCGCCTCGACGGTGCCGTCCCTCGCGACGACGAACCCGCCGTCCATCTGGGCGATCTCCTTGATCGCCTCGCGGACGCGCCCGTCGCGCAGGTTCCGTTCCTTGCGTCGGTAGCCCTTGAACGGGTCGAACCCCAATGTCCGCGACCTTGCCAGGACGTTGCGCACGTCGCCCACCACGATCAACGACCCGACGGGCTTCCCCTCCCGCCCTTCCCGACCGATCTCCACCGCCACGTCGACGACGGCCTTGAGCGTCTCGAATGGGACCGAGGTCTCCAAGGCCCGCAGGTCCCGGGCCGTCAAGCGTTCCAGGTGCTCTCCCAGCCTCACGATGCTGACCGAGTCGAGCGTCTCGGCCTCGAACCCCGAGTACACGACCACGACCCGGGCGCCGGCGGCGAGGTGGTCGTTGGCGACCGCCTCGATCAACGCCAGGGTGATCCGCTCGGTGATGGCGGCCTCGGTCGGCTCGACCTCCAGCGCCACCAGGCCCGAGGCGCGGACGGCCTCTCGCTGGCGGGCCGAGGAGGTCGCCACCAGCACGGCCATCGGCCGAGCGGCGGCCGTGGCGGCGACTTCGTCCCAGCTCAACGGCCCTTCGGGCAGCAGGACGACGGCGGAAACCTCCAGCAGCGAAGCGGCCTCGCAGGCCATCGCCAGGATGTTGGGCGTGGCCCGACTCGGGGTCATCGGCGTCACGGCGGGCCTGCCTCCCTCCGCCCCCGCCCTCGGCGCGGGGCCCGGCAAGGTATCAGGCCCGGACCCGCCTGCCAAGGCCAGGACGCCAGGGACTCGCGGCCAATCCGAGCCGATCTCGCCAAATCCTCGTCACCCACTCCCTCGGGGAGACGCCACCCCAGCCGATCCGCGGCCCGACCCCTCATTCCAACAGGGTCCCGCAACCCACCCAACGACCGAGACGCATCCGCGGAGGACGGATGCGCCCCGACCCAACAAATTCAAGGCTTGGGAGCATCGGCGGGAGCAGGGGCCGCGGCGTCGGCGGCGGCCTTGTCGGCGGCGGCCTTGTCGGCGGCGGCCTTGTCGGCGGCGGCCTTGGCTTCTTCGGCCTTCTTGGCGGCCTCGGCGTCGGCGGCCTTCTTGGCCTCCTCGGCCTTCATGGCCTCGGCCTTGGCGGCGGTCTCGGCGTCGGCCTTGGCCTTGGCGTCAGCGGCGGCCTTCTCCTCGGCCATCTTCTTGTCGGCGGCGGCCTTGGCTTCAGCGTCGGCCTTGGCCTTGGCCTCGGCGGCGGCCTTCTCCTCGGCCATCTTCTGATCCGCCTCGGCCTTGGCTTTCTCCTCGGCCATCTTCTTGTCGGACTCGGCCTTGGCCGCGGCGGCGGCGTCCTCCGTCTTCTTGGCCTCGGCGGTGGCGGCGTCCTTGGCCTTGCGGGCGTCGGCGATGGCTCGGGTAAAGATGTCCTTGCGGAGGTCGTACAGGCTACGCAACCCCTTGCCCGGCTGAGTGATGCGCACGTCCTTGGCCGGGTCGAGCTTGGTCTCGGGCTTTCCCTGGCCGGTGAACCAGGCGCCGAAGACTTCGGGGCTGGCCCCTTCCTTGTTCTTCAAGGTCGTCTCGTCCTGGGCCTTGCCGGTGAGCAGGATGTCCAGCACCGGGGGCGGGTCGATGGTCGTCTGTACCAGGCCGGCGTCCTGGGCGGCGACGATCGCCTCGGCGACCGCCTTGCGGGCCGCGTCCAGCTTGTCCTGGACGTCCTTGGGGATCGGGGCATCGGCCGCGCTGGGCTTGGCCTCCGGGGCAGGAGCCGGGGCCGGCGCGGGAGCCGGGGCCGCGGCCGCGGGAGCCGGGGCCGGCGCGGGAGCCGGGGCCGCGGCCGGAGCGGCATCGACCTTCGGGGCGTCCTGGGCGGCGGCCGGGACGGCGGCGAGGGCCAGCGTCAGCGGCGCGAAACGGGCGAACGTGGCGAAGCGGCGCACCGGGCAATCTCCTTGGCGAAGGGGGCAGCGAGTCGTCCGGGGTCGACCGCCCCGGGCCGCTCGGCGACGCCGACGAGTCTAGCGGTCGGGCCCCACGCCCGCCAGAGCCCAGCCGGACCCGCCTGACCCGACCTCGAACCGAACCGATTCGCCGACGCCTCCGCCGACGGGCCCGAAACCCCTGCCCCGTTGCCTCCCCCGCCTCGGCTCGGGAAGATTCGCGGTCATCCGCGCCTCGACCCGACCCCAACCGGGCCCCCGCCTCCCGGGGGCCGGGCCCGAACCACCGGAGGGAGTGCCTGTCATGACCCAGCTCCTTGGGATCGCGGGGGTGATCGCCCTCTCGGCGTTGGCCTCGGAATCGCAAGCGGCCGGGACGCCCCCGAATCTCCTCCTGATCCTCGCCGACGACCTCGGTTGGGGGGACCTTCGCTGCAACAACCCGGGGTCGAGAATCCCCACCCCGTACCTGGACCGCCTGGCCAGGGACGGCACCCGCTTCACCGACGCCCACTCCAGTAGTGGGGTGTGCGTCCCCTCCCGGTTCTCGCTGCTGACCGGCCGCCACGCCGTCCGACTCGTCAACCCGCCCCACCCGGAACCCGAGTTCCGGCGCAAGTACGGCGGGCTCCAGCCAACCACCCCGCTGATCCCGACCGATGCCCCCACCCTGCCGGGAGTCCTGGCCCAGGCCGGGTATGCCACCGCGATGGTGGGGAAGTGGCACCTCGGCTTCGACGACCTGCTCCGCCACCCGGATCGTCGGCTGCGCGGAGGCCCGATCGACCGCGGCTTCGGCCGATTCTTCGGCCTGCCCTCGTCGCTGGACGTTGGGCCCTACCTCTTCATCCAAGGCGACCAGGTCGTGGCCCAGGCCACCGAACCAATGCCCGCCCACTCGTCGGCCGACTGGCCGGACCCGCGGATGGGGGAATTCTGGAGGGAAGACCTGGCCGCCCCCGGGTTCCGGCACGTCGACGTCCTGCCCGAGCTGACCCGCCAGGCCGTGGCGGAGGTCCGCCGCCTGGCCGGCGAGGGGAAGCCCTTCTTCCTGTACCTGGCGCTGCCGTCGCCCCATTCGCCGCTGGTCCCGTCGGCCGACGCCCGAGGCCGGTCGGGGGTCGGGACCTACGGCGACTACGTGTCCCAGACCGACGCCACTGTCGGCCGCGTCCTGGAGGCCCTTGACGACTCGGGCGCGGCGGGCGAGACCCTGGTGCTCGCGACCAGCGACAATGGCCCGTTCTGGTTCCCAGGCAACGTCCAGCAGACCGGGCACACGGCGGCCGGGCCCTGGCGGGGAATGAAGGGGGACGCCTGGGAGGGGGGCCACCGCGTCCCACTCCTGGCCCGTTGGCCCGGGAGAGTTCCCGCCGGCGCCGTCTCGGACGCGTTGGTGTCGCTGACCGACCTGCCGGCGACCGTCTCGGCCGCTCCTGGGTCGTCGGCCGGACGAGTTTCCGGCCGACTCGGTGGACTTCTCGCCGGCTCTGACCGGCCGAAAGTGGGTCCGGCCGACCGATCGCCCTCTGAGGGTCCAATCCTCGGTCGGGGCGAACGTGCTCCGCGACGGCCCCTGGAAGTGGATCGACCGGCTCGGCTCCGGAGGGTTCAGCGAGCCCACCGTGGCGACCCCGACGGCCGGAGGCCCGGCGGCCCAACTCTACGACCTGGCGGCCGACCCTGGGGAAACTCGGAACCTCGCCGGGACCGAGGTCGACCGGGCCGCCCGGATGAAGGCGATGGCGGAGGAGAAGGTGACGCCCGAGGCGCGGGTCCCGACCCCTCCGCCCCCTGCTCGTTGAGGCCCCGGGGCGGGCCCCGCCGTCGCGGGAGAGGTGAGCGTCAAGCCAACCAGCCGTTTTCAGGTCGTCCCTCAATCCCGGCGGCCGTTGGCGATCAGGCCCTCGGCGAACCCGAGCCGGATCGCCGCGCGGCCCGTCGCCGAGAGAGCCGGGTCGTCCCGCCGCGCGGCGACCGACGCGGGATCGGACGCGGCCGCGACGCGGGCGGCGAGGCGTAAACAGGCCTCGACGCCATCGTCTTGCGGGTCGCAGCGGGCCACCAGCGGCCAGATCATCGCCGGAAGGCCGAGGTCGGCGTAGATCGTCCCCACTTGCTCGAGCCGACGCTCGCGGCCGTGCATCACCGTGCCCAGGTCGCTTCCGGAGACGTAGGCATAGACGGTCGAATCCACCGCGTCCGAAGCGCGGTCGGCCCAGCGGCGGGCCTCGTCGCGGCGACCAGCCTTGTGGAGGGCGGTCGCCAGGGTGCCGATGGCGGCGAGATCGGGCTCAATCCCGCCGGCGGTCGCCTCGGCCTCGCGGAGGGCGGCGACGGCCTCGTCGCGGCGTCCGGCGTCCTTGAGGGCGCGGGCGACGGCGCACAGGGTCGGGACGCGGCCGCCTCGGGTCTTGAGCCGGCCATCGGTCGTGGCGCGGGCCCCGGCGAGGTCGCCGGTCAGGGACTGGGCCTTGGCGACGCGGATCAGGGCCCATTCGCCCACGGAGGTCTCCCTCACCGCCTCCATCACCTCCAACGCCAGCCCGGGACGACCGGCGTCCGCCAGCGCGGCGGCCCGCGTCCCCAACTCGGCGGCCATCGCGCGGGCGGCACCCGGGTCCGTCTTGGCCCACACCGCGGCGAGGACGACCAGGACCTGGTCGCGGGCCTCGCCCTTGAGCGTATCGGCGATCGTGGCGGCCTTGTCGATTGCGCCGGCCCGCGCCAGGGACTTGGCCAGGGTCTCTCGGCCGTGACTTCCCGTCGCCATCCGCTCGGCCGTCGCCGCGGCGTCGGCCCACAGCCCGGCCTCCTCCTGCAACCGATGGACACGGATCAGGACCGCCGACCGGACATCCAAGCTGCCATGAGTGGCACTCGATTCGAGACCACCGGCCGCCTCGGACGCGGTGCGAAGGGCCTCGGCCGCCTCCGGGGGGATCGGTCGTCCGGCCGCGAACGAGGCCATCATCGCGAAGGCGAGGACGGAGGCGATCATCGGGATTGCTCCTCGGGGATGGGCGAGCGGACCACTCCCCGAAGGTAACCGATCCCACCCCCCGGAGGTTGTGACGGTTGCGGGACGACCGCGACCAAGGGAGAAGTGGGGACGAAGCCCGCCGCGACCTGGGCAGGCTCGTTCGCGTTCAGGGAGTTCGATAACGGCCAGGACGCGAAGCAAACGCTCGGGGAGAGTCCGGCGACCGCGACGCTTCCAGGGACGCTTCGCCGTCTCGGGGGTCTCGCGGGTGATGGCGGCGCCCGCGGAGGTGGACTTGTCGCCATCCTCGGAGGAGGGTGGCACCCGGTCCGGGTCGAGGCGTCCACCGCGAGGGCCGTATCTCTGGAGCAGCAGCAAGTCCACCGAGTGCTCCGGCGGCTCGATTCTCCGTCGGGCCTCCTCCAGAGAGCTCGCCTGCCGGTGGATCAGCCGGTTGAACGGATACGGACGGGCGGGCTGGGGTGGGGCCGGGTTCGCCGGGGTGGGCGGCTCCCAACAGATTCGGGGCCGGATTGCCGATCTCTTAGGGTAAGCGGCAGGAGGCCGGCCGGTGCGATGCGGTGCGTCCGGAGTGCAGGAGGCAGGATGATGCCCAGCGAGACAAGGCGTTCGCGCCCCGCGAGGCCGGCGGTCGAGGGGCTGGAAGGCCGGCAACTGCTCAATGCCCGCTTTGACTACACCACGGCCTCCGGCGCCCGGGTGACCATCACCCTGATCGCCGCTGGCAACCTCGACGGCACCAAGGTCGGGCCCGACGGGGCCCTGGACCTGGTCTATTCCGGCACGCTTCAGAATACCTTGATCTATGGCAAGGTCTCCGGGGGTCGGGGTGGGACCGTCGCCCTGGGCAGCATCCGCGACGCCGCCTCGGCCCCGGGTGACTTCAGCGGCGCCGGTAGCGAGAAGGTGGGGGTAGTCAACCTGCGGCCCTTTACCCTGGTCTCGGGCGGGTCGATCAACCTGACCGCCGGGGTCAGTCGGTTGGTGCTTGACTCGGCCGACGCCAACAGCCAGATCCACCTGGGGCAACCGCCGGCAATTACCGTCTCCTCGACAGCCACCGGAACCTCGCCCAGCACTGGGGTCATCGGCGGCACGGTCGGGTCGTCCAATACCACCTCCAGCACGACGGGCCTGACCCAGTCGGGGCCCAGCAGTGTCGGGGGGCTCAACGTCACCAGCGCGGGGTCTTCGGTGGCGGCCACCAGTGGGACCACCGGGGCGTTCTCCGGCAGCATCAACGGCACGACGGGTACCGGCACGGGCAGCACCACCACGGGCACCACCACCACGACGACCAGCTCCAGCGGCGGCGTCTCGTCGACGACCAGCTCCGGGACGGCCAACTCCACCAGCGGCAACACCACCTCGACCGGGACGGTCTCGTCGACGGTCACCAGCAGCACGGGGGTCGGCGGAGGGTCGTCGGGGAGCACGGGTTCGACCACGTTCTTCGCCGGCACCGACGTCATCATCCACCACGTTCGGGGCTCGGCCGCCGCGGGGCTGGGCGACCCGCAGGTCTTCGGCTACGACCCCACCGCCGGCACCTTGATCCGGTTCGACGCCAAGACCGGCGTCCCGCTCCAGACGATCGCCGTGGCCGCCGCGGCGCCCGGCGCCAGTGTGGCCGGGGTGTCGCTGGGGCGCGATGGCGGGCGGCTGGTCGCCCTGGTGGGGATTGGCTCGACGGTCTCGGCCTACGACGCCCTCAATGGCACCTTCGTCGGCAGCTTCACCACCGGTTCCCTCGCCGCCAACGGCTTGACGACGGTCACGGGACTGGGTTCGACCGACACCCGGACGGTGGTTTCCGACGCCAACGCCGGGGCGTTGGGACTGCTCCAGGTCATCGACGTGACCAAGAGCCTGGCCACCGGGCAGGCCGTCGCGATGGGCTCGCCGTACACGCCGTTGCAGCAGTTCCAGCTTTCCGGAGGGTTGACCGGACTGTCCGGCTCGGATGGGATTTACGCATCGGGGGCGGCTCATTTCGACACGTTCCAGCCCAACAACATTCAGCTTGGGCTGCTGGGCCTCAACGCCACGACGAGCACCCTGGTCGAGTCGGGTCGCGCCGCGTTGCCCAACGCCAAGGCTCCTGGGGGGGTCAATGCCCCGGCCGGACCGCTGGCCAATCAGGGGTTGGGCAGCGTGGACCAGGATCTGGCGCAGGTCACCGGGCTGGGCAATGGCGGCAACGTGGTGAGCTTCTTCAGCGCCTCGACCCTGGCTTATGATGGGACCGTGACCCTGTTCGACCCGAACCTGCTGGCGGGCCTGAGCGAGTCGTTCCGCCCGTCGCTGGCGGGTTCGGTGCTGGTGGACTCTCGGGGCAACATCCGGTCGTTCCAGGCCGATGACGTGAATGGCCTGGTGCTGAACGCGGCGGGCGAGGCGCAGCGGATCATCATTGGCCGGGCGACGAACTCGACGCTGGTGGCCCGGCCGATCAACCACCTGGGGATCGGCCAGCGGACCAACGTGGAGGCGCTGTCGACGCCCCGAGTCGGCAGGCAAACGCGAGGCGGGGTGACCGTGGTCTTTGGCATGAAGCAGGTTGGGCCGTTGACCCTGCCGGACCGAACCCGGTAAGCTCCCGGTCGCGATGGCGGCGATGGGGGCGGCATGACGGCAGGATCGGGGGACGCACCTGGGGAACCACCGCCGGCCCTGGCGATGCCGGCCGGCTATGGCACGGCGACGGCGACGTCGGTGGTGGTTGCCAGCATGGTCGGCGTGGGAGTGTTGACGACCTCCGGCTACACGGTGGCGGCCGTCGGTAGCAATCAATTGATGCTGATCCTCTGGGTGATCGGCGGGTTGGTGGCGGTGTGCGGCGCCCTTTGCCTGGCGGAGCTTTCGGCGGCGTTGCCCTCGACCGGGGGCGACTATGTCTACATGACCGCGGCGTATGGTCCGCTGGCGGGGTTCCTGTCGGGCTGGGTGTCGTTTTTGATCGGCTTCGCGGCGCCGATCGCCGCCACCGCCACCGCTTCGACCAAGTACCTGCTGGCGCCTCTGGGTCTGGCCGAGCCGACGGCAACGCTGGCCGGTCGGGGTCTGGCGACGGCCTTGATCCTGGTTTTGGCGGCGATTCATACGGCGGGGCGGCATCATTCGGCTCGCTGGCAGTCGGCGATCACGGGGTTCAAGGCGGTGGTTCTGGCGACGTTGCTGGTGGCGGGCCTGGTGGCGGGTCGGGGGTTCGGTGCGAACCTGGAGGACCGGCCCCCGCTGGACTTCGCCACCTTGCGCAACATGGCGTATGCCCTGGTGTTCATTGGGTATGCGTACACGGGTTGGAATGCGGCGTCGTATCTGGCCGGCGAGGTGGCCGACCCGTCGCGGACCTTGCCCAGGGCGATCTTGCTGGGGACGGGCCTGGTGGTGGCGCTGTACCTGGGCTTGAACCTGGTTTATGCGTTGGCGCTGCCGGCGGCCGAGGTCCAGGCGTTGGCCAAGACCGGGGATGATGCCGTGGCGCCGATCGCCGAGTTGGCGGCTCGGAAGCTGTTTGGGGCGAGGGTGGCGGAGCCGCTGTCGGTGGCGGTGGGGCTGACCTTGCTGGCGTCGCTGAGCGCGTATCTGCTGACGGGTCCGCGAGTTCTGTACGCGATGGCGGTGGCGGGGCAGTTTCCCCCGGTTTTGGCGAGGTTGACGCCGAAGGGGCAGACTCCCGGGGTGGCGACGGCGGCACTGGTGGCCTGGGCGTTGGTGCTGCTCTGGACGGGGTCGCTGGGGGGAATCGTGGTGTATGCCGGGGTGGGGCTGGCGTTGTTCTCGATGCTGACGGTGGGGGCGGTTCCGGTGCTGAGATGGACCCGTCCGGAGTTGGCGAGGCCGTTCCGGACGCCGGGGTATCCGCTGACTCCGCTGGTTTACCTGGTCGTGAGCGCCGTCCTGGTAGTGGCGGTGGCGACTTCGCCGATGAGCCGTTGGGATGCATTGTTCTCGTTGTTGAGCATCCTGGCGGGGGTTCCGGTGTATTACCTGACGGGTTTGGGCCGGGGGAATCGTCCCGCGACGGGGGGCCCGTCGCGGGGGGTTGGGGCTTAGTTCGCGGAGCGTTGGGATGTGTCGCGGACGAGAAAATGGGGGCAGGCACTCGCGGTCCACCGTCAAGGGTTTGGTCCGTTGTGCGAGTCGCGAGAGCCAGTCCCCATTTTCTCGTCCGCGAGAGGTTGGGGAAAAGACCGATTAGCGGTCGTCGGGGTTGAGGGCGAGGAAGGCGAAGCCGGCGAGGGCGGCTCCGGCGAAGTCGCCGACGAGGTGGATCCAGACGTTGCTGGTGGTGGCCAGGCCCATGAGGGTGATGCCCAGGGCGACGGCGGGGTTGAAGGCTCCTCCGGAGACGGCTCCCACGGCGCAGGCTCCGGCGACGACGGTGAAGCCGATGGCCAGTCCGTAGAAGGAGTTGCCCGAGGTTTGCTTGCTGGTGGCGACGTTCAGGACGACGTAGGCCAGGGCGAAGGTGAAGAGGAACTCGACGAGCAGGGCGTTGGGGGTGTTGAGCTTCAAGGGGGGGACGGTGGGGTGCCCCTTGAGCTGGAGGACGAGGAAGGCGGCGGCGGCGGCGGCCAGGAACTGGGCGATCCAGTAGCCGGGCAGGTCCTTGGCTGGGCAACGGCCGCGGATGACGACGGCCAGGGTGACGGCGGGGTTGTAGTGGGCGCCCGAGATGTGGCCGCCAGCGTAGATCATGACCATCAGGGCCGAGCCGATGGCCAGGGGGGCCAGGGCGTTGGCTCCGGGGTCGAGGACCGTCATGCCGACGGTGAGAACGAGGAAGAACGTCCCGATGAACTCGACCACATACTTGCGCATGACTGCCTCCGGGTGGGCCTGAGTCGGGGGATCGTCGCGGGCCCCTGGCCTCGGGGCGGTCGCGACGGAGAGGGGGTGGTGTCGGCGGGGCCGGTGGGCGTTGCCGGTGGCCGGAGCCCCAACCCGGGTTGTATAAAGCATGGGCCAATGCCGTTGGCAAACGAATTTCGGGAGAAATCCCCGAAGGGCATGGGATTTCCCGAACTGGACCGTGGGATTCTGGTTGCGTGATGTCGGGGCGGTCCGGCATGGTGACACTTTGGGGGTCGTGGGCGGCCGGTGGTCGCGGGGGTGAGCCTTGAGTTTCGGGCGGCGGGGGCGGTGGCGGTGGCGCGGTTGGTGGCATGGGATGCTCGTGGCGGTGGCCGCGTGCGTTTCGGTGGGGGGGAACCTGAGCTTGCGGGAGCCTCCGCGGTTTGATGGGGCCGACTATGCTCGGTTGGGGCGATCGCTTGCCGAGGGGCGGGGGTATCGGGAGGGGGATTCGGCGGGGGCGTTGCCTCATACGCACTTCCCGCCGGGGTATCCGCTGGCGCTGGCGGGGCTTTGGCGGGTGGTGGGGGTGAGGGTGTCGGCGGCCCATGCGGCGTCGGCGTTGGCGACGGTGGGGGCGGTGGTGCTGGCCTGGCGGTGGTTCTCGACGATGTATGCCCCGGCGACGGCGCTGGCGATGGGTTTGGCGGTGGCGGCGAACTGGTCGTGGGGGCGAGTGGGCGGGACGATCCAGTCGGAGCCGCTGTTCCTGCTGCTGGGTCAGGGGGCGATGCTGACGGCGGTGGGCGTTGGGCGACGGGGGGGGATTGGTCGAGGGATTGGTCTGGGGATCTTGCTGGGTGGCTGCGTTTTGACCCGGCATGTTGGGGTTTGCCTGGCCGCCGCTCTTCTGACCGATCTTCTTTTGCGGAAACGATTTCGGCCGACGATCGCGGCGATGGTGGCGGCGGTGGTGGTGGTGGTTCCGTGGGCGGTTTGGTTGTTGAGGGCTCCTCGGGGAACTCAGGTTGGGTTGTTGACCGGCGGGGGGGGCTG
The DNA here is from genome assembly GCA_965201075.1 of Isosphaeraceae bacterium. Taxonomy (GTDB): domain Bacteria; phylum Planctomycetota; class Planctomycetia; order Isosphaerales; family Isosphaeraceae; genus CBDAVP01. Next base: position 293,262 of record CBDAVP010000014.1, on the reverse strand, counting down.
GGATTGGGAACGGGCGTTGTTTTATGTGCGGCGGGTGCCCGATGCGCTTTGGGGCCCGTTCGTGGAGAGTGCCACGGTGTTTGGGAGATCGGCGGGGGTGGCTGGGTTGGCAACGGCCGGGGCGTCGGTGGTGACGGCCGGGGTACTGGTGGGGTGGATTGGGGCGTCGCGGTCGGTTCGGCGGCGGTTGGCCTCGTTGATTGGGGCGGTGACGATGGGGCTTTTGCTGGTTTGGCCGTTCACCGAGGCGGGCCGGTTCCTGATCCCCTTGGTTCCGGTCTTGCTGGTCGGGGGCGTGGAGGGGCTAGCCTGGGCGTTTCCCCGAATCGGGATACGCCTCTCTCGACGGTTTCTCGCGAGAGCGATACTCGCCGCGACGATTCCTTACGCCCTTTACGCGGTCGCTGCCGGTCGATCGGGCGTCCAACGACGATCTCATGACTCGTTCGACGCGGCGTGCGCGTGGATGGGCCGGCCGGGCGCTTTGGGTGGGGCGGTGTTGACGACGCATCCGTCGGAGGTGGGTTGGCAGACGCGGCGGCCGACGCTGGTTCCCGCGGCGGAGGGGGGCGAGGAGGCGATTGGGGAGGAAATCGCGCGGGGGCGAGTGGCGTATCTGCTCGTGGATGAGGAGCGGTATGCGCGGGCGCCAACCAATCCGCTGGCGAGGTATGTGGCGGCTCGGCCGTCGTCGGTGCGTCGGGTCTGGGCATCGCCTCCGCCTCGGCCGATCTCGATTTACGAGCCGGCGCGGAAGTCGGATTGAGGCGAATTGTCAAAGAGCGATGGGGCGGTTGGGGTTGCGGCTGGGTCAGGCCCGGCGCCGTCGGTGTTTGGGACGGGATTGGGGCGGTTCGGGGACGTGGGGTTTGGGGTTGGGCGGGTCGTTGAGGACCGGGGCGGTGGGCGAGGGGTGCGGCGTGGCCCATGAGGCCGTGGCGGCGACCTGGGGGGGCTGGGGGGCGGGGGACGGCGTGTCGTAAACCGGGGTCCAGGTGGGGGCCGGCGGGGGATAGGGGCGGTTGTTGTATTCGCCGGGGATGTAGGCGGGCAGGTCGCCACGGTCGACCGGTCGACGGTCGGGGCGGGAGGTCTTGAATTGAGATCGAGTCCAGGCGAGGCGGCGCTCGGCCTGTCGCTGGACCTTGCGGACGGCGGCGACTTCGGGGGGCTCGGGGCCGAGGCCGAGGGTGAGCGCGTGGCGCATCCGTTCGTCGAGGGGTTGCAGGAGGGCGGCGAGTTCCTTGTGACGTTGGATCTCGGTTTCGGCCAGTTGGCGGAGGTGTTCTGGGAGCGTTTCGGGGTCGTCATCGGGCGGATCGAGGGGCGTAACGCCGTCTCGGAAGTCGGGCGGGACGTTCAGGAGGTTCATGGCCTGGAGGCGTTGGGAGCTGGTCCAGCTTCCTCGCTTTTCGAGGCTGGCCAGGAGCATTTCCCAGCGGCGGGCGATGACCAGGCAACCCTGGGCGAATTTGCGGAGGGAGGCCAGGGCTCGGGCGGGGTGGCGGGAGAGGCCGGCGGCGAGGAGTTCGGCGTGGTCGCGTTGTTGCTGCTCGAAGACGACGGCGATGCGCTGGGCGTGGTCGTGACGGAGGACGATCTGGGTTTGGTGGAGGCGCTCGATTTCGAGGGTGTTTCGGGCAACTTCGTGGACGAGCCAGGTTTCGTAGATATCGAACGGTTTGAGGGAGGAGGTCCAGAAGTCGATGCGGTCGTTGAGGGCGTCGGCCTCGTGTTCGGGGGGGACGATGGTGAGGCCGTGGAGGAGGGGTCGGGGGGTGGTGTGGGATTCGGGGGCGTTTTGGGGCTGCGACATGGGAGTGGGCTCGTTGGTGCTTGGCTTTGGTGCGTTGAGTGAGATCCCCTCGTAAAGCACTATCGCGACCGGGGTCGGGAATCGTGCGGGCTTTTTGGAAATTTTTGTTGGCCTGGCAGTGCTCCCGAGTGCCGGATGTCGGCCGCGGGGCCCGCGCATCGGTCTCACCGTCGCTCGGCCAGTTTCCACGAGCGGACGATCCAGGCGTCTCGACAGTCCGCGATTCGGCCCTGGCTCCTTTTGCCAGGCGTGGAACCTGAGCCAGGAGGACGAAACCCCACGCCCATGCGACTCGCCCGGGCCGGATTGATGATCTTACGGATGATCGTGGGAATAGCGCCGGGTGGCTGGGGTCTCGCGAACGAGAGCCCGGTACGTAGCCCAACCCGGGGTCTGGAGGACCAGACCCCAGCCACCCGACGTCTGGACACTCGTTGTGAGCTTCAACCTCGCGGGGTCGTGACCGAGACATCCATCGATGAGAAACGCATGGGCCGTTGGCGAGGCGGCTGGGCCTGAGCCCTGGTCGATCGTCTCGACCAGGGGTGCGCGGCCCCGGGCGGGGAGCTTTGGGAAACCCAGAACCCAAGTCGGACTCCAATGGGAGGACGAGTCTGACCCCGCTGGCTCTGATCGGGACGCCGGTGCCGTTGGGAAACACTGAACGGATACCAATCGTGCAACAGTGTTCACGGGGCGTCTCGCAATTCTGATGAGTCGGGGAGGGTTTTTTGTAACACCAAGCGTGGATGATCGGCATAGAGTGCTTGGCGGCCGCGCGCGCGGCGAGGTTCCGCCCCCAACCAAGGAGCGGTCGATGGCGATCCGCGTGGTTTGCACTTGCGGCTCGAAGTTGAAAGTCCCCGACGCCGCCGCCGGCCGGACGCTGAAATGCCCGGCTTGCGGCGGTCCCTTCACGGTCGACGGGAGGCCCGAGGTCGCCGGCCCGGCGCCCGCGGCACCGTTAGAGTTGACCCCTCTGCCGATGTGGGAAGTGATCGAGTCGGATCCGGCTCCGGAGCCGATGACGACACGGGATGGGCCCTCGGCCTTCCAGGACCTGGTCGCGATGATGGCGGACGAAATTGAGCCGTCCCGCCCCGCGGTCCCGCAACTGAACCTCCCCCCCCGCATGGCCCGCGAAACGCACCGCGGTTCGCATTTGACCGTCACGGCCCGGACCGGGAAGGCCTTGAACCCCTTCGGGCTGGCCTCGTTCTTGTTTGGACTGGTCGGTCTGCTGATCTGCTGGGTGCCCTACCTCAATCTGGTCGTGCTGCCGATCCTGGGCATCGGGGTCGCGTTGGGGGCCGTCGGCGTCCTGACGGCGCAGTTGGGCAAGCAATCGGGCCTGGAGTGGCCGCTCAGCGGCGTCGGACTGTGCGGGATCGGCCTGGTTGGGGTGCTCGCCGTTACCGGGATCGCCGAGGCCGGCCGCCAGCGGGTCGTCGCGTCCCTGGCCGCCAAGGCGGAGGAAGTCAGGCCGCCGGCCGTGGAGGTCCGTCGGGCGTTGGTGGCCGATCTCGCGAAGAGTCGACGGCGAGCCGAGGCCGACGCCGCGACCGAGCGGGAACGCTTCCGCACGGAGCAGGCCCGGATGCAGGCCGAGGCCCTGGCCGAGCGGGAGCGCAACCGCCAGGAGCAGGCCCGCATCCGGGCCGAGTCGGACCTGGCCCGGGCCGAGGCCTTCAAGCGGGAACAGGCGGAGGAAGCCCGGCTCCTGGCCGTCCAAGAGGAGATCGACCGCCGTCGGGCCGAGAAAGTCGCGGAGCAGGAGGCGGAACTGGAGCGGATCAAGATCGGGCGGCGGAAGGCCGTGCACCTCCTGGTCGACGCCGGGCGCCTCGTGGTCGACGGGGAAACCGAGAGGGCACTGGCCATCTACGTCCAGGTCGTGGAACTCTACCCCGAACTCGTGGAGTCGGACAACGCTCGGTCCAAGGCCCGCGAGCTGTCCCCCGAGTTATGCCAGTCCCCAAAGTACATGCTCCGCTTCGACAAGATTGACCCCGAGCGACGCCAGCGGGACCTTGAACGGCAGCTCGCCGAGCGGAAGGCGGAGGTCGTCGCCAAGGCGAAGCGCCGACAGGCTGGGCGGGAGCAGGCCGCGGCAATGGCGCCGGCGGCGGCGGCCGTCGGCGGCCAGGTCGCGGCGTCCAACGGTAAGGTGCTCCAGGAGAACGCCCGGCAGACCGAGGCGATGATGCGGGCGATGAGCGGCGGGAGGTGAGAGGTACGGTTGTTAACGGTCATGGGAAGGCCTGAATTGACACCAGTAGTGCGGTTGTTAAAGGTCATGGGAAAAACTGAACTGCCACCAATAGTGTTTGTGGGAAAAACTGAATTGACACCAATAGGGACACGACCTCTCGCTGGTGGAGGCGTTCGATGGCCAGGGTGTTTCGGGCCACCTCGTGGAGGAGCCAGGATTCGTAGAGGTCGAAGGGTTTGAGGGCGGAGGTCCAGGCGTCGATGCGGTCGTTGAGGGCGTCGGCCTCGTCCTGGGGGGGATGATCGTCAGGCCGTTGAGGAGGGGTCGGGTGGTGTGGGGGGGGTCGGCCTGGTTCTGGGGGTGGGACATGGGTCGGCTCGCTTGGTGGTGGGCGGCTTTGGTGCGGTGGGTGGGGTCCCCTCGTGGTTCACTATCGTGACCGGGGTCGGAAACGATGACGGGGTTTTGGGAATTTTTGGGAAATGGGTTCGAGGCGTGTGGATTCGGATGGTTCGTGGCGAGGGGGCCGCGATGGCGGGACGGACGACGGGGATGTATCCGCGGGGGCTTCGGGACGGTCGAGGGGGCTCGCGAAACAGGCCGCTGTGGGTGCGGGGGTCGGAAAAGTAGAATGTCCCCTTTCTTCTCCCCTTCTCACCTTTCTTCTCACTCCTATTCCTAGCGAACGATTCTATTGATAAATTTGGAACAATCGCCGTCACGCGACAGGTTGAAAACCTCGCTTTCTAAGTGGGCCGAATTTTCGTGGGTCAGATTGGTAAGTTAGAGTCCAGTTCAACTAGACATCTCGTTTTTACTTCGATCAATTCCTTGCTTAGAGCGGCGTTCGTGTCCCGTGTGCGATCAACTAGACATGCCAGGCGTCGTACATATGGAAAACAAAGGAGAGGCGCGAGTGAAATTTAATCTGCTTTCGTCGCCTCCCGCGATAAAGAGGGCGGCCAGAGGACAAAAGCCCAAAGTTGTCCCAATCTTTGAGCCATATGAAGAAAGCCTGCCGCTTCAATCAGGGACATATTCTTTCGTTATCGACTCGTCTGGTAATTTTCGCGTTAAATTCGGACTAACAAGTTCACATGCGTCAATGGTCGATGATAGTCGAGCAGGGGCCGCCGGGCGTTTTCGGGTTAACCGAATGGGCCGGGTCTTCGAAGTTATCTGTCAAAATACGGATTTTCCTTTCTTCTTTGCTACATACCATAATTCGTCTGTCAAATTCATCGTGGACGCTTTCAGGCGGCATGGTGCTTTCAAGTTACATCCCGACGCCGTTTTCACTTTCTTCCGAGCCCGATTCGATTCATGGAGAATAACTGGAGATGGGTTGCCTGTCGGGGATTATGGCACAGTAATTCGTGACTTGTTAGATGAAGGTCTTGGCGAAACCATCTTAGAAGAGGATGACGAGCATCGACTTAGTGCATATGCCCACTACACCCCGGTACGGCCACCAATCCTCTATCCTCTTCAGACAGATCAGTTAGTTGCCTCATTGGAGGAGTATGGAGATCTTCAGCTTTACGAATTGGGCAATCCTATCGATCGACTTAGTCCCCGAACAAAAGACCTTAGGCGCGGCAAGAATAATTTCGTCATCGATACTGAAGGATGGTTAATTGTAGGCCCATCCGGCCATCACTTGATCTCTGGGGGACGCGAGGTCGGCGGTGCAGGGCACATATATTTCGGGCCTGATGGCGTTATCGATCGTCTCGACCTCAATTTCAGCGGACATTATCGGCCTCAACTGACCAGTGACTACGCGAGGTACATCTACAATTCCATTTGTAGGCATCCGCTTTTAAAAGTCTCGCCTGATTGCACCTTTTCCGGTCGATGTTTCAGGGATTGCGACGCCGTTAACCCTCTCCTCAGTTTCACCAAGGAAGAATTGGAATCGGACGATCCGGACCTGGATCTCCGGATTGAGAGTGCTTATTTCTAGCTTCTGACTCGGCCATTCACACCCACCCCCTCGCCTCCACCTCATCTATCGTCATCGGGCTTTCCCACCACGTCAATCCCCGCCGGCCCCTCGTCCGGCCCCCAGAACGTCGCTACGATCCCCAACTCGCGCATGCTCTGGATCTGGCAGCAGACGTTCTGGCAGAGGATCTTGCATAACGCTTCATCCACCATCGCGGCATCCGAGTCGGACCGGATGGCATCCGCGAACTTCGCCTTCATCATGGAGAATGTTGACTCGACGTTGCTCCGCTTGTATCAGAGCGTCGAAAACTGCCACGATCATGGCTGAAGCCACGGAAGCGGTTAGCGGAAGAATTCGGTGAGCTTGTCTCGGAAGATTGTGGTGGCGATCTTTCCTCGGTTGGGTTCCCCCTTGGCCAGGGAGGCGGCGAGTTTGAGGCCTTGTTGAATTCCGGCCTGGGCGGGCATGGGGGGCTCGAAGGGGTCGACCGTGGCTTCGATCAGCGCTGGGCCCGGGTGGTTGAGGGCGGCTTGCAGCGCGGGGCGGACCTGGTCGGGGGTTTCGCAGCGGAAGCCGGTTCCTCCGCAGGCTTCGGCGAACTTGACGAAGTCGATCGGTTCGAGCTCGACTCCGTATTCGGGGTTGCCCAGGAAGATCATCTGCTCCCATTTGATCTGGCCGAGGGTGTTGTTCTTGATGACCACCACCTTGATCGGCAGCTTGTATTTGACCGCCGTGATGAACTCGCAGCCGAGCATGGTGAAGCCGCCGTCCCCCACGAAGGCCACGACCTGGCGGTCGGGGTAGGCGATCTGGGCGGCGATCGCGTAGGGGACCGCTGGGGCCATTGTGGCGAGGTTTCCCGAGCAGGAGAACTTCATCCCTCGACGCATCTGGAGGTGTCGGGCCGCCCAGGTGGTGATCGTGCCGGAGTCGGTGGTCACGATGGCGTTGTCGGCGAGGAGGTCGTTGAGGTGGCCGGCGACGACCTGGGGTTTCAACGGCAGGTCTTCGCGGGTCTGGCGGGTTTTCAGGAGGTCTCGCCAGTCGTTCATGCGGGACTGGGCGGTTTCGAGGAAGGCGCGGTCGTCCTGGCGATTCAGGAGGGGCGATAGGGCCTGGAGGGTGGCCTGGGCGTCTCCGGTGAGGCCGACCTCGATGGGGTGGCGGAGGCCGAGGCGGGTGGGGTCTCGGTCGATCTGGACGGCTCGGGCCTGGCCGGGCTTGGGCAGGTACGCCATGTAGGGGAAGTTGGTACCGACCATCAGGAGGGTGTCGCAGTCCTCCATCGCCTTTTCGGAGGGGAGGGTTCCCAGGAGGCCGAGGCCTCCGGTGCAGTGGGGGGCGTCGTCGGGGATGACGGCCTTGCCCAGCAGGGCCTTGACGATGGGGGCGGCGAGGGTTTCGGCGATCTGTTCGACCTGGTCGCCGGCTCCGAGGGCCCCCTGGCCGACGAGGAGGACGGTTCGTTTGCCGGCGTTGAGGACCGCGGCGGCGGCTTCGAGGGAGTCGCGCTGGGGGATGACGATGGGAGGGGTCCAGGCGGCGGAGGTGTGGCCGGGGACTTCGAAGGCGGAGGCGGTTTCGGAGGTGAGGTCTTGCCAGTCGTTGGGGCAGTTCAGGTGGGAGACGCCCCGGCGGCCGAGGGCGGAGCGGCAGGCGGCGTCGACGAGGGCGTGGGCGTGGCGGGGTCCGTTGATCTGGTGGTTGAAGGGGGCGACGTCGGCGAAGAGGCCCAGGAGGTTGACTTCCTGCTGGTAGTGCATGCCGATGAGGTCGTGGTAGGTCTGACCGGTGATGGCCAGGACGGGGGCTCCGTCGAGCTTGGCGTCGTAGAGGCCGTTGAGGAGGTGGATGGCTCCGGGCCCGCTGGTGGCGATGCAGACGCCGAGGCGGCCGGTGAACTTGGCGTATCCGCAAGCGGCGAGGGCAGCGCCTTCCTCGTGGCGGACCTGGATGAAGCGGATGTGCTCTCGGTTCTTGCGCAGACCTTCCATGAAGCCGTTGATGCCGTCTCCGGGGATGCCGAAGACGGTGTCGACGCCCCAGTCGCGCAGGCGCTCGAAGAGTACATCCGCCGTCGTCCTGGCCATGTCGGGGCCTCTCCTGCTGGGCTCGCCGCGCGGTTGGGGGTTCGACCGAGCTTGGGCGTGGGCTGCAAAGCTTGTGCCTGACTCGGTGGTTGGGCGGGCCGGGTCGTTTCCTTCACCTTTTGGGGGGTTCAACCGGGTTCGGAAGTCGAGCTTCTTGCCTTGGAATGGGGGGACAGGCGCCGGCGCCGTGATGCGGAGCCAGTCTCGGATTTCGAGGCGGATGGAGAACGAAACCGCCCTGGGTGGGCGGGGGCTCTCGGAGTTGGTAGAGTCCGATGGACGCGGTAATTCGAGGGCTTGGGGACGAGACGCGGCATGATTGAGTACGATCCTCACGAATGGCGTGGGCATTTACTGGATTTGAACGGATCGATGGTCCGGGAGATCCTGGGGCGGGTGGGGATTTGCGTACTTTGGGCGACGGCGGTGGTGGCGATCCATCGGTATGTGGTGCCGTTGGGGATTCCGTCGACGGTGCATAGTTTGGTGGGAGTGGCTCTGGGGTTGTTGCTGGTGTTCCGGACCAACGCGTCGTATGACCGGTTCTGGGAGGGGCGTCGTCAGTGGGGGAACATCATCAACGAGACGCGGAACCTGGCGAGGTCGTCTCGGGTGTTGTTCCAGGATGATCCGGAGCTTTATGGGCGGCTGTTGGATTGGTTGTCGGCGTATGCGCATTCGGCGAGGGGTCGGCTTCGGGGGGTGAAGGAGGTGGGTCCGGCGGGGCTTCGGCTTCCGGAGGAGGAGGTGGCCGCGACGTTGAGGTCGCCTCATGTGCCGCTGGCGGTGTCGGTGCGGATCAGCGAGGTGCTGGTGAGGGGGCGGGACCGGGGGATGGTTTCGGATGTCTTGCTGGCGATGCTGGACGGGAATGTCCGGATGCTGCTGGACTACCTGGGGGCCTGCGAGCGGATTCGGCGGACTCCGTTGCCGTTCGTGTATGTGGTCCACCTGCGGCGGGCCTTGATTCTGTATTGCTTCAGTTTGCCGTTCGCGCTGGTGAGGGAATTTGGCTGGGTGGCGGTGCTGGACACGCTGGGGGTGGCTTACGTGTTCTTTGGGATCGAGGAGATTGGGGTGGAGATCGAGGACCCGTTCGGGACGGATGCCAACGACCTGCCGTTGGAGGCGATTTGCGCGGCGATTGATGTGGATTTGGAGTCGTTGCGCCCGCTGGGGGATGGGCTGGTCAGGCCGGATCGGCGGGAGGGGGAGGGGTCGGCGTGGGGGTCGGGTCGGGGGTTGGACCCGGAGTCGCCGACGGCGGCGGCAGCTCCGTGAAGCGTTTGACGAGAGTGACTTCGTTGCCTTTGTCGTTGTAGCGGAGTTCGTCGACGAGGCCTCGGGCGAGCATGATGCCGAAGCCGCCCTCGCGGATGCCGAGGTCGTGGCGGACGTCGAGGTGGGAGACGGGGTCGTCGACCCGGGCGGCGTGAGGGACTTGCTTGGGGTTGAAGCCGGGGCCCTGGTCGCGAATGATCAAAGTGACGCGGGTGGGGTCGATGCGGTAGGTGATGTGCAGGGGCAGGTCGATGTTCTTGCAGTGGCCCCACTCGATGGCGTTGGTGCCGAGTTCCAGGACGACCTGGCGGAGGTCCTTGATTTGGCGGTCGGTGAGGGGGGTATGGGCGAAGAGGTCGGCGAGCATGTCATTGGTTTGGTGGAGGTAGTCGAGGCCTCCGCGGATGTCGAAGTCGATTTCTCCGGTGGTGCCGCGGGTGAGGTGCTCGTGCCTCCAGGCCATGGCCTGGTCGATGGCGGCGAAGAGTTCGGCTGGGGTGTAGGGCTTGGGGAGGTAGGCGTTGGCCCCGACGCGGACGCCCCGGGCGTGGTGGGCCGGGTCGTTCAGGGCGGTGACCATGATGATGGGGGCGAGGCTGGTGCGTCGGTCGCGCTTGAGTCGGTCGCAGATGGTGAAGCCGTCGAGGTCGGGCATCATGAGGTCGAGCAGGATGAGGTCGGGGTCGTGCTGGCCGACGGCCTCGACGGCGTCGGTGCCGTTGAAGACCTGGACGGGCTGGAAGCCTCGGGCCTGGACGAGGCTGGCGAGGATGTCGTTGGCGTCTCGCTCGTCGTCGATGATTAGCACGGTGCGAGGCATGGTGGGGCCCGGGTGGGGGGCGAGGCGCGCCGGCCATTTCAGGCCCGACGGCGAGGATTGTCGCGCGCCGGTGGGTTTCAAGCAAGCGGGGACGGGTTGAGCGGGGCCCTTGCGGGGGAGTGACGCGCCGGACACAATGGGGGACTCCGCCGCTTTTGGCCGGTGATCCTGAGCCCCGCGAGGCCCACCAGCGATGCCATGGACCTTCCTGCTGTTTGCCGCCGCCGCGGGCAACAAGCTCGATATTCCGGCGATTATCGACAAGTTCGGCAACGTTATCTACGCGGCACTGGCGCTGCTGGCGACGTGGGGGACGTATAACTCGATCTTGCTGTATCGGAACCTCAAGAAGAAGCGGCTGACCGGGGAGAAGGCAGCCGAACTGATTGGGCGGATTCGGGAAATTTTGCTCAAGAGCGGGCGGACCGATGAGGCGATCGCCGCTTGCCAAGGTCCGGCGTACTGGAACACGGCGATGGCCCAGTTGATGGCCGTGGCGTTGAAGAACCGGGACAAGGGCGTGTCCAAGGTCAAGCAGTTGCTGGTTCTGGAGTTCCATACCGAGGTGATCTCGGGGATGGAAAACCGCCTGGCGTCGATTGGAACGATCGTGCGGATGGGGCCGTTGCTGGGGCTGCTGGGCACGGTGGCGTCGATGATTGGGGCGTTCGGGCGCATTGGTGGGGCCGAGAAGGTGAACCCGACGGCGCTGGCCAATGACATTTCGCTGGCGCTTTGGGCGACCGGGGCGGGGCTTTTGATCGCCACGCCGATGATGATCCTGGGCAATGACATCCACGCCAAGTTGCGGAAGCTGCGGGATGTCACCGAGCGGCAGTTGGTGGATTTCATCGAAGTTCTGGAGCATGCCGAGGCGCAGCAGGCGGCCGGTCGTCATGCCGCGGCCCGGCAGGGTCAGCCGCGGACGGTGTTGCGGTGAGCCGGTTTCGCCCCTCCGGGTCCTGGGAGTTTTCCACTGGCCGGTCTGGTCGTGGGGCTGACGTCCCAGGGTCCCTGATGACGCCCCTCCGGGGCTGGGGAAATGAGGTTGGTGGGCTGGTCGTGTGGCTGACGCGCCAGGCTACACGGTGACGCCCCTCCGGGGCTGAAAACCAAGGGTTTCTCGGGTTGCTTTTGAGTTCGTTGGAGTTGGGTAGGGTCTTGGGAGCCGGTTATGCTTCTGCGTCGCCAGGTGAACGAAGAGCGGGATGAGCACATTGACATGACTCCCATGGTGGACGTTGTGTTTCAGCTCATGACGTTCATGCTGTTTTCGACGCAGATGGCTGGGGGGGATAAGGTGAATGTTCCTCCGGCTCGGCATGGCGTGGGGGTGGAGGAGACGGCGGCGACGTTTGTTTCGCTGATGGCTCCGGAGAAGCCCGGGGGGGAGCCTCGGGTTTATGTGGGGATTGGCGAGCAGTTTGGGCCGGGGGGGGTGAAGCTGCCTCCGGCGACGATGGATCAGGTCAAGAAGGCGGTGGCCGATGGGGTGCGCGACGGGAAGGCCAAGGTGGTGCTGGAGGCGGATGGCGGGGTGCCTCATGGCCTGGTTTTGAAGGTGGCCGCGGCGGTTTCGGAGGTTGAGGGCTGCTCGCTGCATATTGGCGTGTCGGAGGCGGGGAAGCAGTAAGGTGATCAGCCAGACCAGGCCGGGGGGCGAGGCGAACGTGTCGAGCTGGGACATTTTCCATAGCGACCGCCAGGTGGTTCGGCGCCGATTGAGCGTTGAGCAGGTGCGCCTGGACGTGGCCTCGGGGGCGATTACCTCGGAGGACCTGGCGCGGCCCTCGGGCGGGACCGATCCATGGACGCCGCTTTCGGGCTGGCCGGGTCTGCTGGCCAATGAGGCGGCAGCGGCGGCCGGTGACGATGATGATGTGGTGGAGATTGAGTACGACGACGACGACGACGATCCGGAAAGTCTGGACCTGGACCCCGACCGCCGGCTGAATACCGGGATCGCCAACCCGGTTCCGCCGGATGGGTTCCGCTATGCCGAGTTGACGGAGCTGGAGACGACGGTCGAGCCTCCGGATGAGGATGAGGAGGCGGCGGAGTTCACGTTGTCGAGGGGCTCGGGGGAGAAGATCGAGGAGCTGGACCTGGCGGCGATGGTGGATGTGGCGTTTCAGTTGGTGCTGTTCTTCCTGGTGACGGCGACGACGATTTTGTACAAGTCGCTGGAGGTCCCCAAGCCGAACCCGGAGCAGCAGCAGGAGGCCTCTCAGGGGAAGAAGAGTTTGGATGAGCTGATGAAGACGTTCATTTTGGTGAAGATCGACTCCAACGGGAACGTCGAGGTGGATCGGGTGCCGGCCAAGGCGGACACGCTGACCGAGACGTTGCGCAAGGCTCGGGACGAGACCGGGCGGACGTCGATGCTGCTGACGGCGGACTTCAACACGATGCACCGCAACGCCGTGAAGGCGTATGACGCGGCGAATGAGATCGGGCTGGGGATTGCGATCGCCCGGCCAGCCGATCCGGTTCCGGGCGCGCCCGGGGCTCCGGCGGCGGCGGCGGGGGTGGCTCCGGCGGGGGTGGCTCCGGCGGCGAAGCCGGCCGGTTGACAGGCGATCGCGGCTCCATGCGCTGGGGCCGAGGAAACGGGGAGAGGTCCTCGCGGCCGAGGGTCAGGGATGACCGCCTCGCTGGTGGGTCGCGAGAGCCGGTCCCCGTTTCCTTTTTTCCCCTTTTCCTTGGTCAAGATGAGGCCTTGAAGCTGGTCTGGGGATCGTGATCGCCCGGTGTTCGGCCACGCCCGCGGCCGGGGAAGTGGGCTGCCGTCGGCTCCAGGACCGAACTCTTCACGGATGGCAACACCCAGGCATTCGCGGGTGGGCGGAGCCTCACGAATTCTTCAGCGAGGGTGCGAGTGATCCTTCACACCCGGGGAGGAGAATCCTCCAGGGGTGGGGCGACGCAGCCCAGGCATTGCTCTCATTTTTCCTGGATTGGGGTCACCGATGATCGCGAACGCGTCCAGTCGAGGCCGACGGCGGGGGTTCACGCTGATCGAGTTGTTGGTGGTCATCGCGATCATCGGCGTGTTGATCGGGCTTTTGCTGCCGGCGGTTCAGGCGGCTCGCGAGGCGGCTCGTCGGGCTCAGTGCATCAACAACCTCAAGCAGATTGGCCTGGGGTTCCACAACTTCGAGAGCACCTACGGCTTTTTCGCCCCGACCTGGGGGATCAGCAACACGTTCCTGAAGCCGCCGTTCCAGCCGGCCGACCTGACGGGGTTGCCGACGAACAACCCCAACTACATCCCCCCCTGCCCTCCGGACCTGGCCCAGATTTGCTCGAATCCGCTGGACATTCAGTCGTGGGTTCCGCTGATCATGGGGTACACCGAGCAGGTGCCTTTGTATAACGCGCTGAACATCAGCCAGGCGTTTCCGCAGCCGGCGAATACGACGGTGGTGGGGTCGCAGATTTCGTTCATGCTGTGCCCGTCGAACCCGGCGGCCGGGACGTTGGCTCCCTATGCCAACGCGTTGAACGGCCAGACGGTGCAGTTGGCTCCGGGGGATTATTCGGTGGATGACGGGATCAGCGAGTCTTGGCTGATCGCCAACAATGTTCCGCACGTGGCCGGTCAGGACGCGCTGGGGTTGCTGAAGGGGAACACGATTCGTCGGGTGCGGGACGTGGTCGATGGGACGTCGAACACGATCATGGTTTCGGAGGATGCCGGTCGGCCGAACTTCTACGTTTTGGGCCAGCAGTTGCAGTATGGGGTGTCGTACCCGTGGTATCGCAACGGGACGGCGCCGGTGCAGAGCAACGAGGGGTCGGGGGCAGGTTGGGCCGACTACAACAGCGAGTTCTACACCGACGGCGACGGCAGCAACGAGCACACCAACTACAGCAGCAACAACGAGGTCTACGCGTTCCACCCCGGCGGGGCGAACCATGTGTTCGCGGATGGATCGGTGCATTTCGTCCGCAAGAGTGTCAACGCGTCGGTGTTCAAGGCGCTGATTACTCATGGCGCTGGGGAAGTGCTTTCGGGCGACTCTTACTGAGCGGGGCGCGACGATGTTGATGGTGAGGATTCGACCGCGACGGCCGCCGCTGAGCTTGGCGGCCGTTTTGCTACTCACGGTGATGGTGGTGGGGTGCGGGGAGGGGTCGGCGAATGGGCCTCGGGTCGCGACGCATCCGGTTCGGGGTCGGGTGATGATGCAGGGGAAGCCGGTGGTGGGGGCGTTGGTGGTCCTTCAGCCGACGGTCGAGGCGACCGGGACTCCTCGTCCGACGGGCCGGACCGACGGTGAGGGGACGTTTGCTCTTCATACGTTCACGGGGGAGGATGGGGCTCCGGCCGGTTCGTACCGGATCGGGATCGTGGCGGTGCGGTCGGGCGGTGAGGGAGCGCGGAACGTGATGGAGAAGGGGGCGGCATTGGTGACCCCGGCGTCGTCGATTGATCCGAAGTATGCCGATCCTTCGCGGTCGGGGCTGACCGCCGAGGTGAAGCCGGGCGAGAACACCTTGCCCGAGATCCAGCTCAAGCCAGCGGCCCCCGTCGTTTCCAAAGGAAGTGGTGAGCCATGAGCGCGCGGACCTTGGCCTTTCTCGTGACGGTTTCGTGGGGATTCGCCCGTTCCGACGCCGCCGTCGCGGGGGATGCGGGGTTGCGGATCAACCAGGTTCAGGTGATCGGGTCGCACAATTCGTATCATGTGGCGCCGGCGCCGGGGGTGATGGGTCTGATCGGGGCGACGGGGAAGTCTCGGGCCGAGGCGCTGGATTACTCTCACCGGCCGCTGGCCGAGCAGTTCGGTCGGCTGGGGATTCGCCAGATTGAACTGGATGTGTTCACCGACCCCGAGGGAGGTCGGTATGCCCGTCCCCTGGCGAGGACGATCTTGCAGAAGGATGGACGGGATGCCGGCCCGGATCCCAACGAAGGGGGCGTGCTGCAGGCGCCAGGGCCGAAGGTGTTCCATGTCCCGGACGTGGATTATCGGTCGACCGTGCCGACGCTGGCCGAGGGTTTGCGGCAGGTTCGCGAGTGGTCGACGGCCCACCGTCGTCATGTGCCGATTTTGGTGCTGCTGGAGTTGAAGGACGAGGCGATGCCGACCTTGCCGACGCGGCCGTTGCCGTTCACCGCGGCGGACCTGGATGGGATTGACTCGGCGATAGGCGAGGCGTTTGGGGCGGACGGGGTGCTGACTCCCGACGACGTGCGCGGGGAGTTCGCCACGCTGCCCGAGGCGTTGAAGTCTCGGGGGTGGCCGACGTTGGAATCGGCGCGAGGGAAGGTGATGTTCGCGATGGATAATGAGGGGCCGGTGCGGGACCTGTACCTGGAGGGGCATCCGGCGCTTCGGGGTCGGGTGGCGTTTGTGTCGGTGGCGCCGGGGCATCCGGCGGCGGCGTGGATGAAGGTGAATGATGTGTTGACGGATCGGGAGCGGATTGAGCGGTTGGTGCGAGAGGGGTATCTGGTTCGGACGCGGGCCGACATTGATACCAGGGAGGCCCGCCGAGACGATGGGGGTCGGCGAGACGCGGCGCTGGCCAGCGGGGCTCAGTTCGTCAGCAGCGATTTTCCCGAGGCTCGGCCGGAATTCTCAGGGTATGTCGTCCGGCTGCCGGGCGGTGTGGTCGCCCGGCGAAATCCGGTCAGCGGTGGTGGTCCGTCGGGCGATGGGGTGGATCTGGAAGGGTTGTTGAAGGGCGATTGATGGATGGGTCAGACCAGGCGCTCGTGGGCCATCCACTGACGGGCCCGGTCTCGGTGTTCGTCGGTGATGACGGCTCCGACGGTGGCGAGGGCGCCGGTCAGGACGCTGAGGTCGTCGGTCAGGCCGACGAGGGGGAGGAAGTCAGGGATGGCGTCGATGGGCAAGACGAAGTAGGCCAGGGCCGCGGCGGCGACCCCCTTGGCCCAGAGGGGCGTCTTGGCGTCGAGCAGGCAAAAGTAGAGGGCGACGACCTCGGTGGCGATCGGTAGGCGGCGGAGAAACGCCTTGGCCTTGGGGAGGAAGCCGTCGCGGACGGTTTTTTCGTTGCGGGGCTCGTCGTGGCCGACATAGTCCTCGGCGCGGACACGAGCCTTGTCGAGATAGTCGCGGATGCGGTTGTTCATGGGGGGTGGGGCTCCGCCCGGTGGGCATGGGGGACGGGTGGTTTTGGGTCCGTATCCCTTTACTTCCACCGGACGGCTGGTGTTACGTCGCTCGCCGGGGGGTTGTTCAGGAGGTTTTGAGGTGCCGTGGAGTCGGCGGAATTGGGCGGAGCGGCGTGGGGTCAGGCCCTCGCGGCCGATGGCTGGAGATCACGCCGGCCGAGGAAAAGGGGTCAGGCACTCGCGGCCGATGGATCGGGAGAATGCCGACCGGTTTGGACGCGAGAGCCAGACCCCTTTTCCTCGGCCCAGGTGGTTCGGGGTGCCCTGATGTTTTTGGAGTTGGGCCGCGGAGCGGCCGGGGCGGCGTCCCTCCGGAGGACCGGGGAGACGAGGGATTTTCGTCGCTTGCCGGGGTTGGTTGTGGTGAGGGGGTCAGGGTGGAAAGGGGGGCGGGCGATCGCGGCCGATGGCTGGAGATCACGCCGGCCGAGGAAAAGGGGTCAGGCACTCGCGGCCGATGGATCGGGAGAATGCCGACCGGTTTGGACGCGAGAGCCAGACCCCTTTTCCTCGGCCCAGGTGGTTCGGGGTGCCATGATGTTTTTGGAGTTGGGCCGCGGAGCGGCCGGGGCGGCGTCCCTCCGGAGGACCGGGGAGACGAGGGATTTTCGTCGCTTGCCGGGGTTGGTTGTGGTGAGGGGGTCAGGGTGGAAAGGGGGGCGGGCGATCGCGGCCGATGGCTGGAGATCACGCCGGCCGAGGAAAAGGGGTCAGGCACTCGCGGCCGATGGATCGGGTGAATGCCGACCGGTTTGGACGCGAGAGCCAGACCCCTTTTCCTCGGCCCAGGTGGTTTGGGGTGCCCTGATGTTTTTGGAGTTGGGCCGCGGAGCGGCCGGGGCGGCGTCTCCCCGGAGGACCGGGGAGACGAGGGATTTTCGCTTTTTGCTACTCGCTGGGAGGTTCAGACTTTGGCGGCTAGGGTGTCGAGGACCTTTTGGGTTCGGTCGAGGAGGTCGTCGATCTGGTTGGTGGTCTCGAAGCCGACGATGAAGTTGGTGACCGAGCCGAGGCCCAGGACGTAGCGGAGGGAGGCGTCGATGCGGTCGGGGGTGTTGATTTCGCCCTGGCCGACGATTTTCATGCCGATGACGCCCTTGCCGGCCTGGTGCATTTCCTCCAGGACCGAGACGACCTCGTCGGGCCTGGCGTCGTCCATGTACTTGCCTTCGGGGTTGATGCGGGCGAGGTCGACCTCGACGAACGGGGTCTTGGCGGCGGTGCGGAGCGGGGGCATGCCGTGACAGCTGGTTCCGTGGGCGCGGATGATGCCCTCGGACTTGGCGCGGTCGAGGTATTCCATGGCTCCGGTGTGCTTTTCGGGCCAGTTGGCCTCGGTCATGCAGTGGAGCAGGACGATGTCGATCCTGTCGACGCCGAGTTCCATCCGGTAGCGTTCGAGGTGGCTCTTGCAGTTGGCGAGGTTGGTGGAGTGGGTCTTGGTCTGGATGACGTACTTGTCGCGGTCGACCCCTTTGAGGGCCTCGCGCAGGTAGGTGTGGGAGCCGTACTGGTCGGCGACGTCGAAGAAGCAGACGCCGCGGTCGAGGGCGTGGCGGACGACCTTGGTGAAGTCCTTGACGCCTAGGCGGGTCTGGTTGCTGGCCTGGTCGGAGCCCACGGAGCCGGTGCCCATGCCGACTAGCGATAGGGAAATCCCGGTCTGGCCGAGGGTGACCTTGTCGGTGACCGAGCGGGCGGCGGCCTTGTTGGCGCCGAGGACGGTTCCGGAAGCGGCGAGGGCGACTCCGGCGGCAGCGGAGTGGGCCAGGAAGTCTCGGCGGTTCAGGGAAGGGGTCATGGTTGGTTCCTTGGGTGTTGATGGGTGGGTCCGCGGCGGTTGGCTTTCGATTCTATCCTTGCAAATGGCGTACTGCTACCATAGGGGTCATGCCGCCCGTGGAACCGACCGGCGAGGGCCCTCCGAGTCTTGGGCCTCTGATCCCCCTCGAAGACGCCGACACGTTGAGTTTCCGCCTGACGCGGCGGGCGATTTGGCGGGTGCTGGCGGTCTCGGTGTTCTTCGTGGCTATTGGGCTGTGGGCGATGGTCTTCTTCCTGGCCGCGATGTTCGCGCGGGTGGGAAACACCGACTGCAATGGAGGATCACTAGGCCAGGGCTTGTTCAGGATCTTCGCGGTGATGGTCAGCCTGCCCTGGGTCGCGCTCGGGGCGGCGTTCTTGGTGGAGATGGTGCGGGCGGCCTGCCACCCGAGAGGGTTCGGGCGGTCGTTGCCGGTTTTCGACCGACGCGATGGGTGGTTTCGACGCGGGGGGCGAGAGGTTTGTCCGCTGGGGGCGATCGTGTGCGTTTGGGTGGTCCTGGAGGACGAGGAGGAGAACCCTCACCTTCGGGAGATCTTGCTGGGCCTGGAAGGGCGTGCGACCTACCTGGTCAGGTTGTCCGTGATCTGGACGGAGGCCGAGGCCGAGGCGTTGGCCGAGGTCCTGGCGAGGTTCCTCCGGGTGCCGATCGCCAGGAGCAAGGGGGCGCCCCATCAGAGCTGGCTGGGCCGGTTGCTGATGCCGAGGGTCGTCCCCCGGGGTGGGGAGCAGGGAGCACCGCCTTCCGGAATGTGGCCCTCCCTCCCCACGTCGTCGAAGGCGCGTAGCGATTCGTGATCCGGATTTCGTTCGCCCGGGGGTTTGATCGTGTTCACCGGACTGGTCGAGGCGCTGGGGATTGTCGAGCGAGTGGCGGCCGAGGGGCCGGGGCGTCGGATGGGGATTTCGTGGCCCGGGCTGGTGGAACCCTTGGCGTTGGGGGAAAGCGTGGCGGTGAATGGTTGTTGCTTGACGGTGGTGGCGGCCGAGGGGGAGGGTTTCGAGCTTCAGACGGGGCCGGAGACCCTGGCTCGGACCAATTTGGGTGGTCTGGTGGCGGGGGGTCGGGTCAATTTGGAGCGGTCGCTGCGGGCCGGGGATCGGTTGGGGGGGCATTTTGTTCAGGGGCATGTGGATGCGACGGCGTTTTTGGAGGATCGGCGGGTTGAGGGGGATTGGGAGTTTTTGCGATTTGGTGTTGATGCGGAGTGGACCCCTTTGATGGTGGCCAAGGGGTCGATCGCCGTGGATGGGGTCAGTTTGACGTTGACCGAGGTGGGGTTGGCATCGTTTGGGTTGATGTTGATTCCGCATACGTTGGCCGTGACCACGTTGGGGGGTCTGAGGGTGGGAGATTCGGTCAATGTTGAGACGGACATGCTGGCCAAGCATGTGCGGAAGTTGCTGGTTGGGTTGTTGCCTCGGGTTTGAACGGACGGGGATCGGTGGACCTTCACGCTTTAGGATGTTCGATGCCGGCTCGCCAGACTCAGTCGTACTTGCGGAACCTGTTTGCCCGGCGGGGGCTGGCTCCTCAGCACCGTTTGGGTCAGAATTTTCTCATTGATTTGAATTTGCATGAGGTGATCGCCGATGCGGCGGACCTTGAGCCGACCGATGTGGTGCTGGAGGTGGGTCCGGGGGCGGGAGCCTTGACGACGTTGATGGCCGGGCGGGCTTCGGCGGTCATCGCGGTGGATTTGGACCCGGGGATGGTCGCTTTGACCCGGGAGGCGACCAGTGGGATGCTGAATGTGCGGGTGCTTCATGCCGATGCGTTGGCGGGCAAGAATACGCTGAATCCCGAGGTTCTGGACAATGTGCGGGCGGGGTTGGCGGTGGCTCCCGATCGGCGGTTCAAGCTGGTGGCGAATTTGCCGTATCATGTCGCCACGCCGATTCTGTCGAACCTGCTGGTGCATCCCGACCTTCGGCCCGAGCTGATGGTGGCGACGATCCAGTTGGAACTGGCCGAGCGGATGCGGGCGAGTCCGCAGTCTCCGGATTATTCGTCGCTGTCGGTGGTGATGCAGGCGCTGGCCGAGGTGGAGTTGTTGCGGAGCTTGCCGCCGAAGGTGTTCTGGCCGAGGCCCAAGGTGGATTCGGCGGTGGTGCGGATTCGGCCCGATGCTGGGAAACGCGCGGCGGTGGGGGATGTGGCGTGGTTTCATGCGGTGATTCGGCGGATTTTTCTCCATCGACGCAAGAACCTGCGGCGGGTGCTTTATAGCCTTTGGCGGGATCGGTGGGAGAAGGAGGAGGTGGATGCGTTGCTGGAAGGGCTGGGGTTGACCGGTCAGGTTCGCGCCGAGGCTTTGAACGTTGAGGAGTTGGTGGGGCTGGCCGTGGCGTTGCAGGGGCGGTTGGGGAATGTGCTGCCGGCCGGGAATGAGGCGTTGGCGGGGGGGGAGGGTCTTGCGGAGGGGGTCATACCGGACGAGGGGTCTTGAGGGATCGTCAAAGCGGCTGGGCCAGGGCTGGCGGTTGTTCGTGGCGGTTGGTGCGTTTGCGGAGGCGGTCGCGGAGGACCTGGGCGTCACCCCGTCCGGCGGGGGCGGCGAGGTAGCCGGCGGCGTAGGCGAGGCAGCCGATGGTGAGGTGGATGACCAGGCGGATGGATCGGTCGGTTAGCGTGCCGGTTCCGATTGGGGTGGGCCAGGCCAGTCTGAGGGCGAAGGTGGCGGCGATCAAGGCCAGGCCGCCGAGCAGGGGCGGGGCGAGGGTTCGTTTCAGGAGGGTGGTGGGACGGATGGCGAGGACTTTCGCGGTGTAGAGCCAGGGGATGAGGCCGTTGGCCAGGACGGTGGTCAGGACCGTTCCCCAGACCACTCCGGCGACTCCGATGCGGCGGGTCAGGAAGTAGCTGATCGGCAGGTTGATGATGGCTCCGGCCAGGGCCGCGATGGCGATGGGTCCGATGCGTCCCATGCCGATGGCCATCTGGACGTGGACGGCGGCGGCCAGGGGGATGGCCGCGATCAGGAAGAGGCGGAGGAGTTCGGCGAGTTGGGTGAGCTCGCCGGGCTCGTTGAACTGGCGGCCGACCCAGAGGTCGAGGAAGGGGGCGGCGTAGATCCAGGAGAGCAGGCCGATGGGGAGCAGGGCTCCGACGTGCATGCGGGGGCCGTCGTATTTGACGCGTTCGAGGGCGGCGTCGTCCCGGGCGGCGACGAGGCTGGCGACGGCCGGCATGACGAAGTAGGCGAGCATCCAGCCGATCTGGCGGATCTGGAGGAAGGGGCGGCTGACGGCTCCGTAGGCGTCGACGGCGAGGTCTCGGGCGTGGCCACCCAGGGCGTACCAAAGGACGGTGGTGTCGATGCTGGTGGAGAGGACGACGCTCAGTTGGATCAGGAAGACGAAGACGCTGACTTTCATGAGGGTAGCGTAGTCGTCGCGGGTGGCTCCTCGGAACCGGGGGACGAAGCGGAGGTCGCGGACCATGACCCAGGCGGCGGGGACCAGCGATAGGCCGATCTGGACGAGGGTTTGGGCCACGACGATCAGGAGGAACCAGTTGGGCCGGGCGTAGGGGGGCGTCCCCGACAACGCCGCCAGGCCGAGCAGGAGTATGGCGAAGCGGGCCAGGACGATGGCGAACTCGAACTTGGGGATGAAGTCGAAGCGGCGGGCCGCCTGGAGGACGCTGCTGATGACCGTGGAGACCCCGTAGCAGGGGGCGGTGAGGGCCTGGAGGCACAGGAGGACGAGGATGAGAGGCTTCTCGGATGGGTCGATGGTGGGGTCGGGGGCAACGCTGAAGTCGGCCACGCCCAGCAGGACGGCGGCCTGGATGGCGGCCATCGCGGTGTACCAGGTGAGGCCGGCGGTGACGGCTCGGTGGAGGCCGTCCTCGTCGCCGTTGGTCCAGGTTTCGGAGACCCGTCGCTGGAGGGCCGAGCTCATGCCGAATTCCATCAGGAATTGCAGGAAGCCGAACGACCAGGCGAACAGGTAGGCGGCGTACCCCCCCTTGCCCAGAAACGCCATTGTCAGGGGGACGCTCCAGAGGGCGAAGGCGGCTTGCAAGGGCGTGCGCAGGGCCAGCCAGAAGGTGCCACGCATCAGGCGGCCGAGGACCGGGGGTAATGGTCGGGCTGGACCTGGGGCCTCGGTGGCGGTGGGGGTTGCGGGCAAGGCGGGGGTCCTCCGTGAACGGTCCCGGACCGGCGTATCATACGGTCTGGGGCCGGGTCGGTGGAACCCGTCCCGGGCATTGGTCGGTCGGGACGCTTTGCCTTGGCTCGTCCCACGTGCCCCCCTTCGTTGTATGATGGGCGGGTGGATTTTGACCTCCGGTGGAGGCCCTCGTCGTGACAAGCCCATTTCCCGGCATGGACCCGTACCTGGAAGCGTCGTGGGGCGACGTGCATGCCCGGCTGATTGTTTATGCCAGCGAGCAGTTGCAAGATCGACTCCCCAAAGGGTTGCGCGTCCGGGCCGAGGCGCGATTGGTGGTGGATTCCGCCGAGGCTCCGCCACGCTCCATCCGCCCCGACCTGTTCGTCTCCGGGCCTCCCCTGGACCGTCCTCGTAGGAAGCTTGCCCCGAACGTGGAGGGGATTGGCGTCGCCCTGGCCGAGCCGTTGCGATTCCTGATCGGCGACGAGCCCGAGACGCAGACTTATCTGGAGATCCTCGACGGGAACTCCGGCCGGCGGGTGGTGACGTCCCTGGAGATCCTCAGTCCCTCGAACAAAACGCCTGGACTTGGACGGGACCTGTCCCTTCGCAAGCAGCGGGAGTTGGCCGAGAGGGGTGTTCATTCGGTGGAGATTGACCTGTTGCGCGGGGGTTCGCGTGTCCTGGCGGTGGCGGAGGAGTCGATTCCTCCGTCTCATCGGACCGCATACGCGACGTGGGTCCGCCGGGCGGATGGGGCTTTTGATTACTTTCGGGCTCCGTTGCGGAAGCGATTGCCGGTGATCCCCATCCCCCTGCGTCCCGGCGATCCCGACGTGGCGTTGGACCTTCAGGAGTTGGTCGATCGGTGTTATCGGAGCGGGGCTTACGGCGAGGATCTGGATTATCGGGCCGAGCCGGTCCCGCCGCTGGCCCCCGACGATGCCTCGTGGGCGGATGCGTTGTTGCGAGAGCGGGGGTTGCGGCCGGCTCGAGCGGAGCCCTCGCCGTGAATTTCGTACCGGGAGCGGCGACCATAACCCTCGGGCCCGGTTCGGCCGGGATCTTGATGACCCCCGAGGAGTTCGACGCCGTCGAGGATTATGACGATGAGTATCGTTATGAGCTGATTCGCGAAGTGCTCGTCGTCACGCCCTTGCCTCTTCCCCAGGAGAGCGGGCCCAATCAGCTTCTTGGGCACTGGCTCTTGAACCATGGCGAACAGCATTCCCGGGACTCGGCGCTCGATTCCACGTTGCCGGGGCAGTACGTCCGCGTCCCGGACGGTCGGCGGCGGGCGGATCGGCTGATCTGGGCGGGGTTGGGACGGTTGCCCCGGTTGAAGGTGGATGTCCCGACGATCGCCGTGGAGTTCGACTCCGGTTCTCGGCGAGACCGGCATCGGGATTACGTCGAGAAGCGCTCCGAGTACCTGGCCGTGGGTGTCGTGGAATACTGGATCGTCGAGCGGTTCCGCCGGATCTTGACGGTTTGCCGGGCGGTTGGAGGCGATTTGGTCGTGGCCGAGGGGGAGACGTATTGGCCGGCGCTGCTGCCGGGGTTCGAGCTGGCCGTGGCGCCTTTGCTGGCCGCCGCCGACCTTTGGGATGAGGACGGCGGCGGCGAGTGATGGCGGGGGGGGTTCCGTTCAGGAGGCGAGCTTGGGGGCGAGGACGTTTCGGGCCCAGGTTTCGAGGGTCGTGGGGGTGGTGGCTTCGGAGGTTCGGGGCTCGGCGAGGGCGCCGGGCGTGCTGAAGCCCTGGACCATCTCCAGGTAGAGGTCGATCCAGTTGGGCGAGGCGAAGGCGGAGGCGGCCTGGCGGAACTGGTCAGAGGTGAGTTCGACGTATTGCAAGGGTTTGTTCAGGGCTTGGCCCAGGATCTCGACGGCATGGCGCCAGGTCAGGTCGGTTGGGCCGTGGAGAGCCCGGATCGTTCGGCCGGACCAGGTGGGGTTGAGCAGGGCTTCGGCGGCGGCGTCGGCGATGTCGGCGGTGGCGATCATGGGGACGGGGGTCGTGCCGGGGCTGGGGACGGGGACAATGCCGTTCTGGCGGATCGGGTCGAGGTACTGGAGGAAGTTCTCGAAGAAGAAGCCCGGGCGGAGGTGGAGCACCGAGGCGGGGGTGCCGTCCAGGGAAAGTTCGTCTCGGTGGGTGATGCTGATGAGACCCATGCCCGTGGCGTGGTCAGCCCGGACGCTGGAGAGGTGGACGACTCGGGGGATGGCGTTGGTTTCGATGGCCGAGACGGCCGCCGCCTGGAACTGGGCCGAGCGGGCCGCCGGGTCGGGCGCGGCGGGGTCGGGCGGGGTCAGCCAGAAGAGCGATTCGGCCCCCTGGGTGGCGGCGCGGACGGCGGACGGGTCATCCTGCGAACCCTGGTGGACGCGGACCCGGTCGCGGACCGACTCGGGGAGCTTGTTCGGGTCGCGGACCAGGACCGCCACGTCGGCGCCCCTCTTGAGGAGCTGCTCGACGAGCCGGGAACCGATCTGACCGGTTGGGGTTGTCACCACGATTGGCATTGGGGGCCTCCCTGGATTGGATTCGCGTCGTCGGCCGGCCGGGACCTGGCCGGGGAACTCGCGGCATTATAGGCGGGGGGATCGAGCGCGCTGGGCCGAGGAAAGGGGGACAGGTATTTGCGGCCGTGGCCCAGGAAGGATGCCTCGCTGAGGGATCACGACAGCCAGTCCCCTTTTCCTCGGCCCGATCCGTTCGTGAAACGCGAAGCGAGCGTGAGGGGCCGAGATTAGATCGGGTCGGCGACCCAGGCCAGGCGAGACCCGTGGGGGCCGGGCGCGAGGGTCTCGTAGAAGACCCGGTCGGCCGTGACCATCGGGCAATCCAGTCCGATGGCGAGAGCCACATAGATGAAGTCGTGGATGGCGAGTTTGGGGTTGCCGACGGCCGTCGCCAGATCGAACGCCAGCGGAGTCAACGCCTCGGCATCGTGGACCTGGTGAGGATAGGCGAAGAGTTCGTCGAGGATCTCACGGCCCCGCGGTTCGGGGATCTCGCGGCGCTGGGCGACCTTCTTCCAGATCGTGTTGCCGCACTCGGGCGCGAAGAACGAGGGGACGTGGATCGCGAAGTCCGTCGTCATGAATCGCAGGGCCTCCGAGGCATGGACCTCGGGGACGTACCATTTGATCGCGACGCTGGCATCCAGGACGAGGGCACGAGGGGCCGTCAGGGGCGACGCCCCGGTCATCGATCGCGGTCCTCGCGAAGGAGCGCGGCGCTATCGCTGTGGGGACGTCCCTCAAGGCTGCGCCGGATGCTCTCGGCCCGAGCCCTTGCTTCGACAATGTCGACAATGCGTTCGGCCGCCGCCCGCTCCAAAATCATTCGCAATTCGGCCTCCAGGGAGCGTCCCTGGCGAGAGGCCCTTGCCTTCAGGGCGACGACCACACCGTCCCGGAGATTCCGTACGATGAGCTGCCCCATGATTCTCTCCGGGTCGCGGTCTCGGCGGACTGCATTCAAAATGCTAGCACTTCAGGCGTCTTGAGACCAGGGCCGGGCGCTCCGCGAAATGACCCAAGGGGAGGGGCAACAGCAATCGTACCTATTCGAGAAAAATTGGATGTTGGGTTGGCTGATGTCTCGTCTTCGAGACCCTGGTCTGGATAAGCGACACCCGGGGTCTCGAAGACGAGACCCCAGCCACCCGACGCGTTGGCTTTCGGGCGACACCTCGACCCGGCGGCTCTGGCAGGCCGGCGGGCGACCCTTTACCATCAGGAGGTTCCCTCTCCACATGTCTGTGAGCCCGCACAAATGAACGCCCAATCACTCGATCTGGATGCGATTTGCGAACGGCTTGGGAGGCATCGACAGCGGGCCACATACGCGGCGGTCGCCGACCTCCTGGGGCTGGATCGCCAGTCGATGTTCATCGGCAAACCGTTCACTCCGAGGAATTCCTGGGTCGTTGCCAAGGGAAATGGGATGCCTAGCAAATACGAAGAATCGCAGGTGCATCCCGAACTGTTTTCCAATCCCTTCGTTATCTCAACAACCGTCGACCTCCGAGAGTGGCTCGGCGGCCACCCCTGAACAGGGCGGTCGCCTCGGAGGGCCGACGCGGCCGTCCCGCTGGTGGCTGGGCGAGGACGGCTTGATCGGCAACGCTCGGCGAATCGCGTGTGCCGCGGCGGGTTATTCCAGGAAGTAGAGGAACTCGCTGACGATGGCCAGGAGGAAGGCCAGGGGGATTCGGCGGAGGATTTTGGCCTGGAGGGCCTGGGCCGCTTCGGCTCCGTGGCGACGGCAGGTGAGGTGAATCCAGGTCACCAGGTACATGTTCGCCACCATGAAGAAGAAACAGGTGACGGCGTAGGAGTCGATCAGGGTCAGATACGGCACCTTGGGTAGGGCGAAGTCGATCGAGAAGTTGAACAGGATGACGTTCAGGAGGATGGCGATGGTGGTGCTGATGAGCGGTTGGAGGTTGGTGGGGTCGAAGAGGTAGACGACCCAGGCGGTGACCACCAGGAGGGTCAGGGGCATCAGGACCCGCCAGAGGTAGAAGGTCGACTGGCGGACGATGTGGATCTCGACGACCACCCGCGAGTTGGTCCGGTCCAGCGATGGGTAATTGATGTCGACGGTGTGGGCGCTGACGTCGCGGATCTCCCAGTCGGTCAGGAAGGCGCCGGGGAGGCGGCCGAGGTGCTTGTGGTCGACGACGAACTTGACGTCCTGGGTCTGACGCTCGAACGGCTCGATCAGGACGGTGAGGGTCTGATGGTCGAAGGGGAAGCGGCGGAGGTTCATCGGCCAGGAGAACTTGCCGCCGAAGCGGAGGCGTTGGTGGATTCGACCGTTGCCCTCGACGACGAGTGCGGCCTCGTTCTGGATTTTGACTGGCTCGGCGGCGTTGGCGAACTCGTAGTTGCAGGCCCAGAGGGTTTCCGGGGGGAAGCGGCGTTCGCCGGTGGGTCCTCCGGGGGTCCGGGCCATCGCGGGGTCGGTCCAGGAGGCGGTCAGGTAGCCCTGAAGGTCGAAGGATTCTTCCCGGCCGTTGACGCGGGCGAAGTCGATCAGGTAGAAGCCCAGGTCGATGACGATGGGCCGGGGGATGTGGGCGGGGAAGACCTGCTTGGGGTGGGCGCCGATGACGGTGGTCTGGGCCGGGGCGTGGCCCCTGTTGGTGAGGACCGCGGCCAGGGCCAACACCGCTAGCCCGGCCGGACGGAGGGCGAAACGGGTTCGGGTCCACTTTCGAATGCGCACCGACATCATCCCTAATCCTCCCCAAGGCTCCCGGACCAGTCGGCCGCTTTCCCCCCCGGGGCGGCCCCTGCCCGTTCGGACTGTAGGATATGAAGGGGGACGGGGTCGGGAAATTCGGCTTGGCTCAATCGGGATTGGGGCCAGAGAGGAGGTAGACGGCGAAGGAAGCGAGCCAGTGCTCTCCGGCGTAGTCTCCGCTGGCGACGTGGGCGAGGCCGGCCTCGGCGTGGCGGGCGGATGATTCACGGAGCGCGGGAAGGGTTGGATCGTCGGGTGGGAGGGCATTGGCCACTCCGGCCATCGCCCAGGCTCGACTGAGGTTCAGGCCGTCGAGGTGGACGAGCTGGGGGTCGGCGCGGTCGGTGACGGTGGCGGGCTGGAAGAGTTCCTTCGGTTCGCTTTTGGAGGCTCCGGGCAGGAAGGCGGAGAACCAAGCTTGGAATTCGCCCGGGGGGAGGACTCGACGCATCAGGTCGGCCTCGACCATCGAGGGGGAGAAAAAGTCGGCGCCGCTGGGCTCCCAGCGAGCGGGGGCGTCGTGGTCGTGGGCGAAGTAGTCGCGGGCTCGGGACTCGACGAGGGCTCGGAGGCGGTCGTCGCCGGTGGCTTGGGCGTAGTCGTGGGCGAAGGCCAGGCCGAAGGCGGTGTTGGGGTGGACTCCGGTGCGGATTGGGTAGGTTTGCTTGGGGAAGAACTCGATGTAGCGGAGGGCGACGACGTTGGCCAGGGGACGGAGGTTTTCGGCCCAGGCGCGGGCGTCGGGGTCGTCCCAGCCGTGCAATTCCTGGGCGAGCTTCAAGAGCCAGGCCCATCCGTAGGGCCGCTCGAAGGGGGCGGCACCTTTGCGGGCGAAGTAGTCGGCCTCGACCTTGAAGTTTTCGGCGGTCAGGTGGGCGTGGAAGATTCGGCGGATCTCGGGGGCTTCGGGCAGGTCGGGAACCTTGCGGAGCAGGCGGGCGAGCATCCAGTGGCCGTGGACCGAGGAGTGCCAGTCGTAGCAGCCGAAGAAGGCCGGGTGGAGATTCCGGGGTGGGCGGACGTCGTCGGGGTCGGCCATGACGTGGTCGAGCTTGTTGGGATATTCGCGGTCCAGCCCCTTGAGAGCGAGCCGGGCGAAGGCCGAGGCGCGTTCGGTCGTGAGCGCCAGGGTTGGGTCGTCGCCCGCCCAGGTCGATGTCTTGCTGGTCATGAGGACCATTGCCATTCCCAGGAGGACCGCTGGACCGATTCGCTTTCGACGCATGCCTGTGGCCCTCCGTCGGGTTGCCCTGGGATGGTCGGACCGTACCCGAACGCTTGGGCGCTGGACAAGCCCCGGCGGGGTGGCCACACTACCCCGAGGCATGCCTGGTTTGATTCTTCCCATGAAACGGGCCGAGGCCCGAGGATCGACCGATGAGCCACGGTTCCGAAACTCCGATCGGCCGTCGAGCGTTTCTGGGGGGGGCCGCCGCCGTGGCGGTGACGGTTCCGGCGATGGCCACTCGGGCGCTGGCCCAGGCTCCGGATTCGCCCCCCGGGGCGTTGCCGATGATCGTTCGCGAGAATGAGCCGAGGAACCTGGAATCGCCATTTTCGAGTCTGGATGGGTTCGTGACGCCGGTGGAGCGGTTCTATGTGCGCAGCCATTTTCCGGTGCCCGAGGTGGCGGCGGCGGCGTGGCGGCTGAGCGTGGAGGGGGCGGTTGAACGCCCGTTCTCGATCGGGCTGGAGGAGTTTCGGGCGCTGCCGACGCGGACCGTTCCGGCGTTGCTGGAATGCGCTGGCAATGGGCGGGTGATGCTGGTTCCGAAGCCCAAGGGGTTGTTGTGGGAGAATGGGGCGGTGGGCAACGCCGAGTGGGTGGGCGTGCCGCTGTCGGCGTTGCTGGATCGCGCCGGGGTTCGGGCCGGGGCCGTTGAGGTGATCCTGGAGGGTGCGGATCGGGGCAAGACCGAGGAGTCGCCCGGGGAGATTTCCTATGCCCGGAGCCTCCCTCTGGAGAAGGCCCGGCGCGATGTGTTGCTGGCCACGAGGATGAATGGGGCCGACCTGACGGCCGAGCACGGATTTCCGGTTCGGGCGGTGGTTCCGGGCTGGTATGGGATGGCCTCGGTGAAGTGGCTGACGCGGGTTTTGGTGGCGGATCGGCCGTTTGGTGGCTACTTCCAGACGTTGGAATACTCGACGTTTGACCGGGCCGGCGGGCTGCCGACGCTGGTGCCGCTGACGGGCAACGCGGTCAAGGCCCAGGTGGCCCGGCCGGGGCGGCTGGAGGTGGTGGCGGCGGGGAAGCCGTATCGGGTTCATGGCGCCGCGTGGGCCGGCGAGGCGGAGGTGGTGAAGGTGGAGCTTTCGGTCGATGGGGGCAAGACGTGGTCGCCCGCGACCTTGCTGGGGGAGGCCGTGCCGCACTGCTGGAGGCTTTGGGAGTGGAGTTGGGCGGTCCCGAACGCACCCGGCCGCCAACGACTGATGGCCCGAGCCACCGATAGCCAGGGGCGCACTCAGCCGATGGCGCGTTCGACCGACCTGCGCAATGTCATGATCCACCACGTCATTCCGGTCGAGGTGGATGTGGCGTGAGGGGAATCGTTCCGCGCTCGCGGTCGGGTTTCGGATCGGGCTCGCCGCGGGAGCGTTCGACCCGGTGCAGGTCGTTGCGGAGGTCCTGCGTCAGGTCGGCGCGATTGAAGCCCTCGGAGGGGTCGAGGAGGATCTCCCAGGTCCGGCAGGGGTCTTGACGGATTTGGCCTTCCTGGATGGAGGCGTCGAGGACGTGGCCTCCGGTTTTGTGGTCTCGGGAGAGGAAGTGCCAGTGGTCGCCGGGGACGTTCAGGCCTCCGGCCCAGTCGGGGCAGTGGATTCCCACGAGGGTGCCGTCGAGGTCGTGGATCGTGCGGACGGTCTGGGTGCGCGAGACCTCGGCCAAAGGGCGGTAAGGGGGTTCCTGGCGGCCGACGCTGCGCAGGGTGATGGCGGTGAAGTGACCGTCGACCCGGGTGACGACGAAGCGGTTCTTGCGGCCGGGCGGGGCCTTGTCGAGGAGGGCTTCGAGGTCTTCCAGGCGGGCGAGGTCCCGGCAGGAGGATTCGGTCTCGGGGTCGAACGGGGTGACGACGGCGAAGGGGGTTGAGCGGTCGTCGGCGACCTCGGAGACCGTTCCGTCGGGCCTGGCCTGGTAGGCCTTGCCGTCGAGGACGATGAGCTCGCCGTCGAGGTGGTCGAGGGTGCCGAGGCCGAAGTCTCCGTGGCGGAGGAGTTCGGGGATGGGCATCAGGCCGTCGTAGCGGCCGACCATCAGGGCGTTGATGACCGAGACCTGGGTGATGCGGTCGGGGTCGGGCGGGGCCTCGCCGCCGAGGGCGAGGGCCGCGAGGGCGAGGGCCAGGTATCCACCTCGCTTTTGGAGCGGGCGTCGGGCCGATCTCCTGGTAGGATGGCGCCGAACAGGAGCCCCGTCATGAGCACCGCGACCGCACGCCTGACCTCGGCCGAGTTCCGGGCGCTGGACCTCGGCGAGGAGGCCCGCAGGGATTATCTCTGGGATGGGGAGATTGTCCACGTCATGCCTCCTCGCGTCCCGCATAGTACCGTCACCTACGTGATCGCCAAGCTGCTGGAAATCCTCTTCCCGGCCGACGCCTTCATGGTCTGGACCGAGCAGCCCCTGGCCCTCCGCGAGGGCTACGAGCCTCAGCCCGACGTGATGGTACTGCGTGGGACGCCGTTGACGCGGGGCCTGCACCCGCCGACGCTGGCCGAGGTTGTTCTCGTGGTCGAGGTCGCCGACTCGTCGCTGGTCACCGACCTGGCGAGGAAGGCTCCGGGGTATGCGGCCGAGGGGATTTCCCCCTACCTGGTCGCCGACGTGCGGGGGCGCCGGATCGTCCTGTTCCGAGACCCCGATCCGGCCGCCGGGAAGTACCGCCGCGTTGACGAGTTTGGACGAGGCGACCGGGTTCCCGTGGGGGAGACCACGATCGCCGTGGATGACGTGTTCGCGTGCCTGGGTTGATCGTTGGCTCACTTGAGGCCCGCGCCGTAGCCCTGGGCTGGGTTGCCTTCGGCGTCGAGCTTGTTGGTGGACCAGAGGAGGCCGCGGGTCACCAGGTTGAGGTAAACCGGGTCGCGCATGGTGTCGGTGTTGTGGGCGATGGTTGAGCCGAAGACTCGCCCCTTGCCGTAGGTGTGGGTCCAGATGACCGGGTGGTCCTTCTTGTTGTCGAGCGCGTAGGCCTGGGCGAGGATGGTGGTGTGGGGCTCGACCTTGTCGATCGCGTAGAGTTCCTCGTTTCCGGTGGTCCAGACTTCGGGGAAGCCCTTCATGATGGGGTCGGCGGGGTCGAGGTTCTTGACGCTCAGGGGCTGCTGGGGGCCGTGGTGGTTGGTGCTGACGCCGAGGAACTCGTGCCAGGCCTCGCCTTTGAGGTCGCGGAAGGTGTGCATCTGGCAGTGGATGACGACCGCCGGCAGGCCCGCTCGGTGGGGGGCGAGGACGTTCTCGATGAACTTGGCGTCGTCGACTCCGCTGAAGCATTCGTTGTGGACGACGACGTCGTAGCCATCGGCCCAAGTGGGCTTTTCGTAGAGGCTGACGCGGTGGTCGGTGGAAGTGCCGCCTTCCTGGACGATGGTCCAGTCGACGCGGGCGCGGTCGCTGATGCCCTCGGTGAAGACTTTTTTCTGGGTGTCGTAGTCGTGGCAGCAGCCGCCGGTGATGTACAGGGCCTTGAGCGGCTTGGGCGCGGGTGGGTCGTCGGCGAGGACCGTCGTGGCGAGGGGCAGGGCCGCGAGCAGGACCAGGAGGGTTGACGTTCGCGTGGACATGGGGCGTACCTCGGTTGGATCGGGGCGTTGAGGGGACGGGTCGGTCATTGCGGTCCCCGTCGCGAGCCGTCAATCGTAAAGCGGCGCCCGGGCTGGGTCGAGGGGCCGGGCGTCCCCCTGTCGCGGGTCGGGGCGGGGGATTACAACGGGGTTTTCGTGGATTCCCCTGTGAAACCCGTTGCGAAAGGCGGCCCCGATGCGTTGGCCCTTGCCCCGAGCGTCGAGGCTCGCCCTGATTCTGGCGATGGTCGGCCTGGGGTCGTCGTCGTTCGCGGTGGCGGGTCCGCCCAACGTCATCATTGTGATGCCGGATGACGTTGGCTACGGCGACTTTTCTTGCCTGGGCAGCCCGATCGTGCGGACGCCTCGGGTGGATGCGTTTCATGGGGAGAGTGTCCGGTTCACCGACTTCCACGTCAGCCCGACGTGCGCCCCGACGAGGGCGGCGTTGCTGTCGGGTCGTCATGAGTTCAAGTCGGGAGTGGACCACACTTACGCCGAGCGTGAGCGGCTGAGCCTCAAGGCCGAGACCTTGCCGGGGTTCCTCAAGGCTCACGGCTATGCCACGGGGATTTTTGGCAAGTGGCACCTGGGGGACGAGGACGCTTATCAGCCGGGGCGCCGGGGGTTCGACGAGGTGTATATCCACGGCGGCGGGGGGATTGGCCAGACCTTCCCCGGCAGTTGCGGCGATGCCCCGGGCAACCTGTACTTCGACCCGGCGATTCTGCACAACGGCACGTTTGAGAAAACGCGTGGTTACTGCACCGACCTGTTCTTCGACCAGGCGTTGCGGTGGATCGACGGTCGGCGGGGGTCGGGGTCGCCGTTCTTCGCCCTGATTACGCCCAACGCCGCTCACGAGCCGTTGCAGTGCCCGGAATCGTATGCGAAACGCCATGAGGGGCAGGTCCCCGAGGATGTGGCGAAGTTTTATGGGATGGTCGAGAACATTGATGACAACTTTGGTCGGCTGGTGGATGCCCTGCGGACCTGGGGGCTGGAGGAGAACACCCTGGTGGTGTTCCTGACCGACAATGGCGGGACCTTCGGCACCAAGATTTTCAACGCTGGGATGCGCGGGCAGAAGGTGACGCCGTATGAAGGGGGGACGCGCGTGCCGTCGTTCTGGAGGTGGCCGGCGGGATTCTCGGGTGGTCGCGATATTGATGCCTTGACGGCCCATGTCGATGTTTTTCCGACGCTGGCGGCGATTCTTGGGGCCGAGCTGACCGGCTCGCTGGCGAAGCAAGTCGAGGGGCGGAGTCTCTTGCCGTTGTTGAAGGGGGAATCGGCGGACTGGCCCGACCGGACGCTGGTGACGCACGTTGGCCGCTGGGAGCGCGGCGGGGCCGAGGCGTCCAAGTTTCGCAATGTGTCGATCCGCGATGCCCGGTTCTCGCTGGTCAACAACACCGAGTTGTACGACCTGAAGGCTGACCCTGGGCAGGCCCGCAACGTCCTGGCCGAGCATCCGGAGGTCGTCGCGAGGCTGCGGGCGGCTTATGAGGCGTGGTGGCGGGAGGTTGTTCCCAGTTTGGAGAATGACGAGGCGGTGGGGCCGGCGGTCAACCCGTTCAAGGCGCGGTACTGGCGGCAGTTCGGGGGCGGGCCCGGGGGTCCTTGAGGCGAAGCCGCTCATCCCTTACGTTGGACTGGCCCGATGCGCGACGTGCTGGCGGTCGGGTCGTCCTCGCGATGGGGTTTCCAGGTGAAGCTTCGATATGTCGACACGGCCCTGGTTTTGGTGGCGGTCGTTGGGGGCGTGTTGACCTGGCAGGCCGCCCGGCAAAGGTCCGGGCTGGAGCGGGAGTCTGCCCGGCTGTCCCGGTCCCTGGGTGACCTGCCGACTGGGGACGCCTCCCGAGTGCGTATCGCGGTCGTGGAGACCGGCGACCCGATGCACTTTCTCTGGAGGCTTGCCGTACCGAAGGGGACTTCTCAATCCATCAAAGTCCTGCATGGCGATCAGAATTCCGCCGGGGTGGGAATCTACGAGGATGGGCTGTTCCGGGTGCGGTTCCGCGAGAACGGCCAGGGCAATCTTGAGCTTTACACGCAGACTTCGTCCGGCGCCAGCCTCCAGGGCGATTTTGGAGACGGTCTGGGCCGGTTCTTGCGCGGCCGCTGGGGCGAACTTCGCGTCGAACGATTGGGTCGGGGCCAGCCCTCGGTCCTGGAGCCCGAGCGTCAGGTGGTCCTCCTGCGGCTGGTCATGCCCGATCGGATGTGGGAGCAGGTCCGGCGGGAGCTGCCGAGCTGGTCGAACGGACACACTGTTCCTGTCATTCTTGAGGTGAAGCTTGGTCCCGACCCACCCCAACCCGGAGGGTAAAGTCTTGGCGGATGAGGTGTCTCCTCAAGGACTCATCCCCCCACCGACGCGGCGTCGTTGGCAGGTCGGCATGCGGACCGTTTGTCTGCTGCCGGTGGCCGTGGCCGCCTGGATTGGGCTGTTCGTCGAGCGGGCCAAGATCGCCGGGCTTGAGCCGCGGGTCTCGGCCTTGCGTAAGGACGCGAGGGAACTGGTCATCGGCGATCGGGGGAAAGTCGCCGTCGTGCTCTTGCAACACGACTGGTACGACCAGAACCGCTGGGACCTTTTCCTCCCCGACGGGGCCTATCGCCTGTGCCTGGGCACTCGTGGGATCGGAAAGGCGGGTGTGGCGAAGCCCGTGAAGGTCGCGACGATCTCGGCGGGCCGGCATCGGGTCGAACTGGCGGTCTCGTCGGAGGATAACCCCTGGCGGGTCTCCGCTTCGTGGGACGGGGCCACCCTGATGGAAACGACCGAACCCAAGGCCTGGAAGACAGCGAGTTGCACCGAGGGCGGCGGCGAGTATCCGGTCAGCACGCAACTCGACCCCGACCAGCCCGTCGTGCTGTTCCGGCGGCGCTGGACGAACACGCCCGTGAAGGGAAACCAGTTCATGAGCCCGGGATCAGAGCCGACCGAGGGCGTCCTGCTGTGGATCGAGCGAACGAAGTGAAATGAAATGACGGGCCGTTGCGGAGGCGGGGCGACGAGTGGGAAGGGACTCGATGGTCATGATGGCGTCGTCACGGGTCGTTTGGTGGAGTGTCGCGTTGGCCTTCCTGAACCGCGGATGGAACCCGGGTGGTACGAGCCTCGGAGGAGCGACCATGCCTCGAAATCGGCGGGCGGCGTGGCTTTGGGTGGTCCTCGCTCTGTTTCCGACCCACGTCTCGGCCGCCGACCCGGCCCCTCTGCTAATCCGCCCGGCGCGGGTCTTCGATGGAGTCGCGGCCGAGGTCCGTGAGGGCTGGGTGGTCTCGGTGCGCGGGGGCGTCATCGTCGCGGTTGGGCCGTTGGCGGAAGTCGCGGTCCCCGAGGGGGCCCGGGTGGTCGACTTGCCGGGGGCGACCCTGCTTCCGGGGCTCATTGATGCTCATACTCATCTGCTGCTTCATCCTTATAATGAAACCCCCTGGGAGGATCAGGTTTTGCGAGAGCCCTTGGCCTTGCGGGTCTGTCGGGCCGTGAACCACCTTCGGGCTGATCTGGATTCGGGGTTCACCACCCTTCGCGACCTGGGGACCGAGGGGGCCGGGTATGCCGACGTGGGTTTGCGGGACGCGGTGGCTCAGGGGATTGTTCCGGGTCCTCGGCTGATTGTCGCCACCCGGGCGATTGTGGCGACCGGGTCGTATGCTCCGGCGGGGTTCGCTCCGGAGTGGTCGATCCCCCAGGGGGCCGAGGAGGCGGATGGGGCGACGCTTCAGAGGGTGGTTCGCGACCAGATCGGCCGGGGGGCGGATGTGGTCAAGCTTTATGCCGACAACGCGAAGGGGGCGACGTTTTCGGTCGAGGAGCTGACGCTGGCCGTGGCCACGGCGAGGTCGGCGGGGCGGCCCGTGGCGGTGCATACGATGACCTCGGCGGGGATGATTCGCGCGGCGATGGCCGGGGTCTCGACCATCGAGCATGGCGATGGCGGCGACGACGAGGCGTTTCGGTTGATGGCGGCCAGGGGCATCCCCTATTGCCCGACCCTGGCGGCGTTCGAGGCATATGACCGGTATCGCCCCGCTGGCTCGACGACGCCCGCTCGCCTGCCGGTGGCCAGGGCCGCGCTGGTGAGGGCTCGGGCCCTGGGGGTGACGGTCGTCAATGGCAGCGACCTTGGGGTGTTTCCTCATGGTCAGGGGGTCCGGGAGCTGGAATTGCTGGTGGAGGCGGGTCTTTCGCCCGCCGAGGCGCTGCGGGCCGCGACGTCGGTGGCGGCTCGGGCTTTGGGAGTGGATGGCCAGGTGGGGGCGTTGCGTCCCGGGCTGGCTGGCGACCTCCTGGCCGTCGAGGGAGATCCGACTCGGGCGATTGGGGACCTGCGGAGGGTTCGGCTGGTGGTGAAGGGGGGCGTGGTCCATCGGGGGCCTTGATTGCTCAGCGGAAGGGGCCGCGGAGCGGCCGGGGGCGGCGCGGAAGGCCCTTCTTCGGCCCAGCCCGGCAAAAGGTCGACAGGTCACAGCGCGGAAGGCCCTTCTTCGGCCCAGCCCGGCAAAAGGTCGACAGGCACCGGCGCGGAAGGCCCCTCTTCGGACCTGCCCGGCAAAAGTGGGACAGCGACTGTGTTTCGAGTCAAGGGTCGGCGCCGGAATTCACGCCGCCTGGATCGCCTGGGTAGGCGTCCAGGCCGTCATGTCCCGGATCATCGCGTTGGCGATCGTCAGCAGCTTCCGCGCCACCGCCACCAACGCCACCTTGGAGGCCTTGCCGGCCTCGCGCAACCGATTGTAGAACGCCTTCAGCTTGGGGTTGTAGCGGGCCGCCGAGACCGACGCCATGTACAACGCCGTACGCACTGCGGCACGCCCTCCGAAGATCGTTCGCGTCCCCTGGATCGTCCCACTGTCCCGGGCCCGCGGGGCCAGTCCCGCCAGGGCCGAGACCTGCTTGCCAGTCAAGCGGCCCAGCTCCGGCAGCAGACCCAGCAACGTCCGCGAGGTCTGAGGCCCGACCCCCGGCAGGCTGCGCAACAGGACGTCACACTCCTTCCAATGGTCCTGGGACCCGATCACCACCTCGATCGACCTGTCCAGCTCCTGAACCTGATCGTTGAGGTAGGCAATGTGGGCCTTCAGGTTGGACTGGACGGGGGTCGAGGGCCGGGATTTCAGCCGGTTCTGCTCGGCGACCCGCATCTCCACCAACTGGCGACGCCGCTCCAGCAGGGCCTGGAGGTCACAGGTCGCCGCGTCGGGCAGGGCGCGGGCCTCGGGGCGGACGGCCTCGGCGAAGCGGGCCAGGGCCTTGGCGTCCAGGGCGTCGGTTTTGGAGTACTGGCCCAGGCTGCGGGCGAAGTAGCGGACCCGCGACGGCTCGATGATGCGGATCGGCAAGCCGGCCTGGGCCAGGGCCACCGCGGCGTCGCGTTCCAGGCCGCCGGTGGCCTCCAGCAGGACCAGGGCCGGGGCCAGGGGTCGCAGCCGCTCCACCAGCGAGGCGATTCCCTCGGGGGAGTTGGGCAGACGGAAGAGCTGGTCATCGGGTCGGGTGGCCACATCGAGATGGGCCTTGGAGACGTCGATGCCGACGAAGCCTTCGGGGGTGGTCATGGCAAATGCGTCCTGGAGGAGGTTGGCGAGCGAAATCCCGGCGTGGCCCCGCCTTGCAGATCCGGTGTGGTCCGGGCGACTGTTCGGGCTCAAGTCCGGGAGAGATCGCCGCGACGACCCAGCTGTCCCACGGCCTAAGATGGCCCAGGCACAAACGGTCTATCGCGGTGATTCGCCCTCCGTGGAAACATACAAGGCACCGGACGGAGTACCGCCGGAGCCAGTCCCCTTTTGCCTCAACGGAAGAGTCTTGGCCTGGACCTGCCCGGCAAAAGGTCGACAGGCCACGGCGCGGAAGGCCCCTCTTCGGCCCTGCCCGGCAAAAGTGGGACAGGCACCGGACGGAGTACCGCCGGAGCCAGTCCCCTTTTGCCTCAACGGAAGAGTCTTGGCCTGGACCTGCCCGGCAAAAGGTCGACAGGCACCGGCGCGGAAGGCCCCTCTTCGGCCCTGCCCGGCAAAAGTGGGACAGGCACCGGACGGAGTACCGCCGGAGCCAGTCCCCTTTTGCCTCAACGGACAGGCACCGGACGGAGTACCGCCGGAGCCAGTCCCCTTTTGCCTCAACGGAAGAATCTTGGCCTGGACCTGCCCGGCAAAAGGTCGACAGGCACCGGACGGAGTACCGCCGGAGCCAGTCCCCTTTTGCCTCAACTGCCTCAACGTTGAAAGACCCTCTGAGGGGCGTCCGCTTGGTTGACGGGGCCGGAACCGCGCCGTTACGATCGCCGGGGTCCGGGCGAGGCGTGTTGGCCCCGCTTCCCTTCCTCTCCGAGTGAACCCGGGGGCCCGCGTGCTGCGAATCCTGCTGACCAATGACGACGGCGTGTTTGCGCCGGGCCTCAAGGCGTTGCGCAAGGAACTGGCGAGACTGGGGCATGTGACCGTCATCGCCCCGGCTCTGGAACAGAGCGGCGTCGGGCATGCGATCACTTTGCTGAACCCCTTGGTCGTCAAGCAGGTGGACGATGAAGAGGGGGAAACCCTGGGCTGGCAGGTGGAGGGTAGCCCGGCCGACTGCGTGAAGCTGGCCATCTGCGAACTGATGGACGGCCCGCCCGACCTGATCGTCTCGGGCATCAACGCCGGGGCCAACGCCGGCATCAATGTGCTGTATTCCGGCACGGTGGCCGCGGCCATCGAGGGGGCGTTCTTCAAGGTCACCAGCATCGCCGTGTCGCTGGAGCTGGCCGAGCACTTCGACTACCCCCACGCCGCCAAGCACGCCGTTCGGGTGATCGAGCGAATCCTGGCCAACAAGCCGGCGGCGGGTTCACTGTTCAACGTGAATCTGCCGGCGCATGCGAGGGGCGAGCCCAAAGGGGTGCGCGTGGTGCCGATGGGCATTGGCCGGCATGGCGAGGGTTTCGAGCGCCGGCAGGACCCCCGCGGGCGTACCTATTACTGGCTGACGTATGCTCCTCCGTACCACCTGGAAGGGCCCGAAAACGACATCAAGGCGCTGGGCGAGGGGTACATCACCGTGACCCCCCTGCACTTCGACCTAACCCGCCACGACCGCATCAACGAACTGGCCGCCTGGGACTGGGGCCGCTGAGCGCGGCCCTGCCCTGCCCCGCACCGACTCTTGGTCCGCATCCTTTCCCCGCGTCTCCGCACCTAAGCCAGGACCCCATCCATGCCCGCCGCTCGCCCGTTCCGGCTGACCGTGACCCTGGCCCTGGCCTGCTCCGGCGGCTGCGGAGGGGGGACGCCCAAGAAGGCCGCCAACAGCCCCCCGCCGATCGAGATCCGCGAGACCCTGAACAAGAAGACCCAGGACATCCGCAAGCTCGACGATGAGGTCGCCAAGGGCGGCCAAGCCCCCGGCGACAAGAAGCTGGGCGAGGGGGGCTATCTCGGCGTGGTCAGCGACTCGTATGTCTACGCGATTGACCAAATTTCGGAGATGACTGTCAAGCACTCCATTGATATCTACGAAGCCACTAACGGCAGCTATCCCAAGGACTACGATGAGTTCATGACCAACATCATCAAGGCCAACGACATCTGGTTGCCGATGCTGCCGTATTACCAGGAATACGCCTACGACGAGAAGCACCACAAGCTCGTCGTGCTGGAGTATCCCGCCAAGAAGGCCCAGCGCGAGAAGGAACGCGACGGGAAGTGAACTTCGGAGGGATGGAGGCCGTCCGCGGGATCGGGCCCACCTCATTGGCCGTCAGGTTGCCAAGTTCCCATCCGGGTGGCTGGGGTCCGGTACTCCGGCCCCCGGCTTGGCAGCGGAAGACCCGGGGTCTGGAGTACCAGACCCCAGCCACCCAGTCGACCAGGATTCGCGCGGCGAGGGACGGGGACGCGGGGCCGAAGCCGTTCACGACCCGTCGCTCGTCGCTTGAGCCCCGTCATCAGGGTCGGCTCTCCTTGGGAGGTTCCGCCGGGGGCCATTCCCTGAGTGGGATGTCGCCGAGGTCCGTGGTCTCGCCCGGTCGGACAGCGGCCTCCTTGAAGGCCGCCCGCCATTGGTTGGTCCAAACCGGGTTGTCGGCCCCCAGCGAATAGTCGCATCCCGTTGGCACGTCGGTGACGGTGAACCTCCCGTCGATGCCGGAGGCGATCGAGGGGAGGATCAGGGAGTAATCGCCGCCCGGCTTGAGGCTGGGGCGGATGGGCGCCCCCGAGACCGGGTGGCCGCTGGGGTCGACGACCCGGCCGGTGATCGTCGCGGTCGGTTCGAGGGTCACGACGACGGGCCCGTCCCGGTCATCACCGGGTTTGACCTGGATCGCCCGGCCGAGTTTTCGCCCTTCGTGGACGAGCCAGACTCTCCGCTCCTCCCCGGGGCTCAGGGCCATCACGTCAAACTCGGCACGGTCCTCGGGATCGAGTTCGTAACGGCCTCGGGTGCGGAGGCCGCCGGTCTTCACCCCGGTCACGGGCACGCCCTTGGGGTCGACGACGCGGAGCCGGACCTTCGCTCCCGGGTCGAGCGCGAGGTCGAGGTGAACGTCCTCGGTGCCCTCGGCCGGGTCGATCTCCTTCATCGAGTCGGGGAAATGGCGATTCGCCGTGACCGGGTTGCTGACGGTGGCGAAGTTGCCGTGCTCGTCTATCCCCTTGATCGACTCGGAGCCCGCCCCCCGGCGATAGGGCGTGTTCCAGTCCTGGGCGCCGACGATCGCCCGGCCCGGCAGGCCGACCAGGCGGTAACTCCCATCTGTCTTGCTCTTGTAGCGATCTTGATATCCGAATCCGGGAGTGTTGACGCCGCCGCGGAATTCGGGGGTCGCCCGGGCGAACGGGTTGTCGCGGAAGGGGAGATAGTGGAGCCAGGCCCCGACGACGGGCGCCCCGGTCGCCTTGTCGGTGAGCTTGCCCTCGATCCAGAGCCCCCGGTGCAGGCCGACCTCGACCGCGACGGCCCCCATCCCCGGCGGGTCGGGCACGGCGACATCCTGCATGAAGTAGGGCTGATCGTCATTGGGGACGGCCAGCAGCCTGTTGCCGTTTCCCTTGGGGAATCCCGCCAGGCGGAACCGGCCCTTCGCGTCGGTGAGGGTCTTGAGGCCCATGGCCCCCTCAATGTGGGAGCCGGCGAAGCCATAGCTCCGGACCTCGACGTCCTTCAAGGGCTTCCCGTCCTTCGCGTCGCGGACGACGCCCTCGACGGTTCGGCCCGGCGCGGCCGACAGGGTGAAGTCCGCCCCGTGGATCGTCGGGGTCCCCGCGCCATAAAAATCGGGGTATCCCTGGGCCGGGAACGGCTCGACCCGCCGCGTCACGACGTGCACGTGTGCGTAGACAATCGTGGGGCCCTGGATCGCGAGCGTGACGAACTTCTCGGCGCCCAGGCCCTCGATGCGGAACCGGCCCTGGGGATCGGTCTCCACCTCTCGGGAAAGCTCCTCCTTGTGGTAGTCGAGGTTCTGGAACGCCACCCACGAGGGCTCGCCGCGCCGAACGGCCTCGATCCAGGGCGTCAGGTCCCCATCCTTGGCCTTGTAAGTCGAGTCGACCCGGACCGTGACCCCCGAGATCGGCCGGCCTTCCCGGTCGACGATCCGGCCCGTGATGGGTATGTCGGGGGCCGGGGCCTTGCCCTGGGCGGGATCGACGGCGGCCGGCGGCTTCGGCTCGTCCGCGAGGAGGTCCCGGCCCTCGCCACCGACGCCGAGGAGGCTTGCGAGGAGCGTCCCCGCGAGGCCCGCCAGCCAGGTCGCGGCCAGGGGCCAACGCCCGGCGTGGGTTGAGAGCGGTTGCGCGGGATCGAGGATGCGCGCGATCCGCCTCGCCAGCAGCGAACGCATCGAGACCATCCCGACCCCCAGCGGCGCCAGGGGAGGCAGCCGTCGCCCGGCCAGTTCGAGCAGGTGGCCGGCATATCGGCCCCGGTCCGCGCCGGAGGCGACGACGCAATCGTCGCAGACCGCCTCGGCCGTCTCCTCGATCCGCCTGGACAGCACCCAGAGCAGCGGCTGGACCCAGAACGCCGCCGTGGCCAGCCTCCGGAGCAGCGACCAGAGCCCGTCCCGGCGGCCCAGGTGCGCCAGCTCGTGGACCAGGGTCTCACGCAGGTTCCGCCCCGCGTCCTCGTCCTCCGGCAGTAGGATGACCGGCCGTCGCAGGCCGTCCAGGCACGGGCTTGTCACGAAGGGGGAACGGAAGACGCCGGGGGCCTTCAGGCACATCCGCCCGGCGAGCTCCCGGCACATCTCCTGGACCTCGGGCCCGGCCGGGAGGGCCGTCGCCCGCAGGAGGGCCATGCGGCGGTGGCCCATCCACAACCGCAAGCCCAGGATCGTCGTACCCGACAGCCAGGCCGCCAGCAGGATCGAGGCCGCCGAGGCGATCCCGGCCGGGCCGGTCCTCACCCGGGACAGGTCTGCACTGGCTCCCGCGCCAATGGGGCTTGGACGCTCGACGGTCGACGAGGCGCCGACCGCCGATCCCGGCGGATTCTTCAAGGTCCACAACGGCTCAACGAGAGGACTCGGCCGGGCGAGGGTTCCCACTCGATCCGGCCCGCGACCGGCGACCTCGACCTTGTCAAGAGCCGCCGTGCCCGGCACCCGGATCACCAGGCCGGGAAATCCCGACGCGGCGATCGCCAGTGACGCCAGGGGGCAGGCCAGGACGGCGATGAGAGTCGTGCGATGGATGGCCGACTGGAAGGCCGGCCCTCGACCCTCCAGGAGCCGACCGGCCAGCAGGCCCGCGGCCAGGATCGCCGTCGACTGGACCAGCCAGGTCAAGACTTCATCAATCCACCCTGACGAACCGACCGCGAGCAGTTCCGATGTCATCACCCGCCTCCGTCAGTCTTGTTGGGATTGGTCGATCAGCCGGTGAAGGGCGTCCAGCTCGTCGCGGGACATCCGCTCGTTTTTCAAGAGGTGGGCGACCAGGCTGCCCACGTCGCCGCCGAAGACGCGGTCGAGCAACTCAAGAGCGGCGGTCCGCTTGACCCCGTCTTCCTTCAGCCGAGGAGCGAACACGAAGGTGCGATCCTCGGCCTCGTGGCCCACCGCCCCCTTGGCTTCGAGCTGCCTCAAGAGCGTTTGAACCGTGCTGTGGGCGACCGGCTCGGCCTGGTTGAGGGCCTCGGTGATCTCCCGAGCATTGGCCCGCCCGCGGTCCCACAGGATTTGCATGATCCGGAACTGCATCCGCCCCAGGTGCGTCTCGCCCATCTCTATCGCCTCCGGGACAAGCTCGTTGTTTACTCTTGTAAATTTACCGAAGTAGACGATAGATGCAAGGGGTTACCGCCCTCGATCGGGGCTTTTCAAAAGTCGCCGAACGCGGGACGACACGCTGGTTTTCGGGCTCGGAAGGCCCCTGTCCCGGCCGAGCCCGGCAAAAGGGGGACAGGCACTCGCGGCGAAATGCTGGCGATTCGGCCGATCGAGTTGGTCGCGAGAGCCAGTCTCCTTTTGCCTCAACCTCGAAAGACGGGAGCCTTTATCGTCCCCGCCCCATGACCTGGCTGGCCATGACCACGGTCCGCAGCACGACGGCGACGCGGGGGTCGAGCCGGGTGGGTGTGATCCTGGTGACCTTCCA
The DNA here is from genome assembly GCA_965201075.1 of Isosphaeraceae bacterium. Classification (GTDB taxonomy): domain Bacteria; phylum Planctomycetota; class Planctomycetia; order Isosphaerales; family Isosphaeraceae; genus CBDAVP01. The sequence continues at coordinate 249,342 of CBDAVP010000014.1, read as the reverse complement.
GTCGCCAGGGGATACCTCTTGAAACCCGAGGTCCCAGGCCGTGACCCCGGCGAATCCCTGGTGCGCCAACCCCGCCGCGTCGGTGCCGGCCGCCGAGGCGCGGAAGGTCGCTCGGCCTCGGCGGGTGGACTGACCCGCCTGGGCATCCAATCGGTCAATGTACAAATGCTGGAACTCGATGTGCGGCAGGATCTGGCGGATCAGGCCCGGGTCGAGCCGTCCCAGGTCCTCGTCCCCCTGCTCCACCTCGACGTCGGGGGCCAGGTGACGCACCACCCCCTCGGCATCGGAGGCCCTCAGCGACGCGGCGATCTCGGCGAGGACCCGTTCGATCCGCTCGGCGTCGGTGACCCAGGCGAACTCGATCCCCAGCACCAGCAACGCCAATCCTCCGGCGATCCCCGCGCGGACCAGGTACTTCCCTTGCTGCGTCACCTTCAACATCATCAGGAACCCCACCGCCAGCAACCCCAGCGATCCGGCCAGCGGCCAGGGATTTTCCGAGAGGTAATGCATGACAGGCGGCCTCTCCAAAAGGGGGGATCGTCCCCTTTCAGACTAACCCCGCCTCGCCTAGTCTGACAAGTGTCAGTCAGGCTCCGATGGCCGATTCGAGGGCGGCGAGGCAGTCGGCGGCGGTCTCGAATCCGGCGAGCAGGGGGTTGCGCCCCTGGTCCTGGAGCCAGGCGGCGACCTTCTTCTCGGCGGCGATGACGGTGGAGTGGTTGCGACCGCCAAAGTAGCGGCCGATCTCGCTGTAGGCGGCCCCGGCGTGTTTGCGGGCCAGGTACATGGCCATCATACGGGGGTAGGCCACGGCTCGGGCGCGGCCGTCGGATTTGAGGACCTCGGGGTCGAGATGGAAGGCTTCGCAGACGGCGTGTTCGACGTCTCGCAGGCCGACGGCCTGGGCGGTGTGGCGGATCGTGTCGCGAAGGGCGAGTTTGGCGGTGGCCAGGTCGAGCCGACGGCCGACGAGCAGGGCGTGGGCGACCAGGCTGTGCAGGGCCCCTTCCAGTTCTCGGACGCTGCCTCGCAGGTGTTCGGCGACGTAGGCCAGGACCGCCTCAGGGATGTCGACGCCTCGGGCCTCGGCCTTGGCGAGGAGGATCGCCTTGCGGGTGGCGGCGTCGGGGGGCTCGACCTTGACGACCATCCCGCCGAGGAACCGGGTGGAGAGTTCGTCGCTGAGCTTGGCGACGCGACGGGGGTGGTGGTCGCAGGCCAGGACGATCGGCGCGCCGGCGGCCACCAGGGCGTTGAAGGTGTGGAGGAACTCGTCCTGAGTCGCCCGTTTGGCCGCCAGGAAGTGGATGTCGTCGACCAGCAGGGCGTCGACCTTGCGGTAACGGGCCCGGAACGCCGGCAGGGTCCCGGTGCGCATCGCCTCCAGGAAGCCGTTGGTGAACGCCTCGGCGGTGATCAGGACGACGTGAATGCCGGGATGATGGGCGCGCAGGGCCTGGGCGATCCCTTCGAGCAGGTGGGTCTTGCCCAGCCCGACGGCGCCGTGGAGGACCAGGGGGTTGAACCCCGCGCCTCGACGGGAGGCGACCTCGATGGCCGCGGCGTGGGCCAGGCGGTTGCCGGGTCCGACGACGAAGGTTTCGAGCCTCTTGATCGGCCGGGGCGTCAAGTGGTTGAGGGTGCGGGTCGGGTCGGGCGGCGTGGGCGAAGGCGTCGGGGGGGCCTGGGGGATTGGCACGGTCGGCGCTTTGGGGCGACCGGAACCGGGTTCGACGGGGCCGATCACCTCGCCGACCCGGGGTGCCGCCTCGTCGTCGATGCGGTAGGCCACGCGTAACGACCGTCCGGCGACGGCCTCGGCGGCGTGGGCGAGGTCCCCGGCGAAGTGGCCGCGGATCCAGTCCCGGAAGAAAGCGTTGGGGACGCCGACTTGCAGGGAGTCGCCGTCGACGCCCAGGCGGACGCCCTCGCCGAACCAGAGGCCGAACTTCGCCGGCCCGACCTGCTGGGCCACGGCCTCGCGGAGTTCATGTTCCAGCGTTGCCCCAATCGTTGCCGCTACTGTCGCCATCGCGGCCCCCTTCCCTTTGCGCCCCGCGCGGCGCAGGCGAGCCCGACCGACCCGTCCGGGGGCGCCTCGATGCGCCGCCGGCCAGGAGGATATGCGCCCTGTTTGATGGCTTGTCAAAGGCCAAGTCGGCGCCGTGGCGGGATTTGGGGTGCGGTGGCAAGGCGCCTGCGGGCGCCGACTTGCGTCGAGGCGCCCCCGTCAGTCCAACCCGCACATCCCCGACCCGCACCCCCCTGCCCCGCAGCCGAACGAGGGGGAGCCGCCCATGTCCTGGCAAACGGGCAAGGCCGACGCCCCACGCCCACCGGCGACCTGTGGCGCCCCCGGCACGCTGAACAGCTTCGTCAGGTCGACCCCGTGGCACTCCGGGCAGTGCGGCACGTCCCCCTGGCCGCGGACCAGGGTCTCAAAGGTCTGGTCGCACGGGCCGCAGCGGTATTCGTAAAGTGGCATGGCGGGTCCCCGGCGGTGCCTCGGATTTCCTGGAGATTGTACAACCGTCGCGCGTGGGCCGACAACTACAAGCGAGGAGCCCCGGAGCCGGCCCTCGGCGTCGGCCTTGTGCCGGGTTATTATCGATATCAGGCGTCGACGAGGGATGGCGTCCCGCGGAGCCGGAGACCGTCAAAGCGATGGAAGTATTCACCCTGTCCCTCCCCGAGGAGACGGCTCGTCGACTCCGAGAACTCGCGAGCGAGGCTGGGGTCCCTCCGGAGGAGTTGCTGCGGGAAGGCGTCGAAAGGTGGCTGACCCGACCCGGCCAGGATTTTGCGGAAGCCGCGGCGCACGTCCTTCGGAAGAATCAGGAACTTTATCGGCGGCTGTCGTAGTTCGATGCGATACCTCACCGTGGACGAGGTTCTGGAGCTGCATCGGTTGGTCCTCGCACAATCCGGGGGCGGCTCCGGGGTTCGCGAGCCGAACGCCCTGGATTCCGCCGTGGCCCAGCCACGCATGACCTTCGGCGGGGACGACCTGTACGCATCCCTCGTGGAGAAGGCCGCCGCCCTGGGATTCTCGCTGGTCAAGAATCACCCGTTCGTCGACGGTAACAAAAGGATCGGCCACGCGGCGATGGAAACGTTGCTGGTGCTCAACGGGCATGAGATCGTCGCGGATGTCGAGTCACAGGAGCGGGTGGTCCTCGACCTGGCGGCGGGCCAGTTGGCGAGGGAATCGTTCGTCTCGTGGCTCCGTGCCCATCTGACCGAATCCAAGGGCGCCTGATCTGGTGACGTGGAGGTTGAGATGATGGCGAAGACCGATGCATTGTCTCGCGAGGAAGCCCGCGCCATCGACCGCTGGGCGGCGGAGGTCCTAGGGTTGCCGACGTTGGTGTTGATGGAGAATGCCGGACGGGGGGCGGCGGAGTGGCTTCGGGAGTTATCCCGAGCGGAGGTTGGGCCGGTCGTGGTCGCCTGTGGGCTAGGCAACAATGGAGGCGATGGCGGGGTCGTTGCCCGTCATCTGCATCTTTGGGGCGTATCGGTCCGCGTGGTTTGGTTCGGCCGTTGGCCCGAGTCGGGCGATGCCTCGGTCCAGCGTCGGGCCTTATCTGGTTTGGGGATTTCGCAAACCCTGGTGACCGAACCCGACCAACTGGCGGGGTTTTCAGAGGAGCTTGCTTCGGCGGGCTGGGTGGTCGATGCCCTGCTGGGGACGGGGTTGGATCGGCCGGTTGAGGGCCTGATGCGCGGGACAATCGAGGCGATCAACCGGTCGGGCCGGCCAGTGCTTGCGCTGGACTTGCCGTCGGGGCTTGATGCGGACTTTGGCCAACCGCTGGGCCTGGCGGTGCGGGCCCGGGCCACGGCGACGTTCGCGGCGCCGAAGCTGGGGTTTTTGGCGGCGGAGGCGGCGGCGGATTACGTGGGCGAAGTGAAGGTCATCGACATCGGCGTTCCGGCGCGGGTCGCGAAATCAGGCGGTTCCGCTTAACTCAGCGAGTGGGCTGGACTTCGGGGGCGCCGTCTCGGGGACGATCGGTCGACTCGTCGCCTCGTTGGGGAGGCTGGTCGGGCTCGTGCGTCTTTTTCGGGGGCTCCTGGGCGAAGGCCAGGGCGTCGGTTGGGGAGGTCCACAAGGCCCCGGGTCCCGCAGGGTCGGCCGGCGGAGCGAGGGTCGGCCGGGGTGGGGCCGAGGCCAGGGCCGCCGGGGAGGGGGGCGGGGTTGGCTCGACCCGGGCAACCTGGTGACCGGCGGGGCGGAACAGGGTCCCGACTACCACAACCAGGCCGGCGGCGAGCGCTGCTCCCGACCAGAACCCGGCGTTGGACCAGGAGACCCCCCAGGATGCCGAGGCGGCGGGATGGCGCTGCTCGCGGATCTGGCGGGCGACCTCCGGCCAAAGCGAGGGGGCTCCCACCTTCGAGGGGGCCTCGGCCGCGACAGTGTGCAGGACGTCCAGCGAGGTTCGCAGGTTATCCAGGCGCTGGCGGCAGGCGGCGCAGGTGATGAGGTGGCGTTGGGTCCGCCGGCGGTCCAGACCAACCAGGTCTTCGCCAGCCATCAAGGGGAGGCGATTGCGAGTCCAGCGGCACGATGAATCAGCCCACATGGCGATGGCCCTCCCGCGTCGTCGTAAGTTCTTGCCGGCGTTCCCAGATGGTGCGGAACTGGTCCCGGGCCTTGGCCAGTCGCCAGCGGATCGTCGCCTCGCGGCGGCCGACGATCGCGGCGACCTCCGCGGAGGAGAACCCTTCGAGGTCGCGTAATACCAGAATCGTCCGATAGGGCAAGGGAAGCCGCTCCAAAACGAACCGGACTTCCTGAGCCAACTCGGCGCGGAGCCGGGGGTCGGGGTCGGGCGGATCGAAGGGTCGGTCGTCGTCGCCCCGGGGCCGGTCGATCGAGGCGGGCGGAGCCGCGTCGGGCCGGCGGAGGTGGTCCAGACCGAGATTCACCCCGATTCGGAACAGCCAGGGGCCGAAGCGCCGGGCCGTGTCGAAGCGGTCGAGGCGGTTGTAAACCTTCCAGAAGGTCTCCTGGGCCAGGTCGCGGGCGAGCTCCTCGTCGTGGACCAGGCGGGCCAGGACGCGGATGAGCTTGGCCTCGTAGCGGGCGACCAAGGCGGCGAAGGCCTGGTCGTCGCCACCGCGGGCGCGCTCGACCAGTCCGGCGTCGCCGGCCTCCTCGACGCGAAGGGCGGCCGGTGGGGCAAACTGGACTTCGGACGGCCTGTCCCGGTCTTGCCTGAGCACTTCGGGCGCCTCCTGCATCGTCGAATCTCCCCAAGCCGGAGTATGATACGGCGGATTGAGCCTGGGCGTTGGGAAATTTCCCGAGCGTGCATGCCGGACCGATTGCGGGGGCCTGGATGGCGACGGCGAGCCCGGAAATCGTCCCCTGCCCCGAAGCGGATCGGGCCGAGGCGCTGGCCCGGTTTTATCAGAAGGCCGCCCCCCCACGTCGAGCCGCGTTGGTGGCGGGTTTGCTGGCCGACGAGGCCCGGGGCGCCCTCGACCTGGGCGGACTTTGGATCGCTCGCCAGCAGGGACGGATTGTTGGCGCCCTGCTGACGACGGCCCTGGCCGGACGCGCCGGGGCGATCTGGCCCCCGGAGGTCATCCCCGGACGAAGCCGCGCCGAGGTCGCCGATGCCCTGATTCGCGCCGGCCTAGAGGCATTCCGAGGGCGGGGCGTCGGGGTCGTCCAGGCCCTTTTGGAAGTTTCGGCCGCCCGAGCCTCCGGGGATCTGGCTCGCGGCGGCATCCCCTACGTCACCGACCTGATCTACCTGCGTCGCCCAACCTTGCCCCCCCTGCCCATTCCGCCGAATCTTCCCTTGCTGGTTTGGGAGTCGTATCGGGACGACCGGGCCGACGCCTTCGTCGAGGTGCTGGAGGCCAGCTACGAGGGGAGCCTCGACATGCCGGAATTGGACGGGTTGCGGTCGCTAGCGGAGGTGATCGCCGGCCATCGAGCCTCGGGCCGGTTCGACCCGGATCGCTGGTGGATCGGGCGAGCGGGGCTTGGCGGGCTGCCCGTGGTCTTGGTGATCGTGGCGGACCAGGCGGACGGGACAGCCTGGGAGGTGACTTACCTGGGCGTGTCGCTTCGGATGCAAGGCCGGGGGCTGGGGCGAGCGGCTCTGGCGTTCGCGCTGGAACAGGCGAGGCCGAGGGTGCCGGTCCTGGAACTGGCCGTCGACGCCCGCAATGCTCCGGCCTTGCGCTTATATCGGAGGGCGGGGTTCCGGCCGTTCGACCGACGGGCGGTCCACCTGGCGTTGCTGGGGGGGATGGACACGTCTCAGTAGACTTTCATGATCCAGAAGATTGCGGATTCGGCATAGGGTCGGGGGCCCGTGACGGGGACGTTGATCCCGGCGAGGCAGTAATAGCTATCGCCCAGGTGGGTTCGGAATCCGGGAGTGAGTTCGAAGGTGGTGCGACCGGTCTCCAGATTATTGAAGGTGTTGGTGGCCAGATAGGTGGTGAAGTCGCCGAAGAGGGGAACGTCGTGCGGGGTGAAGGTGCGGCCCGCGGCGAGTTGGGAAACCAGCGTCGTGCCGCCGGCCTGGGGGTTGGTGCCGATGGCGACATTGAATCCGCCACGCACGACCCACCTGGGTGCGACGTTGGCCCAGAACTGGATACCGGGGGTGACGACCGCCAGGCCGTTGGCTGAGGGCCGGTAGCCGGTGGGGACCTGGACGGTGAGTTGCGAGACCAGCGAGACGTTGTCGGTTTCGTGGAGCATGACCCGGGGGGTGAAGGCGAGGTCGCCGAAGCCGACGGCGTTGGCGTGGGCCGGGGAGGTGCTGGGATTCGGGAAGACCTGCTTGCCGACGGCGAGGGTGCCTATGTTGGCGGTAACGAAGGGGATCTCGGTGATGAGGCTGAGACGTCGGCTCAGAGGTTGGTAATGGGTGAAGCTGCCGAGGTGCCCATTGCCTCCCCCGGCGATAGTGTTGGTGTAGGTGTAGGAGAAGAACCACAGTCGGTAAAAGTTGCCGTCGGCCGAGTCGATCCAGCCCTGTCGAGGGCCGCCCCGGGCGCCGTTGGGCGGCCCGATCCAGGGTTCGTCCCAGCCTTCGTTGAACAGAGTGCCGAGCGGTAAGGGGTGCCAGGGGGCGGGGTCGGTCCGTCCGAAAATCGACTGGAGGGCGGCCCGAAATGGGTTGGAGACGACCTTGATGGGTTCGGGTTCGGGCTCGTCGAGGGTGAAGGGTTCAGCGGGGACGGGAGTGCTAACCGTTGTCGGCGATGGTGGTGGGGAGGGCGATGGCGTTGAGGCTTCGGGGAGCGGTGGCGTGGGTGCGGGGACGACCACCGAGCCGGGCGGGATCGGGGTCGTTGGTGGGACGACTGCTGGCTCGGTGCTTTCGGGGGGAACGCCCACCGAACCGGGTGGGATCGGGGTGGCGTCGTCGGGGGTCGTGACAGTTGCCGGTGGGACCAGAACGGCCGGGGGGGCGGTTTCGGTGGGCGGGACCGTCGGCACGACCGCGGCGGGGGGCGCGGACCGAGACGGGCCGGCGGAAGGGTCCTGAGCCCAGGCGACGGCGGCGCCCAGGACCGTGATCCAGGCGACCAGGGACGCAGTTCGAGCCGCGATGCCTAGAAGTCGGACCATCCTAGCTCCCTGGAGCGATCCCGCCTCCGGCTCGCTCGACCCGCGCCGACCCCCGAGGCCACGAGGCCGAGGGCTGGACGTGGTGAAGGGGTGGGACTGTTCCGATTATCGGATGGGCTGGGGTCCGACTTGATCACGGGCCTGGTGGGGCAGCGATCGCGCCTTCAGAATTTGGGGGCCTTGGGGGCGGTGTGACGGACGATGTCGCCTTCGCGCATGTAGATGACGGCCTCGGCGATGGAGGCGGCGTGGTCGGCGATCCGTTCGAGGTTGCGGGCGGTGTTAATCAGGCGGAGCCAGGTGTTGACGCGCTCGGGGTCTCGGCGGATGGCGTGCTTGAGCTGGCGGAGGACGGCTCGGCGGGCGTGGTCGACTTCCTTGTCCGAGGCGATCAGGGTGCGGGCGAGGTGGACGTCGGACTTGGTCAGGGCGTCGAGGCCGTCGCGGACGCGCTCTTGCACGAGGGCGGCGAGGTCGTCGAGCTCGGGGGGGAGGATGTTGGACTCTCCCGAACGGGCGAGCTTGCGGGCCCGCCCGGCGATGTGACTGGCGAGGTCGGCAATCCGTTCGAGGTCGCCGTTGATCCGGAGCATCGCGGCGACCCGGCGGAGGTCGGAGGCGACCGGCTGGTGCAGGGCCAGAACCTTGACGCACTGGCGCTCGATGCGAACTTCCCAGGCGTCGATGGCCTTTTCCTCCCCCTTGACCTCTGCGGCCAACTCGGGGCGGCCCTCCCTAAGAGCGCGAAGACTGGTGTTCAGGGCCGATTCGACGACGCCCGCCATCTGGAGAACGTCGGTCCAGAGCCCTTCCATGTCTCGAAGAAAATGGCGGCCGATGGAGGTCCGCTCGCCCTCCCAGTCGGCCCCAGTCACGCCATCGGTGTGCATCGTCGATCACCCCCCGCTCGCGAGGCCGCCGGCCCGTGGCCCGACGGTCAACACCCTTCTTCGGTCCAAGTGTCCATTATAGCGACGAGGGGATCGGACGGGGACGGAGATTTTCCGGAAGGAGTTCAGGTTCTGACGTTGCATAGCGGACTTCGAACTAGGGAGAATGGGTCGATTGGGGAGTGGAAAGTAGGACAACCCCCTTATCCCGTCTGCGGACTCCCAATATCAGGACCGGTTGCAAAACCTGGGATTCAGTTTATTGAAACAATAGGAACCTTGAGGCGACTTTAACGGCCCCGAACATTTTTTTTAACTGAAAGTTGCATTTTTAGGAATTTTGTTACATTTTATTAAAGGGAACAAAAGCAGTTTACTCGGCTATCGTCAAGAAACGCCATAGTAGGCCCGGGGACTCGATTAAATAATTTATTTTATAGAATGGATACGAACTTGGAATCAATCAAATTACCCGACCGATTTCCTGAACCAATTCCCGAGTTAAATGAATCCTATCAGGGTATTCAAATAGTTGTAATAAAGGTGCTTGAAAGATTTCTGAACTCTGTAATAATATCCCAAGTTGGTGCTCAACAGATCTTACAAGCTATTAGGCAGGCAGGTTACGTCATTGTCCCTTGTTCTCCAACCAATGAAATGATCGAAGCGGCTTGGGCAGATGCTTTGGCGGAAGATGCAGCCGGGGTTTGGGCCTCAATGATTGCGGCAGCAACCCCAACTATTGAAGCTTAGGAAATTCGGTTTCCGGTAAAGGGAGATTGCTCCGTTTCCTGAATTCTAGAAAGCGATTCATGATAGTCCAAGTTCTACGAGCGATTTCGGCTGTTGATGGTCCAGGAATGTACGTACGATCGGCGTGCCTAGGGCCTTTAGACAGTTCGGTTATGAATTTTAGATATTCCTCGCCAATGTTCAGCTTCTGACGCATCATTTCCCACGCTTTGGCGGTCGGCTCGCTCGCGGAAATCATCCTCCGAACGCCTTCAATTGCCCGTGCGCAAGCGACCGGGGCATGGTGCGGAAGGGTATTTGCTGTAATGAGATCCTCCAGTGCCATGAAAAACGCTGGCTCGCTGAGTACGATGGAAAAAATTACATCGAAAGCATCACTTCCAGCTTCATCAAGGCTATATGCTTTACACAGTGCAGCTAATTCCGGATCCGAGATGTAGTAAGATATTTCGCTTCCAAATTTATCTGTATATTTATCCAGGATAACTGTCGCTTCGCATCCCATTGCGAAACAACACAGATTGACAGTACCTCTCACCAGGTCAAAGGCTCTCTTCCAAATTTCTCCCACCTCCACAGGAGTTAATGGCTCGGCTTGTACATCATCAAATCGACGAATATCGCATTCGACTCGCACCTTTGATTCTTTGATGAACCATTGATAATTGATCTATACTTTGAATTCATCGACTGACCAATCAGCTTTCATATTCTTGTTAATCGTCAGGCTCATATCAGTTGGATGAACTAGGCCGCGAAAAACAATTTTTGGCAATTCATGCCCCTTCCAGGAACTTCCCTTTTGCTTATTGCCGATGATCTCAGGGCAATCTTACACATCCCCGGTCGACTGATCCACAACTTCTCGGCCGCCAAGATTGGCCGATGGCACGAAGGAATGTCAGGATCCCGAAATCAGATTTTGTTCTTGATTTTTTTTACGCGCGGTAACCCGCCGCGGTGTTGGTCTTTCGCAGGATTTGTTCGCAGCATCTTTCGATGTCACCACTCGGTTCCTCGGGTTTACGGGACAAGGATGAACTTTTTCTCGACGAGGTGCCGCACCCGGGACCGAAACATGTCGGACGTTCCGAGATCGACAGGGCGTCCGAATCGTGCCTTTAGGTGAAATTTCAAGTCAAAGAAGTTGTCGGACGTCGCCACCGCCTCGAATGTGATGGGGATGTCCATGTCGCTCCCTTCGTGGTCGCCGCCCCGAGCTATTGAGCCGAAGCCAGACAGCGACTTGGCTCCGTACTTCCGCTTCAGGCCGGGGACCTCGGCGTTCCTGAGGTCCAGAATGGCCCGACGGTTCATGGTTTCATCTCTCGGGAGTCGCTTCATCCGGGCTCCCGATGGTCTTCCCCAATCGTATCCTCTCTAGGATGCCCTCTCAGCGTCTAGTCTGCCCAGCGCAGGAGTCATGGGGGTCTTGCAGCCATAGAATATCAAGACCGAACTCGCCTGGCCGGGCGACCTCACTTTCGATTAGACTAGATTCAACCAGTCTATTCCGAAGGGAGAACGAACGTGGAAAGCGTGGGCTCCTTTGAAGCCAAAACCCACCTGCCTCAGCTTTTGGAGCGGGTTGCGCAGGGCGAGGAATTTACCATCACCAAGCATGGCAAGCCCGTCGCGCGACTGGTTCCCGCCGTTGCGACCAAGCCCAGGCCCGACGTCCAGGCCGCCGTTGAGGCTATGAAGCGTCTTCGCGAGGGCCAGTCCCTTGGCGGCCTGAGCGTGCGGGATCTGATCGAGGAAGGACGCCGATTCTAGGAAAGGATTCGCATGGATGCGACCGGCGGTTTCGTCCTCGATGGGTCGGTGACCTTGGTCTGGGTCTTCGCGGACGAAGGCGACGACTATGCCGCCGCGATCCTCGACAAGATGCCGGACCTGCAAGCCCACGTCCCGGCCCTCTGGGCGCTGGAGGTGGCCAACGCCCTTCTGGTCGGCGAACGGCGAGGCCGGACGACTCCGGCCATGTCCGCCCATTTTCTCGCCCTTCTTGGGACCTTCCCCATCACCGTCGATGACGAGACGGTGGCCAGGGCCTGGTTCGAGACCATGCACCTGGCCCGCGCTCACAAGCTTTCCGCCTACGATGCCTCCTACCTCGAATTAGCGATGCGGCTCGGGCTGCCGCTGGCCACGCTCGACGGCAAGCTGAACGCGGCCGCAACGGCGGTGGGTGTCTCGCCTTTCTTCGTCACGTGACGGGAAGCGTTGCCCGCAAACGACGACGCCCCCGGGGTTTTCCGGGGGCGTCTGGGGGGCCTTGAGGCTGAGGGAGATCAACGGTGACCGTGGAAGCCGCCGTAGTTTCGTCCCTTGAGGGGCGGGCCGACTCCTAGCCAGGGGAGGTAGTAGGTGTCGGGCGGGATTCGGTCGCCGGGGCGGTAGTAGCCCAGGTCGTATTCGGCTTCCCAGGGTGGGTCGACGATCAGGTTGTAGGGTAAGGCGACGACCTGTCCGTAAAACAGGGCCAGCGAGACGAACGGCTGGGCGATCTGCATCCGCTGGTTGGACTGGGTGGGGTCGTCCAGTCGGTAGGTGACGAACCGGCCGAAGGGGCCCATGCCCTGCTCGACGCTTTGGCCGTAGCGTTCCAGGACGGCGTCCTGGAAGTAGAGGGGGGTGTGGCAGGAGCCGACCGACGCCCAGTACTTGCTGGTGGGTTCCCAGCGACGGGGGGTCATCGGGGCGGGTTCCTCGTCGATGGGGATCGGCCGGATGGCTCGGGGCTCGGTGGGGCTGGGGGCCCGAGGTAGCTCCAGACGGTTGGTCTGGACGTCGGAGCCGACGCCGATGGGCTGCTCTGTGCGGTTGGTGGGGGCGGCGTCGGGGGCTCGTCGGGAGTTGGCGTCCTGGCGACGGGCGACCTCCTCGACCTCGCGCCGGGAGGATTCCGAGAGGGTCGAGATGGGTCCGCCGGGCCTCGGAGACCTCAGTTCCTCGGGCGTGGGCATGGGAACCAACGCCGCGGCGGGGACCTGAGGGGGCAGTTCCGGCAAGGCGGCCGGGTCGGCGGCGACCGGGGCCGGGGCCGGGTCGGCGGCGATCGGAGGCGCTTCCTCGGGCGGGGGCGGCAAGGCGGAGTCGGCCTGGTCGGGCGTTGCGGCCGTTGGCAAGAGAGGGTCGGCTGGGGCCGGGATTGGAATCGGGGCTGGGTCGAGCGCCTCGGGGGCCGGGATCACCGGGTCGGCGATCGGCGGGACCTCGGGGGCGGGGGTCTCGGCCGGGAGGGTGGGGACTTCGGCCGGGGCCGGGGCCGGGGCCGCGGCGGTGGCCGGGGGCAGGTCGGGTAAGGTGTCCTCGGGCTGGGCCGAGAGGATGGTCAATGGTTCGGCGGCTGGGTCGGGCGTCTCGGGGGCCGGAGCTGGGTCGGGCGTCTCGGGGGCCGGGTCGGCGAGGGCGGCCGGTGGGGGTTCGGGTCCGATCGGGGGGGCGACGGGTTCCGGCTCGGGGGCGACCGGGGGGGCGACGGGTTCCGGCTCGGCGACGACCGGGAGCGGCTCGGGCTCCGGGGCGGCGGCGGCGGGGACCGGGGTTGGCGCGGGGGTGGGAATTGGTTCGGCGTTGAGGGCCGGAGGGGCGGCGACGGGCTCGGCGGTCCCGGGCAGGGTGGGAAGCTCGGGCAGGGCCGCGGGGACCGGGCTGGCCTCGGGCAGGTCGGCGACGACAGTCGGGCTGGCGGGGGCCTTGGGGGCCTCGACGACGGCCGAGGCGAGCTGGATCGGCTCGACGTCGCGGATGGGCCGGGCCAGGGCGAAGGTGCCCGAGGCCTGGGGGTCTCGGGGGCGGTCGGAGGGGCCGCGGCCTCGGGCGAGGGCGGAGTCGGTGGGGGCTTCGGGTTCACGCATCCCCTGCCGGGCCCGCTCGATCGCCTTGCGCAGGGCGGCTCGTTCGGGGACGCTCAACTCGGTTTGACGGGTTTCGGCCTGGCGGAGGAAGGACAGGGCCCGCTCGTACTGCTTGTACGAGAGGTAGTCCTGGCCATTGCGCATCAGGTGCCGGGCGTTGCGGGCCGAGGCCATCGGGTCGGGCAGGCCCGAGTCCGAGGCGGCGGAACCGGTTACCGCCGGGGGCTGGGCCGAGGCCAACGGTCCGGCCAGGCCGAGGGCGGCCAGCCATGCCACGGCGGCCGGGGCCATTCTGGGACGACTCACGCCTCGCCTCCTTGCTAGGCTGGGACGGGCCAACGGCCGCACGCTCAACGGTCGGGACCTACTGGCCCCGTCGCCGTTACGCACCGCTCGCGCCTCGCCCATCGAAACGGACGGCCGATCGACCGAACTTCCCCGTCCCTCCCTGGATCGGCCGGGGGCGGGTCGAACCTTGAAGGATTTTCGGGGTCGTGCCGGATATGACGTCGAAGGGGCGACGAGGGATACCCGAGATTGCCCGCGGTGGGTAGATCAACCGACCCGTTGAGGAGGGCCGGGGCGTCACCTTGTCGCCGAGGTCGGGCTTCCGCCTCACTTTCAGAAGGGACGGCCTTCGAGGCTGGGCTGGTCATCCTCCGGGTTTGGGCGGGGCTGTCGGCGACCTTGGACCGGCTCGTAGGATGTTGGCGGGATTGGTGTCGATCGTCGGACCCTGGGCCTTGCGAGCTGGGCACTCCGACGTCGGTGGGGACTCGGAGGTCTCGGATGGGCAAGGCGATGGAGATCGTGCCGATGGGGCGGCACGACGAGGGGCTGGCCGAGGGGTTGCTCGTCCGCCGGTCCTTGGCGGAGAGGCCCGTCGTGGCCAATCGGCACGCCCACGACTTCCACCAGTTGACCCTGTTCCTCTCTGGCCCTGGGCACGTCGACTGGCATTTTGGAGAGGGGAACGGGTACTCGGGCCGGCCGTCGGCGGGCGACGTAGTGGTGACGCCCGCCCTGGTCCCCACGCTTGTCCGAACGGCCCGGCCCTTCGAGTCGGTCTCGGTCCGGCTCTCAAGGGGCCTGGTCGATCGGGTCGCCGGTCAGTCGGGCCTGGAGTCGGCCCGCCTCCGCCCGGTGGCGATGCGCCGAGACGCCTTTGCCGGTCAGGTAGCCCGGGCTCTCGCCAAGGTGGCCGAAACCGGCGGGGGGGGTCGGGAGTTGCTCGCCGAGTCGCTTGGCACCGCCCTGGCCGTTCACCTGTTGCGAGAGTATGCCGACGAGGGCGGCCGTTCGCCCAGGCTGCCCGCCGGCCTGCCACGGGAGGTGCTGCGAAGGGTGACCGACCACGTTGAAGGCCACCTTGAGGGCGACCTGTCCGTCGATCGGCTGGCGGCCGTCGCCGGCCTCAGCCCGTTCCATTTCCTTCGACTCTTCCGCGGATCGACGGGGACGACGCCGCGCCAGTACGTGATCGGCCGACGGGTCGAGCGGGCGAGGCAGTTGCTGGAAGGTGGCTGCGGCATTGCCCAGGCGGCGGTCCGGTCGGGCTTCTCCGGCCAGAGTCACCTGCATCGCCACGTCCGTCGGTGGCTGGGCGTTACCCCGGGCGACCTGGCGCGAGACCCTCGGGACGTCGGGCATTCTCGTTGAAGATGGCCTTGCAAGCCAGGGCCGCCGCCAGGGAGCCCTCGGCCACCGCCGAGACGACACTCGGGTTGCCGGCGTCGGAGGCGTCTCCAACGACGTAAAGCCCCTCCACACTGGTCACTCCGGACGGCTCGGTCTTCACCTGGCCGGCGGTCGGCCCCTGGTCGCGCAGGGCACAGCCGAGCCTCTCGGCGAGGTCCGAAGCTTGCCGGAGCCGGGTCCTCACCAACAGGACATCCGCCTCCAGGCGACGCCCGCCGTCGAGGTGAATTGCCCTCAGCCGTCGGTCCTCCCCTTCCAGACGATCGATCCGCTCCTCGACTCGCTTCACGCCGTGGTCCGCCAGCCAGGTCCGATCCTGGGGGGCGAGTTCGGCCGGACCGTTGGTCAGTAGCGTCAAATTTTGAGTCCAGCCGAGCAAGAGCGTCGAGACCTCGACGACCGCCTCGGGAGGGGCCATGAAGGTCCAGGGGCGGCCCCGGAACTCCCAGCCGTGGCAGTAGGGGCAGTGGATCACGGATCGGCCCCAGCGCTCTCGCAGGCCGGGGATCTCGGGCAGAACGTCGACAAGGCCGGTGGCCAGGATCAACTTGCGGCAGGCGACGACCTTGGCCCCGTCGAGGGTGACCTCGAACCGGCCATCGACGGCTCGGGCGTCGGTCGCCCGACCGTCATGAAATCGGACGTCGTAGGGTTTCAACTGCTCCCGGCCGATCTTGCGTAACTGGTCCGGCGGCGTGCCGTCCTGGCCGAGGAAGCCGTGAACCGCCTCGGCTGGGGCGTTCCGGCCCTGACCCGAGTCGCACACGAGCACGCTCCGGCAGGCCCGTCCAAGGACCAGGGCCGCACTGAGCCCGGCCGGTCCGCCCCCCACGACGACCACGTCGACCTGGCGTGTCGGCTTCGGCCTGGGTTCGTCCATCCCGCCCTCCGCGCCCCCGTGACTCACGAGGAAGCCGGCCGCCCCCGCCACCCTGGCGAGGGCCTGCCGGCGCGACATCGACTCGCTCCCAACCCTGTTGCCCTGGTCCATCGCTTCCTCGCTTTCCTGATCAGCGTGTGCCGACGGCCAGCCAAGCCTCCGCCGGCAGGGCGAATGGTCCGTCGCCATGTTCGGCCTTCAACCTCTCCCGCAGCCGATGCCGCACCCGCTCTCGGGAGCCGGGGCCGAGTCGTTCGTAGAGACGTTCGGAGAAGGGGTTGCTGTCGGTCTCCTGGGCGAGCAACCAATCGGTCGAGGGGACCGACCATTCATGACGCAGGGGCTGGACCTCGACCCCGACGAAGCCGACCTCCCGAAGCTCATCCGTCAACCCCTCGGGCGTCATCATCGCCCGCCAGCCGCTCGGGCGCACGAGGTCCTCAAAGCCGGGGAAGACGTCCCGGACGGTCTCCTCCCAGATTTGGAGGTGGGCCATCCGCTCGGGCGCCGCCCAGACCACCAGCCGGAGCGAACCGCCGGCGACGAGCACCCGCTTCATCTCGGCCAGGCCCGCCCGGTGGTCGGGGAAGAGGAAGACCCCGAAGACCGAGCACGCGACGTCGAAGGAGGCGTCGGGCAGGTCCAACGCCTGCCCATCCATGACGCGCGCCTCCAGGCCAGTCAGACCTTCCTCCCTGGCCCGCTGGGAGAGGTAGGCCACCATGCCCGGGGAGGAGTCGATCGCCGTGACGCTCGCCCCCCGACGAGCGGCGGCCCTGGCCAGCGCCCCGGTGCCGGTGGCCACGTCAAGCAGCCGGACCGCCCGTCGCGGATCGAGACCCGCCAGGGCGTCGAGGCTGTACGGCGTGGTGATGGCCTCGCCGACGACGGCGTAGTGCTCGACGATCCCGTCCCAACGCGACGGGTCGTCCAGACGTGCCTGGTCCATGATTGCCCCCCCCTCCTCCGACGATCGATCGCTCGCCTTCACGACGGTCGCATCGTAGGAGTCGGCGGCGGGAGGGTCTTCCCTCTTTCCGAGGCGGGGATGCACAAAGTTGCGAGCCGGTTCGCTGAGGACCACAACGTCCCGCGAAACCGGAGTTCCCGAGGCGTGGACGTCGGCCCTCCGGAACGCGATGGTGGTTTCAACGCCGGGACGTTGACGCCCCCGGAGTGTCGACTGCCGGCCGTGGACGCCCCGGGGTTGGTGCCGTTCTCGCCGATGGCGCGGCTCTGGGCGTTGGGGGGCATGACGTGGTTGTAGCGGGTCTGGGACTCGTAGCCCATGTGCCACATCGCCCCGACGCCTGCTTGCCAACCATCTTACCGGCGGTGAAGGGGATGCTCCTGATGGGCAGAGGGCGAGAAGCCAAGCTTTGGTCATCGCTGGTTCTACTCGTGTGCCAACTTCGCGAACGTCGCCTTGAAATCCTCCTTCATCAGCCGACCGATCGTGCTGTCGTCCACGTTCACCAGCAGCACGCTCTCCCATCGCTTGGCCAGCAGCGTCGCGCTCGTGCCGGCGGTAGCGATATCGAGGATCGCCTCCGCATCGAGTTGGCGCATGCTGCCGCCGTCGTATGCCAACACCGGCAGGAACCCGACCAGCTCCGCGATGCGCTGTTCGGGCGACGTTTCGTCCGTGGCCAATCTTGACCCATAATCGGCAATTTGCCGCAAAGCCCGGTTCGGCGCGAAGTCGAAGACGTAGCATTCGGGCTTCACGACGATTTCCATGCCCGACTCGTCCAACATGGTCCAGGGCGACTGCACCCGAAATGCCGACTGGAAATACGTCTCCGGGCTGCTGCATTTCCGCAGCATCAGCATGCCCGTCCAAGGACGCACCGTCACGCCCGTGGTCAGCTTCCCGCACGAGAGCGTGATGCTCTTGCTTGATAGGGGTTCGTCCATCGCTTCCAGCACCGGAGGCAGCGCCGCCGCGCCGATGCCCGCCCTCGATCCCGCCGCGATCACCACGTTGTAATCTTGATAGAAGGTGTTCTGTTTCGCCTTCAGCAGGTTCGCCATCGCGTGGCACGCCACCACGCTCGGGAGGAACCAGAACGAATGCTGCAACACCCCCAGCAGCTGGGCATCACCGAACGGCAGCGGCGGCCGGTCCTTCCCCAGCTTCAAATCGTCCACTGTCGTCCCGCGATACGCCCCGCGGATCAGGTCCAGCCACTTCTGCACCTCGTCCCAATGCTCGAACTTCGCGGTTCCACCTTGACCCTCAGCCCGGAAGAACTCGTTCAAGTCAAACTCATTGAACTCGCCTTCCTCCGCCACGCGCCGGATATCGTCCGGCAGTGTGTACGTCATCAACACCAGTCTCGGCAGTTGCGCATACGGGTTCGGTCCCGGGCCCACCCAATCGCGCTTCGCCCGCTGCTCGTCGCTGTAGGTCCAGTTGTAAATTTGCTCTTCGATAAACTCGCCGGATGCCAGCGCCCGGAACGGCGTGCCCGACAGATACAGGTAATGCCCCGTCGTGATCGGCAGGATCGACTCGTCGAACTCCGACTCGACCTTCGTCACTTCCTCGGCCACTTCGCCCTCGTCTTCCTCGTCCGCGCCGAACGACCCCTTGGCGTTCTCGCGCCACGCGCCGTAGTGATACTCGTCCAGGACCACGCAGTCCCACTCGGTGTCGTGGACCCACCCGTTGCGCGGTTTGATGGCCCCGCCCGCCGTACGCTGCAAGAAGTCCTGAAAGCTGCCAAAGCAGACGATTGGCTTCTCCATCTCCGCCTGTTCGTAGGTAAGTCTCCCGTCGCGGGTGATGAACTGCCAGCCTTCAAAGTCGAGGTGTCGCGTCAAATCTTCCGACCAGGCATGCACCACCGCCGGCTTGAACGTCAGCACCAGCACCTTCGTCCAGCCCAACGTCTTGGCCAGTTGATACGTGGCAAAGGTCTTGCCGAAACGCATTTTCGCGTTCCACAGGAAATGCGGCGTGTGCCCTGGCTGCTCGATCCGGGCCTTTTTGAAGTAATCCGCCGTGCGCTCGACGGCTTCCCGCTGCTCGGGGCGTAGGCCGAAGCTCAGCGTGCGGTCTTCGAGGTTGGCGGTTCGTTCGCGTACGGCGACCACCGCCGCCCGCACTTGATCGACGGTGCAGTGGAACACTTCGTGCGAGATGTTCTTGACGCCCCGCGCCTTGAGATGACGATGGACGTCCCGGTCGGTAAAGGCGGAACCGTCCGCCCGCATCGCGAATTCGATCAGCTGAATCTCGCCGGTCATCAGGCCGCTTGGGAACTGCTCGGAGATGCGATCGGCAGCGGCTCGCTCGGTGTAGCCTACCTTCAGCAAGCCGGCGTGATCAGGATGCGTGCTGGCGAAGGCGTAAATCGTCGGCATCACCGCGGGACGTGGGGGAAAGAAGCCCTTATCCACGCGATTCCTCCTCGAGCATCGGGCGAACGAGCTTTTCAATGAAATCAATCTCGTCCCTGGTCAGGCCGTATTTTTTGTACAGTTTCTCGTCAGTCCACGTTTGGTCGAAATCCTGCATGGGAACGAAGGTGTACACCTTGCGAGTCGTGTGTTGGGATGGCTTGTGCAGAAGAATCAGGAGACGGGTTAATCGGCAGGAGAGGTAGGAAAGGACGCTCTCCGCCTGACTCTTGGAGTCGAGCGGGCCGATGCAGAGGTAGGTCTCCGACGAAATGGTGCCCGGCTCTCCGACGAACGGCGTACTGATGATTCGGTGGGGGGAAGTGTCTTTGTTGCCGGTCCCCGGCGCGGCGTACCCCATGAATAGTTTCCACTTATCGATGAGGTGTGTGCCCGTTGTCACTTGCTTTTTGGCGATATATCCCTTTCCGCCGTTCTGATGAACCAACAGGTCATCGACTTCCCTCGCGGTTCTGCCTTTGAACGTAGTCTCTATCCCAAAGGGCTTTCTGCAACTAACCAGTCGGTCGAAGCGAGCATTTTCAGGCAGCGACAACGATCGGGTCTGTCCGCTCTCGACGGCGGCGACCTTTCTGAGGATCGAAAGGCCCTCATTGAATCGGATAAACACGTCCATACCTTCTTCGAGCAGTTGGCGACTGGCCGTCGAGGGAGGAACGTTTTTGAGATGCGTGGTAACGCGGCATAGCCCGGGATTGTCACGCTCCCAGATGAAGTAGCAAACGCCACCCTTGAGGCCAACGCCGGGAAAGACGTCCGAGGCGCAGAGAAAATCGTCAATGGAGCGCAGGCGAGCGTCAGTGAGCATCGACCCTCTAAACTCATCAAGCCCCTTGCCGCCGGCAAACCATCGCGACGGGATGACCATGGTCAGATATCGTGGTTCAAGCTTCTTCGCCTGCATGACAAATTGCTGATAGATCGGCGAGGCGCTGCGACCGAAGCCACCGTCGCTCAACTGATACGGCGGGTTCCCGACGATCACGTCGAACTTCACCTTGAATACCTCCGTCGGGTCAATGCCGTGGATGAACGGATAGGCGTACGGCTTCGAGCGCCTCGTCGCGGTCGTATTCGCTTTGGCTCGCGCCGCACGCTCCGCATTTGCCGTTGTCGTCCCAATTGTGCCGCGTCTTGGGCAGGCGGATGTTGCCATCCGGCTTGGTGAACGCGGTGGCGATGCTGTACTTGCCGTCGGCTTTTTTGGAGCAATAGACGCTTCGCCGGCTGAGCAAGGCGGTCAACTCCGTGGTCGCCAATCCGAAGACCTGCTTGGTGAGGATATGGTTGACGCGGGCTTGATCATCGGGCATCTGGTCCTTGAGACCTTCATTCAGTCGTCTGGCGATCTCGCGCGGGAAGACGCCGGACTTGCAGACGGGATCGAGAAACGTCGAGTCGGGACGGCGGAACAACTCCTGCGGCAGGAGGTCGAGCATCGCCGACGCGAGTTTGGGCGGCGTGAAAACCTCATCGGCGCTCAGGTTGGCCAGACAGGTAAGGATGTCGGGGTTATGGCCGTTCAATCGAAGCTTCCGCGTCGGGGACTTTCAGGTAGTGGCATGGGGGATATTCGCCGACGGGCGTGGGAACGAAAACGTCTTTTCCCAAATCACTGAACAAGGGCGGGTTTGAGATATGGGCGTGATTGAGCAAATGGTCATAAGCGAAGTCGCGGCGCTTGAGCATCGAGCCGTTCACCGGGGACCACTCCGGGAACACGATTGGGCGATCGCCAAGGGTTCGCAACGTGAGGGCGTCGCCCTGCACGATGTTCTTGGAAAGAACATAGGCCACGGCGCGGGTGGCGGCTCCGGGAAGCAAGCCTTTGAACCGAGCGGCATGGGCGTCGTTGGCGATTTTCAAAAGCCGTTCGTGGCAGTTGGCGATGTTGTCGGCTAGCAGGTCGATGCCGTAGAGGCTGCACACGGCCAGGATCGTGTCACGCTCCCATTTGTCTCGGTCTCGGGCATTGCGTTTGTCCACCGTCAGCAACTTCCGTCGCAGCACTTCGGCCAGGAAGTTCCCGTCGCCGCAAGCGGGTTCCAGAAAGCGTGAGTCGATGCGCTCGCACTCATGGGCGACGAAGTCGAGCATGTCGTTGACTAGCCCGGGCGGGGTGAAGACCTCGCCGTGATCGATCACTCGCTGGCGGTTAGTGTCCGGTCGAGTCATCAATGGCCACCCTTTCCACTTGCGCACTTAATGTCGAAATCTCGTTCCCATGCCTGGCAGCACGTTGACCGCTTGGCAGAACGTGTTCTTCCGCGACAACGGCATGAGCGGATTTCGTACGGTCGATCCCGCGTGAGCGTCACTGAAAGACACGTGCCGCCGAGTTCCGCCAGCCCGGGACGGCCGGTTCGGCGTCGGCGTCCTGGCCCTTGCGGAACGTCTTGGGCCGGTCGGGGGCGGCGGAGTGGTAAGCGTGGATGGTTTCCGCGATCGAATCGACGTCCCAGACGATGTGGGTGCTGGCGGCGAAGTAGTCGGCACGCTTGGCCGCGATGGCCCGCTCGGCGGCTGGGGTATAGTCCCCTTCGCTGCGAACCTCGACGGCGAAGGTGGGCGGCCCCTGGATGAATCGCATGTCCGAGGTGGAAAATGGGCCGTCGTAGTAGGCGACATCCGGCGAGAAGGATTGGCGTCCGGATGGGAGTTCAGGAACGGCGAAGCCCATGTTGTCGGTCAGGGCCAGGCCGAGGCCGGTGGCGTCGGCGTGGTCGGCGAGGCTCCGGTAGATGCGGCCGGCGATGAGGTTCGGGCGGAGGCCGGTGGGCATCAGGGGGACGATCCTCCCGCCGATCAGTTCCGCCTTGCCGGGGGTGCGGGCCAGGTCGTCGAGGGTCGCGGCTGGCGTTGAGACGGTGCTCATGCCGGGTGTCTCCTCGTAGGCACGCCGACGGTCAGGCCGAGCCCCGGCCGGAGTCGCTTTCGGCCGAGAAGGAGGAGTAATTCGGGGCTTCCTGGGTGATGACGATGTCGTGCGGGTGGCCTTCCTGGACCGAGGCGCCGGTGACCTGGATGAAGCGGGCCTGGGTGCGGAGGTCGTCAATCGTGCGGGTTCCGCAGTAGCCCATACCGGCCTTGAGGCCGCCGGCGAGCTGGAAGACGTAGTCGGCCAGGGGACCTTTGTAGGGGACTCGGCCTTCGACTCCCTCGGGGACGAGCTTCTGGGTGGCGGTCCCCTTGGCCTCACCGGGTCGGTGGTGGTGGGCGTCCTGCCGGTAGCGCTCGTGGGAACCCTTGGCCATTGCCCCCAGGGAGCCCATTCCCCGGTAGGACTTGAAGGAGCGGCCCCGGTAGATGATGGTGTCGCCAGGGCTTTCGGCCAGGCCGGCGAAGAGGCTGCCGATCATGACGCAGGAGGCTCCCGCGGCGATCGCCTTGGTGATGTCGCCGCTGTAGCGGATGCCGCCGTCGGCGATGACCGGGACCCGGCCGTTGGCGGCCTTGGCGGCGTTGTAGACGGCGGTGATTTGGGGCACTCCCACGCCCGAGACGACCCGGGTGGTGCAGATGGAGCCGGGGCCGATGCCGACCTTCACCGCGTCGGCTCCGGCGTCGATCAGGTCGTTGGTGCCGGCGGCGGTGGCGACGTTGCCGGCGATGACCTCGATCTGGTGGTCCCGCTTGATCTTGCGGACGGTCTCCAGCACGTTCTGGCTGTGGCCGTGGGCCGAGTCAACCACGAGGACGTCGACGTCGGCTTCCAGCAGAGAGGCGATGCGCTCGTAGTCGTGGACGCCGACAGCCGCTCCGACGCGGAGCCGGCCTCGCTGGTCCTTGCAGGCGGTGGGGTAGCGGTGGAGCTTGTCGATGTCCTTGATCGTGATCAGGCCCTTGAGGCGGTAGTCGTCGTCGACCAGCAGGAGCTTTTCGACCTTGTTCTTGTTGAGGATGCGGTCGGCCTCTTCCAGGGTGGTGCGGGCCGGCGCGGTGATGAGGTTGTCCTTGGTCATCACCTCCTCGATGCGGAGGTCGTTGGATTCCAGGAAGCGGAGGTCTCGGCGGGTGAGGATGCCTCGGAGCCGCCCTCCGACCGTGATCGGAACTCCGGAGATGTTGTGCCCGGCCATGATCTCGCGGGCCTGGCTGACGGTGGCGTCGGGGGGCAGGGTGATCGGGTCGACGATGACGCCATTCTCGGACCGCTTGACCATGTCGACTTCGAGGGTCTGCTCCTCGATCGACATGTTCTTGTGGATGACGCCGAGTCCCCCCTCCTGCGCCAGGGCGATGGCGAGGTCGGCCTCGGTGACGGTGTCCATCGGGGCGGAGAGGAACGGGAGGTTCAGGGCGATTTTGGCGGTCAGACGGGTGCGGACGTCGACCTGCTTGGGCAGCAGTTCGGAATAGCCCGGTTCGAGCAGGACGTCGTCGAAGGTGATGCCCTGGTAGGCGATGCGATCCTGCATGGGGAAAAGCTCCTCGGGCCCGCGGCGTCGCGGCGCCGTGGGTCTTGGGGTCGGGTGCCTTTCCCGTCACATTAGACCCGCCGAGGCTCCCCAGGGCAAGGGGAACCGATGTCCGGGGGTCGCTCTCGAAAATTAGGGCGGCCCGCATCGGAGGAGAGATTCCCCAAGGCGACCCAGCCCAATTCCTTCCGAAACGATCCAAACGGGTAGAATCAATGCCGACGAAGCCCGATCCCAGGCCACGATCCAGTAAAAGGGGGCAAGTGATGGCGACCCAGGCCGGCAAGAGGATTGCCGCGGCACTCCAGGAACTGGTCGATGCGGCGGTGGCCGGGGTCCCTTTGGAACAGCGCTTCACCGTGCGCAATTACTCCATCGACGCGGAGCCCGCGAAGTTCGACAGCCCGGCCGTCCGTGCGTTGCGTGATTCCTACGGGATGAGTCAGGGCGTCCTCGCGAACTTCCTCTGTGTATCGCCCGCCACGATCAAGTCCTGGGAGCAGGGGCAACGCGTCCCGGCCCGGATCGCCCGAAGGCTGTTGGGCGAATTGCCCGCCAGCCCCGACCACTTCCGCCTGCGCTTCGCCAAGCTCGCGCGGATCAAGCCCGCCCCGGCCCATCACGCCGAGCCGCGACGCCCTGCCGCTTCCAAGGTCAGGTCCGCCCGGAAGGCACCCGTCGAGGCATGACCTGCGAACAACTTTGCTCAACCGAACTGTTGAGCAAAACGCCCCCCGGCAACCCTCAACGCTCAGTCGAGGACGGTCAGAGGGGAAACCGAATCGGGGAGGAACTCCGTTCCCGTCCATTTTTCCACGCCGAATGGCCAGTGTAAACGCAAGTGGAAATTGAGTTGACAGAACCAATCCGAGCGAACGATACGATGAATTGACACCAACTCCTCCCCAACTCTTCCCCCAATTCCTCCCACCCGGTTCGAGTGCAACTCGGCCCCATCGGTCCTCGCGTGTGCCAACCGTGATCGGAGGTCGTTCCCCGCCTCAACAGCCGTGAATCGCCACCTCAAAGTATTGACGACCATTCTCTTACCAATATTTTCCAGGCTTTCCGCGCCTGACCCATATGTCTCCTCGCCTGATCGAATGAAATTGCTCTAGTCGGCCTGCCAGACTTACTTTTCGCGTGCGCCAAGTCTCCACCAACCCGGGCCTTATGAATGGCCAGCAACTCCGTCACGCAATTTGCCATCACCGTTTTGAAAGTGCCGTTGTTCAGCCAGTTCCCGTAGTCAGGATGCGTGTTTTTGCCGGCAGCCTTACTGTAAGGTCCTTGCAATGTTGGATGTCTGTTCGAAAACGATTGGACGAGAATTTCGTTGAATGTGTCAAGCATCAATATCTTGGCTGTTGGATCGCCAATTTCAAATTGGAGAAGTCGAAGACATTTGTGTTCCGCTGCCTTGAGATTACCACCGAGGGCTTTTCGCCATGAAAAGGTCACTCGAACGCCATATTTGTCGAAGAACCCATCCAGCACGCACTTGCTCGCAGGCATCCGACTGCGAAGTCCCAAGCCTTTTGCCAATAATTTGACCGATCCATTAGCTGCTCTGCCCGGCATCCATTCTTTGCCACCGAGGTAGCTGTCGAGTATTAACAATAACCCGCAATATCTCGCCAAATCTTCATCGTCGCCGTCCACCTCGTTTTGAAGCAACTCTCGGCAATTATTCAACTTAAACGGGGCATCTCTGGTCGCGCCGAATAGAGCATGAAGTACCATATTCCTGACCAATGGTTCGTGTTCCTCCGCGATTAACTTCATCGCGTCCTTGGGGCCTTTTCTCTTGCCGCGAAACGTAAGCGCGGCGATTCGAATCAAGATGCTATTTTCTTCGGAGCGTTTCCTTGCGGTGCTTACGACCCTACGATATTCCCGATGATCAGATAGTGGCTCGCAACAGTCCATTGTCCTGATATAATCGGCGGCAGACGCGTCATAAATAGGGTCGCATTTCAAAGTTTCCAGCAATAGATCAGCTACCGGTTTCGACGTTTTGAATTTTCTGAGATAGTTCGCGAATGTGGGAGACAAGTCCGGTCTCTCTGCCAGCATCGGCCCAATTCTGCGTAAGATTGCAAGCCTTGGATTCATATTGCCCAGAGCGTATTTGAACTTCGTGACGTCGATGATGTCCCAACGCCCACTCTTCTTCGCAATACTCGCTCGAAATAATCTGTCCAGCTCGGCGTGCGACCCCGGCCTCTTTTTCTCGACCTTTTCAATGACCAAGCTTGGCACAGACTTGATTATATGTTCGAGTTTGTCGATTTTTCCCAGGGTAATCTTCTGTGCCTGCGGCACCAGTCCTAGTTCCTTACACTTCAAGTCGAGTCGCAACAATGCCCGCCGGAGCGGCACCGTGTCTTTTGCCATGAGCTTTATATCGTCGATGTAACGGAAATATTGAGCGTCCCTAAACGGTGTAGCATCGAATCGAAACAGTACGCATTCAGCCAAGAAAGATGAAGCATCAGGCCCTTGAGGTATACCGTGCCTCAGGTGTTTCCCGATCGAATTTGTCGTCCAATGGGAAAGGCACTTGAACAGGAACTCTAACAGGTCTTCGCTCTTTACCTTATCCGCAATACAGGAGCGAAGAATGCCGTGGTCAATCAACTCATAACAGGCAACGAGGTCGAAGTCTGCTACAAAGACATTTCCACACGCATAAGAATCACAAACGCTTTGATTAAATTTTTTATAGCAAATTCTCCACGAGTTGAAAAAGTAATGTCTAAATCTTATCGACAATATAGCTCCATAGCATTTTTTGAATGCGTATTTCTCCTGAACTACCATCATTTTATCTGCGACGATGTTGACAACTGCTTGATATACGATCAAGTCCTTGAATGTGAGCAGGGTTAGTGGACGAAGTACACCGGATTTCTTCGGGTGAAAAACGATTGTAGGAGCGCTTGGCTCATACACGCCACGGCGGATCTGCGTGATAATCGCTGTGAGGTTTTCGTCAAGTGATAGGGAATACGACTGAAAGGAATGTCTGTAATACTGCTTATAGTCTTTTTTACTGCTCTTGACGATTCTCCAAAATGCGAGACGAAAATTCTCGATTCCCAGGAAATCTCTCGGCAGCGGCATACTTATACTCTGGGAAAATCTTTTATAATTTATCTTTTACGGGTGTGGATTCTTCTTAAAACTAACGAAAGGGATCAGTCAACCGCAATCCGTGCCGCACACCCAGTAGTGACAATTTTAAATGGCATGCATCATTGTGGTCAATCCCTCCCGTGCGAGTGTTTGATCCCGCCTGGCGGCAGCGAAAATGGCGGTGTATCTCACGACTCGTGTCGAGGTTACGATTTTCAGCGTCTTTCCCTGTTGCATTTTTGTCTACAATACGGGCAACTGAAATAGAGATGGTAAGCCAACACCAACGGATTTCAAATGGACAGCCTGACCATCCGGGTCAGCCGCAGCACCCGAGCGACTTTGGGCGACCTGGCCGAGAAGACCGGCGTGAGCATGCTGGCGATTGTCGATGAGGCGGTGAAGCTTTACCAGGAGAAACTCTTCTGGGCGGAGTATCACGAGGCCTACTCGGCGTTGAAAGCGGATCCGGCGGCGTGGGCGGACTATCAGAAGGAGATCGCGGGCTGGGATGCCACGATGGCCGACGGCCTGGAGGCGGCGCCCGATGCTCAGGGGTGAGGTGTGGATGGTGGACCTGAACCCCACCACCGGCCGCCAACAGTCGGGCAGGCGCCCCGCGGTGATCGTCTCGGCCGATCGCGTCAACAGCGGCCCGTCGGGGCTGGTCGTGGTCCTGCCGATCACGGGGACGGACCGGAAACTCCCGATGCACGTCCCGGTCAGCCCCCCGGATGGCGGCCTGGTGAAGCCGAGCGTCGTGATGGTGGACCAGGTCAGGACGGTTTCGGTGCATCGGCTGGAAAGGCGGACGGGATGCTTGAGCCCGGCCGTCGTCGCGGTGATTGATGCTCGGTTGAAGTTATTGGTCGGGATTTGAGCGGGCCGGCGGCGCAACCCGAGAGTATTGGGGAAATCGGTGTCACGCGGAATGGGTTAGGCCGCTCCCCTTTTGCCTCAATGGGGCGTCATTCCCAGGGAACGACTTCGTGGCGGGCGGTTCCGTCGGCGAAGAGGTCGAGCATGACGTAGACCGGGCCGAAGCCGAGGTAGGGGGTGGGGTCCCACCAGTTTCCGCTGACGGCTCCTCCGCAGAGGTAGGTCACGCCGCGGAAGTCGACTCGGTCGACCTGGTGCATGTGGCCGCTGAGGGCGAGCTTGACTCGGGGGTGGGCCAGGAAGAGGTCTCGCAGGCGGATGACGTCGGCGACCATCCATCCCACGGGGACGGTGTACTTGCCGTTGGCCAGCGTTTTGGGCTCGAAGAAGCTGGTGACCGTCAGGATGGGGGCGTGCGAGACCAGGGCGACGGGTCCGTCGCCGTCGGCCAGCCGCTGTTCCAGCCAGGCGAGCTGCTCGTCGTCGATGCGGCAGCCGTCGGCGTGGTAGGTGTCCAGCAGGAGGAAGGTCCAGCCGCCAGCCTGGTGTTGGTGGTAGCGGGCGGGCATCTTGTAGGTGGCGATGGCGGCGGCCTTGGGGTCGGCGGCGGGGGCGGCCTTCCAGACGATGTCGTGGTTGCCGATGACGCTGAGGGCCGGGCGGGCCAGGTGGGCCTGGACCTGCTCGGACCAGTTGGCGAACTGGATCGCCGCGGCGTCAGGGGTTGAGCCGTCGACGGCCATGACGTTGTCGCCGCCGAAGATCAGGAGGTCGGGGGGGTCGGGCTGGTTCTGGACGCGGTCGAGAACCTTGGCCATGCGGGCGTTCTGGCCGGGAGGCTCCGGGAGGTGGCAGTCGGTCAGGAAGGCGACGCGGAGGGTGCGCGAGGCGGCGGGAGCGTCGGGGGTTGGGGACGCGGCGGCGGCGGACAGGCCGGCGGCGGCCAGTCCGCCTAGCAGACCGCGGCGGGTCAGGGGCGCGGAGGTGGGGATCATGGGTGGGGTCTCCCGGGATGTTGTCGGGTTCAGAGGGGTTCGGCCGGGTGGTTCAGGAGTTCGGCGATGCGGCGACGGTCGGGCTCGGCGATCGAGGTCTCGCGGCCGATGGCGTCGGCGACCTGCTTGAGGGCCTCGGCGGTGGGCAGGCCGGGGATCGTGTTGGCCTTGCGGGCGGTTTCGGCGACGAGGTCGTCCAAAGTCTCGGCGGGGGCGGCCTTGGTGGCTTCGGCGGACTTGCCCACCTCGCGACCGACCGCCTTGCGGGTCGACGGCCGAGCGGCGGAGCGTCGAGGACCCAGGGCCTTGAGGCGGAAGGCCAGTTCCTGGGCCAGCGAGTCGGGGGTGTAGCGGGTGGCCGGGTCGAACTTCGGGGCCTCCGGGCCGCAGCCGGGGGCCACCGCTACCGCGACGGCCACGGCCGTCGCGGCAAGGACTCGTAGGAACATTGGGGGAGGTCTCCAGTCCCAGGGGCCAGGTCAATACGCGTCGGAGGAGACGAGCTCGCCCCGACCCTTGGTGCCCAGGGCCCACCAGGCGGGCAGGTTGATCGAGTTCTTGAGGAACCGGACCGAGCCGTCCATCATCGACAGGTTGACGCCGCCGGGGTGCAGGCTGGTGGGGTTCATCGAGCTGTCCCCTTCCAGGCAGCGGAAGGTGTCGGTGTTGTAGGTGTTGATCGACGGGCCGTTGGGCGGGAAGACGTGGGAGTAGAGGTGGCGCTCCCAGGCGTCGGTGTAGCCCCAGCCCTGCCCCTTGTAGTAGCTCCAGGGCTGCCAGTTCTGGACGTTGCCCGCGGCCAGGCCGTCCTGGACAACGGCCAAAACCGAGACGTCGACCTGGTCGGTCAGGCCGGCGTTGGTGTAGTTGAGGTTGCGGCGGGGGTCCGGGGAGTTGCCCTGGCCGTCGTTCATCAAGGACTCGCTGACGGCCGCGGTGTTGGAGAGGCCGTCGGTGATAGCGGCGAACTTGACGGTGGTGTCGGCGGTGGTGTTGCCGCCGGAGGAGCAGAAGATCTGGCCGGGGTACATCTTGGCCGTCGAGACGATGCCGGTCAGGGGCGGGAAGTTACCGCCGTTGGGGGAGTCACCCGGCAGCAGGATGTTGCGGGGGTGGCCCGAGTTGGCGACGTAGTTGAAGCAGCCGATGCCCGGGACGTTGTTGTTGGTGACGCCGTCGGAGGGGCACAGGAAGGTGGAGACCGTGGTGTGAAAGACCGTGGCGCTGGGACCGACTCCGGGAGAAATCTCGGCGTACTCGGTGGTGTAGGAGAAGTTCAGGGCGTTGTAGAGGGGCATTTGCTCGGCGAAGGGGAGGATGCCGCAGTACCAGCTTTTGCAGCCGGAGCCGGGGACGCCGGCGTCGCCCTGGTAGCGGAACTCGTGCAGGGGCGTGGCGCCGTAGGTCTCGGTGTAGTTGATGATGGCCAGGGTGATCTGCTTGAGGTTGTTGGTGCACTGGGCCCGCCGCGCCGCCTCTCGCGCGGCCTGGACGGCCGGCAGGAGCAGCCCAATCAAAACTCCGATGATGGCGATGACGACCAGCAACTCGATCAGGGTGAAGGCTCGCCTGCGCGGTCTTGCCATGATGATCCTCGCGAGTGAAGTGGAAGAGTGGGCGTGCGTCGTCCCCGGCGTGGTGACGGAATGCTCGGCCCGACCGGCTGGGTCGGCGCGCGGCGCCCGCCAGCCGGAGACTTCGCGACCACCTCTCAAAGTTGGACACCACGCCCCGAAGAATTTTCCAACGACCCGAATCTCGCGGGTTCGGGGCAGCACGCCACTGCCGAGGGGTGCGGGCGGACGCACCTGAGCCCCCCAGGCTAAGGCTTCGCGAGGAAGGCCCGGTGAGGCTTCGGCGAAGAGATCGAGAAGGTCAGGACCGCCAGTTCCGATGCGTTGGGGGCGGTCTTCAGCGGCCGTCGGGTTGGTGGCCCGAGGTGGGGATGATCCTCAGACTACCGTCGGGACCCGGCAGGACGCGGATCGAGCCGGCGGTGATCGCCCGGCGGATGAGGACCTGAATCTCGGGGCGGTGCGCCTGGGACTGAACGCGTTCCCAGGAAACGCCGGAGGCCGAGGCGGACGGCAACGGGCGGCCGTTAAGGCGCAACGACATGGGGGAACCCTCTCCTACGCGGAGGGCTTCCGTTGCCCTCTAGGCAAGTGTAGCCACACAAAACGCTCGGAAACAAGTCACTGGCAAGAATAATCGCATTTTTCGTTTCGTATGACCTGTTTAGTCGTCATTTCCGAGATCGAACATTTATGGAGACGCGGTGCGGGCTGGGTCTCGCCATACCCGGCAAGGCGGGGCGTTGGGGTCGCCGAGGGCCTCGGCCAGGGGGAGTGTCGGCGGTGACGGGGCGCCGGCGGGGCGGGCGTGGAACAGAGGCGAGGCGTCGGGCTGGGGGGGGACGAGGGTGAGTCCAGGCGGAGGCCCCGAGGGGGATCGGAAGATGGGTAAGGTGCCGGGGGCGGGGCGGTCGGGGGCGTAAAACGCGACGGTTGCGTCGGGGTGAACCCCGGGGCCCAGGATCGTCCCGCCGGCGGCCCTGGCGATTGGCCGGGGGAGGACCAGGCGGGGGTCGTCCAGGTCAAGCTTGTAGAGGATCTGGTTGTAGTCGTAGCGGGGAGTGGGGTCGAGGTTGCCCGAGAAGGTGGTGGTGTAGGTTCCTTCAAAGAAGATGAGGCGGCCGCCGTTCTTGGCGAAGTGGGGATGCTGCAAGGGGTTGTAGAAGTCGTATTTGCGGTGGGTGGCGACCTTGCGGGCGTAGGCCCAGGGGCCGGTCGGGGCGTCGGCCTCGGCATACCAGACTTCTCCCAGGAACGAGGATTCGCCGCCGGTCTCGGTGGCGATGGCCACCCAGCGTTGTCGGTGGTCGTTGCGGCTGATCGAGCCTCGATGGAAGACGACCGCGCGGCCGGTGTCGGGGTCTTTCAGCAGCAGCGGGGCGTCCTCGGGTTTTAAAGTGCCGGAGCGGACCAGCTTGGCCTGGGCCTGGGGGTCGAGGGGGCGGACGCCCGCTTTCCAGGTGTAAAGGGCCCGGCCCTGGGGGTCGCGGTCGATCTCGGGGTGGGCCGGCGACGTGCCTGGCTTCAGGCAGGTGTAGGATTCGTAGCGAGAGAGGTCCTTGAGGGCTTCGGGGTTGGCAGGGGCGCGGACCAGGGGGAAGGGGTCGCCGAACCAGACGCGGTGGTCGAGGACGAACGGGTGGCCGTGGGGCAAGGCCGGGGCGTCGAGGGGGAAGGCCGCGACGGGGCGGAATTGCTCGGTTTCGGGGTCGAACTCCAGCAGCCCTCGGGCGTAGGCGGCCATGGACTGGCGGACCTTGGCGTAGGCGGCGAAGAGGCGCTCTCGGCCGTCGGCATCTCGGAGGGGGACCAGGGCGTCGATCCAGGTTGGGCCGTCGCCGGGGACGGGGGCGACGGGGCGGACGAACCCGTCGGGGTTGGTGAAGTAGTCGAGGTCGATGCCGCGCTCGGGGTCGAGGCCGCCGACTCCCGGCAGGAGCGAGGTCGCCCCGGTGCTCTGGAAGTTGCCCAGGGGGTAGGCCGGGCGATTGGTGTCGCCCCAGAACCAGTGCAGCCGGCCGCGGAAGACGGCGACCTGGGCACTGTCGGAACCGAGGACCTTGGCGTTGAGCAGGGGATAACGGGGCGGCGACGATCGGCCAGCCAGGAGGCTGTCTCGGTAGATCCCCGCGCCGGTGATTCGGTAGAGGCGCTCGGCGATGTTGATCCGGTGGATCAGGAGGCGGGCGGCTCCCCCCGGCTCGGTTTTCAGGGCCTTGCCGCGGTTGCCGAAGCCGTCGGCGGGGAATTCGTAGCCGTGGCCGCGGATGTGAAAGAACACGTCCTGCCTCATCAGGCCCGGCTCGTCGAAGGCGGCGAGGCCGGCGCTGTCGGTGACGAGGCGGACGTGGTGGACGGTTTCCAGCTCGATCAGCGGGACGCCCCGGCTGGTCTGGTCGTCGACGACCTCGATGACAAAGGGGCGGCGAGCCCGGTCGCCCGCGCCGTCATCGTCGTCGTTCGCGGCGGCGGCGGCCAGGACCAGCAGCAGGGCGATGGCGGGCATGGTCGGTGGTTCCGTTTTTTATTTGGCGCGGAAGTCGTCGGCGAAGGCCTTGGGGTTGAGCGGGGCTCCGGTGACGTGACGGGTCAGGTCGTTCCAGGGGAGCGTTTTGCCGGGGGCGAAGACGCGGTCCTGGAGGAACTGGCCGACGGCGGGCTTGCCGACGTAGCTGGCCGCGTCGGGGTCGACGCCGCCGAGGACCTCTCGGGCGATCGCGTGGTGCAGTTGCGACGCGAAAAGCTGTCCCATCATGTAGTTGTGGTAATAAGCCGGGGCCACGACGATGTGGACCTTGCTGGCGTAGTCGGGCGCGTTGCGCCCTTCGGGGCGGTGGAGATCCTGGTAGCGTTCGGCCAGGGACCACCAGAGGGCATTGAGGTCCTGGTCGGGGTTTTCGTAGAGCGCTTTCTCGAAGCGGAGCATCACCTGGCACCATCGGGAGAAGATCAGGAGCTTGTTTCGCAGCATGAGGGCGCCGGTGGCGTCGAAGGCGGCGGGGTCGGCCACGGGGACGCCCATCTGGTTCAGGAAGGTGGCGTCCTTGCTGAACCGCTCGAACATCATGGCCAGGCCCTCGGTGGCCAGGATGTGGGCCTCGGTGCGCAGGACGTAGGGCAACGATCGGGGGATGTTCTTGCTGCTGTAGACCGAGTGGCCCAGCTCGTGGAGCATCGTCCCGGCCCAATATTCGTTGGGAACGACGTTGGCCAGGACGCGGACGTCGCCCTCGCGGTCGATGTCGGTGCAAAAGGCGTGGGGACTCTTGCCTGGCTTTTCGTAAAGGTCGCTACGGGCCAGGACGTCGTCGATCGGCAGACCCATGCCGGCGTAGAAGTCTCGACAGAGCTTCTGGATGTCGGCCTTGACGTAAGGAGCGTCCAGGTCGGCGTCAAAAACGGATGGGGGCTCCTGAAAGAACGGATCGTGGTAGTGCCAGGGGCGTAAATCGGCCGCGCCAATGCCATAGCGCGCGGCAAGTTTGGCGTCGACCTCGGCCTTGGCGGTCAGGAATGGGGCTCGGGTCAGGTCGTCGAGTTCGTCGAAGAGGGCGAGGACCTTGGTTTGGTCCTGCTCGTTGAGGTGGAGCTGGAGCTTGTGGAAGTCGCCGAAGCCGAGGGACCGGGCAGCGTCGTTGCGCAGGCGGACGAGGTCGCGGAGGTCGGCCTCGACGGCGGCGCCGACCCCTTTGCTGGCCTCCCAGACGGCCTGGCGACGGGCCGAGTCGTTGGACGCCTTCAGGACGGCGCGGACCTCGCTGTCGGGCATCTCGGCGCCGTTGACCTTGGCGCGGTAGGCGTTGAAGGTTTGCTCGATGGCGTTGGACTTGGCGGCGATCTGCTTGAGCAGGGCCGGGTCGACCTGCTTTTCCAGGTACTGGAGGTAGAGGACGTCGACCTGGCGGGCGAGGGTGGGGGCCTTGACGGCCCCTCGGAGGGATTTCAAGGTCGCGAAGCGGGCGTGGTCGGCCAGGGCGGCGTCGAGGCGGT
Organism: Isosphaeraceae bacterium; assembly: GCA_965201075.1. GTDB lineage: Bacteria > Planctomycetota > Planctomycetia > Isosphaerales > Isosphaeraceae > CBDAVP01. The sequence continues at coordinate 215,223 of CBDAVP010000014.1, read as the reverse complement.
TCTGGGCGGCCTCCTTGGCGGCGAAGTCGTCGTTTTTGCCCGAGACGTTGGCCACCCACCAGGCCAGGGAGGCGGCTTTTTCCAGGGGGCGGACGGTTCGCTCGTGCTCGGCGATGAACTCGCGGGCCCCGTCGTCGGCGACCTGGGCCGGGCACGATGGGGGTTGAGCGACCACCAGGGCGATCAGGAACGCGAGCGGCAAGGCGTTTCGGACGATCATGTGGGGACGAACCTCCGTGGGCTAAGATGACGGCTCCCTGGTGGCGGCCCATTCTGACAGGGGGCCCGGGCGAAATCGAGCGCGGGGCGGCGGTCGCGGTCCGTGCCATCGACGCTTGTCCCCTGCGCCGATTCGCTTTACGATGAGATGAAGGGGCACGCCCGGGGTCCGCGACGGGTCCAGGGTCGGACGGGTCGGTCAAGGTTCGGGAGGGTGAAATGCGTCAACGACGGTCGCGAGGGGTGATGACCTGGGCGATGGCGGGCGTCGTGGTGGCGTGGCTTTCGGGCGCGGCGATGGCGAGGGCTCAGGTTCCGGAGGAGGAGGAGATCCCGATGGCGGAACCGCCCGCGCCGAAGGCCAAGGCCAAGCCGTCGCGGGCGAAGGCGAAGCGGGGCGGCCTGAAGATTCCGGCGGCGCCGGCGGCGGCCCCCAAGGATGCCCCGGCCGCCAAGGGCGCGGCCCGAAAGGCGGCCGAGCCGCTGATGGACCCGGGCAAGGCGGATGACTGGCCGTTCCACCTCAAGTTTAAGCTCTCGGGGTTCGACGGCCCCTCGATGAACGCCGTGTACTACCCGGCCCGCGCCGGGGCGACGGCTCCGGTGGTGTTGCTGGTCCATGAGAAAGGCGGGCTCGCCAAGGATTTCCAGGACCCGATCGATGCCCTAAAGGGTCAGGGGCTGGCCGACGCCCTGCAAAACAAGGGATACGCCGTGATGCTGATCGACTTGCGCGGCGGCGGAGCGGCTGGTGCTGGCGCCGGCGCGGGGGGGACGGCCGCCCGGGAGAAGGATGGGGATTTGCAGCAGGTGTACCGGTTTCTGATTGGCTGCCACAACAACCTGGAACTGAACCTGGCGAAGTTCGCGGCCGTGGCGCTGGGGGATGGGGCGAACCTGGCGGCGCGCTGGGCGCAGTCGCCGGATGGGGCGATCTCCAGCGAGGGGCGGGTCAGCGATTTGGGGGCGTTGGTGATGGTCTCGCCGATGGCCGGCGCGGTGGGAACGCCGAGGCTGGAGGCGACCCTGGCGGCCCTGGCCCCGAGGTTGCCCTTGCTGCTGATGGCCGGCGAGAAGGATGCCGCCAGCAAGGACGTGATCAAGGCGTCTCGGCCGTTGGTTGAGCGTCAAAGGACCAGCAAGGTCGTCACCTATCCCACGGCGCTGCACGGGTCGCGGATGCTGCGGTTCGAGCCCGAGGCGTCCGAGGCGATCCTGAAGTTCCTCGACGACACGATCAAGTCGCGCAAGGACGAGTGGGAGCCGCGCTACAACCTGGAGCCAGCCCAGTATTCCGAGCCGACGGTCGTCGCCGGCAAGGACGCCGGTCGCAAGCCGGCCAAGAAAGCGGCCGACGACAACAACGCCAAGCCCGCGCCCAAGGTCCCCCCCGCCGAGCCCGCCCCCGCCGACGCGGCCGACGACGCCCCGGCCGCCAAGCCCGGGCGAAAGAAGGCGGGACGGTGAATGGGGGTATCTCGTTGGCTCGAAGAGGAGTCATTGCCATGGAGGTCGCGACGATGGTCAAGGGGGTCGTCTCGGCCCTGATCGAGAACCTGGACGACCTCACCGATCACCGGAAAGGCCGCCGGGCCGAGCCGGAGATCCGCCGGGTGGACGTGACTGACGCCCTGATCGACACCGGGGCCACCGGGTTGTTGATGCCCAGCCGGCTGATCGCCCTCCTGGGGTTGGAGCCGGTCCGGGCCCGCCAATCCCGGACGATCGCGGGGCACGTCCCCCTTGCAAATCTATCGGGCGGTGCGTCTTACCGTGCAGGGACGGGATTGCATCAGCGACGTGGCCGAGATCGCCGATGAAATTTTCTGTCGTCATTGGCCAAGTCCCTTTGGAGTTAATGGATTGGGTCGTCGACCCGAAGTGACGGCGTCTCATCGGCAACCCCGAGCATGGTGGAATTCATATGATCGAGATTTGAGCCAGAATTTCGACACTCGCGAACTCGAGCATTCCGCAAGCATGATCTACCACGATCCGCTTCGACCCTCATTCCATTCGCTCCCACGGCTCTGGCCGCCCCGTCGTCTCCATGACTCGCGGGGCCGACGGCCACGCATCCCGACGGCCGGTCGACCCGACCACGGCTGGCGTTGCCGCGGAGACGCGCGGTAGCCTGGAACCGACGATGGGACGAATCTCTTGCCAGGTCGATCGGAGGTCCGATGACGAGGCTGTTGCGGGAGGCGGTTGCCGAGGCCGAGAAGCTCTCGGACGAAGATCAGGATGTGATTGCCGCCTGGTTGCTGGCCGAGGTCGAGGACGAACGGACCTGGTCGGCACACTTCGCCGCGACGACCGACGATCAGTGGGATCGCATGATCGCGCAGGTACGCCGGGACGTGGCGACCGGGGGCACGGTTCCGCTCAATAAGGTTTTCCCGCCCGACGAGCCCCGGCCGTGAATTCGGTCATCACCGCGAGGTTCCTCGACCAGCTTCGCCATCTGCCAGAATCCGTGCGTCAACAAGCCTCACGCGCCTACGCCCTGTGGCGGGCCAACCCCACCACCCGAGCTTGCAATTCAAGCGCGTCAGCCAGCGTCAGCCAGTCCACTCCGCCCGCGTTGGGCTGGGACATCGGGCATTGGGGCTGTGGGAAGGCGACACCATGACCTGGTTCTGGATCGGTTCGCACGCCGAGTATGATTCACTCGTGGCGCGTCTTTAATCACCCGAACTCGGTTATCCTCCATGTTGGGTTTGCCCACCAACTCCAAAGCTCGACCGATGGGACCGAAGAACAAGCACTTGATTCGGGTACCGGGGATCATCTTCGCTGCCCTGTACGCCGTGTTGGTCGGCGCCTTCGCACTCTGGAAGGCGTCCTCGATGCCCCAATCCGACCGATTGACATGGGCCGAGGTTTTCTACGGACCGGCAATTGCGATCCGCTCCAGCGTCTTGCTGGTCTTGGGAGCGGTCGGGATTGAGCATCTCATCAGGTCTGGTAAAGGTGCGAAATAAACAGGTTCGGCCGCTTGGGGCTTAACCTGGCGCGGCGGCGGATTCCGCCCGTTCCCAGATGTCGTCGGGACCGATCATCAGGTCGTGGTAAACCCAGCCACCCGACTCGTCACGGAGTTGGTAGCAAATGTAGGGATAGCCTAGGTCGTTGATGTGATGGATGCGCAAGGCGGTTCGTTTCTGGATGAGGCGTTCGTAGAGGGCTCGGGTCTCGTCGAAGAGGAGATACCCCGGCACGTCCCGCCCGGGGATGTCGAGGATTCGGATGGCGTCTCCGGGCCGGAGTTCCCTGGGGTTGAGGCTCATCCGTTGGCCTCGTGAGCGTGTAGGGGTGGAGGGGACCATGCGGGCCGACCCGGGCCGCCACTCTCCAGGCGTGTCGTCGGCTTGGTTTCCAGAGATGCGGGCCGCGGAGCGGCTGGAGCGGGCGTTCCCCCGGAGACCGGGGAAACGAGGAACGGACGCACTCGACCGGCTCGGGTCAGAGCCTAGGGCGTTCGGGAGGCTTTTCGGGCTTGGCCTTCTTGGCGGCCTTGGCCTCGGCTCCGGCGTCGGCCATCTTGGGGGGTGGGGGGGCGTTGGCCTCGACCCATTTGAAGCCGAAGGGGTCTTTGAGCTCTCGACGGGCCAGCAGGGACCACGGGGTTCCGGGGTGGTCGGTGGTGACCCGGGTGAGCAGGGTCTTGGCCTCGACGGCGAAGGCGGCGGCCTTGTCGCTGAGGCGGATCTCGTCGTCGGGGACGAGCTTCCAGGCGTTGGAGGTTGGCTTGGTGAACTTGGGCGGCTCCTTGAGCATCTTGGCGCAGGCGTTGTTGTACTCGTAGCAGCGCAGCTTCATCGCCAGGAGCCGGCCTCGGGCCAGGTCGTAGTGGGCCTGCCAGCGCCGGGAGGTTTCCTTGTCGCGGGACTTGGACACCTGGTTGATCGGCACGAGGGCCTGGTCAACCGTGTAGGCGATGCGGGCGACGGTTTCCTGGTTACGCTTCATGACCTCCTTGAAGCGGGGGTCGTCAACGGCCGGAAAGGTCAGGCCAGGCTGGTCGGGCAGGTCTTGCTGGGTCAGGGCGGCGGCCTGTTTCAGGGCGGCCCGCAGAGGGTGCTTGTCGCCTTCGAGGGCCCGTTCGTATTCGCGGCGGCTGACCCAGTCGGGGCGGTACTCGCGCATGCCGGCGGGGTCGAAGGTGGGGCGGTTGCCGCCCATGCGGGTCAGGAAGTAGATGCCTCCGGTGGCCCCGGCAAGGCGGCTGAGGGCGTAGGGGCCGAAGCCGGCGTCCATGACCTCGTAGCGGGGGCCGTCGTACCAGAAGGGCAGGCGGATCTGTTCCAGGGAGACGCTTTCGGGCCCCTGGCGGACCGGGAGGTTGTAGAACATCTCGCCGGTCTTGGGGTCCTTGTAGTTCATGTACCCCTCGACCCGGCTAAAGATGGCCGGCGAACCCAGAACGAAGACGGGCATCTGGGCCTTGTTGGCCGCGGCAATTGCGTCTTCAAGCTTGCTCTCGTCGTCGCCTACCTCGTCGGTGACGACGATCGTGATCGTGCGGTAGGGCTTGCCGTCGCGTTTGTACTTGCCCCAGACCCGGGCGATCTCGCCGACGGTGCCGAAGGTGGATTCGACGCCGCTGGTGTCGAGGGGCACGGCGTTGATGGCCTTGGCGATGGCGGCGGGGTCGGCGGTGGGCTGGTCGAGCATCGGCTTGCGGTCTCGGCCGAAGGACACCACCATCGTCAGAAGGCCGCCGTCGTCGGCCTTGCCTTCGTGGTCGATCTCGGCGATGTGCTGGTAGACCTTCTGGACGTGGCCGCTGAGGCGCTGGCGCTCGGCCTGGAGGCTTCCGGAGGCGTCGAAGGCCCAGACGACCAGGGTGCGTCCGGTTTCGACCTTGCGGAGGATCTCGGCGGCCAGGCGGTCGACGGCGGCGTCGACGCCCCCCTCGACGTGGGCCATGCCGCTACCCCGGATCGAGACGGCGGTGCCGAGGTTGACGGCGTGGGGCAGGACGATGCGGGAGGCGGCCTGTTGCTCGGGCTTGAGGGCCGAGATCGGCATTTCCTGGGGGGTCATCGGGTCCTCGACGATGTGCGCCGAGACTTGTGGCGAGAACGAGCCGGCGACGGGCTCCAGGGTTGTGGGCCGGTCGATCTCGGCCAGGGCCTGGGAGTCGTCGAGCTTGGTCAGGTCGGCGACCGATTCGTCGGCGATCTCGCCGCGGATGGCGCGGGGGGCGGTGACGGGCCCCAAGTCGATGAAGCTCAGGGCCAGGATTACCAGGACGGCCAGGTGGGTGCCGATGCTCAATGCGACAGCCGGCAACTGGAGGTCGCCCCGGTCCCCCACCCAGCGGGCCAGACCTGGATGGCTGGCCAGCAGCCTCTGGAACGCGGCACGCAACACGGTTCTCGCCCCCCGACCTCGCCGCCGTCGGAACCCGATTCCCACCCCTAGCTTACCGAGGCGTGGATGGCTGGGGCAATGCGGTGTGGGATTTCGACGCGGCGGGGCCGGCGGGTTCAGTACGGCCGGCGCGAGGCCTTGGCCTTGCCCGACTTGGCGCCCGTCGAGGCGTCGCCGGGGCCGACGAGGATGCCCTGCTCGCGGAGCTTGGCGCGTTCGGCGGCCGAGAGTTTGGCGCCATCGATGGCGATGAGGGTGTCGTTGAGACGTTCGGCCCGTTTGCGGAGGGCGGACAGAACGCGGTCGGCGGTGTCGCGGTCGGGGCAGCGGAGGACGGCCAGGGTGGAGGGCTCGACGTGGCGGACCCAGGCGGCCCAGGTTTCGACCTGCTTGAGGACGTTGGGGGGAATCTCGCGAGTGGCCAGGCTTTGCAGTCGGGCGACGACCTCGGCGGGCGTCATGCCGTGGGCGACGGCCTTGACGACCGAGTCTCGGGTCAGCTTGAGGATCTGGGCGCCCGGCCCGGCGCCTCGGGTGGCGCGTTCGCAGAAGGGGGCGAGCTCGGCGGCGGGGGCGGGGTTGGGGCCGATGACCATGAGGCTGAAGTCGGGCTGGACGATCACCTGGGTGGGGGCGGCCAGGGCGGCGGCCTCGGCCTTCGACGGAGCGGCGGCCTTGCGGCCGAAGTAGACGTCGAGCCGGGGGGTGCGGGCGACCGCCGGATGCCCCTCGGCGTCGACCCCGAGGCGGACGGCCCCCAGCGGGATCAGGCGGGCGCCCAGAAGCCCGATCAGAAACAGCCGGCCGGCCTCCTCACGCTCGGACTCGATCGGTGGGACCGGCGTGCCGTGCCAGAACACGGCGACCTGATCCACCGGCAGGCCCAGGCGCACGGGGTTCGCCTCGCCGAAGGCCAGGTGGGTGATGAGGTGGTCGACGCGGTGGAAGACGCCCACCGGCAGCGGGGCCAGGGCGCGGTCCAGCGCGTCGCGCAGGGGCTGGTAGTCGGCCGGTTTGAGGCCCCAGGGCGAGGGGGGCCGCCCCTTGATCTTCCTGAGGGCCAGGACATTGACGCCCAGGAACACGGCGTCGCCCCCTGCCTTATCGCCGTCGTCGAACCGGACACCGCCGAAGTTGTAGTAGCTGAACTGCGAGGTGGACGCCGGGGCGTTGACGTAGCGGAACAGTTCGGCGTGTTGCTCCTCGACGCCGGCGGCCAGCCAGCGCTCGCCCTTGGGGGTGAGGCGGAGGAGGGCGCGCGTGCCCTGGGCGACCTCCTGGACCAGTTCCAGGTCGTCGGCCCAGGCCAGGGCTTCGTCGACCCGTCCCTCGGGAGTGCCCCCCAGCAATTTGGCCAGCCAGTCCGGCAACGGGGCGAGATTCTCGACGAATCGGGGGATCGCCTTGTGGAAGAGGCCGTGGTCGCGGCGAACCTGGGGCGGCTCGCTGGCGATCTCCAGCAGAACGCCACGAAGGTCGTCGATGACCGGGGCGTCCTCGGGCCCGATCTCGGCGAGGTTCTCCACCGGGACCAAGGGCGGTCGTTCCCGGGGGCGGTCGGCCTGGGCCCAGCCTTCGCGGACCGCCGGGAGCAGGTCGACCACGACTTCCAGGGACTTCGGGTCGAGATCCTCGAAGACGGCCAGGTGAGTGATGAGTTCGTCCAGGGCGGCGCGGGCCTGGTCCTTGGGGGCCTTGACCAGGCTGGGGACCTGGACGATCGGGACCGGACCGCCCAACCGGTGGATCGCCTCGAGCACGGGGCCCGCCAGGCGATTCTTCAACGACTCGGCGACCCAGGTGGGCCAGGGGTGCTTGGCGACGTGGCGGCGGGCGAGGTCGCCAATCGGTACGAGTTCGTGGATACCGGCCCGCTCCAGGACCTGGTGGAAGGGGTCCAGCGCCTCGCTGGCGTAGCAGGTGTATTCGACGAACTTGGCGAGGTTGCCGGTCCCCTTGGGGTCGAGCAGGTGGAACCTCCGCAGGGCGCGGACGCGGGTGGCGAAGTCGTAGAGCCCCTCCTCAACGGGGACCTTGCCGGGGGACCTCGACAGGGCCGGGTCGGCGACGAACCCACCGGCGATCAGTTCGGCCAGAACCTCATGCGGAATCTTGCCGACGCTGACGACCGGCGGCGTCACGGGCCGGCCCGGGGTCATCGGCTTGACCGGTCCCTTGACGTCGTCGAGGAACGCGAGGCGGGCCCGGAGTGAGAGGGCGTTCCAGCGAGCGTCCCAGACGACCAGCCCCTTGCGGCGAAAGGCCTTCTCGGAAAAGACCTTCGCCCCGCCGGCGGCGTTCGTCTTGCCCCAGATGGAATAGACCATGCTTCAGCGCCCCGACGGTCCCTCGACCAAACCTTTTGCCTTCCCTGATTATGCGCCATCGGGGCGGTGATGGGAGGTACGTCGTCGCGGCTCTTCAGAAGGTCCAGCGTTGGCCGTCGGGCAGGTGGACCACCTCGATCTGGGGGGTCGGCTCGGCCGGGATCAGCCGGAAGCTCAGCGGCAGCACCTCGCTGGCGATCGTCGCGGGGGACTCGGGACGCGAGATGCCGATCGGGACGAGGTGCTCGCCTCGCAGGCCGTAGAGTTCCAGAGCCCAGGGGTCGCGGTCGACGATCAACAGTTCACGCGTGCCGATCGAGGCGTAGAAGGCCAGCTTCGCTCGGGAGCGGTCACGTTGGCTGACGATCTCGATGGCGAAGTCCGGGCCACCGACCCAGTGGGTTTTACAGTTCCGGGATCGGCCCCCGTGGAGGCGGACAGCCACGTCGGGGCAGCGGAAGTTGGCCAACCAGCCCCGTTCGCGGTCGCTGACGTTGACCCCCGCGCAGACGTCGCCCAACCCTGGCACACCGACCACGGTTTCCAGGACGAAGGCGAATTGGGTGACGAACCGCTGATGTCCGACGTTGGCCAGGGGCGACATGACGTAGACTCCGTCCCAAACCTCGTCATAACGATCGCCGCCGGACTCCTGGCGGTGGGCCAGCAGTTCGTCCATCAGCATGGGGTCGGTCACCAAAATGCCCAGGGCCCGGTCGCCGGCCAGAGACGGGTCCTCGTCGTCGGTCAACACCGAAGGCGGTCGGGGCTCGGTCGCCTGGAGGGTGCTCATCGTCGGGGGCTCCCGGGGCCTCGCGTTCCGCTCAGGAGAGGAGGAATTCCAGGTCGTCGCGGTCGAGGGTCTTGATGACGCGGCTGGTGTCGGCGCCGAGGATGGCGTCGGCGAGGTCTCGTTTGCGTTGCTGGAGTTCGAGGATCTTTTGCTCGACGGTGTCCTTGGCGATGATCCGGTAGGCGAAGACCCGGCGAGTCTGGCCGATCCGGTGGGAACGGTCGATGGCCTGGGCCTCGATCGCCGGGTTCCACCAGGGGTCGAGCAGGTAGACGTATTCGGCGGCGGTGAGGTTCAGGCCCAGGCCGCCGGCCTTGAGACTGATGAGGAAGATGGGGATTTTGGGGTCGTTCTGGAACCGCTCGACCCGTTCGAGGCGGTTGCGGGTTCGTCCGTCGAGGTACTCGTAGGTGAGGCCTTGCTCGTCGAGGCGGGCTTTGACCAGGGCCAGGAGGCTGGTGAACTGGGAGAAGACCAGGACCTTGTGGCCTTCCTCGACGACTTCGGCCAGGTGGGGCAGCAGGAGGTCGAGCTTGGCCGAGGCCTCGTCGGCGCGGGCCGGGTCGATCAGGCCGGGGTGGCAGGCGGCCTGGCGGAGTCTTAGCAGCGCTTCGAGAACCTCGATCTTGGAGGCCCGCAGTTCAGCCGAGCCCTGTCGTAGGAGGGCCTGGCGGTAGTGGGCCCGCAGTTCCTCGTAGAGTTTGCGCTGGGGGGGCTCCATGGCGCAGGTGAGGGTTTGCTCGGTCTTTTCGGGCAGGTCGTGGACGACCTGGGCCTTGGTGCGCCGCAAGATGAAGGGGCGCAGGGCCTTGGCCAAGACGGCACGGCCCTCGGCGTCGTCGGTGCCTCCGGAGGAGAGGCGTTTGAAGACCGAGGTGGTGCCGAGCATGCCGGGGTTGAGGAACTCGAAGATCGACCAGAGTTCGCCCAGGTGGTTCTCGATGGGCGTGCCGCTCATGGCGATGCGGTGCTGGCCGCGGAGGACCCGGGCGGCCTTGGCGGCCTGCGAGGTGGCGTTCTTGATCGCCTGGGACTCGTCCAGGATCAGGCAGTCGAACTCGGTCTTGTGCAGTTCGGCGGCGTCGGTGCGGAGGATGCCGTAGGTGGTGACGACCAGGTCGTGCTGGCCAAACTTGGCCCGCAGACCCGAGCGACGAGCGCCCGAGTAGTCCAGCACCCGCAAGCCCGGAGTGAACTTGGCGGCTTCCTGAATCCAGTTGAAGACCAGGGAGCGCGGGACGACGATCAGCGACGGGCCGGGCTTCTCCTCTCGCTGGTTCTTGCGTCTTTGGAGCAGGGCCAGCACCTGGATGGTCTTGCCCAGGCCCATGTCGTCGGCCAGGATGCCGCCGATGCCGAAGCGGCAGAGGTAGTCCAGCCAGCCCAGGCCCTCTCGCTGGTAGGGGCGCAATTCCCCCTCGAAGCGGGCGGGGGCGGCCAGGGGCTTGATTCCTTGGAATCCGGCGATCTGCTCGCGGATGCGGGCAAATCCCTCGTCGAAGGAGATTTCCGGCTGGGAGGCCAGCAGGGCGTCGAGCAAGCCGGCCTGAGAGCGACCGAAGCGCAGGCCGGCGTCTCCGGTGGAGCCCATTTCGGCCAGGATGCCGTACTTTTTCAGCCAGTCCTCGGGCAGCATGCCCATCGAGCCGTCGCCCAGGGCGATCATCTGCTCGCCCCGGCGGGCGGCGGCCAGCAGGTCGGGCAGGGGGATGCCCTGGCCGCCGAAGTCGACCTCGCCGCCGAGTTCGAACCAGTCGATGCCGGTGGTGACGGCCAGCTTGAACTCGCCAGCTGGGCGGATGAGCTTGCCCTCGGCCTCGACGGCCCAGCCGGCGGAGACGAGTTCGCGGGTGGCCGGGCCCATCCGTTTGGCGGGCAGTTCCAGAGTGCCGGGGTCGAGGCGGATGTCGTTGGCGGCCTTGAAGCCGAGGTTTTCCAAAAGGGCGGCGGCGGCGGCCTCGACCGGCTCGTCTCGGTGGATGATGCGCCGCTGGTCGCCCTGGACGGCGACTCGGCCGGACTGGGAGAACGGGACGCGGCTGCCTTCGTAGTCGAATTCCAGATCGGCCAGCACTCGGTCGGCGGCGGCTCCCCAGTTTTGCCGGGGGGTGCGGACCGTCAGACGAGGGACCGGCTGGATGTCGACCTCTTGCAGGGACAGGGACTCGACCAGTTCGGCTGGGGGGATATTGGCGCCAGCGAGGACTCGGCCAAGTTGGGCGTCGTGCTGGGCCTCGGGGACGACCAGTTCCTTTTCCTGTCGGAGACGGGCGACCCAGGGCAAAAGGCCGACGTCGTCGAACGTCGCGGCGCGGCCGATCCCCAAGATCACCAGGCCGGGCAGCAAGACGAGGGGCTCGGCCAGGTCCATGCGGGCGTCGTCGCGACGGAGACCGCCTCGCCAGGTCCAGCGCTTGCCGGAGGGGTCGGCCTTGACGTCGATGGCGAACTTCCAGGGGTGGCCGTCGTCCCAGCGCAGGGCGGGCGGGTCTTCCTCGCCGTCGGTGCGTCGCAGGCGGGCGCGACCGGCCCGGCAGAGGCGTTCCAGCAGGGCCACCTGTTTATCGGGGTCCAGCGCGAAGCGTCGGGCCGAGGCCGCCGGGGGCGCGGCGGGGGCGGAGGCGGGGGCGGGCGAACCGTTGCCGTTTTCGGGAGTGGGCGGAGCCGGCAAGGGCGCGGCGCGGGCCTCGTCCAGCAGGGCGAGGAGGACCTGGTCCTCGGGGTCGGGACGCCAGTGGCCACCGGCCTGACCGGGCCACCAGGGGCGCAGGGGTCCACGCTCGCCGTTGGCTCGGCGCTCTCGGCGGGCCAGGTCGATGACCACCTGCCCTTGCGCCAGCGAGGCAGGCGCGTCGAGGACGTAGTGGAGCGACCGCTTTGGGGCCGCCTGAGCGCGGGCCAGGATCTGCGCCTCTCGACGAGCGGCCTTACGGGCTCGGGCAGTGTTGGCGGCGTTGCCGTTGATTGGCCGAGCCCCGTTGACGCCGGGCGGCGCGTCGTAGGGGGTGTAAGACCGGGGAGGGAGCCCTCCCTGGGTGGGGGCGTAACCCCTGGGTGGCATCCCTTGAGGAGGAGGCGGGGCGTAGGGTCCCCGGGCGTTGGCCGGCAGGCCGCGGTCGGGCGGGTACTTCCCCTTCTTCCCCTTGGCCTTGGCCGGCGTCCCCGAGGCCCCGGGCCCGTAAGGGTGCGGCGGGGGGTCGTTGTACGGATAGGGACGGGGCGGGCCTTGGGGGGGAGGGGAGTTGGTCTGGTACGGGTACGGCGCCGGCCGGTAGCCCGGATGCTGATGCTGCGGACCCCCAGCTTGCCGGGACTGCGGCTGCGGCTTGCGGCTTTGGCCCTGGCCCTGTTGCTGAGGACGCTGGCCCTGGCCTGACCCTTGACCTTGGCCTTGACCTTGAGGGTACCTCTGGCCCTGGGGCGGACGCGATCCGTAGGGAGGTCTCCCCTGCCCTTGCCCCTGCCCTGGCCCTTGACCTTGCAACTCGGGCGGCGGACCGGCGGGACGGTAGGAGGATTGCGGCGGGGGCGGGGCGTCGTCGGGCAGGGTGTCGCCGTTGGGCGTCGTCATCAGCGGCAGGATCGTCACCAGCTCCAGCGGCCGGTTGGGCGGGGTGGGCAGAAGGTTGCGGGCGTCGGCCAGCAGGACCGTGGCCCAGAGGTGCTTGCAGGGGGAGCCGAACGGTCCGTAGTAGGGACACGAGCACGAGGCCAGCACCCGCCCGCCCCTCAGGCGGAGGCGGACCTTGTACGACTCGGTCCCACGGACCTTGGCCACGACTTCCCCGGGTGCCGCCTTGAGGATGCCCACCCGCCCCTTGGCGAAGTAGGCATGACCTCGGACGCGCACCCCCTCGGCGAAATCTGGCGTGAGCTTCTGGGCAATCCCCATCATCACTTCCCGCCCGGGCATGCCGGCCCGGCCCCGGGACCCCGGCGCATGGATGGAAGACCCCACGACCCGCTGGGGATCCGCGTCGGCGTCTTGTTCACGACTCGACCCGCTCAAAAGGCTCTCTCTCAACCCTGCCCCGGAGCGCCGGGGCCTCTCTTCTTGGAACGCGATTCGGTCAACCCTTCCCGGCACGAACAATCGCCCCAGCCGTTGGGATCCGGCCAAAGCGCCAACGGCGCCCCCGAACCTGACGGTCTTGGCGGACGGGGACCTGGCAAAGGTCGCGGAATGTCACGAAGGCAAGCCCCAAGTCAGCAAAAACGGTCCCACGGTCGAGGGCTTCGGGCCAGTGTCGGGACGCGAACCACGGACAACACTCGCGGCGTCATCCCCGGACCCGGCCCGGCGTGTTTTCAACTGGCGCGGAGTCGGCCCTTCAACCTCGACCTGTGGCGGGCGGTCCGCCCCGTGGAGAACTCTAGGACAGTCGCACGGATCAAACTGGCTGGTTCGATGCCGCCGAGGGATCACCAACGCCCCAACCCTGGTTCCTGGGAAGGTCGATCTCGGCGACCTCCAAAAACGACGCAAGGACCGATGGGGATGGCGATGACCGGCTTCGGGATCAAGTGGTAACCGACCGCGGCGAACGGCCCATTCGTTGTAGACAGTCTTCCGCGTTCCCGCAAGGTCCGGATGGTGACATCGGTCGTGGATCGGGCTGACCATCAGTTCTAACCGCGTTGCCAACACTCCGCTACCCCAAGCCTCCGGAGAATCCCAAGACGCTCGGCCGGCCGGGACTTCGGGTTGGGGCCTCATTTGGGCGGGTCCATCCAGAGGAACAGGTCGTCGACAGCGAGGACCGCGTCGCGGACCGGAACCGACTGGCCCCGGCTGTATTCGGAAACGGCCTGGTACTTGCAGGGCGACGGGGTCGGCGAAGGAGACGACTCGCTGGTCGCCCAGCAGGACCATTCCAATACGCCGGGATGCCCGCAGCGGCATACTCGGGAAGCTTCGGGACCAGATCGTTGGTCGCGGTCGAACCGCAAACGACTCGATCCAGCGATCTCGAGAATCTTGCGGGGACAAGGGGACGCAACGCCCCGGGTCTCATTCATCCCGCGGATCCGCCAGGAAGGCCGGATAGAGGTGGTACGCCTTCCCGCAGGACGATCGGCTGCGCCGTCCAGATCCATGAAGGCGTCGCGAGGGAAGATCGTGCGGAGCCATTCGGCGAGTGCGTAAACCTTCGATACTGTCCCGGATGTCCGGGGGCATGACATCGGACGAACTCTGAGGCCCAGAGGTAGGCGAGTTTCTCGGATGTCCAGGCGGGCCGGTTCGGCGATCGCGGTGCAAGATATAGGGCCTCCGGGCGGATGCCGCTCAACACGTCGAGGTTCTTGACCTCCAGCGCGTGCTTCTCGATGAACTGGCGGCGGGGCTCGACGTCGTCCCCCATGAGGGTCGTAAACAGGTCGTTGGCGGCGGCAACGTCGTCGAGTCGCACCTGCAAGAGGGTGCGCCTCGTCGGGTCCATCGTCGTGTCCCAGAGCTGGTCGGCGTCCATCTCGCCCAGGCCCTTGAAGCGGGTGATCTTGAGCCCTCTTCTCCCCCAGGTGGCGGATCTTGGCCACCAGCTCACGCAGGTCGAACAGGGGGTAGATCCTCGCCCTCGCGGTGCAGCAGGAAGCGGGGAGGCGGGCTCGTCGCCGGTGACCTCCAGGGGCAGGAGGACGTCGGCCGCTGGCAGGCCGAAATCATCACGGAGCCGGCCCAGCCACTTGTTCAGGGTACGGACCTCGTGCAGTTCGGTGACGCGGACGGTCTCGACCGGGATCTGGGCCTTCGACCTTGTTGGCTTCGTCGCCGGTGTCTTCCGGACGGCCTCGGCCCCCTCGGGCGGTGTCGCTGACGGGGCTGGAATATGTACGACTCCAGGTCCTCGGAAGAATAGAGCCAAGCGTCCCCTTCCGGCCCGCCCTGGATATGGAAGAGGGGCAGGAGGCCCGTTTCCGGGTCGGCGCCAGGGCCAGGAACGACGCGCAGGGGCAGGTTGCGGCGCCCGAAGGCCCTCAGGGCGAGGTCCAGCCCGGTGACGATCTCCAGCAAGGCCTTGAGACGCGACCCCTCGACGGCCGGGGTGTCCTCGGGGGCTCCGACGATTTCCAGGGAGGCGTCGCCGAGTCCCGACTCCATCAGGATCGCCTGCATCTCGGGCTCGGTCTGGACGTAGCGGCGTTCCTTCTTGTGGGCGATGAGGTACAGCGGCGGCTGGGCGACGTAGAGGTGCCCTTCGGCCACCAGGCGGGGCATTTGGCGGTAGAAGAAGGTCATCAGGAGGGTGCGGATGTGCGAGCCGTCCACGTCGGCGTCGCTCATCATCACGATCTTGCCGTAGCGCCGCTTGGCGGGGTCTTCCTCGTCGCCGATGCCGTTGCCGACGGCCGTGATGATGTTGCGGACCTCGTCGTTGCCCAGGACGCGGTCGATCCGGGCGCGCTCGACGTTGAGGATCTTGCCTCGCAGCGGCAGGATCGCCTGGTACAGTCGGTCGCGCCCGCCCTCGGCGGTGCCGCCGGCGGAGTCGCCCTCGACGAGGAACAGCTCGCTGGAGTCCTGGTCGTGGGTGGTGCAGTCCATCAGCTTGCCGGGCAGGCCGCCTCCGGAGAGAACGCCCTTGCGGTTGCGGACGAGGTCGCGGGCCTTGCGGGCGGCCTCGCGGGCCTCGGCGGCGATCAGGGCCTTGGCCACCACTCGCTTGGCCGCGGCGGGGTTCTGCTCGAGGAACTCGCCGAGCTTCTCGCCGACGACCTTGGAGACGATCCCCTCGACCTCGTCGTTGGTGAGCTTGGTCTTGGTCTGGCCGCCGAACTTCGGGTCGGGCACGCGGACGCTGACGATCGCCGTCAGGCCCTCCTTGAAGTCCTCGCCGGTGATCGCCAGGTCCTTCTTGCCTTGCGGGACGTGGGCCTTGGCGTAGTTATTCATGGTGCGCGTCAGCGCGGTTCGGAAGCCGGTGAGGTGGGTCCCCCCCTCGACGGTGTGGATGTTGTTGCAGAACGACACGACGCTTTCGCTGATCGAGTCGTTGTACTGCAGGGCCACTTCCACCTCGACGGCGCGTTCCTCGTCCCGACCGACCAGGACCACCGGCGGGTGCAGGGCCGTCTGGGCCCGGTTGAGGTAGGTGATGAACTCGGCGAGGCCGCCGTTGGAGAAGAATTCCTCCCCCTTGGGCTCGTCGCCGCGCTCGTCGGCCAGGACGATGCGGACGCCGCGGTTCAGGAAGCCGAGTTCTCGAAGGCGTTTCTCGAAGACGTCGTAGTCAAAGGCGGTGCGGGGGAAGATGGTGGGGTCGGGCAGGAAGCGGATGGTGGTGCCGTTGTCCTTGGCGGCGCCGGTGGCGCGGACGGGCCCTTCGGCGACCCCCTGGCGGTAAGACTGCCGCCAGACCTTGCCGTCGCGGTGGACCTCGGCCTCCAGCCACTCGGAGAGGGCGTTGACCGCGGTGATGCCGACACCGTGCAGGCCGCCGGAGACCTTGTAAGTGGCGTGGTCGAACTTGCCGCCGGCGTGAACCTTCGTCAGAACGATTTCCAGGGCGCTGGTGCCGCCAGCGTGGGCGTCGACGGGGATGCCTCGACCGTCGTCCTGGATGCTGACCGAGCCGTCGGGGTGCAGCGTCACGGCGATGTTGCGGCAGTGGCCAGCCATCGCCTCGTCGATGGAGTTGTCGACCACCTCGTAGACCAGGTGGTGGAGCCCCCCAAGGTTGGTGTTCCCGATGTACATGTCGGGCCGCTTGCGAATTCCCTCGATCCCCTCCAGCACACGGATATTCGCGCCGGTGTAGGCCGAGGCGCCATCGCCGGGAGCGAGAGCGGGAACGGGCAAGTCGGCCTCGGCATGACCGTTGGTCGGGTCCGGCGATGGCTCGGGGGCGGTGGCGATGGCGGTGGCGAGGTCGGCCTCTGGGGCCGGGGTGGAGGTTTCGGCCGTCTCCCGGGACTTGCTGCGGGCCATCGCGGGGTCACCTCGGGGTCGTTCGTGGGGGAAAAGCCAAGGGGGTCCCCTCGGGCGAGGGCGTCAGGCTGGCCCGCGTCGGGGGCGTCGTGGTTTGGGGCTGGGTGACCTGTCGTCGGGGACCGCCGGGGGGGTAGCGACCGGGCCGACTCGGAAGCGGATGTCGTGGACGGTGGTGCCGGGGGCGTCGCGTCTCAGGGCGGCCAGGAGGTCGGGCTTGCGGAAGGCGGCGAGCTCTTCCAGCAGGGCCGAGTGGGCGACGGTGACGCTGAGGACTCCGTGGCGAACCCCTCCAACGCGCGTCTGGCTCCGGGTTGGCTCGCCGACGGCCGCGTCCCAGGCCGCTTCCAGTTCGCCGGCGCCCTGGAGCCGGGAATAGCCCCGGGCGGCGAACAGGGCCCCCAGCACATCGCCCAGGGGCCGAGGCCCCCCGCGACGGTTCGGGTCGTCGGCCCCCGGACCGCCGCGATGTGAACGTCCTTCCATTCTACGCCTCCGGTCGCCCCGAAGCAACGCGCGGGGACGCGTCGCTTACGCTTAGCGGTCGCGGGTCAGGGGCATGACGACGTAGGTGTAACGATCCTCGGTTTTGAAGACCGCGGCGTTCTTGTGGTCGATCAATTCGGCGGTGACGCGGTCGGTCTCGCCCAGGGTCTTCAGGGCGTCGGTCAGGTAGCGGGGGTCGAAGGTGATTTCCACCATCTTGCCGGCGTAGTCGATCGGCATCGAGACCCGCGAACTTCCCACGTCGGCGGCGCGACTGGAGAGGGTCAGGCGTCCTTCCCCAAACGCGAAGTCGACGCCCCGACTCTCCTCGCTGGTGACGATGGAGGCCTGTTCGACGGCCCCCAGGAGCATGCCGGCGTCCATCGGGATCTTGACCTCGACGGAACCGGGGAAGACGTCCTGGTAACGGGGGAAGCGGCCCTCGACCAAACGGCTATAGATCACCGCGCGGTCGGTGCGGACCAGGATCGCCTTGTCGGCCTGGATGGCCAGGTGGACCGGCGGGTCGTCGTCGTCGAGGTTCCGCTCGATGAGCTTCAGGGCCTTGACCGGGACAACAGTGCTGCCGCCGGGGTCTTTCGCTCCCCCTTCGGCCTCGGCGCCGATCTCGGTCATGGCCAGGCGGCGGCCGTCGGTGCCGACCAGGGTGATCTTGTCGTCGGCCAGCTCCAGCTTTACGCCACCCAGAGCGTAACGGGTACTCTCTACGTCGGTGGCGAAGATTGTCCGGCGAATGGCTCGGCGTAAATCGGCCGAGGCAACGGCGTGGTACGCGGAGGCCGCGAAGTCGGGGATCTCGGGAAAGAGGTCGGGGTCTTCGGCGGGGAGGCGGAACTCGGCATCGGTACCGCGGATGATCAGGGCTTCGCCGTCGGATTCGAGGTAGAGGTCGTCGTCGGCGGTGGCGCGGAGGATCTGCTGCATCCGCTGGGTGGGAAGAATGGCGGAGCCGGGCTCCTCGACACGAACGTCCAGGACGCGGTAGCGAATACCAACTTCCAGGTCGGTCGCCATCAGCGTGGCGGGCGTATCGGCGACCAGCTTGACGTTCTGGAGGATCGGCTTGGGGCTGCGGGCGGGTACGACGCCGCCGACCATTCCGAACGCGGCGAGAAGTTCCTCGCGCCTGCACATGGCCTTCATGAGAGGGTCATCCCGGCCTCGGTCGCGGCGGCCAACCTGTTTCGGTTTGGGAGGTCGGTTCCGGTCGCTCCGAAGCCCCAAGGGCCCTGGTGGTCCCCCGAGCCCCATCCGTAAGGCTAGAGAAGGGTTAACCCACCATCTTCGTAACAGTCAGGCGGCGGCGGCGCCGCGGATAAGTCCCCGAGACGGAGAAGAAGCCCATGATACCAAAAGACTTGCTTGGCTCCAAAGCCAAAATCAGCCGGGGGAAAACCCGTGGGTAAGGGCGTCGCGCGCGCCGACGCGCCCGGAGGGTCTTGCGCCTGTCCGGGGAGGGCCATCGACGGCCGTTGTTTGCGGGGAGGCGCCGTGCGCCCGGGCGCGACGGGTTATCGACAGGTTTTCCCCCGGAGATTGTGGGCGGAATCGGGGTGGAACGGGGGTGGCGCCGCCCGCGTAACCTGTCCAGTTGATAGGGGGTTGTGGACGGCCCGCTGCTGTTTGGGTGCGACGATCCGTTTCGCCGTGGTCGGTCTCTTGAGCCTGACGGGATGGGTCGCATCGGGAGACGTCCGAGGCCCGGGGCTAGTGCGTTGCCACGATCGGCCCGAGGGATCAAGCCCGTGGAGTTCGACGCGGGCCTTGGCAGCCATGAACCGCCAGCGGGCTCCCCCTTGCGCCTCAAAAGCTTTCATCCCGCCAAGGCCGACACTTCGCGGGCCAACTCCTCGATCGACCCGATGCGTCGGCCCAGACATGGATTGGGCCGCTCTGCGTCGGCTGCACTTTCATTTACGGGACTGGAGTTCCACCGCCGGAAAAACCTTCAGAGGGAGAAGCGTCCCGCGGGCGTCCGTCAACTCAATGGTGGCGGCTCACGAGGGCGGGAATTCCCGGGTGGTGTGTCCAGAGACGAAATCTTGACGGCCAACGTTTCCCATGCTGGAAATTGTTGCGCGAGTTTGTCATATTCGCATTAGGTTGTGGAAATTCGCGGGGTGCGACTGTCGTCGCGTATGCGATGGGAACGGAACTCCGGATTCCGGAAACTTGCGCGTCCTCTCGGGCGAAGGTCCCGGGGTTCTCGCGCCGATTGTTCGCGAAAGCGTCCAATGTCCAGGGGTTGGTTCATCGTGAGGAACTAAGACCGTGGCGAATCTCTGGGCCACTGTTCAGAGCGGGTTTTCGCGCATTTCCGTGATCGCCAAGGTCAAGCGGTTCGGACTTCGGCCCCGACCCACGACCCTGGCCGTGGTGATCGGGATGATGGCGGCCGTGAACCTACTGTATGGCCGTATCTTTCAAGATGAAGGACTGGCTACGACGGAAATGAAAATGCGAGTGCAGGAGCAATTTTCCAACGTGCAAGGGACGATGCTCGGGGTACTCTCGCTGCTTGTGTTCATGGCGTACTACCGATACCTGCGAGCGTTCTTGTGGTTGGCGCTTCCGGGCCTTTCTCGTCTTGCGGTCGTGGCCGCGACACTGTTCGTCGTGTCGATCATCTACGGATGCTTTTCCGAGATGGGCATGCCCGGCCTGTTCTGGCACCACCAGTGGCGTGTTCAGTTCGGGGCGGCTTTCGGGGCGATGCTTTTCTGCTTCTGGATGCTCTACTTGCTCATCGTCGGCGATACCCACGCCAACCCCCCCGAAACGGAGCGTTCCTTTTGGCATCGTTACAAGAAGAGGTGGCCGGACGACCCAAGCCATGCCGGACTCTTCAACGCCGACGCCCCCGACGCCGAAAGCCATTCCCAACTAGGCGCCTCGTTCGCGGCGTTTGGGCCTCCGATCGTGTTTCTCATGATCCTGCCGTCGGTCTTCCCAATCCTGGGCCCTTGGTATGATCCTGAGTCCACCAACAACCCACTTCTGGCGTGGCCGTGGCTGCTCGGCGTGACGCTCGGGGGGTTGTGCATCGCCGCGATCGTCCGATCCCGAGACCTGTCGCGACTGAACAAGGGGATGTCCTCGCTCTTGCGGCGCCCTTTCTGGCGGATGGGCCGTTCGACCCGGTTGGCGGGCTGGGCGGACGACCGGACGAATATCAGGAATGCGATCCTCCTGATCCTCGTGTTCCATGGACTTTCGTTTCTCGACCCGACGCCCGACCTCGCCAACCTGGACGTCGTCTTCCCGGCGGCGGTGTCGATCTGCGTTTTGCTGGGTGCCCTGGCGTCCATCCTGATGTCGCTCAGCATGGCGCCGGCGGTTTGGAAAAGAGTCGCCACCTACTCCGTCCTGCTGCTCCTGCTCCTGAAAGGAACCGTCGACTACGAGGTGGAACTGCGCGACCTCAAGGGCGACTATCCCTCGATCCGCCAGCAGTATGGACGATGGATGCGCTCGGCCGTATTCGGCAAGGGGAAGCCTTACGATCGCGTGGTGGACCTTTCTGATTTTCAGAAATGCGAATTTCGATCATCCTCCAACGACAAGGCCAAGCGAGAGGAGTGCCTGACAGCCTGGGCGGACCGGTTCGCCAAGGGCCACCGAAAGAAGCCCATCCTCGTCGTCGTCTGCACGAGCGGGGGAGCGCTCCGAGCGGCCTTGTGGACCGAGGTGGTCCTTGAAAAACTTAGCAAGGAATTGCCGGGATTTCGCGATCAGGTCCGCCTCATCACCGGCGCGTCGGGGGGCATGCTGGGAGCCTCGCGGTTCGTGGTGTCCCAGTGCACGAATCGCCCGATGCCCGCGCTCACGACCGATGAGCCCCCCGATTATCTCGGCGCGGTCGCGCGACGGCTGGCCTTCCGGGACATCCTGCCAAATGCCCTCGTGCCGTTCGCCACGATGAATCGCGGCGATGTCCTGGAGGACGCCTTCATCAAGCAGGATCAAGGGGCGCGGGACGGAATCCGCCGGAACTTCGCCTCCCTCGAACCGTTCGAGAGGGATGGTCGCGCCGCGTCGATCATCTTCTCCCCGATGCTGGTCGAGGACGGACGTCGCCTCCTCATCAGCAACCTTCCGCTGGGAGATTTAACCCGGTATGACGAGGGACCGCTTCTGTTCGAGAAAAGCGCCAATTTGCTGGAAATCCTGGATAAGCGTCGCGCACAAGACGGTCTCAAGCCAGAGGCGGGGCGCGATGAGCAAAGCCTCGAATATCCGAGTGCGGCGTCCACGCCGGCGATCGAGTTCTTTCGGCTCTTCGGAAGTGCGGCGAAGAGCCGGCTCAGGCTCTCCAGCGCGGTGAGGATGAGCGCGACGTTCCCCTACGTGACGCCGCCGGTTGTCCTCCCCACTCACCCGCAACGGCACGTGGTCGACGCTGGATATTACGATAACTACGGCGTGAACCTGGCGGCGAACCTGATCGCTGTCCACTCGGACTGGATCGTCGCCAACACCTCGGGCGTGCTGGTCGTCCAGATCCGCGCGTTCCGCAACGAGAAGTTCCTCAAGCTCTACGACCCCACGCAGTCTCAAGGCGCTGATGCCAGCGTCGGCTCGACACCAAGCCCGATCCACGCCGTCCTCGCCTTGGCGCCGACGCTGGCGTCGACCGTCCAGTCGGGCCTGCGAGACTGGTTCATCCCGCTCCAGGGCGTCGCCGAGGCGCGAAACAAGTCAATGTACTTCCGCAACGACGAGCAACTTCGCGTGCTCCACGAGCTCTTCAAGAAAGAAAGTCCCGATCCGCGCTTCTTCAAAACCGTCATTTTCACGTGCGATTCCAGCCACCCTGGCGAATCGAACAGATCGTCCGAGACATTGAACTGGTACATGTCCAAAAGAGAATTTGAAAGCATCAAAAAGAACATGGACGCATTTGACAAAACGAACAATGACGGTCGCGACCGCAACTTCGTCCGGACGCGAGAGGTCGACGCTTGGTGGAAGACTCGCTGAAGCCATCGGGTGATTGTCGCGAGGAGAATTCCATCGTGCCAACCTCGATCTCGTTCTTCCTCGGCAAGGCGACCACCACTCCGATAGTGGCAGCCTACGCGTGCGGTTCGGCCCACATTCGCTGTTTGCACCCTTTTCTCCGGAGACGTCGAGGGGTTTTCACGGATAGGACGTAAGTTGACGGCGCTTACGCTTTTTACGCTCGGGGATCTCGCCTCGTCGGAAACCTTCTGAAGTCTTATGATACCGACGCGAGGCGTGGACCTCGATCCAAAGGGGGTTGAAGAAGCTCGGGGGCCGGGAGGGCCCGGGGATGATGGACGAGAGAGGGACCCTGTCGCTGGTTGGCCTGGCGGTGTTGACGCTGGGGATCGGCCTGGGGGGCTCGGGACGGCTGACCTACCACGAGGCGATCTGGGCTCAGTCGGCCCGGGAGCTGATGGTCGTCGGCGACCCGGGAGTGCCGACGCTCGACGGGCGGCCCTGGGTGGAGAAGCCGCCGGGCGGGACCTGGCTGATCGCCCTGGCGGCGAAGGTGGCCGGGCGGCTGGATGAGGGAGTGGCGCGAATCCCTTCGGTTCTGGCCGCGACGGCTCTTGCTTTGGCGGTGGCGAGCCTGGCGGCGCGGAGGCTCGGCCAGGGGCCGGGGGTACTGGCCGGGGCGGTCCAGTTGACGACCCTCTGGGCGGTCATGCGCGGGCGGCTGGCCGAGCCCGACATCCTGCTCGCGGCGGTTGTGGCCTGGACGTTCTTGGCGTTCGACCGGGTTCGCCTGGGAGACTCGGCCCGCTGGCGGTGGGCGTTCTTCGGCCTCCTCGGGACGACGGCGCTGGCCAAGGGGATTGGCTTTGGGGCGGCGTTGGTGGTGGCGACAGCGTCGGTGGTGCTAGCCTGGGACCGCGACCGTGCCGCCTTCCGACGCCTGGCGACGCCCTTGGGCTGGGCTTTGGCGGCGGGTTTGGCCCTGGCCTGGCCGGCGTGGGTGCTGGCGGGGCATCCCCGGGCGCTGGGGTTGTGGACCTGGCACGTCGCCGGCCGGTTCGCCACCAGGCCCGAGGCGTTCGCCGGCGAGTCGCCCTGGGAATACGCCCTGGCCCCGGTCTGGCAGACGCTTCCGTGGACCCCTTTGGCCCTGGTGGGCGGCTGGCGCTCGGCAACCCGGGCCGTCCGAGAGCCGGGGGGGCTGGACCGCCTGCTTTGGGCCTGGGCGCTGGTGCCGGCGGCGTTGGTGTCGCTGGCGACGGTCCGCAACGCCCATTACCTGATTTACGCGTTGCCGCCGTGGTCGGTCTGGTCGTCGCAAACCCTGTCGAGGCTTGGCGATCGGCTGCGAGAACGCGGCTGGCCGTCGGCCCGGTTGCGCGTTGGTGCCTCGGCTTTGTTCGTGACTTTGGGCCTGGGGGTTGGGCTGGGCTACCTGCTGGCCGGGCCGCGATTCGACCGCCGGGGGGCGGAGTGGGCCTTCTACGAGGCGGCCGGCCGGACCTTGCCGAAGGGGGAGCCGCTGGCTTTGCTCTACGACTTCGACGAGCGGGCCCCCTATCCCTCACCGTTCGGGCCGATGCCGCACGACCTGGCGGTTCGCCTGTTCTACCTCGATCGCCCCACCTGCTGGCGGAACGGTATGAACGACCTCCGAAACCGCCCCCCTGCCCCGCCTTCAAACCCCTTCGGCGTCATCGGCCGGGAGAGCGACGTGCCGGCGTTGGAGGAACTGGGGCGGGTGGAGGAACTGGCGAGGGGGCCATCGCGGCGGGCCGATCGCGCCTTCCGGCTCTACCGGGTCGTGGGATGGGGAGACGAGCCACCGCGATAATTCAGGCGGCCTCGGCCAGCGGTTGGGAAGGATCGGGCGTGGCTGGCGTGCGTCGGCCCAGGCCCAGGAGGATCACCGTGACCGCGGCCAGGGCGATCGAGACCGAGAGGATCAAAATCCCCCTCTGGAACGAGCCAGTGAGGCTCTGGAGTTTGCCCAGCAGGTAGGGGCCGACAAAGCCGCCAAGGTTGCCCACCGAGTTGATGAGGCCAATGCTGGCGGCGGCGGCCGACTCGGTCAGGAACAGGCTGGGCAAGGTCCAGAAGGCTGGCAGGTGGGCCTTGGTTCCGATCAGGGCCAGGGTGAACATGACGATGGTCAGGCCGAGGTGCCCGCGGCTGAGCAAGGTGCCGGCCAGCCCCACGGCCCCGATCAGTATCGGCAGCGCGCAGTGCAGGCGGCGCTCTCCGGTGCGGTCGGAGTTCCAGCCGATGAACATCTGTCCCAAAAGCGAACCAATGGGTGGGATGACCAGCATCCAGGTCAGCTTGTCGAGGTCCAGGCGGTACCAGGTCTCCAGGATCTTGGGCATGAAGAATTCGATGCCGTAGTTGCCGGTGGTCGTCAGGAAAAACGCCAGGGCCAGCAGCAAGACCTTGGGTTGGCCCAGGGCCTCCAGCGCTCCCATGTGCCGGCCCTGGTGGCTTCGGCGTTCGGCCAGCTCTCGGGCGAGCTCGGCTTCCAGGGCGTCGCGTTCCTCGGTGTCGAGCCAGCGGGCGCGGGCGGGGTGGTCGGTCAGGGTGGCCAGCACCACGACGCCCAGGACCACCGCCGGGATGCCCCAGGCGATGAACATCCACTGCCAGCCGTGCAGGCCCCAGAGTGGGGGGTGGTGGATCGTGACGCCGTGGAGGACCTCGGTGGTTCCGTACTTCAGGAGGAGGTTCGACAGTTTGGGGCTGGTGATCTGGGCGATGGGCGAGGCCATCAGGAACAAGGCAAGAGCCCGCGCCCGGTCTCGGCTGGGGAACCAGTGGGTCAGGTAGATGACGACCCCGGGAAAGAACCCCGCCTCGGCCAGTCCCAGGAAGAAGCGGACGAGGTAGAACTGCGTCGGCGTTTTGACCAGGGCGGTCAGGCCCGCGATCATCCCCCAGGTCACCATGATCCGGCTGATCCACTTGCGGGCGCTCCAGCGTTCCACCAGCAGGGAACCGGGGACTTCCAGCAGGAAGTAGCCAAGGAAGAACACGCCCGAGCCGAAGCCGAAGACGGCGTTGTCAAAGCCTGGCAGGTCCTTGCCCATCGTCAAGGTGGCAAGGCCGACGTTGGTGCGGTCGACGTAGGCCACGACGTAGCAGAGGAACAGCAAGGGCAGGAGCCGGCGGAACGCCTTGGCCCGGGCGCGGTCCAGCGCGGACGCGGTCGGCATGGTGGGGGGCTCGCGGCGCGGTCCGATCTGGGAGGGAGGGGAATCAGCGACGATCGACCGACCCTAGCACGCCGGCCAGGGCGCCGCAAACCCCCGGCCCGGCCGGCTTTCCCCTGGAATCGGCCGGCTCGATCGGCTTGAATACCGGCGGGGCGACCGCGAGCCTCCCCTTCCCCCCGTCCGACCCACTCCTGGCCCGGAAGACGACGACGATGACCCAGTCGACCACCGATACCGACCCCGAACGCACCATTGAGTTCGAATTCGTCCGCGCCACCGAGAACGCCGCGCTGAACGTCCTGCCCTGGCTGGGCCGGGGCGAAAAGGAAGTGGCCGACGGCGCCGCCTGCGACGCGATCCGCGGCGCCTTCGACGTGGTGGACATCTGCGGGGAAGTCGCCATCGGCGAGGGGATCAAGGACGACGCCCCCGGCCTGTTCGTCGGCGACCGCATCGGCACCTGGAAGGCGGGCTCTCCGTTCTTCGACGTGGCGCTCGACCCGATCGACGGCACGACGAACTTCGCCAACGGGATGCCGAATTCGATCTCGGTGATGGCCGCCAGCCGGAGGATGCCGGGCGCCGTGCCGTCGTTGACGAGTATCCCATCGTTCTACGCGACCAAGCTGGCCTACGGCCCCGACGTGGTCGAGGCGATCGCCTCGGGCATGGAGCCCCTGCGGCTGGACGACCCAATCAGCTCGATCCTCAACCGGGTCGCCGAGGCGATGGGCAAAAGGGTTCAGGAACTGGTGGTGGTTACGATGAACCGCCCGCGTCACAAGGACTTCATCGCCGAAATCCGCCGATTGGGGCCAGCGCTGAGGCTGATTGGCGACGGCGACGTCACCGCGGCGGTCGCCCCCTCGCTGCCGGATTCGGGGGTCGACCTGTACTACGGCATCGGCGGCTCGCCCGAGGGGGTCTTGACCGCCGCGGCCCTGAAGGCCCTGGGCGGCGAGATGCTCTTGAGGATGTGGCCCCGAGATGCCGAGGAACGCGAGCGGCTGCTGTCGGAGGGTGTCACCGAGGAGGAGATGGCGAAGGTCCACAACGTCGCCAGCCTGGTCCCCGGCGAGAGCGCCCTGTTCTGCGCCACGGGGATCAGCGACAGTTCCCTGCTGCCCGGGGTGCGGCTGGTGGGCTCCACGGCGATCACCCACTCGATCCTGACAAGGGCCCGCAGCCGGACGGTACGTTACATCCGCGCCGTGCACGACCTGCGCAAGAAGACGATCCACCTGCACAGCGTCCACGGCGACCGGAAGTTGCAGGTGGCGGAATAGGCGGTCGCCGCTCGACCCGGTCCCGTCCGATTACCGAGGTCCCCGACAAGGCTTGCTTCTCAGCCTCGTCGGGGAACCAATCGTGCCGACGAAAGGGGATAAGAATCCTCGACGGATCAAACGACCGTCCACCACTGAAGGGCATTGACCCCAGGGAATCGTTGGAAGTGTCTCAAGTTGGTGGTCGCGACGATCACCATGTCGTCGGGTTGGCCCACGGTTACCGCCAGGCCTGCCAGGATCGCGTCGATGTCGATGTCCGCGTCGGGGCCCGTGGGTCGGCCCGTCCTCCGGAGCGCGGCCCAGAACTCCGCGGCCCGGTCCAGCGCGGCTCGGTCGGTGTCGACCTCCGGAAGGTGGTTCCTCAGGATTGCCAGGTTCCGCAACTTCGCCCCGGCCCCGAGCCTCAGAAATTCCCGCCGGACCTCGTACACCACCAACGAGGGGAGTAGGGCTTGGGCGTCGGAGTCCTCAAACTCCTCCAGCCAGGCCTGGCAACGATCCACGACCTCGACGCCAGGCCGACAGCAGGCCAGGCCCAGCGGACCGGAGTCGAGCAGGATCAGCCGGGCCATGCCTCAGGAGATCCCCTCGAAGAGTTTGCGTCCCTCGGGGCGTCGCGAGTCGATGCCGCGCATCATCTCGGCCTCGACGCCGGGGGGATCGTCGTCCGGCATCGCCCGCATCGCCCGCATCGCCCGGATTGCGCGAGCCGCGGCCTCGGCCTGGGCCTTTCGCTGCTGGGCCGACAGGAGGACCAGCCGGCCCTGATCATCCCGGACGACTGGCGGAGCGGGAGGGATGGGCCCCAGGGCGTCCGAAAGGTCGGGGGATGATTCCGAAACGGAGGCGGGGAGCGTTGCCGGGTCGGTCATCGGTTCCCTCCACGAGGAGATCTCATCCGAATGGGGCGTTTTCTCGAAGTCAGACCTTACGTCCCATCGTACTCTCAAGATCCTGGGCAATCGAATCAATCTGGCCGAACTTTCGGAGTTCGATTGTTGTCAAGTTACGAGAGTCGATCTTTGAGGGTGAGGTGGCGTGGGAGACTCACGGTTCATGCCGATACTGCGTGAGGAAGCTGAAACTTTCCGCTTGGCCCTGAAGATGAGACTCGTTTGGCCTGATGAGGTCATTGCATGGGCTGATCGGCGGATTGCGGATCTGGCTGAACCGCCAATCGAACTCATCGACGTGGCGGTCGCGACCCGGTCCTTTCCGGACGACCTGGCCCGTCTGCTCAAGCGTCTGCCGGGGCCCGCCGACCTCGCCGCGGCGGCCCACCGCGTTCTGGAGATCCTGCGGGCCCGTGCGTTCAGTGCCGAACTGGATCTCGGGGTCGTCGCCAACATGCTTTGCGTGTATTCGATGGAGGCGGCCGTCCCCGAGGCCGAGTGTTGGGCCGCGGCGTACTTCAGCAGCGAGTATGAATGCCTCGCCTACTACGGAACGCCTGAAAGCCTGAGGGAAAAGGTCCGGTGCTTCCTTTCCGAGCATTCGTCGGGCCCGGGCGACGGCTCCTGACTTCGCGCCGCGGACGACCGGTCAGGCGAGCGGCCCTCGGCCTCAAGGCTTCCCACCGCTTCCCTCCACCACCAAGATCCCGTTCATGACCATCCAGTGCCCCGGGAAGGAGCACAGGAACGGGTAGCGGCCGGGTTCCTTGGGGGCGAAGAAGGAGATCGTGGCGCGGTTGCCGGGGAAGGTCATGTCGGTGTAGGCCAGCACCGCGTCGGTCTTGGGGACGTAGTGCCTGGCCGCGGCGTCGGGTTGAGAGACCATGTGGTTGGCCAGCTCTCCCACTTCCGGGAGCGTCCCCGGACGGATCAGGACCCAGTTGTGCGGCACCACGTCGGGGTTGTTGAAGGTCAGCGACAATGCCTCACCGGGCTTGGCCTTGAGGGTCGGGGTCGAGAACGTCAGGTTGCCGGCGGCGGCGATCTCGATCGTCCGGGGGTTGGGGACCGGGTAGCGCCAGGGGTTGGGGACCGTCGCCGCGGCCGTGGCCAGGTCGGCCAGCATTGGGTGGGCGGAGATCACCTTGGGGGTTGGTTGGTAGTGGGGGATCGCCGTGTACGGTTCGGCCAGCTTGTGGATCGTCGCGAAGAGGTCTTGCGCTGGGCCGCCGTCCACCTTCATGTGCAACTGAAGCTGACTGACCGGCTGAAGGTCGGGGAGTTCCAGGAACAGCGAACGGCTGTCGTCGGCAACGGTCGCCGAGCGGATCGTCAACGGGTCGTGACCGGTCATCCCGGGGTGCGAGGGGGAGAGCTCGGGCGATCCGTAAGCGGCGCTGTAACGATAGTTCCACGCCTGGATGAAGTGGCTTGAGGGGTTCGCGGCGATCGTGCGGTCCAACGGTCGGGAGAACGTGACGAGGACGCCGTTCTGGTGGGCCCTCCAGGCGACCGGCAGTTGCACCGGGTCTCCGGTCCAGCGCACTCGTTGAAAGCAGCCGTCGGCGACGGTGTAGGTCCCCCAGCCCTTCATGCCGCTGACGTACAGTTGGCCGTCGTGGGGGTTGAAGCGGGCCCGGTGGGCGCCGGAGAGGAATTCGGCGGGCAAGGGGACGACGGCCCCCTGCGGCTGGTCGGCCACCTTGTCGCGCAGCAAGAGGAAGGCGGCACCGGCGCCGAACGATGTGTGGACCATCAGACCCTTCAAGGGGCCCCAGCGGTCGTCGGGGATGGCGGCCTGTCCCCCGGCGGAGTTGTCCAGGCCGCGGGGCAGATAGACCAGCGGCAGGTCGGGCGGGGTGTTCCCCTTGGGGCCCCCGTAGCCGTAGTGGCCCCCGGGGCGGATCTCGTTGATGAGCGAGGTCGGGGTCCATTCCCCCTCGGAGCCGGGGACGGTTGGGGTTCCCTCGGGGGTCAGGCCCAGGCCGTCGGGGTTGCGGAAGCCGGTGGCGATCACCGTGGCCGGGCCCCCGTCGGCGGGGAGCTTGACCAGCCCTTGATTGCCCGAGGCCGTGTAGAAGTTCCCGGCCTGGTCTCGCTGGAGGCCGCAGATGAAGTCGTGGCCAGCGGGGGAGGTGACATAAGAGTTGTTGGCGCACTCGTAGAAATCGGCCTCGCCGTCGTGGTCGAGGTCTTCCAGGCGGGTCAACTGGTCGCGGCCCAGGACGTAGACCGAGCCGTCGGCGACGACCAGGCCCAGGGCGTGGCTAAGGCCCGAAGCGAACCGTCGCCAATGAGCGGTCGGGCCGTCGAGCCCCTGGATGCGCCAGACGTCCCCTTGCATCGTGCAGGCGTAGGCGGTGCCGTCGGGGGCGAAGTCGTGGCCGCCGAAGAACGGCAGGGCTCCCCAGGGGTTCGGCAACGGTGGGGTGATCGTGTCGACGGCGTAGGGCTTCGTGGCGCCGAGGGTGATCGGCGTGTCAATCGTTTGGGGCCAGACCGTCGGCCCGCCTCGGGTCAAGTGAGCCAGGGGGTGCCCCTCGGCGGGGCCAACGACCCGGGTGAACTGGCCGTTCTCGCACCAGGGGACGTCGAGCATCTCCACGTCGCCGAGCCGGTAGGCGAAGACGACGCGGTCGCCATTGCGGTAGAAACCGTGGTAGCGGAACGGCTTGTCGGGTTTGGCACCTTCGGGCCGGGGCCTGGCGGTGCCGTCCATCAGCAGGCCGCTGAGGAAGCCGTAGCGAATGTTCGAGAACTTCAGGAAGCCGTCGGACCAGAGAGCGTCGTAGGTCAGGGTCTCGGGGTTGAAGCAGGCGGCCAGTTCGCCGTGGTCGCCCAGGCGGACGCAGACGCCCTTGGGGACGACCAGGCCGTCGGGCCCGTGGAAGACGCCGGCCAGAACCCGCCCCAGGTCGGCCTGGTTCCAGCGATCGTCGGTCCAGGTCCCCTCGTTCTGGTTGCCCCAGTGCCCTAGGCGGCCGAGGTCCAGTCCCGGGTAGGCCGGCAGCAGCGGGGGAACGGGCGTGTGGAGACGGAAGTATTCGGCCTCCTTGGCGTAGAAGTCGTAGTCGCGGTCGCGGTTGACCGGGTCTTGCCAGTGGGGCCAGGCCTCGGGCTGGAGCGGGGCCCGATCGTGGGGGAACTCGGTCGGGGCATGCGCCGCGGCGATCTCCCGGGCCTTGGCCGCGACCATCTCGGCTGGCAGGCCCGAGCCCGGTGATCGACCCAGACCGATCAGGAACCGGAACAGGTCGCGCTTCTGGTCGGGAGTGAGCGCGTCGGCCACGCCTTCGGGCATCAGGGTGCCAATCTCGCGAACCTCCTCAATGTCCGCCTTCGCCAATTTCAACTCCTGCCCGCTGGCCACGTCCCGCAAGGTGAGCCCGCCGTCGGCCACGGCCTCTCCGAGCTTGTAACCCTGGACGACCCGGCCGTCGTCCAGGGCGACGGCCAGGGCGTCGAAGCCTTGTTTGACCTCGCGCTTGGGCCACAGGACCGCCTCAACGACCTTGGCCGGGGCGAGTTCGCGGCCGACGGCCGAGAGGTCCGGGCCGATCGCCCCGCCGTGCTCGCCCACCTTGTGGCACGAGAAGCAGGCGGTCTTGGCGTCGAGGAACACCGCTGCGCCCCGGGTCGGGTCGCCGTGGGCCTCGGCGTTGGCGATCAGTTCGGCCACCTCCTTGGGGACTTCGACGGCCAGCGGCGGCGGGAACGGGGTGTGGGGCGTCGGCTTCGGCCCGGCGGGGTGGCCGTCGAGTTGCGGGACCAGCCAGTCCAGGCCGTCGAGGTTGTCGCGAAGGCGGGCCTCGGCGTCGTCCTGGGTATGGCCGAGGATGCCGATCGGGCCGTGGTAGCCACTGGCGACGATCGTCCGCAACACGTCCAGATCGGCCGAGCCCTGCCCCAGCGGCAGAATCTTGCGCTGGCCCTTGAGGTCGTCCCGGTCCATGCCGTTGAGGTTCACGCAGCGCAGGTACGGCATGAGCTTGGCCAGGACCTCGGCCAGCCTCGGCAAATCCTCGTGGCCGTGGTGCAGATTCAGGACGACGCCGACGTTGGCGACCCCCTGCCCTTTCAGTCGCTCGACGATGGCCAGTTGGTTCTCGGGGACGCCGAACCAGCCCATGTGGTTGTACAAGACGACCTCGGAGCCAACCGCCTTGGCCGCCTCGGCCAAAGGTTTCAGGTCGGCGACGGCCCGGTCGACGCGTCGCTCCTGCTCGTCTCCGCTGACGCGATCGTCCCCCAGGCCGAGCGTGACCCAGAGCTGGGCGGGTTCGTGGTGTCGTCCCAGGACGTCGAGGATGCGCCGGGCGTCGTCGTTGAGGGCTCCGGGCGCCCAGAAGGCTTCCAGGCGGATGCCTTCGCGCTTCAGGGCGTCGAGTTCGGCGTCGAAGGTGGGGATGTGCTCGCCCCGCCAGTCATAGGCGAAGCGGCGGAAGCCCAGGTCGCGGAGCATCTTCGCCCGCTCCTCGGGTCCGCGCTTCCTGGAGTCGAACGGGACGATGCACCAGGCGACGAGATTGTCGCGGGCGAACAGCTTCGCCGCGGGGCTTGTTGTCTCGGCCCTGGGGCCGGCGGCCGGCGGGGGATCGTCGGCGAGGATTGGGGCGGTCGCCAGCAAGAGCGCCGCGAGGGCGAAGGTGGGGGCGTTCGGCGTCATCAATGGGGGTCCTGGAGGCGAGGGGACCGGGATCGCCCGAGTCTATCGAATGCGAGTGGCCGGCGAAACTTGGCCGTCACGAGGGGCCGCCAGGGGCCGTAGCAGGTGCGTGGAGCCGCGACCCGCGGATCGGGCGGCGACGGACGGTGAACCTGGAGAGGGTGGAATTGATGCTCAAGCCGTCCGAGACGCGAACGTCGTGGTATGCCGCCGCCTTGTTGCTTGCGGCGCTGGTCCCCGCCCCCTTCGCCTCGGCGGGCGAGGTGAGATCAGAAGCCGTCGCGAGTCTGGCGACCCACGCGGGCCCCGAACTCCTGACGCTCGCGGCCCTCGGCGGATCGCTGGGCGTCGGCCTGGCCTTCCGACGACGGCTGCGGGGCGGGCCGGTGAGTCAGTTGTGAGTGGTCGGTAGGAAGAAAGAGGGACTGCATCCATGCTTTACGCTACGGGGCCACCTTTGCTCAACTGGCGTCGAACAGGCTCAATTGTCTGTGGACCGGTTCCGGCTTCGTCTTTGTGAGAAAGTTTCTGAGTTTGCTTTCCGAGCCTAGCTCCCGGGCTAGGGCCGACAGGTCGAGACGTCTGAGCACTTCGACCGTGATTGGACGCTTGGTGTCCCAAAAGATGTACGCGGAGAAAAAGTCGCGAGCGATGTCGGAGTTAAGCAATGAGGCCAGGTAGGTGGCCTCCTCCTCGCTCTGGCAGGCCACGAAGTAACCTGTGTCATCGGGAACGATAGGCTTTCCGGCGACGTTGCCGACGATGGCGAATTGGAGCCTCTTGTAGAAGCCAGAAATTGCCACCTTCCAGGGAGAGAAGGTGTAGGCACCGACGCCGAATACAGAGAAACGCGGGCGGTTTCTGTAGATGGAACTGGCCCGCCGGTCGAGCGCTTCGCCGTGCTCTTGGAGGTACTTCCAAGTCTTGGGAGCCAACACGCGGATCACGTTGGTGTCGTCTCCAGTGGCCCTCTGTGGCACAAGCATTCGTCGAGGGGGTTCCTCGGTTCGACCGTTGGCAAGTTCGGAACTCTTCAGCATTGGGAACAGATAGTCTTCTTCCAGATCCACCACATCCCCGAGCCCATTTCGGTAGCGAACCCCGTCCTTCCGCAGTTCCATGACCTTGGAGCAGTCGTGCTTGACCCCGGAACGCCACTGATACACTTCCTGGCCTTCAAGGTGCTTCCAGCGTTCGTAGGCTGGTGCGTTGGCGACGAGTTGCCCGTCATGGTAGCCGATCATCCCGGTCGGCTCATGTCCTTCCAGATCGTGATAGACGCGGCAGTCGCGGTTGTGGCTGAAGGGGACCAGCGAGCAGACCAAAAGGCAGGCATCGACCGCCGCGCCGAAGGTAGTGGCGGCGTCAATGCGGCGGATCTCGGTGTCCGCCAGGCAGATGTCGTTCTTCCAGGCGTGGACGAGGACCTTGCGGGCGACGGCGGTTTTGCAGAGCATTGCCAGGGTGGCGCAACGACCTTGGAGAAGCTCCAGCAGCTTAATGAGCATCCATTCCGAGATATCGAAGTTGCTCTTGCCTGTGATGGCATCCAGGCCGGCGCGGTTCTGGAAATTAGTCTTGGTCGGCAGATTCCCGCTGCCCAGAGTCCCCAACCGCGAGTTCGTCACCCAAGGAGGGTTTCCGCAGATGAGGAGGGGTTCAGGGAGGTCACGAAGTAGGGCGATCCAGTCGGCATGGAAGAAGCTCTCGTGCAAGACGCGCACTCGATCCGCGTAGGGGCGACTAGGTAGCTCCGACCCAAGCTTGTCCACATAGTCCAGGTTAATCTCGACGCCGAGCCCGGCCTTGGCCGACGGGAACCGATCGAGAGCGGCCAACAGGAACCCGCCGATTCCGCAGGTGGGCTCGACGATCGCCGCTGGCGTTAGTCCCCGACGTTCGGCCAAGAGCCCACAGACCCGGGCGGCCAGGTCGCGAGGGGTCTGAAAATCGCCGAACTCGTCGCTGGTCTGGACGTTACTGATTGGCATGTGCGTTACCTGATGCGAATGACGCCGTCCACGAGCCCGGCTTGCGTGATGACTCGTCCGTATTGAAGCCGCCATTGCAGGGCGTTCGACACGGTCAAAAAGCCTTGCAGGGGCGTCGTCCGCAGAAGTTCCTGGGCGATTCGGTGGATCTCGATATCGTCCACCGGGAGCATTTTGTCTTGCATGAAGGCCACAAGGTCGTCCTCGTTGCCTTCTTGTGCGAGGATGTCGAGTAGGCCTTTGGTCATCTGGAAGTCGGCCGTCCGGTGGGCCTCGACGTAGATGGTGTGCTGGATGTTGAGAGTGGCCGTGCGGGTCGCGTCGTCATCGGACTTGTTGTAGACGAAGACGAGTAGTGAGTACCCGAGGCCATAAATCTTCTGCCGTGCGTGCTTGAACGGGCAGGAGGATTGCGGCTGCCTGGCGCTGGTCACCTTCAAATCGACAGCGAGGCCGGGCAAGTCGATGCCGCTGGCGGAGTTGCCCGGCGCATGGACGTACCTTGCTTCGAGGTGGGCCTGGAACTTGTGCTCCAGGTAGGTGCCAATCGCCTTGCCGTCGGTGACACCGTAGATGGTCGGCTCGGGGTGAACACTCTCAAGCTCGGCGAACCGACGGGCCTCGTGCTGGAGCATGGCGACGGTTAGCGTCGGCAATGGCATCAGAGTTCCTCGTGCCGTGGCGGCAAATTCCTAACGCCCTCTTTGCCCTTCGCTCCTGGCGATTCCTCAAAGCTCCCACTTCCAGTCACGGATCTCGGGCAGATCCTCGCCGTTCTCATTAATGTAGTGGCGATGCTCGATGAGCTTGTCACGCATCGCCTGCTTGACGTAGGCGGCGCGGTCGAGCAGTTGGGGCAGGCGGTCGACCACGTCGCCGACCAGGTGGAAGCGGTCCATGTCGTTCAGGACGGTCATGTCGAACGGGGTGGTGATCGTCCCTTCCTCCTTGTAGCCGCGGACGTGCAGGTTGCGGTGGTTGGTCCGCTTGTAGGTCAGGCGGTGGACCAGCCAGGGG
Organism: Isosphaeraceae bacterium; assembly: GCA_965201075.1. Taxonomy (GTDB): domain Bacteria; phylum Planctomycetota; class Planctomycetia; order Isosphaerales; family Isosphaeraceae; genus CBDAVP01. Next base: position 180,047 of record CBDAVP010000014.1, on the reverse strand, counting down.
TAGCCGTGGAAGGCGAAGATGATCGGCTTGTCCTTGGTGAAGAGAACGTCAAAGTCGTGGTCGGACAGGCCGTGAGGGTGTTCGGTCTCGGGCATCAGCCGCATCAGGTCGACCACGTTGACCACCCGCACCTTGAGCTCAGGCAGGTGCTGACGCAAAAGCTGGACGGCGGCCAGGGTTTCCAGTGTTGGCACGTCGCCGGCGCAGCCCATCACCACGTCGGGCGAGCCCCCCTGGTCGTTGCTGGCGAACTCCCAGATGCCGATGCCGGCGGTGCAGTGCTTGACGGCCTGGTCCATCGTCAACCACTGGGGCGCGGGGTGCTTGCCGGCGACCACCACGTTGACGTAGTGACGACTGCGCAGGCAGTGGTCTCCCACCGAGAGCAGGCAGTTGGCGTCCGGCGGTAGATACACGCGCACCACCGAGGGCTTCTTGTTGGTCACCACGTCGAGGAAGCCGGGGTCCTGGTGGGTGAAGCCGTTGTGGTCCTGCCGCCAGACGTGCGAGGCCAGCAGGATGTTCAGGCTGGCGATCGGCCGCCTCCAGGGGATCTTGGACGTGACTTCCAGCCACTTGGCGTGCTGGTTGAACATCGAGTCGATGATGTGGATGAACGCCTCGTAGCAGTTGAACAGCCCGTGGCGACCGGTCAGCAAATATCCTTCGAGCCACCCCTCGCACTGGTGTTCGCTGAGGACTTCCATCAGCCGCCCCTCGACGGCCAGGTGGTCGTCGGTGGGGATGACCTCCTCCTGCCACTGCTTGGGGGTGGCGTCCAGCACGGCCGTCAGCCGGTTCGAGGCCGTCTCGTCGGGCCCGAACAGGCGAAAGTTCGCCCGGGGGAGGTTCTGCGTGATGACGTCTCGCAGAAAGGTCCCCAGGGTCGCGGTGTCGCTCGCCTCGACGCCGCCGGGGCGGGGGACGTCCACGGCGTAGTCTCGGAAATCGGGCAGGTTCAGCGGCTTCAGCAGCAAGCCGCCGTTGGCCACCGGGTTGGAGCCCATCCGCCGCCCGCCCTGGGGCGCCAGCGCGGCGATCTCCTCGACCAGCTTGCCCGACTCGTCGAACAACTCCTCGGGCCGGTAGCCGCGCAGCCATTGGTCCAGTTGCTTGAGGTGCTCGGGGTTCGACGCCGGCTCGGACAGCGGCACCTGGTGGGCTCGATACGTCCCCTCGACCGGCAGGCCATCGACCACCTTGGGGCCGGTCCACCCCTTGGGGGTCTTCAGGACGATCATCGGCCAGGCCGGACGCTCCGTGACGCCGTTGGTTCGTGCGTCGGCCTGGATTGCCCGGATCGAGTCAATCACCTGATCGAAGGTGTCAGCCAACAGACGATGCACCTTCTCCGGTTCGTCCCCCTCAACCCAGTACGGCGTGTAGCCGTAGCCGCTCATCAGCGATTCCAACTCCTCCCGGGGGATGCGGGCCAAAAGGGTCGGGTTGGCGATCTTGTACCCGTTGAGGTGCAGGATCGGCAGCACCACCCCATCGCGGGCGGGGTTGAGGAACTTGTTACCGTGCCATCCCGTGGCCAGCGGGCCGGTCTCGGCCTCTCCGTCGCCGACGCAGCAGGCTACGATCAGGTCGGGGTGGTCGAACGCGGCTCCAAAGGCGTGCGCCAGGCTGTAGCCGAGTTCCCCCCCCTCGTGGATCGAACCCGGGGTCTCGGGGGAAACGTGGCTGGGGATGCCGCCGGGAAACGAGAACTGCTTGAACAGCTTCTGCAACCCTTCCAAGTCCTGCGAGATGTGCGGATAGAACTCGGAGTACGTCCCTTCCAGATAGGTGTTGGCCACGACGCCCGGCCCACCGTGACCAGGGCCGGCGATGTAGATCATGTCCAGGTCGTGCTGCTGGATGATCCGGTTCAGGTGGACGTACAAAAGGTTCTGACCCGGCGTCGTCCCCCAGTGGCCCAGCAACCTCGGCTTGATGTGCTTCAGTTCCAAGGGCTGGCGCAGCAGAGGGTTGTCCAGCAGGTAGATTTGCCCAACGGACAGGTAGTTGGCCGCCCGCCAGTACGCGTCCATCTTCCTGAGCAACTCGGGCGACACCGGCGCCTGGGTTCTGGACCGATCGGAGGCAGGAGCGGGCGGGGCCTGGGTGTCCATCGTTGCGGTTCCACGAAAAGGATTGGAGTCGGCGGCGGGACTCGGCCCGCGTCGAGAACTTACCGATCCGTCCCAGGGCCGAGCAATCGCCGGACCGCCCGGGCGACCGTCAACTCCTCGTCGGTGGGAATCACCCTCACCGTCACCGCCGCGCCTTCGGCCGAGATCACCGCCGCTGAGTCCCGATTGCGGGCGTCGTCCAGGGTCACGCCCAGGAACTCCAGCCCCGCGCAGATCCGCCCGCGGATCGCCGACGAGTGCTCGCCGATCCCTCCGGAGAAAACCAAAGTCTCCAGCCCACCCAGGACCGCCGCCATCGCGCCGATCCATTTCCGGGCCGAATGGCAAAACAGGTCCACGGCCTCGGCGGCGTGGGCGTCGGTCGCCTCAATCGCCGTGAGGTCGCGGAGATCGGCGCTTCGGCCCGAGACGCCCAGCAGGCCCGATTCCTGATTGATGAGGTGGTCAAACCGCTCGGCCGTCATCCCCTCGGCGCGGGCCAGGTAGGCCGGCAGGCCCGGGTCGATGTCGCCGGTGCGGGTCCCCATCACCAGACCGGCCGCCGGGGTCAGGCCCATTGTCGTGTCAACCGACCGCCCCTCGCGCACCGCCGCCAGGCTTGCCCCCGATCCCAGATGTGCCAGGATCACCCGACCCTGGGCCGCCCCGTCGCCGGCCACCCGGGCAAGTTCCTTCATCAGGAATTCAAAAGAAAGCCCGTGGAACCCATAGCGACGGGCCCCAGCCTCCTCGTAGCGGCGGGGAATTGGCAGCAACTGCGCGACCCGGGGCATGTCCCGGTGAAAGGCCGTGTCAAAACAGGCGAACTGGGGACGAGCGGGTAGGTCACGCCGCGCGGCCTCGATCATCGACAGTTCGGCCGGCAGGTGGTCGGGGTCGAATGGGCTGATCTTGCGGAGGCCGTCGAGAACCTCGTCGGTGATCTCGGTGGGTTCGAAATAGGTTGGGCCACCGTGGACGACCCGGTGGCCAATCGCCCCGATCTCCTCCAGGTCCGCCCGCCCGCCGACCCAGTCGAGAATCAGCTTCAAGGCCGCCTCATGGTCGGGAGCCTCGACGTCGCGCTCCTCCTTGTCGTCTCCCTCCGCCGAATGCGCCGTCAACTTCGCGCCACCCCCCTGCCCCACTCGTTCCACCTTACCCGACAAGACCTTACGCGGAGGGTCGGCCCCGTCGAACAGCGCGAACTTGACGCTCGACGATCCTCCGTTGATCGTCAAAATTCGCTCCCGAGCATTTCCCATGAGCCACCCCCCTCGACCCGTCCACTCCCTCGCCCGCCCTCATTATGGCGAACCGCCGTTGCCGTCGGCCACCTGCCGAACCCCCAAACCGTCCGCGAGGAAAATGGAATGACAGAAATTGACTTCTGTCATCTCACGGCTACGATGACCCCGCATTCGAGATCCGGTGATCAAACGGAGGGTTGAGTGATGGAACGACGACGATTGGGGGCGGGAGGGCCGGAGGTTTCGGCGTTGGGCCTGGGGTGCATGAGCTTCTCGGGCGCCTATGGCGAGGCGGACGAGGCCGAGGGGGTGGCGACGGTCCGCAGGGCGCTCGACTCCGGCGTGAATCTGCTGGACACGGGCGACTTCTACGGCATGGGCCGCAACGAGTTGACGATCCGCGAGGCCCTGCGCGGCCGTCGCCGGGAAGATGTGGTCCTGAGCGTCAAATTCGGCGCTCTGCGGGGGCCAGACGGGGCCTTCGTGGGGATCGACGCCCGGCCCCAGGCGATCAAGAACTTCCTGGCCTACTCGCTGGTTCGTCTCGGGACGGATCACGTCGACATCTACCGACCCGGACGTCTCGACCCGGCCGTGCCGATCGAGGAGACCGTGGGCGCGATCGCCGAACTGATCCAGGCCGGTTATGTCCGGCAGGTTGGGCTCTCGGAGGTCGGGGCCGAGACGTTGCGGCGGGCCCAGAAGGTTCACCCGGTCGCGGACCTCCAGATTGAGTATTCGCTGTTCTCCCGGGGTCCCGAGGCCGAGATCCTGCCGACCTGCCGAAAGCTGGGCATCGGCGTGACGGCCTACGGCGTGCTGTCCCGGGGCCTGCTGAGCGGTCGATGGACCAGGGAGCGATCCGGCTCGGGCTCGGCCCCGGGAGATTTCCGCTCGCACAGCCCGCGGTTCGTCGGCGAGAATCTGGACCGGAACCTCGAACTGGTCGAGGCGTTGCGCCAGGTCGCCGACGGCCTGGGGGCGAGCCTTCCCCAGGTCGCGGTGGCGTGGGTACTGTCCCGGGGGCCGGAGATCGTGCCGGTGGTCGGGGCGAGGCGGCCGGAGCAACTGGACGGGCTGCTCGGGGCCGCGTCGCTGAACCTCTCGGCCGAGACTTTGGCGGCGATCGAGCGGGCGATCCCCGCTGACTCGGTGTCCGGGACTCGCTATCCGGCCCAATTCATGGCGGGACTCGACAGCGAACGCCCCTCTTCCGGCGAGGCAAAGGCCCGTCCATGACCGACTCGACGCTGACGGCCGAGCGGATTCTGGAGGCGACCGAGGACGTCCTGCGACGTTATGGCCCGGCCAAGGCTACGGTGGTGGACGTCGCCCGAGAGCTAAAGGTCAGCCACGGCAGCGTTTACCGTCACTTCCCCAGCAAGGCGGCGTTGCGGGAGGCGGTCGCCGGTCGCTGGCTGGCCCGCACGACCGCCCCGCTGAAACTCATCGCCGAGGAGGACGGCCCGGCCCCGGCCCGCCTGAGGCGCTGGCTGGAGTCGCTGGCCGAGACCAAGCGGAACCGCGCGGCCAACGACCCTCAGCTTTTCGCCACTTACCTCGCCCTGGCCTCGGACCTCGGCGAGGTTATCCGCGCCCACCGAAACGAGCTAACCCGCCAGGTCGCCCAGATCGTGGCCAGCGGCCGAGCCCTGAGCGAGTTTCCGGCCGACGGCCCCGACCCCGAAACCACCGCGAGGGCGATCCTCGACGCCACGGCCCGCTTCCACAACCCGGCGCACGCCGCGGAATGGTCCGACCCCAGCCAACCCGCCGCCTTCCGGGCCGTCTGCGACCTCCTGCTGCGGGGGCTCGGCGCGGTCGAGAGGACGATTCCGGGGCCGGAACCCACTTCGCGTCGTCCCAAAGAACCTTAAACTCGAAATAAGGCTCACCCGGTGATCCTTAAGGGGTTGGCTCAGGAACTGGGCCGTCGCTCGTCTCCATTCACCGTGTGTCGTCAGGCCGGCGCATTTTGGGCCGCTGAGGTCGTCGCCCCCGATCGGCTCCGAGGCTCCCCACGATGCCGACCTTGCTCCTTTACTACCTAGCCATCAAGGCAATATTCCTGATCGGCCTGATTCGCTCGTTCGTCAAGTTCGACGCCCTTCAAGACTACCCGACCACTCTGGCGGGCCTTTACACCGCGGGGGTGGCGTTTCTCAGTTACATGTTCCAGGGGGTTCTATGGCGGGTGTTTGACTGGCGAGAATGGGAAATCTGGTTGGCCGAGACATTCGTCCTGGCCCTGATCTACTTCCGGCTTTTGCGGCGGTTCGACGAGGGGCTGGCGTTGGTCCTCCTGCTGATCCTGGCCGCGCCGCTGATCTGGTTTTGACGGCCGTTGACAGGGGCCCTTGGGGGGATGATCCTCGGGGGTTGGATGTCGAGTGATGGGCCTGGGGGACTTGGGATGGGCCTGGTGTTCTTCTGCCAGGGGTGCGGCTCGCGGTTCGATGTGCCCGAATCGCGAGCGGGCCACCCAGCGTCTTGCGCCCGCTGCGGTCGGCGGACCGTGATTCCCGGCCCCGTCGAGCCCGTTTCGGCGGTCTCGGCGTCGGAACCGTTCACGGATGTCGGCTTGAAGCCCCTGACCGTCGACAGCTTGCCGGTCCTGCCCAGACTCCCGCTCCAGCTCGACCCGCTGGCTGATGTTCCCGACGATGACGAGAAACCCTATACGTTCGCCACCGCCGAGATGGTCCCGCCGGTCGTGGCTCAACTGTCATCGCCGGTTCCGGCCGGCAAGGTGGCGTGGCGGCGGGCTTTGGGGGCGTTGCAGAAGCCGTTCCGGTGGCTCAACGACGCGGCGTATCTGGTTTCCGTCCCGTTTCTGATGCTGATCCTGGTCGGAACGATCGCCCGAAGCCGACCGATGGCGGTGCTGGGGGCGGCGGCCGTGGTACTGCTCAACGCGGGGCGGCTGGCGACGGGGTTGGTCAACCTGGTGTTGATCCCGTTTCGGGAGGGAATCGGCTCGGGGCTGCTGTTCCTGGTGCCGTTGGTGACGCCGATCTACCTGGTTCGCCACTGGGGCCGGATGCGGGCGGCGACTCGGCGGGTGGTTGAACCGATTGCTACAGTTGGGTTGGTCGTCGTCGCGTTCACGTTCGTCCCCTGGCTACGACGGGGGGGGGCGGACCGGGCGCCGGGGGGCCTGGTGACGCAACTTCGCGCGGGCGCCGAGGGATTGGAGGCGGACGTGCGCGAGGAGGTCGAGAAGGTCGAATCGGGTGGTCTTCGCGCCCTCGACCCTCGCGCTTCGCCGGCTGTTCCCGTCGAGCCGCCGGTCCGCCGTCGCCGTCCCTGACCTGACCTGACCTGATCCGAATCCACCCTGGTCCATTGAACTTCCCTGTTGTCTTGGTTCGCCGCCGTTCCGTTCCGTTCCGTTCCGATCCGCCCGGGTCCGCATCCATTGAGGTCGCACACATGGCCATCATTCAGGACCCCACCACCGAAGTCCCGGCCCTGGCCGTGACCGAGGATTACCGCCTGGAACCGGTGCCGGACCCTTCGACGGTGCCTCCCACGCCTCTGGGCCGGGCGATGCCGACGCCGGCCGGTCCCGGCTCCTCGGGCTTTTCGGGCGAGACACGCTCGCTGAGGCGCCGCCGACTAGCCGCCGCGGCGCTGTTTTTGGCCGGCGCCTACGGGGCGATGCTGATCTGGAAGGTGGCCGCCCACTGGGGGGACCACATCGTCCCACCGGCGATCTGGGCGCTGGTGGTTGCCCGCTGGGCCCTGCCGACGGGGGTGGCGGTCTGGTTGGCGGGTCGGTCGCGGATGAGCCCGGCGGTTCTGCGCCTGACTGAGTATGCCCTGTTCGGCGGGATCACCGCGGCCCTGGTCGTCATGGAATGCGTGGTGACGGCCATCCTCGCCGACCGGGGCGACCTGCTGGCGCTGGTGGGCTTCCTCAAGAACGTGGTGATCGAGGACTTCGCCCTGATGGTGCTCTACGGCACGTTCATCCCCAACGCCCCGAGGACCACGGCCAAGGTGACGTTGACGATGGCCCTGGCGCCGATGATCGGCCTGCTGGTGGTGACCGAGGACCCCCGATTCGTCGACGCCCTGGACCAGCTCCGGAGGACCGACCTTCTGGGCTGCAACGCCATGTTCCTTTTGATCGGCGCGGCCCTGGCGACCTATGGAGCGCACGTCCTCAATGGTCTGCGCACCGAGCTGCACGAGGCCCGCAAGTTTGGCCAGTACCGCCTGGTCCGCAAGCTCGGCGAGGGGGGGATGGGCGAGGTTTACCTGGCCGAGCACGAGTTGCTCAAGCGTCCTTGCGCCCTGAAGCTGATCCGCTCCGGGTCGGTGGCCGACCCGATCGCCTCGGCGCGGTTCGCCCGCGAGGTGCACTCGGCGGCGCAGCTTTCCCACCCCAACACCGTGGCCATTTACGATTACGGTCACACCGAGGGGGGAACCTTTTACTATGTGATGGAGTACCTGCCCGGTCTGGGGCTGGACGAACTGGTCGGCCGCCACGGTCCGTTGCCCGCCGGCCGAGTCGTCCACCTGTTGAGGCAGGCCTGCGGCGCCCTGGCCGAGGCTCATGGGTTAGGTTTGATCCACCGAGACCTCAAGCCCGCCAATCTCTTCGTCGCCCGCCGGGGGGGCGAGGCCGACGTGGCCAAGATCCTCGACTTCGGCCTGGTCAAGCGGACCCGAGAGCCGGCCGACTCCCAGGCCGACGGACTGGGCGTCGAGCTCACGGCCGAGCATAGCGTCAGCGGCACCCCGGCGTTCATGGCCCCCGAGCAGGCCACCGGCGCCGGCAACCTCGACGCCCGCGCCGACCTGTACGCCCTCGGGGCTGTCGCCTACTTCGCCCTGACCGGCCGCCCCCCCTTCACCGGCGCCAACGCCTTCGCCGTGATGATGGCCCACGCCCGAGACCCGGTTATCCCTCCCTCGTCGCTGCGTCCCGAGGTGCCGGCCGACCTTGAAGCGGTGGTTCTGACCTGCCTGGCCAAGGCCCCCGCCGACCGCTTCGCCGACGCCCGCGCGCTGGCCAAGGCGCTGGACGCCTGCGACTCGGCCGACGACTGGGGCGCCGACCACGCCGAGCGTTGGTGGGCCGATTTGACTCACTCCCCGGTCGCCGCCTCGGCCCGTTGATGACCGGGGCAGGCGGCGACCGGCTGGGGCGGGTATTTGGGGTAACGCGGGTCGGTCGCCGAGCGCTGGCAGAGCAGGAACCGCGAGCCCCGGGGCGTTCGGACCTCCCGCATCCATTGGCAGGTTTCGCAGAGGCTGGGACCCCACTCGGAGCGCGCCCCCGGCGGTCGCGGGCCGAGGGTCATTCGTGGAGGCCCCGTGTACCGCGTGCCCTTCGAGGGCTGTGTCCGAGCCAATCATGGGTCTTCGCGACCGCCTCGGCTCGATCCGCTGGCAAGGTCTTCACTCGGGACTGACCCCTGAGGCATGGAGTGACCGAGCCAGTCCCCGAATCGCGTCGGCCGATGCGAGGATTCGCTCCGGGGATAAGGCTCTTGATCATTTCACTCGGTCCCGCAATCGCGGGCATGGAGGTCGCGCTCACCTGTTTCAAAGACAGCCGGAACGCCTGGCTCAGCGACTGGGCCGGGGCGGTGTCGCCGACGGCTGCCCCCCGTGTGGCGACCGGCTCCGGCGCCGTTACTTCGGCTGCTCCGGGATGGCAATCTGCTCGGCGTCTCTCGGGACCAGGAGCACGGCAAGGATACGGGTCTTCCCCTTCGCGGAGGGGTTCCTGGACACGCGGTGCAGGCAGCCGGTCGGCTCGTAGAAGGTCTCTCCCACCTTGAGCACCTTGGCGGGCTGGTCATCCACTCCCAACTCATAGTCGCCTTCCAGGACGTAGCCGAACACCGGTCCCGGGTGGCGGTGGGAAACGCCAGCCTGTCCGGGCTCCAACGTGACCTCCACGACCGACGCCTTTGCCTCCTTCCCGTCCACCTTCTCAACGAGATTCCGCTCGGAGAGGGACTTGACTCGCTCGCCCTCATTGTGGATCGCGTTCATCCCGAGGGCCCCGAAGCCGATCCCCGCCGCGAGTGTCCAGAGTGCCCGGACCATCGTGATTCCTCCGAATGATGGCTGAATGTTCCGTGCAGGACGTCCGGCAGTACAGACGAACGGGTGGGGCCGGCTTGTGACCCGTGACGGAAATGATTCGATTCGCCTCCCCTCGCTCCCGCTCGATCTCCTTTTTGATGTCGATTCGACCCGCCCAGATCGCGGGCCGTCCTCGGGTTCCGGTCATTTTGGAGCCGGGGGAGCGACTGGAGCGACTCGGCGGGGGTTCTCGCGAGTGAAGGGAGTCGGGGCGACGTTGGCGACCTTGAGCCAGGAGCGGTACGGCGATCCATCGGCCCCGGCGCTGGCGAAGTCGCACAGGTGGAGGGTGCGGCCGTTGGCGGCGGGGACCTCGACCAGCACCATCGGCAAGGGCCCGGCGCCTCCCCAGCCGACGACCTTGCCTGTCGCGGAGTGGGCGTCCAGGGCCGGCAGGTCGGCCGGGTCGATGCCGTCGAACCGTCGGTCGTAGGCCAGTAGCAGCGGCCCCCGGTAGATCGAGGTTCGCCCTTCGCATTCGCGTTCGCCGTTCCAGAACTTCGGGGTGAAGTCGAAGGTCAACGTCACGACGTCGCCGGATTGCCAGGTTCGGTCCAGGGTAAGGTAGCGGCCGGGGGCGACGTTGGCGATTGGCTCGCCGTTGAGGGTCGCCGCCGTCCGGGTCGACCAGTGGGGAACGCGCAGTCGCAGGGCGAACGGAGCCGGGCCCGGCGGGTCGATGTGCAGGCGGACCATGTTGCCGGCGGGGTAGTCGGTCTCCTGTGAGAGCTTCACCGAAAGACCTGAGTGCAGGGGGGCGACAATCTCGCCGGGGCCGTACCAGTTGAGGAACAGGCCGCGGGCGTCTTGGGTGACGGCCCAGTCACCAACCATCCCAAGTCCCCTGGCCGCGTTGACACTGCAACAGTTCAGTTCGGGGGAGCCGGGGCGGGCCTGGAAGACAATCTCCTGGGTGCTGGCCACCCGCTGGCCGTCCATCGGCGTGTTGTAGGTGCTCCATCGCCCCGAGGGGGACCACAGCCCCATCGCCGAGTTCAGAGTCGAGAGTTCCAACTCGTCGGCCACGAGCGGGTCGGCCGTCAGCTCCAGCATGGCGACGCTGGCGGCCATCCAGGCAATGGTGCAGCAGGTCTCGATGGCCCCGGGGTGGTACGGGTTGCCCTGCGCCTGTTCTCCCGAGGAGAACCCGCCGTTGTTGTGGCGGTCGGTCTCGACGATGCTCCACCAGAGGTTTTTGAAGGCAGCGCGGGCGTCGTCGTCGCCGGTGTCGCGGTGCAGGGCGGCCAGGGTGAGGATCGGGTGGAGGCTTTCCCAGCGAGGTTTGGGCGTCTTGTAGAACGGTTCGCCCGCCAGCCCGCGTTGCAGGTAGTCGCCAGCCAGGGGTTTGCCTTGAGGGTCGGTCGCGGCGAACTCCCCGACAATCTGCCGGGCCAGTTCCAGGTAGCGAGGCATGCCGGTCCGCTCGTGAAGCAGGACCAGGGCGTGGGCCGGCGCCAGGTTCATCTCGGGCCAGCCGGTGTCGACCAGCCGGGGCCTTTTGGCCTCGCCGAGGAAGCGGTCGCAGAGCAGGTCGCCGATGCGGGTCGCCGCGGCCAACGCCTCGGGAGAGCCGGTCTCCCCGTGCCACATCAGCAGGCCAATCATGAGGTGATAGTGGCCCCAGGCGTCCCAGGTCGGCCCGTCCTTGCCCTGGATGTTGGGGGCCTGGCCGGTCAGTCGATGGCCTCGGGGGAACGGGCCGAGGTAGCCGTCGGCGTCTTGCAGGGCGACGAGCTGAGCGACGAAGGTTTCGAGCCGCTGGCGCAACGCCTTGTCGCCATTGACGTGGAGGACTTGCGTGGCGCCGGTGAGATATTTGCCAGCGAATTCGCCCGACCAGGGGAGGAGGTCGCGATGGGGCAGGCGGTCGCGGTCGACGAACATCGCCAGGATCGCCGGGTTCGCCCCCGGCGCAGGGAGCAGCCAGTTCGCGGTGACTCGGTCCAACGCGTCGCGAAACGGCCCACTCAGCCGGAATTCCGCCATGTCGATGCGCTGGCAAGGTTCGGGGTGGATGTCAGGCTTGTCGGCCCCGGCGGCGAGGCCGACCCCGGCGGTCAGCACGAGCAGCGGGACGAGCGAGCGGGCGATGATTCGACGGCGCATGGAAACCTCCCGAGGAGGACGAGGGGATGGCCGTCTACCATCGGAGAACCGGGCTGGGCGGGCAAGGTGGTCGCGACATGCCGTCGCCCTCTCCCGCCCGCTTTGCGTTGACCGTGCGACGGCCGCGTCATCGAAGTCTCGAGCCATGCGCCTTCCCGGCCCATCGACTCCACCAACCTCGAAGCTGGCGACGAGTCGGCCGCGGCCCTCCACCCGGGCCAACAGTCGCCCGAGTCTTGCAACTCGCCGGCTCGTTTTCTACACTAACCCCAAAGCGATCCCTCCCGTCCCGATTCACGAGTTCCCCAAACTGGTGTCTTGGGATCAGTCGGAGTCACGCCTCGCGGGTGTAATTCAGTGGTAGAATGCCAGCTTCCCAAGCTGGACGTCGTGGGTTCGAATCCCATCGCCCGCTCTTGAGTTAACTCCTTCGCCGAGCGCAAGTTAAGCGCACCTCCCGTCGTCCGGGAGTGCGGCCCGAGACCCGCCAGAATTCGGAAGCCTTCCGAATTCCGTCAGGAATCCGCCGCATGGGACGACGCCGCAAGGGCTCCCCGCCCTCCTACTGCCTCCACAAGCAATCCGGCCAGGCGGTCTTCAATTGGCCGCTCGGGGGCGGCAAGTACAAGACGATCCTTCTCGGCCCCCACGGGACCGCCGGGAGCCACGACGAGTACCGGCGGGTCCTGGCCGAGTGGCAGGTCTCGTCCGGGCCGCCCCTTGAGATGTCCGGTCGGGAGCCCGTCCACGCCGACCTCTCGCTGTACGAGGTCGCCCTGGCCTTCGATCGGCACGCCCGCCGCTACTATCGTCACCCCGGCGGTGAGGAGACCGGGGAGGCCGACAACTTCAAGGACGCCCTTGTCCCGCTCCTGGACCTCTACGGCCATACGGCGGCCCTGGAGTTCGGCCCGAGGGCTCTGCGTGCCGTCCAGCAACGGATGACCCAGGACGGGCTCGCCCGCCGCACGATCAACGCCCGCATCAATCGGGTGCGCCGTGTCTTTCGTTGGGCGGCGAGCCACGAGATGATCCCCGGCCAGGTGGTGGTCGATCTCCATGCCGTGGCCCCGCTCCGAAAGCACGAGCAGGTCGAAGTCGAGACGCCCCGAGGGCGGCAACTCCTCCGGGTGAGGGAGAGCCCCGGCGTCCACCCTATCGACTGGGGGCGGGTCGAGGCCGTCCTCCCGCTCCTGCCCCGCCCCGTCGCCGCCATGGTTGGGGTCATGCGCCACAGCAATTGCCGGGCGGAAGACGTCGTCTCCCTTCGGGGCTGCGACCTGTCGATCGGGGGCGAGGTATGGCTCTACCGGCCGGCGAGCCACAAGAACCAGTGGCGGGAGGAGGCCAATCCCGCCCACAAGCGGGTCATCCACCTCGGGCCCCGGTGCCAGGAGGTCCTCCGGCCCTTCCTCCGGCCCGACCCGCTGGCCTACCTCTTCAGCCCCCGGGAAGTCCGGGCGGAATTCCAGGAACGGCGGGCGGCGCTGAGGAAGACGAAGCGGACGCCGAGCGAACGCCATCGGGCACCCCGGCCGCACCCGCAGCGTGCCCCCCGGGAGCGCTACGACGTCAATACCTTCCAACAATCGGTCCGCAAGGCGTGCCGGCGGGCCGGGGTGCCGGTCTGGACCCTGCTTGAAATTCGCCACACCCGTGCGACCGAGATCCGGGAAGCCTATGGCGTGGAAGGGGCGGCGGCCTCGCTGGGCGACACGGTGGAGGCTGCCCAAATCTACGCCGAGAAGAATGCCAGGCTGGCTCTTCAGATCGCCAAGGAAATGGGCTGACCCGGGGGCAGGCCGGCGGGCGGTCGTGGACGCCGCCCGCCGGCCCCCTCTCACTCCCGCTTGCGGCCCCAGGCGGCCTCCAACTCGGCGGCGGCCCGCTCCGAGGCGGACCGCCGCCGGCCCGGAGGCCGTGAAGGAGGCGGCTCGACGGCCGGGCAGGAATCCCGGCTCGACGCCTCGATGAACTCCTGGACCCAGCCGAGGGTGGTGTAGCGCCTCCCGCCGATCTTGACGGCCCGCAGCCGCAGTCCATTGCGCAATCCCCGGCCGCACCAGCGGTGGACGGTCACGAGTGCGACCCGTTTGCCCGCCCTGCCGGGGACGATCCTCGTCACCTCGGCGAGTGTGATGTACTCGGGGAGGGGGGCCACCTCACCTTGGGTCGGCGGGCAGTCTCGACCGTGCGAGGCTGGGGGCGGTGGGGTCCGGGAGGTCTCTTCTAGGCGCAGCATGGGCATACCTTCATCGCCGTGCGATGGGTTGGTATGCCGACGCTCTGCCTTTCGAGCTATGCATCGCCCCCGAGGGAGGGGCGAAGAGACGGGATTCGAACCCGCAACCTTCGGCACGGATTGTCTGCCATGACGAGGCCGCCCCCTCGGGCGGCGATCGTCACGGCTTCGGGCCCATTCTAGTCCCGAGGCGATGGCGTGTAAAACGGATCGACACTCGGCAGCCATTGGGGTTGGGCTTGTCAAGAAGGTTGTGCGCATCCCACTCGCACAAGCGACCGCTATCTTGCTCTAGCTGACCGTGCCTATTAAATTAGTCCGACGAATCCAAGCATTCAGCCAGCCGGACGATGCCGATCCTTCCCTGATGACGCAAGCTCAAAGGGGACCGATGACTTACGCCCCGACCACGGCCCCCGAGCAGGGCCAACTCGTCACCGTCCGGCGGCGCCAGTACGTCGTTACCGAGGTCGCCCGCAGCGCCCTCGAACCCGGACCGCTCCGGACGCCCGGCCACGGCCCGCAGCACCTCGTCACCCTTGCCTCGATCGAGGATGACGCCCTCGGCGAGGAACTGCAGGTTTTCTGGGAACTGGAGCCCGGGGCGAGGGTCCTTGAAAAAGTCGCCCTGCCCGAGCCGACCGGACTCGACGACCCGGAGCGACTCGATGCCTTCCTCGACGCAGTGCGATGGGGGGCCGCCTCGTCCGCCGACATGCGAAACATCCAGGCCCCTTTCCGCAGCGCCATCGACATTGAGGACTATCAGCTTGACCCCGTGGTCCGGGCCATCCAGATGCCTCGGGTCAATCTGCTAATCGCCGACGACGTGGGACTGGGCAAGACGATCGAGGCGGGGATGACCGTCCTCGAACTGGTCCTCCGGCACCGGGCCAGGCGGGTCCTGGTCGTCACCCCGGCCTCGCTCCAGGTCCAGTGGCGGGACCAGATGCGGGACAAATTCGGCCTCGACTTCCGCATCGTCGATAGCACCCTGATGAAGGAATTGCGTCGGAGCCGGGGCATCCACGTCAACCCGTGGGGTCACTTCCCCCGCCTAATCACGTCCATCGACTTCCTCAAGCGGGAGCGGCCCCTGCGGCTCTTCCGGGAGGCGTTGCCCCAGGAGGGCGAGTCGATCTACCCCCGCCGCTTCGACGTCCTGATCCTGGACGAGGCCCACAACTGTGCCCCGTCGGGCCGGGGCAAGTACGCCACCGACTCGCAACGCACCGAGGCCGTCCGGCTCCTGGCCCCGCACTTCGAGCACAAGCTCTTCCTGACCGCCACGCCGCACAACGGCTACCCCGAGAGCTTCACGGCCCTCCTGGAACTCCTGGACAACCAGCGGTTCGCCCGAGGCACCCGGCCGGACAAGAATCAACTCAACGCCGTGATGGTCCGCCGGCTCAAGAGCGAGTTGCCCCCGAAGTGGGACGGCTCGCCCAGGTTCCCGAAGCGGACCCTGGAGCCCCTGGAGGTCGCCTACACGGACGAGGAGAAGGCGATCCACGCCGCCCTCCAGGCGTACACCAAGCTCCGGGCCGCCAAAGCATCCGACCAGGCCGAGCGGTTCGCCACCGAGTTCGTCCTGAAGACCCTCAAGAAGCGGCTGTTCTCGTGCCCCAAGGCGTTCGAGATCACCCTGGCCCAGCACGAGAAGTCGCTGTACGAAGCCCGGAAGCCCAGGGGCGTGGCCAGGCCCACGGCGGGCATCCTCCAGCGGCAGATCGACCGGGTGGACGAGGAATACTCCGACGACGACGAGGCCGAGGAAGCCAGCCACGATGCCGTGGATGCCGCCAGCCGGCTCTTCAGCGAGCCGACCGACGAGGAACTGGCCCTCCTGAAGCGGATGAAGGAGTGGGCGTCCAGGGCCTCGGCCCGGAGCGACTCGAAGGTCAAGGAACTGGTCCGCTGGCTCCACGAGACCGTCCGGCCCGGCGGCCGGTGGTCGCACGAGCGGGTTATCCTCTTCACCGAGTATCGGGCCACCCAGAACTGGCTCCAGACGATCCTGGCCTCCGAGGGGTTCACCGGCCACGACCGCCTGATGACGATGTACGGCGGGATGGACTCGAAGGATCGGGAGCGGGTCAAGGCGGCGTTCCAGGCGGACCCCGAGAAGAGCGACGTCCGCATCCTGCTGGCGACCGACGCCGCCAGCGAGGGGATCGACCTCCAGAACCACTGCCACCGGCTGGTCCACTACGAGATCCCCTGGAACCCCAACCGCATGGAGCAGCGGAACGGCCGCATCGACCGGCACGGCCAGAAGGCGAAGGAGGTGCTGGTCTTCCACTTCGTCGGAAAGGGATACCGGGAGCGGGAACGCCGCATGGTGGAGCTTCCGGTCGGCGACATGGAGGCCGACCTGGAGTTCCTGATGCGGGCGGTGCGGAAGGTCGAGGCGATCCGTGAGGACCTGGGCAAGGTCGGGCCGGTGATCGCCGAGCAGGTCGAGGAGGCGATGCTGGGCCGCAGGTCACGCCTGGACACGAGGCGGGCCGAGGGAGAGGTCGAGCCGGTCCGCAAGCTCTTGAAGTTCGAGCGTGACCTGGCCAAGCAGATCAAGGGCCTCGTGGACCAACTGCACGAGACCCAGAAAGAACTGCGGCTGTCGCCCGAGAACGTCCAGAAGGTCGTCGAGGTGGCGTTGGAACTGGCGGGACAGCCGCCCCTGATCCCGGCCCAGGTGCCGGGGATCTGGCCCGACCCGAGGCGGTCGAAGTGCCCGGCGTTCCGGCTGCCCGCCCTCTCGGGCAGTTGGGGTCAATGCACCGAGGGGTTGGTCCACCCCCACACCCTAGACATGAGGCCGATCGTCTTCGACCACGCCCTCGCCCAGGGCCGGGACGACGTGGTGCTGGTCCACCTGAACCACAAGCTCGTCCAGATGGGACTGCGGCTCCTGCGGGCCGAGGTCTGGTCGAGGGAGGGCCGCAAGCGGCTGCACCGGCTCGCCGCCCGAGTGGTGCCCGACGGCGTGCTGAGGGACCCGGCCGTCGTCGCCCACGCCCGGCTCGTGGTGATCGGCGGGGACAGCCACCGGCTGCACGAGGAGATCATCACGGCCGGCGGCGTGCTGAAGGAGGGGCGGTTCTCCCGGCTGAACGTGGGGCAGGTGCAGGAGATCCTGGCGGCGGCCAGTGGCGAGCAGCCGGGCGAGTCGATGCGGCAGGCCCTCCTGCGGGAGTACCCCAAGCACCAGGAGTCGCTGGCCACGGCCCTGGAAGCCCGGATTCGGGACCGGGCGGCGGGGTTGCAGAGGACGCTGGCCGAGCGTGCCGAGAAGGAGGCCGGGAACATCACGACGATCCTGACGGAACTCCTGAGGACGATCGAGGCCGAACTGCACGAGCCCGAGTACCGGCAGTTGGAGCTATTCAGCACGCCCGAGCGGGAGCAGTTCGAGCGGAACGTAGACTCGTTGCGTGCGAGGGTCCAGGCCATTCCCGAAGAGATCGTCAGGGAGGCGGCGGCGATCCGGGCTCGCTTCGCCGACCCGCAGCCCCGGATGTTCCCCGTGGCGGTGACGTTCTTCGTGCCTGAACGCATGGCGAATGTATAGTCGTTGAACCCCAAGGAGCCCCAATGAGCACTCAGTCGAACATTTACTACACGGTGAGGCCAGCAGGCGATGTCCTGCTCGCAGACCACAGGGAGGAGTATCTTAATCTCATGGGAGAACATGGCCTCGTCCCGGCTCCCGATCGTCGCATCGAGCATCCAGGGGGACGAGTCGAACTGCGAACGGACCCATTCCGCATTTGTATATGGGATGATGAGCAGGAAGCTCAAAAATTTGCTGATGAGTTGCACCGTCGTACGAGGTCGAACTGGGCTGTGGTTGAAACAGAAGATCCCAACGGCAACGAATAATCGCCATGTCCATCGCCCACCACCACTCCGAATGGCTCTCGCTGGTCGAGGTTTCAGGCCCATTTCTCAGCGTGCCCGTGCTGGAGCGGGTCTTCCGGCAGGGGCTCGACGCCCACGACCCCGACCACATGCGGAGCCTGCGTCTGGCCCACGAGGAGTGGGAGGGGAGCCGGAGTCCGGCGATCCATAACGCCTGGATCAGGTACGTCCTGTCGCAGACGATGGGGATGCCCGAGGAGGTGGCGGCCGAGGGCCAGGCGATCCCGCAGGCGATCAAGGCGACCATCTTCGAGCACGGCGAGACGCTGCGGCCCGATCTGGTCGTCAGGAACCCCGAGGACGGGCCGGAGCCGGGCAAGCCCCGGCTGCTGATCCAGGCGTACGGCCTCGGCCAGGACCTCGACCGGCCGGTGGCGGGGAAGCATTGGAAGGCGAGCCCGGCGACTCGGATGATGGAACTGCTCCATGCGTCGGGGATGCGGCTGGGGCTGGTGACGAACGGCGAGCGGTGGATGCTGGTCGATGCCCCGAGGGGGGAGACGACCGGGTTTGCGTCGTGGTACGCCTCGCTCTGGATGGAGGAGCCGATCACTCTGCGGGCGTTCCGAAGCCTCCTGGGGGCGTATCGATTCTTCGGCGTGGCCGAGAAGGACACGCTCGAAGCCATGCTGGCCGAGAGCGCCACGAACCAGCAGGAGGTCACGGACCAACTCGGCTTCCAGGTGCGGCGGGCCGTCGAGGTGCTGGTCCAGGCGCTCGACGGGGCCGACCAAAACGCCGGACGGGAACTTCTCCGGGGGGTCAAGGAGACCGACCTGTACGAGGCCGCCCTGACGGTCATGATGCGGCTGGTGTTCCTCTTCTCGGCCGAGGAGCGGGGGCTTCTCCTTCTGGGCGACCCGCTCTTCGACCAGCACTACAGCCTCTCGACCTTGCGTGGCCAGTTGCGGGAGTCGGCGGACAAGCTAGGCGAGGACGTGCTGGGGCTTCGCCACGACGCCTGGTGCCGGCTGCTGAGCACCTTCCGGGCGGTCCACGGCGGGGTGCAGCACGAGCGGATGAAGCTGCCCGCCTACGCCGGCAGCCTGTTCCACCCCGACAAGTTCCCCTTCCTCGAAGGTCGCAAGCCGGGCACGAACTGGCACGAGACGCCCGCCAGCCCGCTGCCGGTCAACAACCGGACGGTCCTGCACCTGCTGGAGGCGTTGCAACTCCTCCAGATGAAGGGGGAGGCCCGCCGGCTCAGCTTCCGGGCTCTGGATATCGAGCAGATCGGCCACGTCTACGAGGGCCTGCTCGACCACACGGCCAAGCGGGCGACCGAGCCGATGCTGGGGCTCGTGGGGCGGAAGCTCGAGGAGCCCGAGGTGGCCCTGTCGGAACTGGAGCGGCTGCGGGCGAAAAGGGACGACGCCCTCGCCGAGTTCCTCAAGGACCAGACCGGGAAGACGCCCAACGCCATCAAGAAGTCACTGGCGGTGACGGTCGAGGGGGATCAGGCCAATCGCATCCGGGCGGTCTGCGGCAACGACCAGGGGCTCTGGGAGCGGGTCCGGCCGTTCGCCGGCCTGCTGCGGGAGGACGACCTGGGCTACCCCGTGGTCGTCCATAAGGGGAGCGTCTACGTCACCGAGGGGACCGACCGCCGCAGTTCGGGCACGCACTACACGCCCCGGAGCCTCACGGAGCCGATTGTTCAGTACACGATGGAGCCCCTGGTCTACGTCGGCCCGGCGGAAGGCACGCCCAAGGCGGGATGGACACTCCTGCCGGCGGCCGAACTGCTCGACCTGAAGGTCTGTGACATGGCGTGCGGGTCGGGGGCGTTCCTGGTCCAGGCGTGCCGCTACTTGTCGGAGCGACTGGTGGAGGCGTGGGAGGAGGCCGAGGCACGCCATCCGGGCGTGCCGGGGATCACGCCCGAGGGGAACGCCTCGACGGGCGGGCCGGGGGAGATGCTGATCCCGAACGAGCCGGAGGAGCGGTTGGCCTACGCCCGCCGGCTGGTGGCCCAGCAATGCCTCTACGGCGTGGACAAGAACCCACTCGCCGCCGAGATAGCCAAGCTGTCGCTCTGGCTGCTGACTTTGGCCAAGGACAAGCCGTTCACGTTCCTCGACCACGCCATCCGGTCCGGCGACTCGCTGGTGGGGATCTCGACGACGAACCAGTTGACGACCTTCTCGCTGAACGGGCAAGGGACCTCGACCCTCGGCGGCATCCTCATCAAGAAGCTGGAGGCCCTCAAGCTGTTGCGGGAGCAACTGGCCCACATGCCGAACAACGACGCCGCCGACGTCGAGCGGAAGGAGCGGATGTTCGGCCACGTCCGGGACCAGACGAAGCGCCTAACCTATGCGGCCGACCTGCTGATGGCGGCGTCCTGGAAGTCGATGCGGATCGAGGAACGGGAGCAACGGCTGAAGGAGACCTTGTTCCAGGTCGATTACCGCATCAAGGACGTGGACGCCGACGAACTTGATCGAGAGGCCCGAGAAGCACTGAGGCAGGAAGGGGTTCCTGCCCCATTCCACTGGCCGCTGGAGTTCCCGGAGGCCCTCTTGCGGAAGGGGAGACCGGGGTTCGACGCCTTCGTGGGCAATCCACCGTTCATGGGGGGCACAAAGCTTGAGCCTGTGTTTGGGCGACACTACAGGGAGTATCTGGTCAATACAATCGGAGGTGGCGTTCGTGGAGTCAGAGGAACAGCCGATTTGTGTGCTTATTTTTTGAATCAGCTCCACAATCTCCTGCAAGCAAGGGGGTCGATGGGCGTTCTAGCTACGAATACCATTTCGGAAGGTGATTCTCGTGAGCTTGGCCCAACTCAACTTGTATCAAAGGGCAATTCGATCGTACGTGCCGTCAAGAGCATAAAGTGGCCTGGCACGGCGAACTTGCAAGTGTCCGAACTGTGGTTTTACCGTGGAAATTGGCATGGGGAGCGTTACTTGGAAAACGAATTGGTGGAGGGAATAACTCCTTTCCTGACACGTCCTGGAATTGCTTCTGGAACACCGCACAAGCTCATTATCAATTCAAACCTATGTATTGAGGGCTCCAAATCGCTGGGAATGGGGTTTATTCTCGGCTTAGAGGAGGCGGCTCAGTTGCTAAGGTTAGATCCCCGCAATGCTGACGTCGTTTTTCCTTTCCTGACAGGACAAGATTTCAACTCGTCACCGAACCAATCGGCAACTAGGAGTGCTATATACTTCGCCGATTGGCCATTAGATCGAGCTTCAGCTCCTGAGGGATATAGAGGAAAACTTGCTTCGGACTACCCGGATTGTCTTCATATTATCGAGGAACGGGTCAAGCCCGAGAGGATGGGCTACCCGCCGGACAGTGCTTGGAATCGCTCGATTCGAGACAGGTGGTGGCAATTTGGACTTCCACGACCCGCCTTGACCTCTGCTATCGAAGGGTTAGAGCGTGTACTCGTTCGAAGCGCCGTGAGTAATTTGCACTCGGTAGGATTCACTACTACCAATCAAGTGTTTTCCCACGCAGTAAAAGTATTTATTTTTGACGACTTTGGGTCGTTTTCTGTCCTCCAATCATCATTTCACTCGGTCTGGCTTGAGGAATACGCCTCCAGTATGCGAACCGATGTACGTTACACGCCGGAAACCTGCTTCGACACCTTCGTATTCCCAGCCAACAAGGACGTCGCCGCAAAAATTGGCGATGAATATCATTTTCACCGTATCCAGGTCATGTTGGCCCGTAAGGAGGGACTTACCAAGACATACAATCGCTTCCACAACCCCGACGAGCCAGCGATTGAACTTCAGCATCTTCGTGACCTCCATGTCGAGATGGACAGGGCTGTGGCCACCGCCTACGGCTGGTCCGACCTCGACCTCGGCCATGGCTTTCACGACACGAAGCAGGGTCTCCGCTTCACGCTCAGCGAGTCGGCCCGCCGTGAGGTCCTCGCCCGCTTGCTCCGGCTCAATCACGAGCGTTACGCCGAGGAGGTCAAGCGGGGCCTCCACGCCAAGCGGAAAGCCAAAGTGGTTTCAAAGAAGAAGTCCTCAGAGCCCATGTTGTTCGATTAGGATGTACGCCGATGAGCATGGCTTCCTCCCAAGCCGTCGGTGAAATATCCGATGGCGGGCCTGACGAAATGGCCGGCGCTACGAATCCTCAGGTCGAACCCGGTGCGGTGATTTCTCCAGCGGAGGCCCCTGCTGTAGGTGGGGCCGTCCCTACCGCCCTGGACTTCGAGTCTCTCTTCTCCCTACGCAAGCTCAGGACGACCTGCAATAGCATTAGGAAGGAGATCCGCCTTCTCAGGGCGAGGGATGCGGTCGATTGGCTCGACTGGTTCCTGACGCTCGACGCTTCGCTCGAACAACTTCGGGAGCAGATCCTCGAAGGCGACTACACGCCGACGCCGCCATCCCGCTACGAGTTGGGGAAGTCGAAGGGGGCCTTCCGCATCATCACGTCGTTCAACATCTGCGATGCCCTCGTCTACCGCCACATCAGCGATGCCGCCCTGGCGGCGGCCCTCCCCCGCAAGGTCAAGGGGAGTTTCTTCTCCAAGCGGCACTCCAAGACCCCGGTTGGCAAGACGCTTTCGATCGACGAAGACGACCACTACCTGAAGTTCTTCGAGGTCTGGCTTCGCTACAACACGTACAGGACTGTCACCCTGTTGCAGCAGCCTTACCAGTGCCTCGTCGTGACCGACATCACGAACTACTTCGAGTCCATCCAGCACGACCTGCTGATCGAGTACCTGTCTCCGCTGGGCCTCCCCCGCAAGGCGATGGGCCTCCTGGGCAGGCTGCTAGAAGCCTTTAAGCCCCTCTCCGGCCACTCTCCGAACCCCCGTGTCGGCCTGCCCGTCGATGAACTCGACTGCTCACGCCAACTGGCCCACGTCTTCCTGTTCGAGCACGATCGGCGGATCGCCGACCAGTTCGGCGAGGACAACTACGTCCGATGGATGGACGACCAGAACATCGGCGTCCGCACCGAGACCGAGGGCCGGCATGTCGTGAACGCCATGACGAGATCGCTATCCTGCCAGAGACTTACGCTCAACTCGGGCAAGACAAAATTCCTCCCCATCGATCGGATGGTCGTCCATTTTCAACTCGATGCGAACCGGAAGATCGATGAATGGGAAGAGACGTACAAGCATATCACTCCGCAGAACAAGGACGCTGCCCGCAGCGAATTTAACGGACTGTGGGCCGAATTGAGCGACGGGCCGCATGTGGGCGAAGGCAACTGGGATAAGATCCTGAAGCGGATGTACGGCTTTGCGGTGAAGGTCGATTCCGACGTCCTCGAAGGCCGGGCGCCCGAGGACCTCATCCACAACCCGGACCTGGACGAGAGGATCTTCGCCTACTTCGCCAAGCGAAACCGATTCTCCCAACTGTTCACGCTCTTCTCCTCCTACGGCGAGGCCAGCGAGAGCCTCTTCGAGGCCACCGAGGTTGCGTTCTTCGAGTCGTCGCTCCTGCTCGATCCGGACGTCCACCACGCCCGGCTGTACCGGGAGAACGCTCTCCGATTCGCAGAAGATGTAGTGAAGTCGAGGTCGAAGCGGCCGTTGAGCATCGCTTCGGCGATCCTCTCGGTCTACTGGTTCGACGGCTCGATCGACTCGCTCGCCGACCTTTATCCCAAGAAGGCCGCCCACAGGTTGCCGAAGGAGGTCGCAAGGACGTGGATGGCCTGCGTGGCGGCCCTCTGCCCGGACCAACTGGGCGAGGTGCAGTCCGCCCTGTTCGGCCACCCCTCCGATGACGTCGCCCGCCTCGGCCGCTTCCTGACGGAATTGCTCGCCGGGCGGGTCGATCACCTCGGCAACTACAAGAGCCAGAAACGTCGCTGGCCTCTTCCCGGCGACTACTACGACGCACGGTCGTGGTTGATCCTCGACATCGCCTCCTCTTCCCCGAGCAAACGCCTCCGAGCCCAGATCCAGAGAGACTACAAGTCCTTCGAGAAGGTGGCCCGGACCATGCCCGAGGTGACGGCCTCGACCCGGATCTCGTTCAAGCTGTTCGGTGCTCGGGATGTGTCCCTAGGAGACGATACGACCAACTCGACGTCCCGGCCCAAGGGGCGACGGAATTCTACCCGGAAGCCGTGACGATTCACCGCCGAGACAAGTAACAATCCGTCTAAACGGCTGAATGATAGTAGGATTGTCGTGACATGACGAAACAAGTTCTCAATTCCATCCCCTCATCGATGCAGAGCCGGGCCGAACTGGAGCGGATGGTCCTCGACGACCTCCTCGGCCCGGCCGGCGGCGCTTCCGAGGAGGTCGATGAACGCTCCGTGCGGGACCGCTACCTCGTCGGCGTCCTCGCCCCCCGCATCCAGTACCAAGAGCCCAAGGACGAAATCTCGACCCTGTCCGGACTGACGGACCCCGAGGGCGACTTCCCGCCGGCCCTGGTGGACGAACTCGCCGAGGGCGGGGCCGATGACCCCGAGGACGGACCCGCCGACGTCTCGGCACCGCTTTCAAAGGCGACATTTCCGTCATCCTTCGGCATGACCTTCTGCGTCGATGGCTCCGTCCCCTCCGTCCGGGTCACGGCCCGCTGGGGCCACTACCTCAAGCAGAAGAGCGAGTTCCTCGTCACCGAGAAGACCGGCGAGCCCAGGCGGGTCTGGAAGCGTCAGGCTCGGGGCGGCTCTCCCCGTACCGTGACGCTCACGGTCGGACCCATCGACCCCTTCGTCATCGACCCCGACTGCCCCAAGGTCTTCGTCCAGGGCGTCGTCCGCAAGCGGGATGACGCCTGGATCGTCACCCTGTTCCTCGTCAACGGCCAGGCCGAGCCCAAGATCAACAAGGACGAGACCTGCCTCTTCCAGCCCGAACTGTCAGTCGAGGCCGTCGAGGCCGACAAGCCGATCTTCTGCAAGAAGCTGGAGCGGACGCCCTCGGACAAGCTCGACCCGGTGACTCGGGCTGAGGACGAGGCGATGGCCATGCTCTACCGCCGCCACGTCGAGTTCGCCGTGGGCCACGGCGTCAGCGTCCACGCCGAGACCCTCCCCGATCGACCCGACCAGGCGGTGCGGATCTCCACCAGGGTCGTGCCCGCCTACGAGGTCCCCCGCACCACCCCGCCCACGCCCGCCGACGCCTCCGTCCACCCCGCCTTCGGGAAGCTCGACGGGTTGGTCCGGGACATGAAGACCCTTGCCGAGCCCGGCCCGTTGCGGCCCATGCTGGGGCCGATCGTCGTCGCCTACCGGTCGTGGATCGATGACCAGGCCGGACGGGTGGACGACCCGGCGGTCGTGCCGGCCAAGTACAGGAACGCCGCCAAGGAGGCCATCGTCCGCTGCCGTGCGACCCTGGCCAGGATCGAGGCCGGGCTCGACCTGCTCGACCAGGACGCCCGGGCGGCCGAGGCGTTCCGGTTCATGAACCGGGCCATGTGGCTCCAGCGGACCCGATCGATCTACTCGGAGGCCGTCCGGCGGGGCGAGACGCTGAAGGTCGAGGACGTGGACACGCCCGCCAACCGCTCGTGGCGTCCGTTCCAGATCGCCTTCATCCTCCTCAACCTCCCCGGAGTCACCCGGCTCGACCACCCGGACCGCAGCGAGTCGCCCGAGGCCGTCGCCGACCTGCTCTGGTTCCCCACGGGCGGCGGCAAGACCGAGGCGTACCTGGGGCTGTCCGCCTACACGATGGGCCTGAGGCGGTTGCAGGGCGACGTCGCCGGCCGCTCCGGCGAGGACGGGCTGGCCGTCCTGATGCGATACACGCTCCGGCTGCTCACGATCCAGCAGTTCCAGCGGGCCACGACGCTGATCTGTGCCTGCGAGTCGATCCGCCGGGAGGCCCTGGCCCAGGGAGACGCCCGCTGGGGGAAGACGCCGTTCCGCATCGGGCTCTGGGTCGGGCGGCGGACCACCCCCAACACGACCAACCAGAGCGCCGAGGCGGTCAAGCTGGACCACGGCGGCGGTTTCAACGGCGGCGGGGGCGGCATCGGCACGCCCAACCAACTGAACAACTGCCCCTGGTGCGGGTGCAAGATCCAGAAGGGCAAGCACGTCCGGGTCGAGACTTATAGCCAGGGGACGGGGCGGACCCTGACCTTCTGCGGCGACACGCTCGGGAAGTGCCCCTTCAGCGCCCGACAGTCCCCCGACGAGGGGCTGCCCGTGGTCGTCGTCGATGAGGAGATTTACCGACGTCTGCCGACCCTCCTGATCGCCACCGTGGACAAGTTCGCCCAGATGCCCTGGAACGGGGCCGTCCAGATGCTCTTCGGCCAGGTGGACGGCCGGTGCGAACGGCACGGGTTCCGGTCTCCCGAGCTTGAAGAACTCCCGACGGGCGGCCAGCACCCCAAGACCAAGAATGGCCTGCCGTCCGCCAGCGTCTCCACCCACGTCCCCCTGCGGCCGCCGGACCTGATCATCCAGGACGAACTGCACCTGATCTCCGGGCCGCTGGGCACGCTCGTGGGCCTGTACGAGACGGCGGTGGACAAGCTCTGCACCTGGGAGGTGGACGGAAAGAAGGTCCGGCCCAAGGTCATCGCCTCCACGGCGACGATCCGCAAGGCGTGCGATCAGGTCCACGCCCTCTTCCTCAGGAAGGTGAACGTCTTCCCGCCGCACGGGCTGGACGTGGAGGATAGCTTCTTCTCTCTCCAGCGGACCCCCAGCGATGGCGACCCCGGCCGACGCTACCTCGGCATCTGTGCCCCCGGAAGACGCCTCAAGGCGGCCCTCATCCGGGTCTACACGGCATTGCTGTCCTCGTCGCTGACGGTCTACGAGAAGTACGGCGTGGCGGCGGACCCGTGGATGACCCTGGTCGGCTACTTCAATGCGATCCGGGAACTCGGCGGCATGCGGCGGCTTGTCGATGACGACGTGGCCACCCGGCTCCGCAAGATGGACCAGCGGGGCCTGTCCCGGCGGCTCCTGACCGGCACCGACTACCTCCAAGAACTGACCTCCCGCATGGGCTCGACGCAGATCCCGGCGATCCTCGACCGCCTGGAAGTCACGTTCGACCCCGCCAAGCAGGCGGTGCGCCGGGACATGGCGAAGAAGAAGCAGTTCGACGGCATGCCGGGTAAGCCCATCGACGTGCTGCTGGCGACCAACATGCTGTCCGTCGGCGTGGACGTGAAGCGGCTCGGCCTGATGGTGGTGGCGGGCCAGCCCAAGACCACCGCCGAGTACATCCAGGCCACCAGCCGGGTCGGGCGCAACCATCCCGGCTTGGTGGTGACGGTCTTCAACTGGGCTCGGCCCCGTGACCTGTCGCACTACGAGACGTTCGAGCACTACCACGCCACGTTCTACAAGCACGTCGAGGCACTGTCGGTGACGCCCTTCTCGCCGGGGGCCTTGAGCCGGGGCCTGGCGGGGCTACTGGTGGCCTGCATCCGGCTCCGGGGCGTCGAGTTCAACGCCAACGACAAGGCGATGCTCCTGGCCACCCTCGCCAACCACCCCTACGTCAAGGACGCCATCGACGAGATCACCAGGCGGGCCGAACTGGTGGGCAAGGACACGAGGGTCTCCGAGTTCGTGCGAGCCGAGTTGAGACGCAAGGTGGACTGCTGGCAGGCCGAGGCCCAGCGGACGGCCGGGGGCCGCACCCTGGGATACAAGGACGGGCGGGACGGGACCACCGTGAACCTGCTCCACCAGCCGGGCCTGAAGAAGTGGGAGGAGTTCACCTGCCTGAACTCGCTCCGAGAGGTCGAGCCGAGCATCAAGCTCATCCTCGACGACCACCACCTCGACGACCAGGCCGACGAGGCCCCGGTGGCGGCGCTGTCCATGACCGGCCCGGACCAGGGAGGGCAGTCATGAGCACCGCACCGCACAAGACCGAGGTCGGTGAGCTACGGCCCAGCCAGGTCCTCACGACCTTCGGCGTGGGGTCGATCATCGACCTGCCCAACCTGTCGGTCATGGTCATGGGCCTGGACGACTGGCCCACCACGCACCCGATCGAGATCGGCGAGGAGCGGCTGCTCTTGTCGGTGCAGGAAGCCCTGGGCGAACAGGTCAAGCGCCTGCTGGCACCGCCCAAGGCCCCCGAGTCCACCTCGACGATGCCGGCCCCGTTCGACGAGCGGGCGTTCCTCGGCGTCCCCGTGGCCCCGTTCCCCCGCTGGGTGGTCTGCCCCAAGTGTCGCCTGCTCGCCCCGCTGGGCTCGAACCTGTTCGAGTGGAAGACCGACCCGTTCCGGCCCGACCGTGCCCGGTATGTCCACGTCTGTGCGATGGCCGGCCAGGGCATGGGGAAGCCCACGACGGTCGTCCCCGCCCGGTTCGTCGCCGCCTGCCCCAACGGGCACCTGAACGACTTCCCGTGGGTCGAGTTCGTCCACGGGGCCAAGACCGACTGCCGCTACCGTCTGAGGCTGTTCGAGTACGGGGCGTCGGGCGAGGCGGCGGACGTGGAGGTCCACTGCGAGGTCTGCGGGGTCCGACGCCGGATGGCCGAGGCGTTCGGGCGGGACAACGCCGAGAACCTGCCACCGTGCCGGGGCCGGCGGCCCCACCTCCGTGACTTCGCCCCCGAGGGCTGCCCGGTGGAGCACGTCACGCCGATGCTCCAGGGGGCCTCCAATAGCTGGTTCTCGGTGATGCTCTCGGTCCTGTCGGTCCCGAACTCTGCCGACAAGCTCGGCCAACTCGTGGACGAGAACTGGACGGTGCTGGAGAAGGTCACGGGGCCGGACTTCATCGCCTTCGCCCGCAATATCGGCCAGTTGGGCGACTTCGCCAAGTTCACCGACGCCGAGGTCTGGGCCAAGGTCCAGAAGAAGCGGGAGGGGGGCGGGGAACAGGGTGCCGACCCCAAGGACCTGAAGTCGCCCGAGTGGGCGGTCTTCACCGACCTAGCCGCCGCACCGACGACCCGAGACTTCAAGCTGCGGGCCGTGCCGCCCCCGGCCGGATACGAGGACGTCTTCACCAAGATCGTCCTGGCGGAACGACTGCGTGAGGTCCGGGCGCTGGTCGGGTTCACCCGGATCGAGTCGCCCGGCGACTACGACACCCCGTTCCAGGTGCCCGAGGAGAAGCTGGTCCCCCTGTCGAGGGCCGACCCGAAGTGGGTGCCGGCCTCTGAGATCCGGGGCGAGGGGATCTTCTTCGAGTTCGATGAGGCCGCCATCCTGCGGTGGACCAAGAAGGCCGAGGCCCACGACGGGGTATTCCTCGACGCCCACCGGAGGTGGCGTGAGGCGAGGGGCCTGGAGCCGGACTAT
This sequence comes from Isosphaeraceae bacterium, assembly GCA_965201075.1. Taxonomy (GTDB): domain Bacteria; phylum Planctomycetota; class Planctomycetia; order Isosphaerales; family Isosphaeraceae; genus CBDAVP01. The sequence continues at coordinate 151,093 of CBDAVP010000014.1, read as the reverse complement.
GGCTACCCGTGGCTTCGGTACGTCCTGCTCCACTCGTTCGCCCATGCCGTGATCCGCCAGTTGTCCATCGAGTGCGGCTACTCGACGGCGAGCATCCGGGAACGGATCTACTCCCGGTGCCCCCAGGAGGAGGGCGAGCCGATGGCCGGGGTGCTGATCTACACCGCCGCCCCGGACAGCGAGGGCACGCTCGGCGGGCTGGTCAGCCTCGGCGAGCCGGGCTCGCTGGGCCGGCACCTCGACCAGGCCCTCGAAGCGGTCCGATTGTGCGCCTCGGACCCCCTCTGTGCGGAGCACCACCCGTATCGGGACGGCACGACGCTGCACGGTGCCGCCTGCCACGCCTGCCTGTTCGTCCCGGAGACCTCGTGCGAGCGGGGGAACAAGTACCTGGACCGCTCCGTCCTGGTCAGGACGATGGACCGGGGCGACCTGGCGTTCTTCGAGGAGTGAGATATGGACGGCGGCGAGACGATCATCGCAGAGGGGGCGAGCCGGTTGGCGGCGGCGTTGCCGCCCCCGGTCCTGCGGGCACTCGCCGATGCGGTCCGCACCTGCGACCCGAGCGACTGGCCTAACGCCCGCTCCCGGCTCTCCCTGGGCATCCCCCACGCCCACCACCGGAGCCTGGCGGCCGGCTTCCTCGACGCATGGCAAGCCCACGCCCGCTCGCTGCCGGCCCAGGCCGTCGCCCTGGCCATGCTCACGGCGGCCCACGTCGAGAAGGCGGGTCGGGAACGCCAGGACGTCGAACTCGTCTGGACGGGGCCGGAGACGGGCGAGGCCCCATTCCGCCGGACCGAGCCGGCGATCCTCCAGGTTATCGAGATGGCGACACGGAGGCTTCTGGTCGTCAGCTACGCCGTGTACAACATCCCCCGGATCTGCGAGGCCCTGGTCCGTGCGGCGGGCCGGGGCGTCGTGCTGACGCTGGTCGTCGAGACGGGCGAGAGGCAGGTGGGCGTTGAGGTTTACGACACGTTGCGTGCTCTCGGACCGGCCGTGGCGTCCCGTTCCTGTGTCTACCTGTGGCCTCAAGAGCAGAGGCCCAGGGGACAGAACGGCAGGACGGGCATCCTCCACGTCAAATGCGTGGCGGGCGACGGCCGGTGGCTGTTCGTGTCGAGCGCCAACCTGACCGAGTACGCCTTCACGACGAACATGGAACTGGGCGTGCTGATCACGGGGGGCGAACAGCCGGCCCGGATCGAGGCACGCTTCGGCCGCATGATCTCGGACGGAAACCTGTGCCGGGTGGGTCCGTCGGCCGGGGATGGGCCGTCGTTCGACCTCAAGATTCAGGGAGAAGGCCCGAAATGAACGATGGGGTCGTGGTCACGCCGAAGAGCCAGGAGATCGAGACGAAGAAGGTGAACATCATCAAACTATTCACCGACTTCTGGTTCAGAGTCCCCGAATACCAACGCTCGTACGTCTGGGGCCAGGAGGAGATCGACGAACTCCTCGACGACCTCAAGCACGCCCAGCTTGCGAACCGGGAGAAGGAATACTTCCTGGGCTCGGTCGTCCTCCAGAAGTACCAGCGTGCCAGCGGGGAACTCACCTACACCTGCTACGACGTGCTCGATGGCCAGCAGCGGCTCACAACCCTGTTCCTGATGATGGCGGTGCTCCGTGACCTCGCCAAGAACGACAAGCTAAAGGCCAACGCTTCCGACGCCATCTACCAGGAGGAAGACCCGTTCGCCAACCAGCCCGAGCGGATTCGGATTGAGTACCTGATCCGGGACGCCGTGGGCGACTTCGTGGACCGGCACATCAAGGCCACGGGAGGGAGCGATGACGAGGCGACCCTCCGAGAGGTGGAATCCCAGCCCAACGTCTCGCTGTCCAACATGGCGAAGTCCATGCTCTACCTGCGTCAGGCGCTCGGCAGCCTCACCCCGGCCGAACTGAATCAGTTCGCCATCTACCTGTTCAACAAGGTCATCGTCATCTACGTCGCCTCGGAGTCGCTGGAGGACGCCTTCCGCCTCTTCACGATCCTCAACGACCGGGGCATCCCGCTCTCGAACAGCGACATCCTCAAGTCGATGAACGTGGGGGCGGTCTCCGACCCGAACAAGCGCCGCAAGTTTGCCGTGATGTGGGAAGAACTGGAGGGCGAGTTCGGCCGGGAGGAGTTCGATCGATTCCTCGGACATGTGCGGACGACGGTCGTCAAGGAGAAGGCCAGGGAGAACCTCCTGAAGGAGTTTGAGAAGGTCTACGAACTGGGCCTCCTCCAGAAGGGCGAGGCCACGCTGAGGAAGATCAAGTCGTACCGTGACTCCTATGCGAGCCTCATCTGGTTCGAGAACGAGGAGTTCGGCGGCGACTGTCGCCAGCGGAACCTCATCGCCGTCATGAGGGAGGGGCTTTCGACTGACTGGATACCGCCGCTGCTGCTATTCGTCGAGCGGTTCAACCGGGACCAGTTATTCCCGTTCCTCGAACGCCTGGAGTCAAAGGTCCTCGCCGACTGGATCATGCAACTCTCGCCCACGAGCCGAATCTCGAACACCCATAACATCCTCCGTGCCATCGAGCGGGCGGCTTCTGCGGCGGACGTCGTCGACAACGATGAGGCGTTCGCTTACGACCGACAGGGGGTCAGGGCGGCCCTCTCCGGGCCGATCTATGGCAGGAACTTCGCCCGGTACATCATGCTGCGGCTGGAGTACCATCTCCAGGATCGGTCCCAACCGTTCGCCCCGTTCACCCGCATCAGCGTCGAGCACGTCCTGCCCCAGAACCCGAAGGGGGATAGCCGATGGCTGACGGTCTTCGGCGAGACCGAGCGGGACGTGTGGACGCACAGGCTGGCCAACTTGGTGCTCCTGAGCCGCATCAAGAACACCGAACTGAGCAACCGGGAGTTCGAAGAGAAGCGGAAGAAATACTTCAAGTCCAGCGTGAATGTGTTCCCCAACGTCGTGAAGGTCATGCAATACGCCGACTGGACGCCCCAGGTGCTCGAAGATCGGCAGGAGCAACTGCTCGACCTGCTGGTCCAAGGCTTCAAGTAGAGTCCTTTGCGTTGAATGCGGTCCTTCTTCGGTGAATCGGCCGCCCGTTCGCTCCGAGGTCCGTGACGACCCGATGCGGAAGGTTCGCTGCCCGACGACGTCGAGATCGAGGCCGATGATGCTCAAGCTGCCGAAGATGACGCCGCACACGGCGGCGAAGCACCTCCTGCTGAAGCGATACCTGGATCGCTGGTTCCCCATCCTCGGTCGCTATCACAACTTGATCACCTACATCGATGGCTTCGCCGGGCCGGGTGAGTATCAAGGCGGGGAGGCCGGCTCGCCCCAGTTGGCCATCGAGGCGGCCAAGGCCCATGTCGAGAAGGGCACCCTCGACCCGGACGTCCAGATCCACTTCTCGTTCGTCGAGGCCGACCCAGAGTCGGCCGAGAACCTCAAGGCGAGGCTCTCGGCCCTCCATTTTCCATCGTCGTTCAGGGTCGAGGTCACGACCGGCCGGTTCGCCGAGACGATCGGGACGGAGTTGGACCGACTCGAACATTCGGGCCAGGCCCCGGCACCGATCTTCGCCTTCGTCGATCCCTTCGGGTTCAGCGGCATCCCGCTGGAACTGTTGGCCCGCATCCTCCGCTACCCGAGGTGCGAGGTCTTTGTCAACATCATGGTGGAGTTCATCAACCGCTTCCTCGAACACCCGAACGATCAGGTCGTCGCCCACTTCCCCCGGACGTTCGGAACCGACGAGGTGCTGGAAATCCCACGCCGACTCGACGACCGTGAGGCTGCGATCCTGGCTTTGTACCGGACCCAACTGGCCAGCCTGGCGAAGTACGTCGGGCGGTTCGACATGCACGGTCGTCGAGACCAGAAGACCTACTCGCTCTTCTTCGCCTCCAACCACCCGAAGGGCTTCGAGAAGATGAAGGAGGCGATGTGGTCGGTGGACAAGGCCGAGGGTGCGAGGTTCTCGGACGCCAACCCCGGAGAATCCTACGCCTTCGATCTGTTCCCCTTCTGGCCCCTCTGGGACCAGTTGCTCGCCCGATTCGCCGGTCAGCGGACGCTCATGGAGGACGTGGATCGGTTCGTCGTCGAGGAGACAGACTTCCTCCCGACGCACGCCCGCACCATCCTTAGCGAGTGCGAGCGGAAGGGCGAGGTGGTCGTCGAGGCGGACCCTGGATACCGACGTCGGGCGGGGACCTACAAGGCCGACAAGGTGTACATCAAGTTCCCGGCCGACGCACAAGGTCGGGGCCTCTTCTGACCGCAGTCAAAGGGCTTGAGGATCGGTGGCCCGCCCTACGAGTGTACTACCCGGTGGATCGGCCTCCGGTCCCGGCATCTCCCGCACCCGGACCTCCTCCGGCCACTCCGTCCAGTCCCCGGCGTGGCCATCACCGAAGGACATGCTTTGGCCATCTCGGACGACATCCGAGCCGAGTTGCTTCAGGAAGTAAGCCACGCCGTTGGACCGGCACTGCCCGATAAGGTCCACGGCCCAGGCGACGTCGAAGGGGCGTGCCTGCCGTCCCGACTCGCCCCCCTGGATTACCCAGTCGAGCTTCGGCAGCCACCGTCCCAGATCGATCGGATCGACCTGTGGCTCGACCGACAAGAAGCGGGTCGTCCGGTGCGAGCCGACTTTGAGCAGGCTTTTGATTCGGCCCGTCGTCGCCTGCGTGGTGATGCTCGTCCCTGCCCAGAGGTTGTCCGGCCATCCGATCCCCTGGTCCCGAAGCCAGGTCGAGAAAAGGGCCATGCGCTCGGGCCTCTTCGTGAGCCACAACCAATGGTGGCGCCGTCCAGGGCTCTCGGCGACGTTGACGATGATCTCATCTCTGAGATACTCGAACGTTACCGACGAGGACAACGAGTCACTCATGTCCGACACGAAGATGGTGCGGGGGAGACCGTCGAGCCAGGGCTTCTCGGTGCGGAGCTTGCCTGTGAGGTCGGGCCATCGAGCAGCGTCGGCCATGCGGCCCGGAAAGTTCGTGACTTCTTCGAATGTGGGAGCATAGCCCTTTGTCACGCCACCGAAACGAGTATGGAGGGTCCCGGCGTAGCAAGTCCGCCGCTGCGATCCCCAAATCTCGCAGCCGTCGCAGCCCATCGTGGGGTTCACCGTGCTGTCGCACCACTGGATCTTCGTCCGCACGCTCATCACCGACCTCCAGGATTGAGTGTACACGAAGTCAGTAAAGGTCGGAAGCGAAAACCTCCGTCACCGGCTCGTCCCGGAGCAGTTGGGGCAGTTTGTCCTGAAGAGCCTCCATCAGGGCGGCCTGGATCGCTTCATACTCCCGCTTGAGGATCGAATCGGCCCGGGATTCGGACGCCCGCAGCGCAACGAGTTGACGGGCAAGGAAGCGGCGGAATCCCCCGAACGAAGCGATGTCGTCGAAGATCGGTAGCGCCTTCTTCGGAGGGAGCGTCGGCTCCTCTCCCTCGGATTCGACTTCGGCGTCCCCGGCAGATTCCCTCCTGTCCGGGGAATCCCCGTAATTCGGGCGCTCTCCCGGTTTACTCGACTCATTGTCGTCGCTGATGATTTCGTAGTGCTTGAGCGACGCCCACCACCCTAAGTCCGCCTGCGCCTCTTCGCCCCCGTCCTCGTAGGCGGCCTCATAGAGCCGCATCGCCCGGCTGGCGGTGTTCTGGTCGATCCCATGGTTGACGTGCCACGCCCGGAACCGCCCCGGTCTCCCCGCCGCCCTACCGAGCTTGGCCTTGGCCCAGGTTAAGGCGTGCCCGAGCCGGTAGTAGTGGACGGCTGACCTGTGGTCCCAGTCCTTAACCGCTCGGCGGGCCGCTTCGAAGGCGTCTCTCTCGGCCTTCATGCCTTCGCCAAGTTCTTCAAGTTCCGTATCCTCATCTAGACCATTCATTTTAACACATGGTATCGGCCCGATACCTCCATCACAATTCATGAAGTCTCCCCGGCCACCGATGGCCAGGGACCATGAGCCGCATTTTAGCCACGCCGTTCTGTGTGTAAAACGAACGAATCCATAGGCTTGGATTCTAATCGTACGATACTCCAAGAATCCGGGCACGAAAGGTTCTGCCGGGGCCGGGAAGGGAGCGAACCCGAGCCACGGGTTCCGCCAGGGGCATGAGCTTATCCCGGTCCCACTAACCTCATGCTACTGGCCGTCCACCCTGGCAAGTCTTAGACTCCGGCAGGTCTCCTCCCGACCTACGAGAAAACCTCCATGAGCGACGTCCCATTGCCCGAGTTGACCGACGAGCAGTACGACGCCCTACTTGAGGACATCAGACTAAGAGGCGTCCAGGTCGCCGTCGAGGTCTGCGCCAAGACCGGCGAAGTCCTCGACGGGAGGTCCAGGGTCCGGGCCTGCGAGCAACTCAAGGTTCGCAACTATCCCCGCCGCATCGTCTCGGGGCTGGAGACCGAGGAAGACCGCCGGCATCACCGGCTCCGGGCCAACTGCCTGCGCCGGCAACTGGACTGGGCGGCGATCAAGCAACTCGCCCTCGCCGAGATGCAGCGGAAGCCGCTTTCGGACCGTGCGCTGGCGGCGATCTTCGGCGTCAGCCACCCGACCATCGGCTCCTGGCGGCGGGAGTTCGAGGCAACTGGAAAACTCTTTCCAGTAGTTACGTTCACCAGCGCCAACGGGAAGACGTTCCGCCGCTCCACGGCCATGTACGCCACGACCCCGGCGTCGGCGGCCAAGGCGAGCCGTTTGCTGAACGACCTGGGCGAGCACGCCCCCGGACGCACGCTCTCGCCGCTCTCGGCGGGCATCCTGGCGACGAAGGCCCGTCGGGAGGACGTGGACCACCGGACGCTCCCGCTCAAGCCGCCACCAAGGGTCAGGCTCTACGAGGGCCGATTCCAGGAGGTAGGCAGGAAGGTGAAGGTCGGCTCCGTGGACTGCATCTTCACCGACCCCTTGTACTCCAAGGAGTGGGTCGAGCGGGGCGAGTGGGAGGACTTGGCGAGCCTGGCCAGCCGAGTGCTCAAGCCGGGAGGTCTGCTGATCTCCTACTCGGGCGTCTCCTATCTGGACAGGGTGATGGCGGCTCTCGGATCGACAGGGCTGGCCTACCTTTGGACCGTTGCCTCGCTCTCCCTGAGCCAGAAGAACCGGAATTACCACCGCCGAGTCCTCAACGCCTGGAAGCCGATCCTGATCTTCGGCAAGGATGTCGATCGTCTGCCGGAGGGGATCAGCGACGTGATTGAGGGGACGGGCCACTCCAAGAAACATCATGAATTCGAGCAGGCCGAAGCTGACGCAGAATATCTTCTAGCTCGACTGGTGTCCAAGGGCGGGACCGTCTTTGATACTTGCTGTGGCTCCGGTACAACGCTCGTGGTGGCCCATCGCTTGAAGTTGGCGGCAATCGGCATCGACAGCGATCCGACGGCGATGGCCCTGACGAGGGCCAGGCTGGGCTGCCCGGAGCCGGCGGCGGGCGAGGCCATTGGGTGACGTCCGGGACGGCATCAGTGGGTAAGAGTCAAAACCCTCGCAGTAGTGCCATCGGCACGGCCTGTCCTCACGTCAACCCTGGCGACCATGCTTTGAGTGCGGCATAGATCCCTTCCCCGCCCGGTATCCGTCGAAGATCGGCTCCGTAGCGTGCTGGGACGATCGACGGTTCAACAAGCGAGACGCCCGTCGCCACGATGTGAGGCGACGGGCGTCTTGGTTTTTATAGTCGAAACGCCCGCATGGGAAGGCACCCCGGCCTCAAACCGGACCACCAGCCCGCTTGTCGCCATTGAACCCGTCGGGCCTCAAGCGGCGGATCTCCCGATCGAAATCGGGGTGATTCGGATCGGATTATGCCTCCGACGCTCCGGCGAGATCAGACTCCTGATCCTCCACGGCCTCCTCTGCCTCGGACAGCCGGACCAACTTCGGGTGATCACTGCCGAGCGCCTCGGCCACCTGCTCCCTCCTGACGTGGTAAACCCGGTTCGTCATTAGTTCCCAGAATTGCATCGGGTCGTCCTCGGCGAACTCGACCATCCCCTCGGCCCACCTCTCGTCAGTTAACTCGGGCGGGGTGTCCAGGCGGATCAGCAGGCGGGCCATTGCCAGCTTGACCTGCTCGATCTCCTCACGAAAGTCCGTGTAGGAGCCGGGGAATCCACCCTGATACTCCTCGATCTTTGCCAAGGCATCGGAAAGGACGTCGCTGATCATGATGCTCATCCTCGTGGTATTTGTCTGTAGCACGGCCCAGAGCCGAGGGTCAGGACGTGACCGGACTCGGCTGGTCAGTACGGCTGAGTCCGCCAGGACCGGGGGCAAATAGTACCCTGACCGAAAAAAACAGGAACCCCAGTTATGGGTTGATTAACAACCCACAATAACTGAATACTGCCGGCTTGCGGCCGACTAACGATCGGCCCGGCTTGGCGACGAATCGAGGGAACACTCGGACTTCGTCGGAGGCGAGATGGTGGACGGAGCGAGAAGGTGCAGTTGGACGTTTAGAGCCGGAATTACGTATCGGACACTCTTGCTTCCGGAGACAAAAATTTCCGCTTAGTGGTGTATGGCGGGGAAAAGGGTCATCCAGAAGGACCGTGGTCCAACCCAGGAATCGACCCGAAACTCGGGTATCCAATTTTTGCGGCGGCATTACGCTCTCCTTCTGCACCCGCTGAGCCGACTCTGGCAAGTGACATGAGCGACACCTTGAGGAGAGGACTGAGATGCTTACCATGCCGTCGAAGACGACCCGCCTCGGACGCTGCACGCCCTCTGAACTTGCCAAGGTCAATGTTGTGCTGATCGATGAGCACGAGATCCGCCTGGGCTGCTCAACCTGTGAGCGAGAGTGGAACCGATGCTGCGTCAGGATGGGCGGCTACCGAAGAGGTACTGGCGGTGCCCAGCGAGGTGCCACGGCCGGTCCTGAGCAACCCGATGACCCATGAGGTCCAGCGAGCGAGGTGACCGTCGTCACCCTGAGAGGCGATAGGCACAGTGATGTCGATCACTTCGTCCTGATCCGCTGCCGGATACGGGCTGCCGAGATGACCAGGCCGGATTCTCGGCAGGCGAACACCCCGCTCGAAAATCTGATCTACGTTCCAAACAACGGGACGACGGTCAATGTGGACACTGACAGGTCCTCACGGGGCGATGCTGCCCATGTGTGCGATCTAATGCCGCAGACGTTGATCCAACGGCGAGGGCCATCATCTGCGTCGGTGTGCGTCGCCGACGGGCCACCGTCGTCTGCCACGGACTTGGGCCGGGGCATGTCCCGAGGGGCGATAGGGAACGGACCAATAACACGAGTTTGAGAAAGAGAGACAACGCATGAAGAATGACCCGCAAATACGACAGCACCTCACCGAGTCGCACAGTCTACGAGAACTTCCATTCAGGAAAACTTTCCACGCATTGCCGCACCCACAAGGCTGGGTCGTTTGTAAGGCGATCAGTGCTTACACTGGTTGGATCTGGGACGATTACTACGACTACTACAGCGGCCCCTATGCGACTCGCCGTTATTGACCCTCAGCCTGCCAACTTCTTGTCTCGAAGCTCCCATCCTGCTTACATTCGGGGGATGAGACCCACCGGAACATCGACTGAACTCGAAGCCAGGCGACGCCTTGCCGTGCAGCGGGTCGCCCAGGGCTGGACCCAAAAGGATGTCGCCGCCTTCCTCGGCGTTTCCGTCCGGGCCGTCTGCGGATGGGTCGCCGCCCACCGCAAGGCGGGTGACCAGGGACTGAGGGCCAACCCCCATCCCGGCTCGGCCCCCAAGCTCAGCCCCCGCCGGGAGAAGGCCGTCCTGTCCTGGCTGGCCAAGAGCCCCCTGGCCTTCGGCTACAAGACCGACCTGTGGACCACCCGACGCCTGGCCGAGGTGATCGACAAGAAGTTCGGCGTCCGCTTCAACGCCAACTACCTGTCGCAGTGGCTTTCCCGACGCAACTATTCCCCCCAGAAGCCCGAGGTCCGGGCGGTGGAGCGGGACGAGCCGGCGATCCGTCGCTGGGTCGCGGAGGATTGGCCCCGGATCCAAAAAAAACCTCGGAAGATGGGGGGCATGTCGTCCTGATCGACGAGAGCGGCTTTTTCCTCAACCCGGTGGTCCGCCGCACCTGGGCCCCCAGGGGCCGCACGCCGGTATTGACGGGCTTCGGACGGCACCGGGACAAGGTCTCGACGATCGCCGCCATCAGCGTGACGCCGGGCCGGCGTCGGGTCGGGCTGTACTGGAAGACCGACGCCCGCAACTACATCGACGCCCCGGCGGTGGTGTCGTTCCTGCGGGACTTGCTGCGACACCTGCGAGGCAAGGTGATCGTGATCTGGGACGGGGGGAGCAATCACAAGGGGCCGGCGATCCGGGCGTTGCTGGAGCAGTACCCCCGCCTGAGCTTGGAGCGGCTGCCCGCCTACGCCCCGGACCTCAACCCGGTGGAGATGCTGTGGTCACACCTGAAGTACGGGCTCATGGCCAACTTCGTGCCCAAGGACGTGAAGGATCTGGAGCGAGTGGTGCTGGCGAACCTGGCCGAGGTCCGCTCGGATCCGGGATTGATCCGGTCGCTGTGGAAGGGGTCGAAACTCCCCTCCCTTGACCGGAAGTTAGCTGTCTGAGGGTCAATAGGCACGGCAATGCGCCGCTCGGCATGAGGAAATTGAAGATCGCCTCCTCGATGATATGGCCGAGCATGAACAGCGGCTATGGGAGGCCGAGAAGCAGACGGCCGCCGAACGAGCCGTGGGGCCTCGTGCATGAGATGCTGCCTCACATGGTTGTTTGGCAACGCTGCCGAGTGCGGCTCCTGGATGATCGAGTGGGGGCCAAGCTCGCCCCGGCCTGGCTACTTTATGGTCTACCGGCGTAGCGGCGTGAACGACGAGTACATCGGCACCTACCTGACGCTCTCGGCGGCCATTCGGGGGGCGAGGATGTTGGAGGGTCGCCTGCGATCCTGGGGCCGCTACGAGTGCGGACGGGGGTTGCAGACCGAAATCCATGCGGGCGGTTTGCTAGGTGAATGACTTTGGATGCGTTCCATCTCTCCGGCGAAGTCACGCTGACTTCGCCGGATTATTTTGGCCCGCCCTGAAAAAAATCCCAACGTCTCGCTCTTTATAGAGAGGAGGCCACATGAACAACATCTACTCACAGCACGACATCGCCCGAATCTGCAATGAGACCGACACGACCATCAGTCGGGTTGTGGAGCGTTCCTCGATTCGGGCCAGCGTCAGGGTCGGCATACGACTGCTCTTCTCCGAGATTCAGAAGGACGAGATTCTCAGACTCGTCACCGAATACCGACTCCGAGTTCCCATGAATCCCAGAACCAAGAAAGGCTTGATCGACCAGTGACAGCAATCCAAACAACAACCAAGAAATGGGGCACGCAGACCTGGATCGGCAAGCGTTTCGGGCTATCCGCCGTCGTCGTGGGACGAATCCTCACCACGGCGGGTCTCAAGCAAGGCCCCGAGGCGACGTCCAAGGCCGTGCTCACGGGCCACGCCAAGCGGTGCTACACTTCGGACCTACGGCCCTACTGGATGTGGGACATGGACGCCGTGGGCGAGGTCGTCGAGGTGGCCCTGGTCCACCACGGCGGCCCTCCGATCGAGAAGCTCATCAAGCAGGTCGGAGAGATGTTGAAGGATGCCGATGCGCACCGTGCTGAAGGTAACGACGTTATAGCCGACCTCCTTGAGGAGGAGGCTTACGCTGGCGTCCCGCCCGGATTGGCGAGGGTTGTACGGCGTCGGCTCGACCATTAATAGGGCGAGGCCGTAGCGGGCACCACCCCGCTACGGCCTCTTTCTCGAACATCAATCACCTACCATGAACATAGATCACGCCACGCAGAAAATCTCTCACTCCGAGTACGCCGAAAAGTTCTGGAAGCGACTCGAAGGCCGTTCTTACTTCCCCGTCTACTTCCCTTCGAAGGATTCGCCGCTCGACTGGCGTGACTGCCTGGTTTTCTCGGCCCTCGCATACCATGCACGCCTGGCGAAGTCGAAGGCGACGTTCGCCAAGCTGTCCGAGATGACCGGCATCTACCGGGAGACGGTGACCAAGGTCGTCGGGAAGCTCCAGGGCCTCCGTCTCGTGGACGAGGACCTCAGGGTGATCGAACCGGCCGAACCTGGGGCCTTCTTCGTCCTGAAGACGAGGATGCCCCTGGATCGATCCTGGACCGGCAAGCTCGTCTATTCCCGGTACTACCTCCCCGACGCCGAGGACACGTCCCACGCCCTCCAGCCGCTCGACGCCGTGCTGATGGCCTTGCTCGTCGGGCGGAAGTCAGAGACGACCACGGTGAGCTACCTGGCCACCTGCCTGGGGTGCGAGAGGAAGACGGTCTCGGCCTCGCTGGTGAGGCTCTCGGGGCACGGGCTCGCCGTCGATTACGGGCCTCAGGGCATCACCATCGACTACGGGAAGTTCCTGCCGAGCCCCACACTCTTCCACCAGGCGAGGAAGGCGGCGAAGGTGCGCCAAGCCGAGGGAGTTGTCTACCCAGAGTTCTTCGTCCAAGCCGTCGAGGCCGGCAAGATCCCGGCAAGCTACCTGGGCAGGTTGGCGGGGTGGGCGAAGGAGACCAACGACAAGTTGTTCCCCTACGACTGGAGCCACCTCATCATCGACAAGTGCTGGCAGGATCACCAGAGCTTCAAGGAGAAGAAGGGCGTCCCGTACCCTTCCTTGGACTTCATCAGGGAGCGGGCGTTGTCGCTCTACAACAAGAAGTCCCAGTACGTGACCCGGTAATCGGGAAAACGCTTGCGGCAAATGACCCAACCCTCTGCGGCAAATGACTCACCAACCTGCGGCAAATGACTCACCAACCTGCGGCTTTTGACTCACAGAGTAGGAAGAGAAGAAAGAAGTAGAAACCCGTAGGAAGGGTTAGGGGATGCGGGCGGGCGACCGGCGTCGGGGGCTTCGCCCCCTCGGCCTTCGCCTCGCCCACCACCCCACACGACCCATTGCAGAGGAAACCAATAGCCCGAGCTTTCCTACCACGCCAGGTGTGCGTTCCCCGGACAGGGAGACCTACGAGCCAGGTGATCAACACCGGCTAGCTCGCCGAGCGTGAACGTTCTCTGCCAGGTTAACGTTCCTGTTTGGCAGGGCTTCCGTCCAGGTGAGCCCGCCCCGAACTCGTTCGAACGTTCGGCGTTCCCGCCAGGCAAGAGTTCACCGTACAGCCAGCCTATCCCGGCAGGTGAACCCTCCAGGGAATTCGCCGGGTAATCAGCCTTTCCGAACAGGCGACCGCTCCACGGAGTTCGTACTGTCCCTCGTGGCGAGATCACCTTGTAGCACAAGGAATGCTCAACCCTCCTAACAGGTGAACGTTCCCCGTACAGCAAGTCATCCCCGCCAGGCAAACGCCCCAGGTAGTTCGATGGGATGGAAGCCTTGCCGGCAGGTGAACACTCCCTGGTCGTTGGCATTTCCACCAGGCGAAATGAGTTTGGAGCACGAGGATAGATCAACTTCCCCGCCAGGTGTACGCCCCCTGGTTGGCCGGAATCACCTCCGGGCGTGCACCACCAGCCCATCGACGACTCACCCAGACTAAAGAAACGTCCTGGACGATCTGGCTCATCGCAAACCACCCAGTTGAAACACGGTTTCCTGGACGTCTTCCTGAGGCGTGAGGCAGCCACGCTTGAAGGTCGTCCCGATCCACTTTAAGGAAGCCAACGTCTTCGTCAAGGAGCGCCACCGTCACCACGGCCAGGTCGTCGGCTACAAGTACGCCGTCGCCGTGGCCACCGAGGACGGCACGATTCGGGGCGTGGCGATCGTCGTCCGACCCGTCGCCCGCCGCCTGGACGACGGGCTCAAGCTCGAAGTCAACCGCCTGGCCACCGACGGCACGCCCAACGCCTGCTCGGCGTTGTACGGGGCCGCCTGGCGGGTCGCTAGGGAGTTGGGCTACGACTGCTTGATCACCTACATCCTGGCCACCGAGCCGGGGACCAGCCTGAAGGCGGCGGGGTGGACGTGCGTCGGCGAAGCGGGGGGTGGGTCGTGGTCGGTCCCAAGCCGACCCAGGCAGGTCAGGCATCCGACCGGGCCGAAGGTGCGGTGGGAGGTGGGGAGGTGATCGGCAGAAGAATCCAGGGCATTCAGGCTTGAGGCCGGACCGTCCCCGAAGAATCTGGGGTTCTATCGAGTCACTCCCCGGTTAGCGGGCCAACTTCATGTGGGAGTCGAAATTTGAGCATTTGTTGGACCACTCGTGGAACTTGTCTGGGCGTCGGTGTGCTCCCACAGCTTCAGATACTCGACGACCTTGACGCCATCTGGGAAAGAGAATGTAGGCCGGAACCCGATGTGGAGAATCTTCGTCGAAAGCGTGGCAAGGAAGGCTTGCAGGGCGATGTTCTTGCCACCGTGCTTCGATTCGACAACCTGATAGCCCATATCTCGAATGCTGTCACCCGTGTGGGTGAGAAATAGACCGTCGATGCTCCCGATGAAATCGGGATACCAAGCGGCCTCATGCTGGGACAGGGAACGTGTGCAGATGGTGTTCCTGAAGCTCTCGCTTGGCTTGCCGTCGTTCCGAAGTCCGAGCTTGTCTTCGAAGCCGACCAGTGCCGAGAAATAGGTCGAAGTGTTGACGCCCGAGACCCTGTACTTCTTGTAGTGCTTGGAAGCGTCGAGAACGTTCTTCAAGCCTTTGGCCAGAGTGCCGGCGTCGAGCGCCCTCTTGACCTGGATTACGGCTTTCACAGCGGAGGGCTCGACGATTACGAAATCCTCCAGGCGGAAAATCGGCCGGTAGTTAGAGGTGTCGTGTATCAGAACGTCGATCTCGGGAGAATGAGTGGGGTGATCGGCTCCCAAATCTCGGCCGTAGATGAAGCCCTTGTCAACGGAGAGGTTCGAAGGTATGGAGCGACGAATCATGTCCCTCAGCAGGATCTCGCAGTGTGTGCCGGGAGCAGTCCAATCGTCGGTCGGGCCGAGGAGGTGATTGATGTTCCTGTACTGGACGAGCATCGAGTCGGCCTGAGCCGAGTAGTAGTCAATCAATCCTTGGTCTGCATGCTCAGGCATGGCACTGTCGTCTCCTCGCTATAAGCACCCCGCTGGGCTGATTGCGTGGCACAGGTCGATACTTTAGAGCTTACTAACGATTCCATGAAGAAAGCTTCCTGTGCCTTCGATCAGGTCCCGCCAATTCTCATTCTCGTATTCGATGACTTCTCCCTCGGTGCCGCCGAACTGAGACGCCAATTGTTCGTTCCGCCTTCCATCAGAGTGTTTGAAGCAATTGCCAAGCAGCCTGGCTTTCTTGTTCAGAACGAAGCCTTCGAGGTCATCGAAGTTGAATGCCAGTGCATCCTGGAGCTTTTGCCTCTTGACGCCCCAATCCGGGCGGGCCAGCGGGTGTCCAGCAGCATCGACGAGGAGATTCTTCCTCCGGCAGATCGATCCGACGTAGTTCTCCGCCGCCGAGGCGATCGAAACCGCTAGACTTGCATAGAGTGCCCGTACAGTCTGAAGGACCAGATCGTGGTCATTGCCGAGGTCGTCTTCGGAAGTCTGCCTGAGGTCAGGGTCAAGCTTCGAAGCTCGAAGAACGGAAGCACGTTTCGTCAGGGCATCCAAGGCGACTGCTTGCCATGTAGGGATGACATCGATGAGAACGAGGAGCCTGCTCTCCTCGTCCTGGACAACGAGTCGAAGGTACTCCCGTTCGAGTTCCGCAAAGTCGAGTTCCTCTGACATCGCCCTTCTCCTGATAGAACTGAAAATGATTGGCGATTGGTGCTAAAAGGCTCTGACAAATCCCAGGTGATAATTCAGTTTTCATGAATTGCCCAGAGGTTTTGTCAGGATTTGTTAGTCACGACCTCAAGCCGAGCTTCTCGAACAGCACGGCGTTTCTCTTTCTGGCGTCGTTGACCAGCTTGTTGAAGGAGAGGATCTCGACGTAGACGCCCAGGTTCGAGTTGTAGCCGAAGAAGCCGAGCGAGTCCGGCGTCGGCGTCAACTGGGCATTCTCGGCCTGCGTCATCAGCTTCGGAGCCAGGTCGCAGACGAGGTAGGCGTAGAACGGGGTCGAGGGCGGCACCCGGATCGGGCGGCCGTGGCGGTCCTTGGCGGTCCCGGCCTTGATCTCCCGCACGTAGCCGTAGACCTGGGCGATCGGGTTCTCCTCGTCGGTGTAGTCGTCCCTGGCGGGCCGCTTGAACTCGACCAGGACGATCGACCCGAACGGGGGATCGGAGTCGGCGAAGGCGAACGGGCGGTTGAAGATCAGCAGGTCGGGGCGGTTCTTGCTCTCGATTTCGATCGGCTCCAACTGCTTGAACAGCTTGTCCGAGGCCAGGTAGTGGTGGTAGGCCAGCTTTTCATCGATCATCCAGAGGTTCATCCGGTCCGAGTGGATGTCGTCCGAGGTCTGCCGGAGTGGGAAGATGATCTGGTGGACGCTCTCCTCCAGCGGGTATCGGCCGTCATCCTTCAGCCCGAGCCTGTCGGCGAGGAACGCCAGGGTCGCCTTGCGGTGGGCGACGTACTTGGCCAACTTCGCCATCCCGTGCTCGTTCCACTCCTCGATATATTTCTTGAAGACGGCCCGGTGGTCCTCGACCGCACTCAACTTCCCGTTGGTGGCCTGGAGTTGGAGGGCCTCCTCCCGGAGTTCCGCCCCGTACTGCTGGTCGATCTTGTAGAGTTCCACGTCCAGCTTGTCGTCGGGCAGAATGGCTGGGATCTCGTCGAGCCATTCGCTGCGGTGCTTGATCACCAGGCGGTACTGCGGGGCCTGGGTGTGGACGCAATCCCGTATCCGGTCCTGCTTCGACTTCCTGACCGGCATGGTGTACGGCGAGAGGAACTCGCCGGCCTGGGCGACCATGCCCTTCACCAAGTCCTCCCAGAACAATTCGCCGGGGAGGTTCAGTTCGATCTGGTCGAGGACATGGAACGCCGTCCGCTCAGCGTTGACGGTCTCGTCGAGGTACTGGCCCGAAGCGAATCCCGAGCAGACGATCGACGTGCCGCCATCGGGCTCCTTGAGCGGCGAGACGAGGTTCGGGACCTTGCTGGCAAGGCCCTCCGACTTGTCGGCCCGGCTGTGGGCGCAGAAGAAGATGCGGTGCTGGCCGTCGGCCCCCGAGTTGACGAGGACGTGGTTCGCCCGAAACTCCTTGCCGTTGACCGAGAAGTTCCGGGTCTCGGATCTGACCCTCATCTGCTCGACGTAGAACCGCTTCAGGTCAATCCTCGCCTCGCCGTCCGGGTCGTTCAGGACGTTCCGGGGGCCGGCGTCCCTGGCGAAGAATTCCAGGCAGTGTTCGACGATCAGCCTTGCGATGGTCGAGGCCGTCCTGGGGCAGCACTTCCCATAATCCGGCCGGAACCCGACGAGCCGCACAGTCGTTCGCCCGGGGGCTTCAGCGACCCCTTGGTCGCCGAGGTCCTCGATGCCGTGCTTCGTGCAGGCGAAGGTAAACCGCCGCCTCCGGTGCCGGCCGTCTTCGACGTAGAGGCTGTCGATCTCGGCCTTCTCGAACGCCTTGAGCCAGACCAGACGGCCGACGCCCATGCCGCCCTTGGCCACCTTCTTGGTGGTGTCCGAGGTGCCGAACGACCGGAAGTTCTCGTGGGTGAACCCGATCCCGTCGTCCTGGACGATGAATCCACGGATCGGACCGGCGGCCAGCGGGAGTTGCTCGGCCTCAAGCACGCCCTGGGAGGGGCCCCGCTCGACGGTGATCTCGATGCTGCCCTTGATCTTGCCCCGCTCCTCGACGGCGTGGATCGATTTGACGATCGCCTCGAAGAGCGGCAGCAGGCAGTTAGAGTGGGCGAGCTTGGTGTTGTTGACCCGCCCCCCGAGGTCGATGTCCATCGGGACGGCTCCCGCTCGGCACGGCCGAGGCCGCTTGCGAGGTCGTCCGGGCCAGGTTCGAGAGGGCGCTCCCCGACCGCCTCGTTCGGCTGAACCGCCTCTGCCCTACCTCGGGCATCGCTAAGTATCTCTGGACGGGTGTCCAGAAGTCAACGAGAAAGGGCTGAACTATCCCGGAAGCCCTCGATATGGCCTGGCGAAATCGTGGGGGCCGGGGTCGGCTAGCCCAGAGGACGCCTGGAACAGAGATGGCGATCGAAGAGTCGTAGCACCCTGCCTGGAGAACCGACATCACCGCCAGGGAGCCGCCAGATGCCCCGCCGCTGCGCCCCGTTCAAGATCCGCCTGCTCGGCCCGCCCGAGCACCCCCGTTTTGTCATCCGGGACAACCGCTGCCTCGTTCCCCATTTCTGGACGGGCCGGGGCTGGTCCCGCCTACTATCCAAAGCCCGTCTGTATCACGCCCCCGACGACGTGGGCAAGCTTGTCGAGCGCCTGATCCAAAGCCACCTCAGGCGGCACGAGGCGAAGCAGCTATACATGATGACCATCCTCGTCCGGGTCCACGCCGACGAGTCGGTGTCTCGGCAAGATGTCGAGCGTTACCTCCGGGACGCCCTGGTCGTCGGCGTCGATCACGAGCGATTCGGCACCGGCCCCACGCCGGACTCGCTCGTCGAGGTCGTCGTCCCGGTTATTAGCCTCGATGGGGGACGCTGATATGGACGTCCTCGGAAAGTTGATAGCGGGGCTACTCGTCGTCTGGGCAGGGGCGATGCTCGTCGGGCTGCTAATAGCCCTGGCTCCGGTCATCCTGGCCGTCGTGGGCTTCGTGCTGATGATGGCCATCCTGACTCTTATCGGTCGGCTGGTAGCCTCATGGTTCTTCTATTAGCAGGGACCAGGCGCTCGCAGATATTTTGTCGATCTGAACCGGCTTTGAATGCTCCTGTTGTCGCCCTGATGTAGTACACGGAGCCGCATGGCCTGGCGTCCATGCTCGTGGATGCTCGGCCTGGCGTAGCCTGCGGCTGGGTCGTGGGGCGAGGGGATGCGCTAATAGTCTCAGCGCCCTGTCTTGTGTGGACCGCCGAGCACAAGACAGGAGCGACACGATGCCCAGTCAGACTGAGATCCGCACGAAGATCACCGCCCAGATCATCGAGGCCCTCGAAAAGGGCGGCCTGCCCCCCTGGCGGATGCCCTGGGCGGCGAGCCCGAATGGCCGGGGCCTGCCCACCAACGCCGCCACCGAACGGAAGTATACCGGCATAAACCCGCTGCTCCTCCAGTGCGCCGCCAACCGCCACGGCTTCAAATCGAAGTTCTGGGGCACGTTCAATCAGTGGAAGGACCTCGGTTGCTCCGTCAAAGCGAGGCCCTCGGACGTCAACCCCGGCGCCTGGGGTACCACGGCCATCCTGTACAAGCCGATCGTCAAGACGGAGATCGACAAGAAGAGCGGCGAGGAGAAGGAACGGGCCTTCCCCCTGCTCAGAACGTTCACCTTGTTCAATGCCGATCAGGTGGACGGTGCGGGACGCTGGCGAGTGGTTGACGAGCCCGTCAACGACGGCTTCGTGGACTTCGAGCCAGTCGAGCAGGCCATCGAGGCAACCGGGGCCGACATCCGCCACGGCGGCGATAGGGCCTTCTACCGAAGGGCGAACGACGGAATCGGAGGGGACTTCATCCAGTTGCCCTTCAAGCATCAGTTCGGGGAGGAGAAGGAATACTACAGTACGGCCATGCACGAACTCGCCCACTGGTCGGAGGTCCGGCTCAACTGGACCGGCACCTACGCCCTCGGGGAACTCCGAGCGGAGATAGCCTCGGCCTACCTGCTCGCCGAACTGGGCGTCCCCCAAAGCGATGACCTGAGGAACTGCCAGAGCTATCTGTCCTGGTGGCTGGCGGCCCTCCGGGACGACGTGAACTGCATCCTAAGAATCTCGACCGCCGCCTCGAAGGCCGCCGACCATGTTTTGTCGTTTTCTAGAGCGTGTTATGAACTCCAGTCAAACAGCGGGGCCGCTTTCCGCAACATCAGCACACTAAAGGCGACGTAATGCAGGCCCGCCAGCGTAGAACCCAGTCGCTCGTAGTCTCGGGCCAACCGGCGGAACCGGGCCATCCAGCCGAAGGACCGCTCCACCACCCAACGCCGGGGCAGCAGCACGAAGCCCTTCTTCGCCTCGGGCAGCTTGACCACCTCCAGGTGGATGTCGAAGCTCGCCGCGTCGGTATCGGCCTGCTCCCCGGTGTAGCCCTGGTCGACGAAGGCGATCTGCACCGACTCTCCGGTGAGCTGTTGCACCGCCTCGGCCAACCTCGCCACCTGGGCCCGGTCCTGCTGGTCGGCCGGCGTGACGTGCAGGGCCAGCAGGTGCCCCAGGGTATCCACGGCCATGTGGACCTTGGAGCCCTTGCGACGCTTGTAGCCGTCGTAGCCGGCCCGGGGGCCGCTCTCGCAGGTCGACTGGATCGTGCGACTGTCCAGGACCACCGCCGTGGGCTCGGGAGACCGGCCGTCGGCGAAGCGGAGGATGGCCCTCAGGTCGTGGACGATCGCCTCGAAGCAGCCGGCGGCGATCCAGCGACGGGTCTGCTGATAGACCATCGCCCAGGGGGGGAAGTCCTTGGGCAGGTAACGCCAGGGGGAGCCGGAGCGGACCATCCACCGCAGGGCATCGAAGATGTCCCGGAGGTTGTGGACCCGCTGGCCGGCGTCCTCGGGCAGGAGGCAGAGGTACGGGACAACGAATTGCCATTCGGCGTCGGACACGTCGCTGGGGTAAGATTTGTGGGTAGTCATACCCTAAACTACGACTGTGACGGGGCTAAAGTTCATAACACGCTCTAGGCCCCGAGAGGAGGCCGAGGAGCCGGAGGCGGCCCTCGTCGGCTGACCGATCGCACAACCTCTTGAAAACGTCGAGCCGCCCAGCGACGACTGGGCGGCTTTTCTCGTTTTTCGGAGAGCCAACAGGCTCAGCACCCTGGTTTTCGAGGACGACGACTTCGGAGACCAGGAGAACAAGATGCCGCAGCGACAGGCCACCCCCTCCCAATTGGAATCGATCAAACGGGCCATGAGCCGCCTGGGTGAGCGTGGCGATGCGGGCCGATCGCTCCGGGACTACCTCGTCCACCAACTCGACGAGGACAACGTCGACCAGTCTGTGAGGTGTGCGATCAAGAATCTGGAGGGGGCGATCCGTGAGATGCGGGACGAACTCAGGGAGATCATGCACTGAGCCGACCGAAGGCTCGCAAGTCCATTTTCGTCATACTCGTCGAGCCAAGAAGGTCTACACCCTGATCGTTGTCAAGCGGTCCCAACGATAGAGGGCCGCTGATCCCGACCCCTTGAGGAACCCCGATGGCGTTTACCGCAGAGACCGACGGCCACAAAGTTACTCGTAGCGACATCTTCTTGGTCTCACCGACGGCGCTGGTCGTGGACTGGAAGAAGAACCTCAGCCGCAACGGCGAGGAACCGCCCGTCGATGACGCCCTGATCGAACTGGCCAGGGACATGATGCCCAAGAAGGGCCAGGGGGACGCCGAGGATGGCTCCTCGGGCCAACTGAATCCGATCCTCACCCGTCCGCTGCCCGACCGGCGTCTGGAGGTCGTCGGCGGGTTCAGGAGGATGAGGGCTGCCCTCTGGCTCGCTGAGAGCGGCACCTGCCCCGACTTCAAGGTCAAGTACACCGTCTCTCGGCTGTCCGACTCCGAGGCGGCGCTCGTCAACCTGTCCGAAAATCTTCAGAGGGAGGACCCCAGGCCCGTGCAGATGGCCCACGCCATCCGGGCTCTGACGGAGGATTATGGGCTCGACCTGAAGCAGGTGGCAGGGCGACTGAAGAAGCCAAAAGCCTGGTGCCGCAACCTCCTGGATCTCGTGATGCTCCCCTCGAAAATCCAGGCGAGCGTGGCCAGTGGGCAGACGCCGGTCGCCGCCGCCCTCGAAATCGTCAGGCTGCCAGGCAATCAACAAGCTGCCGTTTTCGACTCCCTGAGCAACTCCGGCGAGAAGATCACCGCCGCCAAGGTCCGACAGAAGCGGCAGGAGACGCACCAGGCGAGCGGCGTGGGCGGTCCGGTGCCCCGGACGCTGAAGCAGTTGCGGGCCTTCTTGGAAGGCAAGACCGGGCCCGCCGACCCCGGCCACAAGCTCGCCGCCCAATTGCTGGACTTCCTGGCGGGAAAGCGGACTGACGAGAGCATGGGTAAGGACTGGGACCGGGCGTTCGCCGAGAACGCCAACCAGCGGTTGACGGGCTGATAGGACGGCCGGGGACGAGACGAGTGTCCCCGGCGACCAACAGCCGCACAATTTTGTGATCCTGCCCGGGCTGAGGCGGATTTCTCCCATTGATCGTGGACCGTTGGTTCGGCCGTCCCGCAGAAGAGGATCAGGACGCCTTGTGGCTCGGCGTCACCCCCAGGTGAGCCGGGCGGAAGCCAAGAATTGAGTCTTCACACCCTGATGATCGTGAGGCAACGACGACTCCAGGGACGCCAAGATGACCGAGGCAGTGACCGAGATTGTCGCCGAGACCGAGTTCGAGGGCCTGGAAGAGTTCTTCGACGCCTACATCGAGGCGGCCCTCTGGTCCTCTATGGACAACGCCGACGACAGCGGGGGCGAATCGCTCGACAAGAACTATGGCGAGGGTGACATCGCCCACGAGACGCTCGCCCGGATGAAAGCCGACTGCGTGGCGTTCCTGAATCACAAGCTCGGCGGCAAGCTCATCGCTATCGCCGAGCGTCTCGAAGCCGATGGGAAATGGTCCCTTCCGGGCGGGGTCGAGTGCTCAGTAATGGCCTACGCCGGGCACGACTTGTGGCTCACCCGCAGCGGACATGGATGTGGTTACTGGGATGGGGATTGGCCGAAGGGACTCGCCGAGGGGCTCGACAAGCTGGCCAAGGAGTTCGGCGAGTTCACCCTCTACATCGGCGACGACGGGCTCATCTACGGGTGCTGACTCGATCGGGACGCTCAGGGGGCCTCTGGCCCCCTTTTCCTTGTCAACTTAGTCGAACAGTGTTTGAACCCTGCTGAGCGTGACGAGGTGATTGGTTTCAAGGGCCCCGAGGCCGGCGAGATGACGGACGATACGGCCAGGCGGCAACTCAAGCGAATGTTGAGGTCGTTCACAGCGGGCAGCATCCTGCACCTGCTCGGCGAAATCTTCGAGGAGATGGTTGAGGAGGCTCGACGGAGTGGCGACGAAATCCGATTGGAGCGATCTATCTCAGTTGGGAACACGCTGTTCATCGTCGGCCTGGGCATCGATTCAGCGTACCCGATGAAGTCGGGCCGATGAGGTCGGCCGCCAAGACGGAGGGCACCCTGAATGGTGTGGAGAAGTGACCGACTCGAAGGGGACCGGGGATGACGATGATCGCCAGCTTGCTCGACGGGGTGATGGACTTGGCCACACTGGAGTTCGCATCCACGGATCGGTCGTACGAGGTCGCCGAGGACCACGACTGCGATAGCTGCGGCCTGGCCACGCCCGACGTTGACCTCTGGGCGACGGACCGGGAGACGGGCGAGGAGCTTTGGCTCTGTCGGGCGTGCGGCGAATGGTGAACTTGCCAGTCAGCCGGGAAGGCTCCTATCCGGGGCCGCTCCGTTCACAAGAGGGGCGATCGTCGCCCCTCGGGCGTCTCCGGGCCTGAGGGCGGCAAGAGGGCCTGCATCCTGGTGGTCGGGCTGACCGAGGACCGAGAGGAGGAGCAGATGGAAGGCACCATCAGCAGCGTCGAGAACCACAGTTCGATCATCGTCGTCTGGCTGGACGTCGATGGGACCCGCCAGCCCGTCGACATGGACCGTCGATCATTCGGCTGGATGGCCGAGGGTGAGGGCATCGAGACCGTCAGTGACCTGGAAGGCCGCCTCGTGTTCTACAACGGCGAGACCAATAATTTCTTGGACAATGTGGAGGCCGCATGACCAGCGTCAGGTTCGATCTCGGGCAGGTCGTCGCCACCCCCGGCGCTCTGGAGGCCCTTCGGGAGGCTGGCCAGCAGGCCGCCGAGTTCCTGTCGAGGCACCTCGCTGGCGACTGGGGCGACCTCGACGACGAGGATCGCATGCTGAACGATGAGGCCCTCGTGGACGGCTCACGGATTCTGTCGGCGTACGCTACTCGGACCAGGACCAAACTCTGGGTCATCACCGAAGCTTGCGACGATGACGGACGGAGGGCCTCGACCTGCCTGCTTCTGCCCGAAGAATACTGAACGATCCAGCCCCGAGGTCGTAATCCTCGGGGCTTGTCTATCCGATCGGTAAGCGAAGAGTCTCAACACCCTGCCTTTATGTCACCGCCGTTGCAAAAGCAACTACCCCTTTTCTTCCCACTGGAAAGCTGCAACGGGTCCCCTCCCAGGCCCTCCTAGAGAGGCTTACGCCGAGGGTCCCTTTCTTGGGCGACATCCGGGCAGGCCCTTGGTCCACATGGTTGCTTGGGTCCCCTTCATGTCGAACGTCAGCCTCAGCCGACGGACGATCCGGGACTCCTTACCCTCGGCATCCCATCAATCCGGTTTACAGTTCCCTAGGCGGGGCTAGATTCATAATGCCCTCGCCGAACGGCGTGACGTACGGGCCTCCGGTTGACCATGACTGCGGGACGAGGACCGGCAATGGACCACGAACTGATCGATGCGGTCACGGCCCTGGCCGAACGGCTCGTGGACCTTGCGGCCCAGGACGACGACCTCCGGTACAGGCTCCGGGCTCTTGCCGGGGCCGTTCTTACGGCCACCGGGCGACAAGCGGCGATTTCCGTGCGCATGCCCGTGCCGGGGGGCCACGGTGCCGACGGAGAGGCACGGGTCGAGCCGGAGCTTGTCCTCGCCCCGGCCGTCGAGGAGGTCCCGCAGATCACGGCGGCGGTCCCCCAGATTGTCCAGGAGCCCCTCCCCCTGCCGGAACTCACCCTCGGCCGGTCTCGACCCCCGGAGCCCGAGCCGCTGCCACCCGCCCCGGCTACGTCCGTCAGGCCGGCGACCTCCGGCGCCGACCTGGCCACCGTCGAAGCCCATTGCCGTCTCAAGGCCGAGGGCATCCGCTGGGCGGTCACCCGACGACGCCTGAAGGATGAGGGGGCCGACTTCCGGGTCGAGATCGCCCCGAAGGACCGGGACATCCTCGACCGGGCCGGCGACATCGGCTGCTACCTCTGGATGAACTCCCCCGACTTCGCCTCCCCCGGTGAGCCGGCGTCGTTGGAGGGCGTGGCCGGGTGGTTCGAGGCGGTCGCCGATGCGGTCGCCTTGGTGCGGGGGATGCTGCCGGACGTCGAGGCCAACCGGGAGTTCTTCGAGCCGGCGCTCGACCTGGTGGCGGAGGCCCAGTCGGCGTTGCGAGTGGTCGTCGAGCGGATCAACCGCACCCAGGACCCCGACCAGTACCGGGCCTACGACTGGCTTCGTGGGGTAGCCTCCAGGGAGCAAATCTACATCCGCCGCCACATGCGCCTTGACGACCCGGCCGACCCGGCGGCCCACCCCGACTTCGACGGCCGCCTGGAGGACCTGGACAAGAGGTTCGATGACGTGCGGGGGCGGGCCAGGGGGAGAAAGTCGGCCATGAGCCGGCTCCGCTACCACGCCAAGTTGATCGGCGAGGGGACCGAGGGCCTGCACCACTGGCGGAAGGTCGCCGGGGCGATCGACGAATTACTGGGATTGGGTGTCCCGGCCAGCAGCGTCGATGTACGTGAGGTCCTACTGCCAGTCCTGGAGAAGCTTCCCGAGGAGGAGGAGTTCTCTCAAGGCTTCGACCTCGTGTTCAGGGAAATCGACCGCTACCTGGCGGGCCGCACGTTGACGTCCGGGGCCACGGCCGCCGACGCCCCGACCGTCCAGGTCGCCGAAGTCGCCCGGCTGTTGGAGGGCAAGACCGTGCTGCTGATCGGGGGCATGAGGCGTCCCGAGGCCCAGCGGGCGCTCGAGTCGGCCTTCGGGCTGGACGAACTGATCTGGTTCGAGACGAGGGAGCACGAGTCGATCGACGTCTTCGAGCCGTACGTCGCCCGCCCGAAGGTCGTTCTAGTGCTGCTGGCGATCCGCTGGTCGAGCCACTCGTACGAAGGGGTCAAGCGGTTCTGCGACGACCACGGCAAACCGATGGTCCGGCTGCCGGGTGGCTACGGGGTCAATCAGGTCGCCGCCCAGATCGTCGACCAGTGCAGCGGGCAGCTTGGGGGGCGAGTGATCTCTTGATGACGAATTCGACGTCGTGACGGGTGAGGCGCATGGTCCCCGCAGGCGAGGCATCAGCCCGCCCGACCCCCCGGACGAACGAGTCGCCCGAGAGGGAAAAACGGTCCGTCGAACGTAGATACGTTCATGAAGTTCAAGGAGTGGCTTGAGGAGACCGACCGGCTCGACGACCCGACAATCGAAGGGATCCTCGCCCTCCACCGCCTGGTGGTCGAGTTCTTCGAGGCCAGCGGCGGGCCGATCACCCTGGAGCCGGGCAAGAGGGACTTCCCTCTGCATTTCCCCGGCCGCCACCTCGACAGGGCCCTCCCCGCCCCGCCCGGCGGCGGTCCCCGCATCATCCGAGGCCCGGACCAGAACTTCCTTGTGCCCCTGGACAGCCTGGGACGTATTCAGGGCATGAACGCCCAGGACGTGCCCAAGCTGCTGAGCCATTTCGTCCGGGACCAGCCGTACATCGCCGCCTTCCCCCAGGCGAGCCCCGAGAACATGGCCTCGGCGATCGTCTTCGTGCTCCTGACAATCCGGGCCGATTTCATGCAGGTCATGCAGACCTTCCCGCTCCTCATGTCGGCCCTGATGGCCTACTCCCAGGACAGGCCGATGGCCCCCGGCGAACTGGAGGCCAAGCTCACCGAGATGATGGCCAGGCAGGCGTCCGGGTCCCACCCGAACCTGAGGGTGACGAGCAAGACGGGCAAGGTGTATCGCCGTGGTTACGGGGTCGGCGGGCAAATCTTCGGCTTCAAGTACGACGGCGTGACCGATGTCTGGAACCGCAGGGAATCCATCTTCGGTTCGGTCATGAACCTCGTGGCGAAGAAGGACACCATCGCCGTCTTCGAATACCTGCTCGCCAACGTCAAGGGTCTGGCCCAGGCCAAGGCGGGCTTCTGCGTCCAGTTGATCTTCGGCGAGATGGGCTGCATCGACATGCACAACGTCAACCTCTACAGCCAGTATTACCTCGACCGTGGCCAGCCCCGCTCGAAGGCCAACGTCTTCCAGCCCGACCACCTGAACGGCCTCTACATGCGGTCCCCGACGTCGAAGCGGGACCTGGACATGTACAGCGTCCTCGACCCGAGGAAGTTCAGCAGCAAGCCGGTGCTGCCCGGCCCCCGGCCATCCGGCGTGGTCGATGCCCGGCAGATGCGGACCTGGGGCAACCGGGCCGAGCGATTCAAGGGCGGCGTCAAGGCGTACGTGGACGTCCTGAAGGCCCTGGCCTCAACCAGGGCGAAGGCCCCGCCGGTCTCCTCGCCCGACACCTTGATCGTGTAGCGGTCGCCGACGACCCAGACCGATCGCCCCTCGCCCACCCGCAGGCCGCCGCTATCTGGACGTGGACGAATTCCCCGCCGACTTGGAAGCAATCGACCCGCTGCTGCGTGCGGGCGACCGCATCGACTACATGGAGGTGGACGTCCTGTCTGGACTCTGACCACTACACGCAGGATGGTTCGATCTCGGTGGCCAGGTGGCAGTAGGTCCTGCCGTCCTGGATCGTCTTGCACCGGCTGCGATAATGGTCGCCCGGCGTATCGTCCTGGTTAAGCTCGCACCCCATCTCGACGTAGCACCCGTGGTTAGCGGGATTCTTGCGGTAGAGGGGATGCAGGAGCGGTACCCGGCGGACCTTGCCGATGCAGCCGTGGTCCTCCCGGTGCTCGTAGTGCCAGGACGCCTCCACCTCCAAGCCCTTAGGCCCCCGGTAGTGGGTGCTGTTGATCGGGTCCAGGCAGTAGATGCAGTAGACGACCGGGCGGGGCGAATTCTGCTCGTTGCGGTCCATGATGTGGATGACGACGCCCTTGCGGGCGTACCGCCGCAGCACCCGGTCGTCCCGCTCGTCGATCGCCTTGGCGATCCTGGTCCGGTCCTCGGGAGGCGTCTCGCAGCTAGTCAGGGCATAGATCACGTCGATGTCCTCCACGGCGAGGCGATTTTGCTTAAAACCCGAATTTGAAGCTATCAATACGTGAAATTTGCTTGGGCCTCGCACATTATAAGGATGCGACGGCGAGGGGTGGAGCCCTCGCCGTCCCAAACACGAGACCTACAGGGAGCTACCGCATGCACAAGACCCATGATAGGGACACGTCCCCCGTCCGTCCACGCACAACCCCTATCCCGATGATCGACATCATCGTGGTCGGCGAGGACCCGGCCCCCGCCGTCGTCGCCACGGCGGCCCTCGTCCTGGCCGAGCGGGGGCAGGCGGAACTCGTGGTTGCCCCCGACGCCGACAGCACCCGCCTCGTTTAGCAGGGAGACGGTCTCATCGAGGTGAGGGGCCCAGTTCGAAGATGTCGCCCAGCTTGATCAGCCGGTCGGCACCCTGATCCCGGAGGACGTCCAAGGCCCTCCGGGGGTGGCCCGTGTGCTCGTGGATGTTGGCCGGGATGCCGATCCGCATGCCCGTCGCCCCCTCACCATCCTCCCGGCAGGCTCCACAGCCCCGGCGTGACCAGTTCGACGGAGTTGCCCGCCGGGTCCCGGAAGTAGAGTGACCTACTGCCCCTGGGCCATGTCATCTCCTTCTCGACGACGATCCCTTGAGCTTCGAGCCGCAACCGCCAGCCGTCCAAGTGCTTGGCACGCACGCCGAGTGCGAAGTGGCCCGGGCCTACGGCCCCGTGCGGGGGTAGCACGCCTCCCTTGAGCGTGGCCTCGGAGTCGAAGGCCAGCAGTACGCCGTCGCCGACCCGGAAGAAGACGTGTCGGCCCGCCTCCCGGCCGAGGACCTCCAGGCCCAGCACGCCCCGGTAGAACGCCTCGGCGGCCTCCAGGTCGTCCACATAGATCGCCGTCTCGATGATCGCCTTAATCTCGATAGATTCGGCCCCGCCGCATGGGCGATCGAGGCCGAGCCCCTCGTAGGAACCCTCGGCCTTCCAGAGCAGCTTGTCCAGGATGTCGAGGGTAGAGACCTGGGCGTCCGGGCAGCCCGGCTGGCCCCGGAGCATCGTTTGGGCGGCCTCGGCGGCGTGCTGGACTCCCGTGGCGAGGCCGGACGAACGGGCCGCATCCCAGAACAGCCGGTAAAAATTGAGGAGGTCGACGTAGCCGGTCCCACTCGTGTCGCTGATCCGGCGATAGGAGAATTGATCCCGCCCCACACCGGGCGACGGGGCGAGCGAGAGCCGAGCAGAGGCGGCCTCGATGGACTTTGCCGCCTGACTGTCGTAGATGGCGAAGGTGTCGGGGAAGCAGAAGTGGAGCCACTTCGTCAGCAGGGAGTAATTGCGGGCGTCCCCCCGGCGCACGAAGGCCGCCAGAATCTCCTGCATCGCACTGGCGATCTCGCCCGCCTGGTCATCCGTGGCCCCGAACAACCTAGGCGGGGCGTCTGACCACCATCCGTGCCGGTCAAGGACGTCGTAAGTGCATCCGTAGAACACCGGGTATGTGATCCTGGTGTCCTTCCAGATCGCTGCGTAACGCTTGCCCATGACCTTG
The DNA here is from genome assembly GCA_965201075.1 of Isosphaeraceae bacterium. GTDB lineage: Bacteria > Planctomycetota > Planctomycetia > Isosphaerales > Isosphaeraceae > CBDAVP01. The sequence continues at coordinate 121,507 of CBDAVP010000014.1, read as the reverse complement.
AGCAGGTCGATTGCGGACCCTGCGTCCGGTCCTTATCGGCAGCGATGTCGCTCCGAATCTCCGAGAAGCGCTGTCGCATGGGGGCCTCCCAGCCCTTGTGCTCCCCGAAATAACCCCAGGTCGGGCCTCCACGCTGGGCCGCACCGATCGACGCCTCGACGATTCGCATCATGAGTGGATCCTGCCGAAGTCGGAGGGAAGAGTCCGGCGCTCTGCGTCACTATCCTGGCCGGCTCGGTCGCTCCCGTTATGGGAGGCGAGCCCAACTTGAACAAGGGGCGATCCGCCCCTCTGCTCAGGTTTGATGGCCCTGCGAGGACCGCCCCGCCCGCATCGCCTCCCCCGCCCACGAGAGCAGCGCCTCGGAGTCGGCGAGCACCTCGGGTGGTTCTCCGTCGTAGGACTTGAGAATCTGCCGCTTGTTTGGGTGTAACGGCCCCATGCCCCTAGCCAGGTAGTCGTCTTTCGATCGCTGGTCCAACTTCGGGTACAGCCGGCCCTGGTACAGGAAGCCGAGGAACGTCTCACGTTAGTAGAGGCCGTGCCTGCCGAATAGAGTCGGGCCGTGACCTCGCCGAGCGCCGCCAGGCGTTCGAGAACCTGCTACTCGAAGCCATCGTCCGCCATCGTTGTCCCGTTCTACCTCATCCGGCTTCAGCCCTCGATCGCCCACACCGTCCTGAGCAGACAGTCCTCACCGATCGGATCTCCCCGGCGATACAGTTGCAGCAACTCCTGGGATCGCAGGGCGAGCATCCGGCGGACCTCCCGCCGCTGAAGTTCCTGCCCGACGACGAGTTTGAACGGTCGGCGGTCGTCGCCAACTGCCGGAACCCGATCGTCATTCGGACAATGGGCTTGGCTCGCCGGCATTGATTTGGCTCATGCGGCTAACCAAGTCGTCGAGGAATCTCTCCGTCGTGTACCCGATCAAGGGGAATGGCGTTCCCCGAATCAGCCTCGATCTGGGATACCAACAGCTTTGGACGGCGGCGATCCAGTATTTTGCCCTCCCCAAGGAGTGAGCGAAGCCGAAGATCGGTCCCCCGCTCATCCCCTTGATGTCGTCGTCGCCCCGCTCGTTCTTCGGGAGGTCGATGACGCCTGGGAACCTGCCGTAGAACAGGCGATCCCTCAACGATCGCTCCCGGTCCGTCAGGTTGCCGGGCGAATCGTCGATGAACTTCTGCGGTGTCGAAGGGACGATCTCCAGGGGGATCATTCTCGTCGAGAACCAGTAGCTCTCCTCATCCCGCCGCTTCACCGTGGAGGACGGAATCCCCATCATCCAAGCCGCCTCGAACTTCTCGGGCTGTCGCTTCCACTGCACCTCATCGTGGGCGACGATGCCATTCGCTTCTAGCTGACGCCTGTAGAAGGGCCGGATGTGGACGAACCCCGCATCGACGCCCGTGCGTTCATCACAGTGGAAGTCCCGGAAGCTACCGGCGTAGTCGAACGGGATCGGGGACTTGTCCATGGCCTGCTGACCCATGTAATCGACCAGACGGACGTTCTCGACCCTGGAGGACTTGATTGCCTCCTCAAGCTCGGCGAGGCAGTGACCGGCGGTCACGAAGAACCACTCATCTTTGATCGACGCCACGAAGCCAACGACGAAGAAGACGTTCTCGACGGGAGGGTCGCCGTAGACCTGTGTGGCCCCGATTCCGACCAAGTGCTTCCCAAAGTAACCCACCATGCCGGGTTCATTGTCGCTCATTCCACCTCCTTCTCATATTTCCGGCGAGGGGCAGGGCGTTATCTCGCCCTTCGGGCTCCGTGCCGGGCAGCCGGAGCAGTAATTGTTCTTGAATGTCTCGATCACGACCTGCCAGTCGGTGCTGCCGATCTTCGAAGTGAGTCGGAACTTCTCGCAGTAGCAGCTTCGCTCGGGGTCGTAGGCGTAGTACGTGGCCGGGCTACGGGTGTGGCCCAAGTCTTGGATCAACTGAATGTGCCGGCACCAGCCGATCCGCTCCCGTGCGATGTCCCGGAACGACATAACCTCTCGGACCATAACGGCCAGCCGGTCCTTCGGGAGATCATTCGCCGCCAGCATGTCTTCGGCGATTCGTTCGATGTCCTCGTCGGAGAAGCCGGCTTCACGAACATCCGGATCGGCGTTCGGACCGGATAAGAACTGACGCTCCATCTGCCTGAAGAAGGGGTCCCCGGCGAGGTGGTCACGGGCCTCCTTGGCGATCTTGTCGAACTGGTAAGCCTCTGCGACCGGGAGCACGGCCTCGGCCATCTCCTTCGCCGTGGCCTCGTCGCCGGTCAAGGCCGACACGTCGGCGAGGAGGATCTTCGCCCGGAGTTCCCACTCGACATGCCCCGATTGCTCATAACATTGGATCGCACGGCGCAGGTCCGGGATCACTTGGGCCTTAAGATTCGCCATGTGCCCGAAGACCGTCTCGGGCTTCAGCCAGACTCGGGCCGAGTTCAGGAAGACAAACAGGATGAAGGAGCGGGTGTAGCAGGCATCGCCGACAAGGTGAGGGTTAGCGCATTTGAGGGCGTCCTCCACCAGGGCATTGGCCTGGTCGGACCACCTACTCTGGTCGGCGTTGAGATCGCCGAACGTCTTCTCGACATCGATGGGGCGGCCCATAGCCGATCGGGACCGGAGCATCATGGTCTCGTGCGTGTACCTCTGGACGTAGCGAACACCTTCCCCGTAGAGGAGCGCCGTCCTCGCATGGAGCCGGAGCGTCTCCGAGGCATCTTGATCGTCAAGCACCAAGGCAACGAGGTCCTTCAACTTAGGGAGGTGGATGTCAATGCCCCGCCGGGTCCCCTCCGTCATGATCGACTCCCACAGCGAGTCGATCTGGAGAGCAAGGCCGAACTCGCCCTCGCCCTCCTCGGAGAGGTCGTTCTGCCGCCGGGCGAACTCGGCCCTGGTGATCCTGCCCGCCTGGTAATCGCAAATGGTCCGCAGGAAGCCCAGGAATTGGCGATCCGACTCCGAGAGTTCCTCGGCCACCAGGGACGCCTCGGCCAAGTGGCCGGATGCCAATTGGTAGCGACCGAGCGAGCATTCGGCGAAGGCTCGGACCAGGAGGAGCCTGGGCAGTCGCCTGGCGACGAAGTTCAGTTTGTCGAGTAGTTCCAGGACGACCCCCGCCTCACCCGAAGAGATCAGGGTCAGGCCGCCTCGCAGGAGCAGGTCCCGCAACTCATCGGGGTCCATGACCTTCGACTCTCTCACGTTGACGTGGAGGACCGTCTCCGTGACGTCGGCCCGGCTGAGGACGTCTTGGATCTCACGTTCGAGTTTGGCCTCCCGCCGGATGCGGCTATGGATGTCCTGGAGGCCCACCTCGTCCATCGAGGCGGTGAACCGCATCACCACGGTCTTCTGCCTCATCCAGCCGGCGTTCTCCCCCCGGATTCGCCTCACCTCGTCCCTGACCCAGGCATAACGCAATTCTCGGCGATCGGCGAGGTAGACGACGTATAGGGGGCTCGACCCGTTGAGCAGATAGTTGAGGTTGCTCACGTCTGCCGGGTACGAGACCGAGCCGTCAGCGTTGGCCTTCGTCTCGGCCCGGGCCTTGACCTGGACATGAGCCCGCATGCCGGTGTAGCGGCCATCTATCCGCAACTCGACGCACCTGTCCACCCCGGCATCAGGCTGGGGCTCCTCCCGGAGCACGAAGCGGCCGGTCGGCAGGGCATTTTCAAGAGCCTTGAAACTCTCTGCCTGCAGGACTGAACTCTCGTCTGATACTGGCAGAGGGCCGAGGTCATCAAGCTCGTCCATCGCCAACCCCGGTTGCATGCGAAAGGAGCCAATGCACTCGTGTCCAGTATAACCTATCCGGGGCAAATTTTCTCCAAGCCTGACCAACCCGTCGATACCGATGGCGAGAATGGACCGTACCACGCCATCTGGCGAGATCATCGACGTCTCCAAGGGGGACCATGAAGGGCAACTGGGCCCTCCTCCACGAAGACCAGGGTATGCATCCCCGCCCCCCCCGGCAGGTGATTCACTGGCTGACCTGACTCCTTGAGTAAAACGGACGTCGCTAGCAGGTCATGGCCATGGACCGCCGCACGGAGCTATTCTTCCTGGCCGAGACGACTGCGCCGGCGGCCGCTCATCGCCCCTGCTTCGAGTGTCGCCGTGTCCGGTTCCTGGCCCTGCGGTACGCATGAGCGGCGTCCAATGTCAGTATAGTCCCGCCCGAGACGGTCAAGACAAGACCAACACAAGGGGCAATCCGGCCCGTATCTGAATCTCAATCCCCCGGCCCTCTCGTCACCACGACCGGATGGTGCCAGATCGTCGCCGCTCAAGCCGAGGCGGGAGGCCCCGAGCAGGTCGGGCAGGCCGGGCGATGGGGAATGTCGAGCTTCTCCAGTGCGAAGCCGACGACGGACATCTCCAGCCCACGGGGCATATCGGTGCGTCCTCGGGGGATGTTGAGCGCCAGGCCGATCATCAGGTTCGACCCGATGCAGGCGGTCGGGTACATCGACGGGTGATCGCCCTTCAGCCTCATCTTCGCCTCGATCCGGTCCACCCCCGCCGTCCGTGCTGGCGTCTCTCCTCCGTCACTTCGGTAGTAGCGGACCCACTCGGCCATCGACGGGCGGGCCGGGACCAGGCAGTTCAGGCACGGGGACTGCCCCGCCACCATCCACCACACCCGGGTCGCCAGCCCCGAGAGGACGCACGTCCCGCCGGTCACGGCGGGCTTACCGGCCCGGAAGCAAGCGTCGGCGGCGAAGAAGGTGGTCGAAGGCTGGTCCAGGGCGAGGAAGACGAGATCCGCCCCGGCGACCAGCCCGAAGAACCTCTGGCGTTCGGCGAGGATGTCGAGGCGATGTGTATCGATCGCCGACCGGAGGTTGTGCCTCCCGAGGGCCTTGGCGGCGACATCGGCCTTCGGGCGACCGACATCCTCCCTCGTGTAAAGGACTTGGCGGCTGAGGTTGCCCTCGGACACGACGTCGCAGTCCACGCCCACGATCGCCGAGAAGCCCATCCTCGCCGCCGCCAGGGCGACGTGGGAGCCGTTGCCGCCCAGGCCGACGACCGGGAGGCGGCGGTCGAAGACCCTGGGCGAGAGCGACGGCTCGAAGGAGGCGATGAGGTCCTGGGTTTTGAAGTAGTCGGGCATCGTCAACTTCCGCACTCGTACGATGCGACACCAATCCTGGCGGCGACCTCGGGATCGGCGACCGGGTAGACCTCCTCTCTGGGCGTGACCAGCCGATTGTACGGTGCCCTCGCATTCGCTCGCTGACCGGCTACGAAGTCCGAGATATTCTCGATCCCGAGGAGCCACTCCTTGGCGTACATGGCAAGGATGTCGCCCCTGAGCCCGAGTTGGATCGCCCGGCGTTCGACCGGGTTGCCCGATGGCCCATGATCGGGGTCCCACTGGAGTCGGACGCCGGACCCGGCCACGGCCCGCTTCCAGTCGTCCTCGGTCCCGTAGACTTCGGGTGCGAAGGACGAGGGGACGGCCAGCCGGAGGATCTCGTCGAAGGCGTCACGCCTCAGGCGGACGGCGAGCGTAACTTCCTGGTTCTCCTTCGTCCCCCAGCCGGAGCGGTACATCATCCACAGGAAGTTCGGCTTGATCCAACTCATCCGATTCGGGCTGAACTCCCCGCCGAAGAAACAATTCCGGGCGGCGTAGTGGCCGATCGCCGAGTTGTACGCCTGGTAAACAACCACGGACTCGTCGTCGAACTGGGCGAGGATGTGGCGACCCTGACTCGGCCAGCGACCCTTCTGGTCAAGATACGGTTCGTTGATCAGGTTCATGAGGACGCTGCTTTCTCAGTCCGTGACGTGCCGCCAATTGTGCCGGGTGAACCCGCTCAGCCAGCCTTCGTTTAGGAACTCGAAGGTCATGGAATGATCACCCCGGGTCAACAGCCCGACCGAGCCCTCCTCGGCGCACGAGCCGCCCCGCCGCATCTCGAACCCGGCCAGGTGGTAGACCTGGGTGCCGCCGGTCGTGACCTCGACCCGCCCGAAGCGGCTGCCGTAGTGGCCGAAGAAGGCGAACGCCGGGCGTGCCAGACCGATCAGGGCATCCAGCCCATCGCTGCCGCTGCCGGCCAGGACCGCATCCCTCGGGCCGTCGTGCGAGAGCAGGACGTCGAAGCTGGCCCCGGCCAGGGCCGTCAGGCTCCTGTCCCGGATGCGGCCCCGCTCGGGCGTCCGGCGGCGGGCATTCGGTGCCCGGTCGTCGATGCCCCAGATGGAGCCCACCCGCAGCGGGCCGGGCAGTGTCTCGACCCGGCCGTCCCGGATGCAGCGGACGAGCAGGTAGGCGTCCACGGGGAAGCTCGGCGATCGCCGGTCCCCCATTCGCTCCTGAACGGCAAGGGCGTCGAAGTCCTCGTGATTGCCCGCCGTGAACCACAGGGGCGGCGGCGGGCCGCCTTCGCCCCGAAACACCGCATCGGCCTCCCTGTTGGGCTCGACGACGAGGCTTGCCCCCAGTTCCATCGGGTCATCTGCGGCGTGGCGAGCGGTCGCCTTGTCGAGCCGGGACGGATCGGGGAAGTAGCCGAGGTCGCCGACCTGGAGCAGGCCGTCGAGGCGGATGCCGTGCTCCTGCTCCCAGGCCATGGCCAGGCGGAATGCGGGGAGGATTCGCCCGTGAAGATCGCCGAAGATCAGGTAATGGGCGGCGCTAATGATTTACGTCCCGTCGTCTAGGTCGGGGCCGGATTCCCGGCGAAGGGTCGACCCTGGACGAGCTAAGCAGCCCGCCCATTCGGGGACAAGCCACGCCTGCTGCGGGTTCGGCGTTGCGCCACGAAGCCAAAGGGCCTCATCACGTCTCCACGACCGGCCGGTATGCCTCCGGGTCGTCGAACCCCGCCAGCCAGGCGGCGGCCTGCCGGCATGTCCGAGTCTCCGGCGGCACCCGCAGGAGATAGTCCCGGCCCGTCGAGGGGCAGCGGCAGTGCAAATAGCAATGGGTCCTGGCCTGCCCGAATCGATCCCGCAGCCTGAGCACGATGAGGCGGCGGTCGCCTCCGGCGTCTCGGTCACGGTCCACGACCTCGGCCTTCGCATCCCGGAGCACTCGATCGAGCCCGACCCGTTCCAGGATCACCCGGCGAAGCTCGGCGTTCCGCTGGCCGAGGATCTGCTCCGGGGTGAGAGACTCGGGGCGGAAGACCACATCAGGCGGGACGACGACGCCTCGCCAGAGGAGACTGGCCGTCCGGGCGAGCCGCTCGGGCAACTCCCGCAGCCCCGAGCCGGCGACCTCGATCGGACCGCCCAGGCTCAGGTCTTCCGGGAGCGTCGTCAGGGACGGGCAGTCGGCCAGCCGGAGGGCGGGGATGAAGGGCTTCCTCCCGAGGGCGAAACCGACGATCATCCCGCCGGGAAGGTGATCAAGCCGGGTACAACCCCGGAGGTCAAGCGTGCCGGGGACGTGGAGGCCCTCCGCCAACTCCCGGAAGCCCTCGCAGCGGCGGATGATCAGATCGGCCCCGACCCGGAGGCCGGGGGCTATCCCCCCGAGCGAGGGGCAGAGGATGAGTTCGATCCCGCCGGGCACGGCCAGCCCCTCGGGGAGGCCGACGAGATCGCCCAGGCGATGGAGCTTCAGGTCCCGGCCGACCCGCAGGCCCGCCGGCAGGCGGGCGATCGGGCAGCGCCGGATGATCAGGCTCCCGCCGACATCCATGCCCTCGGGGCAGTGCGTCGAGCCGTGGGCAGCACTCCAGGATGAGGTCGCCGCCGACCCGGAGGCCGTCCGGCAATCGCCCGATCCGCACCCCCGCCAGCCGGAGATTCCCCTCGACCCGGAGACTGGCGGGCAGCCTGGCCAGGTTCGGGGCGGCCGAGATCGTGAGGTCGCCGTGGACGACGAAGGGCTCGGGGAGCGAGGCCAACGCCGTGCAGCCGTCCAGATGGATCGAGCGGCCGACCCGGAGGTCGTCGGGAATCCGTCCCACCCGACGGCAGTTTCGGAGCCTCAGGTCACGCCCGATCTCCAGGCCCGACGGCAGCGGGGACAGGGGGCATTGGTTGTCCCGGCTCAGGGTATTCAGCACGCCCGACGGGCGGCCCTCGCCCCGGTCGTCCCGCCCCAGGAACACCTCCCACCAGGGGGCCTCGTGACATCCTCCCCCGATGAGCAGGTCGCCCGCCACCCGCAGGCCGTCGCCGATCCTCCGCAACCGCTGGCATTGCCTCAGATCGAGGTCTCCAGCGACTTTCATCCTCGCCGGCAGCGAGCGGACCCGCAGCTTGGCCAGGGTGAGCGAGCATTCGACCTCCAGGCCCTCGGGGGCCCGCCCGGAGAACAGGAGAAGGGCCAGGCGCCTCCAGGCCCGGTAGTCCTCCGGGGTGCCGGACGGGTGGGTCGGGGTCTTCGTCGAGGAGTCGGCCCCCGACCCGTGGAAGCTCCCCGATGGCCCGTCGTGTTCCACACCGGCCCGGCCGCCGGGCCTTCCCACCGGGTCCCCGTGCGGGGGCGTGAGATAGAGGCCACGGAACCATCCTCGGGCCGCCTGCCAGAAGTTGCCCATGACGATTGCGATCGCTCCGCCACTCAGTCGGCCACGAGCCGAGGGCCCGGGTCGTCGAACTCCCGTTGCCGCCAGACCCGGTACGAGCCCCTGGGCAGGACTATCTCGCCGTGCTCGGGATGGACCACGCCGGCCTCCTCGGCGAGGACCTCCAGGTAAAGCTGCGTCGCCCCGCCCTCCCCCGAGGACAACAGCCGGGCCGCCCTCCGGTCCCTGATTTGGTGACGCTGCCCCGTGGAATCGCCCGAGGCCAGAACCGGCCTCCTGAGTCGCCGGGCCGACGCCGGGATCGCCCCCACCCGCTCGATCAGCACGTCCCCTTGCCGCCACATCGTCGCACCTCCTTCGGCCCCGTCCCCGGGGCTCACCAGGCCGTGGGGCGGTAGTCCTTGTAAAATGCCCCGAAGTCCCCGTCGCCGCCCAGGCCCCGCACGATCGGGTCGTAGATCCGGGCCGCCCCGTCCACCTCGTCGAGCGGCGGGACGAACCCCTGCGCCCGCATCCGCACCCTGGCGGAGTAGGCCCCTTCGTGCGTGATCCATCCGACGTCCACGCTGTTCATGAAGATGCCGTCACGGGCGTAGTCGGCGGCCGAGGTCCGGGTCAGCATGTTCAGGGCCGCCTTGCTCATGTTGACGTGCGGGTGGCGGTCGGTCTTGAACGCCCGCCCGAACTGCCCGTCGAGCCCGGCCACGTTCACCACGTAGCGGTCGGGGAACGCAGACTTCAGCAGGAGCGGCTTGAGCCGCCCGATCAGCAGGAACGGGGCGGCGGCGTTGACCAGGAGGACCTCCAGCAATTCGACCGGCCCCACGTCGGCGATCCGGGCGGACCAGCTATTCGACTCCCGCAGGTCCGGCGGCTCATCGGGGCCTTCGATCAGGGCCGGGATCGTCCCGAAGTCGGGCAACTCCGCATGCCGGCCGCTCGCAGGATCGGGCAGGCCCGGGAGCAAGGGAGGCCCCGCCAAGGTATCGACACGGAGGAGCGGCCGGATGTTCGCCGGCAGTGCGTCGAAGGGCAACCGCTCCAGGGCCTCGGCACTGGCGAAGTGGCCGGGCGTCCGGCGGATCGTCTGGGCGGCGTTGTTGATGAGGATGTCGAGGGCCGGAAGCTCGGACAGGAGGGCGTCGGCGAACGCCACGACCGAAGCCGGGGCGAGAAAGTCTAGCCGCTCGATCCTCAGCCGGCCCTCCCAGGCGGCGAAGTCCGGCTCCCCGGCGTAGCGGAGGGCGGCCTCGGCCGGGTAGCGGGTCGTGACCAGGACCTCGGCCCCGTCCCGGAGGAGCCTCAATGCCGCCTGGTAGCCGATCTTGATCCTCCCGCCAGTAACGACCGCACGCCGCCCGGACAGGTCCGCCCTCTGGACCCGCTTCTCCCAGTTCAGCCGGGCGCACGGCGGGCAGAGGAGATGGTAGTGATGGTGGACCTCCCGGTATCGCCCCTTGCAGGTGTAGCAGCGACGGGACCTCGATCTGAGTCGCTTGACGAACGGCGTGTCGCCGGCGGGTTCGGCAGGCGTCCCCCCCGGCGAGGGGGCGGCGCTCACACGCCCGGTCCGTTCGATCGTCGCCCGGTCGGCGTCCTGCCGGGCCCGGGCGGAGACCTTGCGACGGCCCCTGCGGGCCGCCCGGTAGAGCCGGGCGACCAGGCGTTCGATCCGTTCCGGGTCGGGGGCCGCTTCGGGGCGGTCGCCCAAGGCCTCCAGGACCCTCAGGCACGCTTCCCAGTCGTCCTGACCGAAGGGCCGCTCGCCGTCGCCGGGCACCTCGCCACCCCTCTCGGATGTCGCCACGGTCCCGGCGGGGCCGGTCGGGGTCGAACCGACCGCCGTCCTGATCTGGAGTCAGGCCGCTCTACCGCTGAGCTACGGCCCCGCCGGGCGGGGGCCATTGTGGCCCCCGCCCAAGCCGGTTGCCAGTCTTTTCGGGTCCCGGCGGGGCCGGTCGGGGTCGAACCGACCGCCTCCCCGCCTTGCAGGCGGGCTGCTCTACCGCTGAGCTACGGCCCCGCCGGGCACATGCCGATGTACCATGACCGTCCCCTCGGCATCAACCTATGGGCCTCCGGTAGCTTCGCCGTCCTGCGACCCCTCAAGTCCTCACGTTCGCCCGGCCGGTCGCCGCCCGCAGGACCTCCAGGACGTCACGGGGGTCGCAGCCGTAAATACCCGCCCCGGACGCCTCATTAGCCTCGACAATCGCCGGTCCGACGCCCTTGACGACCCCGGCGTCAATGACCAGGGCGACCGGGAGTTCGACCCGAAGATCGGCGAGCAGACGGTACACCAAACCCCTCGTCGCCGCAGCCATCTCCGGCTCCATGACCCAATCGTCACCCCGTCGGGCCAAGGCCCCGTGGAGCCAGTACGGCGACCAGGCGTGGATCCGGCGGTCCCGGACGAAGAAGCGGAACTCGGCAAGCCATTCGACGGGCTCGGAGGCCAGCACCGGGTCATCGTCCGGCATCTCGGGCAGGTCAGCACCGGAGGCATAGACCTTCGCCGGGAAGGTCTTGCGGTTGGGCGGCTTGAGGAACACCGGGCCCGGGAGCGAGCGGGCCTCGGCGGCGGTCATCAGACGTACCTTACGCTGGACGTACTCCGGCGGCAGGCGGACGAGGAAGTCTTCGGGCGGCTCGACCACCATGAGGCCCAACTCCTGGGCGACGGCCTCGTTAAACAGCGGCTCGGCGTAGAGGACGGGCTCCTCGGGCTCGAAGTCGTCGGGGCACCGCCAACTTGCGAGTCGCATCACGTCCCAGCCGAGGGCGACCGCCGCCCGCCGCAGCTTGATCGAGTCGTCGGAATAGCGGGGCGAGAGGATCAGGATCGGCATCGGCTTCCCTCGGACTCGTTCATCTCACTCCGGTCAACCAGCCCCGCTTCTCCACGGTCCGCACGTTCGCCTCGGACCGCAACGACAACAAATAGCTCGCCAGCCGGGGCAGGATCTCGTCCTCGGGATCTCCGAAGTAGGGCGGGACATAGACGGCGTTGCCATAGTGCCGACGGACCTTGCGGGGCGTGTCGTCGGCGATCAGCACCCGTTCCAGGCCGTAGCCCGAGCGCCGGATCTTCTTCAGATCCTTCAGGTGGTGCACCTCGAAGGACTCGGGGTCGAAACGCCGGACGCACCGGCTGCGGCCCCAGGCGAAGGCGAGGTCAATCCCCGGGAGCATGATCCGGCCGACGACCTCCCGCACGTAGTCGTCGCTCGCCGAGGACCAGACCGCCAGGCGGAAGCTGGCCGAGCACGACGCCAGGAACTCGGCCAGGTGCGGACGTCGGTGGACGAAGTACGGGCCGACCACGAAGTCATGCGATCGCCCGAGCGGCTCCTCGGTGGCGTGGATGAGCGTCTCGTCGAGGTCCAGGATCAGGAGGATCGGTCTCCCCGGCCCCATGTCCCACCCCCCCTCGTGGCCGGACAACGAACCTCATCGCCGGCGGCCCTGTCCATCGCCGAGAGGCCATGATGCCCCGCATTCGGAGGCCCGACAATGATGACCCACCTCACCGCTGCATCTTCGACGACACCCGCCAGCCACGCCCGGTTCGGCACCTGAAGGGCCGGGGTCGGCCCGGGACGGACCACGCCGCCGTGAGGGGGATCGTCGCCTCCCCGCACGGTTGCCCCTCCACGCCCCGAAGGAGCCGATCCCATGAACCCGCTCACACGACGAAAGGCCGGGGCGAAGGTCGCCCTCGACCGGGCCATCCGGGAGGCGTTCGCCAGCATCCCCGGCCCGCACTCCGCCACCACGGCCGCCTTCGGGCGGTTGCTCCGGTCGGTCCGCCTGCGCTCCGGCCTCCTCCGCCCCCGGGCGAGCATCGGCCGATCCGACCGGGACGGACACGACGAGGTGCTCGCCGGCCTCCTCGCCCTGGCCACCTGCCACTGGCTCCGGCCGGTCGAGGGCTGGGAGCCCGCCGGGGAGGGCCTCCGGCCGCAGTTCGCCTCCCTGGTCGGCCACCTCCTGGCGGCCTATCCCGTCCCCGCCTTCCTGGCGTCGGCATGGCCCCGGGAATCCTCCGACGAGGCGTGGCGTCACCGGGGCTGGTACATGCAGGTCGGGGCCGGCCAGAACATCCGCCACGCCGACCTGCCGTTGCCCTACACGAAGCGGATGGCCCACCACTTCCTCCGGGCACCCGACCACTCCTCGGTGGGAGGGGCGTTGCGGTGGGGCCAGGTCAGGGGGCTCGGCGGATCCGCCGACCTGGCCCGGGCGGTCGCCTCGACCCGGCTGGGGCGCTCGTTCGAGGCCGAGGACTTCTGGGCGACCGTCGTGCTGTTCCTCGTAGCCCACCCGGAAATCCACCTCGCCCAGGTCGGCCCGGTCGTCGAATACCTCCAACACCGGAAGTTCGTCCCCGAGGAGGTGCTGGCGGACGACGATGAGTTGCTGGCCCTCGGCCCGCCACAGCCGGACCTGTCGATGAAGGGCCGGACGCCGAGGGCGTTGCTCCGGCAGGTCGGCGAGTGGCGGCGCCGGCCGAAGGGGCCAAGGAAGCTCGCCTCGCTCAGGTGGCCACCCACGGGGATCGGGGCCTTTCGCCGGGCCGAGTCGGATGACACAGACTGCCCGAGGTGCTGGACGATCCGGGAATTGACCCGGGGCGAAGAACTCCGGCGGGAGGGGGTGGCGATGCGGCATTGCGTGGCAACCTACGCCGGGGACTGCTACCGCCGGGCGACCTCGATCTGGTCAATGCGGATCGAGGATGCTGGGCGTCGGTTCCGGGTGATGACGATCGAGGTGGACCCGGCCACCCGGACGATCCGGCAGGCCCGACGCCGGGGCAACGCCCCGCCGAACGAGAAGGCGCTCGGCGTGATGAGGCGGTGGGCAGAATCCGAGGGGCTCAAGCTCGGGTTCTGGAGCGGAGGAGTCCTCGTGACGGGGTGACTGCCCCGGCGGCGAGAAGCTGGTAGGATCGGCCGGCATGGACATCCCGAGCCGGCCATCCCTGCACGAAGATCGCCTCGGGCGAGCCCTCCTCTCCCTGGAGGGCCTGTCCGTCGGCGATGCGTTCGGGGGCAAGTTCTTCGCCCCGCCGGGCCGGGACCGGGCCGTCCCCCCGCCGGTCTGGCGATACTCCGACGACACCGAGATGGCTTTGGCCATCGTCGAGGCCCTGGGCCGTGACCTGGGGATCGACCGGGAGGAACTGGCGCTCTCGTTCGCCCGGCGTTACGAGGCCGATCCCTACCGGGGGTACGGCCTCTCGGTGCGGCGAGTGCTGGAAGGGATCGCCGGGGGCGAGCCCTGGCACGCCTCGGCCCGGTCGATCTTCGGCGGCGCCGGCTCGATGGGCAACGGCGGGGCGATGCGGGTGGCCCCCCTGGGCGCCTACTTCGCCGACGACCTGGACGAACTGGTCCGCCAAGCGAGGGCCTCGGCCGAGGTGACGCACGCCCACCCCGAGGGCCAGGCGGGGGCCGTCGCCGTGGCGGTTGCGGCGGCCTGGGCATGGCAGGCCCGCAATCTCCCCCGGCCCCGACCCGGCCGAGACCTGATCGCCCTGGCCCTGGCCCACACCCCCGACGGGGAGACCCGGGCGGGGTTGGAGAGGGCGTCGTCGCTGGGCCTCGACGCCCCCGTCGAGGATGCGGTTGCGGCCCTGGGCAACGGCAGCCGGATCACGGCCCCGGACACCGTTCCATTTGCCCTCTGGTGCGCCGCCAGGCACATCGACGACTACGCCGAGGCCCTCTGGACCACCGCCTCGGCGGGCGGCGACAATGACACCAACTGTGCGATCGTCGGCGGCATCGTCGTGCTGGCCACCGGACGGGGGGCGATCCCGGGAAGCTGGTTGGCGGCCCGTGAGCCGCTGGTGCGGGAGCGACCATGAGGGCGGCCCAGGACTATCTCCTCGATCTCTCCGAGGCGCCGGCCAGGCTCCTCGCCGCCAGGGCCGAGCGGGCCTTCGATGCGGCCTGGCGGTCCGACTTCTCGGCCCCGGGCTTCTGCCTGCTCGACCTCGGCCCGGACGTGGACTCGCATGGCCTGCGATCCTTGATGCTCGATCTCAAGGAGCGTCTGGACGAGGTCGCTGTCCGCCGGGGTGGCGAGCCGTTCGCCGCCCGATCGATGGTGCGGTTCGACCAGCAGGAGACGACCAAGTTTCACCTGGACGGCGCCCCCGCCCGGTCGCTGCTCATGCTGGGATACGAGCCCTCGGAGGTCCGCAGCCGCCTCTCGCTGGCCGACTACGCCCGCTGTGCCTACGAGCGGGGCCTCACGCCGCAGCGGTTCCTGGACGACTACAACCCGATGTATCGCCGGGGCGAGGAGTCGCTGGCCGGGTACGTGACAGAGCTACCGGAACCTGCCGAGGGGCACAGCCGCATCCTGCTGATCAACAACTCGTCGTTGCCTTACACCGATGCCAGGACAAACCCGCTGGGCGTGCTCCACAAGGCCGAGGTCCCCGACCCCGACGAGTCGCAGCGGCGGGTCGTGAACTCCGTCATGCTGGCGGCCGGAGTGCCGGAGGAGGTCGGCCCCGAGGCGTTGCGGGCGTTCGTCTCCACCGAGGAGATCAGCCGGAAGCCCTACGGCTAGGGGACCGATCCGCCGCTCCTGGGCCACGTCACCTCCTTCTCGACGGCCACCGCTCTTCCTTCGAGCCGCAACCGCCAGCCATCCAAGGGCTTGGCACGCATGCCGAGTACGAAGTGGCCCGTGCCTACGGCCTCATGCGGGGGAAGCATCGCTCCTTGAAGGTGGTCTCGGGGTCATCGGCCAGGAGGACGCCACCCCTGACCCGGGAGATGACATGTCGACCTGGCTACTTGCGGATGACCCCCAGGCATGGCACGCCCCGGTAGCACGCCTCATCGGCCTCCAGGTCGTCCACGTAGCTCGCCGCCTCGACGATCGCCTCGACCTTGTCCGTGTCCCCTCCCTGCCGACTCGATCAGCCTTCGAATTCCGGCATCGCCGAGCGGTACTGCTCCTCGGTGATCTGGCCAGTCAGGAACGAGTGGGAGAGCAGGTACTTGGCGTAGCGGGCCGTGTCCCTCCCGAGGGCCAGGGGCCGGACGATCGTCCGGGACAGCCGGGTGTTGTCGGCGAGGTCGGACAGCTTGACCCGCCGGGCGACCGGGTTGGCATGGCAGCGGGCCACGTAATCGGCGTAACTCTCGCCCTCGGCGTGGGTGACGCACCGGACGGCGTCGAGGACCTCGGCCGAGAACCCCTCCCGCCCCAGGTCGTCGATCGTGACCTCGGTGTCCTCCGGCACGTCATGGAGGACGGCGACGATCTTGGCGTCCAGGCCCTCCACGCCGTCCATGACCCGCAGAGGATGCAGGATGTAGGGTAGGCCCTGCTTGTCCAATTGGCCCTCGTGGGCCCGGGCGGCGATCTGGATCGCCTTCTCGATGGTCGCCATGGTCACGACTCCGGTGCCAATTCGCCCGGGAACTCCGGCACACCACGCCGATCGCCGCCCGGTCGGCCATGGGGCGAGCATGGACGCCATGCAGTCCTCGGGCTCGGAGCGGGGTATGTCCTGCTCGCTCCCGCTGCGGCCGATGGATCACTCCTCGGCGGGATCGCCCGGCCGGTCGGCGGGGATGTAGGGGATCAGGCCCTTCTCGAAGGCGACCACCTGGGCACCCCTCGGGCACAGGCGGATGTCTGTCAGCAGGCCGTTGACCTCCAGCAGCCAGATCAATGGATTGTCGTCCATCCGGCTCGGCAGGGTCCATTCCGGGTCGAGGCGATCGATCCCGAGCAGGTCCCGGATCGCCATCGACTTGGCCGAGCCGGTGGCCTCCGAGACGCCGAATCCCTCGTCGATGTCGGCCATCTTCATGTGGTGCGGCTGGGACGGATCGCCCAGGAAGTTCACCCAGCCGACGACCCGCACGATCCCGCTGGCCCAGGACCCGGGCTTGCCCCGGGCCAGGGGTGTGGGCCGCTTGCGGGCCAGGACCCCCGCCAGCTTGCGGCACAAGGCACCATACTCGCCATCGAGGTGCTCAAGGCAGAAGGCGTCGGTCAGGGCCACGACGGCGTCATGGGAGGGGCGGGCGGTCGCCGGGACCGAGGGCCCCTCGCTCGGGTCGTGCTTCTTCCTGGCCATCGGCCCGCTCCTTTGAATCCTTCTTCCCGATGGGATCATCAAGACACCCGCCGGACATCATGCGCCATCCCCGCCGACCGTTCCACCCACGATCATCCCGCCTCAGTCCTGACCGCCAAGGCCAACCTCAGAGGGCACTCATCACTGGCCGGCTCGTCACGGCGATAACGCTGCAACAACTCCTGGGAGCGACTGGCGAGCATCCGACGGACCTCTCGCCGCTTCCCCTTGCCCCTCGGGATCGCCATCCCGTCGTAGCCAGTTGTTTGATGACGCATCCAGGCGATCACGGCGGCTTCCGCCCGCTGTTCGACGGGGATTCTCTCGGTCCTGGCGACCGTGCCGCTGCCGACCGGCGTGGCATGCTCCGTCACAGCCCTGGCCAGCCTCCCGGCGAGGTCGGTGTGGATGGGGTGGAAGCCGAGGAACGCCAGGACCGCCCCGTGGAAATCCTCGACGTACTCGGTCTGCACCTTCTCACGATGCCGGGCAGCCGACTCCCGCTTCTTGGCATAACCCTCGGTGGACCGCTCGGCCTCCAGGTCGGCCCGGACCCGGTCGATGGTCGCCGATGCCGCCCAGATGCCCCTGGAGAACGCCCTCCGGCCCACCATCTCCTTGACGACCAAGTGGTCCCCGGCGGCTTTCACCCTCCTGGTTAGCCCGGCATCTCCGGGCGGCAGGAGCATCCAGCCGTCCGGCACGGTCAGGACGGTGCCGTCGGGGGCTCGGACGGTGTCTGGCGTGGGGCCTGGGGCGAAGATCGGGACTTCCTTGTCATCCTTCACGCTCGATCTCCGCAGTTGTGCATGGCCATCTCAACCCTTTGATCCCGTCGAACCTGGGCGAGCAGTCATGCTCCCGGCGATGGTCCCCTTCAGGTATTCCAGCCGGATGTCCGGCTCGAACCGCTCGATGGCGTACCGCAGCATGGTCCGGGGCATCACCCGGCAGTGTGCGGCCAGGAACCCTTCCAGGGTCGCCCGATCCCGCTTGCCGACCTCACGCAACATCCAGCCCGACGCCTTGTGGATCAGGTCGTGCGTGTCGGCCATCAGCTTTTCTGAGATCCTCAGCGTATCGGCGAAGTCATGCCGGGCGATGAAGAAGTGGGTGGCGACGACGGCGATCCGCCGCTCCCAGAGGCTCTCGGACCCGGCGAGCCGGTGCAGCGGCCCCCGGTCCAAGTCGTGCAGGTAGCCGCCCACGATCTCCCGGGCCGAAACGTCCACGAGATCCCAGTTGTTCACGAATTGGGTGTTGGCGAGGTAGAGGTCGTAGGCCCGCCGCTTCGCCGCCCGGTCGCCCCCGGAGGAGTCCAGCACCAGGATCAGGAGGGCGAGGAGCCTGGCCTCGTGATACTCCGAGCGGAGCAGGGAGAGCACCTCGCCGTCGTCCAGGTCACGAGACTCTCGTGCCAGCTTCCGCAGCACGGGCACCCGGATGCCCAGGAAGACGTCCCCCTCGCCGTACTGGCCGGGCCCGGTCTTGAAATAGCGAGCGGCGAGGGCGGCTGCCTCGGGGCCCCCGAGGGCACGAAGCCTCTCCAGGACCTCTTCGGCGGTCGGGGCCATGAGTATCCCTCGTCGGTGTTCGAAGCTCGTCCGATACCTGACCGATTTGCTTCAAGGTCGGCACGGAGAGGCCCTTCACTTCACCGCCGTCCCCGACTGTATAGTCCCGTGGACTTTCCGTCGGTTCGCCGATTGCCTCGATCGGGGATCATCCCGCCCTGAACAGCACGAGCGTCATATCGATCTCCTCCAGCCAGACGGCATGATCCCGCAACTCCATGCGGAATCGGCCAATCAAGACGGGAAAGTGTCCTCCCTCGTCGTCGTGCTTGTGCCAGCCTAACTCGCCCCGGGCTTGCCATCATGAAGTGCTGACCGCTGGGGTCGCCGACGATCTTCCGGCTCTAGCGCCCTCAGGAGAGTGCGGGCTTCCCTGCGAGGTTCACATTCTCGATGTGACATGACCCCGTTGGTGTTTGATGTCAAGTCGTCCTGGCTTGCCTAATGCCCCCGTGGATTACTACCGCTGCATCCTCCGGGCTTGGATCGAACTCAGGTCGTCCCGATGCCCATTGGCCCAGACGCCGAGGCCCTCCAAAGGTTCGAAAAGCTTCGTGCCCAGGGGCGTCAGCTTATATTCGGTCTTCGGCGGCACGACCGGGTACATGACACGCTCGACCAGACCGTCCGCCTCCATCGATCGGAGGGTCTGTGTGAGCATCTTCTTGGAGATGCCATGAAGTTGACGCTGCAACTCGCCATAACGCTGGACGCCAAGCGAGAGGATGTAGAGCAAGGAGAGCGTCCACTTGTCGCCGAGCAGGTCGAACAAGAAATGCAGGGGGCATTCCTCGGGGGAAGGGATGTATGATCGATTTCTGGAGACCATTGGGTGCCTACGGTACTTGGAGGTGCCTACTTGCCTCTTCAGTCCCATCGACCTTAAATGCCTGGACACGGCACGTCGAGGGCCCAGCCTTCGAACATGACCGGCCCGTCCGGTCGCCCGAGCTTCCTCATCGTCGATAAGGGCCGACGTCCTTCCCTCCCACGGTGGGCGACATGGATTTGCAACTGAACGGGAAGCGGGCCTTGGTCACGGGGAGCAGTGGCAGCATCGGTGCGGCCATCGCCAGGATTCTGTCCGCCGAGGGTGTCCTCGTGGCGATCCACGGGCGTGACGAGGGGCGGGCCATGCAGGTCCGCCGGGGGATCGAGGCGGCAGGAGGTCGGGCCGTCGTCGTGCTGGGCGACCTCTCTCAAGGCGGCGATGCCGAGCGGGTTGCCGAATCGGCGTCGGCGGCGTTGGGTGGGATCGACATCTTGGTCAACAACGCCGGGGGCTCCGGCGAAAAAGACCCGGTGGAACGAACCTCGCCCGAGGAGTGGGCGGACATGTATGCTAAGAACGTGCTGAGCATCGTCCGCCTGAACCGGCGGTTGATCCCGCCGATGCGTGAGGCGGGGTGAGGCCGGGTCGTGAACATCTCCAGCGGGGCCGGGGCCATGCCGATGGCCAAGGGGGCGGCCTACTCGGCGGCCAAGGCCGCCGTCAACAACCTCACCGTCTCGCTCTCCAAGGAGGTGGGCCGGGATGGCGTCACGGTGAATACCGTCTCCCCCGGCACAATCCTGACGCCCAAACTGGAGCGGGCGTTTCGAGAAATGGCCCGTGAGCGTGGCTGGGCCGACGGCGGTGAGGGGGAATGGCCCGAGGTCGAGAGGTCGATCGTGGAGAACGTCCTCGCCATCTCGCTGGCCCGTGTCGGCAGGGTCGAGGAGATCGCCCACGCCGTTGCCTTCCTGTGCAGCCCGCTGGCTGGGTACATCACCGGGGCGAATCTACGGGTGGATGGTGGCATCGTGCCGACTGTCAACTGACCGTCCTGGCAAGCCGGCGGATGTCGTATTCCATCGTTTCGAGTCTGGTACGCCTGGGCTCCCGATCGGTTGTCTTCCGGCCCTTGCGGACTACGATACCCACGGGTGTAAGTGCTCACAGAAACCTTCCTAGTGCCAGGTCAGGAGATCCGGCGTGCCGAGCGGATGTCCTGGTAGGCCGGGCGAGCACTCCATCCTAGGATCAAGGGAATAGATCGATGCATGAGAAGAAAGTCGCCCTGATCACGGGCGCCAATAAGGGGATCGGCTTCGAGATCGGTCGCCAACTCGGCAAGCTCGGCTTCACCGTCGTCCTCGCCGCCCGTGACGAGGCCAAGGTCAACGCCGCCGCCGACCGACTCCGGGGCGAGGGGCTGGACGTCCAAGGGTCCGGCTGGACGTCACCGACCCGTCCACCGCCGAAGCCGCCGCCCGATGGCTCGACGGGCGGTTCGGTCGCCTCAACGTCCTGGTCAATAATGCCGGGATCAGCCAGGAATTCGCCGGCCACACGAGGCCATCGGAGTTGGACCTGGCGACCTTGAAGGCGACCTACGAGACCAACGTCTTCGGGGCCTTCGCCGTGACCAAGGCGATGCTCCCCCTGCTGAGGAAGTCCTCATCGGCCCGGATCATCAACCAGTCCTCGACGCTCGGCTCGCTCGGCGTCCTCAGCGATCCGGGCGGGCCGTGGTACGGGGTCAACCTGCTGGCCTACAACTCGTCGAAGTCGGCCCTCAATGGCCTGACGGTGGCGCTGGCCAAGGACCTCGCCGGGGACCGGATCTCGGTCAACTCGACCTGCCCCGGCTGGGTCAAGACCGACATGGGTTCGGAGGCCGCCCCACGCTCGGTCGAGCAGGGTGCGGCCATCGCCGTGAAGCTGGCCACGATGGATTCGCCGCCCACCGGCAAATTCCTCGACGACAGCGGCGAGATCCCCTGGTAGCCGGTCGTTGGCCGAGGGCCGCTTCATGATGCGAAGAAGGCCAGGAGTTGATCGACGAGATAGTCGGGCCTCTCCTCGGCCACCCAATGTCCGCACTGCGGAATGACCCCGCCACGCACGTCCTCGGCCACGGCCCCATAGAGCTTCTTCGTGATCTCCCCCAGCGACAACTCGCCCCCGAGGGCCAGGACGGGCATCGTGAGCCTCGTCCTCGCCCATTCGGCCACCTGCCGGACATCCTCGGGGAAGGCCCGGTAGTGGGCGAAGCCCGCCCTCAGCCCGCCGGGGGCCGAGTAGCACCGCACGTACTCGGCGATCTCCCCCTCGCCGATCGCTCCTTTGTTGTAGGCGAAGGTCTTGTAGAACCACGTCAGGTACGCCCGCTCCCGCCCGGAAACCAGGGCCTCGGGGATGTCGGGTGCCTGGTGGAACATGAAGTGCCAGAGCAGGTGATTGAGGTCGTCGACCCCCTCGACCTTGACCCCGAGGAGAGGGGCCTCCACGACAGCCAGGGCCAGGACGTCCCCCAGCCACTGGGCGGCGTAGGCGTAGGCGACGGGGCCTCCCAGGTCGTGACCGACCAGGCGGATCGCCCCGAGGCCGAGGTGTTCGACGAGCCGCCGGATGTCGCCCGAGAGGGTGCGGAGGTCGTACCCCGAGTCCGGCCTGGATGAGTCGCCCAGGCCCCGCAGGTCTGGGGCGATCACAGTGTAGTGCTCAGCCAGCTTCGGCATCACCCGACGCCATTCGAACCACGTCTGGGGCCAGCCGTGGAGCAGCACCAGCGGCTCGCCCTCGCCGCCGATGACGTGATGGATTTGAACGTCGTCGAGTCGGCAGACGTGGTGGGAGAACGTGCTATCGAAATCGGTCGTCATGGTCGAATACCCGATGTTTGCCGACCGTCCCGAGCAACAATCTCGGGACGAGGGCATGCTGGGCCGAAGACATTGCCGTCACCCATTGGGCCGGATCTCGATGCCGTATTTCGGGGCGATCGAGCCCATCTTCGCCAACTCCTCCGGCGTCAGCGGCGAGGGCCTGGCCGACGGATCGGTGACGACGTTGCCCGCCTCCTCGAACATCTTCTCCATCCCCGCCGGGGCCACCAGGATCAGCATCCGGGCGTCGGCGGGGCTCTGATTCCTGAAGGTGTGGAGGACGCCCCTGGGGATATTCAGGAACGACCCCTTGCGGGCCACGACCTCCTGGCCGTCAGCAACGAAGGTGATCTCCCCCTCCAGCACGTAGAACCCCTCGTCCTCCCGGCTTTGGATGTGGGGGGGCGGCCCGCCGCCGGGCGGCACGACCGCCTCCCAGATGGCGTAGCCCCGACTGGTGTCATCGCCCTCGGCCAGGAAGGTGTAGAGGTCGCCTGCGACGGCGACCTTCTTGCCCTGCCCGGCGTGGACGATTTTCGCCTTGGGAATTCCGCTCATGGGTCTTTCGCCTCACGGGACAGGGTGTCGCCCACGATGACCCCGAGTTTCTTCTCGGGGCGTCGATCGCCTCATGAGATATCGCCGCATCTTCAATGCCGACCCCGGGTATCGGCATTGACTGTCGAGACAGCGGGCGGTCCTCCGAACCATTTTGGCCTCGATCCTGTCCGATGTCGGAGGCTTCGAAGCGGGCGAGGATCGATCGTCCCTTCTCGGGGAGACTCGGACTTCCGAATGCCGGTGAAGGACGCCAGTTCGGCGCCCCTCCACGATCTGATCGAGAAGGTGGGGCTGGCCGTGGGCAGGTCTCATGACGAGTTCGTCAAGTATCCCCGTACGCCGCACCTGTTCGGCTCCAGGGGGACCGACGACGACAAGCACATGGCCGAGGCCGAGTCGCTCCGCTTCATTGCCGATGATTCGCTGATCGTCGAGGAGAAGATCGACGGGACCAATGTCGGCATCCACTTCGCCGCCGACGGGACGATGGCCCTCCAGTGCCGGGGGCACCTGATCACCGAGGGGATGCACCCGCAGTACGACCTGTTCAAGCAGTGGGCGTCGGTCAAGCGTCCCGTCCTCGACGATCGGCTGGGGGGCCGCTATATCCTGTTCGGCGAGTGGGCCTACGCCCGGCATTCGGTCCACTATCGCAGGCTCCCGCACTACTTCTTCGAGTTCGACATCTACGACAAGGGGGCCGGGGCGTTCCTCGACCTGTCCCGGCGGATGAAGTTGCTCGAAGGCTCGGGAATCCGCACGGTCCCGGTGCTCCATCGGGGTTCGCTCGATCGTGAGGATCTCCCGACCCTGATCGGGCCTTCCCGCTTCGACAGCCGGTTCGAGAACCCCATGACCAAGCGGACCGACGACCTGATGGAAGGGCTGTATCTGAGGACCGAGGCGGGCGGGGTCGTGACCGGGCGGGCCAAGATCGTCCGACCGGAGTTCGTCGAGAGGTTGAAGCAGAGCGCCCATTGGCAATATCAGTCGATGACGCCCAACCTCCTCGAAGACGGGGCGGATCTCTGGTCATGAACTGGGACGACCTTCGGAGTGCCTCACTCGACGACATCGTGGCCTGGGCCGGGGACCAGCCCTGGGCCGTGGCGATGGCCAATTGCGGCCAGGATGCGGGGTGGCATGCCGAGGGGGATGTCTGGACCCACACCAAGATGGTCTGCTCCGAGTTGCCGGGGCTTGAGGGCTGGGAGGCTTTCTCTCAGCAGGAGCGGACGGTCCTCGCCTTCACCGCCCTCTTCCACGACTCGGGGAAGCCGCTGACGACGCAGGTCGATCCCGGGACGGGCCGTGTCACCTCCCCCAAGCACGCCGTCAAGGGGGAGCACCTCGCCCGGTCAATCCTCCGGGATCTGGGCTGCGACCTGGCGACCCGAGAGGAGATCGCCCGGATGGTCCGCTTCCACGGGCGCCCCCCGTTCCTCCTCGAAAAGCCCGACCCGGCCCACGAGGTCGTCTCGCTCTCCTGGCTGATCTCCAACCAACTGCTCTTCCTGTTCGCCCTGGCCGACACCCGGGGCCGCCAGACCGCCCAGATGGGCCGCCCCGAGGAGGACCTGCCCCTCTGGCGGCTGGTCGCCGAGGAGAACGGCTGCCTGGATGGGCCATACCCGTTCCCCAGCGACCACGCCCGGTTCGTCTTCTACCGGGCCGAGCGTCCGAGCCTCCACTACTCGCCCCACGAGGCGCACCGCTGCACGGTGACGATGATGTCGGGCCTGCCGGGGAGCGGCAAGGACGCCTGGCTGGCGGCCCGCCGCCCGGGCCTCCCTGTCGTCTCGCTCGATGACGTCCGGGACGACCTGGGGGTCGGCCCGACCGACGACCAGGGCGGGGTCATCCAGGAGGCCGGCGAGCGGTGCCGGGAGTTCCTCCGGTCGGGCCGGTCGTTCGCCTTCAACGCCACGAACCTCCTCCGGCAGACCCGGCGGCGGTGGATCGACCTGTTCACCGCCTACGACGCCCGCATCGAGGTCGTCTACATCGAGCCGCCGCTCCCGGTGATACTCGATCGCAACCGGAGTCGGGATCGCCCGGTGCCCGAGAAGGTCATCCGGGGGCTGGCGGCCCGCTACGAGCCCCCGTCGATCGCCGAGGCCCATGGGCTGCGGGTGGTCACGGGCGGGGCGGATTCGTCCTGATCGGGCCCCCAGGCACCGGGAGGCTTCCCGAAACGAGGGCAAGATGGGCAAGGTCTACGATCAGATCGACGAGAAACTGGCGGCATTCATCGGGAGGCAGCATCTTTTCTTCGTCGGGACGGCCCCGGACTCCCCGGACGGCCACCTCAATGTCTCTCCCAAGGGGCTGGACACCTTCCGCATCCTCGGGCCGAACTCGGTCGCCTACCTCGACCTGACCGGCAGCGGGATCGAGACGGTCGCCCACCTCCGTCAGAACGGCCGGGTCACGATCCTGTTCTGCGCCTTCGAGGGCCGCCCGCTCATCCTCCGGCTCTACGGCCGGGGCCGGGTCGTCGAGCCGGGCGATCCCGATTGGGACGGCCTGATCGCCGAGTTCCCCGAGTATCCGGGGGTCCGCTCGGTGATCGTGGTGGACGTGGATCGGGTCGCCGATTCGTGCGGGTACGCCGTGCCGCTCTACGAGTACAAGGGCGAGCGGCCCCAGTTGATCGCCTACGCCCAGAAGAAGGGGCCGGAGGGAATGGAGCGGTACAAGGCCAGGAAGAACAGGACGAGCATCGACGGGATCGCCGGATTGCGGTCTGCCGGGGACGAGGGCCGATGAGAGCGGGCGAGCCATCGGCCCGTCTGGTAAACGTCGAGGGGGGGGGGGAGGATCTCGGCCATGCCCGGGGCCTGCTCCGGCACTATGCTGCCGAGCACGGCCCCCTGGTCTCCGTGATCGTCGACGTCCAGGGGTTCGACGCCGAGGTCGCCGGGCTGCCGGGACGCTATGCCCCGCCCTCGGGATGCCTCGTGCTGGCGATGGACGGGGACATCCCCGCCGGGTGCGTGGCCCTGAGGGTCCTTGGAGGCGGGACCTGCGAGATGAGGCGGCTCTACGACGCAGCCGGGCATCGGGACCTGGGCCTGGGGAGGCTTCTGGTGGAGGAGATCGTACGCAGGGCAGAGGATCAGCGCTATCGGCGGATGGTCCTGGACACCCTGCCCGAGATGGCGATGGCCGTCGCCCTCCACCGGGCGATCGG
Source organism: Isosphaeraceae bacterium (assembly GCA_965201075.1). GTDB lineage: Bacteria > Planctomycetota > Planctomycetia > Isosphaerales > Isosphaeraceae > CBDAVP01. Next base: position 95,898 of record CBDAVP010000014.1, on the reverse strand, counting down.
GTTCGTCGAGGCGGCCCCCTACCGGGACTGCCCGGTCGAGCGGACGGTCGCCATGGGGAGGACGCTCGGCCACACCGGCTCGTGGACGTCGGGAGTCGGGCTCGAAGCGTAGGAGTGGTACGGGCGAGGCGACGACCGGCACGATACCATTCATGTCGCCGGCAGTCGCCCGAAGAGCCTGACCGGCCCACCGATCCAGCGGGGTATGCTTCATGAAGAAATTCGTCGTCGCCTTGACCATGCTCGCTTCCTGCATGCTTGCCCGAGGCGAGGAGCCGAAGCCCTTCCCCGGCAAGGCAGGACACTGGGAGGGCTTCGCCCGCCACGACTTCCGGGTGGACGGGGCCGACGTGATCGTCGTCGAGCCCGCCACGCCGTTGCCCGGCCGCCCGTGGGCCTGGCGGGGCGAGTTCTTCGGGGCCTTCCCCAACGCCGACATCGCCCTGCTCAAGAAAGGCTGGCACCTGGCGTACATGGGCATCCCCGACCAGTTCGGCTCGCCGGAGGCCGTCGCTCGCTGGGAGAAGTTCTACGACGTCCTGGTTAAGGACCGGGGCTTGAGCCCCAGGCCCGCCCTGATCGGCATGAGCAGGGGGGCGCTGTACTGCATGGCCTGGGCCACCGCCCATCCCGACAGGACGCTGCTGGTCTACCTGGACAACGGCGTGTGCGACTTCAAGAGTTGGCCCGGCGGGAGCCCGAAGGGGCTGGGCACCGGCCAGGGCTCCAATAGTGTCCGGGATTTCGAGGAATGGGCCAAATGACTGCCTCGGGAGAGCGCATCCTGGGCGGGCGGGGATCTTTCCGTGGGTTGCCTGACAAGATCAGGCCCCTCACCGCGCAGGCCGCGGCGTGACCGCGTCCACTGGGCGTGGACCGGCCCGGATCGCTCACCTGGTCGTTTCGGCACGCTTTCGCGCCACTCGCTCACGCTGCATCTGGCACTGACGTTCCCGTTCCCGCAGGATCGGCAGGACTTCCTCCAGCGTCGCCGAGCCGTTGGCCACCATCCCCATCATCGTGAACAGATACTTGCTAGGGCGATGGCCCATGTGCAGATACATCAACGTCACGCCGATCACCGCCACGTAGAAGTGCAGCAGCACCCCCTCGCGGTTGTGGCTGATCAGGTGGTCGAACCGCGCATACGACTTCAACCAGCGGAAAAACAACTCGATCTGCCAGCGATGACGGTACAGCAGCCCGATGACCGAAGCGTCGAGGTCCCGCAAGCTTGTCAGCAGGTGGATCGGACGGTCGGGGTCCTCAGGGGGGCGGATCACCACCTCGCGCAGGACCATCTCCGGCGGCCGGCAATGGTCCGAACCGACCAGACGCACCAGGCGATCGCTCGTGACTGCCGCGTCCCGGGCCTCGTCGGTGAGTGGGCGGGCCTCGACGGTCTCCAGCCCCAGGCCGCGTGGGCTCGGCTCGCGGATCCGCATCACGAAATCGGCCGATTGGGGGGCATGGGCCGCGACCAACTCGAAGCTGAAGATGCCCCGATCGTAGAGATGGATGGCCCCGGGGGTGATCGTCTCCTGGGCGGTCCGCGCCTCGCTCTGGTGGTGCTCGGGGATGACCAGCACCTCCGGCAGCCAGGTCTTGGCGTCGAGGTGGAAGTCCAGCCGCGCGCCGACCTGGTTGCCGCGTCGGCGGATGGCCCAGGTCACGGCGGTGGCGGCCTTGAGGAAGGTGCCGTCGACGGCCAGGACCTGGCGATGCAGCGTGGCCAGCGGGCCGGGGGCCTGGTTTGGCCCCGGCTTGAGGACCTCACGCCGGAGATGATCGAGGATGGGCTGCAACCGATTGGGGTCGGCCAGTTTGTTGAAGTCGGAGAGGGTGCTCTTGCAGAGTTTTCCGAGGGTGAGGTGCTTCTGAGCTTGGCGGGTCTGGCTGAAGTCCTCGATGGCGCGCAAGGACCTGAGGGTGGGGTTGAAGAAGGCCAGGAGATAGGCAACCAGGACATCATCGAGGAAGAGTTGGCGGTTGCCGTGGGGGGCCTCTTGCCGAAGCCCGTCGATGAGCCGTTCGAGGCAGCGGAGGGATTTGGCCCCCACGACCTGTTCGGGCCAGAGGGGCAAGTCACGCTGCCGCGCTTCCTCGGACCCGAGGTATTGGGGTCGTTGGGAAGGTGGAACCACATTGGGGGATCGCTTCCTCGCCGCCATGAGGAGAGTTTGGCCGCCGTTTTCCAAAAGCGCAAGTGAAGATTTGATGGAGACAAAGTCCCGGACACTATTGCAGGGCTCGCCGGAGGAGTGGGCGAAGCTGCTCAGGGCCTACGGCTTCGAGGATGATCAGGAGGCCATTGCCTACCGGCACAACCCCGTGGACAACCTCGCACCGCTCGCCGAGGCTAAGATCCCGATACTGCTGGTCTACGGTGATAGCGACCGGGTCGTGCCGCATTCGGAGAACTCGGGGGTCTTGTACGACCGCTACCAAGCCCTGGGAGGGCCGGTCGAGCGGATCGTCAAGCCGGGCCAGGGCCACCACCCGCACGGCCTGGGCGCCCCAGGCCCGATCGTCGAGTTCTTCGAGAAGCAGCGGAAGGCGAGCAGGCCCGATTGATCTGGCGACGTCGCATCGGGATTTGAGACGTTCGAGGGAGTCCGTTGCCCAGGCAGAACCGGGTCGCCCCCTCCGGCGAAATCCTCGCCGCCCCCGAGCGTGGGACGATGATGGGCAACCGGGGCCGGCTGAACGACGGTCTCGGCCGCATCCGCCGTCCCTGGCAGGTCAAGCGCTGGCTGATCCGCCTGCTGGAGTTCGACGGCGGCACCGGCAGGTCATGGCCCCGGACCGCTACACGGAATTATTCTTCCTCGACGAGGCGACCGCCCTGGCTGCCGGCCACCGTCCCTGCTTCGAGTGCCGCAGGAGATCATTCGAGCAGTTCGCAGCCGCCTGGGCCGTCGCCAACGGGATCGACGTCACTGACGGCCGCCCCACCGCCGCATCGATCGACGACCGGCTGCACGAGGAGCGGGTCGGCCCCGGCCGCTCGAAGCGGACCTTCGTGACGAAGATCGACGACCTGCCCGAGGCCGTGTTCGTGACGTTGGGTGATGGGGCGAGTCGTCCCTACCTGATCTGGCAAGGGCACATCCTCGCCTGGTCGCCAGGCGGGTACAAGGGGTAACGGCTTCGTCCCAAGGGCCAGGAGGTGACGGTGCTCATCCTGGATCGACGGTAACCGCCATCCGGGCGGGATACAGGCCGAAGGCCCACCCTCGGCGATAGCCAGGGCGGTCGAGATGGACGAGGTCCTGCGGCGGTCGGGCACGGTGGCCAATAGGAACCAAGAGCAGAGCCTCTACCTGCACAGAAGTTGCCTGCCCTTGGCCGACGTGAACCTAGATGAGAAGGAGATAAGCGGCGGGGTAGCTGGGGGCGAGTGCGAGGGGATGTGCGGGTTGTGACAACCCGCTCCTCGTCTTACCTCAACGAGGCTGGCTGAAATTCTGTAGCCTGGCGATGCCCCCATCCAATGCCGACTTCACCGACTCGACCCGCTGCCGCTCCTCGGTCCTGAGCATCTCCGGCGAGAGGATCTCGATTATCGCTCGGGTCGTCGCCCTGCCGCCGAAGTAGCCGACCGTGCCCGTGATGAGGCCAACGCCACCCCCGATTACAAGTGCAAGAGGCCCAGTCTCGACCGCCAGGCCGGTGGCGAGGGTGCCCGCCGCAAGCCCGAGCGAGAATGAGCCCACCCCGCCGCCGAATTGCTCGTAGAACTCGGGCCGGGAGAGGGCTTGTCCCCACCCGTGCTCGTGGGCTGACCAGGCGGTCTCGACGAAGAGGAGGGTCGCCCCGACGATGGCGTTCCCCCTAAGCGTGCCCCGCAGGCTGCCTTGGGCGAGCCTCTTCAATGCGGCGTCGGCACCGGCCGCCGCCACGAGCATGCTCCCCGCCTGCATGGCCCTGTAGGCGGCGACGTTCGCCGAGAGATCGCCGGAGGCCCAGTCGTAGGCCGTCGATCCGAAGGACAACGCCAGGGTCGCCCCGAGCGAGGTGTACGTCGCAGACCTCTCCCTGGCCAGGCTGCGGGCGGCCTCGGTCGCCGCCGATCGGATCTCTGCGGACGTCGCACCGAGAGGACGAATTCGACGATAGTCCCCCCACTTCTTCAGTGCAGCCGCCGGATCGCCGCCAGCCTCCAGCCGCATGGCCTCAGCCTTCAAGTACGTCTTGACTGGATCGACGTGATCATCCGGTATAAAGAACCTGCGGGCGAGATGGTCTTCTCTCATGTCTGCGGCGTAAACGGACGGCCTCACCTCTTTATGAAATTTGATCTGGCCGTTGAGCGGCGTCCTGCGGCCGTTGACCCAGCGATAGACATCGTGCTGGGGGGCGTTCTGCTTTCTGACGTAGCCCCACTCCGGGTTGCGGTCGAGGAAGATCGCCTCGGCCATCGTGCCGTGCAGGACGTTCCTCCCGGCCCTGGGGCTCCGATAAAGGTCGGAGATTGCCCGACGGGCCAGGCGAGGGTCGTTGCGGAGTTTCGCCTTCTGCTTCTTCATGAGGCCGTCTTCGAGCAGTTCGACGCTCCGAGGCCGGAGCCCTGCGAGTCGGGGGCGGTCCTCCGGCCTGACTGGCTTGGCGGGGGTGAGCCGCTCTTGCAGGTCGGATTCCCAGCGTGAGCGAGCGACCGAGGTGGGGTCGGTCCACGAGGACAGCGGCGTGTAGGCGGCCGTCTGGCCCACGGCGGGGTTGACGACGCCGACGGCGAGGGCGATCGACAGGAAGATCCCGTGTCTCATCAGAAGTCCCCCAGGGCCTTGCGCCGGACGGCAGGGTCGGTCAGCCTCTTGGCGAGTTCCACCTTGTTCTTCTCGGAGATGCTGCCCTTGGTCCGCTCGATCACGTAGTTGTACAGTTCGAGCACGGACGGCTCCAGCATGACCGGATCGACATTGCCTAGATTGTTTACGAGGGATCCGATCAGGACGGCGTTGTCGTTGAATGGGTTGTAATGGCTGACGTTGGCATTGAAGTAGTCCAGGGCGGCCTCGACCTGGCCCGCCGCCCATCGGTTGTAGCGTTGGCGGCGGATCGCTTCCAGCCGGCCGACCAACTCGGACTGCCGCCCGGCGAGCGACTTCGCCTCCTCGACTACGTTCGGCACGTCGGACATCGGGTAAAGCACCAGGATGGCCCCGGCCTCGGCATGCTCCTTGGCACCCTCGCCGCCGCTCGCCGCCTTCAGTGCCGCCTCTTGGTGCTTCTCCACCTCTTCCTTGACCAGCTTGCGGAGCCGGTCAAGGTGTCCGAGCCTGACCTTCTTGAACTGGTCCTCCTCACCCGGCCGGATGAGCCACTCGTCGATCGCCGTGAGCGTACCGGCCAGCCGTTCCGCCGCCGGCTTGTCGCCCAGCTTCCTGATTTCAGCCTCGGCGTCTGCGACCGTGGCGAACCGGAGGTGCTCGTCGGGGCCGGGCTCATCGACCAGCCCGTCGCTCTCGGACCTCAGCTTCGAGATGACGATCTGGACTTGGCCCCGGACGTCGTTGAGATTCCTCGCCACTTCGGCAATCCTAGCCTCGCCCGTGCCCTCTAGGCGAGCCAGCCGGTCTTCGAGCGAGCCGATGCGGATGGCGCAGTAAGTAAGCAGTCCGAGCCCCGAGGCGGCCGTGAGGCCGGCGATTGCGTAGACGATCTTCCTTCGGTCCATGATCCCCGCTCACGAATCGGGCCTAGCGGACTACGCCTTGGTCGCACGTCGGAGCCCCGGCGGCCCGAATCGGCCAATCGGATTCTAATAGTAAAAGCATAGCTCCGCTATTAAAATGTCCGATTGGATGCAATCTCCCTTTCGGTCCGGCCCGGCCAGGATTAGTCGTCCTCCGAGACGGCTCATCGGCCCATGGTGACTGGCCGGGCTCCGAACACATCCGTCCATGGATCACGTACGGCGACAGGAGGGCTCGTCTCATGGAGAAAGTGCTGGTGGCCAAGGTGGGCGTGGAGGGCGGCGACTGCTCGATCTACGGCCTTCTCGCCGACGGGTCCTGGTCGTTCTGGCAAGAGGGGTCGTCACTCGATTTTGACGAGGACGACCAGGAAGTGGTGCGGTCCTGGTCGTCCGAACCCGTGCCCGACCTCGGGCTCATCGTGCCCACGGAATGGCCGCCGTACCACGTCCTAGAGGTCCACCCCGGCTTCATGGCCTGGTTCCGGGACAACTATGAGGCGGCCAGGGCCTCGCTCGACCCGTCTTCGAGGGAGAGTCAAGCAAAGTTCCAGCACCGGCGATGGGCCAAATTCCTCGACCTACCCGGAACCGGAGAGGATGGCTGGTAGGGCTATCGTCGGCCTCGACTTGCTCCGACCCGCCGTGACCGATCCTCCCTGCGATATCGCCGGCCGCTGCCCATCAATCGGTCCTCGGTCGTCCGTCACCGTGACGCAGGTCGGGCATTCGGACCTACAGTAACCGATCGTGGGGGGCCTCTTCACGCCGGAGGATTGGGCCGCCGCAGGTCGGCGAACCAGAAGCCGTCCCGATGGACGGACTCGCCGACCTCCACCCGGATCTCCGACGAGAACTCGGTGCAGGCGTAGCAGAAGGTGTGGAACTCCCCCCTCTCGCCGCAAGGATCGATCCCGGTGGGCAGGTCATCCAGGAAGCCCTCGTCGAACTGCCGGCCCAGGAACGACTCGCCAAGCTGGCTCGGGTCCACGCAGGTCACGACGGCCTTCAGGCCGCCGGCCAGCATCCTCCTGGCCAGGGCCGGCGTCTCCCCGGCCGAGGCCCAGACCGGGAAGAGCGGCTCGATCCCCGTGCCCTCCAGGAGCCGGGCCCGGTAGGCCCGGACGTCTTCCAGGAAGAGGTCGCCGAAGGCCATGTGGGTGACGCCCCGGCCCTTCGACTGGGCGATTGCCGCCTTCATCCGTGACCCATAGACCTCGTTCGTGCAGGGGTGGGGGAGCATCACCGGGTCGAGGGGCAGGCCCGCAGCCGCCGCCTGGGCCTCGACCAGTTCCCGACGGACGGCGTGCATCGCCACCCGATCTGCCGCCTCGTTGAAGGTCGTCAGGAGCCCGACGACCTCGACGTCGCCCCTCCGACGGAGCAGGTGGAGGGCCCACGCACTATCCTTGCCCGAACTCCACGAGAGAACGACTCTCGGCCTCGATCCGCCCATCGCCAAGCCTCGGGGTGCATCGGAGCCTCGGCCACACGGTCCGGCCCACTCCGGGGAGAGGATACCCTGACCCTTCGTTGCTGCCCATCCCCACGGCGGGTGAGGGGCGATCCCATCGGCCCTGGCTAGGGATGGGCCGGGCATCACTGTCCAGGCGGATGACCAGAGCCAGCCTGATCAGAACCTCTTCCTAGCCTGCCTCAAAGGCTGGCTGTCGAGTGGGATGATTGTCTTGTGAGCCTTGACGCCGATCGGCTGCCGCTTCCTCTGCCTGTTGAGAAGCCGTTGTGTCTCTTCTTCATTGGGCGAATCGAGGTCGATGCCCGACATCGCCAACATCGTGTGGGCGTCGGGCAGGGCCATCCTGCGGCTCTGGGCGATATACTCAAAGAAACTCAGCATGCGGTATATAGCAGCCGCTATTGGAAAACGGAGCCGAAGTGCCGTTCGAGCCCTGCTCAGGTCGCACGAAAGTCCAAGTCGATTATCTTCCTCAAATCACATTTGAGTACCTGCGGCCCTGAGAGCGGATCTCTCACGCCGCCATCCGATAAGGCCCCGTGCTGTAGCCCGCAAACCTTGGCCTGGGGACCGGACTCCAGAGGCCGAGACTCTCGAAGAGGATGTCGAACGACGTCGATTGTCCCGGTCCTGTGGCTGGAGGCAGCTCGTTGACCGTCTGTTGGGTGATTAAGGTGTCTAACATCTCGATCTCAGCATGCTCAATGTCATGGTGAGTTTGGTTGTGCCCATAAAGGGTGCTTCCTCCTTCTTCCTTCTCTTCAACATCAACACTTGCAACAACTTCGACCACTTGCTCGCTTGCCGCATCCATCATCGCCATCAACTCCACGCTGCCCTTCCACTTCGCAGCCCTGCCCGGCACGAACCGCCCGTCCTTTACGTACACGCCGATAACGAAGCTCTCGTCCTGCCAGGACAACAAGTCCTTGTCGCTCAGTAAGTGCCTTATGCGAGCGAACCTGTGGTGGCACCAGGCCCTATTCACGTCATCTGCCCCGAACAATGCCTTCCACATCTCCCGCCACCTGGCCACTGGCAATGAGCCATCGGCGTTCATATTCAGGCTGAAGAACCGCAAGATCATCAGGAAGATCGCCATATCCTCCTCGGTGACGACCCTCCGGCCCGTGGCGACGAGCTTCACCCCGCCGAGCAACCCCTTCGCCAAGGTCAGATATCCGCCGCCGAGCTTGGCCAACTCCTCCGGCCCGAAGTGACGCCCTGCGATCGAGCCGCTATTCGTTTCCTTGGCTTTCTCGGAGACAACCGACGCCACCCCGCCCCAGTTATCACTTTCCTGAACCGAGACAACCGACTTCCTCTTCCCCTTCTCGGCCTGGCGGACAACTGAGTCAACCGGCTCGTTGACCGTAGGCACCTGCAGCCTCCTCAACTCTCCGACCTTGATCCTGGTCGTGCCCCGAAGCTCGTCGGCCCTGACCGACGCCTCCCTTGGCAGCTTGGCGAGTTGGCCGCTCTTGTACGATTGGAGTTCGTACTTGGCCCGCCCCCAGGTGAATTCGGGCGATTGGCCCTTGACCTCTACGTTCTCCACGTCCCATTTTCCACGAGCCAACTCGGCCTTCAGCCACTTGTCCAACCTGGACAATGCTGAGTTCAGGCCCTCATCGCCCAGGTCGCCCTTCTGGACGAGGAGATAGCCGTGAACGCCGTTGCCGTTGGTGCTGGCCTCGAAGTAAAGGTCCGGGAATTTGGTGCTCCGAAGGTGCTCGGCGAAGGCGATGGCCCCGGCTAGGCTGCCCGACCCGTGACAATCGATGTCGATGTTGACCAGGACCTCTGGTGTGGCTGATCGCCCGTCGGCGGTGAAGTAATATGTCTTCTGCCCGGAGAAGTGGTCGGACATGTCGGCATTCTTGAGCCGGGACAACCGACGACCGTACCAGCCCGATTTCAGGCATGCGACGTGGTATTTAATATCGTCATTCTTGTTAACGTGGGCGGGGTTCCCGGCCTGTACCTTGACGCCGAAGTCGTACGGCGAGGTCCTCTGGCGAATCCAGGTGCGGATATTTTGATTTTTACGGGTCTTTTTGGGGGGCTGGGGCACTACTATACCTTTGAGTTGTTTGTTTCGTTTGAGGAGGGCGGGCGTCGTGACCTGCCCTCCTCTTTTTATATAGAGTAGGACATGGCGAAAACCTCAGAAGCGGACCCGGATTTATCCCATCACTCGCCCACGAGCCGGCTCAGGCGAAGACGCCCGTCCCCCAACAGGGTGACGAACTCCCCGGCCCCGGGGTGGTACGTCGTAGGGCGGAACGAGGCGTCGTGGAGCAGCCTCTCCCCCGTGCCGACGTCCCAGACAGACGTGCCCGAGTCGGCCGAGTGCGAGAAGAGATAACGGTCGAAGGCGAACGAGCCGACCGGGCCGGCGAACCAACGCAGCCGCCGGCCCGTCTCGGCGTCGAACAGCAGGGCGGCGGGGATGAGGTTCTCGTCGTCGTTGCCGTAGCCCCAGATGGCCACCGTCCGCCCGTCGATCCAGCACAGCGGGCCGCCCCAGAAGTAGGCCCGCTGGCAGAGGGCTCGCTTCGATGGCCCGTCCTCCGACTCCCAGGGGTTCGCCCCGACCCAGCGGCGAAGGCTCCAGGAGGTCACGACCCCAACGGGGTGCCAGACCCAGCCGTTGTCCACGACATGCGCCCCGCCCGGCGACACGGCCAGCCCGCCATGGAAATAGTCGAGGTAGTGCTCGGGCCTCTCCTCGCCCGTGCGGTAAGAAGTCGGCGACCGGCCGGTGAGCAACTCGCCCGTCCTGGGGTCCGAGGCGTCCAGCCGGTTCCAATCGGTCCCGTGGACCAGGAGCAGCCGGCCGTCGGTCACGCAGAAGGCCGCCGGGAAGTCCGTATGCTCATTGTGGTAGTCGCCCCGGTCCAGCCGCATCGTCGCCCGCCCCTCCTCCAGGTCGAGGACGACCCCGTATCGCCCCCGTGCCTCCACGACCGCCGCCACCTCGCCACCGGGCGAGACATGAAGCATCCACTTCGGGCCGGGGGACAGGCCCGCATCGAAGACGTTCATCAGTCGCCGGATTCCGCCGTCGGCCGGATCGACCCGGAGGAGTTCGCCGTCCTCGGCCAGCACCAGGAACTCGGCCCGATCGGAAGCGGGGATGGGCCTGAGGTCGGCGATCGGTGCGGGAATCGGCCCGGCAAGGGGGACGTCCTCGTGCCGGAACGACAGGTCGGAGGGCCGCTCCAGGACTTGCGGTCGCCCGATGATGGCGTTCCTGTCCCATTCCCAGTGGCCGTCCTCTTCGATCCGGGCGAATCGCTCGGGCGAGATTTCTCGTAAATTGGCCCCGATCTCCTCGGGTTGGTCACGACAGTCCGTGCAGATCAGGGCGTATTCGAGGCCGGCACCGCCGAAATACTGGGCGTAATCCCAGTCCGTCGCCCGGTCCAGGTGGACGCAGACCCGTGGCATGCCAACCTCCCCCTTTCCAACCCGATGACCAGGCCCTAGGCTACGATGGCGTCGGCCTCCCGCCGACGCAATAAGCCGGGGTCGGGCATATCGACATCGGCGGTCCGAGAGGGTTGAAGGGTCCGTGATCGGTCGAAATGCGTGAGCAAGCACGCCGAAGTCGCCCGGGAAGTCATGCTTGAGCGGATAGGTCGGATCGATTCTGGCGACTAGCGTCCTAGAGCATCCCGAGGCCCCACCCGTGAGCGTCTACTTCGTCTACCGCAGCCACTACGAGGGACCCTCGGGCAAGCATGTCCGTGCCTTCGACGCCGAATCTGCCCTTGGCTGGTTCCGGGGCGTTTGGGAGCGGGCGAAGGAGGCCGAGGACGTCGCCGCCTGGGTCGAAGCCGAACTCGGCACTTCCGTTTACGGCTTCGCCTCGATCTTCGAAGCCGCTCGGGATCATTCGCTGTCGCCACCCACGAGCGACCGGATGCTCAAGTCCTACCTGGAGGAGCACCTCTACGCCGAGGGCGAGGTCAAGTTCAGGCCGCACGCCCTGCAAGTGCTCACGGACGACGACGAGATCGAACTGGCCTACTACCTCTTCGATGACCATTATCTCGTCGCCCATCCGGGCCGGGCAGCCTACCTGCTTCACGAGGGCTGGAGGCTGCCGGCAACGAGCGGCGAGACGTCACTCGCCCCGAGCTTCCCCTTGAAGAAGTTGAAGCCGCCAGGGACGAGCGAGGGGACGATCTACCTGGCATTCCTCGCCTTCTACGACTCGGGCGGGTTGACTGACCTGGAGGAATTCGGCGGTCCGTGCCGGATCGAGGGGGTCCGCCTCCCGCAGTTGGCCGGATATCTTGAGGCCACCACCCCCGACGAGTCCTGGCCGTTCGAGTTGAACTTGCTACGCTCGCAGCTAAGGCTCGACGAGCCGGAGGGTGAGCGGATCGCTGCGGCGCTGGGACGGGTCGCCCGCCTCCCGGTCCTCCGCATCGGCGAAATGGACCCAGGCGGGCCCCCGGTCGGGGAGTCCGTCGAGCAGGCACGGGACCGGGTGGAACGGGGCTTGGAGTCCTTGAAGGGCGTCCACCTGGACCACGACCCCTCGAAGTCGATCGTCGGGGCTTCGGACCACCTCGCCCAGCTATGCATCCACGTCGGGGAATTCTTCGGCCGGGACGTCTATCACCAGTGGGTCATCTTCGACGATCTGTGGGCCGGGGCGAACCGGGACCTGGCCGAGGGCATCCTCCGCTATGCGAAGCGTTGGGACGTCTTGACGGCCTGATCGCCCGAGCCTCTCGCCGACCCCCTGCTGATCGCCCGTCGGTGGCAGTGCAGGAGACATCTCGATGGAAGGCCCCGGAGCGAGCCCCTCGAAGTTGCCCCAGAAGACCCGAGACCTCGGCGTCGGCCGCTGGGGGGCGATGCAAGTCGCCGCCTTCTGCTCGATCATGACGCTGGCCTCCATCCCCACCTCGGTCGTGATCGGGTCGTTCCTGGGCGGGACCGACGGGGTGCTCGGCGCCCTGGTCATCTCGGCTGTGTTCATGCTGCTCTTCGGCTCGATCGCCCTCGCCCTGGTGGCCCTGGGCTCGATCTTCGATATCTTGCGGGGCATGGGGTGCAGGGCTGCCGGGCCATCGATCCTGGGGGAAGGTGGCGTGTCTGACGATTGGCTGGACGGGCCGGCTTGACCACCCGATGACGATAGGGACACGTCCTCCATGGGCCTCGACGCCTCGGTGAAGTGCGACTGCTTCCGGTCGGGGTTGACGACTGAGCCGCCCGTACCTCGGGACTGGCTCCACGTCGACGAGGAGGGATACCTCAACCTGAAGCCGGAGCACGACTCGGATGAGGCGTTCGCCGAAGTCTACGACTGGATGCAGGGCTGCTGCGGCGACCCGGACCTGCGATACGCCTCGGAACACATCGCCAACTGGTCGGGCTATCGGCTCTTCCAGCAGTCGTTGGCCGAGGCCGGGTGGGACAAATTCCCCGTCCTGCGTGGCGAGTTGCCCGACGCCAACGGCGGCCGGACGGAAGCGCCCGAGTCAGCGCTCGCCCTCGGGGAGTTGACGCTGTTCCGCAGGCTGGGCGGGATCGGCACGAACCCCTGCCTGGTGGACACGGCGACCGGCGAGGCCGTGATGAAGCATGTCGGTGCCTATGGCGGCGTCTTCATCTTCAATGGGAGTTCCGGGCTCGAAGCGGGGATCGACGGTGACGGCTTCTTCATCAGGACGGGCGAGGGCAAGCTCGATCTGTTCCGGTCGGCCCGGTTCCGGCAGGAGATCCTCGACGCCGACCCCGACGGCCCCGGACCCTGGCGGGTCGTGTACGCCGACCTCGACTCTGGCAGGGAGTTCGAGTGCCGGTTCGCCGTGCCCGACGACACGATCCCCTGGCCGGACGGCCGGATGCAGGATGACCGGGGCCGGTTCCGCTTCCGCTACACGGCCACGCTCCATGTCGAGGGCCGGGCAGTCCACTCGTCCGATTTCGAGTATCTCCTGGGGCCGCTGGAGCGGGCCTTCCGGGCGTCGGTCGAGACGGGCAACCCGGTGCGGTGGGGGTGAATGGCCTTCGGGTATCGAGCATGAATCACCCGTCCCGGAGGCCGGGGTCAGGCCGATGGGGAAGGCCGGACACACCTCTTCGTGATCGAGCCCGACGGCGGCCCGCCAGTATCAGGCACCATCAACCGTGCCCTCATCTTCCCGCTCCACGAGCCACCGGCCTGGTTGGCCGAGAGCCGGATCGTCATCTTCAGCCTCTGCGGGGTCGCATCGGATGCCATTCCCCGTCGAGGTCGCCCTGATCCACGAGGCCGAACGCCAACTCGGTCGCAAGCTGCCGATGGACCTGCGGGTCCGGCTTCACCGTGAGAACGGCGGCGAGATCCGGGCTCTCGGCGACATGTGGCGGCTCTTCCCCGTCTTCGACGCCTCCGACCGGAGGAGGGTCGCACGGACGGCCAACCACGTCGTCCGTGAGACCCGGGTGGCTCGTGAGAGGGCCGGATTCCCCGAGGGTGCCATCGCCATCGCCGAGGACGGCGGCGGCGACCTGCTCATCGTGCGGGCCGGGTCCGACGAGGTCGAGTTCTGGGACCACGAGACCGGCGAATCGAGGGTCGTGGACGTAGACTGGGGGTGATGCAGGAGGCCGAGTCCCGTTGCCCACGAGAGGGAGCCCCATGGCAGACGCCTGGCCATTCAGCGACCCGGAGAATCTGGCCGTCTTCACGCTCAAGCGGATCGTCCGGGGCGAGTCGCCTGTCCTCCGGGCGACGCACGACGAGGACGACGGCGGCTGGCAATTCCTGGACGGCGGCGAGGTCGCCGTCGAGGAGGCGTCCCTCGTCTCCCTGCGGCAGATGGCCCGCATCGACCCCGGCATCCTCGAACTGGCCGACCTCCCCCTCGGCTGGGTCGCCGAGCGTGTCGGACCCGGTGAGCCATGGCAGAGGACTCCGGCCGAGACCGAGGAGGACCGGGAGCGGAAGCTCGTCTCGGACATTGAGAGGGTTGGCTGGCACGTCATCATGGTCCCCGAGGATGGCGAGGGGCCGTCCCTCGCCTACAGCATCGGGCTGTCCCGCACGTTCGGGCACCCGGAGATCATCGTCTTCGGCCTCGACCCGGATCTGATGCACCGGATGATCAACTCGGTCGGCGAGGAGGTCGGGCGGGGGCGGCGGTTCGCCGACGGCCAGGTCGCCTCGGGCATCCTCGAAGGCTACGACGTCCGATTCCTCCATGTCGCCCGCAGGCGTTACCCGGAGCATTTCGGCTACGCCCGCTGGTACTACAACGGCGACGACTTCCCGGCCTTGCAGTGCCTCTGGCCCGACAGGCAGGGCCGCTTCCCGACGGACGCCGACTATGCCGAGCCCCTGCGGGCACGTCAGCCCTTGCTCGCCGAGTAGTTCGAAGGCGGTATACGATGGGCGGGGGACATTGCGGAGGGAGAGAGCACCCTCCCTCCGCAACCGAGGGGTCGCTCGTCGCATGGATCACGTCGAGTTCATCTGGGTCTTCAACGGAGCGAAGTCCAGCTTTCCAAGCGGGATCTTCGCCGACCTGGAACGGGCCGAGAGGTGGATCGGAGAGCACCGGCTGACCGGCACCCTGACAGCTTATCCCCTGAATACGGGCGTATACGAGTGGGCCGTCGGCGGAAAGTTCTTCCAGCCCCGCAAGCCCCACGAGGCGAGCCCCGAGTTCATCGGGCGTTTCACGTCGGCCTCGCTGGAGCATCACCACTACGAGGACGGCCGGAGTCTGGCCTAGAATCGCCGAAATGAGCGCCACCGACGATTACCTTCAGATGGCGAGGAGCGGCTCCCACGAGCCCGCTTTCCACGGCTCCATCGACTTCGGGCCGCAGGGTTCTCCTCTTTGGTCTGGACGTACCGATCCGAGATCGCCCCACAAGTCCGAGCCCAGATTCTTGAAGTCGTCCTGGAGCATCGCTGCCCCTCGACGCTCGATCTCCAGATCGCCGCCCTCGACGACGCCCATCCCGCCAACTGGCAGCAGGCCCTCGACGGGCTGGTCGTCCTCGCCACCCCTGAGGCCGAACATCGACTGCGAGTCGTGGCGGGCGGCCGATCGGATGGAAGAGAAGTGCGCCGGGCTTTGTGCGAGGAGGCGATCGGGCACTTCACCGAGTCCATCGCTGGGCGATGGCTGTGAGTTGCGCTCCAAATAATCGTCGGACGGCTCGCATGCGATTGTTGGTAAGGACCTTGATCCTCGTCACCGCCATCCCCGTGGGGCTGCTGCTCCTGTCCCTCGTCGGCCTCTTCCCGTGGTCGGGAACAACTGCTCGCAGAGCGACATCGACTTGAACAGAGGCCGCATCCGATACACTCGCTACTTGCTCTGGCTGCCTGTCACAAGGTCCCTGCAGGACTCGTCCCTGACGAGAGCCCTGTCGCCCGAGGACAAGGCGAATCCGGGGGAGGACTGGCACCCCGTCGTGACCCTCTCGCCCGGCCTCCACCACTAGCCGCATTATCGCTTCCACGGGGCGATCCATCAGATCCGGGAGTTGGAGATCAGTTGGGAGTTCGGCAGGATGACGCCTCAGGCAGGCCGGGAGACCGCCCGGCAGGTCCTCCGGCTCTGGCACCAGGCGGAAAGCTACATCCCGGCTGGCGACTACATCCAGAGGGTGTCGGAGCGGGCTCAGGCGGCCGAGAGGAGCGGGAAATCCATCGACGTGGGGGACCTGCCGGAGCCCTGATGGGCGGTCCTGGGCTCACCCCGGCCCTCAATGCCCGGCAGCCGATACGCAGAGTCATCCTTGAGGTTGAGGATTGGGGGCCTCCCCGATGACGAGCCGACCGAAGATCGCTTCGACCATCTCCTTAGCCCCCAGCAAGGCCATCCAGTCCTCGGGCAGCCCCTCGACCCCGAACCTCAGCCCGGCCAGTCCCCCGGCCACGGCGGCGGTCGTGTCGGTGTCGTGGCCCAGCAGGATCGACCGGCGGATCACGCCCTTGAAGCCCGAGTCCGCCTCCAGGACGTGCCTGGCCGAGAACAAGGTATCCACGACGAAGCCCGTCCCGGTCGGGACCCCGTCCTCCCGGCCTTCGATCAGTTCGAGGGCGGCACGCAGCCGTGGCGCCAGGATGACCTCGCTGGTGGTCTTACGCCCCAGCGTAGTCGCCGCACCTCCCACCTTCTAGTAGTAGCAGTTGGCGGTCTCATACCCGAGTTGGGCGAACAGGGCGATGGCGGGCTACTCGTCCAGGGCGTACTCTGAGTAGTCGGCATCGCTCATGGTCGCTGAGCCCCTCCTCGGACCACTATTTGCTGAGGTGCGAGGTTGCCTCGATTAGCTGCTGCTGCGCCTCGATCATCATATCCACCGGCTCGGGGAGGGCTCCCGCCCTGGTCAGCACCACGTAACCCGCCTGTGCGATACACCAGCCCGCCAGTTGGAGCGGGTGAGTCCATGCGGCGTAATTCACCTCCTGGACGAAAAGAACGGGCTTCCCCTCGTGTTCTCCCCGGCTCCAGACCTCGTTGATGCAAGCGGGACCGCCGTGGGTAATTTGGGAGCCGGTCCGATACACGATGTAGTGGTTCTCCTTGAGCCTGCACTCCCTCAACATGCCGGGGATATCCGGTCGCTTGATGCGTGAGTCCTTCGGGAGCTTCTGTGCGATCGCCATGCGGCGAGTTTCCAGCTTATCGGCGTAGCGGTTAAACCCGCTCCCATCGCCGCCCGCCTTGCCGATGTCCCTCGCCAGGTTCCGCTGATACTTCTCCTCCCCGGACACCCAACCCAGCCAACGTGCTTCCCGCTCTTTCCAGTCGGGGTTGATGGCGAGCCAGTGGGCGGTAAGAGAGACCTCAAAGGCAGAGCGAAGAAGGCTCCATGCTGAGATCAAATGTGATCCTGGCTTCGGCATGAGAGCAACACCCGTCACGGCGTTGATGTGCCGGAAGCTGACCTCCATGAGTTGGAAGGCGGCGAGGTCGGCCTCGTAATGAGTCGGTGCATTGAGCCCCTTCCTGGCGACAAGAAAGGCAGCCGTCACGCCATCCAGGAGGTCGATGCACCGCTTGAAGTCAGCCTCGCTCACCACCTCGTCACCTCGTCGATCTCGGATCGAACCCGTCACACCTCGGCGAAGCACCTCATCCCAGGGGGCATTCGCCCTGGATTTCCATGTCCGACGACTTTTCCGAGCCAGACTGGCTCCTCCGGCCCCGGAACTTCACCGACAATTTGCCCGCTCGCACCGCTCCTAGGGTCAATTCGAGGATGCGGTCCACCGTTCCCGAAGCCTTGAGCGTGAATATGGCCTTGAGGCGGGCGAACTGCTTCCAGTTCCGGCTGCGACCATGCTCGGAGTAGACCTGGCGGATCGGGCTGCCCCGGACCTCGCAACGTCCGCTGGACCCCCGGATGTAGCTTTCAAGGATACCGTCCGTGCCGTAGTTGTGGCCCTTCCCGGGCTCCTCGGGCGGGTGATTCAGGAGGATTCGCCCTGCCCGGAGCTTGGCGATATCCTCGCCGGTGTAACGCCTCCCGTTCGTCTCAATTGACACATCGCCGAAGTTGCCTCCCGAGCCGCCATCCTGCGGGGCGAGGGTGATCGTCCAGAAGTGTCGGCCTCCGGCCATCTCAGACTCGACCTCCCGGACCCGAGCCGAGCCGGCGTCGTTGTTCCAGGCATACGGGAGTGTCGAACCGCCGCCGTAAAGGCCCGGTCGCATATTGGCGAGGTTCGCCTCCTCATCCCCGCTGGCTGGCGAAATCACGAGGCTGATGGTGCCGTCTTTATTCGACTTCACGGACTGGGCGAGAAAGTAATGCCTCCCCAGCATGACCCAGGTTCCCTTAGGCACCGAGGGCGTCTTCTTCTTGGGGGCTGCCTTCTTGGCCTTGATCATGGACGGTTTGGTTTGAGCCGCCCCGACGTTCGAACGATCCCGGTAGTGCATCAGGACGATTCGACCGCTCATGTGGCCGAACTGCATCGGGCGTTGCTGGGGGCTGCCGATCTCCCGATCGATGAAATCGTAGAGCGAGTTCGACGTGACCTCGCCGTTGGCCGAGGCATCGCCCCTGAGGCCCCGCAGGAGGGCGCCGGTGAACAGGCCGTGCCCCAGAGGGTCCTCGTAGGCCGATTGGACGGGGGAGCAGGCCGCAACAATGACCTTGCCTTGCCCTTGGACCACGTCGATCGTCCTCTTGATGATGAACCGATCATCGGGCATCGGGGAGCGTCGGCCCCGGACGAGGATTCCGCCGGAATGGCAGAAATCTAGCCAGAGGAAGACTCGACGGCTGCGGGAGCCATCGAACAAGTTCTTGATCTGCCTGAGTGGGACCCCCGTCTCAGCCATCCTGCCGCAATCCGTGTCGTGGGCGATGAAATAGTACTCCCCCTTCTCGATGCCACCATGGCCAGCGAGATAAACGAAGACAGTCTGGTCCGCAGACGCCCCGCCGAGAGTCGCCCGGAGCGATGCCAGGATCTCCTTGCGAGTCGCCGCCCGATCGGTCAGGACGGACACGCCGGTGGTTCGGAAAGCGCCGTCCTTCGAGCGGAGTATCTTGCCCATCTCTCGCACGTCGGCGGCGACGGCGGGAAGTGGGTCGATCGGCGTAGGATAGCTGCTGATCCCTACCACGAGGGCTCGCTGAGCCTTGCTCGATGCCTTCCTGGCGGATTTATCCTTCGTCTTCGCAGCGGTTTTCACCTTCGACTTCGCTACGGCCTGAGCCGTAGCCTTCCCGACAGCCTTTACCTTCAGCTTTGCGGAGGTCTTAGCCTTTGGCTTCTGGGATGTCTTCTGGTTCGATTTCGCAGTAGTCTTTGCCAAGGGCTGTCCAGCGGTTTTCACCTTCGTCTTCGCAGTGGTCTTATTCTTCAAATTCGTTGCGGACTTAATCGTTCTGTCCGGTGACGATGCCTTCGATTTTGCGGACGATTTACTCGTATTCTTTTTGATACCCTGAACCTTCAGCGTGAGCCCATTCGGCTTCTTTCGAGCTTTATTTTGCGGCTTCTTGGAGCTTGATGCCATGATGCATCCTCGCCGGGCATTTACAAAAACCTAATCTGACTGACTTCGACGAATCGGTTGGGACGCAGCACAATCGGACTTCCAGGAGTGTACCAGCGAACAGATTGCGGAACAATCGGTCAAACCCATCCTGGAAGTTGGCTTTGTCTCATCCACGACCCCCTTCGTCGAAGAGGTACTCTCAATTTCTGTACGGATAAATGAGGAGAAATACAGCGATCATCCAGAACTCCTAGCCTTCACAAACACCCAAACCAGAAATATCCAATTCTCAAAATATGTCAATATTTTATGATAATCAAGAAAAAAACCAAACTCTTAGGAGAAGCCGACCAACGGTTCGGCGGGCCCTACAATTCTCGGCTTAAGTGGCCGTGTTCGACGTCCTGGTGGCGGCCCCCAGGGCGGCCATGCCCCCCGCCTGCAACTTCTGATAGATTTCCTGGGTCGGGGCCAGCCAGACCGAGCCGGTCCCCCGGAACGTCTGGAGCAGCCCCTCACCGCTCGTGAGAGTGCCCAGCAGGCTCCTGGTGGATTTCTCGACCGAGAATTCGATCCGCCCGGTCCTCATGAGGGCGAAGTTGCCGTCCACCTGCAAGGTCTCGTCCTTCAGATCGACCCGCAGCACCTCGTCGGCGGGCACCGGCGACTCCAGCACACAGATCCCCGTCCCCCTGATCCGGGTCTGGAACCAGCCCTCGCCCCCGAACATCGCCGATGAGACGTTCTTCTGCAACGCCGAGCCCAGGTCAAGTGAGCCCTGGCCGCAGTAGAACTTCCCTTTGTCGGCGACCACCTCTTCTCCATTGAGACGATAGATCAGGAAGTGGCTGAACGACGGTTCGAGGTAGATTTGGCCCGTGCCCCGGTAGCGTGGGATGACCGCCGCCTCCTTGGTCACGAACTTGTTCATGACCGCCTTGCCGAGCCCCGAGACGCCTCCGATCTTGCTCTCCATCTGGATCTGGCCGAGCATGAAGTGGAGGGCCCCCGACTCGGCGATCGCCTCGCCGTCCCGCAGGGTAATGCGGACCTGTTTGAGCCGGATACCGGCCTGGTTGGCGAAGTAGACGGTGGCTGCGGTCTGGTGGTCCTTGGCGCCGCCGAGCTTGGGATAGGCCAGGATCTCGACCTTGAAACCGTCGACCTCAGCCGAGTCGAGAATTTCGTAGCGGCCCGAAGGAGATGACGAAACCCCGAACGGGTCGGAGGACCCTGCCTGGACGCCGGCGGCATCGGCTGCGGAGGCCGAGGATGTCGGCTTCGACGCCGTCGCATTGGCCTGGGCGGCACGGTCAAATAGACCAGACACCTTCGCTGCGGCGATCCAATGCCCATCCCCCTTCCTGACATCAGTCTCGGGGGTGATCCTGCCGGCCGAAACTTTCTGGACCAATTCCGGTGCGGTGAGGGGGCCGAATTCGGTGCCCATGACCCGGAAGTACCATTCGGCAGCCATCGAAGCTCCTGGCCCTGAAATAAGGAAGCAAGATCCCGATCGTCGCTACGCCTCGTCTTTTGCCGGGATCAATCAAGGTAAACCTGGGGCCAAGAGCTTGCAAGCAATCGCCCTAAGTCTACCATTGTCGTGGCTTTAGCGACCTGGGTCACAGCCAAAATCAGGGCCAAAAATTTATGAAGATCCTCTTCCTCCACGGCTGGCACTCGGTCCCGGGCGGCGTCAAGCCGACCTATCTAGCCAGTCACGGGCACACGGTTATCAACCCCGCCCTTGATGACGATGACTTCGACGAGGCCGTCCGCACCGCCCAGGCCGAGTACGACCGGCACCGCCCCGACGTGATCGTCGGCTCGTCCCGGGGCGGGGCCGTGGCGATGAACCTCGACTCGGGCTCGACCCCGCTGGTCCTGCTCTGCCCAGCGTGGAAGCGGTGGGGAACCGCCAGGATGGTCAGGCCGGGCACGGTGGTCCTGCACAGCGAGGCCGACGACGTGATCCCCTTCGCCGAGAGCCGGGAACTGGAGCGAGCTAGCGGGCTGGCTGGGTCTGCCTTGGTCGTCGTCGGCAACGATCACCGGCTGGCCGACCCGGAGCCACTTCAGGCGATGCTTTTGGCGTGCGAAGATCGTTCTCCGATCTTCTGCGGGATCGATATCTCATCCGAGACGTCGAAGTGCGCTATCGCAATCGGGGACGTCATGTCGAACGAAGCGGACGGTCCCACCCTCCGAGTAAGACCTTGGAAGTCAACCGACCAATGGGAGGATGATTGGAGCCTGCCCACCGTCGCTGGTCTGCTCAAAGAGCTTTCCGCACGTTGTCAGGAGGAGAGGCGGAAGGCAATCGTTGCCGTGAACATTCCGTTTGGCTACCCGAAGGCGTTCGCCTCCTACCTGGCACTGCATCCTCTCCAAACCAAGCCTCACACGGACCAGTTTACGCTCGTTGACGACCTCGTGTTTCGTGCCTGCGAGAAGCAACTGAAGAGAACCCTCTTTGCGCCTGAGAGTTGGACTACGGCTGACTCTCGGCTCTCGCTGTGGCAGCATTACCAGTCGCTCACGACGGCGTTCTTCTCCGAAAGTGACCCCAAGAGAGACGCAAAAAGGAACAAAGGCGGATCGGTAAAGGCGTCGAGCAGCTTCACGACGAGCCCACTTTGCACCGTGGCGGATAAGATCGGTCGTGCCATCGCTCGTTGGATTCGGGTCGCTTGCGCACTGGGCGCACGGCCGGTGGGACCTTCTGTGTGGGAACTCGAAGAGAACGTGTATCTGTTCGAATGCTACCCGGTCGCAAGCCTCGTAGCAGCGGGCCTCTGGCATCCCGACCTGAAAAAAAAAGAGCGAGGGCCGACCACTAGAGCGGCCGTAGTTGACCTGATTCAGCGACGGGTGATACGTTTGGCCGGTGCGAATGACGAACCATCAGATCGGGACTGCGGAGCCTTCTGGGGAAATGTACTGGTAGATGATGTGAGGGCGAGCGACCACACCTTCGATGCCTTTGTCTGTACCTGTACGGCGTGGTGGTGCGGTGGCTCGCTGCTATCACGGTACGGGGTGGCCGGGGTTAACAGCTATCCGAAACCGCCATTGGCCGGGGTTTCGGACCAGTGCTTCACCGACCCAGCCGGAAACCCCCTGGATGAAGCCGAGGGCGGCATCTACTACCCCATGACGCCAGAGAGCCTTCTCGGGTGCTGAGCACTTGCCGGGATATTGACACGCTTGCAAGAACGCCTCGATGACTGTCTGGCGGGCAGATCACAGGAACTCTGCGTCGTCACCGCAGAACAGCCGGTACTCCATGATACCCCCGAGAGGCAGGATCGACTGGATCGACCGTTCGATATTCCGCCACTGATATCGCTTCAGTGAACCGGCCGGCAGACCCGCCGTATCAACAAACTTGAAGAACGCCACCCGCCGATCAAAACACGGTCGCCAGGGACCGCTTCTCAGAGCAAAACAACCGGATGAAATGATCACCTCGGCACGCCGGGTCGTTGACGAGACTGAAGTACGCAAGGATAACTTCTAACGCTACCTCGCCGAGGACTTCATGCAACGAATGAGGCACGGTCGGTTTCCTCCAACCTCTGAAGCAGATTGAGCAGTGGTGGCGCTGACTCTGAAGTGGACCCCAAAGTCTAGACCACTGAACCCGATTTCCTAGTTATGGTCCCGACCTCCCTCGGCTCATCTTGAGCCCCTCCCGGCCTCCTGGTAGACCTCGGCGGGCGCCCGATACTTCAGGCTCTGATGAGGCCTCTCGTGGTTGTAGAACCGGAACCAGTTCGTCAGACCCGACACCAACTCCGCCACGCTCCGGTAGTCCTTCAGATAAACCTCCTCGTATTTCAGAGACCTCCAAAGTCGCTCCACGAACACGTTGTCCAACGCCCTCCCCCGGCCGTCCATGCTCACCAAGACCCCAGCCGTCTCCAGCCGACCCGTGAACGATCTCGCCGTATACTGCACCCCCTGATCGGTGTTGAAGATCTCCGGCGTTCCTCCCCTCAAGGCCTCTTCCAAAGACTCCTGGCAGAACCTCCCGTCCAGGCTATTGGAGAGGTGCCAGGATAGGACGTACCGGCTGTACCAGTCGATCACGGCCGTCAAGTACATGAACCCCTGATGCATCGGGATGTACGTGATATCCGAGGACCAGACCTGATCCCGACGCTCGATCTTCACTCCTCTGAGCAGGTAGGGATAGACCTTGTGATCCGGGTTCGCCACCGTCGTTCGAGGGCCGGGATGGATCGCCTCCAGGCCCATCAAGGCCATCAGGCGTTTGACTCGCTTACGGTTGACCTCCTCCCCCTCACCGCCCAGCACGATCGCCATCCGACGACTGCCGAAGAAGGGTGTCTTGAGATATTGCTCGTCGATCCGCTTCATCAGTCGCAGGTTCTCGATCGTCTCCGTCGCCGGCTCGTGATAGTAGCTCGCCCGGTTAAGGCCCAGCAATTCGCATTGCCGACGGATACTCAGTCGAGGATGTTTTGGTTCAATCAAGACCCGCTTGGCCTCGACCTCACGAGGCAGATTTTTTTTTCACCCAGGCCAACTCCATTTGGAGCCGCCCGAGTTGCTCGTAGAGTTCAGCCTGGATCTTCTCGGGATCGGGCTGTCGGGCCGCTGATCCGTTCTGGAAGAGGGTCTCCAAGCCATCGAGGAGTTGCTTCTTCCACTGGCTGATCTGGACCGGGTGGACCTGAAACTGCTTGGCCAACTCGGCGATGGTCTTGGCCTGCTTGGCGGCCTCCAGAGCGACCTGGGCCTTGAAGGCTGGCGAGTGTTTCTTGCGGATTCGAGCCATGCGTCACCCTCGGTTTGAACCTCGTCAAGTATAACTTGCCGGATGGTCCAATTTCCGGGGTCCACTATACTCGGTGTTGTAGCGGGCAGTGGTCTAAGATGTTTTGGTGAGTTCCATCGCCTCGACAAGCTGGTTCTTCAAGAAGGGGATGAGTGAAGTTCTCGCCGCCTCCCGGTCTGCTTTCCTCTCAACTTTATAGGGGAGAATGCGCCTGCCACGGAGGTCAAAGGGCAACTGTTCAACAGGACCAAATGCCGTATTCACGACAAGCAAGCATCGCTCCCATCCAAGCTGGCCTGCGGCGTATCCAAGCTCGACCAACACATTTGGGTTTGGCGACAGCCTCATATCTCCGATGCCTGCCAGGGAAGCCAGCCACCCTCTCCCCCACTGAGGTCTTGAGTTTACCAAGGTCACATCGGCTACCACCGCCCTAGCTCTAGCGATCTTGCGGAAGATCGTCGCTGCAATGTCAGGTGACCCCGACTCGCCTTGTGTGTCTCTATCGAGAGCGGGAGTGACTCCAATGGAACCATCCTTCGCAATCAGCTTCACCGCTTTCTCAAGACAGTCCTGGATGAAACTCCGGTTGCTGAAATTGTCTCGATCCGACATCCAAGAATAGAAGACCCGATTGCTGTCCGAAGCGACCTCTTCATCGAGAACGAAAGCGAGGGCCGTCAAGGGGTGATGGCCCACGACGGAGAGCCCTCGGCCCTCAGAAGAGTGATTGCCCATCGAACCCCGGAGACTCCCGAACTGCGTCTCGTAAACAGTTTCGAGTTTTCCTTTGAACCAAGGAATCACTCGAAGCTCGGAGTGAGCCTCGCAGAGCTTCCCAGCGTCAATAGACCACAACGTGCCGGACGGTTTCAACCACTCAAACCCTTTCTTCCCCGCCATCGCATTCAAAATGGCATCCAATTGCGATGCGCTGTACGCATTTCCTGAGAGATGTACAACGACGACGACTTGCTTGGATTCCTCCTTCTCCAGGATTCCCACCGGAAACGGAACCGCATTGGCTCCAGTGGCGTTGATATTAAGCCGCATCTTGAGTCACCTTTCACTCGCCGATACTCTTGTGCCGTTTTGTTGTCAACTTAGCCCCTCGGCCAGCCGCAACGACCGCCTCCGGTAGGCGTCGGCCCCCGCTCGGGCTTCCACTCTAACCGGCGGGCAACGCAAGGGCGACCGTCCCCCTGCGAGAAGGCAGGTGCTTCCACGACCGCCTGCTCACGATGGCCAGGACGTTCTCGTACGTCACACCGAAACGGCTCGCCAACTCGCCCGTCGAGACGCCCTCGGCCCTAAGCCGACGGATTATGAACACATCGTCTTCGATCAATTTCGACGGCCGGCACCTAGCACCCATCGCCCTCGTGCCGTGTCGTAAACTGTCGTCGCTGTTGGCTCTCGGTGTATCCCATCTGAGATTCGACAGTTCGTTGTTCGCCCGGTCCCCGTCGCCGTGACAGGCGACCATGTCCGGCGGGCACGGGCCGATGAACGCCTCAAGGACGAGGCGGTGGATGCGGCGGGCCGTTTTCTTACCGCCCTTGGCGAGGTTGACGGTCAGATACCCCTGGCGACGGATCGGCTTCATGGGGTGCCACTCCTCCGTCAGGACGACCGCCCGGCCACGTCGGCCCCAGCACGACTCGACCTTGCCCTCCCTGCTGACCCGGTATCCCGGAACGCCCTCGATCGGCCTGAACTCGTTCTCCATGCACGTATCTATGGACGGTGGATCGATTCCTCCTCATCAGGGCCGATTTTCCGGCCAATTTCGCCGACGTCCCTCGTAAATGCTCGGTCCCGACCCTAGATAGGGCATGACGTCGATCCTCAGTTTCGTGCAATGGGCGGCCTTCAACGAGATGGCCGCCAGGCGGTCGTTCGCCCGGTCCCTGGGCAAGCTACTGACCCAGGCCGTGGACAAGCCCATGGCCACCCTGACCGCCTGGAGGGCCGATCTGCTCGACCCGTCGGGCCAACCGTACCCGGAGGCCGTCAAGAAGCGGCTCAATGACGAGGCGAACCTCAAGCTGATGGCGAACATCCGTAGACTTGGGCTGTCTTTCTACCCGGTGATCGGGGCCGGGCAGGAGGAACGGGACGGCGAGATCAGGATGAATCGGGAGAACAGCTTCGTGGTCCAGCCCGTGGGAACCATGGACGGCAACGAGTTCCTTGGACAGATCAAGGAACTCCTGTATAACCCCACCGGGGAGAAGGGCCGTGGGCCGTTCCCGAATACCCAGTGGGGTGCCCTGGTGAAGCTGCCCGGCCAGCCGGAGGCGTTCCTGCTGCACCACTCGGGCAGCCCCACCTGCCCTGCCGATTATCAGATCGGCGACTCGCTCGGGGGCACGGCCCGGCCACGCCGGGGCGAGCCCTTCTACACCCAGATCAAGTATGGGCCTCGGGCCACCCCCGCCATGACGGACCCGCTTGACCGCCCCGGCGACCTGGGTAACATCAAAGGACGGCCCGGCCGAAGGTTTGTGGTAGGGGGCACGCCATGAGTGACGAAGCGAAGGATCAGATTATCGACCAATCCCCGGTCGGCGGCCCGGGCCACGGCGACAGGCTGGCAGACCTGAAGCGGCAGTTGTGGGCCGACTTCGGCAAGACCACCTGCTGGCAGTGGCTCTGCGAGGAGCGGGACGCCACGACCGAGCCGGAGCAGATCGCCGTCGCCGAGGAGGTGCTCGCCATGCCCCACATGGGCAACGTGGCCGCCGCCCAGACGTACTGGCTGCGGCTCCAGGGCAAGAAGCCCTTCAACGTCGAAGAATTGCTCGCCAAGAACTCATAGTCCTCCCGGCCGGACAACTTCCCGGACATCTCGACGACTACCACGGCGACGTGCAGCGATCCTGATGAAGACCTCGGCCCGAGGGCCTCACGAGTCATGCCCTCCAACGAATACCAGTTCCTCACCCGCTGGCACGTCGAGGGTACGACCGAGGAGGTCTTCGCTATCCTCGACGAGCCTGAAGACATGGCCCGGTGGTGGCCCTCGGTCTATCTCGACGTCCAAGTGATCGAACCCGGCGACGAGCGGGGCGTGGGCAAGGTCGTCACTCTGCTCACTAAGGGCTGGCTGCCGTACAAGATCCGCTGGAGCTTCCGGGTGACGGAGAAGATCCATCCGACTTGGATCGCCCTCGAAGCCTGGGGCGACTTGGACGGGCATGGGGAGTGGATGATCACCCCGCAATGCCCGCAGGTCGAGGCCCAATACGACTGGCGGGTGCGGGCCGACAAGCCGCTACTCCGGCACCTGTCCTTCCTGTTCAAGCCGGTATTCGAGGCGAACCACCGCTGGGCAATGGCCCGGGGCGAGGAGAGCCTGCGGCTGGAACTGGCACGCCGACGTGACCAGTCTGGACGGGACTGACGTCCTGCGCACGACCTTGCCGACTTCTGGTTGACTCAACGCCGCCTTGTGGGCGACTCCAGGAGCCTGGCCATGAGCGGGTTCAGTAGGAGCAGCGTCTCCCTGTCTCCCTCGCTCATGAGCGACTCAAAGAGCTTGCGAGCCTGCTCCCTTAAGACGGGCAAGCCGTCCGGCGGCTCGGCCACGGGCAACAGGTCTGCGGCGGATGTTCCTAGGGCGATGGCGAGTCGGTCCACGAGGTCGATGCCCGGTGCCGCACCGCCGCTCTCCAGCCGCCAGACGTAGCTGGCCGTGACGTGGGCCTGATTGGCGAGTTCGGCCTGCGTCATGCCCCGAGAGTTGCGGAGTTCCCGCAGCCGTGCGCCGAACCTGAGCACGATACCGGCGTGCTCGATCTCCTTCTTGGCCTTCTTCTTCGCCATGAGTCCCCCCGCCCATGGGATCGCCTGGGCGAGGGCTAAAGATCGACTCACGATCGTGAGTATTGACGCCGTATTTTGTGATAGTAGAGTGATTGGATGCGGTGTGATTCTTCCGTCAGTGGCGGCCACGGGCGGGACCTCGATCCGATCGGGACTTCAAGGTGGACGATCTGCCACGCCGGGAACTCCGAAGCCTGATCGCCCGACGTGGAGTCGCCGCTTGCCTCGACCCCCGACTAATCGAGGGCGAGTTTGTCGGCTCGTGCGGGCACTTCGAGAAGGAGGTCTTCGTCGTCGTTGCCGCCTTGAGGGAGGACGTGGTGTTAGAGTTGGTCCGGGCCTCGGACTCATCCCTGATCGAGGTGAGGGTGGCCCGATTTGCCGATCGCCTGTGTGACATCGGTGTGGAGCGTCAGGCGGCCGTCTGGGCCGTCGAGACGTGGGCCATCGCCCTTGGGCTCGTCGAAGCGGCGGAACAGCCTTACTTGCCCGAAGAGCCAGCCGATCTGAATCCCATCGAGTACGAATGCCCTCACTGCCATGAGGACGAGGTAGTGGACACGCCGGGGCGGGTCGTCTGCCGGTGTGGCTGGATCTCCGTGATCGGCGAGGACGGCACGCCTCGGGAGACCGAGGATCTGATCGTCGTCAAGTGTCCCTGCTGCAAGGAGGACGGCCAGCACGCCCCGGACGGGTACGTCCGGTGCGATTCCTGCGAGAGGTGGATCAGGCTGGGAGAGGGCGGCGTTGTCCTCAATGAAGTCGAGGTAAGCTGCCCGAACCCGGAGGGGGATTGCGGCACGATCCACGAGTTCAAGATTGCGGAACTACCGACGCAGGTCGAATGCGGATTCCTGCGGCTGGGCTTTCGAGGTCGATGCCGAAGGCGGGACTCGGACCCTGGAGGGCCTCATCTACGTGTCCTGTCCCTTCTGCGAGCGGGACAGCCAGCATCATTCGGAAGGCGAGGTCGAATGCCCAAACCCCGATTGTGGGAGACGGCTCTCGATTGACATGAATGGCCGTGTCCTCAAGCGAACAATCGAGGCCGAGTGTCCGAGAGGGTGCGGGACAATCCAGAACGTCGAGTCTGCCGGCCGGGTGGCCTGCATCGGGTGCGGGCACACGTACACCGTCAACGAGGACGGAGACGTCGCCGATCAGGGTGAGGGTGTCTGGGAGGTCGAATGCGAGAACCCGGACTGCCAGGGCACGTTCCACAAGGAAGCCAATTCGGAGGAAGAGCATCTCGCCGGGGGCTACGAGTGCCCTTATTGCGGGTTCTGGCATGCGCAAGGTGAGGAAAAAGACGAAGGCGAAGATGAAGTGGATGAAGACGAAGACGGGGAGGACGGAGATGGAGACATCGAGGGGGACGAGGACGAGCTAGATCCAGAATAACAACAGTTCATGCAAGATAGCTCATTCTAAGTCGGATGGCGAGCATTGTGCTGACGAGGGCATTCCCGCCTGTCGTTGAGATCACCACATTAACAAGGAACCCTCTCCGATGCTGAAGACGTCTCGGGGACTCGCCGTCGTTCTGCTCATTGCCTCCTCATCACTGTCCCTGCCATGCGTGACGGCGGCAGACCCGACGAGGCCGGAAGGCGGCAAGTTCGCCCCGCAGCCGGGCCGGACCCTTGTCGCCATCGGGTCCTCCTGGGACGACGGCATCGTCACGTACGCCAAGGCCACCCGGCACCGCCCTCTGGGCGTCAAGTTCTACAACTCGTTGAAGGGCGAGCGTAACGTCAACTTCTTCCGGCACAACGCCAGCAAGAACATCCCGCCAGGCGGATTCCTGGTCATGGAGACCGACCTGAACGGGATCACCGACGAGGGTATCCGGCTAGTCGGCGAGGCCATCAAGGCGTTCGGGGGCCCCGTCTTCGCCGACCTGGAGGGTGAGTTCGAGACCGACTTCCGGGACCGGCCCCGGGAGTACGTCGCCCTCTACCGTAAAGTCCACGATGAGTGGGATCGCCTCGGGGTCAAGAACGTCGCCTACATCTGGCATTCCATCGGCGAACTGGCCCACAGCCACCGTCCCCGCCCCAACATGACAATGGGCGAACTTCTCGATTACTACCCCGGCGACCGCTACGTCGACTGGTTCGGGCTCTCAATGTTCTCCAACTTCCAGGCCCAGGCCGACGACCGCCTGGTCCAGATGGCCCGCCAGCGGGGGAAGCCCGTCGGCTTGATCGAGTTCGGGCACCGCTCGCCCAACGCTTGGAATTGGGACGGCACCTGGGAGGGATGGTACGCCCCGGCCTTCCGGCTCATCGAATCCTGGGACGTCAAGATGGTGGGCTATAGCAATTACGGGGACGGCTACGGCCAGAGTGCGAGATTCACCCCCGGGGACCCGTTCGCCGACACCCGGATGGATCGCATGCCCCTGGAGATCCAGGTGAACTGGGGCCAGATGATCCGGACGCCGAGGTTCCGTGACACATCAATCTCGATGCCCGGGGTACGAGGAGCCGAAGGCCGTGTCATTGCAATGGTATCATCCGGCGGCCGACCACCGTCGGCTGACCCCCAGGCACCCCCACCGCAGGACCAGAAGGTGGCCGAAGAGAAGGAGGCGATCTCCGTCCGCCGGATCTCCCTGTCCCTAACCGAAGTGGGAGACTCCCTGCTCTCCGTGGACACGAGGAGCGAGGTCCCGCCCGTAGAGCCGCCCCAGGGCAAGCCGGCCATGATCACCGGCCTCCCAAACGCCAAGGTGACGCTGGAGGAAGACGGCACGCACAGGGCCGTCTACTCGTTCGGCGAGGTCGGCACGACCGGCGACTTCTCCGCACTGAATGGGAGCCCAATGCCGATCGAAGGTCTCTCGATCGACAAGACGGCGGGGACGCTGCTCTTGACACCGATCCTCGTGGGCAAGGGGCCGGTGAAGAAGTCGAGCTTCTCGTTCCCGAGATACCTGAAGGCCCCCGTCTCGGCGACAATCGACTTCGAGAAGTTCGATCGGTACACGCTCTTCCTGTCGCTCAAGTTCCCCGAGGGCGTGCTCCAGGTGCGTGTCTCGCCCAAGCACCCCGGCTGGCAGCAGGACGGGAGCCGACTGGGGGCGACCTTCACGCCGATCGTCGGCAAGAAGGGCGGCAAGGAGTCCGTCATGCTGGATGGGCGGCTGGAGCCCGAGAAGCTGGCCGAGTATGCCTTCCATGTCCCCGCCGACCCGTCGTTGCTCGGGCAGCGGTGCGAGTTGAACGTCCACTTGCAGGGCCACGAGCCGGCGTCGATCATAAGGCTGGAGGTGAGGGCCAAGGTCCCGCCGTCTTTCGGCTCGGGCTGGGAGGCTGACAAGAGTGCACTGAAGGTCAAGACCGTCATCAAGGGGGGCCCTTCCGAGCGGGCTGGCCTCCGGGCCGGGGACGTCCTCGTCAGCCTCGACGGCGAGGAGCCCACGGACGTCGCCGACCTGATCGGAAGGCTGGGGAGGCTGACCGTCGGGACCGAGGTGAAGTTCGTCGTGAAGCGGTTGGGCCGGGAGAAGACGATCGGCATTAGGGGTGATTGAAAGGGTCGAGCATGGGCTGGAGTCATCGAGTCTTAGGGCTCGCCATCGGCCCGATCGCACGGACCCTGGTCTCTTTTGGCGATTGCCGGGACGAATGCCACAGGGCTCGTCAACATTGTTGACGCCGACCGTGCCCACCCTCGAACAGGGGGATCGAGAAGATCACGAAGCTCGTCCTAGATCGCTGCGATTATGGCGTCGACGTCAGCCATCGAGACAATCCGCCAAGCGAAGATCGACGTCTTAAAGCCAGGGTGATGGTCACTCCACGAGCCCGTATTTGCGCCCGAGCCAAGTAACGATCTCGTCAAAAAGCTCCTTGGCCGGGGCGTGATAATGCTTGTCGGCGACAGTGCGGGGCGAGTGCCCCAGAAAGTGGGGCACGAAGGACACGTATCCAGATTCCGAGCCGATCAGCGAGGCCGAGGTCTTTCGAATGAGGCTCAGCGATTTCGTGAACGCCGGCAGCCCCTTGTTCTTGCTGGCTTGGCTCACCTTCCGCTTCAGGTTCGTATAGTTGCTCTCCACCGAGTTGCATGAGACCAGCTTGCCCTCCACCCGCCGGTTATGCACCCAGGGTTGCCCGGTCTTCGTGAGCAGCGCCCGCTCGGCCCCGCTCCTGTACCTCTTCAGGAGGTCGAACGTCTCGGGCCAGAGCTTGAAGTCAACCGTCGGGACATCCTCATGCTCGGCCGTCTTCGACCTCTTTCGGATGATCCTACCCTTCACCCAATCGACCTCATCGTCCCGAAGGTCTGAGATATCTACGGGATAGAAGCCACAGTTGGCCATGAGCAGCAGGTGCAGCCGTGTCTGCCCGGTGGCGGCCTCGTGGAGGCCACGGAACTCTTCGATGGCCATGGTCTGGACCGCCTTGGCCGCTGCCCCGAACGAGAACCTATTGTTGAAGTTGCGGGGCAATTCGAGCAGCCGCTTCCCCCAGCAGTATTTGATGAACTGCTTCGTGATGCGGAAGACCTTCCGGGCGTACTCCGGCGCCATCCCGGCTTTCGGGTCCCGCCGCCGCTCCTTGATCTTGGCCAGCAGGTGGAGGTGATATCGCTCCAGCGTGGCCTCGTCGACTTCCCCGATGGGCCGCCGGCCGCCGAAGAACGCCTCGAACTTGGCGATTACGTCGATGATGTTGTCGTAGTGATCGGGGCTGAAATCTCCGGCCTCTACCCTCGCCTCCAGGGAAGCGAGCCACGCCTTGACCTGGCCAGAGACCGTCTTGTCCTGCGGGGTGTCGTCGCCGATCACCCCGGCCCACGACTCGACGTCCCCGGTGTTCGCTTCGAGGAACGGCATGACGTCAGCGACCTCATGATCGAATGAGGACTCGACCATGTACTTCCCGTCCACGGCGTCCTGGGCGATCCTTTCGAGGCCGTGGCGGCGTGCCCAGTCGATCCGCCTGTCCAGGTGGTCCAGGATGGCCTGGTGGGGGTGCTGAGGCCCCTGGACCTCCAACTCGGCCAGCCGCTCCCTCCACCACACGTTGGCTGCCTGATAGGACGCCTCCTTGGTCGGGAGGACCCCGAGCTTCCTGCAGGAGACGGTGTATGCCTTCCCCTTGTAAATCTTCTTCCAACGCTTGGTGGCGGGTTCCCAGGTCAAGTCGTGGCGGGCGGGCACGGGAGACCTCCGTCGAGCATCCCCGGGTCTGTGACGATTTCTGTGACGGTTCGGGGGCTGTGACGGTCAGGCTAACGAAGTAAATCCTGGAAAACAAGTCGTTTCTGAATACAGTGCCAGCTTCCCAAGCTGGACGTCGTGGGTTCGAATCCCATCGCCCGCTTTTGACATAAGTGGTTTCTCCAAGCGTGGTTGTCCTTGCCCGCCGCGGCCGGTCGTGTGGCTCGAAGCCCTTGGAATTCGGGAGACTACCGGATTTCCTCGGGAGGAACCCACAGCCCATGCCTCCGCGAACCCCCTCTTTTCGCCTTCACAAGCCTACCGGCTAGGCCGTCGTCATCCTGGGCGGCCGCGAGGCCTGCGGCACCCGCGGAAGTCCTCCGAGGGCACTCGGGCCGACGAGTTCGGGCCCAAGTCGCTCAAGGCCTTCCGTCCGCGACGAGATGGTCCGCTCGGGCCTGGCTCGGAGGACCGTCGATGACCGGGTCAACCGGGTCCGCCGGGCCTTGAGGGGTTCCTCGAGGCGGACCGCTCGACTTCGCTGTTTTCGGCCGCTGACGCGGTGGCGGCCATCCATGCCAAGAGGGCCGCTTCCCGAGTCGCGAGACCCACGCCCTCGGAGTTGTCGCGGAAGGCCAAGGGGAGGCCGGGGGCTCGGCGTGCCCCCTGCTCCATCAGGCAGGTCGACCTCCAGGCGATCATCCGGGCCCGCCGGAAGCGCGGAGTGCCGGACGCCTCGCGCCCGCGGCACACTGCCACCACTTCGCTCCGGGTTCAGTTCGACCTGGAGTGGGCCCGGAATGGCCTCGGGCCCTCCCAGACCGACACGACGCTGATCCGACGGATTTGGTAAGGATGACCGCGACTGCCGTCACGAGTTGGCCGGGTGTCGATGACCTTGATTGGCGTGCGAGAGTCTCCTGTTGCTCGGATGTCTCTCCGGTTCGTCCGACGCGAAATTCCTTGTCCCTTCATGTTTTCCATGCCATCATGCGGCTCTCGGCCGGCCGACCGCCGTGGAAATAGAGAGTGCCCCGGTCATGACCAACTTACCTCCCTGGGTCGCCGCTTCGAGCCTGGCGATCGTGGTCGCTGGGGCCTCGGCCTTTTGGCTGACCCGGGCCCGGGTCGCCACCACCCCCTTATCCCTCACCCGTGCTCCCGTCGGCCGGACCGTGACGCCCGCCAAGCCGCCCGCTACGGCTTCGGGCATCCACTTCGTCGAGGTCGCCGAGGCGTCGGGTGTGCGCTTCCAGCACGTCGACGGTCGAACCGACATGCACTATTTGATGGACACCGTCCCACCCGGCCTGGCCTGGTTGGACTACAACGGCGACGGCCGGCTCGATCTGTTCGCCGTCCAGGGCTCCAACCTGATCGGGCCGCCGCCCGATCCCGCGCCCACCAGCCGCCTGTTTCGCAACGAGGGTGGTGGCCGATTTCAAGACGCGACGGCCGAGTCCGGCGCCGGCCTCGTGGGCGTCGGCCAGGGGGCGGCCGTCGGCGACGTCGACAACGATGGCGACCCCGACCTGTTCCTCACCTTCTTCGGCCGCCCCAACGCCCTGTTGCGCAACGATCGCGGCCACTTCGTCGAGGTTGGTGAAGCCGCCGGCCTGACCGGGCCGGTCCCGGGCCGCTCGGGGCCCCACTGGTCCACGGGCGCCGCCTTCCTCGACTACGACGCCGATGGCTGGCTCGACCTGTTTGTCGGCCATTATGTGCAGGTCGACCTCGACCACTACCCGATTTGCCTGGTGCCCGGCAAGACGACTCGGGCTTCGTGCCCGCCCCGTTCCTTTCGCGCCTCGCCCTGCTCGCTGTTCCGGAACCGTGGCGACGGGACGTTCGAAGAGACAAGCCGTGTCGCCGGGGTCGACGCCCCGGTGGCCAAGGCGTTGGGCGTGGTCGCCCTGGACGTGGACGACGACGGCAAGATTGACCTTTTTGTCGCCAACGACGGCGTGCCGAACCTTCTGTTCCACAACCTGGGGGACGGCCGGTTCACGTCGGTTGGCCCCTCGGGAGGGGCGTCGGTCAACACCGACGGGCGGACCCAATCGTACATGGGAGTGGACGCCGACGACCTCGATGGCGACGGCCGGCCCGACCTGTACGTGACGGCCTATGCTCGCGAGTCCGACACGTTTTTCCGCAACGAGGGGGATGGGCTGTTCCAGGACGTGACCCAGGGCAGCGGCCTCGGGCCACCCAGTTGGTTCGGTCTGGCCTTTGGGGTGGCGTTCCTCGACGCCGACCGCGACGGCCGACTCGACATCGCCGTCGCCAATGGCCACGTCGACCCAACCGTTGACGATTTCCACGACCCCAAGAACCGCTTCCGCCAGCTCGCCCAGATTTACCGCAACGCGGGGGGAGGCCGCTTCGTCGACGTTTCGGACCAAGCGGGCCCCTACTTCCAGATGCCCCGGGTCGGTCGTGGGATTGCCGCCGGGGACTTCAATGACGATGGACTCACCGACCTGGCCATCGCCAACAGCGGCGAGCCCCTCGCCCTGTTGCGCAACGATTCTCGGCCCCTGGGCGGTTGGCTGAGGCTCTCGCTTCAGGGGGCTCGCGGCAACCGAGACGCAATCGGTGCGAAGCTCACGGTCAAGTTCGCCGACGGCACGTCCTTGGTTCGCTATCGCAAGGGAGGGGGCGGCTACCTCTCGGCCGCCGACCCACGACTGCTGGTGGGCCTGGGCCCCCATCCCCGCGCCGAATCAGTCGAGGTTCGCTGGCCGTCGGGTTTCGTGCAAACGGTCGGGCCCCTGGACGGAGACCGGGGATATCGGATCGTGGAAGGGTCGGAACGAGTCGAGCCTACCCCTTGACGCCCAGCCCGCTCGCCGACGAAGGGGGAGGATTGCCTTGCAGGTCGCCAATGGTCTTCGCCGTTCTCGCCCGTGGATCGCCTCCCTGGCCCTGGTCGCCACGCTCGCCGCGTTCGGCTCTTGGGCCTGGTGGCGCGTCCACCGCGACCCGACGCCGCTGGCCACCGCCGAGCAGGCTCTGGCCGCGGGAAACCTGGACGCGGCAGCGAGAATCCTGCGGGCGTTCCTGTCGAGCAACCCCCACGATGGCCAGGCCCGACTGCTCTACTCGCGATTCCTGAGGCTCTCGGGCCAACCCGCCAAGGCCGACCGCGAGCTGAGACGAGCCTTTGACGAAGGTGTGCCCGAGACCGAACTCCGTCGCGAATACCTGCTGGGGCTCGCCCCAACCGACTTCCCTCGCGCCGAGGCTGGCCTGCGAGAGGTCCTGGCGACCCGCGCCGACGACCTGGAAGTCCTCCGGTCCCTGGCCGACGGCCTGGCCCAGCGGGGCAGCTTTTCCGAGGCCGCCAAACTTTACGGTCGCTGGAGGAAACTGGCCCCCGACGACCTCGAACCCCTCACGCGGATGGTCAGGGCCCTGGTCCAGGATTACCGTTCCTCGGAGGCCGAGGTCGAGCTGAAGCGAGTCCTGGCCGCGCAACCCGACAACTTCGAGGCCCGCCTGCTGCTGGGCGACTGCCTGCTCGACGACGCCCGCACCGCCGAAGCGGAGCCCGAACTGACGACCTGCGCCCGCCAGCGGCCCGACCGGTTCGAGCCCCTGATCGGCCTGGCCGCCTGCGCCCTGGAGCGCGGAAACCTCGACGACGCCCGCCTCAGACTCGACCGGGCGCTGGCCCTGAACCCCTCGTCGGTCCTGGCCCTGTCGTATCGGGGCGAAGTGGCGCTCCGCCAGAGACGTTTGGAACCTGCCGCCGACGACTTCCGTCGGGTGGTGGCTCTCGAACCGAACAACCTCCGGGGGCACCTCAAGCTCTCCCAGATCTATCGGCGTCTGGGCGACGAGCCTCGCGCCAAGGAACATGTCCAGATCTTCCAGAACCTCGACCGCGAACTCCTCAAGGCCGCCCAGCGCAAACTTGCTGGACCCAACCCCAATCGCGGCCCGCCGACGGAATCCCACGAGACGAGCGGATTCTAACAGCCTCTGATCTGAAGTCTTCGAGACTTGCCTCCAGACGAAGACCCGAGTGGACGACCCACTTGTCGATCCCCAGGCTTCGCGTCGTCGGGACGAGGCCAGGCATTCAACTCAGGGGGTGGCCGGTTGGATGCGAAAATGGAAGGGTCGGGGGTGGACCAGGGTGTGACGGAGGGTGTTGATCTGGCGGTCGGCGTCGGCGAATTGCTCGCGGAGCCTGGACTGTTCGGGGTGATTGGGCAGGAAGCGACCGACTTCGGCCAGGGCCGAGGCCAGGTCGACGCGGGCGTCGGTCAGGCGGGTCAGTTCCCAGGCTTCCGCTTCCCAGGGGCCTCCGGGCTCCCATCCGTTGGCGGTGGCCGAGGCGAGGTTGACGCCTTGGGCCAGGTCGTTGGTGGAAAAGGTTCCCAGGGGACGGTCGTCGGCGGTGATCGCGTAGCGGCCCTCGGGCAGGCCACGGAGGGTCAGCAGGTAGCGGTTCAGCGTCTCGGGGATCGGCAGGAACCGGTAACGCAGGGCGCCGAAGAGTCCGGTGTTCAGAGGGAGGCCGTCGTCCAGGCGGTCGAATTCCAAAGCCTGGGCGTTCCCCTTGAGGTTCGAGACCTGGCAGCCCTGGGACTCGACGACCGAGGGAGTGGAGGCGTCGAGGGTGGCCGAGGAGACTTCGGCGGGGGCGCCGAGCCCCTTGAGGATCGCCAGGGCCATCGCGTGCTGGCCGAGCTCGTTGAGGTGGACGCCGTCGGGGGTGTGGAGGGTCGTTTTGTCCTTGTCGGTCTTCGCCCGGGCGTTGGCGGCCAGGACGGCCCGCTGGACCGTGCGCATCGAGCGCTGGACGTCGATGGCCCCCTCGCCACGGGACCGGGCGATCTCCAGCGCCTCGTCGCACATCCGCTGGAGGAACTCGTGCTCGGCCTTGTCGGGGTCCCCCGCGGTGATGGGGGTGCAGGCCAGGAACACGCGGACGTTGTGCTCTTGGGCGCGGTCGAGGATGCCGCGGATGGCGTCGAGGTAGGCGGACTTGTGGGCGTCGTCGGCCTTGGTGCCCCAGCCGATGTCGTTGATGCCGTAGGCGACGATCAAAACGGTGGCCTTGTGGTCGAAAACGTCGCGGTCCAGGCGCTTCAGGCCCCCTTCGGCGGTGTCGCCCCCGTGGCCCGAGTTGATGAACCGCACGCGACGCCCGGGAAAGCGCAAGGTGGTGTAGTTCTCGATGACCTTGCCGTAGGTGCGTTCGGCGGTGATGCTGTCGCCCAGGAAGACCACCGTGTCGCCGTCTCTCAAGGCGTATTCCGCGCGGGCGGCCGGGACCGGGGCGAACGCGAGCAGGCTCATCAGGGTGAGGGTCGGGGCGAAACCTCGGGTGTCGGGACGCATGGAGATCCTCCGGGAACCGGGCCGGCGGGGTCGGGTCGGCGTGGGTGAGTTTGTGGATAAAGGTGTCGGTGGCCCGGTTGTAGCCGGCCGGACGTCGCCCCGCCAGGGACGGACGGATCGGCGGGGGGCCTTGACCCGGACCCCGACGGGGCGCAGGATGGGCCGATCCGATCGGATTCAGCGGAACACGTCGAAGCGTCGATCTCGGGGGGGCGCCGATGCGGCGATCCGCCGTGCGGATGGCGTTGAAGGGCCTGCTGATCGGCTCGGGCCTGGTCGTCGGCTGCGTGGTGGCCGCCGTCGCCTTGACCGACCCGGACCCGGCCACCTTGCCTCGCCGTGGAGCCGGCTGGCTGGCGTCGCGGACGCTGGGCTCGCCCGTTGCGGCGGCCTCGACGGCAAATTCGTCCGGGGCCAAGGGACCCGCCCGGACCGAGGCGGTCCCCCCCTTCTCGGACATCGCGTTCGACGATAGCGGGTACTCGGCGTCGATCCGGTTCTCGAAGCCGATCGCCGACCCGTCGTCGCTGGGGGAAATGCGAGCGTCGGTCGAGGGGCGGGAGGCCCGGGGGATCGCCTACCTGGAAGCCAAGCTGGCGGCACTCTCGGCGAGCGACCTGGCGACCTCGGCCAACATTCGCCTGCTGATGGGCTCCCTGCGCATGTTCCACGGGGACTGGGCCGCCGCTTCGGAGGAGTTCGCCCACGCCCAGGCCGCCGACCCGTCGCGGCCCGAGGCGTTCCGGGCCAACCAGGAGGCGCTGCGGGGGGTCGCGGCCCTGAGGCGGGGCGAGGTCGAGAACTGCGTCGCCTGCTGCAACGAGTCGAGTTGCATCTTCCCCCTCGACGCCAAGGCCGTCCACCTCCGAACCTCCGGCTCCCGGGAGGCGATCCGGCGGTTCACCGACTACCTCCACCAACGCCCCGAGGACCTGGGCGTCCGCTGGCTGCTCAACGTCGCCTGCATGACCCTGGGGGAATATCCCGCCGGAGTGCCCTCTGAATTCCTGCTGCCCCTGGGCCGGCTTGAGGCGAAGCCGGGCGACCCCCGGCGGATGGTCAACGTCGCGTCGAAGGTTGGCCTCAACGCCCGTGGCGAGGCGATGGCCGGGGCCTGCCTGGTCGATGACTTCGACGACGACGGCCGACTCGACGTGTTTCTGCCCACCACCGACGTCGACCGCGGGGCCACCTTCCTGCGCAACAAGGGAGACGGAACCTTCGAGGACGCCTCCGACGCCGCCGGACTCAAGGACCAGGTTCTGTCCCTGAACGCCTGCCATGCCGACTTCGACAACGACGGGCATCTGGACATCCTGATGATGCGAGGCGCCTGGGAAGTCCCCCGGCGGATGAGTCTTCTGCGCAATCTCGGCGGGCGGTTCGAGGACGTGACGCTGGCCGCCGGGCTCGGGATGCCGATCTCGACCCAGGCGGCGGGCTGGGCCGACTTCGACAACGACGGGCTCGTCGACCTGTACGTCGCCGGGGAACTCGACGCCAAGCGGCCCGACGCCCGGAACCGGGGGCGGTTGTATCGCAACCTCGGCGAGGGCAAGTTCCAGGACGTCGCGCTCTCCGCCGGCGTCACCAACGACCGGTTCGGCAAGGGGGTCGCCTGGGGAGACTTTGACGACGATGGCGACCCCGACCTGTACGTCGCCAACCTCGGCCAGCCCAACCGACTGTACCGCAACCGGGGGGATGGGACGTTTGAAGACGTGGCCCCAGACTTGCGCGTCACCGAGCCGATCGACGCCTTTGCCTGCTGGTTCTGGGACTTCGACGACGACGGCCGGCTGGACCTGTGGGTCAACCCCAATCACGCGACGCTCACGGAGGTCGTCCGCGACCAGTTGGGCCGGCCCACCACTGGCGAGCGGCCCCGCCTGTACCGAAATCTGGGCGCCGAGGGGTTCCGCGACGTGACGACCGAGGTTGGGGCCGATCGAATCGTCCTGCCGATGGGCTCGAACTTCGGCGACATCGACAACGACGGCTGCCTGGACGTCTACCTCGGGACCGGTCGCCCTTCGTATGCCTACCTGATGCCCAACGTCCTGCTGCGCAACGACCAGGGCCGCCGATTCGAGGACGTGACCGCCGCGACGGGGACCGGCCACCTTCAAAAGGGGCACGGCGTGGCCTTCGCCGACTGGGACCGCGACGGCGACGCCGACCTGTTCGTCCAGGCCGGAGGCGCCGCCCCCGGCGACCGGGCTCACGCCGTCCTGTTCCAGAATCCTGGTTCGCCGGGGCATCACTGGCTGACGGTCAAGTTGATGGGGACGCGGACCAACCGGGCGGCCCTGGGGGCTCGGATTCGCGTCGAGGTGGTCGGACCGGGTGGGTCGACCGTTGAGAGGCATCGGGTCATCTCGGCCGGTTCCAGCTTCGGCGGCAACCCCCTGGCCTGCACCATTGGCCTGGGACCCGCCGGGTCGATCCGGACCCTGGAGATTCGCTGGCCGACCGGGGGAATTCGACAGGTCTTTCAGAACATCTCGGCCGATCGCGCGATCGAGGTGGTTGAGGGGGCCGAGGGGTATCGGGTGCTCGACGCCCCGCCGCTCGGCCCGCGTTGAGGCGGGGAAGTGCGAGGGCACGATGGCGAGGCGGCCCGGTCGGCGGACGATTCTGGGAGTCCTGGTCTTCCTGACGGTCGTGGTCGCCGGTTGGGCGGGGCTGAGGGCCCGTTGGCAACCGACCTGGCGGCGGGAAGCGCGGGAGCGGGTCGCGGCCGGGGATTGGCGGGAGGCCGACGCGGCGTTGGGCCGCTGGCTCTCGGAGGAGCCGGGGTCGGCCGAGGCTCACTACTGGAACGGTCGGCGGGAGGCGGGAGAGGGCCGGCTCGCCGAGGCCGTCGCCGAACTGGAGCGGGCCCGGATACGGGGCGCCGGGCGGGTTGAGCGGGACTTGCTCCAGGCGTTGATCGCCGTCGGGGCCGGGCGCGCCGCCGAGGCGGACGCGGCCCTGACGAGGGCCTTCGTCGAGCAGGAAGCGCCGGACCGCCAGGTCGACGAGGCTTTGGCCAGAACCTGCCTGGAGACGTTCGACCTGTCGAGGGCGGCGACGGTGCTGGACCGTTGGGCCCGCGACTTTCCCAACGACCCCAAGCCGCACCTCTGGCGGGCCGAGGTCCACGGGCGAACCGGGGGCGACCCGGCCGTCGTTCAGGACGATTACCGACGGGCGTTGCGCCGCGACCCGACGCTGGCCAAGGCTCGGCTCGGACTGGCCGAGTCGCTGCGTCAGGTCCACCGCAACGCCGAGGCGGCGGCCGAGTACGCCAACTACCTTGCGGCCGTGCCCAACGACGCGGCCGCGCACCTGGGCGCGGGGCGGAATCTGCGAGAACTCGGCGACGAGACCGGGGCGGCCCGCCACCTGGAGCGGGCCGAGTCTCTGGAGCCACGCAACGCCGAGATTGTCCGGGAGCGGGCCGCGGGCCTGTCGGGCCGGGGGGACTGGCCCGGCTCCCTGGCGTTGCTGGACCGGGCGATCGCGCTCGACCCCTTCGATGTGACCTCCCGTCATCAGCGGGGGTTGATCCTGGCCCGCCTCGGCCGGTCGGTCGAGGCTCGGGCCGACCAGGCCGCGGCGGCTCGCCTCCGCTCCGAGCACGAACACCTCCAGGCGGCGCGGGCGAAGCTGGTCGAGGCCCCCGGCGATCGCGAGGCGCAACTCGACGTGGCCCGCTGGATGTTCGGCCACGGCCACGGGGCCGAAGGAGCCCGGTGGGCGGCCCGCATTCTCCAGGAGACGTTCGACGACCCCGACGCCAACCGCCTTCTGGCCGACTACCACCAGGGTCGCGGCGAACTGGGCCTGGCCAGCTTCTACCAGATCCACGCTCGGCCCGACCCCGTCCCCAAGGCCCGGCCCGGAGACGCGGCCTCGGGGACGGCCGGGGAGCCCGGCGCGACGCCCGAAAAGGAAAGGCCAAGGACCCCTCACGGTGGAACGGGCTGATTGCCGTTCCCCGGCGAACCGCCCCGCCTGGACGATCATGGGGAATGCCATGAGCCCAAGGATGTATGAATGTCTTTGATTCATTAAGTGTTTGACAATGGGTCAACTTGTGGGTCTCCGGCAAAGATAATTCGAGTCACGGCGGATTTTGATGGGATTTTGACGGCGGGGGGCTTGTCGGAATTCTGGGGGTGGGTTACGCTCGCGCCGTATTCTCCATTTCCTCACGACTTTCGTTCACATCCCGATCGACCCAGGGGAGATTCCACCGATGCAGGCTCACGCTGCTGCGCGTCGAGTGCGAGGCTTCACGCTCATTGAGTTGCTGGTGGTCATCGCGATCATCGGCGTGCTGATCGGCTTGCTGCTGCCGGCGGTCCAGGCCGCTCGCGAGGCCGCCCGCCGCGCCCAGTGTATCAACAACATCAAACAGATGGGTCTCGGCGTTCATAATTATGTCTCGGTCCATAACGTATTCCCAGCCCAGACGATGCAGAACACCAACCAATGGGCGTGGGAGCCGACATGGGTCGCGGCGATCCTGCCGAATCTAGAGCAACAGGCGATCTACAACGCGATCAACTTCAACCTGCGATGCTGGAGATTGGGTTCGTCTCGGGCGGCGTCACGGCCGGGGGGATGGCCAACTCGACGGCCGGCCTGGCGACGATTGCCAGCCTTTTGTGCCCCTCGGAGAGCCTGACCCACGACCCGTCGTTCTCCGGGGTCTGGGCCCAGTGCAACTACGCTGGCAACTACGGTGGGCCGGGCTCGATCCAGTCGTGCAACGGCATCATTGTCCCGTCCCGCGGCGACCTGTTCGTCAGCAGTGGGAACCTTGGGCCGACGAGTCTCGCCACGGTTACGGACGGGCTCAGCAACACGGCGATGTTCAGCGAACACCTCCTGGGCTACTCCAGCGGCTTAAACGACGACGTGAACAACTCCCCGGCGGTGTCTGGGTCGCCCTTCGGGAAGCGGTCGTTCTTCCTGATCAATTCAGTCACACCGACCCCCGACCAGGGGGGCGCGGGCGCTTTGGTGGCGATGCAACTGGTGGCGGCGTGCAAGTCGCTGCCCCCTGGGACCAAGCCCTCGTCCGACGGCAGCTTCGGGGCCAACTGGCTGTTCAGTCAGGGGTTCGACACGCTGGATGTCTCCTACACCCACGTCATGACGCCCAACGGCTATTCCTGCGCCGGCCAGGAGAGCGGCTTCTTCGGCGCCCAGGGGAACTTCAC
Source organism: Isosphaeraceae bacterium (assembly GCA_965201075.1). Classification (GTDB taxonomy): domain Bacteria; phylum Planctomycetota; class Planctomycetia; order Isosphaerales; family Isosphaeraceae; genus CBDAVP01. Next base: position 52,360 of record CBDAVP010000014.1, on the reverse strand, counting down.
CTCCGACGGCTCCGGCGGCGGTTACACCGCGGCCAGCACCCCGACGAGCAACCACGCCGGTGGGGTCAATATCGGGTTCGCCGACGGCTCGGTCAAGTTCGTCAAGGACTCGATCAACCTGACCACCTGGTGGGCCATCGGCACCCGCGGGCTGGGCGAGGTTATCAGCGCCGACGCGTATTGAACCCAACCTGTCCTGCCCTGCCCTTCCCTTGCGTCGTTTCGCTGGCCGTGACGACGCGGGTCGGGTCAGTTCAGGTCGATCCCTACAGGGCAGGCTACCCGCCGTCGGGCCGACCTCCAGGTCCGGCCCGGCGGCGGGGGGCCGCGGCCGAGGAGCATCCCGTTGTTGAATCCACGAATTCGCGCGGCATCGTCATGGGTGGTCGTTGTTGGACTCGGCCTTGGGTTGGCGGGTTGCGGGCCCAAGGTCACCCCCGCGCCTCCAACCAACCTGAGTGACGCCGGGCCCAACCACCGCCTCAAATTCAAGCCGGAATACAAGAAGATGATCGGCCCGGGCGGCAAGATGCTCTGGAAGCCCGGCCAGCCGGTGCCCAAGGGCGTCAGGGTGCCCAAGCCTTGAGCGATCCGGGGGATCGAACCGGAGACGGGGCCGGCCTGGCCTCGGGCCCGGTCGCCTGGATTCCGAGATCCTGGGGCTGGATCGGCCTGGGGTTTGCCCTTGCGCTGCTGGGAGGTTGCCGTCCGGCCGCGACGGAACGCGCTGCGGCACTCGTCGCGTCAACCCCGAACCGGGGCTATCCCGATCGGCCTGATTTCGGGGTGGGCCCTCACGCCACGTTCATCGCGCTGGGGGACACGACCTCGACACTGTCGGCCGAGCCGAGCCCGTTCCGGTTCGCCGACATCCGCGAGAGTAGCGGCGTCGACTTTGTCCACGCTTCGGGCAACGACGGCCGGAAACTGTTCCCCACCGGGTTCGGCTCGGGCGTGGCGATGCTGGACTACGACGGCGACGGCCGGCTTGACCTGTACTTCGCCACCGGCAACCTCCTGCCTCCGGGGGATGGGCCGCGGAAGGGCAACCGGCTTTACCGCAACCTCGGCGAGGGGCGGTTCGTCGACGCGACCGAGGCCGCGGGGCTGGGCTTCTCCGGCTTCTGCCACGGCATCGTCGCGGGGGATATTGACAACGACGGCGATGTCGACGTGTTCCTGTGTAACTTCGGGCCGAACGTCCTGCTCAGGAACGATGGGGGAGTGTTCCGGGACGTCAGCCACGAGGCGGGGGTCGACCGGCCGGGAATCTGGTCCAGCGGCGGGGCCCTGCTCGACTACGACGCCGACGGCGACCTGGACCTTTATGTGGCCAACTACGGCGATTGGGCCTACCCCCGCGACGCCCACCGCTGCGGCAGCGACCGGGTGCCGCTGTTCTGCTCGCCCCACGAGGTCAAGCCGGCCCGGCACATCCTCTATCGCAACAACGGCGACGGGACGTTCGCCGACGTGACCGAGGCGGCGGGCCTGGGGCGGGCCGACGGCCGAGGTTTTGGTGCGGTGGCCGCAGACCTTAACGGTGACGGCCGGGTCGACCTGTACGTCGCCAACGACCTGTGCCCGAACTTCCTCTACCTCAACCGCGGCGACGGCACGTTCGCCGACGCCACCGGGTCGTCAGGGGCGGCCTTCGACGAGGCGGGGGCCGTCCAGGCCAGCATGGGCTGCGACGCCGAGGACTGCGACGGCGACGGCCGTCCCGAACTGTTGACGACCAACTTCCAGAACGAGCACATCGGCTTCTACCGCAACCTTTGCGACCCGCCGGCCCCCTCGCGGACCCCCTCGGAGCCGACGGCCACGTTTCAGGAGGCATCGGCCTCGGCGGGCCTGGCCGTCCCCAGCCGTCCCTGGGTCGGCTGGGGCTGCGCCCTGGCCGACTTCGACGCCGACGGCTGGCCGGACTGCTTCGTCGCCAACGGTCACATTGACACCAACCGCAAGGACCTCGCCCCCACGATGACCTACGACGAACCCCCCCTGCTGTTCCTCAACCAGGGGGCGCGGGCGGCGGGCGCGAAGTTCCGCCTCTCGACGAGGGACGTCGGCCCTTATTTCACCTCCCGGCACGTCGCCCGGGGGGTCGCGGTCGGCGACCTCGACGACGATGGGGACCTTGACCTGGCCGTCAACCACATGGACGGGCCGCCGGCCCTCCTGCGCAATGACACCCCCCGCCGCGGCGACTGGATTCGGCTGCGGTTGGTCGGAACCCGGAGCCCCCGCGACGCGATCGGGGCCCGGGTTGAGGTCGAGGCGGGGGGGCGTACCCTCGTCCGCCAGGTCAAGGGGGGCGGCAGCGTGCAGTCGTCTCACGACCCTCGACTACTGATCGGCCTGGGCCCGGTCGGTGCCTCGGGGATCGGCCGGGTAACGGTCCGCTGGCCCTCGGGGATCGTCACCCGGCTCGACCGCCCGGCGGCCAATCAGAACTACGTCGTGGTCGAGCCGACGGCGGGCGAGGGGGTCGGAACCCGTCTGGCGCCGACGGAGTAGGCGACACCCGCGGCGGCCAGCAACGCGACGGCCAGGCGGGCGAACAGCCTCGTCATCCAGGTGGCGGCGAGGAACTTCGTGGTGTCGGCCTCGGGGAACGCCGCCGCGCCGACCAGGTCAAACACGACGGTCCCCATCGCCGCGCCGACCAACCCCCCGCGGACCGCCCGGCCGACGACCCTGGGCTGCCCCCACGCCCGCCCGAAGGCAAGACCCCCAAGCGCCCCGGCGGTCGACCAGGTGGCCAGGTGGACCAGCAGCGGCAGGACGAGGTCTTGCGAGGCCGCGTCGGGCTGCCGCTGCTTGTAACCGTTGTAGGTGGGCAGGAGGATGGCCGAGACCGCCGCGACGCCAAGTGCCCCGGCGACCAGGCCAATCCCCGCCGCCGGTAGCGACAACCGTCCGCCCCCCCGAGCGATCCCGCCAGCCGCGCCCAGCCCCGCCCCCAGCGCCGCTCCCAGGATCGCGAAGGCCAGCGTGCCGTTCCAGGCGTCAGCGGCGGCGGCGGAGCGTCGGTCAACGGCGTTGAGCGTCATCCCCTTGACGTTGACCGCTCGCTGAGTCGGGGGGATCAGGTGGCGACACGCCTCGCCCCCCAGCCAGGCCACCAGACCGGCGAGCACCCCGGCCGCGAGCGTCACCGACCAGAGGCGGCCCCCTCGGGGCAGAGGGGCTGGGACGACGTCAACGACCTTCGCCGCATTCTCCCGGACCGGGCCGGACGGGATGGGGTCGATCTCGGGGATCGTCATCGCTTCGCGCTCCTGAATGGCGGGGAGGGACGCCGTCCAGGCTCGGTGCCCAGTCGAGACCTGGGCCGGGCGAAGCGGCACCTCTCGTCCGGATTGTGGCCGTCGGAGCCCCGATGCTATCCCCGCCCCGCCCGCCCCGCCAGCGGAGAGGAGGCGCCCGACGGTTCCCCTGCGTCCCTCGCGAATCACTTTGCATCGCCCCGACCCCGACCCAGAGCGACTCGCGAAGCGATCCCGTTCGTCGAACCCGATGGAGGAAACCGGCTTCGGGGGGATCACGCCGGAGCGGCGGCCAGAGGAGCCATTGAGCCGGTGTCGGAGTCCTCAACGGGGTGGCTTTCGGCCGTGGGGTTGCCGAGATCGTCGGTGGGGACGGCTTGCTGCGTGAAGGCGGTGAAGTAGCCGGCCCATTGACCCTGGCCAAGGTCGACGAGCACCGCCCCGTCCTGCCAGGTGTCGTTATGATCGTTGTGGTCGTCCGCTCCGTTGTTCAGGAACGAGCCCCGGGACCCTTGATTCATGTGGATGTCGTGGATTCCGGGCCCGCCCGTTTTGTAGAAGCGGCCGAAGAGATAGACGTCCAGGTGCTGCTGGCGGGCCTGGGATAGGAGCTTCATCAGCGAGGCGACCGGCTCGACCTCGACGGTCCCGTCCATCACGTCGCTGTCTCGCCAGGGGCTGGTCTCGGCCAGCAAATCGCTGCGCAGGAAGTCGAGCGCCGGGAGGTCCCGCGTCCCGGTCAGATCCCGCGAGCCGGGGGGGGCCGCGGCGAGCTGGCCCGCCAACGAGTGGTGGAAATCGTACACGAGCTTGTACCGAAGCAGGTCGTCGGAGTCGTCGGTACCGACGTTGATCGCCGAGTCCCAGCGTTTCGTGGCCCCTCCGCCGTCGGACGTCGCCACGTCGAGGGCGACGTGAAGGTGGTACTGGGTCTCGTGACGATGGCGGCTGCCCTTCAGGTGAGGGAGCGCGGCGACCTTGGCCTTGACGTAACCGTAAGAAAGGCTCATGAATCAGTCCCTGGATGGGTTTTCGGATCGGCCTTATTCCTCCAGGGGGCGACCCCGATCCATCAGTCGCCCGGCGGACGTCCTTCGAGTTCCGGGGGATTTCGAGTGAACTGGGACTCTGGAGATCGAACGGGCAAACTTGGGAAGAGAAAACAGTCGGGTCGTTTTGGAGGGTTCCGGCGAAGGTTCTTCGGTCCCGCTCCTCGCGGCTGCCGTGGACGTAGTACTTGTCCAACCAGCGGTCGGTCTCATCCAGGCTCAGGGGCTGTCCCGACCTGGCCGCTTCGGAGGCGCGGAAGTGGTAGTGCTCGAACATCCTCATGAACTCGGTGGTGCAGATGTCGGCGACGGCGGTGTGGCCCCGGAGGATCAGGCTGTTGGAGTCGTTGACCTCGGCGGTGGTGGACGACGACCTGGACCTCAACCCCACGACGAATGGCGTCCTTCAGGCCCTTGAGGAGTTCGGGTTTCTGAAATTCGTAGACGGCGGCGTGGAGGGCGAAGCTCGGGGCCTTCGCCTTGGCGAGATAGGCGAGTAGGGTTTCCTCCAGGCCGTTGGAGAGCCATTCGCGAGCCTTTTTCGCGTCATCGCCGGGGCCGTCGAGATCCTGGATGTGGGGAAATTTCTGCTCGAAGGCGTGGCTGGCCGCCGCGGCGTGGTTGAAGAAGACGGCCGTCTCCGGGGACTCGGGGTCCTCGGTGGTGACTTCGACCTCGACACCCTCGGCGAGCCCCTGGTGCGTGGTGAGGGCGTCGGGCTCGCCGTACCGAGGGATGACCTTGAATCGGTAAACGTGGGCGGGACTGAGGGTATAGTCGCCCCAGCGGAACTTTTGCAAGGGGGACTGTTCGGTGGTGATGGGGTGGGTCGCCGGGTCGCTGGCGTCGCTGGGGAAGCGGAGCCTGTTGGGCAGCCAGCGAGCGGGACGCTTGGCGCCGGCCCAGGGTTTTTCGGCGGGGCCGACGTCGGTCCTGTGGATCGAGAAGCCGAGGCAGCCGGCTCTCTTGTTCTCCTGGAGGTCAATTCCAAGTATGGCGCTATGGGTCCCGGCGATGACCCGGAGGGTCAGCCCGGTTTTGGTCAGGCTCGCCTTCATGGTGCGGTCCTTGCGTGTCGTGCGTTGCGGGGGACTTGGAGATGAATTGCGATTCCGGGCTTTGGGGCGTGCCTCAGGTGAGGCGGTGGGTTTTGAGATCCAGGGTGAACCGGTCCCGGAGCTTCGCCCGTCGGTCTTCCTTGCCGGCCTTGGGGACGGTGAAGTACTCGCCGGTCAGGGCATTGGGCTTGATGGCGAGGCGGAGGAAGCCGGGGTGCTCGTCCTCGTAGGCTTCGAACTTGACGTCGGGGAAGGGCTTGGTGTCGGTCCGGACCCGGGTGATGTTGTCGTAGCCCGCGTAGCCTCCGTTTCCGACGACCAGGACAGGGATCCGACGGTCGCCTTGCTTGCGGGTGAAGCGCTGGTAGCAGTGGTCGTGGCCGGTCAGGATGAGGTCCGGGAACCGACCAGCCTGGCGGGCCGCCTCGTCGAGGGCGTCGCGGACTCGGGTGGTTCCTCCGTGCTTGCCGAAGGAATAGATCGGGTGGTGGACGGCCACGATCAGGCAGCGGTCGGCCGGGGCCGAGCGCAGTTCCTCGGTCAGCCAGTCCCTCTGCTCGGTCTCGCCCCGGTCGGTGTTGTCCAACTCGCCCGAGACGTTGGAATACACGCCCACGAAGCTGGCCAGGGGAGTCTCCAGCCGCCAGTAGGGGTTGGGCTGGGTCATCGTCGGTCGCTGAGAGTGGCCGGCCTCGGGCGGGTGGGTCGGCTCCGAGGCGCAGAAGTGCTTGAGGAAGGGGACAAGGCTGTCGGCCGGGTCGATGGCGTTGCCGTCATGGTTGCCGGGAATCGCGAAGATCGGCGCGGGGTAGTCTCGGTAGGCGTGGTAAAACTGATCGTGGTAGCCGGTGTCCTCGCCGTGGTCGTAGACAACATCGCCCAGGTGGTAGAGGAACGAGGGTTGGTCGGGCATCTCGGCGTCGTGGATCTGGCGAGCCATGTGGTCGGCGACATTGATCTGCGCCCCCGGGCCATTGACTCCGCCGGTGTCCCCGACGACGTGGAAAACGAGTCGGCTGGCGTCGCGAATCGCCGCGGCCCTTGAGGGGAGGACGGCCGCGAGGGCGAGATGATACGGGGCGCGGCTCCGATCAACCTTGGGAGGGCGAAAACGCTCGCTGCTCTGTCGGCTGCGCGCGGCCCGCTCCTCGGCGGTTGTGGCCCTGCGGCGGAAGAACAGGGATTCCAGCTGGGATGCGTCCATGATTGGCTTTCGTGAGACGGTCGACGGGCCGATCACGGGGCTCCATGATTCGTTCCGCTGTTGGAGGAATGTCTTTTGATCTCGGAAAATTGACAACCCAAGGATCTTTTACAATCTCCAAGGTGTCTCTTTCCCCAAGTTGCCACCAGTGCCCGTCTGGAATCACTTCAGGACACCCACCACGCCGCCGACGACGGTCCGGACCAGGCTGGTGACTCACCAGGGCCAGCAGGCGCGACGGCAACAACGCGACGATCGCCGGTCCGCGCGAGTGGACCCGACACGGCGACCGTCCCGCAACGGCGCAAGAAACCGGCGGCCGTCTCGTGAAGAGACGGCCGCCGGGGTTGGGTTGCTGGAATGGGATGGGTGGGGGTTGGTTCCGCCCGCTTGTTGGGCGTCCGCAACCGCGGGTCAGTGAGACACTCGACGGGCGTTGACCTTGATCGCCCGCATGGCGAGGAGATGGTCGACCGCCCGAGCATGGGCCAGGGCGGCTCTCGCCTGGGCCGCCGTCTGGTGGGTCACCGGAGTGACGATCGGGGTCACCGCGGTGTACGCGGTGAGGGTGCTGGCCGAGCCCGCCAGGCTCGCCATGCCGAACGTGACCGAGTAGTTGCTCCCCACCTGGCTGCCCCCGGACGCGTTCAAGTAGTCGCCAACCGGATCTTTCAGGCCGTTGGGCGAGGTCCCGTTGATCGTCAGAGTATACAGCAGGTGGACATTCAGCTTCTGGGCTGGCGTCAAAATGACGGTGTGGTTGGTGGCGTTGTAGACGGCCGAGGCGATGGCGATCCGCTGGCCCCCCCGTCCGTTCCGGGCGACGGGTCCGACAACCACGTAGTTCGCCAGGTTCTGGGCCGAGCCCGGATCGAGCGGCCCGCTGAAGCTGACCACCAGCGAGGTTGGCTGGTTGTGGAAGCCGTAGCGGGACAGCCCCGTGACTACCGGCCCCGCCACCGCCGGGTTGACCACCACCGGCACCACCACCGAGGTCGCGGCGGCCGAGGCCGAGCCCGAGCCCCCGTTGTACGAAGCCGTCAGCGAGTCGGGTCCGACCTGCCCGGCGACCGTGGTCAACGACGCGTTGCCCATGAAGTCGAGCGGGACCGTGCCTATCGGCGTCGAGCCCGAGTAGAACGTGATGGTCCCCGTCGGCGTCGGCCCGTAAGCCGCCGCGACGTGGGCGGTCATGGTGATCGGGGTCCCCACGGGGACGGGCATCGTCGGCGAGACCGAGAACGTCACCGTCGTCGGCGTGGGGATGATCGTCAGCGGCAGGCGGCCGGTCGATCCGGCCACCTGGGCACTGCCCGGCACGTACTGCAACGCCACCTGGTGCTGGCCGACGACCGGGAAGGTCACTTGATCCAGCACCGCCTTGCCGTTGTACACCGGCGCCCGACCGAGGATGACCGGGTTGGCCGGGTCGGTCATGTCGGTGAAGACCACCTGGCCGTCGGGGTTCAGCCCGGTGGCCACGGTCACCACCGCCGTGAGCGAGACCGGTTGATACGCGGCCGGGGTGGCCACCGACGACGAACCGACAACCTGCGTGGGCGACGCGACCACCGTGACGGTCGAGTTCTGCGAGGCCAACGGCAGGTAATTCTGGTCCCCCTGATAAACAACCGTCAGGGTGTGGGCTCCGACGGGCAGCCCCTGGACATCGAAGATCACCTGGGACGCCCCCGCGGTCCTGGGCGTCAACATGGCCTGGTTGTAGACGTAGCCGTCGACGTAAAGCTGGGCCAGTCCGGTCGGGGAGACGCCGTAGGGCCCGGTGAACCAGGCATCGATGGGCTGAACTTGACCGGCGGTCATCGTCGTCGACGTCGGGAAGATGGCCGAGTCGATCGGGACGATGCGGTTCTCGGCCACCGAGGTCGAGGCCGACGACCCATTGAAGTTGACGGGAGAGCCGGTCGGCGTATACACGGCTCGCAGGTTGTGGACGCTGCCCGGGACCAGGATGACGCCCGACAGCGAGGCCGAGCCATTGACCAGCGCCAGAGGGCCTCCCAGGGCGGTCGATCCATCGAAGAGTTGCACCGTGCCCACCGGGGTAGCCCCCGACGGCGACGCGGCCAGGACCTGCATCGTGAACGTGACCGGCGTGCCGAAGTTCAGCGTCGTCGGGTCGTAGTTGATCAAGGTGAAGGTGCTGGCCGGGGTGACGGTCGTCGTCACCGGCGTGCTCGCGGGCTGGAAACTGGTGCCGGCGAACGAGAAGGTGAGGTTGTGCGTCCCAGCCGGCAGGCTCGCCGTCGAGAACCTGGCGATCCCATTGACCACGTCAACCTTGCCCAGGACCGTTTCGCCCTCCCTGACCACGACCGACCCGAAGGTCGGAGTGCCGAGGTACCGAGGCGTGACGGCGATGTGGTAGGTCTCGCTCTGGCCATAAACCGGGGAGTCGACCGACGGGGTGACTTCCAGGTCGACCGTGGCCGCGTTGACGTGCTGCTGGAGCGTCCCCTCGCTGTCGCCGAAGCCCGCGTAGCCGAGGAAGTCGGCGTAAACCGGGGTCCCCGTGATGTCGTCCGAGGCCGGGATCAGGTTCGTCGTCAAGACCGCCCGACCCGAGGCGTCCACCACCGACGAGCCAAGGATGGTCCCGTCGCCCAGCCGGAACTGGACGATGCCCTGGGGCTTGAAGCTGGTGCCGACCCCCTGAACCTGGGCGACGATCGTCGCGGGCTGGCCATACGTCGTGGGGCCCGTGAGGCTGGTCACCGTCGTCGTGGTGGCGGCGGTGTTGTACAGGATCACGTCGCCGTTGTTATCCGAACCGCCGTGGTAGCTGATCTGGAAGGCCACGCTGCCGACCAGCACCGTGGCCCCTTCGGGCAGGCCGTTGAAGGTGCCGACGACCGGGTAATTGTTGGGGTTGGAAATCAGCGTGTAGACCGACCCCGGAGCCAGCGGCAGCGCCCCGTAGGACTGCACGTTGAGGTTCGCCCCGCCCAGGTAGATGTAGTAATCGACCGGCGCCGCGGGCAGGATGTCGCCGGGCGGCAGGACGCGGATCAGGTCGTTGTCGACCCCAGCGATTGGCTGCTGGTTGGGCACCGACGGGGCCCCGAGTTGCATGACCAGGGTGTCGGTCGGGCCCAGCAGGATGTGGGTGACGTTGATGGTCGCTGGTCCGCCCAGGCCGGGGCTGATGGTGCCAGAGTGGTTGGTCGACGACAAACGCCCCGCGGTCCCCGCGAGGTTGGAGCCGTCGACGATCCCGCCGGCCAGGATGATGCCTGGCAGGGTCGAGTTGGCCCCCAGGGTCAGCTCCCCGTTGGCGTTGACGGTGGGCGAGGGCCCGGTCAGCGACAGGGCCGGCGTGGCGGCGAGGATGACCTGGCCGTTGTCGACGACCAGGTGGCCGAGGTTCAGGTCGGCCTTGTCCACCAGCGTCAGCTTTCCGCCGGCCTCCATGTCAAAGGTCGAGGAATCGACGCTGCCGGCGATCGTCCCGACCCCAGACAGCTCCAGGTCGATCGTGTTGCCCAGGAAATACAGGCCCGAGGCCATGTCGACGTTGAGCGAGTCCATGAACAGGTGAAGGTCTTCGAGACCCGGCTCGATCTCGGCGATCGCTCCGCCGTTGGTGAGGCTGACGCCGAAACCGGTCAGGCCGGTGCCGTCGTCGGCGAAGGTCGTGCCGGTCACGGCGCTGGGGGTCGCGGTGTCGTTGACGAACAGGAGGACCGAGTCCTCGCCGTCGATCGAGATCCCGTGATTCTGGCCGCCGCTGCCGATGCCCCCCCGCCCGACGATCGACTCGCTGCCGTCTCCGACCCAGACGACGCTGCCGCCGGCCTCGATGGCGATGCCGACGTCGCCGGTGGAGTTGACCTCGCCGCCGCCCGTGCCCTGGAGGGTGAAGGTCTTGCCGCTGCCGACGATGGCCGAGCCTTGGCCGGTCACCCGGACGCCGTCATCGCTGCCGATGCCGTGGGCGCCGCCGGTGCCGTTGACGGTGAGGTTGTGGTCCCCCTCGCCGTCGTTGTTGGAGGAGATACTCGCGTTGTTGTCGACGCGGACGCCGTCGTCCAGCCCCTGGCCGCCGTTGGACCCGCCGCCGGTGCCGTTGACCGTGACGTCTCCCCCGGAGGAACTGATCTGGGTCGGCGTCCCCTCTCCGGCCGGTCGGATGCCCGAGCCGGCGACTTCGGGGTCGAAGTTGTAACCCGAGACATACACGCCGTAGTCGTTGCCGCCGCCGGGCCCGCCGATGCCGATGACCGACACCGTCCCACTGTTACCGGCGAGGATCTGGCCCCCCTGGTAAACGGTCACGCCAATGTCGAAGCCTTCATCGCCGGCCCGCCCGCCGCCATACCCATTGACGTTGACGTTGCCGCCCCCGGAGGTGATCGTCGAGTTGTCGAACGTCACGACCACGCCGGTCTGCTCGCCGTCGCCCCGGCCCCCGGTGCCGGTGACGTTGACGGCGCCGTTGCCCCCGGCGGTAATGGTCCCGCCGAACTCAACCACCACGCCGACGTCATAGCCGTGGTTGCCCACCACGCCGCCGCCGGTGCCGTTGACGTTGACCGTGCCGCCCCCGGAGGTGATCGACGAACCATCGTCCTTGACGTCAACGCCAAGGTCCTGGCCGCTGCTGGCCCCGCCGGTGCCGTTGACGGTGACGGTCGCCTGGCCGCCCGCGGTGATCGTCCCGCCACTGTCGACCCGGACGCCGTAATCCTGGCCATTGTCGTTGGTCGACGAGCCCCCAGTCCCGGTCACGGTGACGTCACCCCCAGAGGAGGTGATCATCGAGTCCTCCTCCTCCACGACCACGCCGTGGTTCCGTCCGCTGGCCCCGTTGCCTCCGGTGCCTGTGACGTTGACCGTCCCGCTGCCGCCGGCCGTGATGACCGACCCGTCATAGACGTACACGCCCACGCTACCACCCTGAGAGGCGGCGTTGACCGACCCTCGGCCGACCACCGTGACGTTGCCGCCGGATTCGCCAACACTGGAGGTGATCGTCGAGTCATCCAGGTCGATGCCGTCGGCGTACCCGGAAATCGTGCTGCCGCCGATCCCGGTGACGTTGACGGAATGGCCGCCCCCCGAGGAAATCGTCGATTCGTACAGGTAGATTCCCGTGTTGTATTCGCCGCCGGAAAGGGTGGAGATGGAGTCGCCGCCGTGCCCCGTGACGACCACGTCACCGTTGTTGGAGGTGATGGTCGCCCCGTCCTCCAGGTAGATCCCGTACTCCTCGTAGTAGCCCGGGCCGCCGGTGCCCCTGACGGTGACCGTCCCCGAGCCGCCCGCGGTGATCGTGGACTCGTCGAGGTAGACCCCGTAGTCGTAGTAGGAGGAGCCGTCGGCGAGGCCGCCGCCGGTGCCGACGACCAGTACGTCGCCGCCGCCGGAGGTGATCTTCGAGTCGTCGTCGATGTAGACGCCGATGGCATATTCGCCCGACGTGCCCACCTGACCCCCCCGGCCCCCCTGGCCGTCGACTTTGACGGCCCCCGAGCCCCCGGAGGCGATGGTCGACGAGTCGTCGATGTAGACGCCATACTCCTCGTAATAGCCCAGGCCGCCGATGCCCTCGACGGTGACCGTCCCCGAGCCGCCCGCGGTGATCGTGGACTCGTCGAGGTCGACCCCGTAGTCGTAGTAAGACGAGCCGTCGGCGAGGCCGCCGCCCACGCCGATGACCAGGACGTTGCCGCCGCCGGAGGTGATGGTCGCCCCGTCCTCCATGTCGACGCCGATGGCGTATTCGACCGACGTGCCCCCCTGGCCGTCGACGTTGACGTCGCCGGAGCCCCCGGCGGTGATCGTCGAGCCGTCGAGGTAGATCCCGTAGTCCTCGTACCCGCCGGCGGCTGTCCCGCCGCCGATCCCCCGGACCACGACGGTCCCCCCGGACGAGGTGATCGTCGCGACGTCGTGCAGGTAGACGCCGTAGTCGTAATCGCCGCCGGTGCCGCCGGTGCCGACGACCGTGACCGTGCCCGAGCCCCCGGCGGTGATCGTGCCGTTGTCGACCTCGACGCCGTAGTTCTCGTAGCTGCCGTCGTCCGGCATGCCGTGGCCGTGGCCGGTAACGCCGACGTCGCCGCCGCCGGAGGTGATCGTCCCCGAGACGATCACGCCGATCTCCTGGTCGGCCCCCTCGCCGCCGGTGCCCAGGACGATCACCGGGCCTTCGGTCGCGGTGATCGTCCCCCCGCTGGCCACGTTGATCCCGGCGTTGCGGTCGCCGCCGGTGCCGCCGGTGCCGGTGACACGGACCGTCGCCTCGCCGCCCCCGGTGATCGTCCCGCCGGTGCCGACGTAGACGCCGACGTGGTTGCCGCTCTCGCTGGTGGCCGTGGTGGTGCCCCCGATGCCGACCACGGACACGTCGCCGCCGTCGGAGGTGATCTTCGATCCCGCCCCCTCGACGTCGATGCCGGCCTCATTGGCCTGGCCCCGGCCGCCGGTGCCGTTGACGTGGACCGCAGCGCCGTCGTAGGCCTGGATGATCCCGCCGGTGTACAGGGAGACGCCGTGGCTATCCGCCCCGCTGGTGGCGGAACTGCCGCCGCCGAACCCGTTGACCGTCAGGTCGACCGAGACCGAATAAATCGATCCACCGCTCTCGACGGTGACGCCGTTCTCCTGGTTGGCCCCGGTGCCGCCGGTGCCGTTGACCACGACCGTGACGCCCGAGGAGGCCGAGATTTCCGCGTTGTCGGAGACGTCCACGCCGTAGCTGGTGTCTCCGCCGCCGCCGAACCCGTTGACCGTCAGGGGGCCCGACGGGCTGCCAATCGTGGCGTTCGACACCACGACGCCGTGGTTGTGGCCCTCGCCACCGACTGCTCCGTGGCCGTTGACGGTCACCGAGCCGGGGGCCAGGGCCATGATCCCAGCGCCCTCGCCGACGAACACGCCGTAGTCGCCGCCGCTGTCCCCGGTCGATCCAACCCCGGTGCCGTCGACGGTGATGTTGCCGCCGCCGGAGGTGATGCCGGAGGCCGAACCCTTCACCACCACGCCAATGGCCGAGCCGGTCACCCGAGTCGGGGGCTCCTGCGTCGCCCCGTTCAGCAGCAGGCCGATGACCGTGTTGCTGTCGCCCACCACCATCACCGGGGCGTTGGGGCCACCAGTGATTCCCCCCCCACCTTCAACCTCGACACCCGCCCCGCCGGTCCCGGCGCCGCCGGACCCCGCCACCAACACCTCGCCCAGGCCGCCGGAAGTGATCACGCCGCCATTCACGTCCACGCCAAAACTGCCGCCATTGCCCTGACCGCCCAGGCCGACGACCGTCGTGGTGCCGTCGTCGTTGGTGCCCATCAGCGCCCCGCCGGACACGACCACGCCGTGGTTGCCCCCGGTGCCGCCGTTGATCCCGCCGCCGGTCCCCTCGACACGGAGGTTGCCCCCAGAGGAGCCCAGGATGGTTCCGAACCCATCGGCGACCACGCCGTCGGCCCCGCTGACGCCCCCGCCGCCAAAGCCCTGGACCAGCGTGTCGCCGAGTCCCTGCGTGCCGACGAACCCGCCCCCACCGACAAACACCCCGTAGCCATTGGTGTAGCCGTTGCCCGAGACGCTGCTCGGGCCGCCGCCGTGCCCGATCACGGAAAGGTCGCCGTCCGTCGTGCCGATCCCGGCCGACTCCACGTCCACCCCATACCCACTGCCCTGGCCGTTGGGCCCGCCGGTCCCGTTGACCGTCACCGCGTTGGTGGTCATGCCCCCGATCACGCCGCCCTCGGTCACCGACACCCCATGGTTGCCGACGCCCGTCTGCAACAGGGCCCCGCCGCCAGTGCCGTTGACCGTGATGTCCCCGCTGAACGAAACGATCGACGAGTCGAAAACCCCAAGGCTCGGGACAATCGAGCCCGACCCCGAGCCCGACCCGGAACCCTGCACCAGCACACCCACGTTATGGGCCGAGCCCGTCCCGCCGGTCCCGGTCACCGACAGGGTGCCCGACGTGGTATTGATCCCAGCGCTGGCCAACACATCGACGCCGTCGTCCCCGCCGCCGTCGTTGGACTGCCCGCCTCCGTGCCCGTTGACCGTCAGGGCGCCGGAGTTGGATCGGATGGCCGTGTCGGCATCGGTCAGGTGGACGCCGACCGACAGACCGCCCTTGCCCACGCCGCCGGTGCCCGTGACGCTCACGGCCCCGACCGTGCTGCCCAGTGGGGTAATCAGGCCGCCATTGTTCAGGTCCACGCCGTAGTTGCGGACCGAGGTGTTGCTGCTACCCAGGCCGCCGCCGGTCCCCGTGACGCTGATGTCGCCGCCGTTGGCAGAGATCTCGGTATAGATCGGGATCAGGTCGGCCGGCGCCACGACGATCGCCGAGCTCGACGAGCCCGAACCCGAACCCGAACCGGAACCCGAGCCCGACCCGGATCCCGAACCCGAGCCGCTGCTGTAACTGGTGTACCCTTCCAGCTCCACGCCCACGTTGCCGGCGCCGCCGAACGCCCCCCCGGTGCCGGCCACCGTCACCGAACCGCTGCCGCCCGAGGTGATCTGGCCGGAGAACAGCAGGTGCACGCCCTGGTCGAATCCGCCATCACCGGTTCGGCCCCCGCCCTGGCCGGTGACCGTGACCGGACCGTTGAGCGAGGAAATCACGCCCCCGGAGACCCGCACGCCGTCGTTGTAGCCATAACCGCCGTGGCCGCCGGTCCCCATCACCGTCGTGCCGCCGGAGCCGGTGGCGCCGATCGTCCCGTTGTTGACCAGGACGCCAACCTCGATCGCGTTGGTGCTATTCGCGCCGCCACCTTGGCCGGTGACCGACACGTTCCCCCCGCCCGAGGTAATGGTCCCGACAACATACACGCCGTCGTCGTTGCCCGAGCCGTTACTGCCGGTCCCCTGCACGGTCACGGTGCCGGAACCCCCGGCCGTGATCACCGTACCCGAGAGCACCGACACGCCGATGCCCTGCGACGACGTCGCCGACCCGCCGCCGGTCCCCGTCACCGCCACGTTGCCGCCCGAGGACTTGACCTGGCCGGTCCCCTGCAACAGCACGCCCTGGTTGTTGATGAACCCACCGTTGCCCCCGGTGCCGGTCACCGTGACCGTGCCCGAGCCCCCAGCGCTGATCGTCCCGTCGTTGACGTTGACGCCGATGTCATACCCGTTGTCGCTGCCGGTCCCCTTGCTCGTGCCGGTGACCGTGACGTTCCCGCCGCCCGAGTTGATGCTCGAAGTCGCATCGGACACGTCCACGCCGACGTTGAACCCGTAGCCGACGGTGGTCATTGACCCGGTCACGCCGACGGTCCCAGTCCCCGAGGTCGTCAGCACGCCGCCGGTCAGGAACACGCCCGCGTAGGTCCCCACGCTGTTCGAGTTCGTGTAGCCAGCCCCCGTCACCGACAGGTTCCCGCCCGCGGTGACCGTGGCCGAGGTCACCGTCACGCCGTTCTGGTGGACCGAGCCGGTCGTGCTGGAGTTGTCGCCCACCAGCGTGAGGTTCTTCCCCGTGGCCGTCGAGATGTCGGCGTTGACCACCAGTTTGCCATGCGAGGTCGCCGTGAAGTCGACCGGGACGCTCGTCGCCGCGTTGGTGAAGGTGATCGAGGTCGTCGCCTTCAGGGAGATGGCCGTCCCTGCCCCCGTCAGCGCCGAGGGATCAATCGTGTATGTTCCGCTGTCGGAGAAGTCCGACGCCCCGGCGGGGATGCTGTTCGACCCGCCCGTGGCGATCGTGATGACGCTGGCCGGCAGCTTCCGGGCTTCCAGCCGCTCCATTCGTAGCAGAGTCTTGGCCCGACGCGCCCGACGTCCCGCGTCCCTCCGGCCACCGCCCGACTTCAGCTCGTCCGAGTTCATGATGTTGCGATCCACTGGGGCCTTGGAAATCCTTGTTGAGCCTTCGCCCGGGTCGTCCACGCGATCCGCTCGGGCCGGTTTCGCCGCTTCATCCCTGACCGACCCCCGGGACGACCTCGTCGGCCGGGAGAAGGCCCTGGAAACCTGTCAATTGATCCGGATCAGCGCGGGGACCGAACACCGCCGGGTCGTCCCCGGTCCCGTTCCCCTTCGGGATTCCCCCCCGGCACGACTCGGGGGCTCCCACCGACGCGACTCAATCCGCGCCGAGTGCGCCTCTTACCAACTGTTGATAGAACACCAATCCCTACGACGAGAACTGCTTGCACGCGTTTTCGCGGGAATTGGCCCCGGGTCCGCCCTCCGAAGCCTCCGGAACCCGCCCGTCGCCCCGCCTCCGTAAACCGAGTTGCCCCGCCCCCTTCCATCGCTTACGGTTCCTTTGGGGAATGTGCGACCCGGGTCGCGTCGATGGCAGCGGAGGATGCCGATGGAAGGGATCACGTCCTGGCGTGTCGCGGTCATCACGCCTTACCACCGCGAACCGATCGAGCAGATCCGCCAGTGCCACGAAAGCGTCCGGTCGCAAACGGTCCCCTGCGACCATTTTTTGGTCGCCGACGGCCATCCCCAACCGGACGTGGCCACCTGGCCGGCACAGCATTTCATCCTGCCGCGCGCCCACGGCGACTTCGGCAACACCGCCCGGGGCCTCGGCGCCCTGGCCGCCCGCAACGAGGGTTACGACGCCGTCGCCTTCCTCGACGCCGACAACTGGTACGCCCCCGGCCACATCGCCTCGATGATCGAGGTCCACCAGATCACCGGAGCCCCGGTCTGCACCTCCGGCCGCACCCTCCACCGCCCCGACGGCTCCTTCCTGGCCATTGACCGCCACGACTCCGACGGCAAGACCCACGTCGACACCAGTTGCTTCTTCCTGACTCGCGAGGCGTTCGGCCTCCTGCCGATCTGGGCCCTGATGCCCCCCAATCTCCACCAGGGCAGCGACCGCGTTTTCTGGCAAGCCATCGTCGCCCGCGACATCCGCCGAGCCCACCGAGCACGCCCCACCGTGGCTTACCGAACCATCTACCGGTCCCACTACGAAGGGCTGGGCCAGCCGGTCCCCCCCAACGCAAAGCCAAACGTCGAGGCCGCCCTCGAAGACCTGCTCCACTGGGCGGGCCCCACGCCCGGCCGCATCCCGGCCTAGCGGCCCCACCGTTGGCCGTTCTCTTCAAGGAAGACTCCCCAAAGTGCGACGCCTCCTCCTTGTCGCCCCCGGCGACCCCCTCGACCCCGCCGACTCGTCCGCCTCCGCCGACCTCGTCCTGCTGGAGACGCTGGCCAGCCGGGGGTTCCGCGTCGAAGTCCGCGGCCTCTCGACGACGGGGCCGGGCGGCGTCGACGAGTTCATCGCCGCCTTCAAGGCAACGGGCCTGGCCTGCGGACCGATCCCCGCCCCCGCCGAAGCTCCGTCGCTCCCAACAGTACGCCTTACCCGGAACGCCGTCCGCGTCCACCTGGCCCTCCGCCCTCCGGGGTCGGCCACTCCTCCCGTCCCCGACGCCGACGCCGACGCCGAATCGGCATTCCTGCGCCAACTCGACGCGGCCCTCGCCCACGACCGCCCCGACCTCCTGATGGCCCGCGGCGACGACCCCCGAGCCGCCGAAATCCTGCGACGCGGGCGGGCCGCCGGAATCGCGACGGCGCTACGCGTCCGCGACTGCGACCGCTTCGACCCGACCCCGGCGCCCCTGGCCGACACCCTGCTGGCCACGTCGCGTTTCGCCGCCGACTACCTCCACGAGCTTACCGGCAGGCCCGCCACCGTCGTCCCCGACCCGCCCAACCTCGACCGCGTCCGGGCAACCCATCGTCAGGCCGATTACCTGACCTTCCTCGACCCAACCCGCCGAGGCGGCCTCCTCCCCTTCGCCCGAATTGCCACCGAACTTGGCCAACGCCGTCCCGACATCCGCATCCTGGTCGTCGCCAGTCCCCACGAGGCCGCCGCGCTCAACGGTTGCGGCGGCGACCTCAGCACCCTGGGGACCATCGACGTGATGTCGCCCCCGTCCGACCCCAAAGTCGCCTGGGCGCGGACCCGCCTGGCCGTTCTGCCCAGCCTCGACTGGGCCGCGAGTCCCGACCTGGCCGTCGCCGCTCTGCTCAACGGCGTCCCGGTCGTCGCCTCCAACCGCGGCAGCCTCCCCGAAACCCTGGGGCCCGCCGGAATCGTCCTCCCCCTGCCCGACCGCCTCACCCCGGCGACCCCCACCCTCCCCAACGCCGAGGAAGTCGCCCCCTGGGTCGAGGCGATCCTCCGCCTCTGGGACGATACCGAAGCCGCCGAATCCCACCAAAGCCTTGCCCGGGACCGTTCGCAAGCCTGGACGGCCGAGGCCTGCGCTGACCGTCTCGCCGCCACGTTTAGCGCCCTCGGCTCTACCCTCTCGCCCCCGGCCGTTCCGCCCAGGCGCTCCACCGCCGTCGTGCTCGTCCCCAACCTCAACGGCATCGAGCCCGAGTGCGAGGACGCCCTCCGCCAGCTTGAGCGCCAGGGTCTCCGCGTCGACCGCCGCCGGGGCTGCTCCCAGATCGACGTCGCCCGCAACGAGATGGCCTCCGACGCATTTCAGGACGGCGCCTCGTCGATCCTCTTCATCGACGCCGACATCGGCTTCGACCCGGCCGACGCCTTCCGGCTCCTGGCCCGGCCCGAGCCGGTCATCTCGGGCCTCTACGCCAAGAAAAAGAACCGAGCCCTGGCCAGCACCTTCGCCCCGGACCTCGGACCGATCCACCTGGGCCCGAACTCCCCGGGGGCCTATCCCCTCCTGTACGCCGCCACCGGCTTCCTCCGCATCCGCGCCGAGGTCCTCCAACGCATGATCGACGAACTCGCCCTTCCCCACTGCAACCTCAAGTGGGGTCGCGGCGTCTGGCCCTTCTTCCAGCCGGTCGTCGTGCCCCACCCCGACGGGCACCACTACCTGGGGGAAGACTGGGCCTTCAGTCACCGCCTCTCGCAAATCGGCGTCACCCCCCTGGCCGACGCCTCGTTCCGCCTCTGGCACCACGGCAGTTACGGCTACACCTGGGAAGACGCCGGCTCCGCCCCCAGCCGCTATCGAGACTATCACTTCCTCACCTGAACCCCCGCCGGACCCCCCCAAGGCTCGCGGCCCCTCACCAATCAGGAACCCGCGCGGGCCGGGCCGGAGAAGCGCTGGCGGATCGCCTCGGGCTCGCGAGCGTTGGACAGGGCGATGTCGTAGGAAATCTCTCCGCGCTGATAGTAATCCAGCAAAACATGATCCATCGTCTGCATCTGATGCTTTCGCCCCATCTGGATCTCGCTGTAAATGAGGTGATGCTCCCCCTCGCGAATCCGCTTACGGATGGCCGACGTGGCGATGCAAACCTCGCACGCCAGGCGACGACCCACTCCATCGGCGGCCGGCAAAAGCCTCTGCGCCAAGATCGCCTGGAGCGAGTTGGCCAACTGATACATCATGTTGGCCTGCTGCTCGTGAGGAAACACGCTCAGGACGCGCTGAATCGTCTGCACGGCGTCGGGCGTGTGCAACGTCGCCAGTACCAGGTGGCCAGTTTCGGCGGCCGTCAACGCCGTGGCCACGGTTTCCAGGTCGCGCATCTCGCCAATGACCACAACATCGGGGTCCTGCCGCAAAACATGCGTCAAGGCCTGGCGGAACGAGGGAACATCCGTGTAAACCTCCTGCTGCACGATGATGCTCGACCGATTCGTATGGACGAACTCCACCGGGTCCTCGATCGTCACGATCTTGGCCCGGCGCTCTCGGTTAATCAGGTCGACAATGTAATTCAGCGTCGTCGTCTTGCCATTGCCGGTCGCCCCGGTCACCAGCACCAGCCCGTTGGGAAGCCTCGCCAGCTCGTCGACGATCGTCGGCAGGCCAAGCTGCTCTCGGGGACGAATCGCCAGCTCGCAAAGGCGAATCGCCATCTCCCGCACCCCGGCATGCAGGTAAATGCTCGCCCGAAAGCGGCCAACCTCGGGCCAGTGCCGGGAGAAGCAAAGCTGCCAGTCGCGCTCCAAAATCTCGCGATGCTTCTCCGTCAAAAGCCCATCGATCATCGAGCTCAGCGCCGCCTCGTCCAGTGGCTCCCCCTCGATCAGGCGAATCTCGCCGCCCACGCGAAACGCCGGCGTGATCCCCCGAATCAGGTGAACGTCACTGGCTCCGTGACGCCGGGCCCCCTTCAAGATCTTGTCGAGCGTCCACGTCATCGTCGGGTCCGGGGCGGTGGTGAGGGGAGGAACAGAGAACTCAGCCGCGGCCCAGCAGGCGGCGCAGGCCTCTCGTCAACGACCAGCCCGGCTCGGCCAGCTCGGCAAGGCGGCGCTCCGCCTCAATATGGTTGGGCGAAAGCTCCAGGCAGCGACGGAAGCTCCGCTCGGCCGAGCGGTCCAGCCCTTGCGCCTGTTCGCAGCGGCCCAAAACATACCAGGCATGGAACTGATCCGGCGCCGCCACCACCGCCTGGCGGGCGCGCGTCTGGGCCCGCCCGGGAAGGTCGTGCGCCAGATAAGTCAACGCAATTTCCAGGGGAACCAACCAGTCGGGATCGGCCTGCACCGCCTTGTCGAAACAATGGCGGTCCACCCCGTCGCGACCGGCAACCAGCAATTCCCCCCGAACCATCCACCGATACGCCGACTGCCCCTCCTGCTTCAACGCCGCGTCGGAAAGCTCGCCGGCCTTGACGCGATCGCCGATCCTGGCCAAAGCCTGGGCCCGGCCGGCCATCAAGTCCCCATGACCTCGGAAAATCTCCAGGGACTTGCGTGCCCAAAGCTCGGCCTCGGGAAACTCCTCCAGCAACACCAGCATTTGCACCTGACCCAGCCAACCCTGCGGCAATGCTTTATTCAACTCCAGTGCCCGCGAATAATACCGCAACGCATTCTCATAAAGCCCCCGACGCCGATGCTCATCGGCCCGACGCAGCCACTCCTCCTCATCGTGCGACGAGTCACCCACCGACGGAGCCACCTCGGCTTCGCCATCCTCCGGATGCTCATATTCCAGGCGGTCGAATCGAGGCAAGGGGGACCCCCGTCAGCGGATGAACCAGGGACAGGACAGCGGACGCAAACGCAGGTAAGCCCCGCCCAAAATCTCCTCGGCGGGATACAGGCCACGCGCCTCCCACGACCGCGCCGGGAGGCCCGGGGCCGAGGCGGGTGAGGTCGTCGGCAACATCAGGTAGCGGTCAGCCGGAACGTCGATTTCCAGATGATCCGGCAGAGCTTTCGGCGCCAGCGGCGTCCACCGTACGGGCGAACCGTTGACCGAAAGCGTCCCACGATCCCAGACCACCCGGTCCCCCGGCGCACCCAGAATCCGGTCGACGCACTCGGTTTCCTGATAAACGCGCTGCACATGGCCCACGAGGGCCTCGCGTCCGACCATCGAGTCGCTGACCGGCCGAAACAGCGCGACATTTCCCGGCCGGGGGCGGGCCCACCCGTTGAAGACCACGACATCAAACCGCTCGAAGGGCGGTGCCGAAAACCCGTATTCCCGGGTCGCGGCGACATTCGACACCACCCACCCGACCGGCAAATAAACCACCAGGCCCAGCGCGAGCGAGGCCAGCAACGTGGTCGTCAGCGTCGAGGTTTCCGGTGCCGCGCCCAGGCGTAGCAAGGCGTCAATCGTCGCCGAGGCATGAACACTGAAGGCCAGGCCAATGCCGATCGACCCAACGCCCGTCCCCCAATTCAACAGCCCCAGTCCGAGTAACCCCAAGAACAGCCCGAGATAAACCCAACCACGCCACGGAAGCCCCGCAACGATCTGCGCCCAGCCCGGAACCACCAACCGGGCGGCGATCCCTGGCGAGGGAACCGGCACGCCAAGGACTCCCGCGAACCGCTCGGGAATGGGAAATACCTCGCGACGCGCCAGATCTCGCGCCCGGTAATATCCCCGAGTCGGAACCAAACGCCGAACCTGCCGGGCCCGCCTCGACGCCCGAGGCGGATGGACGTCAATGGCCATCGAATCCAGCGCCAGCGGCGACCCGCACCGCCCGCAAGCGGCCAATCCCGGCATATTCTCGAATCGGCAACTGACGCACTGCATCGCCGGGCCCGCCTCAGCGTCGGAGCTTCTGCTCAAGGTGCGATTGGGCATGCGCCCGCACCTCGGCCTCATAATATTCGTCGGTCAACCGCCGAGATTCCTCGCGGCCCACCAGCCGCGCCACCGCCTCGGCCACCTCCACGCAACGAGGCCCCTTGATCCCAATCGTCCGAATTGTGACCTGGCCATCGGCCCCGATCTCGATCTCCAACTCCTCATCGGCCATGAACCCGTCCCCCCGTGTTCGGCGACCCCTCAGCGGTTGCGAACCCGGATCGTGATCGCCTGATCCTCGCCTACGCGTTCGTGGACGACATCCATCTGCCGTTCGCGCAACTCGCTGATGACTCGGTGATAGGCATACTGCTGAGTGACACGTCCCACCAGTTCCGCTCCCAGTTGCTGCAACTGCCCATGAGACAACCCCTGCCCCTCCACGCACAGCTTCAACGCCCCCCGAGCGTCCCGGCCAAAGGTCGCGCGAATCCCATCTCGCTCCACCGCCATCTCCTCCCCAGCGCCGCCGGTCCCCGCCAAAATCTCGCTATCCTCCAGCTCAATCACGGCCCGGTTCCGAGCCGCATCCGCCTGAGCCCGAACCTTCGGAGGCGCCCCGTCCCTCGCCAGGACAAAACCCATGGTGCCCACGGCCGCCGAGATCGCTGCCGTCAAAATTGGCCAGCCCGCGATGACCAGGGGAGTCACGATCAGAACGCTACTCATCTACAGGTCTCCTCGTGGGTTTCCAACCGACTCGCCCTCAGATCTCCAACTTTCGACGACTTTCCCCGGTCATGTCGCGAGGAGCCGGCGCCACCACGGACGAAGCCGGCCGGGCCCGACCCTGGGCCCACGTCCGCAGTCGATTCAAGTCCTCGCTCATCGTCCTCGACATCGGCACGGTCTCGACCAGCGACCCGCGCAGGGCGTCGGTATTCAGATCCTCCCCGCGGCTGAACACATCGAACAACCCCGAGATAATCGCCTCCTCGATCTCAGCGCCACTGAACCCATCGCTCAACCGGGCAAGCTCATCCAGGTCGAACCGCCCAGGGTCTCGCCGACGCTTCGTCAGATGAATCTGGAAAATCTCCCGACGCTCCCGCTCGGTGGGCAAATCCACAAAGAAGATTTCATCCACGCGTCCTTTGCGCAGCAATTCCGGAGGAAGCTGGCTGATGTCGTTGGCCGTCGCGATGACGAACACCGGAGTGGTTTTCTCCGAAAGCCAGGTCAAAAACGTCCCGAATACGCGAGACGAGGTCCCGCCATCGCTCCCGCCCGACCCTTGCATTCCCGCGAACGCCTTATCAATCTCATCCACCCAAAGGATCGCCGGAGCCACGGCCTCGGCCGTCTGAATCGCCTTGCGCATCCCCTCCTCGCTCGACCCCACCAGGCTGCCAAACACCCGACCAATATCGAACCGCAGCAAGGGCATCTTCCAGAGCCCCGACGCCGCCTTGGCGCAAAGGCTCTTGCCGCAACCCTGCACTCCCAGCAACAGCACCCCCTTGGGAGACGGCAAACCAAACGCCGCGGCCCGCTCCGTGAAGGCCGACCCACGCTTCCGCAGCCAGCCTTTCAGATCCTCCAACCCAGCCACGTTGGCGAACTGCTCCTGGCTCTCGTAATACTCCAGCACCCCGCTCTTGCGAATAATCTGCTGCTTTTCACCGAAAACGACTCCTATGTCGTCCGCATCCAGCTTCCCGTCGAGCACCAACGTCTTGGCGAAAACATTTTCCGCCTCCCGCAACGTCAACCCCCGAGCCGCGTGAATCAAACGCTCGCGGCCATCGGCCTCCAGGTTGATCGTGATTCGCGGCTGGTCCTTCACGTCTTCAATAATCCGATCCAGCAACCCATTGAAATCCGCGGTGGACGGGTTCCCCAACTCCAGCACCGCGACATCCTTCGACAACTCCACCGGTATCTTCATCACCGGCGAAACCAGCACCACTGTCTTGTAAGTATCGCGCAACGCCTGGGCCACGTCGCGCAACCGGCGGATGTTCCGCAGGTTCGCCGGGCAAACGCGCACATCCAGGTGGTCGTGCAAATCCTTGAATAGAAAGATCGCCGGATCGACATGCGCCAGCACCGCGTCCAACCCGGCGACCGGGTCGGCCGTGCTCCCCGCCCCCCCCTTGCTCCGCTGCTGAGGGTCGCCGCCATGCTTCAAAAGCCCCTGGCTGCACGTCCAGACATGAAACCCCTTGTTCCGCCGACGAGCCACCTCGGCCAGCTTCTGCTCCAGCCGCTCCTCTTCCCAGGTCACCACATAGATGACCGGATACCGGGCGCGAATGAGCACTTCCAGCTCATCCACCGGCTTCCCCCGAACCGGAGCCGGAGCCTGGGGCCGGACCGCCGGAACCGAGGCACGAGGCGGCCCGGTCGGAGTCGCGGGACGGGGCGAATGACCATTGGAAATCCCGGGCGTCTCGCTCATGATCCCCCTCCAACGGTCCGGCCCACCAGTGATTCCTCCGAGGCCACCCGCTCGACCGCCCTCGGGATCGTCTCCAGCAGCGCCACCAACTCGCGAGTGATCCCGAACGCGAAGATCCGCCCATCGGGCTGAATCGTGATCTCACTCTCGGCCGACTCATCAACCAGGTCTGGCCTCTCGGGTTTCTGGCTCATGCGACCAGCCTCAAACCCAGCTGATCCGCCAACTCACGAGCCCGCGGCCCCTCGCCAACCGCCAGCGGCCTCGCCAGTTCGGCATGGCGGCCGGCCCGCCAACTCGGCAAGTAGCTGTCGCGAAGGCTGAACTTCACCCCCGGCAAGTTTGCCCGCAGCCACCCCACGACCGGCCGATAGCAGCAATCAAAATGACCCGGCAAAAGCAGGTGGCGCACAATCAAATCCCCCTGCGAGGCGGCCGTGACCAGGTTGCGGGTGACGATCCGCAAGTAATTCCCCACCCGGGCGACCCTTTCCGCGCAGGCATCCGCCCCAAACTTGAAATCCGCCAGATAGACCGCCACAACCCCATCCAGCAACGCGAACGCCTCGGGCGTCCCATGAAAATCCGACTTCCAAACCACCGGAGGAAGGTCCGCGCACCCGGCCATCGCCTCCAGAATCGCCGGCAGATGAATCGTCGGCTCGCCCCCCACCCACTGAAGCGTCCGAGCCCCCTGCGCCCGTCCCTCGGCCACCGCCCCGTTCAAAAACTCCGAGGTCAACACCCGCCCACGACGAGGGTCGAACGCATTCACCCCCGCGATGCAAAAGGCGCAACGCAGGTCGCACCCGGAAAGGTAAAACAGGTGGCTGGGGACCAGCTCCCGTTCCTCGCCAAACTCCACCCGCTGCTTGAATACCCGGGCATCAACCCCAGCCCGGCAAGGCCCCCGCCCCCCAGCCCCACGATCCACTCCGCACCGATGCTCGCAAAGCCCGCAACACGACTCATGACGCCGAGCCTCTGCCAACCGATCCACGCCAATGGTCGCCGAGTGCATCGAAATCATCCCGCCAACGACATCCGTACAATGACAGTTGTCACGGGATTCTACACCCGGCCCCTCCTCCAGGTCAACCAAGTGTCCGAGGTCAAGCTACGAATTCCCCGCCGACGTCCGGGACGTTCTCCTTGCCAGGAGTTCGATAACGCCGCGAACCCGCTTCAAGCCTCCACCAGCGACGATCCGTCACCCTCGACCCCGCGGCCCGAGCGGAACGTCCTTTCGTTCCGGCTCAATGATTCTCGTCCCAGGTCGTCTCCAGGGCGATCCCCGTCAGCCCAAGCAGGTAACGGGCGAGATCATCGTAATCAGGGTCGGGCGCCCACCGATCGACCACATGGTAGGCCCCGGCCTCGACGCCCTCGATAACGATCCCGTCGCCATCGTTATCCGCCTCATCCTCGGCGGACTTCGTCGGGATCGCCCAGAACTTCGCCGCCTCGACGCGCCGAGTCACCTCGGCCCACTGATCCTCGCGAAGGCGGACCACCCGGTCGATGCCCACCGACCCGGGGCGCTTAAATCCGTCACCATCGAGGACCTTCGCCCGCAACTCAGCACCGTCCACCGTCCGGTCGATCCGCACGCAGACGGAGTGATCGAAACTCGGGAGCTACAGAAGCCGAAGGGTGGTCCCAACCTTCGGCGGCGGCCAAAGCGGACGCTCGCCCATCGCCGCCAACTGGCCCGAGTACCAATCGACGGAGAACTCGCCGAAACCTTTCGCCTCGTCCGTCGCCCACGCCAGGAAGAATTGCGGCGGCCGGCCCGCGTCGGCCCACGCACTCAGCCCCGTCATCCCCAACGAGGCCAGGGTGATTGCGGCGACCGACTTGCCGGCACCCGGCAGACGCGCCCGGCGTCGCCGCCACATCCAGGCGGCCAGCCCACCACCGAAGCACGCCATCGCCAGCGTCACCATCAGGTGGACGATCTTGGTCGCGTTGACGGTCAGGTCGTCGAGGGCCTTCGGGCCATTCGTCGCATTCCGCAAGTGCGGGACCAGCCAATCGATCAACCTCGACGTCAGCAGCCCCGATTCAGCTCGTCGTCGTCAGACAATGGCGAGGCCCGCCCCATCCCCAGCAGGAACAGTCCCCACCCGAACACGGCAAAACCCAACCAGAACGCCCCCTCGGCCCCCCTCCGGAACCGGGACGCCACGGCGGCGACCAGTAGCAACACCACCGCGAGGCTAGAAAGCACACTCAGCCAAAGGTCGGAGGCCGTCCGCAACGCGGTAAATGCCACGCCGCAAAGGACAACCAGAGCCATCGCCCCGCGAAGACTCGCCACGGCCGCGGCCCTCTCCAGATGGATCGGGAACGCACCACGAGGACCACGACCTCAATCAACAAATCTTGGCCATCCAAAAGTACCGAAGGTGGGACTTGAACCCACACGGGTGTTACCCCAACGGATTTTG
Organism: Isosphaeraceae bacterium; assembly: GCA_965201075.1. Classification (GTDB taxonomy): domain Bacteria; phylum Planctomycetota; class Planctomycetia; order Isosphaerales; family Isosphaeraceae; genus CBDAVP01. The sequence continues at coordinate 24,898 of CBDAVP010000014.1, read as the reverse complement.
AGTCCGTCGCGTCTGCCATTCCGCCACTTCGGCTCAAACCCACGGGGCGGCCTCCCCCAACCTCGCACGGCCGCCCATCCATCGGCCTAGTAGACCCGATCCGCACCCCCAGGGCAAGAGGCCGCCCCTCGACGACCCCCCTTCGCTACCGCCCCCGATCAGTACGAAAACCGCTCCTCTTCCGGGCCCGCCTCGGCCGGGGCCAGCGGAGCCGCCACCTGCCGAATCGACCGCGCCGCCGATTCCGCCACCAGCCTCGCCACCGCTTCGGCCAGAGGCAAGGCCCCCAGGTCCCCGTCGATTCGGTCTCGATACGAAACCGCCCCGGCCTCCGCCTCCTTGGCCCCCACCACCAGCATCGCCGGAATCTTCTCCAACTGCGCGGTGCGGATCTTCGCCCCCACCTTCTCCGCCCGGGCATCCACCGTCGCTCGCAGCCCGGCCGTCAACAGCGCCTGATGCACCGTCTCGGCATACTCGGCGAACTTGTCCGAGATCGGCAAGACCCGCACCTGCTCCGGAGCCAGCCAAAGCGGAAACGCCCCGGCGAAATGCTCGATCAAGATTCCCATGAACCGTTCCATGCTCCCAAACGGAGCCCGGTGAATCATCACCGGTCGATGCGGCTGATTGTCCGCCCCGGTGTAATGCAGCCCGAACCGCTCCGGCAGCACATAATCCAGCTGCACCGTCCCCAACTGCCATTGACGACCAATGCAGTCCCGCACCACGAAATCCGCCTTCGGCCCATAGAACGCGGCCTCCCCCACCGCCTCGTCGTAGGGCAGCCCCATCTCATCCAGCACCGCCCGAATATCCGCCTCGGCCCGCTTCCAGGTCTCCCCCTCGGCCCCCTGATACTTTGGGTCGTCCGGGTCGCTCCTCGACAACCGCAGCCGATAGTCCGTCAACCCCAGGTTCTCCAGCACATGCTGGGTCAACTCCATCGTCGCCCGAAACTCCCCGCGCACCTGTTCCGGGGTACAAAACAGATGAGCATCATCCTGAGTGAACCCCCTCACCCGAGTCAGCCCCGAAAGCTCCCCCGACTGCTCATACCGATACACCGTCCCGAACTCCGCCAGCCTCACCGGCAAGTCCCGATAGCTCCGCGGCTGAGCGGCGAAGATCTGAATATGATGCGGACAGTTCATCGGCTTCAGCAAGTATTCCTCGCTGACCCCATGATCCTGCACATACTTCACCCGCGCCGCCGAAGCCAGCTCGAAGTAAGGAACCCCCTCCGGCATCCGCTCGGGAATCCCCGCATCGCCCAGAAGCTTCCGCTGTGCCGCGTCATCGGCCGTCCCCTTCTCCAGCCCATCCACCAACGACATCGCCGCGTCCGACAGCAACCGCAACGGCGGGAATTGCGAATCCTTGTAGTAAGGATAATGCCCACTCGTCTCGTACAACTCAATCTTGCCGATATGAGGCGTATAGACGGGTTGATACCCGCGCTTAAGCAACTCTTCCTTGAGGAAGCTCTCCAGCAACCCCCGAACCGTTGCCCCCTTGGGCATCCACAGAATCAACCCCGACCCCACCAACGGCGAGATCGTGAACAGCCCCAGCTCTTTCCCCAACCGCCGATGGTCCCGCTTCTTCGCCTCCTCCACCTGAGCCAGATGCGCATCCAGTTCCTTCTTCTCGAAAAACGCAGTCCCATAAACGCGCTGAAGCATCTTCCGATCGGTATGGGCCTTCCAGTACGACCCGGCGATCGATAGCAGCTTGAACGCCCCCACCTTCCCCGCATGGGGAATGTGCGGACCCCGACAAAGGTCGACGAACTCCCCCTGCCGATAGAAGCTCAAAATCCCAAACTTGTGCAGCTCATCATCAATATGCTCAACCTTGTACCCTTGCCCCAGATCCCCCACGAACTGCCGAGCATCGTCCACCGGCAGGCTGAACCGTTCAAACGGCTCGGCATCGGCGACCACCTTGGCCATCTCGGCCTCGATCGCCGGAAAGTCCTCCTCCGAAAGCGACCGCCCCGGCAGGTCCACATCATAGTAGAACCCGCTGGCGGTCGTCGGCCCAAACGCCAACTGGGCCCCGGGAAACAGCCGAACAATCGCCCGAGCCATCACATGCGCCGTCGAGTGTCGCAAGACATCCAACGCCTCGCGATCCCTCGGAGTCAGCAACCGAAGCGCGATCGGCTCCCCACGACCATTCTCCAACGGCCGATCCAGGTCCACGATCACCCCATCGGCCACCGCCGCCACGGCCGCCTCGGCCAGCCGCTTGCCAATCCCCTCGGCAATCTCCCGAGGCCGAACCCCCTCGGGAAACTCACGAACCGACCCATCGGGCAACTTCACCTGAACAGCAACCGGAACCTGGGCCATCATCAACACTCTCAAAAACCGGGCCACCCGCGACGAGGCCAGACAACAACCCCCCGGCCCACAAAGCCGGAAAGGCCCGCCCAACCTCCCTCGCGATGCCCCCAAGGTAGTCGAACACCCCCACCCCCGCCAAGCTCGCCGCGCCCCGACCGCCCGAGTAAACTCGCGACCGCCCCAAACTCGACCGTCTACCGCCGTTTAGGAATTGGACCCAGCCAGGAGGACAGCCATGAACCAACCTCGCACTCCCCAACACCGCCGCCAACCCTGGTCCACCCTCCTCGTTCTGCTGGCCTCACCCTTCGCCTCTCTCGCCGACGACACCCCGCCCCTCGCCGCGCAAGTTGCCCACGCTCGGGCCGAATACGAAGCCCAGCAGGAACGAGCCAGCAAGGCGGCCAATGAGGCGAAGTCCGAAGCCGAAGGCATCAAGCAATTCCGCGTCCTGGACCCAAGCCCCCTGGACTACTGCCGGAAAATGATGGACCTGGCGACCCCCAACCCCAAGGACCCCGGCGCGCGAGACGCCCTCCTCTGGATCCTCGACCAGCCGGGCATGGGCCCGAGCGACCAATACGCCGAGTTTTACAACCCCGCCAGCATCCTGCTCCTGCAGCACCACGCCCAGGACCTCGAAGTCGCCCGCGAGGCCATGACGCAGGCCCAATGCTCCTTCACGCTCCCCCGGGAGGCGTTCTTGATGGGCATCTACGTCTCGGCCCAGGATCGCGAGGCGAAGGGGCTGGCCCGGCTGGCCCTGGCCCACTATCTCCAGCGGCTCGCCGCGATCCCCATCCCACCGATGTTCACGGGGCAAAACCCCCGGGCCCAGCTCGCTCCCGAAAACCGAGCCCAACACGAGGCTCCGGAGTTCAAACTTCCCCTCGACCACGCCGTGTCGCAGGTCCACCGCGGCCTGCTCGACCCCACGGCCGTTCGGGCCGGGTCCGAACGGCTCTACACAGAGGTGATCGACAACTACGCCGACATCCCGCTCCTCACCACCCGCATGAAGAAGCTCGCAGCCCGCCTGAAAGCGAAACCACTGGAAGCCATCACCGACCCCGAGGAGCGAACGGAGTACCTCGCCATCGAACGCCACCTCGCCAAACGCCAAACTCTCGGCCAGTTCGCCGAGGAAGCCCTCGACGAGATGCACGCCCTCGCCCCCGGCCAGCCCGCCCCCGAGGTCGACGGCAAGGACCTCGAAGGCCGGACGCTCCACCTGAGCGAGCTGCGAGGCAAGGTCGTCCTCCTCGTCTTCTGGGGGACCTGGTGCGGACCTTGCATGGCAGCGATCCCCGAAGAGCGGAAACTGGCCGAACGCTTCCAGGGCAAACCCTTCGCCCTCCTCGGCATCAACTGCGACGAGGACATCGAGGCCGCACGCAAGGCCGCCCGAGACGAACCCATCCCCTGGCGCAACTGGGCCGACGGAGCCCCCGGGGAGGGGCCCATCCAGAAGCGCTACCACATCCGGGCCTACCCCACGCAAGTCCTCATCGACGCCAGGGGGATGCTCCACGCACGCGGACACCTGCCCGACCCCGCCCGGGAGATCGAAGAACTCCTGAAAGCCGCCGAAGGCCCAAAAGGGGAATAAAGGAGCCACCGTCTCCTCGTCAGGACCATGGGCCCACGCGGACGAGCCCCCTACGAACCCACCCAGCCGCCGACCCGAGTCCGCCGGCCCGCTTGTGGACTTCGGGACGATCGCCGACGACAATCCGCCCCCAGGGCGCCGCCGAGCCGGAACCCCTCGCCAACCCGCGAACCCCCATCGGGGGCGACTCATGGCCCATGATGTCTTCATCAGCTATTCCGTTGTCGACAAACTCATCGCCGACGCGGTCTGCGCCAGGCTCGAAGAGCGCAAGATCCGCTGCTGGATCGCGCCCCGCAACGTCCTCCCCTCGGCCAACTTCGGCGCGGCGTTGACTCACGCGATCCATGACTGCCGCGTCATGGTCCTGATCCTCTCCGCCTCCTCCAACACCTCGCAATACGTCAATAACGAGGTCGGCCTCGCTGTCGGTTCCGCCAAGGTCATCGTCCCCTTCCGCATCGAGGAACTTGACCTGTCCCCGGACCTGCGGTTCTTCCTCGCGACCGTCCACTGGCTGGACGCCCTGACGCCCCCCCTGGAAAAGCACCTGGACCGCCTGGCCACCACCGTCTCCCTGCTCCTGACAAGCCACCCCACGGCCCCCTCGCCCGGCGAGGCCCATCCCAACGCCAGCGGCGCGGCCCCACCCTTTACCGAACCGGCCCCGCGCCCCCGTCGGTTCCCGGCCTGGCGAAGTCCGACAACGCTCGCCGCCCTGCTCCTCACCATCGCCCTCGCCCTACTCGCCGCCGTGTTCGCCGCAACCCACCGACGCCCCGGCCCAGCGGAGCAACCACCCCAGACCGCCGGCACCCCCAGCCCCGGAGGCTCCATCGCTCCCGAGGCCAAACCGCCCGAGACCGACCTCGCCCCGATGCCTCCACCGGTCGACGAGCCCGAACTCCCCGAAAACCCGATCCCCCGCGACGCCGACGCCGACCGACCCCTCCTGCCCACCGACCCCAAGCGCACCATGTGCGCCGTGATCGTCCAGAACGAGACCGGCCACCCGCTCAAAATCTGGCGACACGTCTACCGACCCGAGGGACACCGCCAGGCCGACCGTTGGCGCCACTGGCCCATCGCCCCAGACATGCCTCAGCCCCCACCCTCCGTCGCCGGCTGGACCTATTTCGTGGTGGAGGACACAACCAACCCGGCCAACCCCATGATGAACTACAAAATCGTCGGCTGGAGGTTCCTCCGCTACGGAGGTCTCGCCACCATCCGCCTCAAGGCGGACTTCTTCAACACCCCCGCCACCGACGACACCTTCGCGATCGCCTACGCCGAATAACAGCCCCCAGCGACTTCCCCAAAACCCCAACTCGGCAAACCACCGAAATTAGGGCGACGGAGCCACCATCGGCGGAGCGATCGCCTCCTCGTAATCGCCGGAATCGCCCCGCACCGAGAACACCTGCAACTGCGCCGCGGCCATCATCCCCGCCTGAGGGTCGCCAATCTGCAACCGGTCCGACTCTCCCCCGGCCAGGGTCCGGTCCTGGGTCAGTGACGACTGATTCGAACTCTTGAAGACCAGCCGATAACGCCCGCTGTACAGGTTCAGCCGCGTCGCCAGGTGCGGCTTCACCACCAACGGCTTCCCCCGGTTCGCCCACCCACGGTCGGTCAGGCTATAAATCCAGATCGTGACAACCTGGTCCCCCGTTCCGTTGCGGAACTCGAACGAACCAACCCCCCGCCCCTGACCCACCAACGCCGCCGCGACCACCAGCAGGGCTGCCATCGTCCCACGCCCCTTTCCCATTCCCCAAAAGGGATGACCACCCGTCCGGATCTCCCACAACTCCTCAACCGAACTCAATGTGACCGACAACACCCATGGTTTCCACAAAAATCCGCATGCGTTTCGCAAAAGCATACGGCCAGGCAACGGCAGGCCCCCACGCCCGCCCACCGATCGCCCGAGGCGCAAAAGCGACGCCTCTCTTGACCTCCAGGTAGCCAGGTTCCTGAGTGGGTGACTGGGGTCTGGTCTTCCAGACCCCGGTCCGCGAGCGATCGCACCGGGCTCTCGCGGACGAGGCCCCAGCCCAGAGCGTCCCCCAACTCAACCGCCGACCGAATAAACCTTCAGCACCTCATCGCCAAAGTGGTGAATCACCTTCACGGCGATCTTGCCCGTCGACGGAGGGTCGAACGGCTGGCTCGTGGCGCTGTACAGTCGAGACCACTCCCTCTCGTCAATCTCCGCCCGAAGCGCCTTCTTCAGCTTTTCGTAGAACCTGTCCGCCGAGCCCTTTCCCCCATACAAAAAGGACGCGTGGCGGACAAAGAAGCTCTGGCCATCGGAGTCGGTGTCCAGCAACCAGCAGGCAATATCTTCGGTATCGCCGCCGCGGACCGCACCGGTGCTGGGGTCGAACACGTCCACCCCGCGAATCTCCACCGTCACTTTCCACCGGCCCGCGTCACCTTCACATCCGGCTCGCCGAACACGGTGAACAGGTTCTCGCCCCGGTCTACTTCAGCAGTTCATCCCCATCGCCAGGTCCGGGTTCATCCGCGCCGGCAGCTTGCCGAACTTGGTCACGGCCCCCTTGGAAATTCCAAAAAGTTCTTGCATCCGGATCGGGCGAGGCGCAACTTGACGGACGAATCGACGCGACGATGCAAGCCTCGTCGAGACGATCCACTCATCCACTCCGGTCCGCCTTCGCCTCAACAACCCGGCCCTGAACCATCCCCGAGCCCATCGGGCGACCGGGCCGTTCCACGTCCTGCGGGCGGTGTGGCACCTCCCGGCCGAATCTGAGCCCACAACTTCGGACGTTCCCACGTATGAAAACACGCTCGCGTCGTCACTTACCGCGCAACCTTGTACGCCCATTCGTGTCGGAGGTCCAGTCGCTGGAATCCCGCCAGATGCTGACCGCCTCCAGCGGCGACCCCGGCGCCGGAGCCTCGACCGCGGACCGGCTCTCCGCCGTCGACGCGGCCCGCAAGGCAGCCACCGACGCCGCCCTGGCCACGCTGACGGGTGCTCAGAACGACGCGGCGACCGTCTGGAAGACCGCCGAATCCACCGCCGACACCACGTTCCAGGGTAAGCAGACCAACGCGAAGACCCAGTACACCACCGCCGAGTCCCAGGCCGAGACCACCTACAAGTCGACCATGGCCCCCGTCAACACCGCCTACAACACCGCCACGGCTCAAGCCAACACCACCTTCGCCACCGCCCAGGCCGGCGCCGACGCGACCTCCGCCGCCGCCGCCCTCGCCGCACAAGGGGTCTTCAACTCCGCGACGGCCATCATCGACGCCACCCAGGCCGCCGCGTTCACGACCGACCAGAATGCCTACACCGCCCTGGTCCAGGCCGCCAGCACCACCTACAACGCGGCGGTCGCCACCGCCGACAGTTTCGCCGCCACCGCCAATGCTGCCGCCGACTCGGCCTTCAACGCCGCCAAGGCCGTCGCCGATGCGGCTTACCAGACCACCCTCACCAACCTGGCGAACACCGAGAGCACCACCGTCGCCAACGCCGCCTCGACCCGCGACGCCGTCCTCGCCGCCCACACCGTCGCCTACAACTCCTCCGTCACCGGAGATGCCACCTACCAGGCCGCCCTGAACGCGGCCATCTCGACCTTCTCCGCACTCGCCAGCGCCGCCGCCACCACCTACGCCAACGCCCAGGCCGCCGCCGACGCGGCCTACGCCGCCGCCGTCCAGGCGGCCCTGGCCACCGACGCCCAGGCCACCGCCGCGGCCCAGGCGACCCAGGCCGCCGCCGACCACACCGCCGACCTCGCCCAGCAATCCGCCGACGCCTCGGCCGCCGCCTCCCTGGCCTCGGCCCTCGCAACCGCCCAGGCCGCCAACACCCTCGCCAACAACGCCGCCACCACCAGGTACAACGCCGCCGTCCAGGCCGCCAACACCGCCGACGCCACCGCCACGGCCGCCGCCGACACCACCTACAACGCCGCGGTGGCCCAGGCCCAGCAGGCCTACGACGCCGCCGTCAAGCCCATCGAGGACGCCTTCACCGCCAACCTCAAATCCAAGACCGACGCCTTCCAGGCCGTCCTCAACGCCGACCAGGCCACCTTCAACACGGCTCAAACCGCCGCCGGCACCACCCGCGATGCCGCCGTCAACGTAGCCAAGACCACCTACGACGCCGCCGTCACCGGCTTCCAGAAGACCCAGAACGACGCCAACACCGCCGCCGGCAACGCCTACAACGCGACCATGGCCGCCGCCCAAACCACGCTGAATTCCGCCAATAACGCCTATTCTTATAGCATGTCCCTGGTAATGCTAAGTTACATGCCGGGACACACGCCGGACCCCAACGGCGCCCAGGCCGCCACTAACGCGCTCAACGCCGCCAAGCACGCCTTCGCCAACACCCAGGCCCAGGCCAACAAGACCCAGACCGCCGCCGCCGCCGCCGCCTTCACCCAGTTCGTCGGTTCCGAAGAAGGGGCGATGGTCACCCGGGCCCAGGCCGACTCCGCCGCCGGCAAGGCCTACTCCCTGGCCATCGCCGACGCCGCCGGCGTCCAGACCAAGGACGTCGCCGACAAGACCGCCGACTTCCAAACCGCCGTCGCCAAGCTCAAGGCCCAGCACGCCATCGACCTCCTCGCCCCCTTCACCACCCGCGACCTCGCCGACCAATCCGCCCTCCAAACCCACGACGACGCCACCGCCGCCGCCGACGAGGTCGCCACCAACGCCATCGCCCAGGCCAACCGCACCCGGATCCTCGACACCGACGCCGCCGCGGTCATCCTCGACGACGCCACGGGGACCGCCGGCGCCGCCTACGATAATACGCTGGCCGCCGACAACGCGACCCACCGCAACGCCCTGGCTCACGACGCCGACGCCTTCGTCACCGCGGCCAACGCCGCCGACCTCGCCGCGGCTACCACGATCGCCGCCGCAGGCACCCCCTGGGCCATCGGCGTCAACCTCGCCGCCGCCGCCTACACCGCGACCATCGAGAATAGTTACGCCTCGAACTACGCCAACGTCATCAACGCCCAGGCCACCGCCATCATCGCGAGGTCGGGCTCCAACACCGACGTCGCCGCCGAGGTCCACGCCTGGAGCACCTATAAGATCGCCGTCGCCAACGCGGCTGTCGCGCGGGCGATCGCATCAGACGTCGCCCGCGCCCTCGACCTGACCTCCGCCGCCTCGGCCGATGGACTTCGCACCATAGCCTACGCCACCAACGCCAACCAGGACTACAAAGCCATCTCCGCCGCCAGAGTCCTATGGGTCGCCGCCGAGGCAAGTGCAGCCTCCGCCCGGGCGACTTCCGACCTCGTCGCCATGCTCTCCCACGATCACGCCACCGACCTCGCCCTGGTCGCCTACGATTCCGCGGGCGCCGATGCCGCCGTCGCCTGGACCAAGACCGTCGCCGCCGCCGCGACCGCCAAGACCGTCGCCTACGACGCCGCCGCCACCACCTGGGCCAAGGGGCAATGGCCCGCCTCCAACGCCTACTTCACCGCCACCTACAACGCCGAGGCCGCACGCCTCGACACCACCTGGCACGCCTACGCCACCTACCTGAAGGCCGTCTCCGACGCCGACCGCGCCCGCGTCGCCACGATCGTCCCGGCCCGCCAGACCGCCGCCAACGCCATCGCCTCGACCAACCAGACCTTCACCGTCGCCACCGCGGGCATCAATGCCGACGACGTCAACGCCGCCGCCGCGGCCAACGTCGCCGCCGTCGCCGCGATGTCCGACAACAGCTTCCAGAACGTCCAGCCCACCAACATCACCCTCTGGGGCACCATGCTCTACACGGCCTCGGCGGCCGAGTCGGGCTGGGACTGGGCCGCACGTACCGTCAACGACCTCGCCGACGAGATCCGCACCTCCGACTGGCTCGACCTGGCCGCCAACGCTTCGGCCGGCTTCGCCGACACCATCACCTTCGGCGCCACCTGGTACGTCCGCCAGTGGACCGGCGTCAACGGCGGCATCAACGCCGACAGCATGGCCTACGCCGCCGGGCGGGTCGGCGGCCAGGTTGAGGTCTTCGCCCTGGGCTTCTTCTCCTGCGGGGGAGGCTGGGCAGGCTCGATGGCCTCGGGCTACGAATCCATCTCCACCATCGTCGGCATGGCCCAAAGCACCGTCAACCTCGCCAACGGCAACGGCTCCTTCGCCGATGCCCTTTCCTTCCTCCCCCTGGCCGGCAAGGTGCTGGGCCGCGCCTCGGGAAACTGCTTCGTCGCCGGCACCCGGGTCGTCGTGGCCGACCCCAACCCGCCGATCGTCACCGCGATCGATACGGGCGTGGTCGCATCCGACGATCCCGAGGGGCTCTTCGAGCAGCCCTACGTATTCGTCGGCGCCGGACTGATCCTAGCCGCGGTGGCGGGCGGGACCGTGGTCGCCCTCCGGGCCAGGAAGCGTCCGGATGACGACGCCCTCGACGCGGCCCTGCAAGACGAATGGTCCGCCCCCCCGGCCGTGCCCGGCTCGCCGGATTACGGGCCGAGGGGCGACCTCCGCTACGGTCTCCGTCTCGGGGAGGGCACCGACGCCAGGGAGGCTGCCGAATGGGCCGTCGCCACCCTTCCCCCTCCCCCGAGTCGCAACGACCGGTACGGTCGTGCCCCGGACCCAACCCCGCGGTCCGCGATGACGCCGTCCCGGCCTCAGCGGGCCCGGGGTAGCCTCGCGGCGTCCCTGGCCCTCGGCGGCATCCTCCTGGGCGGGCTCCTCCTCAGGAGCCCCGCCCGGCCCGACCCGATCGCCGGCGGGCCAGCCACCGCCGGCGTCTCCGCGTCGGCCCCGACCCCCGAGCCGGGCCACTCCACCAAGTGCATCGAGGACATCAAGGTTGGCGACCGCGTCCTGGCCTGGGACGAGGCCACCGGCTCCCTCGCCCCGAAGCGGGTCGCGGACACCTACGTCCGGATCACCAAATCCCTCCGCGTCCTCGAGGTCCGGACGCCGCCGGACCAACGCGTCCAACAGATCAAGACCACCGACGAACATCCCTTCTGGGTCGAGGGACGCGGCTGGGTCGAAGCCGGCAAACTCGCGCCGGGCCAACTCCTCAGGCAGGCCGATGGGTCCCCGGCAGAAGTTGCGACGACCCACGCAGAGCCCCACCCCGAAGGGGTCACGGTCTACAACTTCCAGGTCGAAGACTCTCACACCTACTACGTCGCCCAGAGCGATCGCGACCGACCCGTCCTGGTCCACAACGCCGGAGCGGCCTACCGAGCCCCTGCCGACGGCTACTGGTATCACGGGACGTCGGGCACGCAGTCCGTCCTGTCGGACGGCCTCGATTCCGCGAGGTCGCTCGACAGACACAAAGGCTTCTATATGTTCCCAAGACGCGTAGATGCGCTCGACTACGCAAATAATTCCGCCCTGCGCGACGGCTCGTACCCGATCATCCTCCGGGCCCCGCACGGCCAGGTCAAGAATTTCCTCGACACGCCCCCCAAGCCCGTACGCGACATGGGCGAATTGTATATCCCCGCGAACCGTTTCCCGAACGTCCCAACCAACATCTTCGAGATCGACCCCGACACGCTCATGAACTGGCTCCGCTGAGGTCATCTCGGGACTGGCGACTACGGCCGCGACCCTCGGGAGGATCCGGAGTTGGGGACAGAATTGCAATCCTCCCGAGGGTCGGACATGATCGGGACCTCACGCGTCGCCAGCAGTGCGCGACCCCGCCCATCGGTCCTAGGCCACGGCGGCAGGTCGACATAGTCCCACCCCTCACGACAGATCGCGTCCCCGAGGGAGCCCCGGCGGCCATGCCAAGCGAACACTTCCTCGACCTCCTGACCGGGCCCCCCTTCTGGAGGGCCCGCTGCGAAGACTACGACCTCATCCAGGGGATCACCTTCGCCAGGGACGGGACCGGGACCATGACCTACGGCCAGGACCAGAGGATCCACACTTACCTGGATTTCACGTTCCTCGCCGCCGACGGCGAACTCCGCTTCGAGTACCTCTCCACCCGCCGCGAGCCCTGGGGCGAGACCTTCCGCCGCGACGGGTCCAACGGGTCCGGGCGGTCGCGGTGCCTCCTGCTCCGCGAGCGGGTCGTCCTCCGGGTCCCGCACCACCGGGTCGACTTCCAGTACGAATGGATCCTGCGCTTCTCGTCCGACCCGTTCCCGCAAGGTTGGCGGCCCCCCGGCGACCCCGTACTCGACTACCTGGGCGACCTGACCCACCTGGAGCGGCCCTGACACGACCCCACCGCCGCCGCGACCTCGCCCTTTGGGCCGACCCGCATGTCCATTTCGAGGCACTGGACGGCGTCGGCAATATCATCGAGAATCTCCACCTGCCCCTACTGCCTTGATGCGGACGAGCGACGCCTTATGCGGCTGCGTGCGAAAGTGGAAAGGGCGACCGGGACCACTCGCCATTACATCGGGGCCCTCGAAGATGGCCGGCCGATCCCCAGGGTCGAGCTCCCGGTCCCCGCGTGGATCGAAATCTCCTCGGAAGACGGCGCCTTCTACCTCTTCCGTCTCGACCCCGAGGGGGCCTGTTTCGCTGATACCTGGCATCAGACCCTGGAAGAGGCCAAGCGGCAGGCAGCCTTCGAGTTCGGCATCACCCCAGGCGATTGGTCCGATACCGAAAGATCCTGAGCGAATGTAAATTAGTGTCAATTTTAATGTAAATTGGTGTCAATTCACTCTAAGGCCGTCTCCGACGCCGACCGCGCCCGCGTCGCCGCCATCGCCCCGGCCCATGCCATCCGCTTTGCCGGTGCCTCACGGACCAAGAGACCTTTACCCGAAGGCTCAATCTCCCGCGATGACGCCGTCCCTGGACTGCCCAATCGCAGCGAGCAGGCGGTCGACCAGCACCTCGGCCTCGTCAACTTGGAGGATGAGCGTCGAGCTATTCGATGCCGAGATCCCCGCCAGCCAATCCCCGGCTCTCAATCCGTCCGGCACGATGTTGCCGACGACCACGCGGGTCGCGGTCGGGGTCGAGAGATCACGGAGAAACAACGGGATGGGACACTCATCCCCCCAATGAGTATCAAGATCTGACAAGTGGAAGATAATATGCATCAGATCGCCCTCACATCGAAGACGCTCAAGAACGTAGCATGATGGCATCGCCGAAGGGGCACGCCATCATGCGTCAAGCCGCGACCTCGACAAAGCTCCAGTGTACTCGCTCATGGGCTAATCGCGAGCCCTGCCCACATCGACGGGTGGCTGTGGCCTCATCCGCGAGACTCGGGCCCCGAGCCCAAGCCAGCGTCTGGAGGACCAGACCCCAGCCACCCGGCGGCCAATGACCCGCTTCACCATACTCTCTCCCTGCCGTGGCCAGTCACGCAAGATGTAGCCAAGCTGTTCAACACCTTGTTTGGAAGATGAAACAATGGATGATCTGGTCGGAGAGATGCTAAGTCGAGAACTTGTCCAGATTCCGGACGAGGCCCGAAAGGGGGCGCTGCGATCCGTCATGGTCGAGCCGCGTCTCGAGCACAGGTCCTGGGACTACGGCCCGCCCGGCGACCGGCATGCCTGCTGGGTCGTGGCCAGGTCCCCGAATCTCGGGACGGTGATCGTCTATTGCCGATCGGGTTTCGGGCCGTCCGACCCCTGGGGCGTCCTGCCGGCGGATTCCGGCCACCTGGGGGCGGACGGTCAATGGTTCAAGACCCTGGATGACGCCTTCCTCTGCTCGGCAATCTGCCCCGATCCCAAGCCTCCCGGCTTCGTGGTCGAGTAGGCCCGACGCCGCGAGGGACCGGGAGGGCCCGAAATCACCCAACTTCAGGGCCGACGAGATCCTCGTCCAACCCCAGCAGTTCGACCTCTCCAATCGCCCGCTGGGCAGCGGCGACATCACGGTGCGACCGGCCGACTTCCGAACGAGGTCCCGATGGATACGCGAGACGACCTCAAGGTCGTAACCCCCGTCGCTTTCATCAAGGGACACCCCGCGATGTTCCTGCCGGGGGGCGTCGTCAGCGGAGAAATCCTGGTCGGCCGCCTGATCGCCGACATCCTGGTCAAACCGTCTCAGCCGGCCTATGCCATCCGCGTCGGCCCGTGGTGGGTCGTCGCCAGTGACCAAGACTGGATCCCGCACGGCCAAGGCGACCCGTTCACTCAGATCGTCCCGTTCCCCGAGGCCGGACCCAACGCCATGCACGCCGAGATCCTGATTACGGCCTTCGCCCAGCACGTCATCACATCCGACGGGCTGACCGTACGTAACGTGAAGGGTGAACCTTGCGACCACCCCTCAGATCTTCCGCGACATCATCCCGAATGGCGACGTCGCGTGGCATTTCGGATGTAGCGCGAGCAAGACGGGGTCGCCGTGAAATTCGGTGTCAGTTCACGCCTTCCTCGGTCGCTCGCGGCTCCAGTGTTCAATCGCGAACAGGGAACTGACACCGATCCTCCTCCCGGAGACAACGCCCTCAAAGCCGCCATCAATTCCCTCGGGGGCACCGCCCGATGATCGACCGGGCGGAACTCAGGCTCCCGCCCGGTGTGGCCACCACGATCGCCCCCGGCCTCGAAGTGCTGGCGACGCCCGACGTGGGCGAACGCCCCGCGACCCTGCGCGTCCGCCGGGGCGAACGGGAGCTGGACCTCGCCGGCTTCGCGGGCCTGAGACACCATGCCGCCGCGGGCAAATTACAGCCCGCGTGCGAGGTGGTCCGGTGGGGCGGGCTCACGGTCCTCGTGGGCCTCACCGCCGTGGTCATCATCTCCCCCAGGCGGCTCGACCCCGTGGACCTCCATCGAAAGCCCGACGACGACAACGGCTTCCACGACTTCCGCTGGCTCGAACCCGGACCTCACCTCATCGCGATCTACGAGGGCGGCATCTTCGCCCTCGACGCATCCAGCGAGGTCCTCTGGCATGTCGCCAAGTCCTGGGACGACATCCTCGACCAGGTTGACGGATCGGGCCTTCACCTCGTCGGCCACGAGCAGGATTACCTCTTGGACCCGGCCGATGGTTCGAGGCGAGAATGAGACGGCGAAACGCGACATCCTCCGATGGGGCGTCCAGGCAGTCGCGCCAATTCCAGGTCTCGCCCCGAGGACCCCAAAGGTGACCTATCTCAGCATCAACCTCCTCGACCCCCCAAGCGACCGGGCGTTCGATCCCGCCGGCATCCTCCGGCGGGTTGTCCAGGAATTTCCGGGCACGCGAGTCGAACCCGGCGACCCACTCGAGGCCCAGGCCAGGGCCGCGCAGTCGAATTTCCCCAACCCTTCGCCCGCCATGCAAACGGTCATCGACGCCTTGTGGCGCGACGCCAGGACTCAAGGACCAGCCTATGCGTTCGCGATCCCCGGCCCCGATGGCATGGCCGTGAAAGGCGTGGTCAAGCGGCACCTGATCCAGTTCGGATTCGACGAGCCAATCAACCAGGCCCTCCTGCAACTTGCCAGGGAATTTCTCTTGTCGCTCGTGCCCGGAAATTCCGACGTCGAAATCGAGGTATACTGATCCGAACCCGCCCTGCGGACACATTCGGCCGGGTGGCTGGGGTCTCGTCCGCGAGATCCCGGTCCCGAGCCCAAGCTGGGGTCTGGAGGACCAGACCCTCGCCACCCGGGGCGGACCCGTCCCAGCCAGGAAAACACTCGATCGGCGCCTCCGACGATTCCGCCGCGTAGGCAGGCCCGCCGAAACCAACGCTTCACGTCAAATCGCCTCACCCCGGGAGGCCCACCGTCGATGTCCAACACCCCAATCATCGACATCCTCACCAGCACCCCCTTCTGGAGGGCCCGCTGCGAAGACTACGACCTCATCCAGGGGATCACCTTCGCGAAGGACGGGACCGGGACCATGACCCATGGCCAGGACCAGAAAATCCATACGTATCTAGATTTCGCATTCGCTTCCTCCGACGATGAACTCCAGTTCGAGTACCGGACCACCCGACGCGAGCCCTGGGGAGAGACCTTCAGACGCGACGACTCCAATGGCTCCAGGCGGTCGAGGTTTCTCCTGCTCCGAGAACGTGTCGTCCTCCAGGTCCCGCTCCACCGGGTCGATTTCCAGTACGACTGGATCCTGCGATTCACCTCCGACCCGTTCCCCCAGGGATGGCAGCCCCCCGGAGTGCCCAAGCTCGACTATCTGGGCTACCTGACCCACCTGGAGAAGTCCTGACACGGCCCGGCACCGACGCCGCGACCTCGCCCCTTGGGCCCATTTCCCCCAACGGCTACAATAGTCCCGCCCCAACCGCCGCAATCGCCCAAGGCCCCGGCCCAGGCCCCGCCGCAATGTTGCTGGAAAAGCTCACCGTTCTCTGTTTCGCCGGGACCTACGCCCTGGCCCTGGTCAGCGACCTGGCCCGGTTCCTCACCGGCAGCCGCGCCCGCTGGTACGCCACCTTCGGCCTCACCACCCTGGGCTGGGCCGTCCACACCGCATTCCTGGGCAACCTCGCCTGGTCCCGTCAAGAATTCGTCCCCCTGTCCACCGCCTATGAATCCCTCCTGGGCCTGGCCTGGATCCTCGTCGCCATCGACCTCTACCTGATGCTCCGCTCCCCCCGCCCCCTGGCCATTAGCCTCTTCCTCCTACCATTGGTCCTGGTCCTGGCCCTGGCCGCCGGGCTCTCCGGCCAAAAAGCCAGTTGGGGCCAGTGGGGCAACGGCGTCCGCTTCTGGGGAGCCACCCACGGCCTCTTCCTGCTCGCCGGAGCCGTCAGCACCTGCGTCGCCACCATCGCCGCCTTGATGTACCTGATCCAGGCCCGCCGCCTCAAGCACAAGAAACCCGCCCGCTTCGGCTTCCACCTCCCCAGCCTCGAACAGTCCGAAACCCTCAACCGGGCCGCCATCACCCTGGCCTTCCCCCTGCTGACCACCGGCCTGCTCATCGGCATGGCCCTCATCCCCGCCGCCCGAAACCCCACCGGCGGCCTCGCCCTCACCTGGACCGACCCCAAGGTCCTCAGCACCGCCGCCCTCTGGCTGGTCTTCGCCGCCCTGCTCCACGCCCGCTTCCGCCCGGCCATGAGAGGCCGTCGCGTCGCCTTGCTCACCATGATCGCCTTCGGCTTCCTCGCCTTCGCCATGGTCGGAGTCGGCCCCTGGCTCCCCACCAACCACGGAGCCCCCGCCACCACGGCCATCCCCAGGCCGGGGGTGTCTCGGTGAGCCTCCTCGCCCTGGGCCTCGACCACCGCACCGCCCCCACCGTCATCCGCGAGGCCCTCGCCTTCGAGGGCCCCCGCCTCGACCACGCCCTCGACGCCCTCAGGGCCGACCACCCCCACGCCGAGTTCGTCATCCTCTCCACCTGCAACCGCGTCGAACTCTACGCCGCCGCCGCCGAACCGTCCCACCTCCCCGCCACCGCCGCCCTCACCGCCTTCCTCGCCCACTTCCACAACCAGCCCGCCGAATCCCTCCTGCCCCACCTGCGAGACCACCACGACGAGGCCGCCGTCGCCCACCTCTTCCGGGTCGCCGCCAGCCTCGAAAGCCTCGTCCTGGGCGAAGGCCAGATCCTCGGCCAGGTCAAATCTGCCCTCCAATCCGCCCGTTCCCGCTCCGCCGCCGGCCCTTTGCTCCACCGCGTCTTCGAGCACGCCCTCCGCGTCGGCAAGCTCGTCCGAGACGCCACCGGAATGGGACAGGGCAAACTCTCCATCGCCAGCGTCGCCGTCGACGTCGCCCGAGACGTCTTCGGAACCTTCGCCGACAAGACCGTCCTGGTCATCGGCGCCGGCAAGATGGGCGAACTCACCCTCCAGCACCTCAAAAGCCTCCACCCCGGCAAGATCCTCGTCACCAACCGAGACCCCGCCCGCGCCGAAGCCGCCGCCCACCGCCACGGAGGCGAGGCCGTCCCCTTCGACCGACTCAACCAGGCACTCATCCTCGCCGACCTCGTCGTCAGCACCACCGCCGCCGACCAACCCATCGTCACCTTCGACCAGTACGCCCGGGTCCAGCGAGCCCGCCGCAACCGCCTCGCCCTGATCCTCGACATCGCCGTCCCACGAGACTTCGACCCCCGCATCGACGCCATCGAGCAAGTCCAGCTCTACAACCTCGACGACCTCCACGCCGTCACCGAGCAAAACCGCCAATCCCGTCGCCGGAGCGCCGACCTCGCCACCAGCTTGCTCGACCAGGAAGTCGCCGCCTGCATGGCCGCCCTTCGCCACCAACGACACGCTGGAACTCTCCTCCGCCAGCTCGGCGACACCGCCGACGCCACCCGCCAAAGAGAACTTCAGGCCCTCTTCACGCGTCACCCCGAACTCGACGACGCCCAGCGAGCCTCCATCGACCACTCCTACCGTCGCCTCCAAAACCAGCTCCTCCACCACCCCCGAGCCGCCCTCCGCACCGCCACCGCCACCGCTACCCCCACCGACACTCCTCACCCCCTCCTCAACGCCGTCCGGCACCTCTTCGGCCTCCCCGACCCCACCTGAACGAGTTCGCTCGGACCAAAACAAGACCCCCCAGCCTGCCCAAATCGCCCCATCGCGAGGCCCCAAACCCACAAGCCTTCCACAAGCCGGACCAATCCCTTGCCTGCCGGCCCCGCCGCGCTCACCATGCCGGGGCCCCCCCGCAATCGCAACCCGTGAAGGTCCCAACCATGACGACGCCCAAGGTTCTCACCCGCGCGTCCTGGCTCCTCGCCCTCCTCCTCGGCCTCACCCCCACCGCCTCGGCCGGGCCCGCCTACATCATCACCGACCTCGGCGACCTCGGCGGCGACTCCAGCACCGCCACCGCCATCAACGACGCCGGAGTCATCACGGGCTCCTCGCTACTCACCCCCGGCGACTTTTCTCAACGGCACGCCTTCGTCTACAGCAAAGGCACCCTGACCGACCTCGGAACCCTCGGCGGAACCTACAGTTACGGCCAGGCCATCAACGCCAGCGGCCAGATCGCCGGCCTCTCCACCACCGACGCCAACTCGCTCGCCACCGAGCACGCCGTCACCTTCCAGAGCGGAACCATCACCGACCTCGGCACCCTCGGAGCCACCGCCTCCGACGCCAGTCATGCCTACGGCATCAACGCCAAGGGCCAGGTCGTCGGCGACTCCACCACCGCCGGCCAGAACGCCACCCACGCCTTCCTCTCCACCAACGGCACCCTGACCGACCTCGGAGCCGCCGTCGCCGGGGGAGACAGTTTCGGCGTCGCCATCAACAACGCCGGCCTCATCCTCGGCGACGCCACCCTCAACGCCAACCACACAGGCAACCCCACCCACGCCATGTTCATCGACGCCCAGGGAAACTACACCGACCTCGGCACCCTCGGCGGCGACAACAGCTACGGCCTCGCCCTGAACAACAAGGGAGTCGCCGCCGGCTACTCCACGATCACCCCCGGCGACGCCGGAACCATCCACGCCTTCATCACTTCCGGCACCCTCATGAAGGACCTGGGAACCCTCCCCGGCGGGACTTCCAGCGCCGCCAACGGCATCAACGACGCCAGCACGGTCGTCGGCTACTCCTACGGCGCCGCCTTCGGCTACATCCACGCCACCATCGACCAGGCGGGCACCCTGACCGACCTGAACACCCTGCTCGACCCCAACTCCGGCTGGACTCTCCTGTCGGCCTCCGCCATCAACAACAAGGGCCAAATCGTCGGCTTCGGCTTCAACCCCGACGGACACGACCACGCCTTCCTCCTCACCCCAACGGCCGTCCCCGAACCCTCCGCCCTTGCCCTGGCCACCCTCGGAACCACCGCCCTCGGCCTGTCTACTCGCCGTCGAACCCGAGGAATCGCCCGATTTTCGCAAATCCCCTCCCGACCTCGCAACTGACCACCCCCACCCATCAACGTCTCTTCCAGAAAAAAATCCCCCGAAATTGGGGTTAAGCGCCAGCCCCTGATCGGGTATCCCTGGAGAGACCCGGTTTCCCCGGGGCATTTCCACGAAATTCAGACGAACGTCGGCCCACAACCGATCGTAGAATAGGAGTAGCCCCGGCCGTCCCCGAGCCGGCTGGGGCCTCGCCACCGAAGCAGTCCGTGACGCAGGCTGCCTGTTTTCTGTTCCGCCAGTTTCCAGGGAGAGACGACCATGAACCGATCCGACACTTGGGACAACAACCGCGACGAAGGCCCCAACGGCACCGAGTTCCGCCGAGGCGACCGGGTGATCATCCACCTCGGCGGCCGAGACGTCCCGGCCGTCGCGGCCTCCGAAGTCGGTCCTGACGGAGTGATGCTGGTGGCCCACAGCGCCGCCACGTCCCGAGTCCCCGCCGCCGCCGTCCGCCACGCCGACTGACTCCAGCCCGGCTCAGCCAACCGTTTCCCAGCGAAGGCCGCCGGTGCCCCGGACCTCTCTCCCCCGGCACCGGCCTTCCCTTCCACCCGCCCCGCCCCGCCCCACGCCCATCCGCGCCAGAATCCCCACGCCCCGGGGAATTCACCCCCGTCCCCCCCCTCGCGATAACGATCCCACCCACACCCCCCGTCTCCCTCGCAACGCAAAACGCCCCCTCATCGCAAGGCTCCGCGTCGCGCCCCCTCCCGGCCGCTCCCCAGCCCATTCGCCCCTGCTTCGCGAGGCTCCGCGTTGTGACGCCCCCCCGGCATTCCCAGCCCCGGAGGGGCGGCCTCGCAACCTCGGATCAGGCAAACCAACGCATCCCTCAACCGCCGAAGTCCCCATTGGACAACCCTCCGACCGGCACCTATAGACCATCGGAAGCCCCGTCCCGCGCAACGTCGCGGAGGGCCGCCGCACGCCTTCAGGGGCCTTGGCCGATGAACACCGCCTCCGCGACCCAACCGACACCAGCCCCGGCCACCCCCAACAACGACGCCAGCGCCCGCCATTGGGTCCACCGCTACATCAACGAGGGGGCCAACGCCGACTTCCTCAGCTACGCCCGCCACTACGACGGCGGCAGCCCCGACCGCTTCTTCTGGGCGATGGCCGAGATCGCCCGCCTCGCCCGCATGACTCCCAACGACCGCGTCCTCGACGTCGGCTGCGGCTTCGGCTGGCAGGCGGTGGCCCTCGCCGCCCTCTCCGGCGCTCACCTCGTCGCCAACGACATCCGTCCCCTGATGACCGCCACCCTCGCCGACCGAGTCGCCGCCATCCAATCCGCCGGTGCCCCCATCGCCATCGAGCCCCTCACCGGCGACATCTGCGACCTCAACCTCCCCGACGCCACCTTCGACGCCATCATCTGCAACCAGACCATCGAACACGTCCACGACCTCGACCGCATGTTCGCCACCTGCGCCCGCCTCCTCAAACCCGGAGGACGCATCGTCGTCACCAACGACAACAACGCCCGCAACCACCGCCAACTCGCCGAGATCCGCGCCATGTGGGCCCGACGAGACGCCGACTGGACCTACATCGCCCAGCTTCAAACCGACCGCCCCGAGGAAAACCGCGACATCCAGCCCTACGCCACCATGCGCTCAGCCATGATCGCCCAGGCCAACCCCCAACTCGACGCCCCCACCATCCACCGACTCGCCAACGCCACCGCCGGCCTGACTCGCCCCACCATCGAGCACCTCGCCACCCACTTCACCCCCACCACCACGCTACCCACCCCACCCTCACTCTCCTGGTGCCGCAATCCCGAGACCGGCGAATACTGCGAACGCCAGCTCGACCCCACCGCCGTCGCCAACCTGATGCAAGCCCACGGCCTCCCCACCCAGGTCCGCCACGGCTTCCGCCGCCCCCCCCTGAACTGGCTCAACGGCCTGGTCCTCCGACCCCTCAACGACGCCCTCTTTCAACTCACCCCGTTCTTCTTCCTCGTCGGAACCAAATCCCCCAAAGCCACCACGGCAAACCCCACCCCCACTCGAGCCCCCCACCAGCGCAACGCTGCGCCAGGCCTTACCGCATCCCGCGACATCCCACGTTGATCAAACCCGAGTCGCCAGCACTCCCATCCCGGTCGGATCATCCCCAGACGGCGAAGGTCCTACCCAGGCACTCACCCCCCGCCGTCATGTCAATCCTTCACCCGGCCTAGTCACCGCCGAGGACCCCGCCCGACCCTCTCTCGGCGAGTCTCGGGCCGAGGACCGTCAACAACGGACCCGCCACCGTCGACCGAGTGCGATCACCAAGCCGATGCCGAAGATCGCCAGCGACGAGGGTTCGGGAACACCTCTCACGGATGCGGAATAGGACTCCGGATCGAAAACGGTCGCTTCCAGCGCGGTCGCGACCGGAGGGTAGCTGAATCCCGTAACATCCGTCTCGAAAGTCCCGACCGTCACGGAATTGGGGTACGTGTTATACGCGAGAGCGAATCCGAAATTCGCCCTGGGGTCCGCCTCCGGGGTAAGCGGGTCCGAGGCGAACCCGTAGAACGCGTAACCCAGGGTCCCTCTCAGCGAAAGGATGCTAAGGTCCTGCCGAAGGAAGGTAAACTCCGTCCCGGACATTCCCGAGTAGACAGCATGGAGGTTCGTCAAATCCTTCACGAAATCGCCGTCCGCCTGGAGGTCGCCATCGACGGAGCCCGAGAGCGACTGGCCATCGGCGAACTCGTACGTAAAGTCCACGACAACGGGGCTGGCCGACGCGGATCCCGCGGCCCCGACCAGGAAAACCATCGCCGCGAGTCCGCACATCCGTCGCTGCATTGCTGAACCTCCATCGAGGGAAACGGCAGGCCGATCCGCTCCGCGAGACGCGGCGATGATCTCACGACGGGCCAGGGCAACGCAAGGCGACGACGTCCAGACTCACATGTATTTGAGTCGCCATAACCGCCAAAGATACGTCTTCCGGCGGATCGACCCGTGAGGGCAGGGTTTCCCGCAATCACCCCGACGTCGGCCCGGTGACCCCCGAAACCCCGACGCGGGCGTGTTCAGCCCGAGCAGGCCACGCGGGGTGGAAACCCGCGACGACCAATCTCCCGGCCCACACCGTTCGTCCCCTTCGTCGCAACCCGACCCCGCGACCCCACCCCTCCTCAACGCCAATACGCGTCCAACCGCGTCGCATCCCGCGGCATCGCCCCACCCATCAAGCCCGCAACGCCACCCGCGCCCCCGCCTCGGTCGAATACCCCCAAACCGCGAAGTTCCGACCCCACGCCCGGGCCACCCGCCCCCGAGTCGCCTCATCCAACGGCCGATGCCGGTTCTTCCGATACCCCCGAATCGAAGCCAAATACCCCTCCAACTCCGGACGGAACGGCTCAAAGTCCGCCAGGTTCAGCCCCTCATAAATCCCCCGAACCTGTCCAACGGGATCTCTCACCAGATCCTCATAGGCCACCTCCACCAACTGCCCCTCCGGCACGTGCTCCCGATCCTCGAAATAAGCATCGTACATCTCAGCATACACCCGCAACACCTCCTCCACGTCCACTTCGCGAGGCCCCACCTGGAGCCGAAACACCGGCCGCGCCGCCTTCAGCATCGTCAACGTCGAGGAGAACACCGCATAAGGGTCGCGGCGAATATGGATGAACCGCGCATCAGGGAACATCTTCAGCAAAAGCCCCATCCGAGCCGTATGCGGCGGCGACTTCAAGATCAACCGCCGCCCCTCTCGCAGCGTCAAGGCCCTGAGAAACCCCTCCACCGCCGCCGACCACGACACCACTTCTTCCGCCGGAGCCTCCCGAAACGTCAAGGTTCTCGCATACCCCTGCCGACTCCTCGGAAAGCACCAATCCAGATAAGGCGACAACCGCGAAGCCACCAGATAAGCAACCTCATCCTCCTGCACCCGCCTCGGCAACATCCACGGCTCCAGCAACCCCTTCCACCACCAAAGCCGCTCCGTCACCAAAAACGTCCGCGGATTGAACGCCTGAAACCGGCTCGGCGAGGCGAACCGCCGATCGTGAGACAGCATCTCATGCAAATGCGTCGTCCCACTCCGATAATGCCCCAAAACAAAAACCGGCGCCTCCACCCGAATCGCCGCCAGCGCCGCCCCATACCGCCGCTCCACCGCCCCAGCCGCCCAAGAATTCCCCAAACTCATCCCCGTAATCCAACCCGCCCGAGCCCAGTACCGAGGATCAACCCGAAACCGCTCCCGTCGAAGAACATCCATCCACTCAGCGAAGGTCAGCCCCTCGAAAAGATGAACCAGATGACACGCCACTAAAAGTCGCGCGAAGTAGAGCATTCAGGTAGGATAGGCTGATATTAACGTCTCAGCCAAGCCACTCGCTCGCTCCAACCCCGAATTCCTTCCAACCCCCCATCCTCCTCCGCGAACCAACGCCAACTCAACAAATCCTCAAGCACTACCGCCCCAAAAACTCCGAGGTCAACGAGTTAGGGAATGAGGTGACGCAAATCGGGCGATCCGGGAGACACCCTTATACTTCACCCAAGTTACCTAAAAAACCAAACCGAATCAGTCAAATTTCTTGAGAAACCCACTCTCGCTTGCTCCGACCAAACCGCATCGGACGACAACCCAATCGAAGTTCATCAAAGCCAGGAAACGGGTCAGCATCAGGAAATCGAGAAAAAATCCCAGATTTTGAGCCAAAAGTTCGCGAAAGTTGCAATAATAAACAAAGAGCCTGGCCATTCGCCCGAGTCCCACCCCCCGGCGAACTCCAACGTGACCCACTCACCCAGCGCCACCAGTACGCTACCCCTGGACCGCCTCGCCCCAATCCCGCCCGACCGCGAGGCCGCCGCCGTCCTCGGCCGCATGGACCGCTGGATCGAGGCCCACGAGCCCCGCGACGACCACGAGCGCGAACTCCTCCAGGAGGTCTGCCGGGAAACCCTCCGCATGGAGCGTCTCCACCAGCGAGAAATCCTCCTGAGACACGACCAGGCCCGGCGCGCCACCCTCTCCTGGGATGAGGACCGCCAAGGCGAGGCCGAATCCCTCGCCCGCACCCTGATGAGGTTCCCGGCCCTCGTCATCCCCAAGGTCCGCCGCTCCAAACACGGCT